>CAUUJV010000026.1:0-2535 GCA_963545565.1 uncultured Alloscardovia sp. | reverse complement strand
CTTAGCTACTTTTTGCGACAGCTTATACTTTTGCTTTCAGATAAGCTTATGCACCGAACTTGTTGCCGTACGCGTCGCCATTCTCAGCGAGGAGTGAAACTTTCTGAGCAATTGCAAGCTCTTCATTTGTAGGAATGACTGCAATCTTTACAGAGCTATCTTCGGTAGAAATGATGCGTGGTTCACTCGTGAACACAGCGTTCTTTTCTTCATCAATCTTGACGCCGAATGGCTTTAAACGCTCACACACCATGTGGCGTACTGGAGCAGAGTTCTCGCCAACACCAGCGGTGAAGGTAATGAGATCCAAGCCACCCATCTGTGCAGTGTAGTTGCCGATGTAACCGACAATACGATGAATATAAACGTCAAGCGCAAGAGCTGCGTCTTTGTTGCCCTCATCACGGAGAGCAAAAACCTCACGCATATCTCCGTGGCCGGTCATGCCCATAAGACCAGACTTTTTGTTGAAGAGGGTATCAAGCTCATCAACGTTCATGCCTGCGTTACGGATGAGGTGGAACACTGCTGCTGGATCGATATCGCCAGTACGACCGCCCATCATAAGGCCTTCGAGAGGGGTCAAACCCATAGAAGTTTCAACTGGCTTGCCTGAAATCTGTGCAGATGCTGAAGCACCGTTACCAATGTGGAGCACAATCTGCTTTGTGCCTTCAACTGGAAGGCCAGCAAACTCTGGTGCAATACCACCGATATATTCGTGGCTGGTACCATGTGCACCGTAACGGCGAATCTTGTACTTCTCAGCAACCTCCTTATTCAAAGCATAGGTGCTGGAAGCTTCAGGAAGCTGGAAGAAGAAGGAACTATCGAAGACAAATCCCTGAGGTACATCAGGAAGCAGCTTAACCATAACTTCTGCACCCACAGCTTCTGGGCCATTGTGTAAAGGAGCAAGAACAGCCAAGTCCTTAACCTGTTGAATGGTTTCAGGAGTTACGAGAGCTGGAGTTGGGAATACGGAACCACCTTGAACCACGCGGTGACCAACTGCAACAAGGTCATATTCACTCAGGTTTGGGCCGAATTCATCGAAGAAAGCGAGCACGCGCTTTAGACCCTGTTCATGATCCTTAATGACTTCATCTTCGAAGACGTGCTTTTCGCCATTGTATTTGTGGGTGTAAATACCATTGACAGGTTCACCGATTTTTTCAACGAGGCCAGATGCCAAGCCTTCGCCGCTTTCAAGGTCTACAAGCTGATATTTGATTGAACTGGAACCAGAGTTAATAACCAGAACGGTTTTAGCCATTAGGGCTTCCTCCAAAAATTTGCGATAACTTATCTCTTATTACGTTACTCCTCAGGCGCTACTTTTCTAGGGTTCATAGATGATGTAACAGACGCTATAAATCCAATATAAAGGTAGCTGAAAGAGGAGTAACTGGATGATTGAGTTTTGACTGACTATCCTTTAGTCTTCCATCTGCGCATATACGGCTGTCAAGGCGATTGTATTCACGATGTCGTCAACGAGAGCACCGCGTGACAAATCGTTCACTGGCTTGTTTAATCCTTGCAAAACTGGCCCAATAGCTAGTGCTCCAGAGGAACGCTGAACTGCCTTATATGCAATATTTCCAGCTGCGAGGCTTGGGAAGATGAAAACGTTGACATTTCCGGCAACAGGATTACCCTTAGCCTTTGTAGCTGCAACTTCAGGAGACCACGCTGCATCAAATTGAATGGAACCAACGGAAGCGAGCTCAGGAGCCTTCTCTTGCAGAATACGCGTGGCTTCCTCAACGAGTTCAACATCGGGGCCCTTACCAGAACCGAGGGTTGAGTAGGAGAGCATGCCAATCTTAGGATCAATATCGAATGCCTTCGCTGTTTCTGCGGACTGAATCGCGATGTCTGCAAGCTGCTCGGCATTTGGATTAAGATTGATTGCACAATCTGCGAATACTGCCACGTGGTCTTTGAAGCACATAAGGAATGCGCCGGAAACGAGAGACTGACCAGGCTTAGTTTTGATTACTTGAAGTGCTGGGCGCACAGTGTTTGCAGTGGAGTTGATTGAACCAGAAACAAGACCATCAGCCTTGCCGAGTACAACAAGCATAGTGCCAAAGTATGATGCGTCGGTGAGTTGCTTACGAGCTTGCTCTTCAGTCATGCCCTTCTTAGCACGAAGCTCACAGAGTTTAGTAACCATAGGAGCAAGAACTTCTTCGTCGTCCATTGCTTGGAAAGCGGCTTTTTCGAGATTCTTCAAACCGAGTTCTTCGCCACGTGCGAGGATTTCATCTTTTTCCCCGACGATAATCAAATTAACTACATCGCGCTCAAGCAAGTAGTCTGCAGCCTTGATAATGCGGTCTTCTTCACCTTCTGGAAGAACGATAGTCTTACGGTTTGCCTTTGCGCGGGTCAGAAGGCTTGCCTGGAATGCGAATGGAGTAGTGGGCTTGCGGAAATCTTTATCTAATGCTGCGAGGATCTCGTCAGCTGGAGCAGCCTTCTGGAATTCCACGAGAGACTCTGCTGCTTCTTCATCTGTCATGCAGG
>CAUUJV010000025.1:0-2797 GCA_963545565.1 uncultured Alloscardovia sp. | reverse complement strand
GTAATCGCGACGCTCAATATATTCCCTTTTCATCGGCTCTGCATCATCTTTACCTGCTGTCAATGCCTCCACTCCTGCAAATTGAGTCATTGTGTTTGCGGCTGTCACCAAATATTGGTGGCTTTTAATCAATTGAGCCGTAAAAGCAGCTGGGGCAAAAGTGAAGCCTAGACGCCAACCTGTCATCGCATGCGATTTAGACAGACCATTGATCACAATCGTTTGCTCCGGTAAAAATTCTGCAATAGATACATGTGGCTGATCGGTATAAGTCAACTCAGAATACACTTCATCACAAACAACAAAGACGTCATACTTTTTCAATACATCGGCTAACGCAGCCATTTGTTCTCGTGAATAAGTCACTCCTGTCGGATTAGCTGGATAATTTAAAATCACTGCTTTAAGCTGATTTCCTTGCTCTAAAATCGCTTTTTCCAACATATCAGGTGTTAAAACAAAGTCATTTTCTGTGGTATCAATCTCGACAATTTCTGCTCCCACAAGATTCACAATTGGTTCATATCCTGGATAAGCAGGTGCAGGCAAAAGTACCTTGTCTCCTTCTTCTAAGATAGCTGTCAACGTAGCAGATAAAGCTTCGGTTGCCCCAATTGTCACTAAAATTTCTGTTTCAGGATCATAAGAAAGATTGTATTTTTCTTTTACAAATTGACTGGCTGCCTGACGCAATTCTAACAGCCCACTCATGCCTGTATAATGACTCTTGTTTGCATCAATTGCCGCTTTTGCAGCTTCTTTTACATGATCTGGAGTTGTAAAATCAGGCTCTCCTAATGTCAAACGAAGAACTCCAGGAATGCTCGAAATAGATTGATCAAATTGCCGAATCAAAGAAACTTCAATTTTATCTAAATTTTTGTTAAAACGTTTCGTCAAATCCATATCTTACCTCCAAAATCTGATAGAACTATTATACTATAAAACCTAAGTCATAGCAAAAATATCATAATATTGAGAAAATTCATCACTTATCATCTGATTGAAGCAAAAGAATCACTCCAGCTATCAGAGTGATTCCTATCTAGATGTTCTTACATTAAAGAGCCGTTAAAGTTTCAAATAATGGCGAAAGGGGGCGTTTTTCATGAATACGCACAATTGCCTCTGCCAAAAGATGAGCAATCGAAATCTGTTCAATTTTATCAATTAAACGCTCTTCCGGCAAATAAATTGTATCTAACACGACCAATTTTTTAATCGCTGATTTCTGAATATTATCCATAGCAGGACCCGAAAGTACTGGATGAGTACAGCTTGCATAAACTTCTACCGCACCTGCCTCAGCAAGCGCATCAGCAGCATGGCAAATTGTCCCAGCTGTATCAATCATATCGTCAATTAAAATACAAGTTTTGCCTTCCACTTTACCGATGATATTCATTACCTCACTCGTATTCATCTTATCTACACTACGTCGCTTATCAATAATAGCAATCGGTGTTTTCAAAAATTCAGCTAATTTACGAGCGCGCGTCACACCACCGTGATCAGGGCTGACAACCACATAGTCAGTACCTGTCATTCCACGACGTTCAAAATAATCCGCAATGAGAGGAGCACCCATGAGATGATCTACTGGAATATCAAAAAATCCTTGAATTTGAGCCGCATGCAAATCAATTGTCAACAAACGATCCACACCTGCCACTTGCAACATATTTGCAACTAATTTTGAAGTGATCGGTTCACGGGCGCGTGCCTTTCGATCTTGACGAGCATAACCATAATAAGGCATGACAACATTGATAGACTCGGCGCTTGCACGTTTCAATGCATCCACCATAATCAAAATTTCCATCAAATTATCATTGACAGGAGAACTCGTTGATTGCAAAATAAAAACATGTTTCCCGCGGATAGATTCTTCAATATTAACCTGAATTTCCCCATCGGAAAATTGACGCACAGTTGACTTTCCAAGCTCTATGCCAATCTCTTGAGCAACACGTTTAGCCAATTCTTGGTTGGACGAAAGAGTAAAGAGCTTTAAATCAGAAAACGACATAATTTCCTCCAGTATGTATTCGTTTCTTTGTAAACCAGTTACAAATATTCTCCAATTAACATTGTAACCCTTTTTAGTTAATTTTTCAATCAAAAATAAAAAACGCATCATGCGCTTTTTATCTCTTTATTCTTTATTCATTAATTTGGATAGATGTAAGTAAATGAGCCTTGTCCTGCAGCAGCTGGATTGAACCAACCACGGTAATTTCCAATAGCTTGATTACCTGCATAGTTTGCTTCAGATACTTGAATACTTGTAGCTGATTGAACAGCTGTTACAACAGCAACGTGTCCATAACCACCATCGTTCCATGAAATGATTGCACCTACTTGAGGTGTTGAACCTGTACGGAAACCAGCTGCAGCCGCACTTGCTGCCCATTGAGCTCCATTACCCCAATAATCACCAGCCCACGGAGCTAATGTTTTTGCTCCCCATGTACATTGACCAACTGGATAAGTTGAAGCAGATGAACTATATGTAGGACGACTCACAGTTCTAGTAGTAGTTGCTGCTTGTTGCGTCACATTTGTTTGAGTTGGAGTAGCTGCTGCACCACTATTGTTGTTTACAGCTTGTACTTGGGCTGCAAAACTTGTATTAGCAGAAGAAGCTACAGCTTGTTCTTGCGCTGCTTGTTGTGCTTTATAAGCTGCTTCTTGTGCTGCTGCCTCTTCAGCTGCCTTTTGTGCCGCTGCTTTTTGTGCCAGCAATGAGTTCTTTTCACCTTCAGCAGTTGCTTTTTCTGCAGCAAGATTTAACTGC
>CAUUJV010000024.1:0-3809 GCA_963545565.1 uncultured Alloscardovia sp. | reverse complement strand
AAGCCCCAGGGTTGAGTAAACACTCCCCCGGGGCTCCACCAATACCACAACAAAACTGCGTGAACACAAACAGAGTCACGGCATTCTGCGCGTAATATGCTAAATATGCTTTTTGAAACAGCATGACATCAATTGGTATGTATGAATACTTAACACCTATAAATACTCTTAGAAAAGAGTGTCATCTACCAAGATTTAGTTTTTCCCTACTTTTTCTTTCTGCTTTTACCCATATTTTTACGGCTGTGCTTATGGTCGACAATGGCTTGAGACCCACGTTGTGAGAGCTGAGAAGCAACAGATCCGAGCGCACTGGAGAAGGCAGCGAATGCGGCAGCTGCGGCAATACTTACTGCAACATTTACTTCCTCAGGGGAAGTCGTGAGATTTTGAGTCTTTCTCCCTCTCCCCTTTTTGCCTTGCGCAAGCGAGCTTGGCATGATTTTGTTCCATGCTATTGTGGCAATTTGCCCAATCACGATTCCAGCAAGAGCAGGAATTACAGCTTTGAGGAGCTTATCCGAGAGGTCATCAGGGTCATTCTGAATTTTATTGCGCTGCTGTGTAATCTTGGAATCTACAGAATGTATCTGTTCAAGAATCTCAGAATTATCCATACTAAAGCTCATAAGTTTATTGTCTCATTATTTTGCGGTAGAGTCTAACCATGGCACAAACAGGGAATCTAATTCTTCTGCGGCACGGACAGACACTATGGAGTGAGTCCGGGCAATATACAGGGCGCACCGATATTCCTCTTACAAAAATAGGTGAAAACCAAGCAGTGGCGGCAGGTAAACGTCTGCGCGAGCAATTTGGTAGTTCAATAGAGCCGGAAAACGTGATTGTAAGCCCCTTGAAACGTGCGCAAAGAACAGCACAATTGGCGGGTTTTGAAGGTTATTGCGTTGATAAGAATCTAGCTGAATGGGATTATGGCGGTGCTGAAGGCCGAACACGTGCGCAAGTTGCCGAGGCTTTAGGAACGCAAACGTGGAATATTTGGGACAGAGGCCCGTCAACTTTGCCGGAGAACCTGCAGGGAACTCGTATTGAGAAACTTGAGGGCGAAAAAACGATTGAAGTTATCAGCGGCTCTGGAGAATCTTCTGTAATGGCAGCGAAGCGTACGCGAGAATTAATTAGCTGCATTATGCCAAAGCTTGAAGCTGGCGAGAATGTGATGTGTGTGGCGCATGCTCATATTTTGCGTATTTTGACAACGCAGTGGCTAGGACTACAACCAGATCAAGCGCGAATTTTTAGGCTCGACACTGCTCACTATTGCGTCCTCACAACGCATCATGAGGATCACGTCATTGCGCAGTGGAATGCGTAATCTTAACTTTGAGTAGTAAGTAATCTGTGCATTATGTAGGTTTTATACATATTGCAGAGGGGATTGATGTAAACTAGCCGACGTATTTTATAAATCGGAGATAGAAGTTTACATATTATGGCGCAGCACTCATCAAAAAAATGGATGACATATAAAATCTAGCGGTGCTGCCAAAACTAGGATAAAGAAGTGGCCCTTTATTTTAGGTATTCTCTTTATTGTTGCTATTGCGCTAGGCTTCTGCGGATACCAGTTTTATAAAGAAGCGAAGTCAGTGCTGAGTCATGAGCAAAATGCGCTCAGAAGAATTGGGGTGACAGGTGAAGTCGCCACTGATTCGCAAAATCCTGTTGCTGGTATTTATACGGAGGAGCTTAAAGCGTCAAAGATGGATTGGTATCTTAACCAATCTGTAAAAGTCGAAAAGAAATCTGTTACTAACGGTGTAGCCACGTACCATGTGACGCTAACTATTAAGAATCGCTTGACAGCTGAACAAGCAGCGACCTTACCTTCGTATATTTCTAATGCTGGCGGTGAAGCAAATCGTAGAATTTATCTTTACACTCCAACCGGCGGTCTCATAGGCAACGTGAAAGTTCAAACATCTAACGCTACGCAATCTCTTAACTTTGAGCAGCTGACATACCAGTCTCGCGTGGTTTATCGGGGAGATATTCCTCTGTACCCCTCGAATTCTGTAATCGTTGAGTGCGACGTGACTACAGGTCTCAACGCGAATGAGCTCAAAATTGATATGTCTCCTTCAGAAAAAGTGAAATCAGACATTACATATACGAACTATGCGGTCAAGAACGATTTTGACGTGTTGTAAAAAATCGTGTTGCAAAAAAATGTTATAGATTCTGAGTTTCAATTTATCGCAATTCTCTAATTTTTTGTGTCTATTCGGGAATAAAAGTTGGTATTCAAAAGTTGAGTGGTGTAGACTCAAGTTTTGGAAGAGCTTTGAGAAGTTGATAAATTACATATCGACTTTTGAAGGATCTTAAAGAACGAAAAGTAAGACAGAATAAAAACTGTAAAGCTGTGAAGCCGATTCCGATCGCACATGCACTGAGGAAAGGCAACTAAACAGCTCGAATGGAAGGAATTATTATGGGACGCGCAGTAGGCATTGACTTAGGAACCACGAACTCTTGCATCGCCACTCTTGAAGGCGGTCAGCCAACGGTTATTGTGAACGCAGAAGGCGCTCGCACTACTCCGTCTGTTGTGGCATTCAGCAAGTCTGGCGAAATTCTCGTAGGTGAGGTTGCTAAGCGTCAGGCAGTAACCAATGTTGATCGCACTATCTCTTCTGTAAAACGTCACATGGGAACTGACTGGACTGTCAAGATTGACGATAAGGATTGGACTCCACAGGAGATTTCTGCTCAGATTCTTATGAAGCTTAAGAGGGACGCAGAAGCATATCTTGGTGAGCCGGTAACAGACGCAGTTATCACCTGCCCTGCATACTTCAACGATGCACAGCGTCAGGCAACTAAGGATGCTGGCGCAATTGCTGGTCTCAACGTGCTCCGCATTATCAACGAACCAACCGCAGCAGCTTTGGCTTATGGCCTTGAAAAAGGTAAAGAAGACGAGCGCATTTTGGTATTCGATCTTGGCGGTGGTACCTTCGATGTTTCTTTGCTTGAGATTGGCAAGGATGCGGAAGATGGCTTCGCAACAATTCAGGTACAGGCAACCAACGGTGATAACAAGCTTGGTGGCGACGACTGGGATCAGGCAATTATCGACTGGCTTGTAACCGAAGTAAAGAACAAATATGGAGTTGATCTTTCTAAGGACAAGATTGCTCTTCAGCGTTTGAAGGAAGCTGCTGAACAGGCTAAGAAGGAGCTCAGTTCTTCCAGCTCCACCAGCATTTCTATGCAGTACTTGGCAATGACTCCTGATGGAACCCCGGTTCACTTGGATGAGACTTTGACTCGCGCTCACTTTGAGGAAATGACTTCCAGCTTGCTTGGTCGCTGCCGTACACCATTCAACGCAGTGCTTGCTGATTCTGGCGTTTCTGTGTCTCAGATTGATCACGTTGTTTTGGTCGGTGGCTCTACCCGTATGCCAGCAGTGCAGGATCTCGTAAAGGAACTCACTGGCGGTAAGGAAGCTAATAAGTCTGTAAACCCAGATGAGGTTGTGGCAGTTGGTGCGGCAGTTCAGTCTGGCGTTATCAAGGGAGACCGTAAAGACGTTCTCCTGATTGACGTTACCCCATTGAGCCTCGGCATTGAGACCAAGGGCGGCATTATGACTAAGCTCATCGATCGCAACACTGCTATTCCTACCAAGCGCTCTGAAGTATTCTCAACTGCAGAAGACAATCAGCCAAGCGTTTTGATTCAGGTGTATCAGGGTGAGCGTGAGTTTGCTCGTGACAATAAGCCACTTGGCACCTTCGAGCTTACTGGTATTGCTCCAGCACCTCGTGGTGTTCCTC
>CAUUJV010000023.1:0-4540 GCA_963545565.1 uncultured Alloscardovia sp. | reverse complement strand
GATTATCTAGAGCTATTCTCTGAAATATCTTCAGAAGTGTTCTTCATTAGAAGTGCTCATTTAGGCGATAATATGCATCGCTGAGGCGCAGTTCCTTTTCGAACTGAGCTGCAGTTGTATTCTCGTCGATTGTTGCAAGCTCAACACCTGCGATGCGTGCGAAGTCTTCCCACTCTTCACGCCCCACATGAGTGGTCATGCAAGTGTGATGTGCTGCGCCAGCAAGAAGCCAGCTCTGAGCGGAAGTCTTGAGGGATGGGCGTGGCTGCCATAGAGCACGGGCTGTTGGAAGCTTTGGAAGTTCCTTGTCTGGAGCAACTACATCGACCACATTCATCACAAGGCGGAAACGCTCGCGCATATCAGACATTGCAATAACAACCGCATCATTCTTAGGTGTTGCAGTGAAGACCAAACGAACAGGATCTTCCTTGCCGCCAATTCCAAGAGGATGAATTTCGAGATTTGCCTTGCCATCGGTCTTCAGGGTTGGAGAAACTTCAAGCATATGAGCACCGAGAATCTTTTCTTTGCCTTGCACAAAGTTGTAGGAATAATCTTCCATCAAGGAGCAGCCACCTTCAAGGCCGTAGCCCATCACATTGCCGATGCGCACCAGCACGGAAGTTTTCCAATCACCTTCTGCGGAGAAGCCGAAGCCGTTAGCCATCAAACGCTGTGCCCCAACACCAGGGAGCTGACGCAGTGTGCCTAAATCCTCAAAATTATCAACTGCAGCAGTAGCACCAGCATCAGCCATCATGTTAAGCATGCCAGCTTCTTCCTGCGCTGCTACATAAAGAGATTCATAGCGGTCGCCGAGGAGTTCAGGAGCAACATTGTATTCCTGTTTGTATTCCTCAATAAGAGCTTCGACCTGATCCTTCTTAACCTTGTCAACATATGCGGCAAGTTCATTAATGGACCATGTATTGATGGAAGTTCCAAATACGCGCTCTGCTTCAGTCTTATCGCCTTCGGTAACTGCAACGTTGCGCATGTTATCGCCCCAACGCATAACCTTCATGGCGTTTGCTGCATCCCAACCCGCGCAAGCACGAGCCCACGCACCAATGCGCTCAGCCACGTCTGGGTCGGTGTAGTGGCCGATAACAATCTTGCGAGGAATGCCAAGACGGCTGACGATATAGCCAAATTCACGATCGCCGTGCGCTGCCTGATTGAGGTTCATGAAGTCCATATCCATGGTTTCCCACGGAATCTCAAGATGATGCTGAGTATTGAGCTGTAGCAAAGGCTTCTTAAGCACGTTGAGACCGCGAATCCACATCTTTGCAGGGCTGAAAGTATGCATCCATGCGACTACACCAATGCACTCTGGGCTTGCGGAAGCGTCAACCATAAAATTCTTAATGGAATCAGAATCTTTCAAAGTTGGCTTCAAAACCAGTCTGACCGGAATTTTCCCAGAAGCATTCAAAGTATCTGCAATTTCCGCAGACTGCTGTGCAACCTGACGCAATGCATCTTCACCGTAGAGATCCTGAGAACCTACAGCAAACCATAACTCTTTACCTTCAAATGGATTGGTCATTACCATTTATTTTTCCTTACTTTTGCGTGTTCTTTGATATGTCTTCGTTGACGAAAATTAGATATTTAATGTTGACCGTAAACATTTTGATAACGGTCATTGAGCTTATTGATGTCATCCTGAGCAATAGGGATCACACCACCGAGCATTTCAGCTGCCCATACTGTGTGAGCAACTTCCTCCGTCATAGCTGCGGCTTTTACAGCAGATTCTGCATCCTTGCCAATAGTGAATGGACCATGATTCTGCATCAAAACTGCTGGGGAATGTGGATACTTCTTCAGGGTTTCTACAACGCCTTCGCCGATAGCTTCAGAACCGATGAGTCGGAATGGCCCAACAGGAACTTCCCCACCAAATTCATCACCCATCATGGTTAAAGCACACGGAATATTGCGCCCTGTTGCAGCCCAAGCTGTTGCATAAGTGGAGTGAGTGTGCACAACACCATAAACGTTTGGCATGTTGCGGTAAACGTAGCAATGAGAGGCAGTATCAGAAGAAGGAGCTTCGGAACCATCAACCACATTGCCATCCAAATCACAGACCACCATCGACTGTGGAGTCAAATACTCATAGCGCACGCCAGAAGGCTTGATTACCATAAGATCTGCGGTGTGCAGGCGCTGAGAAACATTGCCGGCAGTCCATACGACCAAATTCCATTTCAGAAGCTGATCATGCAAAGTTGCCACAACTTCGCGCACTTGTTTTACTTCTGCTCTAACCTCTTCAGAATAGTCAGCTAATGTTGCCATATTTTTTTCTTTCTTAAAGTACTTTTGAAGTGTTTAAATATCTAAAGCTATGAAAATTTAAGACTGCAAACTATAAATTAAAACTATTTGGCATCAATTGCGATAGTTTGAATAGCTGCCTTCTCAATAGGAAGAGCAGCACTCCAACGTTCAAAGAACTCCTCAAACCCTGCAACATCACTTTGTACGGGATTTTCTGTAGTCGATTCTGCATCAGCAAAGACCCGAGAATCCAAATAAACGTCCAGTGGCGTATCACTATGATGCATATAATCCGCAAGCACAGCCATACCCCATGCTCCACCTTCGGACGCAGTTGACATTACTTCAATTGGAGTGTTGAAAGCAGCGGCTAAAATACGTTGAGCAACAACCGGCGTGGTGAAAATTCCGCCATGACCGATCAGGGAATCAACCTGAACACCCTCGTCTTTCACCATCACGTCCATACCAATCTTCACCGGCGCAAATGCAGAGAAGAGCTGAGCACGCATAAAATTGCCTAGAGTCATGGAGCCTTCCGGCCCACGCGCGAAGACCGGACGCCCCTGCTCAAGTCCAGCCAAAAATTCACCAGAGTAGAAGCAATAGTTGAGAAGCCCACCGGCATTGTCATCAGCGTCATTCAACGCGGTGTTGAAAAGGGTGGTATATAGCTCACCGGCATCCATATGAGCACCAGTAGCTGAAGCAAACTGCGAAAAGAGACCGACCCATGCATTCAAATCCGAAGTGAAATTGTTCGCGTGAGACATTCCCGCCAAATCACCGGCAGGGGTGGTGACAACATCAACTTCAGGATGTGAACGCTGTAACTTGCGATCAAGCACAACCGTTGCAAAGATTGATGTTCCAGCAGAAACGTTGCCGGTGCGCACTCGCACAGAATTTGTAGCAACCATGCCAGTGCCTGCGTCACCTTCTGGAGGAGCCAACGGTGCACCAGCTTGTAAGACGCCTGTTGGGTCAATCAGTCGAGCGCCCTCTTCGGTAAGCACTCCAGCATTCTGGCCTGCAACCAAAACTTCTGGAAGTAAATCACGAATATTCCAAGGCTGCTTAGCTACTTCAGGCAGAGCAGAGAACTTATCAAGTAAATCAGACTCATAGGTGTGAGTTTCAGGATCTATAGGGAACATTCCAGAAGCATCACCTACCCCAAGAACTCGCTTACCTGTGAGTTTCCAATGCACGTAGCCTGCCAAAGTTGTGAAGAAATCAACAGAAGAAACATGATCTTCTTTATCTAGTATCGCTTGATACAGGTGGGAAATTGACCAGCGCTCAGGAATGTTGTATTGGAAAAGCTCAGAAAGCTTTTCGTGAGCCTCGTGGGTATTTGTGTTGCGCCATGTTCTAAACGGCACGAGCAGTTCACCATCTTTATCAAAGGCAAGATAGCCGTGCATCATTGCAGAAAAACCGAGGGCTGAAACAGTTGTGAGTTCTTCACCGTAGTTTTCGCGAACATTCGCAGCTAATGACGCATAAGCAGACTGTAACCCACCACAAATATCCTCAAGCGAATACGTCCACAAGCCATTTTGCAGACGGTTTTCCCACTGATGGTCGCCCGAAGCAACGGTACGATACTTCTCATCAATAAGAACAGCTTTGATGCGAGTAGAACCGAATTCAATTCCAAGGCTTACAGATCCCACGTGAATCGCGCTTTTTGCGGCCTTTTCTAACTCTGCCGCATCTGCAGCTTCCTTTGACAGCGCTGCTTCCTGAACCTGTGCTGCTTCGTTGCTCATAGGCTTCCTTTCTCAAAGATGTGAACGCTCACATATAAGATTAAGTATAGCGCTTTGTCTTAAAAATTACTATGAGACTAGAGTGTTTAACGGCTATTTTTTGTTGGTTTGACAGAATTGCGAATAATAAGTTGGGTGGGAATTAGTTTCTGAATCATCTGCGTGTCGTCATCATTATATTCATAATCATAACCAATTGCATCAAAAGCACTATAAATAGCCGCGGCACCGAGAGCACGAAAATCTGGACGCACAGTCGTTAACGGTGGATATGCGTTATCCGCTCCGGGCATATCATCGTATCCAATCACACTAATATCGTCTGGAATATGCAACCCGTGTTCATGCAAAGACCGCAGTACACCCAGCGCAAGCAAATCATTTGAAGCCACAATATGTGTTGGCAGCTTCTTATTATGACGTCTATCGATAGCATCAGCAGTATCGACAGTATCGACAGTATCGACAGT
>CAUUJV010000022.1:0-4800 GCA_963545565.1 uncultured Alloscardovia sp. | reverse complement strand
TACGAGAACGGTACACCTGGGCAGCATCAATCCGAACAACTGGCTACCCCTGCTCACCTTCCGTAAGCGCCTCATCGCGGGTGAGGTGGCTCCGGAATCGAGCACATCAAGCGTAGCGCCTACGACAGAAGTGAGCGAGACCACGACGGCCCGCGGCATCCGCAAGACGGCCTGCCGTCCGATCAGCGCAGAGAAGAAGCAGCAGATACTCGATCTGGAGCCCACCGGCATGTCCGCCCGAGCGATCGCTCGGCAGGTCGGCGCATCCACTTCCACGGTGAAGGCTGTCTGCCGCCAGGCCAAGCAACCACCCCGCCGCAAGCGACGCTTCACGGACGACGATCTCCAGCGTGCCCGGCAGCTCCACGCCCAGGGCCGTACCTACATAGAGATTGGCCTGGAGCTCGGCTTCGGGCGGGATACAGTGAGCAAGCATCTGGCGGCGGCACAAGCCTGAATGATGGGTGGGGGAGTGGAGATAGACAGAGTCGTTATGCCGCTACTGGTCTTCTCTCATTGCTGTCGCCGGTTGTGCTAGGCAACCGTTCTTGCGCGCTGTCAGTGGCGGTGATCTCTAGAAGCAGAATTGGGAATCGGAAGGAATATGCCACAACGTCCATCTGTTCTGATCACCATTCAATGTAAATCATGAAAATTACTATTGACATCGCCAAAGAAAAGCATATAATCATAAGTAGACACAGGCCAACACCGTGTCACCAGGATCTCCGGCGGGTGGTCTCCAAGCCACACAGCGGGAGATTTTTATTTGGTGAGCTTTAACGCGGTTTCCTATCAAAGACTGACATGAAGCCCTTGTGGCCGGTGCTCCTGTCTTCCTTGACCTGCGTGCAGAAGTAGCTGTCACCCTTCGTTACGCAATAGAACTGATGAGGCAGCATCCGCATATCTTCACCGCTTGCGATCGTATCTGGATCGATCTAATACTTGACGTGCGGTTACCACTTCGTCGAGCGCACGATTACGTTATCTTCTTAAGGATCATGCTTTAGAACTTCGTCGTGTGATGCTTCTGAGAGCCGTGAGCATCATCTTCAAATGTAGAATAGTGAACTATTTTGTGCTTGTCGTATGAGATGTGAGTCACACACAAAAGGCGACGTCTATCGTTGTCATTGCCATACAGTGGGGACATGTCGAACTTGGACGTCCCACGCATAATTCGCAAAACAAACAAAGTGCTGAAAGATTATAGATACCCAGAGATTTGTGATGAATCAGAGAGAATGCTTGCAATCTCTGCGTCGATCAAGGCAAGTCAAGATCTCAGGCTCAGAGTTGCCTTTGCTGTTATAGGTGCATTCTCGTTGATCGGCGTGTGGGTCGCTTCTGGTGGCGTCATCAACTCACAGTATGTTGTCGTGTTCTTGGCTATGTTTTCAATCTCGAGCGTATACTCATATTTCACAATCATAGATTTGGGATCGCGAGATGCAGCGTCAGCAATCTTGAATCACCGTGCCAGCAATTTAGAGTGATGCAACTCGTTTGGAACACAGTGCGCTATTTGATGCCAAGAGGTAGGAGGAGAACTATCGGGAGCAGTAGCAGCGCTAGGTAGTGAAGGGTGCCAGTGACGCACAGATGAATGTCGGGTCTAACTCTCAAAGCGGGAGTGTGTTGCAAGATGGTGGGGTCAGCAGGCCAGGCTTCCTATATCGAGCAGTTAATATGTTATGTCGGCGGCGTTGTGCCACTTAGCCACGACATCCGTGGCGTTGTGTCGTGCGGTCAGCTGAGCAGTGGCTTTGCGTTGAGCACACGATGCCCAGCTTGTTTTGTATCGACACGGATGCGAGCCAGTATGAACTGATGACGTAGGCATGCCACCTGTGGAACGTGCAGGGAATCCCAACACGTTCCACAGGTGCACGACCGACAGCCTTCAGTTAGGCAACGGCGTTTGATGTGAGTGGCCGAGCCTTTACGGGTTGCTCACTTGCGTGCTCTGCAGTGCCTTTAGTACTGCGATGAGGCTCTTGGTTGACTCTGCCAATTCGTCGTCCGAGTATGGGTCGTTGAGCCTGTTCTCTGGATGATGGCTCGAGCTTCTGATGTAATACGGCAGCGTCGCCTGTTCGTGCATTGGCGGGGTTGTGTTATCTCGTATCCAGGTTTTCTTGTAATCGAATCCGTACTTTTTATTCAAAGTCTTATTGAGTCCAGACTCGCTGCCTGGGGCGATGAGGCAGTGTATCTCGCCCCACAACTCATCATGGAATTCAGGTGAAGGAATTCCAAACGCAAAGTAGGTGATCTCGCCCAGAGAAGGTGCTTGGCTGGTAAGCAGCCCAAGTTCGTCCGAGTACCGAATTGATGGCACGGTATCTTCGCGCGAAAAAATGATCAGTCTGTGCTGTGTTGGATTGTATGAGCGCAACATGTACGGAGAGTGCGTAATGAGGAATAGCTGCTCGTCTTCCGAGATTTTTGACAGTGCCTCGCCGAGTTGAATCTGCGCACGAGGGTGGAGCCAGGTTTCGGGCTCGTCCAGGAGGAGCGTGAGGGGCGCATGCTCTTTCGTTTTGTGCTGCATATTCGAGTATACCTGGATCAGTGCCAACGTGACAGCACGCTGCATCCCGGTGCCTTTGTCACGCAGCGGGGTCTCGTAGTTGCCATCCGTGACGAGTAGCTGGCCACCCTTGATGAAGGTCGTAGCATCAGGAAGATCGAAGTCGAGCCGGACTTTGGCCGCGCCGTATTGCGCCTGCACAAGGCTTTCAACCTGGCTGGTGACATCATCGGTCAGAGATGAGAGCGATTCCTCGCCGTCGGAGAATGCCGTCGCATGGGCGTCCTGAAATGCCTTCCACTTGGGGCTCTCTTGAAAACTTTGCGAGATTACCGAGATGAGCTTTCCAAGAGTTTTGGTGGAACCGAAATCGACGATTTCCGATGTAGTGGTGTCGGCAAGCATCGGCACGAGGTCGACTAACGACCTGAATAGAGCGTCAATGCCGGTTGGGTTCTCAAACTGCTGCGTCTCAGGATTCCAGAAAGTAATCTTCTTTCCGTCAAGTGTCTTTGTGCTACGGCCCTGTGTAATTGTCTCTATTTTCGGTGACCGACGTACTTTAAAGTAAGGCTCTTCGCGGTCATTATTTAGGTATTTTGCGAGTTTTTTGTACTTTTCTGACTGAGTGATCTCGAGTAAGTCTTGGCCGGCGAATTCTGCTTCCACCGACAAGTCTTCAGTGGCTGACTTGTTCTGTAAACTTGACTGCTCGCCGACGTCCTCAATAAGGTAGCGCAGTGCGTGAACTATTGTAGACTTTCCGCAGTTATTGTCGCCAACGATATAGTTGATCCCTTTGGAGAAGGTGATCTTCTGTTCGCCCTCAAAAGACTTGAAATTGGTGATGGTTAGGGACTTGAAGTACATGATGGGTTCCTCATGGTGTGCCTGTCGCAGCCGTTGCGACATCGTGCCCTAGCGGGGCGCTTTCACGATAGCTTGTCAAGAGGATGGTGAGTGAGCCTACGCTGTTGCAGTTTGGTAACAGCAGTAGGGCACGGACCTCTCAAGCCGCTTGTCGATCTGGATGTTGCACCTTAAGTGGTAGGCATCCGAGACTGATCGGTGCTGCGCTGGAGCTGCGTGCTTCTTAATGACAATCAACTCATTGGGCTCAAAATCGCTCTGTGAAAACGATGATGTTGCTACGCCGCCTGCAACCTGCTCTCAACAACTGCCACCCGTCCAGCAAGATCCTCATGCTGCGTGGTGAGCAGCCGCAGTGCGCCTTTCGCTTCGAGGGCGTCTTGGTGCTGAGATTCAATGTCTTTATTGAGCGTGTCGATCCGCTTGGTCACTTCCTGATGGTTGCGGTCGATCTTCTCGTCCAGTGCTGCAAAGCGAGTGTCAATCTCATTGAAATGAGCGCCAATGGCGTCAAAGCGTGTTTCCATGCCATCGCGCATTTCCTCCACATCACCTCGAAGCCCTTTCATCTCATGCTCGAGCTTGTCGAGCCGCTTGTCGATCTTGTTGAATCGCTCGGCGTTCCGCTCTTCCATGGCATTGAGGCTAGTGGTTAGTAATTCTTGTATGCGTTGAAAGTCTTTTTCGGTCATACTTCTATTTAAGCACGTTAATGCGCGAGTGTAAACCACGATGTCGTGACAGGCCGAACGTGGTCGGCCTGGCGCCAGTATGTCTTCGGCTTGACTAGTGTTCCTTTAAGTGCTCGAGAAAAGGGTGAATGGCGGAACGGCGGACATCTCCAATGCGGTTGAGCGCCACAATGTCGACGGCAATAGTGCACATAAGTGCGCCGCTACCACCGTGGTGGACGAAGTTTGCCAACGCAAATGATGTTATCGTCACCGCGAGAGCAACAACGACGGCTGGAATGAAACTTTTATACGTCTGCTTATTGAGTGGATGTAAGAAACCAATACGTGCAGGCAATACTGGCTGGCCCCTGTAGTAGACACGTGCGCAGCGACGGCGCTCGAGATATAGGAGGATGACGCGCCGATACTCCAACATCTGGATCCCGAACATAGTGAGTAGGAACGGCGCCAAGGGTTGCTCTCGCAGGACGGGACCCAGCACGGTGATCGTTGCAGCAACGATCGCTTCAACATACTTCCAGGCCGGAATTACTGTCGCTGCCACCACCTCAGACTGCGCCCAGCGCTGCATGTTCTCCAAGTGCTGTTTGCGCTCACCGGTGGCTGAGGGAACCTGCTCCTGTGCCCAGGTGGCGGTCCGCATCATGCGATGGCGGTAGGACAGCTGCGTTGTGGCTACAGCGGCAGCGATCAGGCCAG
>CAUUJV010000021.1:0-7926 GCA_963545565.1 uncultured Alloscardovia sp. | reverse complement strand
ACTTTCTCTCCTCTACTTTCCTCTCTTCCTCTTCTTCCTCATCCCCTTTCCCTTTCCTCTCCTGTACTCCCCAAAAATAAGAAATATAAAAAGTGCCTATCCTCATGAAGAAGATAGGCACTTGCTTTGCTTTAGCTGGATTGTTCGAGCTTTAGCTTTTCAAGCCTCAGCTGTTTTAGCTGCTTTGACTATTCAGCCTGTGTGTCTGTCCCAAAGCCTGGGAGATCACCTAAATCGGTTTGACCACCCAAATCGTTCAGAAAGTCATCAGGGTTGAAATCGTCACCAAGAGAGAAATCGCCTAAATCAAGGTTAGAGAAGTCAACGTCTGCGAAGTCAACGTCACTCATGTTGCTCAAATCCGTGTCATCGCCGAGGCCGAAGCTTGGGTAGATGGTGTCGCGGATTGCCTTATCTGGCTCAACCTGAGCGTTGCGGTAACGCGCAAGGCCAGTACCAGCAGGGATGAGCTTACCAATGATGACGTTCTCCTTGAGGCCCTTTAAGTCGTCCACCTTCTGGCTCAACGCCGCTTCGGTGAGAACTCGTGTGGTCTCCTGGAAGGATGCAGCGGAGAGCCAAGACTCTGTAGCCAAGGAAGCCTTGGTAATACCCATGAGTTCTGGACGTGCAGCTGCAGGCTTTCCACCTTCGCTTACAGTCTTCTTATTGATCTTCAAGAAGCGCTGCTGCTCAACTAATTCGCCAGGCAGGAAGGCAGTGTCACCAGCGTCAGTGATAACGTAGCGGCGAAGCATCTGATGCACGATAACCTCAATATGCTTGTCGTGAATATCTACGCCCTGAGAGCGGTACACATTGTGAACTTCTTCCACAATGTTAACCTGTGCCTTGCGAGGTCCGAGAATGTGCAGAATACGCTTTGGATCAACGGAACCTTCGATGAGCTGCGTACCAGCTCCATAGTGCTCACCATTCTTGATAAGAAGTGGAGAACGCTTTGAAACCTTGTACACGATTGGCTCAACATCGTTAGCATCTGGGCTCAGAGTTACTTCGCGGCCACGGTCGGTATCTTCCACATGAAGAGTTCCAGAGTAGTCGGTAATAGGTGCCTCACCACGAGGGGTTCGTGCTTCGAAAAGCTCGGCAACACGAGGAAGACCCTGGGTAATATCAGATGCTGATGCAACACCACCAGAGTGGAAGGAACGCAAAGTCAACTGCGTACCAGGCTCACCAATGGACTGCGCTGCAACAATACCAACTGCTTCACCGATATCAACCAACTGATTAGTAGCAAGTGACCAGCCATAGCACTTTGCGCAAACACCGCGCTCAGACTGGCATGTCAGCACAGAGCGTGCTTCGACTTCCTCTACACCGTGTGCAACAAGGTCGCGCAGAACTTCCATGCTCAAAGCATCGCCACGCTTGTACAGCACTGTTGCACCGTCAGCTGGGTCGATTACGTCCTTAGAGAGGATGCGGGAGTATGGGCCACCATCAGCATTCTTAACGAGTACGAGGTTGCCGTCCTCATCGCGTTCTGCTACTTGCATCATCAGACCGCGCGTGGTGCCGCAATCTTCATCGCGAACAATAACGTCCTGTGAAACGTCAACGAGTCGTCGAGTCAAGTAACCAGATTCTGCAGTACGAAGTGCGGTATCCGCCAAGCCCTTACGAGCACCGTGCTGAGAGATGAAGTATTCCAACACGGAAAGGCCATCACGATAATTGGACTTCACAGGGCGAGGAATAATCTCACCCTTAGGGTTAGCCACAAGACCACGCATACCAGCAATCTGACGAACCTGCATCCAGTTTCCACGAGCACCAGACTGAACCATGATGTTCACGTTGTTATCTTCGTAGAAGTTGTCGCGCATGGCGTCTGCAACCTTATCGGTGCACTCTGTCCAGAGATTGATGAGCTCTTGGCGACGTTCTTCATCAGTCAAAAGACCCATGTCATACTGGTCGTTTACCTTGCGTGCCTGCTCTTCGTATTCGGCAACAATCTCTTCGTGGTTTTCAGGAGCCACGATGTCAGAGAATGCCATTGTTACGCCAGACCATGGTGCGCGGGTAAAGCCAAGATCCTTCAAAGCGTCGAGCGTTGCCGCAACCTGCTCAGTAGAGTATTCAGCTGCAATCTCGTCCACAATGGAGCTGAGCTTGCCCTTAGCTACCTGTTCATTAACGAATGGATAATCTACTGGGAGCGTCTCGTTGAAGAGAACACGACCGAAGCTTGTTGCAAAGAGCGTAGTGCCATCTGCAAAGCGTTCTTCCTTCACAACTGCTTCGTGCCCTGGCAAAGCCTCGTCAACAACAGTAACTTCGCCTGGTTCCCAGCCCTTAGGGAGCACGAAGTCTGCGTCAACGCGCAACAAAACCTTAGACTGCATGTCGATATCACCGCGGTCGAGAGCCATGCGAGCTTCTGCCAGCGAGGAGAAGATGCGGCCTTGTCCCTTTGCACCGTCCTTAACGGTTGACAAATAGAACAGACCGAGAATCATATCCTGTGAAGGCATGGTTACTGCGTGGCCGTCTGCTGGCTTCAAGATGTTGTCAGATGCCATCATCAAGGAGCGTGCTTCTGCCTGAGCTTCTGCACTCAAGGGGAGGTGCACTGCCATCTGATCACCATCGAAGTCTGCGTTGAATGCAGAGCAAGCCAAAGGTGGAAGATGGATTGCTTTACCTTCTACGAGCACAGGCTCGAATGCCTGAATACCCAAACGGTGAAGTGTAGGTGCACGGTTGAGCAGCACTGGATGTTCGGAAATTACTTCTTCCAAAACATCCCACACCGCTGAGTCGCCGCGGTCTACAAGGCGCTTTGCACTCTTCATGTTCTGTGCGTACTGCATGTCTACAAGACGCTTAATAACGAATGGCTTGAAGAGTTCCAAAGCCATAGACTTTGGCAAACCGCACTGATGCATGCGAAGGCTTGGCCCCACAACGATTACGGAACGGCCAGAGTAATCCACGCGCTTACCCAGAAGGTTCTGGCGGAAACGACCCTGCTTACCCTTAAGCATGTCAGACAAAGACTTCAACGGGCGATTGGATGCGCCAGTAACTGGACGACCACGACGACCGTTATCGAAGAGTGAATCCACTGCTTCCTGAAGCATGCGCTTTTCGTTATTGAGCATGATTTCAGGTGCGCCAAGCTCAATGAGTCGCTTCAAACGGTTATTACGGTTAATAACACGGCGATAGAGATCATTGAGATCGGAGGTTGCAAAGCGGCCACCGTCGAGCTGTACCATTGGGCGCAAATCTGGTGGAATCACTGGGATGGTGTCAAGAACCATTGCGGCTGGGCTCTTGCCTGTCTGAATGAAGGAATTAACAACCTTCAGACGCTTAAGAGCACGTCCCTTGCGCTGGCCTGTGCCTGTTTCAATAATTTCGCGAAGTTCTTCAGCTGCTGCTTCGAGGTCAAAATCAATGAGGCGCTTCTTAATAGCTTCAGCACCCATGCAACCTTCGAAGTAGTCGCCGTAGTTGTCTTCCATTTCGCGCCACAGATCGACGTCGCCTTCCATTTCGCCAGCCTTGAGGCTCTTGAAACGATCCCATACTGCGGTTTTGCGAGCAATCTGATCGTCATAGCGCTGGCGAATTGCCTTAAGATCGCGCTCTGCAGAGTTGCGAAGCTTAGTCTTTGCAGGGCTCTTTGCGCCTTCTGCTTCGATTTCAGCTACGTCTTCTTCGAGCTTCTTAGCACGCTTATCGAGTTCAAGATCACGAGCCTTAGCAAGGTTGCCAATCTCCACATCGAATTCGTCTTGAAGATCAGACATATCCTGATGGCGCTGCTCCTCATTTACCTTGGTGACCATGTAGGCAGCAAAGTAAATAACCTTTTCGAGGTCTTTTGGAGAAATGTCAAGCAAGTAGCCTAAGCGAGATGGCACACCCTTGAAGAACCAGATATGGGTTACTGGGGCTGCCAATTCGATATGACCCATGCGTTCGCGGCGAACACGGGAGCGAGTTACCTCAACGCCACAACGTTCGCACACAATGCCCTTAAAGCGCACGCGCTTGTACTTACCGCAAGCACATTCCCAATCACGGGTTGGTCCGAAGATTTGCTCTCCAAAGAGACCATCTTTCTCAGGCTTCAAGGTACGGTAATTAATAGTCTCCGGCTTCTTTACTTCGCCGTGACTCCAGTTTCGGATGTCCTCTGCTGTTGCGAGGCCAATCCTTACACTTTCAAATGCATTAACATCAAGCACTTATGTGTCCTGTCTGTCTCAAGTTTCTTTAGTATGCAGCTTCGGTTGGTTCTTCAACAGCGATCGTCGTGTCAGGACGGGAATCAATGTTGAAACCTAAATCGTCAGTTGCGGAGACTGGGTCGTCATCCTCATCCTTCATGTCGATTGCTACGCCATCAGCGTTCAAAACCTCGACGTTCAGGGACAGAGACTGCATTTCCTTTAGCAGAACTTTGAATGACTCTGGGATGCCAGCAGGAGGCAAATTGTCTCCCTTAACGATTGCGCCGTAAACACGCACGCGGCCGTCAACGTCATCAGACTTTACTGTCATCATTTCGTGGAGTGTATATGCTGCACCGTAAGCCTCAAGTGCCCACACCTCCATCTCACCGAAGCGCTGGCCACCAAACTGTGCCTTACCACCGAGTGGCTGCTGGGTAATCATGGAGTATGGACCTGTGGAACGTGCATGAATCTTATCGTCCACCAAGTGGTGAAGCTTGAGTATATACATGTATCCAACGGAGATTGGCTTAGTGAAGCGCTCACCTGTGCGGCCATCGCGCAACCATGCCTTGCCAGAAGGAAGAACCATGTGTTCACCATCACGGTTTGGCAATGTGGTGTGCAGCAATCCATCGAGTGCATCTGGACGCACGCCATCGAATACTGGTGTTGCCACTGGAGTTCCAGGTTCGCCCTTTTCTGCACCTGCAGGAATGAGCTTCTTCCACTCTGCTTCGAGGTTTGGATCCAAGTTGATGTCCCAACCAGAGTGAGCAATCCAACCCAAGTGGAGTTCGAGTACCTGGCCCAAGTTCATTCGGGAAGGTACACCCAATGGGTTGAGCATAATGTCAACTGGAGTACCGTCTTCAAGGAATGGCATATCTTCTTCAGGAAGAATGCGAGAAATAACACCCTTATTGCCGTGGCGGCCTGCAAGCTTATCGCCCTGCGTAATCTTGCGGTGCTGCGCAATGTAAACGCGAATCATATGGTTCACGCCCGTTGGGAGCTCATCGTCGTCTTCTTCAGCATCTTCGCGAGTGATTTCCTTAACTGCAATAACAGTACCGGTTTCACCGTGAGGCACACGCAAAGAAGTATCGCGAACTTCACGGCTCTTCTCACCAAAGATTGCACGGAGCAAACGCTCTTCTGGAGTGAGCTCGGTTTCGCCCTTAGGAGTTACCTTACCGACGAGAATATCGCCAGCTTCAACTTCTGCACCGATGCGAATAATGCCTCGCTCATCAAGATCTGCAACAGCGTCTTCGGAGACGTTTGGCAGATCACGAGTGATTTCTTCAGCACCAAGCTTGGTGTCACGAGCGTCAATTTCATACTCTTCAATGTGAATGGAAGACAATGTGTCATCCTGCACCAAATGCTGAGAGATGATGATTGCATCCTCGTAGTTGTAACCATTCCAAGGCATGAACGCAACGAGCAAGTTCTTACCCAATGCCATTTCACCCTGATCTGTTGCTGGGCCATCAGCCAGCACAGAGCCTTCTTCAACACGGTCGCCCTCATTGATAAGTGGAACCTGGTTGTAGCTGGTCATCTGGTTGGAACGCTGGAACTTGGTGAGCTTATAGCTGGACTGTGTGCCGTCATCATTCATAACGCGAATCAAGTCAGCGGAAACGTAGATTACTACACCAGCCTTATCAGCAAGTACAACATCACCAGAGTCAACTGCTGCATCCCATTCGCCGCCGGTGCCAACAAGTGGACGCTCGGAGCGGATGAGCGGAACAGCCTGACGCTGCATGTTGGAACCCATCAGTGCTCGGTGACCCTCATCGTGTTCGAGGAATGGAATAAGCGAAGCGCCAACGGAAACCATCTGGCGTGGGGAAACGTCCATAAAGTCAACTGTGGAAACCGGAACGTCCTCTGCCTCAGCTTCAGAATCTCGCACAAGAGCTTCTTGGGTGAGGAAGCGACCGTTTTCATCAAGCTTCTGGTTAGCCTGCGCAATAACGTGATCAGCTTCCTGATCCGCAGTCATGTACACAACTTCATTAGTTACCTGACCATCAATAACACGGCGGTAAGGAGTTTCAATGAAGCCGAATGGGTTAACACGGCCGAAGGTTGACAAGCAGCCAATAAGACCAATATTTGGACCTTCTGGAGATTCGATTGGGCACATACGGCCGAAGTGAGATGGGTGAACGTCTCGAACTTCCATGGACGCACGATCACGGGAAAGACCACCAGGGCCGAGGGCAGACAAACGACGCTTGTTAGTCACGCCTGCAAGTGGGTTATTCTGATCGAGGAACTGCGAAAGCTGCGATGTTCCGAAGAACTCCTTGATTGTTGCTGCAACAGGGCGAATGTTCAGGAGGGACTGAGGCGTGATTGCTTCAGCATCCTGAGTTGTCATACGCTCGCGAGCAACGCGCTCCATACGAGAAAGTCCAGTACGAAGCTGATTCTGAATCAGCTCACCTACCTGACGGATGCGACGATTGCCAAAGTGATCAATATCGTCAACATCTACGTGCAAATCAACTTCTTGACCGTCACGCACACCCTTAAATGTGGTGTCGCCCGCATGCAGAGTAACCAAATACTTGATTGTTGCAATGATGTCTTCGCGGCTGAGGCTGCGATCTGCATAATCTGCATCAAGGCCGAGCTTGCGATTGATCTTGTAGCGGCCAACACGTGCAAGGTCATAGCGCTTGGTATTGAAGTAGAAGGAGTCCAACAAGTTGCGGCCAGCTTCTGGAGTTGCAGTGTCGCCAGGGCGAATCTTGCGGTAAAGATCAACGAGAGCAGATTCCTGATCGCTAATCTCTTCCTTTTCAAGGGCTTCCATAACAAGTGGATAATCCTTGAAAGACTTTCCAATCTCGTCTTTAGTCATGCCGATTGCTTCGAGGAAAACAATTGCAGACTGCTTGCGCTTGCGGTCGATGCGAACGCCAAGAACGTCTTTCTTATCGATTTCAAATTCAAGCCATGCACCACGGCTTGGAATGATTTTTGCACCGAATACTTCTTTATCAGAAGTGCGATCTTGCGTACGATCAAAGTAGACGCCTGGGGAACGAACCAGCTGAGACACAATAACGCGCTCGGTACCGCCGATAATGAAGGTGCCGTGCTTAGTCTGCAGTGGGAAATCGCCCATGAAGACGGTCTGAGACTTGATTTCGCCAGTCTCATAGTTTGTAAATTCTGCGTTTACGTACAGTGGCGCGGAGTATGTGTAATCCTTCTCGCGGCATTCCTGCACGGTGTGGCGTGGCTCTTCGAAATACGGATCAGAGAACGTGAGGGACATTGTCTGTGCGAAGTTCTCAATTGGAGAGATTTCTTCGAAGACTTCTGCAAGGCCGGAAACAGGAGAAACAGTGAAAGTACCGTTTTTCTTGTCTTCCTCTACACGCTTTGCCCAGCGTTCGTTACCGATTAACCAGTCGAAGCTATCGGTTTGCACACCAAGGAGATCTGGAACGTCAATAGGCTCACGAATTGAACCAAAGTTAACGCGATCAGAAGCCTTGTGCACACTAATTTCATGCTCATCAGCACGGGCATAAGTTGCCGTGGTGCTATTGCTTGTGTTGGCAGCCAAAGGGAAAATTCCTATCGTTCGCTGTTTACCATTACTCAAGAACGCCCAATGTGCCACTATTTACATCATTGCGAACGTTCGGTGACCCATGCCCGCAATATGACATAGCTC
>CAUUJV010000020.1:0-10148 GCA_963545565.1 uncultured Alloscardovia sp. | reverse complement strand
GACTGCTCTTTCGATTCAACGGTTCATCTTTAATCTTGCGTGTAACTTAAGACGTAGTAAGTATATGACGGAGTCAGGCCGTGGCGTTCCTTCTGGTATACAGGATGGATCGTTGCCATACGCTTCCGATAGGTCAAGAACTGTGAAGAAAGCAGTGCGCCCAACGATGGAACGATCGCTTCTCTACTGCTCGGCGCATGGATGCCTTATAGCTTACTCACTGGTGCTCTCGATGGAGTGGGAAAAGTGGTGCGTGGCCCAGATGCCGACCTGCGAGGAAGGTGGTACGGAGAATGCCGAGAGTTTCCTTTCCAAGACGACGGCTACTAACTCGAAGGGCGAGGAAATCAACTACTTCGGTGGTCAGGAGTACAACCAAGTTCTGGTACAGGCGGCAAACCATGTATTCTCCGGCTATCAGTTCCTTTAGGATGCTTGCGCCTGCCGTCTGCTTGCTGTCGGTAAGTAAACACTCACTCACAGGTTGGGACTTTTCTCAGCTGTAGTGTGGGAAGGTGTCAAGGAAGTTAAACAGATTGTATCCTTCTTCAATTCACATTGGTACACAATGCTCTGTTGCTCTTGACAGAGGTATGCAGCGTGTGTGTAGTGTGAGTGACTCACTTTAACGCAAAAGAAGGGAAAAGAATTTACACAACTTAAGTTGGCAACTAGAGTAGGTATTCATGGGAGAGGATGAGCCACTGATTCTTCCATCAGCATTCAAACATGGAGTAAAAGCGGAGGACATATTACACGCATACAGAATGGCAAGGGGGCCAGTTGACGTGAACTTTGACCGGACACCACCAACATATCTTTATATTGGACCAAGTTGTTCCGGTGCTGTGAGGTATGAGATAGGAACTGCTGCGCGGGAAGGGTATGAACAGGAGCTCATTGTCCATGCTATGAAGGCAAGAAAATCGTACTTAGATAAGGAAGGACTCCTATGAAATTCGAAGATCTGTCATCTGCAGAGCGTCAGGCGCTTGCGGCTTATGGCTATGAGATAGCTGCCGAGCTTGAGGCAAAGGAGGTTCCTGATGAGGGGAATCCCACAGAGGATCCTCGTTGGGATCCTGAGCGCGAGTTAAAGCGTTTGCGCTACCAGAAAGAAGTTCTTAATGCTCAGATTGAGAATGTTGTGAAGGTAAGTCGGGATAGGGGAAGTTCGTGGAATTCCATTGGGAAGGCGTTAGGAATCACTGCTGAAGCTGCTCGTAAGCACTATAGCAAGTTAGTTGTTACAGCATCTGCAGCAAAATCCGCAGGAACATCTATAGGCACTTCTGTAACAACAAAAGTTGCAAAGCCTGCCTGAGCACAGGTGGATGACAACCCCTGGATTCCTGGCTGAGAGTTGCCATCGTGCTCTGTTTGAGAACTCAATACGTCTATGGATTCTTAGGTGCGTATGAAACTGCCCTCAGCCGTGTTTAGTAACAAGGTTATTAATTGC
Source organism: uncultured Alloscardovia sp. (assembly GCA_963545565.1). Classification (GTDB taxonomy): domain Bacteria; phylum Actinomycetota; class Actinomycetes; order Actinomycetales; family Bifidobacteriaceae; genus CAUUJV01. The sequence goes on along the minus strand of CAUUJV010000020.1, from coordinate 8,686 downwards.
ATTTATTATCGTTTGACCTAGCATATCGTATTGAGATAAAAATTACTGAACGTGCTCCTCAAGCGAGGTGTCCGCGGCTTATATCTCTTTGCTGTAGACCCGAAACTGTAGAGAAAACTTAAGCAGGCATATACTGAATAGACAGATAGCGGTGTGTGATAGATACCTCAGAAATGAAAACAAGGAGATACAAATGACAGATAGCCCTTTACTCGCGCGTAAAGATGCGGCAGGGAATACTCAGACTTTGGCTTCCCATCTTTCAGGTGCAGCAGAATTGGCAAGATCGTTTGAACCAGAATTCTCTTCTATCTCATATCTTGCAGCATTGCTTCACGATGTAGGAAAAGCGACCGGGGTTTTTCAGGACTATCTGATGTCAGATGATGGTAAACGAGGATCAGTTATTCACGCATGGCAGGGAGCATTTGTTATCAATGACTTACCAGCTGATAATTCAATTGCTAAGTTAACTCAGGAAATATTGGAATTGGCGATTTCTAAACATCATGGGAGTCTTCCAGACTGCATCAACTCTGATGGGACTGATACTTTTTTTCGACAGGCTACAGGAGAAGAATAAGAAAGACGAAAAATACGCATATGATGAAGTATGCAAAAATATTGCTCAGCTTGATTTGGATATAAAAACACGGTTTAGTAATGCTGTGGAAGACGTCCACCGTTTTTATCAAATAGCATTAGAGCATGGACTTAAGAAGGAAAATCTCAGTTTCTTCATAGGGTTGTTTACCAAATATATTTATTCACGTCTCATCGACGCAGATAGACTTGACGCGGCTTCATTCGAAACAAGCAAATCACACGGGGAACCCAAACAGCACCAGATTGAGTGGCAAAGCTTGTTACGCGTGTTTGAAGAAAAAATGGGTCAATTCGATTCAACTTCCCCCGTAAATGCTGTCAGAAAAAAGATATGCGATGCGTGTGCAGATTCGAGCGATAATAAAACAGGTATATATAAACTCGCGGTGCCCACCGGAGGAGGTAAAACTCTAGCCTCTTTGAATTTTGCTCTGCGCCATGCAATGAAGACAGGTAAGAGGCGAATAATATATGTCATACCATACCTGTCAATCACAACACAGACGTCACAGGTTTTCCGTAATATCCTTAATCTCTCTCCCGATAGCGATGTGTTGTTGGAGCATTATTCCAGCGCAATGAAAGATGCAGAGAATGACTCAAATATAAATTCAGATGGGTCGGAATCCGAAAATGAAAGTGAAAGAACCAAGGCAAGAAAACTCGCAGCTGAGAGATGGGATAACCCTATCATTGTAACAACGATGGTGCAATTTCTGGAGACAGTGATGTCTTCTCATGGCACGAAACTGAGAAAATTCCATAATATGGCAGATAGTGTCATCATCTTTGATGAGATTCAGGCACTCCCCTCACAGACGATAAACCTCTTTAACGAGACCGTGAGTTTTCTTTCAACAATACTCAATTGCACAATACTGCTATGCTCGGCGACGCAGCCATTACTTGAAAAGACAAATCGTCATAACCTCCTCTTGGCTGATCATTCGTCACTGATTTCTATTAATAGTACAGACCAGGAGACTCTGAGACGAACGAATATAGTGGCGTCCGATAAAGAACTCACCAGCGACGAGCTGGCGCGCTTTGCTTTTGAGAAAGCACAGGAGAACGGCAATTGTCTCGTTATTGTTAACTTGAAATCTGAAGCAAAAGATGTTTTCAGAGCTTTGGTGAATCTCAATAGCAGCGATACTTTTGACCTTGTGCATCTGAGTACTTCCATGTGTGGACAGCACAGAAAGAACCAGCTTGAACATGTTAGATCAACACTGGCTAAGGCTGATTCAAAACGTGTGATCTGTGTCAGTACCCAACTTGTAGAGGCAGGTGTGGATCTTTCATTTTCCTGTGTAGTGCGAGCACTGGCTGGTTTGGACAGCGTGCTGCAAGCAGCGGGGAGATGTAATCGCAACGGTGAATCATTCGTTCCGAAAAATGTGTATGTCGTCCCTATGAGGGGTGAGCAGGGGTTGAACCATTTGCCGGATATACAGATTGGTAAAGAAATCACTGACCAGCTGATTCGAGAATTTCCAGATGCGGATCTGCTATCTGATTCGATGCTGGACGAATATTACAGAAGACTTTTTAACAGACTCCAACCCGCACAAGGTGCTAAATTCGGAAAGATGGATTATCCGATAGGGCAGGACAAAGAAGGTATTTTTGCCTATGACTTGTTGTCATTAAATGAGCTCGGCAAAGATAATTTTGAAAACCGGCATGGTGAGAAGAAATACGGAAACTATTCTGCACAAGCGTACAAAACAGTGAGTGGCCATTTTCATCTGATTCCCAATCTCACACAGAATGTCATCGTTCGATACGGAAGAGCTAATGAACTGCTTGAGCAGTTCGAGCAAGATCGTTCAATAAATCGTTTTAGGACTCTGCGAGCGTTACAAGACTACACTGTGTCTCTTTTCACTTACGAATACGACGCTCTCTCCAGGAAGCACGCAATCGAGTTGGTGGATGACACTCTTGGAATTTATGTGTTGGATTCGGAGTACTATGACGATCGGTACGGCGTTGTGGCGGAGGCAGAGTTGTCTCCAATGTTCTTCTAGGAGACATGGATGGAAAAGCATAGAAATTCAATTGAGTTTGAGGTGAGTGGGCGCTATGCGCTATTTTCGGAAGCCGTCACCAGAATCGGTGGTGAGAAGTTTTCTTATCAGGTTCCCACATATCAGGCGTTGAAAGGTATAACTGAAAGTATCTATTGGAAGCCCACACTGGTGTGGATTATCGATGCTGTGCGTATCATGAATAAAATTCAGACTGAAAGTAAGGGGATACGCCCTATCAAAATGAGTGGAGGGAATGACCTTTCTTATTACACATATTTGAAAGATGTCTGCTATCAGGTCCGTGCTCATTTTGAATGGAACGCACAAAGAGAGGATCTTGAAACAGATCGTGACGAGAGCAAGCATCACAACATAGCGTTGAGGTCGGTTGCAAAGGGTGGTCGCCGTGACGTCTTTTTAGGCACACGCGAGTGCCAAGGGTATGTAGAGCCTTGTGATTTCGGAGCGGGGAAGAGCTTTTATGACGATTATGGTGATTGGAATTTAGGCTATATGTTCTACGGATTCTCCTATCCAGATGAAAATGCTTCTCATGATTTTATTGCGCAGTTTTGGAATCCAACTATGAAGAACGGAATCATCGAGTTTCCCTCTCCGGGGTCGGAATCCTTAGATTCAAGAGTGATCCGAGATAGTACAGCAATTACGATGAAGAACTTTACTCTAGGGGAAAATATCCAGGCTGTTGAAGCGGAGGGTATGCAATGAGTCTATGGTCAAATCTGCTGAAAACTTATGAAGTGGTGCAGAATGCGGCAGGGCTGCCAATGTATTCATCGGGTTCTGAAATAAAGGTTGAGGACTCTTTACTCCCCCTGTACCATACAACTTTACCGGTGCAGATTACTGTGACCCTTGATGAACATGGCAACCTGATTCGTATTGAGATGGACAAGAAACCCAAGGAAATCATTGTTCCCTATACGGAGAAATCGATGAGTAGGTCAAGCACGGCGCTCTATCCCCATCCACTGTGCGATCAACTTAAATATCTGGATCGTGCTGTTGACTCAAATAAAGTGGGCATGTATCTGGAACAGCTGGCAGCTTGGAAAGCAGACAATCGTTATCTTAATGCTATCTATCATTATGTAGCCGAACATTCAATTACAGAAGATGCTAGGGCGTTTGGAATAGAACTGCCGACGAAGAAGAATGATAAGAAGAGTAAAACTGGGGTACGGTTTGCCGTACAGATTCCTGAAGAAAGCAATCCTCATGTCGAAGAGCTCCCAGCGATTAGAGATTTGTGGATTAGTTATTTGCAGAAGGCTAATCATCAGTGTGGCTTGGATCTTTTCGGAGCTGACTTTTTTAATAATGCCGAGAGTTTCCCTAAGAAGATTGTCCCCACGGCGCGTAATGCCAAATTGATATCGGCAAACGACACGCGTAACTTTACTTTTCGGGGGCGCTTTTCGAGCAGAGATGAGGCATTGTTGATTGATGCTACATCATCCCAGAAGATCCATTCTACTTTGAATTGGCTTATCCGAACGCATGGATCATTGACCGGGAGCCAGGCAATCGTTCTATGGTCAATAGAAGATCCAGATCATACTGTCGAGAAGCCAAGTACGGACTCTTACGATCTTCTGGACTCTTTACTGCAAGATGAAGATATACGGGATCCTGTACAACAAGCTTTACATGAAACTGATGTCAATTACGCGAAACAATTTAATCGCCTCATCAGGGGTTATGGGAATGCTCAGATTCTAAAACAACACCATAAGAAGGTCGTACTTGTTATCTTTGATGCTGCCACAACTGGGAGATTAAGTACCACATTCTATCGCGAATTCGAGAAAGAGGATTATCTGGAAAGTGTTATGCGCTGGCATACCGACTCTGCATGGCCATTGAGCAGATATGACAAGCAGAATAACAGTTTTATACGCTATATCGGAGCGCCCAGCTATCAGGATATTCTCCGTTGCAGCTACGGAGTTGTTGACGATACAGATAGTGAAAGTTATAGACGTTTTGCAAAAAAGACGAAGCAGCAGCTCATTGAGTGCATGTTCAACGGTGCACAACTACCAAGAACGTTACTCAACTCTGCCTTTCATAGGGTAACACGACCAGTGAGCTATGGATCAGATTCTAAGGAACTTAATCGATGGATTCGTGATTTTGAGGTTGCATGCAGTCTGTGGAAGAAACATTTCATTGATGAAATGCAACGCAGAGGAACTATTCCAAGCTTTGAAGAAAAGGAGAAAATGATGGATCTGGATGAGTCTCGGACAGACCGAGATTACCTGTTTGGTCGCTTGCTGGCTTTGGCTGATCGTTTTGAAAACGGTGTTTTATATCGGCAGGGAATCGCAGATACGAGGCCGACTAATGCAGTGAAATATATGGCGAATTTTATAGCAAAACCGAGCTCGACTTGGCAGGCGCTGTATAAACAACTGTTACCATATATTTTGGCATCAAACGGCGCTCCATATTTCCAAAACTCCGTTGATGATATCATCCTGAAATTCAAACCGGGTGATTTCGAAGATAAATCACCTTTAAATCCTCCATTCCTTCTTGGATATTCCGCGCAGAGAAGATTCTTGATGAGGGGAATACGACGGAGTGACGAGGCTGATCCTCCGCGAGAAGAAGACTAGGAAGAATTCAAACAATACAAACTATCTGATTAATTCAGTAACTAATACGATCAGGAGATAACAATGACTGCTCTACAGAACAAAATAGATTTTGCGCTGGTATTTTCTGCAGAGAATGCTAACCCGAATGGTGACCCGTTGAACGGGAACCGTCCACGGACAACTTCCGAAGGATTCGGTGAGGTATCAGATGTTGCTCTTAAGAGAAAGATCAGGAATCGTCTGCAGGATCAGGGAAACAGAATTTTTGTTCAATCTGATGAACGTCGTGATGACGGAGCTTCTTCTTTATCTGAAAGATTCAACACTTTCTTAGATAATCTTCCGGAAGATGAAAAGAAAATAAAAGATGCTGTATTTGCGCAAGCGTGCGAAAAATGGCTGGACGTCAGATCGTTTGGACAAGTTTTTGCTTTCAAGGGATCGAAAGATGCTGATAAAGTTTCGCTTGGAATCAGAGGACCAGTGACAATCCAATCGGCTTTTTCATGTGAACCTATTGCAATTGATGATATCCAGATTACCAAGTCAGTAAACAGCGAGACTACCAAAGATGGAAGCAAATCCTCTGACACCATGGGCATGAAGTACAGAGTATCTGGTCGAGCGGTATATACAACGTTTGGCAGCATCAGCCCACAGCTCGCTAGCAAGACTGGATTCTCCGATGAAGACGCGGAGGCAATCAAACAGGCATTAGTCACTCTGTTTGAGAATGATGAGAGTGCAGCACGTCCTTCTGGCTCTATGGAAGTCCTGAAAGTCGTCTGGTTTATGCATAACAGTAAAAGCGGACAGTATCCAGCTGCTAAGGTCCATCATTCGGTCCACGTTGATAAAGGCGGAAACGTCACTGTTGACGCAGAAAATATTCCTGGTTTGAAATATGAAATTCTTGAGGGTTGTTAATGATCAATGTCAACGGCCTCTACATGATTGTGAACGTGCATCATGAAAGAGTCAAGTGAATACCTTGAAGACGACTGGCTTGCTCTTTCTGGCATCCAGCATTTTTCTTTCTGCAGGAGACAATGGGCGCTGATACATATTGAGCAGGTCTGGTCAGAAAATTATCTGACGACCGCAGGAAACCTACAACATGAACGCGTCCATGATTATTCTCAGTCAGAACAAAGAGGTGATTTGCTGATATTACGTGATTTACGAGTTTTCTCACGTACTCTGGGAGTCTCTGGTGACTGTGATGCGGTGGAATTTCATCGATCTGACGATGGAATCCCGCTGCAAGGCAGGGACGGAAAGTGGACAGCGTATCCCGTCGAATACAAGCACGGGAGACCGAAGACTGATGAGGCAGATCGTTTGCAACTTTGTGCAGAAGCAATGTGCCTAGAAGAAATGCTCTCATGTGATATTCCGCAAGGAGCTCTTTTTTATCAAGAAATTAAACATAGAGAAAAAGTTGAACTTAACGAAAAGCTGAGGCTACATGTTCGTTCTGCCTTTGCAGAAATGCATCGTCTCTTCGAACGTGGATATACTCCTAAAGTTCGGCCGACAAAGGCATGTAAATCATGCTCTCTGAAGGAACTGTGTGTACCTGAGTTATCAAAAGTTCAGTCTGTACAGAACTATATGCGTTCTATGCTGGATATAAACGACGGGGAGCATGTATGAGACAACTGCTGAATACTTTGTTTGTGATGACAGAAGATGCCTATCTTGCCTTGGAAAATGATAACGTCGTTGTCGAGACAGGTAAAAATAAACTGGGGAAAGTGCCACTGAGATCGCTGGATTCAATTTTGAGTTTTACCTATGGTGGCGCCTCTCCTTCCCTGATGGGTAAATGTGCGGACATGGGAGTAAATCTTTCTTTCTTTTCCCCACGTGGAAAGTACTACTGCTCGATTTTCGGTGAGACAAATCGAAATGTGCTTTTGAGAAAACAACAGTTTGAAATTTCTGAAGACAGTGACAAGTCTCTTTCTATAGCAAAGAATATGATAACAGGCAAGCTTTTTAATTCGCGATGGGTACTTGAAAGAGCAAAGCGAGATCATGGCATGCGAATCAATGTTGATCTGGTTTCCCATTCTATTCAGCGGCTTGTGCGCAGCGTCGAGACTGCACGAACCGCAGCTACTCTGGATGAGCTGCGCGGCATAGAGGGGCTGGCTGCTCAACAATATTTCAGAGCTTTTGATGAAATGATTTTGAGGAACAAAGATGACTTCTACTTCGAAGTACGCAGCCGGCGTCCTCCTCTGGATAATATGAATGCGCTGCTATCCTTTATATACGTCCTCATAGAAAGAGATTGTGCTGCTGCTTTGCATGGAATCGGGCTCGATCCTTACATCGGGTTCTTTCACGTTGATCGACCAGGACGTGAGTCACTTGCATTGGATCTCATGGAAGAGTTACGGTCCTCTTTGTGTGACCGTTTTGCTCTCACACTAGTCAATAACGGAATTATGAATGATAGAGATTTTGAGCATCGTGAAAATGGCGGAGTCTTTTTGAATGATTCTGGTCGTAAAACATTATTGGCAGAATGGCAGAAACGTAAGCAAGATACATTGACACATCCTTATCTTAAGGAGAAAATTCAGTGGGGCATGGTTCCTTACGTTCAAGCGCTGCTGTTGTCCCGTTCTGTAAGGGGAGACCTTGATGAATATCCGCCATTCTTGTGGAAATAGGAGGATTCATGTTTATTGTCGTCGCTTACGATGTCAATACAAGTGAGGAAGCCGGGCAGCGTCGATTGCGCCGAGTGGCAAAGGTTTGTATGAAATTTGGTCAAAGAGTGCAGAACAGCATTTTTGAGTGTGACATATCTCCCTCAGACTATCTTCTACTTAAACACGACCTGATTGAAATCATGAATGAAAAGACTGATAGTTTACGTTTCTACAATCTCGGTAGCAGGTACTCAAGTAAGATCGAATCTCATGGAATGCAGAGACATCTTCCTGTTGACGATATCATGATGCTATAGTCTTGGCTGGTTTCCCCGGGGTGATAAGGCGATGCTATGTTATTGTGCGATGGCGAAGCGCTCATCCTGTATCAGGGGCGTTCGCACCTTTAATGTGTTTGGAAGACTCCCGAAACAGGACACGTTTACATGGATTTTGCGTTTGCCTGAGCAAAACGGATACAATTCTAAGCTGTAGGTAATGCTTTCATATCGCAATATGAGATGGAGGTGTTCATCTGCACGGTCGCTCCCCGCATGGGGAGCGTGGATTGAAATCATCCAATACCCAGAAGGAACAGACCCCGTTAAGTCGCTCCCCGCATGGGGAGCGTGGATTGAAATCCTGACGGTATCCTTCCCGTCACCGCAGCATAAGTCGCTCCCCGCATGGGGAGCGTGGATTGAAATAAGCATGTTGGAGCGCCACATGGAGGAACATCACCGGCGGTCCC
>CAUUJV010000019.1:0-11753 GCA_963545565.1 uncultured Alloscardovia sp. | reverse complement strand
GCAGCCTTCTGGAATTCCACGAGAGACTCTGCTGCTTCTTCATCTGTCATGCAGGAATGTGCAGGAATGAGCCAGCCGGGGATATCGAGACCAGAAAGGACTTCCTTGATTCCTTCGCCTTTTTCAGTATCCTCCGGGTTCCAGCCGGTGATGAACACGCCCGCCACGTCTGTGCCAGCGTCCTTCACAGCCTTGGTGCAGGTTTCGATAGTCTGAGCAACACCCTTTGGTCCGCGTGGTATGCAGCAGATTGCAAGGAACACTGGAGCCTGTAAATCTGCAGCTACCTGTACATCGAGAGTGAATCCTTCAGGATCAAAAGCTTCGCGACCATCCTTACCGATGATCGCTACAGCATCAGCATTTTGAGCCGGGAGGAATTCCTGCCATGTACGCACAATGTCGCCGCGGGCACCTTCATGATCGCGCAGCGCCTTGCACGGGCACACTGCGCGTGACTGTTCAAAAGTTTCGTCAGTGCCGGCGGTGTTGAGAAGAACCTGAGTAAAGGTGTCTTTTCCGCAAACGATAGGGCGAAATACTGCAGTCTTGTTGAATTTTTCTGATTGCTTGAATGCTGATACAACTCCACTGGCTACAACGTTACGGCCATTCTTGCCTTCTGGGCTTGCAATATAAACGGTGGTAAGACTCACTTGTCTTTTCTCCTTAGGCCAATCTCTTGGCATTTGTTGGATCGTGCTGGCTTCCGTGCCATACCCTTGACATTGTAAGCCAGATGTTGAACTCAATACTGGATTTTATCTGAGTATTGGATGTGCTTTGTACCACAAAAATAAAAGAAAACGGCCCCGGCGATGTGCCAGAGCCGTCTTCTCTTCTAACTAACTAGAACTACTCGTTGTCACCTGCAGTTGCAGCAGTTGCGGAAACTGCGCCCTGCTTATTGGTGTTGACGCCGGAATACACCCAATCGGTGTAATCAGGGTGATCGTAGCCCTTGTCGACTGCGAACTGGAAGGCTTCGGTACGGAATGCCTCGAGCCTGTCGATCTCGGCTGCGAACTTGTCTGCATCTACAGCACGGAGTGCTTCAGCGACGAGCTCATAACGGTCGATGTTGTTAACACGAACCATGTCATAAGGCGTGGTAGTGGAACCCTGCTCTTCATAACCATGAACATTGAAGTTGTCGTGGTTTGGACGATCCCAGATGAGGGAGCGTACCTCGCGGGCATAGGAGTGGAATGCAAAGAGAACTGGCTTGTCAGCGGTGAAGAGCTCAGTGAATTCTTCATCGGAGAGTGCTTCGTTGTTCTCAGAAGCGTTCTGGATAGCGAGGAGATCAACAACGTTGACTACCTTGAACTTCACGCCGAGCTCGTTGAGCTTATCGGAAGCTGCCATGATTTCCTGGGTTGGAACGTCGCCAGCAGCAGCAAGAACGATGTCAACATCGTCGCCTTCTGCGTTGGATGCCCACTTCCACTCAGCAGCGCCCTTTTCGAGTTCTGCCTTCGCTTCATCAAGAGTCAGCCATGTAGCAGCTGGCTGCTTGCCAGCGATGATCGCGTTGATCTTATTGGTGGACTTGTAGACCTTCTCAGTTACAGCGAGCAGCATGTTGGAATCAACTGGGAGGTAGATGCCAACTACATGGTCGTTATTGAAGTTCTTGTTCAGGAGGATGTCGATCACGCCCGGATCCTGGTGGCTGAAGCCATTGTGGTCCTGACGCCATACGTGGGAAGAAACAAGAAGGTTCATGGAGGAGATCGGCTTGCGCCATGGGATCTCACGAACAGTTGCTTCGAGCCACTTTGCATGCTGGTTGAGCATGGAATCGATCACGTGAACGAAGGACTCATAAGAGCTCCATACACCGTGGCGGCCAGTGAGGAGGTAAGCCTCGAGGAAGCCTTCCATCTGGTGTTCAGAAAGCTGCTCAGTCACCTGACCAGTCACATTCATGTGCTCATCAACGAGGTCAGAGAGGTAGCCTGCATCCCACTGCTTGTTGGTTACTTCGTAAGCAGCCTGCAGACGGTTGGAAGCGGTCTCGTCCGGCCCGAAGATGCGGAATGAATCAGGGTTGCGACGGATCACGTCGCGAGTGTATTCACCCATCTTGCGGGTAGCTTCGAGCTGGCCCCAGCCATGGCCGAATTCCTTGACTTCCTTGACTTCATAGTCTTCGATAGCTGGGAGATCAAGCTCTTGGCGGATACGTCCGCCGTTAGCATTTGGATTCTCGCCAATGCGGAGCTCACCTTCAGGCATGAACTCGGTGACCTCTGGACGTACAGCGCCCTTGTCGTCAAAGAGTTCTTCCGGCTTGTAAGATTCGAGCCAGTTCTTGAGAACTTCGAAGTGCTCTTCGGTATCACGTGCAGATGCAAGTGGCACCTGGTGAGAACGCCATGATCCCTCAGTCTTCTTGCCGTCGATGTACTTAGGGCAGGTCCAGCCCTTAGGAGTACGGAAGATGATCATTGGGTAGAACGGACGATCAACATCGTTAGTCTGAGCTGTTGCCTTGATGTCGCAAATCTCATCAAAGACGGTTTCAAACAAATCAGCAAAGCGGCGGTGAATGGATTGTGCGCTTTCGTCATCGAAGCCTGCAACGAACTCATATGGTTCGTAACCCATGCCGTGGAAGAACTCGTGGAGCTCTTCATCAGAAATGCGGGAGAGGATCGTTGGGTTAGCGATCTTGTAGCCGTTCAAATGCAAGATTGGGAGAACAATACCGTCAGTGCGTGGGTTCACGAGCTTGTTGGACTGCCAGCCAGTAGCCAATGGGCCGGTCTCAGCCTCGCCGTCACCCACGATAGCAGGAACGAAGAGGGAAGGATTATTCATCACAGCGCCATAAGCATGTGAAAGAGCGTAACCCAGCTCGCCACCTTCGTGGATAGAGCCAGGAGTCTCTGGAGCAAAGTGAGAAGGAATGCCGCCAGGATAAGAGAACTGACGGAAGAACTTCTGGAGGCCAGCTTCGTCCTTGGTAATGTTAGGGAAATATTCGGTATAAGTACCGTCAAGGTAAGACTGTGATGTACCTGCAGGGCCGCCGTGGCCCGGTCCCATAATGATTACTGTGTTCTGCTGATGGTCAGCGATCAAACGGTTGATGTGACCGATCAGGAAGTTGAGGCCAGGGGTGGTTCCCCAGTGACCTACGAGACGGTGCTTAACATCGTCGCGGGTGAAAGGTGCCTTCATCAGTGGGTTGCTGCGAAGATAGATCTGACCAATGGAAAGATAGTTAGCTGCACGCCAGTACTTGTCAACGCCTTCAAGCGCCTCATCAGAAACTGGAGCGTCAAGCTTCTTCCAGGGGGTGCCAATAACAGGACTCGTCATGTGTACTCCTGTACTCCTGCACATAAAAGTGCAATCGATTATTTTTCTTAAGAACGGTATTTTCCGCTCTCAATTGATTCCAACAATACGAAGAGAGTTAGACTTTATTTGATTGACATCGGTAGTGATTGGTGCGTTTTGTTAGGAAAAGTCGTGAATCGTGTTCACTTTCGAGCAGATCGGGCAGATTGCACGATAAAAACTATCTGTTCAACACCATCAAAATTGCCCGAAAGCCAGCGAAAACAGGCTATTTGTTTAAAAATGTTAGATTCTGTGTGAGAAACTTCAATCTGGGGATTTTCATGTTAACTTTTTTAGTGATCGATCCCATGCATATGTGCCTCCATGCATGTCCTTATATATGTCTTTATAAGCCCGCATAATCTTTAGTGTTCGTTCTTTGGAGGGGTAATGGCACAAGGTCCGGTACTCGTTGTTGATTTTGGTGCTCAGTATGCACAGCTTATTGCACGTCGAGTGCGCGAAGCCGGTGTGTATTCCGAGCTCGTTCCACATTCCATGCCAGTTGACGAGATCCTTGCGAAGGATCCCAAGGCAGTCATTCTTTCCGGCGGCCCAGCTTCTGTGTACGAGGAAGGTGCTCCGGGGATCGGTGAAAAGATTTTTGAAGCCGGAGTCCCTGTTTTGGGGATCTGCTATGGCTTCCAGGTGATGGCTCATGAGCTGGGCGGCAACGTTGACAAAGCCGCGCTTGGCGAGTATGGCAAAACTGCTGCTGTGATCGATAATGCAAAGGGGATCCTTGAAGGTTCTCCTGCTGATCAGAGCACATGGATGAGTCACGGAGTTGCTGTTAAAGAAGCGCCTCAGGGCTTTGAAGTATTGGCTCACACGGCTGGTGCCCCTGTGGCTGCTATGCAGGATGAATCCCGCAAGCTCTATGGCGTTCAGTGGCACCCGGAAGTAAAGCACACTCCACTCGGCCAGAACATTTTCGAGGCATTTCTTGATCGTGCAGGCATTGAGCGCAGCTGGACCGCTTCTAATATTATTGACGACCAGGTTGCAAAAATCCGTGAACAGGTGGGGGACAAGCAGGTCATCTGTGGTCTTTCTGGCGGCGTTGATTCTGCTGTTGCTGCTGCACTTGTTCACAAGGCGATTGGCGATCAGCTCACATGCGTGTTCGTGGACCATGGTCTGCTTCGAAAAGGCGAAGTTGAACAGGTAAAGCATGACTTTGTAGAGGCGACCGGAATCAAGCTTATTACTGTTGACTCTTCTGAAGACTTCCTGGCAGCCCTTGATGGCGTTACAGAGCCAGAGCGCAAGCGCAAGATCATTGGCGAAAAGTTCATTCGTACCTTCGAAAAGGCAGCCCGCGCGATAGTTGAACAGGCTGGCAATGAAGGTGGGGAAGTAAAGTTCCTTGTTCAGGGCACCCTTTACCCGGATGTGGTTGAATCCGGCGGCGGCGATGGTGCTTCCAATATCAAGAGCCACCATAATGTTGGCGGTTTGCCGGAAGATTTGAACTTCTCGCTCGTTGAGCCTTTGCGCACTCTGTTCAAGGATGAAGTTCGTGCTATCGGCACTGAGCTTGGTCTTCCTGAAGAGATGGTGTGGCGCCAGCCGTTCCCTGGCCCTGGCCTCGGCATCCGTATCATCGGCGCGATCACTCGGGAGCGTCTTGACCTCCTGCGCGAGGCAGATGCAATTGCCCGTGAAGAGCTGAGCAAGGCCGGCCTGGATCGCGACATCTGGCAGTGCCCGGTCGTGCTCCTTGCAGACGTTCACTCTGTGGGCGTGCAAGGTGACGAGCGTACGTATGGCAACCCAATCGTGCTGCGCCCCGTAAGCTCTGAAGATGCCATGACAGCTGATTGGTCCCGCGTTCCTTACGATGTGCTTTCCACGATTTCAACGCGCATTACCAATGAGTGCCGCGGTATCAACCGGGTCACCCTCGACGTGACTTCCAAGCCGCCGGCGACGATCGAGTGGGAATAGGTAGCATTTAGCATTTGCTGGCAGGGGATCAGCTTCGTGTGCCATTTCGCATGTCCTTGCGACGCTAAGAGGTTTGAATCAGAGTGAGATGTTGCAATTGTAGGGTAATAGCCTACAAATGCAACACGAGTAACTCGAACCACATAGAGGCCATCGCACAGCTCTCGTGTAGATGCCGTGGAATCCCAGCTGTCAGAGCTAAAAAACAAGGGTGAATCTGCTTCGGCTGACTCACCCCTGAAATTATTGAGGATAATTTATTTATGGTTCTGTAGCTCTATAAGTAGCTCTATATCTGAGTATCGAGCTGGCGGACCACCTGCGCATAGACCTCTGCGCTGGGTTTGGCGATGCGGTCGTAGGTGCCTCCGGCGCGATCCACTTCATACAGCCCCAGGCGTGAATCAAAAGCGCTGATCCACTCGAAGTTGTCCATCAGGGTCCAGCGGAAATAGCCGAGCACTGGAACATCGCGCTTGATGAGTTCGACCATAGGGGGAATGGACTGTTGGATAAAATCGCAGCGCATAGTGTCATCATCGGTTGAAATACCATGCTCGGTCACCACGATCGGGAGTCCGGTCAGTTCGTGTGTGTAGATGATGGACGCTGCAAGTGACGTAGGCTCTACGGGTGTGCCCATGCCGTTGACCTGCTGGTCGGGGCGTGGAGGAACAACGCCATCATCGCCATATACAATGCGCTCGTAATTCTGCACGCCGATGAAATCGTCACCGCGCGTCACATCCACCCACTTGCCGTAGCAGGCGGCACGCTTAGCCTCCATGAGTTCCTTACCGTGAGGCGTGATATATGTGTCGTCCGTCACCGAAAGTGACAGACCCACTGGGACGGTGGCATTAACTGCGCGGACTGCCTGAACAGCTGCACGATGTGCTTTGGCAAAACCGTCATCCATGGCATCAAAGTCATCTGGCGACTGCACATTCCCCGCACGGTAGTGGTCCACGCCAGCTTTGGCACTCGCCGCTGCAAGGCACGCCTTCTGGAACTCCATAGCTTCCGGGGGCAGGCCGCCCTTGGCCAGCAGCTGGGCCAGATTCGGCTCATTGAATGTGACTACCAGACCGACCCTGTCACCCACAAGCTTCATGACGCGCGTTGCTTCGTCCGCAAACCAGCCTGCCGCCTGAGGATTCATCCAGCTGCCTTGTGCAGCGAACCAGTGAGGAGCAGTGAAGTGGCTGAGTGTGATGGCTGGTGTGATGCCGCGCTCCAGGCAGCCGTCGATCATGCGGTCATAGTGGTCTAGCGCACTCTGATTGATCTTTCCCTGCTCTGGCTCGATCCGGCACCATTCCACAGAGAAGCGGTACGCGTTCAGCCCCATGGCGGCCACGCAATCCAGATCGTCTTCCCAGCGTTCCCAGCTCATGCATGCTGCTCCCGCCGGTTCCTTGAAAACAGACGGGGTGACGCTTTCTAAGAACGTGGTATCTGCCATGGTGTCATTGCCATCTATTTGGTGGCCGGCAGTGGAGGCGCCCCACAGGAAGTGGGCAGGAGTGTTTCGAGTAGCAGTGGCCTTTTGGTGGCGTCCCTGAGCTGCTGCAGATGCTGTTACAGATACTGCTGCCGGTGCTGCTGCCGCAGACGCAGATGTTTCTGTCTGCTGTGTTTGATTCGCCATATTCTTTTTCCGTTTCTATTTCTACTTCGTTGTGTGTGCCGCGAGGAATTCCTGTGTACCAGTCTGGATCTTGTCGGCTGCAGGCACGAACCCTTGCATTGATGCGACCGTAGGTAACTGATCGATCGAAGCGTGCAGCCACTGCTTAGCCTCATGAGTAAAGGTGATATCGGGAGTATCGTTCGCATAGACCGGCGAACCAGATGCGGCAAGGCGGTGTGTCAGATCGTCCAACAGATCAGCAGAATCGATCACGTCGCTGATGGACATTTCTTTGAGAGTGCGCTCATGCCGAACGATCTGACTCGTCCACTCGTAGTGGCCTGATTCGCAGTGTATTTCGGAATCAGCTCCCGGAAGTTCAACGAATGCGGTGACGCCCTCAGGTACCGTCAAAGACAAGGTGAGACGGTCATTTGGTGCGGATGTATCGTCTGGCTTCAGATGCCAGCTCAGATCAATGACTCCATACGGCGTTGTCTGCCGCACATGTGCATGGTCGATACCGTTGCCGATAACCGGACGGATCCGTACCGTGCGCCACGCAGGCGCCTCGGATTTTAGCCCTGCCACGCTGGTAATGAGCCAGTGGGTGATAGCGCCGAGGGCATAGTGGTTGAAACTGGTCATTTCGCCCGGATTGATGTCACCTGATGGCAGCATGGAATCCCAGCGTTCCCAGATAGTGGTTGCGCCCATTGATACCGGATACAGCCATGACGGGCAGCGGCGTTGCAACAGGAGACGCAGGGCAATATCGCCATGACCGCTCTTTTCCAGTGCTTCGCAGATGAGGGGAGTGCCGAGGAATCCTGTGGAGATGCGGTATCCGCTCGTACGCACTAAATCAACGAGGCGCTGTGCAGCCCCGTCTCGCTGCTGATCGGTAGCGAGCAGATCCCATGTCAGACCCAGCGCATATACAGTGACGCAGTCGGAAATGATGGCGCCATTTGCAGTCGTATATTCATCACGCCACGCCTGTGCCACTTTGCCAGTTAACTCTGCATAATGTTCAGCCAACTCTGCCTGACCTACGATGTTGTGAGCCTGAGCCACAATACCTGCAGAATGGGCAAAATAGGCTGTAGCAACAATGTCAGGATCAGCCTTGGATTTACCAGGATCATCCACAGGAGCGTCCGGATCGAGCCAATCGCCAAACTGGAATCCACCTTTCCACAGATATCCATGGCACACCGCAGCTACGCCATCTACGAAAGCATCCATCATTGGAAGGAATCTGCGTAGAACATTGACATCACCGCTGGCCTGATAGATCGCCCAAGGCACGATCACTGAGGCATCGCCCCATCCGCAGGTCAGCTTTGGGCCGTCCAGAACGTCTGGCACAACGACGGGGATGCCGCCGTCCGCCCCTTGGTCAGACGCCATATCGTCAAGCCACGAGTTGAGGAATGCAGCTGAGTCAAACAGCGTTGTCGCAGTGGGAGCGAAAACCGCTATATCTCCTGTCCAGCCAAGGCGCTCATCGCGCTGTGGGCAGTCGGTAGGAACGGTGAGGAAATTGTCGATCGTCGACCACCGAGTATTGAGGAACAGACGATTGACATCTTCGTTAGAGCAGTCAAATTCAGTCAGCGGCTCCATATCGGCAGAGACCACACATGCTTCTATATCCGAAAGATCGAACTCTGCAAGGATATTCGCCGGGGCGTCCACCTCAACATAGCGGAACCCATGCTGAGTGAGCAAAGGCTCCAAAACCTCAATGTCATCACCAGAGATGATGAACTCGTCGGTGGCTTTGGCATTGCGCAACGGCCGAGTGCCCAGCTCACCGTGTTCCAGCACTTCTGCATGGCGTAGCGTGATAATATCGCCCGCTGAGCCGTGGCGCACCGTCATGCGTACCCAGCCTGCAATGTTCTGACCAAAATCCACGATCGTCTTGCCAGAAGGTGTGGTGATGATCTGTTGCGCCGGTAGGGTCTGAACTATCCGTGCCGCTGGCGCTTCTGCAGGAACGATATCTGCCTCTGGCATTGGCAGTACCTGCACAGTTTGCACTGCTTCGGTGGAATCAACGCCCAGCAGCGGCTGGCGAAGATCTGTTTTCTGGCCATCGTACAGATCATTGAACAGAATATTCGACGAACGCCAGTGCCAGGTATCGTCAGTCGCCAGCACATGCTCGCCGGAGTTATCGGACCATTCCATATCCGCCAGCGCCCACAGCCGGTCGCCGTACACATTCGTGCGGCAGCTCCATGTCAACTGCCCGCGGTACCAGCCGTTGCCCAGCAGGATGGCGATCTCATGCTCACCCGGAGTCAGGAGCGAGCTGACATCATACGTACGTGAAGAGATGCGTTTATTGTATTCGGTCCAGCCTGGTGCCAGTTCGTCGTTCCCGATGCGCTCGCCATCAATATAGGCCACAAAGACTCCGCCGGCGGTGATGTGGAGACGGCCACTGGCAGAAGCCTGGGCATTGACCGACTGGGCATTATCTACCGCATCTACTACAAATCTACGCACCAGCACGGGGGCAGGATCTTCCCGTGTTACTTCTGCATCAGGCGTGATCGACTTGCCGTGCCAGTCGGTTTGGGTCAGTAACCCCACTTCAGCTGTTGCAGGCTCAGACCACGCCGACCACTCGGTATCGACGCCAGCATCAACGCTATCCGCAGCAGCGCCGGTCATACGGATCCTCACAGTGACACGCTCACGGGATGTCAGTGGCGGCTGCCCCAGATCATCCCACGGCACGAAAACATGGTTTGCGCCATCAAGGGTATGGACCGTCTGAGTCTTGTCAGCTCTTTTCCCCTCGGGCCCCTTGCTCTCGCGGGTGATCTCCACCTGGGCTTGTGTCTGCTTCCATTTGGCGGGAGTATTGTCGATTCGCCATGACAGCGCGGGTCGACTTTCACCAATTCCCAGCACAGCCTGCTCAGCGCGGTGATGCGCAAACCGTACATGGCTTGCCTGTACAGCGTTCGATGCAGAAGTAATTGTGGTCATTGATCTCATCTTCTTAATTCTTCATAATCGTTGACTCGGGTTCCGGCTCGCTGCTACTTGATGCCTTTGACCAGTGGCATCATACCTGCTGCGACGACTGCGGTGACAGCTGCCACACACCAGAAGAGCAGATAGTTCGTGCCGGTAGTGCTACCGATCTTGAGAATGAACGGTGCCAGAGCAGGGGCAAGCATATTGCCGATGCTCAGTGCCACCTGGAACATGCCCATATCCTTGCCAGCATCTTTCTGGTCTGGCAATACCTCAGAGCACAGTGCCAGATCGACGGTCAGGTACATTGCCTGACCAACTGCGAAGAGCAGCCATGCGCAGGCAAACTGGACGAAAGTATGAGACGTACCGCCCACAACCAGAGCCACTGCCATGCACAGGCCTGCTGCGACGACCAACGGCTTGCGGCGGCCAAACTTGTCGGAGATCCAGCCGGAGCATGTAAAGAACAGCACGCTGACCGGTGCAGACATAAGTGTCAGTAATCCTGCGTGCTGGCCGACTTCATTCAGTGGTACGTGCAGTCCATCCATCAGGTAATACGTAAAGTAGCTGAACATGGCAGCGATGGTGAAGCCAGTCAGGCAGCGGGTGATCCACACCCACAGATAATTGGGGTGCTTAGCAAGATTGACAAACATGCCTGAGAAGAAGGTGGCCTTCAGATCCAGCGGAGGCACATCGTTCCCGGACTTGATCGGATCACGATACATGATGAGCAGAGGGATAGCAGTGATCAAGCCGAGGAGGATCGGAACGGTCATGAGCAGAACAGGGACCTTCACAAGTGCACCTGCAAGGTACGAGCCGAAGGATGTGGCCAGAGCGCCAAACATGCCCATGAATCCCATTACTCGCCCACGGTAACGATTGGGGATACCCTCTACAGGGATCACACTGTATGTGCTGAATCCGCACTGCATGGCCGTTCCGCCAACGACATACGCCACGCAGATCACTGCAAGATTAGTAGAGAACCCTACAACTGCGCAGGCAATCAATGCGACGACCAGATATGCGATGATCCAAGGCCTGCGGCGGCCGAAACGGCTGGTGGTCCTGTCTGAGAGTGCCCCGGCGATAGGCACTGCGAAAAGGATCACAAAACTGTTGACAGCCGACGCTGTGCTGTAATACGTATTCTTGTCGTTTGGTACAAGTGCGGCTATGCGCAGCGACAGGCAGGTTGACAGCGACATACACATGATATACAGGCCAACAGCTGCGATGAGGATCAGCGCAATGTTGCGTTTAGGGCTGCCGTATTCTTTGACGATGCGATCGTAATCCGCATCGAAATTTTCGTTCTGTTGTACGGCTACAGTTTCGGGAGAAGATGCTTCACTCATAGTCACTCCTTCGTGAACTGATATGGTGATTCTGTTTTTAGACGTTAATGAATTTGACTTCCATTTAATTTCCACTCACCGGAAAAGTGCTGGGGCAACATGTCATAATGAGAATATGAGTGACGATGCTTCTCCCATGACACATCCAGCCAGTCGTACCGACCAGAACTCCTCGCATGAGGCCGGTGTGCTTCAGCGTGCCTTCACTATCCTCAACTGCTTCAGCTCAGACAATCCCTCGCTCACATTGACCGACATCATGAACATGACCGGATACGCGCCCAGCACAGTAAGCCGTTTTCTCACCAGTCTGGTTCAGGTACGGGCGCTGGTCAAAAATGGCAACAAACGCTACTCGATTGGTCCCAGTGTGATGGAACTGGCTCAGCTCGCCGGCCCCATGCCGTCTGTAAGGGAAGCCGCATCCGGATTTCTCGATGAACTGG
>CAUUJV010000018.1:0-16439 GCA_963545565.1 uncultured Alloscardovia sp. | reverse complement strand
CGCATTCTTACTATTTACCGCATTCTTATTATTTACACTACTAGAAATAACACGAGTCGCTTCAACATTTTGTTCTATATTAGGATGCTCTGTACCAGAATGTTCTATAACTAGGCTAGTTGCGTCGCCAGCAACAGGATTGGCTGAATTATCCTCAGAGTCAGCCGGAGAAGTCCCTACTTTTTCTTGAATTTTCTCTGACGATGTTTTAATAACGTGTTTATAAACCTCAGTAGCAATCGTAGAAACAACAGATCCCACTGCCACGCCAATTACGGAACCAGCAATGCCAATTTTCGCAGCAAGAAGAAAAGACGTAACTGCAGCTAATGCACCTGCAATAATCTGTGGAAGTGACAGATTTTTTAGGAACTTGCGCACTGAACTTTTCCTCCTTCGCATATCGATTTTTTTAAGCTTACGTTACGCTCATTTAAATAACATGCATAAAGTCTGAAAGTTTTACGAAAGTACTGGATTATCCCAGTCAGTTGCATATGCAGCCTGCGGTCCATGAGCATAATCCACTAAACGCCAATCTAGCGTTCCTTGTGAATTTTCTTTTGGAATAAGCCGCGCCCAAAAAGCATTTCGCATCGATACGAGGCTGACAAAATTTGGGTTGACTTTATCAAGACCAAGAAGAGTTTGAACAGTCTGATTAATCCACGCACCATGAGAGAACACGAAAAGTTCAGAATTACTGTTTCCCTTTCGTGCCCATTCATTCACTGCTTCCGCTCCGCGAGATCCGACAACAGTTTTAGGTTCTGCGCCGTGCTTAAGTTCACCATCTTTGAGATTAATCCAGTCGGAATAATCCTGCGGCCACTGCTCAATAAGCTGAGCGCGACTCATGCCTTCCCAATCACCAAAATTACGTTCTCGCACACGGCTATCTGGCGTGATTTCAACGCCGAGAGAATCTGCAAAGGCATGCGCGGTTTCTAAAGCTCTTCCCAAATCCGAGGATATAACAATATGCTCAGTCACTTCAGGTGAATTATCGACATATAAGGAACGCAATTCACGCGCAGTCTGCTGGATTTGCCAACGACCAACCTCATCAAGCGGAATATCCACTTGCCCCTGCAAACGAGAAGCTGCATTGTACGCTGTGCGCCCATGCCGTATCAATGTGACAGCGCGAACATGGTGCTCATTGCCGGACGTAAACAGCGTGGAATCATACATCATAGATTATTCAGAGTCCTCTTCAACGCTTTCATCGGCTTCGTCATCATGGTGCGGAAGTTGAAGATCAATGCGCGGGCAGTCTTTCCACAAACGTTCCAAATCGTAGAATTCGCGAGAATCCTGATCCATCACGTGTACTACAAAATCGCCGAAATCAAGCAAAACCCATTCAGCTTCGCTTAAGCCTTCACGCACCTTCGGTGTTAGCCCCTTTTGAAGTTGAAGCTGTTTTTCAATTTCTTCTGCTATTGAAAGCACATGGCGAGGAGAGCTTCCCGTAGCAAGCACAAATAAATCGGTGATAGCGAGTGGCTGAGAAACATCGATTGCAACGATATCCTCGCCCTTCATCTCATCCGCTGCTGCGGCCGCAATACGAGCTGACTCAATCGAATCTTGATAAGCAGGCATTTTTCTTCATTTCTTTCAACTATGTAAGTCCTCTATGTAGACCTATGTAAAGTTTTGTAGAGTTTTACGAATTTTTCTAACAGAATCTTGAACTAGTTACTCTGAGCGTTCCCAAGAGGGCTTCCAATTTTCAACATTATGCTGAGTATTTTCGGAGTAAACCATGGCATCATCTGGAACTGTATGACGGATAACAGAGCCTGCACCCGAAGTAACGTTATTACCTACTTCTACAGGGGCTACGAGCATATTTCCCGCGCCAATATGAACACCAGAGCCGACGCTCGTATGATGCTTGTGAACACCATCATAATTTGCAGTAATTGTGCCGCCACCAATATTAGTATTATCGCCAATAGTAGAATCGCCGACATACGAAAGATGCGGAACCTTGGTGCCTTCACCGATCGTAGATTTCTTCATTTCAACGTATGCACCAGCTTTAGAACCTGCGCCTAAATCGTTACCTGGGCGCAAATAAGTCCATGGGCCAATATTCGCCTTTGCTCCAATATGAGTGCTCTCTACACGTGAACGCTCAACTGATGCATATTCATCAATGGTTGCATTTATGAGGGTTGTGTCTGGCCCAATAACCGCATGAGCTGCAATAGTGCTTGTGCCCCTCAAATAGCTTCCTGGCAAAATCTGTGCATCATGCTCGATAGTAACATCATCTTCAATCCATGTTGTTTCTGGATCGAGAATAGTTACGCCTTCACGCATCCATTGCTCGCAGATACGCTGATTATGGCTCTTTGCAAGATGGGCAAGCTGCACACGATCATTCACGCCTTCAACTGCCAAAGAGTCTGGAGCTTGGAAAGCACCAACCTGGCCGATTGTGCGCGCTGCTTCTAATGCATCAGTTAAGTAGAATTCGCCTTGTGCATTGTTCTGATTTAGACCAGCAATAGCCCTGCGCAAAACTTCAGCTTCAAAAACGTATACAGAAGTGTTCACTTCATGCACTTCAAGTTCGCTTGCATTTGCGTCTTTTTGTTCAACGATACGAAGTAGGTTCCCATCAGACTGGCGAATAATACGTCCATAGCCAAATGGATTCTCCAGCGTAGTGGTAAGAACAGTTGCTGCATTTGAGCTGGAACGATGGAAATCAAGCAAACTATTCAAAGTAGCAGCGTCAAGCAAAGGCATGTCAGATGCCGCAATGAGCACGGAGCCTTTGAAAGCATTGCGCTTATCTAGATCATCAACTGCACACTGTACTGCACGACCAGTTCCAGATATTTCATCCTGATTTACGATAACAGCTTTTTCATCATATGAAAGGGCAGCCTTCGCCACTCGTTCAGCTTGAAAACGCACAACTACTGAGAGTGTTTCCGGCTCAAGATTTTTAACACTCATCATGACACGCTGCAAGAACGTCTTACCTGCGAGTTCATGCAGAACTTTTGGAGTATCCGACTTCATGCGGGTTCCCTCGCCTGCGGCAAGAATAATTGCAGTATCAAGTGTCATTTAGAGTTCTGCCTCTCCAGTTTGCGCAATATCGATTAAATCGCCAATGCCATCCACAACCTTATTAGGACGGAATGGGAAGTTTTCAACCTCGTTTTGAGACGTTACACCGCTCAAAACCAAGAATGTATTCAAGCCTGCTTCTACGCCTGCAATTACATCGGTATCCATGCGGTCACCAATCATTGCTGTGGTCTCTGAATGCCCACCCACACGGTTTAACGCAGTGCGGAACATAATAGGATTTGGCTTACCGATAAAGTATGGTTCACGGCCAGTGGCCTTAGTGATCAATGAAGCAACAGCACCAGTGGATGGCAAGATACCCTGTGGGCTCGGACCTGAAGCATCTGGGTTTGTGCAGATAAAACGTGCTCCACCAAGAATTAAGCGACTTGCGGTTGTAATAGCTTCAAAGGAATAAGTGCGTGTTTCACCCAAAATTACGTAATCAGGATTGCTATCAGAAAGAATATATCCCGCTTCATGCAAAGCAGTTGTCAACCCAGCTTCACCAATCACGTAAGCAGATCCATGAGGGATTGTACTGGAAACAAACTGGGCGGTAGCCAACGCCGACGTCCAAATATAGTCTTCAGGAACATCTATTCCACTGCGCTGCAAGCGAGCAGACAAATCCCTAGGCGTATACATTGGATTGTTAGTTAAAACGAGAAATCTACGATTATTATCGCGAAGGGCCTGAATGAATTCAGCCGCTCCAGGAAGTGCTTTATTTTCATGAACAAGCACACCATCCATATCGGTGAGCCATGTTTCGATACGTTTTGTTGTCATTATTTTACGTCGTCCTTTCAATTGCCGTCGACATCCTAACCGGCGACCTGACGACCCTCTTTATGGCCACCGGCACATTCATGCAGCTCCCCCACCTGGATTCGAACCAAGACTAAGGGTTCCAAAGACCCGTGTGCTGCCATTACACCATGGGGGAATTGATGAGAATTAAACCTCATCAAGAATTAAATTATCACATACCTTAGCAGTATTTACTCATACGCATTTCACATGAGCCATGAATAGCATACCAGATGACACGCTACATTCAGCTAAAACATGAGACACGGCTGAAAAATCAGTCTATCCGCGAGGGATTTCAGCTCCGTGATAGGAAGGATAGTGAGCGAAAAGATGAGCTACAGAACCATCTTGGAAGACTTCCTTCATAGCACCTGCAATAAGAGGTGCAATAGAAAGAACTGTCAAACCATCCCAACGCTTTTCTTCTGGAATAGGAACAGTGTCGGTTACAACAACCTCGCGAGCTCCGCAGTTCTTCAAGCGCTCAGTAGCAGGGTTGGAAAGCACACCGTGTGTTGCCACAACAATCACAGACTTTGCACCAGCCTTAAGCACAACATTGCAAGCTTCGCAAATAGTTCCTGCAGTATCAATTAAGTCATCAACAAGAACGCAATCTTTACCTTCAACATCGCCAACAACTCGGTTTGCCACAGCATGGTTAGGACGATTGATATCACGAGTTTTGTGTACAAACGCAAGTGGGCCGCCGCCCAACTGAGCTGACCACTGCTCTGCTACTCGAATACGACCTGCATCTGGGGAAACGACTGCAACATTGCTAAGATCAACGCGAGTACGAACATACTCAACGAGCACGGGCATTGCCTGTAGATGGTCTACTGGCCCATCGAAAAAGCCTTGAGACTGTGCTGCATGCAAGTCAACAGACATGATGCGGTCTGCACCCGCAGTACGGAAAAGATCAAAAATAAGGCGAGAAGAAATAGGTTCACGACCAAGATGCTTTTTGTCTTGGCGAGCATAACCCATCATCGGGCAAATAGCAGTGATAGACCCAGCAGAAGCACGCTTCAACGCATCAATCATGATGAGCTGTTCCATAATCCAGTTATTTATTGGTTCGGAATGAGCCTGTAGCACATACACATCGGCACCGCGAACTGATTGAGTGTAACGAACATACATCTCGCCGCTCGCAAAATCGTATGCCGTGGTTTCGAGTACATCAATACCAAGCTGGTTCGCAACATCTGCAGCAAGCTTTGGGTGCGACCTTCCAGCCACAAGTACTAGACGTTTATCAGGTGTACCTTCGAGAATTGCACTCACTATAGCTCCAACCGTATTGTGAAGAGGAACATGATAAATGTTAACTGTTGGAGCTGACAGATGACACTCCACTAAATGCAGATTTTTAGCTAAATATAAAGCCCATGCTTGTCGATATATTGCACCACGCCGTCTGGAACGAGGTACCACACTGGCTCACCGTTACGAGAGCGCCTGCGAATATCAGTGGATGAAATCGCCAAAGCAGGAATCTCGATAGTATCAGCTGCTTGCCGAGGCACACCCGCCGCACTTAAATTCACAGAATAACCCGGTCGAGAGACGCCCACAAAGTGAGCAATTTCCCACATCTCGTCAGCATCTTTCCATTTCATAATTTCTGCCAATGCATCAGCACCGGTGATAAAGAAAAGGTCTGCTTGAGGACGCGACTTATGAATATCGCGCAGTGTGTCAACGGTATACGTCACTCCTGGACGCTCAATATCTACGCGAGACACAGTGAACCGCGGGTTTGAAGCTGTTGCAATCACCGTCATTAGATAGCGATCTTCAGCGTTTGTAACTTTTTTATCCAGCTTAAATGCCGGTCGACCTGTCGGAACAAAAATTACTTCATCAAGGTCGTATACCCACGCTACTTCAGACGCTGCCACTAAATGGCCATTGTGAATAGGGTCAAACGTGCCACCCATTATGCCGATACATTCACGCTTATGATCATTTCCTCGCGACGATAAACGCTTACGACGAGCAGCTGGTTCACTCACTTGACTAAGCTCAGACATGCTGCGAATAGGTGTTTCAAAAGAATTGCTCATACTCATACTAACGATTGTGGGTTTTCTCCCGTGTGCTCTGCTAATTTTTGAGCAGTTGTGCCGCCCTCACCTGATTGAATGGACTGTTCATACTCTTGAGCGTCTGCCTCAATGCGATCCATGTCTTCTGACCATTCAGATTCCACATATCGACGAATTTCAGCAAAAGTAGGAAGCGGAAAATCAGGCTGATATTCCTTACGAACATTGGCAACACACTCACTGATACGAATGAGGGAATCTGACATTACATCGCTATTTTGTTCACGCTCAGCCTTGATAAACGTTTCAATGCGTTTTTCGCAATTCTCAATTTGAGTAGAGACGTTTATACGCTGCTCATCGTTCAATATATGCACATCGCGGTCATCTGCCTCAGGCCAGCCAATTAGCACCGCGTCAGCATATTCAAGGGCACTGCGATGCTCAACCGTTGGAATCCCATCTTCAATACTGACAAGAAATACGTAGCGCACTGTGCTTAGCCGCTCTGAAACAATGCGTAACCAGAGTTTGGGATTATCTATTTCACTTTGTGCAATTTGCGAAGAGGAGTAGCTCATGAGCGCACCTGCCCAGTTCCAAACCCAACCCACTTAGTGGTAGTCAATGCGCGCAAACCCATTGGTCCACGTGCATGCAGTTTTTGAGTGGAAATACCAAGTTCTGCACCAAATCCAAATATTGAACCATCGGTAAATCTAGTTGAAGCGTTGACCATCACTACTGCAGAATCGACTTTCTGAGTGAACGACTCAATCGCACTATAATTTTCAGACACAATTGCTTCAGTGTGATGAGTGGAATGAGCATTTATGTGTTCAATAGCTTCATCGGCACTGTCCACAACTTTAATTCCTAAAATGAGATCCAGGTATTCTGTGTCCCAATCTGCATCTGTAGCCTCAACGATGTGAGGTTTCGCCGCAGTTTTTCCAGCAATCTGCGTTTTATGTTCAGATACATATGCACTCAAGATTGCAAAAGCACGATCATCACACCGTAGCTCAACATTATGAGCGATAAGCTCATCAGCAACAATTGGCAAGAATTCTTGGGCAATGTTGGAATGCACAAGTAACTTTTCTTCCGCATTGCATACGCCTGTACGCTGAGTTTTTGCGTTGATAATAATATCTACAGCCTTACCAAAATCAGCCGTTTCGTCTACATAAACATGAACATTTCCAGCCCCTGTTTCAATCACAGGGACAAGAGCGTTCTGAGAAACAAAGTTAATCAAGGAGGCGCTTCCGCGAGGAACAAGCACATCAATATGCCCGCGAGCGCGCATCATGGACTGAGCACCAATGCGGCCAAAGTTGTCAACAGTAGTCACAAGATTCACGCCAAAACCGTTGTCTTTCAACGCGGTCTGCACAATTTCTACAATGGTACGATTCGTGTTGAAAGCAGCATGCCCGCCACGAAGCATTACCGCATTACCTGATTTGAGGCACAGTGAAATAACATCCATAGTGACATTTGGCCGAGCCTCATAAATCATTCCCACAACGCCCATCGGCACGCGAGTTTCGTTAAGGCGCATACCGTTATCGAGGTTATGACCACTCACTACTTCTCCAATTGGATCAGTTAATGCTGCCACGTTACGCATACCCTGTGCGCTTGCTGCCACACGATTCGCATCTAAAAGCAGTCGATCGAGCAAACTTTCAGACATCCCTTCAGCCTTCGCAGCCTTCATATCTTGGGCATTCGCTGCTGCAATACGATCTGCGCGCACTGCAAGAGCATCGGCAATTGAGTTAATCAAAGATTGTTTCACTGCGGGAGTAGATTTAGCCAACAGCCTCTGATCTTCCCTAGCAATGTCTGCCATATGGCACACTTGCTCAAAGACATCGTCGGAATTGACTGCAGTATTTTCTTGAACCATAAGCCCGCTCCCTGCTTTATTGTTTGCTTTTATAATACTCATAGAGTGAGCACAAGTAACATTCTTCTCAGTCTTATTTATGTATAAGCAAACTGATTGAGCCTCATATTTATTTTCAAAAAATGTTTGTGACCTCCTCCCTATAAACTTTGTGTAAGGATTTATATGCCAAGACGGAGGAAACAGTGGACCTTTTTCACAGCACTCGAAGCGCTACTAATCAGATAACTGCTAAGCAAGCAATTCGCCAAGGAATCGCTTCGGATGGTGGTCTGTTCGTCACTGATTCACTCGGCGCTCAGAAGATTGATATTGCTTCTCTTCCAGGAAAGACTTATCAGGAGATTGCACGCGAGGTTTTGAGTATTCTCCTCCCTGACTTCACTGCTGAAGAGCTTAGCGAATGCATCGAAGGAGCTTACGGCTCTCAGTGGGCTCACGAAGCTATTACCCCACTTCGCGAGCTTGGCACAGACCACGTATTAGAGCTTTTCCACGGCCCCACAAGTGCTTTTAAAGATGTTGCTCTTCAAATTCTCCCTCGTTTTATGGCTAAGACCGCTGCAGGCAATGAGGATGAGCGCATTATGATTCTTACTGCTACAAGCGGTGACACCGGTAAAGCAGCTTTAGCTGGATTCGCTGACGTTCCAGGCACTGGTATCACTGTGTTCTACCCAGAGGGCAAGGTTAGCGGAGTTCAGCGTTTGCAAATGGTCACACAGCGCGGCACAAACGTTGCAGTCTGCGGTTTACGCGGTAATTTTGACGATGCACAAAGCTCTGTAAAGAATATTTTTGCAGACAAAGATTTGGCTGCGCAGATTAAGACTAACTCCTCTACCGTGCTCTCTAGCGCAAACTCTATTAATGTTGGCAGGCTTGTTCCACAGGTTGTGTACTACTTTGCTGCTTATGCTCAGCTTCTTGCTAGCCAAGAAATTAATAACGGGAATGAAGTAGATTTCACTGTTCCTACAGGAAACTTCGGTGATATTCTTGCAGGCTATTACGCTTCCCGCATGGGTCTTCCTGTGGGTAAACTTATTGTGGCGAGCGATAAAAACAACGTTTTGTGTGATTTTATCAATACTGGTGTTTACGACCGTAATCGTGAATTCTTTACCACGATTTCTCCAAGCATGGATATTCTGATTTCCTCTAATTTAGAACGCATGCTCTATTATTTCTCCGATGGTGACACTGAGCTCATTTCTTCTTTGATGGATGATTTGGCTAAGGCTGGCCGTTACGAGGTTCCTTCAGAAATTATGGATAAGATTCGTAGCATGTTTGCATGTGGTTGGGCTGATGAAGATCAAGTTCGAGCAGCCATCAAAGATTGCTGGGATGCTCATGGCTATGTTATCGACCCTCACACTGCATGCGGATATCACGTAATGAACGAAGTTGCGGGCACTCCTATGGCTCCTCACGTTTTGCTCAGCACTGCAAGTCCTTATAAGTTCCCACGCGCTGTGCTCCAGGCGCTGGGCCAGGAAACTCCAGAAAGTGACTTCGAGTGCATGGATGTGCTTGCAAAGTTCTCTGATACTACTGCCCCACAGCAGCTGCGCGCTCTCGAAAATGCTGAAGTCCGCTTTACTGATGTGATTAATGTGGAAGATATGACTAGCTACGTTCGCAATGCGGCAGCTCAATTAGCATAGTTACACGTTATAAACTGCATATTACTAAACAACATACAAATAAAGCCGAATCCGATAACTTCGGGCTCGGCTTTTTACTTTATAAAACACTTGATGCAAGAAGCTCTCGTGCGTGTTCTAGCGAAGTCTCTGACTCGCTACCGGAAAGCATTCGAGCAATCTCTTTAACGCGTTCTTGCTCTGTTACTTCACTCACTGTAGTTTGAGTATTCTCTCCTGCCGCATCGGAAATACTTTCTTTTGCAACCACATATTGAGTTTGCGCCCATGAAGCAACCTGAGGTAAGTGAGTTACGACTATTACCTGGGCACCCTGCGCTAGTCGAGCCAACCGCTTACCTAATTCTGCAGCACTCTTGCCACCCACCCCAGCGTCAATTTCGTCAAAAATCAATGTCATTGATTGTTGCGGCGATGTCAAAGTCATAGAGCCATTATCTTTTGGAGCAGCAGAATTATTCTGATCTTGACGAGATTCGAATGCTACAAGTTCCAAAGCAAGCATTAAACGACTCAACTCACCGCCAGAAGCGCTCTTGCTCATAGGTAGTTGTGGAGAACTTGGATACGGAGTGAAAAGGAACGAAATAGTATCAAGACCATGAGAATCAAGATGTGAGGAATCATGCTGCTCTACAACAACGTCGAGCTTTGCCCCAGCCATTGCTAATGATTTCAGCTCAGCTGTTACTGCAGCTCCTAACTTCTGCGCAGCATCAACGCGGGATTCCGACAGCTTATAAGCATCCTCTAAAGCTTTTGCCAACGCCTTATCGCGCGCTTGGGTTAGCTGCTCAATCCGCTCTGGTGATGCATCTAAATCTTCAATATCAAACTCAGCTTTTTTGCGCCACTCAAGCACATCATGTAAAGTCGGCCCCCAGCGCTTCATCAAATCATCTAACTCATGAATTCGACTGTTAATTGTGTCCAAATCAGCTGGATTAACATCATCATCATTATTATTCTGTGAAAGCGAAAAAACAATATCCTGAATTTCGGTATTTACTGATTCAAGACGGGAAATAAGACTATCAAATAGATTAATGCCACGCACAGATTGCAACGCATGAATAGCACGGTCAATTGCGTCGGTTACTGAAATAATATCCGCTTCGTCTGCTACTTGTGAAGGGTCGAGTGCGGTAATAGCCGAGTTTGCTGCAATTGCAATATCCGCCGCATTCTCAATCTGTTCACGCTGATTGCGCAGCTGTATATCCTCATCCATATGGGGATTAATATTATCGATACGCGCAATGGATTCGCGTAAATAATCCGCCTGTGCTCTGCTACTTGCCTCCTGATCTATTACTCGCATTAACGTTGCTTGAGCATCGTGATAAGCACTAAAATCTGCCGTGAATTGTGCCCTTAAGACATCATTTTGAGCGTACTGATCAAGAAATTCACGCTGACGAGCTGTTGAAGCTATGCGCAGTTGTTCAGCTTGGCCATGGATAGTCACTAAAGAAGAACTAATATCGGTAAGAACAGAGCGAGGAACACTACGACCGTTAAGAACCGCACGAGAGCGCCCCTCAGCTGGGATAAGGCGCGAGATATATGCCAGATCATCTTCACATTCAGCTCCAGCTTGCTCTGCGATTTCAATAGCCCCCGCATTACCCGCCACAGTAAAAATACCCTGAACCCATGCTTGATCCGCACTAGCGGAAACGCGCTCAGAGCGTGCTGCCTGCCCTGAAATAAGCTGAATAGCGTTTAAAAGCATGGATTTACCTGCGCCAGTTTCACCTGTTATTGCAGTCATACCAATACCGGGACGCATAATAGCATGATGAATTGGCCCCAGTGAACTGATTTCAAGTTCATCAAGCATTATGGCTTCTCCTGATACATCTCGTGACTCTGCTCGCGCCATCCCACAACAGGTAAGTCAAACTTGGAAACAAGGCGATCTGTAAACAATGCATCAGAAAGTCGAGCAATGCGGAGCACACTATCAGACTCGAAGATTTTAACGCGAGAGCCACGCGGAAGAGCTATCTGACGACGTCCGTCACAGCAAATCCATCCCTGACTTGGTGAACTTTCTAGCATTTGAACACCAAAAGTAGATTGTGATCCAATAACCATTGGTCGAGCAAATAAAGCATGAGCAGCAACTGGAGTTAGTTCCAGTGCGCGCACGTCTGGCCACATAATTGGCCCACCCGCAGAAAAAGCATATGCAGTGGAGCCCGTAGGAGTAGAAATAATCACACCATCACAGCCAAAAGAGCTTACTGCAACATCATCAACCGTGATGCCTACATCAATCATCTTGCTATGATCTTCATGGTCAATAGTCACATCGTTCAAAGCCCAATCCACAAGTGGAGCATTTTCTTCACTATCAGGCATCCACACGTTAACCTGCGCAATCATGCGTTCATCAATCGTATAATCTTTATTCGCAACTTTGTCGATTGCCTTAGGAATTTCAAAACTTTCAAACTCAGCAAGGAAGCCTACATGCCCCAAGTTGATACCGATAATTGGAACTTTTGTGCCTTTCACAAGCTCCGCAGCGCGCAGTAAAGTACCATCCCCGCCAAGCACAACAACAATCTCAACAGATTCATCCAATAGTTGATTATCTGTAACGCCAAACTGTGGCTGCGGGTTCGTGTCAACAATAGTGACGTTAAAACCACGACTTTGCAACTGCCCCACTGTTTCATCAACAACACTAGAGGTGGCGGTGAGACGTGTATGAGTCACAACAATTGCCGTACGCTGCACCATAGCGGTTCACCCCTTCGTCAATAAATCTATGCTGATATCTGAAATTATTCTAGCGAATTTCTAACTAAGAATCTTGAAAAGTGAGTTATCCACAGTCATGGTGTGTGCGCTCATGACTAGGATACTTTGCTATTTAGCCAAAGTAGATACTCAATATTGCCATGCGAACCTTTGATTGGAGACTCTGTGATCTCTTTTATCTCAAAATTATTAGAGGCTGCACATTCGAGAACATTCTGAACAGCGGCATCGCGCTTGGCAATATCTGTGACAATTCCGCCTTTACCTAAGTTTCCTTTGCCTACTTCAAACTGAGGCTTCACCAGCAAAATTATCTGAGCACTGGGTGCACAAACCCGAGCAATAACAGGAATAACATAGGTCAACGAAATAAAGGAAACGTCTGAAACGATAAATTCTGGCCGATAGGGCAAATCATCTTTCTCGACTGCGCGAATGTTTACCCCACTCATATCAGTTACATTCACGTCATTGGCAATTATGGGATCTAGCTGATCATGGCCAACGTCAAGAGCAATAACGTGTGCAGCGCCATTTTTCAGTAACACCTGCGTGAATCCACCCGTAGAGGCGCCAATATCTAGGCACCTTTTACCTTCAACTGAAGGCAAGCCTTGCGCAGTAAACTGTTCCAATGCACCCACAAGTTTAATTGCGCCACGAGAGACATAATTACCCGCTGAATTTGCCTCGGTATCGATGAAAATTTCATCATTTTCAGTAACGATGGTAGATGCTTTGCAAGCAACTTTTCCATTAACTTTTATTGCTTTTGATTTGATAAGAGCCTGTGCCCTAGTGCGAGACGGGCACAATCCACGGCGTACGATCTCGTTATCTAGGCGAGATTCGAGTAATTTGGGCAGGTTAGTCTGCAAATCAGTCATTAGTTAGATTCCAAATTTTCTACATTATTGAGTTGCCGGTTCAAATCATCAAGCACTTGATCATAAGCATGAATAACCGCATCAAAATCTGAGCTATCTAAATCTGCTAGCTGAGGATACTGTGCGTTCAATTCGCCAAAAGACTTATGCATAGGATTTACCATTATTCTAGGATACTTGCAAATTCGGGAATTATAAGATCTTCAGATTTTACATTCCCTGCGTCTACTGCAGCCCATGCCGCACTTGCCCCTGCACGCAAAGCGTCAAGGCTTGAGATTGGTTCGGTATGCTCGACTGATTCACTATTATTAATTTCGCTATCTTTAATTTCGCTGTTATTAATGCGAATATGTAAGGTATTACCCTCCATAAAGGCGGTGGCATTATTACACGTAAATTCTTGGATACCCGTTGCATTGTTTCTACGGGCAATCACTTCTGGTTGTACTTCATTGAGACCAAGTAAATCAGCACAGATAAAAGTTGGACGATAGATCGGATCTGCAGAGATAATCTGAGCAGCATCAGCTACACCAGTGAGCACTACTGCAGAATCATAACCGCCACGATTTGCTGCTTCAATATCAGTATCGAGGCGATCCCCTACTGGCAAAGATTGTTCTGTTTCAATCATCTTCGCTGTGGTGCTGAACATATGGCGAGCTTGATGATACATTTCCGCCTCAGGTTTTCCTGCAGAGGCCAATGGTTTTTCACCTGTTGCAGCCATCACAGGAAGCTGCATTGCGCCATTTCCAGGTGCGATTCCACCCTCACGAGGAATCGTCATATCACGGTTGGTGACATAATATTTTGCTCCTGCTTGAATCGCGTAGGAAGCTTCTGCCAAAGTTCCCCATGCCAAGTCGGGGTACCATGATTGGATAACAGCGTCTGGCTTCTGTGCAGCGCTTTCAGCAATCTTCAAACCGACTTTGCTGATTTCTTCTTTGAGATGTTCCCTACCAACAACGAATACACGTGCGCCTTGCGGTAGAAGCACTTCAAGCATTTTGGCAGCAACCATTGCAGAAGTGATAACATCGGTATCTTCCATATCAACACCGAAGCTGCGGATTTGATCTGCTACGACACTCGGATATCGAGAAGGATTATTGGTGGTGTAGGAAATGCGCATTCCATTTTTGCGTGCCTGCGCAATACCGTCAGAAGCATTAGCGACTGGATCAGCTCCACGGTACACCACACCGTCAAGATCAAGAAAAGCAAGTGTATAAGCCTTACTCAGTGGCTGTGCCGAACCTTTGATAATACTAGGAAAAATCAATTCACAAATCCTTTTATAAATACAATGTCGCCGACCAATACTGACCGGCGACATGCTATACGCTTAATTATTTAGCGTCTTCGTCTACTTCGATGTTGTAACCGTATTCGTCATCATCTTCATCATAATATTCTTCAACATCGATTCCTAAGCCACGCAATGTCTCATCGTCAATACGCTCTAAATCGTTATCGACAATATCTCGTGCCATATCTTCTTCGTCAGCATCAGCATATTTTTCCTCAAGTTCATCAAGGAGAGGATTCAACGCTTCTGCTTCATCAGAGTGGCCAGCTTGTTCGAGGAAATTCTGCTCAGCTTGAACAGCGCGCATGCGATAAGCTCCGCCAACACCCTTGCTATGAGCCAAAGTATGGCAAACTTCAATGGCCTTGTCGAATAAATCTAAGTCAGCAAGCGCACCCGCATAAACAAGGAACATCTCCGCTTTAGATTCGCCTCTAAGTTTTTTGGCATCATCAGAAAGAGCAATATCGACTGCCTTCTGAGGGTTTCCAAGACCACGCTCACAGTCAGCCATAAATGGAAGATAATCACCGTAACCGTTCATACGGAACACTGTGCGGAATTCACGAAGCGCACGCTTATAATCGCCTTGACGATATGTGATAAGTGCAAGAGTCTCACGAGCAATATCGACGCGAGAAGCCTGTTTAGCAATCCACTCCGCATGTGCAAGAGCTGCCTGCGGATTATCTTCTTCTAAAGCATAGGCTGCAAGCATGTGCAAACCGATGTTCTCAGCATGTTCCTTGCTCAAGCCACGCAGACGTTCCTTCTCATCAGTGGAAAGCATCGACCATTCAAGCCCCTTAGGCATCTTTGGTTCACCTGGGCGCCTATCGGTATAAGGATTTTGAGAGGGGAATGATACTGTGCCATCAGAGTTGATACGTGGTGCATCATAATTCTTTGATGTTTGGCGCCCCTGATGGTTTCCACGGTTGTGATAGGAAGTATTGCGACGCTCACTGCCATTACTGCGGCTATTACTACGGCGATCATCAGCGTGATTTCCACGATAACCACCGCGATTGCCGTTACGACTATCGCTATTGTGGCTATAGTTATCGGTGCTACTATTGCGGTTACTACGGTTAAAACGACGTTCACCATCATTATGCTCATAACGGGATTCACCGTCATTACGCTCGTAGCGACGATTATTGCCGCGATAACCACCAGATCGATCACCACTGCGAGAATTTCCCCCACGATTACCACCATGGTTCGCACCGTATCCCCTACGAGAGCTTCCTCCCCGAGAGTTACCACTGCGAGAACCACCTGAGCGATTTGCGCCACGTGAATAAGAACCTGAATGCCCGCCTGAGCGTGAGCCACCGGAACGATTATTATTCTCTGCCATTACTTGCTAGCCTCCACAGCTCCGAGAGCTTTCTTGCCACGGCGCACAAGCGCGAAGCGTCCGTACAGGAAGTCCTGCTCAGTTAGCTCTGCATCCACATTTTCTACACGAATATTATTAACGTAAACACCGCCCGAGGTAATAGTCTTACGTGCCTCGGAGACGGATTTGAACAGCCCAGCGACTACACCTGCTTCTACAACACGCGTACCCACTGTTGCATGCGCAAAATCTGAGTAGCCTTCGCTATTCTTCACTTTGAGACCCTCAATTGCTGCCTCAAGAGTTGATTCTTCAATTGTTTGAATGTCACCACGGCCGAAGAGCGCAGCTGCAGCATCGATTGCCTGCCGAGCAGCCTCTTCTCCATGTACAAAGCTTGTTACTTCCCAAGCAAGAGTACGCTGCGCTTCACGAGCACCAGGGTTTGCTTCTACCTGCTCAGCAAGACGCTCAATTTCTTCTTTTGGCAGGAAGGTGAAGTATTTTAGCAGCTTTACTACTTCACTATCTGGCTGATTGAACCAGAACTGGTAGAA
>CAUUJV010000017.1:0-31515 GCA_963545565.1 uncultured Alloscardovia sp. | reverse complement strand
TCTAGGTCTTTTCAACTGAATGTCCACTAAAAAAATATACAAAAATCGCGCCCTTCAGAAGTTATCAAACTAAAAAAGTTGTCAAACTTGAAAGACGCGATCAGCTTTCAAAATATCTCAAATATTTTATTAAGAATTAGAGCATTTAGAGCATGTGTGCGCGCAAGTACTCGCCATCAAAAGCAGACAAGTATGCAGGAGCAACATCGAATACGGTGATGCAGCCAGTCTTACCTTCAGCAGCCAAGCGTGCAACTGCACGAGCATAGGCAACTATTACACTGCCGGTGAAGTCTGGGTTGGAATCAAGCTTCAAAGAATACTCGATAACACTCTTGTTGCCGGATGCGTGTGCACCAGAGCGCAGAACGAAACCACCATGAGGAAGGCCTGCATGCTTTTCATCCATTTCTTCCTGAGAAATGAACTCTACTGTGGTGTCATACTCGTCGAAGTAGTTAGGCATTTCGACGATTTCCTTAGTGATACGTTCCTTATCAGCGCCCTCTTCAGCTACAACATAAGCCAAGCGGGTGTGCTTCTGGCGGGTTGTAAGTTCTGGATTGGAACCAGAACGAACCTCATCGAGTGCAGCATCCACAGGAAGAGTGTACTGACGAGCGTCAAGCACACCTTCAATACGGCGAACTGCATCAGAATGACCTTGGCTCACACCAGGACCCCAGAATGTATAATCCTCACCCTTTGGAAGGAAGCAGTTTCCAAAAAGACGGTTCAAAGAGAACAGACCTGGATCCCAGCCATCAGAGATGAGCGCAAGATTACCATTGTCTGCTGCAGCCTTGTTTACATTTGCAAAGTGATCTGGAATATGTGCGTGAGTATCGAAGCTATCGATGACGTTGTAACAAGCTGCAAACTGAGGAGTCATCTTAGGCAAATCAGTTGCAGAACCGCCGCAGATGATAAGAACATCAATATCGAGCTTTTCACCTTCGAGCAAGTCGTTTGCAGAACGAACAGGAACACCAGAAGCTACGGTCAAATCAGCTGGGTTTCGGCGAGTAAAAACACCCACCAATTCAATATCATCATTCTGAGAAATAGCGAATTCGACGCCACGTCCCAAGTTTCCATAACCCAAAATTGCAACTTTTGTAGTCATTTTTGCCCCCACTATGCAGTGTTTTAGACTGCATTTCTATAAGTCGTATGTAAAGTAACAAAATTTAGTATATTCATTGAGAAGATTGACACCAGAGGCTTTGTTACAAACGCGAAATATAAGCGTTACACACGCTGGCAGCCAAAATTGCCGAAAAATTAGCAAATTTATTCTGAACTTTTTTGAATTGGCGAAATAATTGCTTTCTAAACCTTTAATCTGAAATTTTAGATAATTAAAACGGTAATGAGAATTGTTAACAAATACGAGCTACCTTGCCAAGAAATCGCCAACACAGGGATACGATCTGTTTCACTATGTGAACCATCAGTGCGCAGACGGACCATGCCAAGGCAGCTCTTTAACACCTTCCTAACTATCTTCTTAAATATCCAATTCCCTATATTCAGAATATTCAGGAGTCCATTGAATTTGGCAGATCGCAGCTTCCATATCATCTGTTTCCACTTTCGCAATTCCTTGCTTTTTTGCTGTTTCAGCAACAGCGAGCGCAACATTGAAGGAAAAATCAGCAAGACGGGAAACAGGAGGAAGCACTGCAGCACCCGGCTGACTGTAATCAGCAATATCCGTTAGTGAGTGCGCAGCAGCACTAATCATCTCATCGGTAAGCAATTTTGCATGGCTTGCCATAACGCCTAATCCAAGGCTAGGGTAAATCAAGGCGTTATTAGCTTGACCGATGGAATAGGTAACTCCGTTATATTCAAAGTCATCGTAAGGAATACCAGTTGCCACAAGCGCTTTGCCATGTGACCATTCAATCAGATCTTGTGCAGTTGCTTCGGCAAGCTTCGTTGGATTAGACAATGGGAATATCATCGGGCGCTCGGTGTACGAGCACATGAGTTCAACAATTTCTTGTGTAAAAGTATGAGGCTGCGTTGATGTTCCCACCAAAATCGTTGGTTTTACTGCTCGAACAACGTCTTCCAGCTTTGTAAAATCAAGACCTGCAAATTCAGGATCTGCATCGCTACCAACAAATTCACTACGTTTGCGAGCAAATGGCTTTTGCTCAGGGGTTAGATCAGTCATATCATCAAAGAGCAAGCCCTGCTTATCAACCATGTAGAAGCGCTGATATGCTTCTTCCTCAGTTAAGCCTTCTTGCATCATTTCAAGAAGCACACGATGTGCAATGCCAGCTCCTGCAGTGCCGCCACCGTAGCAGAGATAACGCTGATTTACGAGGTGCTTACCTGTAATCTTAAAAGCTCCAAACAAGCCAGCGAGAGTGATAATTCCCGTGCCTTGAATGCCATCATTGAAAGTTGGAATCTTGGTTTTGTAACGGTCAAGAATACGAGCAGCATTTTCGCGACCAAAGTCTTCCCAATGCAAATAGAGTTGAGGGAATAACGAATACGCTTCATTAACAAAGCTGTCAATAAAACTGTCATAGGCTTCACCGCGCACGCGCTTCTGACGATTGCCGAGGTATAGCGGATTGTTGAGCAACTCTTCGCGATCTGTTCCCGCATCAATAACGATTGGGAGCACAGTAGCGGGATCAATCCCAGCAGCTGCGGTGTAAATCATGAGCTTTCCGATAGAGATATCAACGCCCTGTGTTCCCCAGTCACCAATGCCGAGAATGCCTTCAGCATCGGTCACCACAATGAGACGAATATCTCGGCCAGCAGCAGCATTCTCAAGGGTTACTCGAATATCCTGAGGATGATTGATGTCCAAATACGTTGCATACTGAGTCTCTACGAAAAGCTCACTATAGTTTTCAATACTTTCAGCAATAACAGGGTCATACACAATCGGGTTAAATTCAGCAATGTGCTTGCTAAAAAGGTAATAGAACAGCGTACGATTCGTGTTGAAAATCTCCATCAGGAAACGGCGCTTTTCGAGGTTAGAAGTTTTTGCCTCATACTGCGCATACGTTTGAGTAGCCTGTTCGTCAATCGTCTGAATACGCGGCGGAAGAAGGCCAACTAGGTTAAATTTTCTACGTTCTTCCTCACTAAAAGCAGTTCCTTTATTAAGGAACGGATTGTTGAGAATTTCTTGACCACGCACGTTGACCTTCCTTTCACTACGAGCTTTACAAGCTTTACGGACTTTACGGGCTCTCTTACGAATCATACGTGCATACTTGTTAGCGAGGTTTTCTGCTGACCATTTTCATCAAAATTATCAGAACTTAGCCATTTTTCAAAGCGCTTTTTAAGCTGAGACCATTCGCTATCAATTACAGAAAGACAATCCGTATCTCTGCTGCGCCCTTTATACACAGTTGCATTGCGGAACCTTCCCTCAAACTGGAAACCAAGACGTTTAGCCGCATTACGAGAAGGCGCATTCAGGCTGTCACACTTCCACTCATATCGACGATATTGCAAATCCTCAAACACGTAGCGCATCATCAAGTATTGAGCTTCTGTAGCTGCACGAGTCTTACGAAATTCCGGAGCATAAATCACACGCCCCATCTCGCAAGAACGATTTTTTGTGTCAATACGCATCAACGAGAATGTACCCAAAACCTTGTTCATAAGTTCCGGGTGCTCTTTCGTAATTGATGGGTCTTTCAAACGCACAGCGAAAAAATACGGGTTTTCACTTGCCTGATAGTCTTCAAGCAGAGCTTCTACCTCCGCCTTCGTGCCAAAAGGTTCCTGATATAGATACGTCCAGTCTGAGGGATCAGCAACAGCGGCACTATAAAAATCCCAGACATCATCACAATGCTCGACTACATCAATATGCTCAATAGTGCAGTATTGCCCCTCAATGCGCTGCACACTCGGCATTTCACCAGGCGTAAAGTCAGGAAGTGCTGGTCCGAGAGCCTGCCCATATTCATTTAACCGGCCGTATTCATTTACTTTTACTCGTGTCATTATTCTAAAAATCAACCCTATCTGGAATTAAGCAAGAACCACCAAGCCCGCGGCGAGAACCAATAATAGCCATCTCGGCATCCGTTAATTCAAAGCCAAAGGCATCCATGTTGGAAATAATGCGATCCTTGTGAACTGACTTTGGTAACGGCAAAATCCCCTGCTGGAGTTCCCATCGCATGCACACCTGAGCCGGAGTATGCCCATATTTATCCGCAATTGCAACAATATATTCATCGTCTAATGACGCTGCCTGCCCCAGCGGAGACCATGCTTCTACGAGAATGCCTCGCTTTTGGTTATACTGCACAGCTTCAGCTTGAGCCCAACCAGGGTGAATCTCAATCTGATTGACCATTGGTTTAATTCGCGCTGTTTCCAACAGCTCTTCAATATGATTTGGCATGAAGTTTGAAAGGCCAATTGCACGAACTTTGCCAGTTTCATAAAGATCTTCAAATGCACGCCACGTTTCAGCGTTAATTTCCTGAGCCTTATTACCAAGCTGTTTGCGGTTTGCCGGCCAATGAATAAGGTATAAATCTAAATAATCAAATCCAAGTCTATTCAAAGTTGCATCAAAAGCAGCAATCGTAGTGTCATATCCGCGATTCGTGTTCCACAATTTGCTAGTAACAAAAACGTCTTTACGATCAAGATTGCTTTGGGCAACTGCCTGACCAACGCCTGTTTCATTCTGATACACAGCTGCCGTGTCAATATGACGATATCCAGCATCAAGTGCCTGTAAAACCACATCACGAGTCTGCTCTGGTGGAGTTTGAAAAGTGCCAAATCCTACACATGGAATCTCAACGCCATTATTGAGAATCATGGGAGAAGTTACATCTGTAAATTTCTGCATAGCAATCCTTAGCTCTTAATCTTTCTTTATATTCTTAATCTTCAATTCTTTTCTTCATTCTCATTATTCCCCAAGCACTCCATCACGCAGTACATAAAGCGAGCGCGCGTATGCCAATGTACTTTCGCGATGAGATACGAAAACATATGCCTTATCGCCCTGATTTTCCATCAAGGTTTGCATGAGTTCTGCTTCGAGAAGTGCATCCATATTACTAGTCGGTTCGTCGAAAAACATCAACTGAGCATTACTCAGGAAGGAACGAGCCACAGTTACGCGTTGACGTTGGCCATCTGAAAGCTGCGAACCATTATGAGTGAGCTGAGTGTTCAATCCTTCCGGAAGCTGGTCAATAAGCTCATCAAGACATGCACGATGAGCTGCTTGAAGAATTTCCTCATCACTGGCACTTGGGTTAGCAATCGCAATATTTGCCCTGAGTGTGTCATCAAAAATAAACACATCTTGGCCGGAAAGCGTTTGCACAGTGCGTAGAGTCTCAGTCGTTATGTCATTAATATCAACTCCATTTACACTAAGCTCGCCGCCACTCCGCAGCCTAAATCGCATGAGATTATCAAGCAGAGTCGTCTTGCCAGCTCCGTTCGGCCCCTGAATTGCAATAGAATCACCGGGCTTAATATTCATATTGAGATCACGCAAAACCAAAGAATTTTCCGCATCAGAATAGCCAAAACTCAGATGTTTAGCAGTCTCATTACTAAATTCTGCAATCTCCACTCCATCTTCCACAGGAGCAGCTGAAGGGACTTCATCAAGCAAAGTGAAAACTCGGCGCGCAGAAGCCAAAGTTGGCTGTAACCCCGCGCCAAGGCGAGAAACAGAAATAAGAGATGGGAATGATGTTGCAAATCCGCAAACAGCAGCAACAGCCCATTCAACATTCAAACTGTGTTCAGCACTCAAAGTTAAAGCCACAAAAGCAAAAATAACGAGTAAAACAAGGCTTGTGACGTCAGCAACCGTCATATTAAGAAGACGTGATTTAGCAGCATACGAACGATTTTTAAGCATCTGAGCGCTATCATCCATTATTTCTTTATATGCTTGCTCGTTTGCGTTAAACTGTAGCAAGGTGCGCTTACCCTCCAAATAGTCCAGAATCTTGGTGTGCATACGGCCCTGGCTTTGGCGCTCCTCATAAGCAAAGCCACTTGTTCTACGGACGAACAGACTTGGAACACCAACACCAATAATCAGGTAGCTTAGAAATGCTAGCAAGCCAAACCACGGGTTAATCACAGCGAATACGATGCTCATAATCACACCATTGCCCAGAGCAATCATCAGAGGAGACAAAGTATGAGCGTAAAAGACTTCAAGAAGCTCAACATCTTCCGTAAGCACCGTTACCAGATTTCCGCGAGCCTTGCCTACAACGCCTGCCGGAGACAACTTGCGAACATGGTTGAAGGCTAGAACGCGCACATCGCGCAAAATACTAAAGGCTGCCTCATGGTTGAAATATTGCTCAAGGAAAGAGAAAACACCGCGCGTTAAGGCCGCAATTGCCGCAATAATTCCGCAAATCCAGCATGCTGTAATACTGCCCGTGAATCCTGCATAAACAGAGTAGATTGCTAACATCACTGATGCCGTTGAGCACAGATGACCAATCAAACCGAATACCGCAGCAGCTCCAACAGTCGGTCGATGACTGCCTAAGAAGCTCGCCATGCGCTTAGCTGTTTTGAAAGTAGAAGCCTGAGCAGCAGGAGGATTTACGCTGTTCTGTATAACTTTCTGTGTAGCTTTCCATGTAGTTTCTTCGGAAGAATCTTCTTCAGATACAGGAGATACAGGTAAATCTTTCTCAAGTGCAGTATGTGAAGAAGTGCTCTGGGCTGTGGATTGCTCACTATGAGTTTGTTCTGTAGTCTGCTGCTGCTTCCACTGGTGAGCGAATAACCCATTTTCTTGTATAAGGGCATCAAATGTTCCTTGCTCAGCGATAATTCCAGAGTCAAGAATTACAAGAGACTGCGCACGGCGAATATTACTGAGACGATGTGTGACGTTAATAATGCAATATTCATTGGAGAGCTCTACTAGAAGGCGCTCAATTTGAGCATCATGCACAGCATCCACCGCGCTCGTTGCCTCATCAAAAAGATAAATACTCGCCTTGCGCGCAAGACCACGAGCAATATTCAAACGCTGGCGCTGACCGCCCGAGAAATTAGCTCCACCTGCAGCAACGTGAGCAGAAAGTCCTCCACGAGCTTCCAATTCAGACCACATATCCACGCGCTTAAGCGCATCAATCATAGTCTGCGCACTCATGCCCTCCTGCGCCAAATCCATGTTTGAGGCAATTGTGCCAGCAAAAAGTTTGTCATTCCCACGAATAGCAACAACCGCGTGAGACAATTCCTCATAGCTGAAGCTTGAAATCTCACGACCATTGATAGTCGCCGAGCCAGCATAATGCGGCAATCTACCCGTCAAAACATTAAGGAGTGTTGACTTCCCACTGCCACTTCTTCCAGCAATTCCAACAAATCCATGGGAATCACAATCAAATGAAATATCGTGGAGTGCTTCAAATCCGTTATCTTCATACGCGACAGAAAGATGAGAAATCCTGAGGATTGAAGAAAGCGGGCTAGATGAGGAAGCGGGTTCAAACTCGTTATCCTCGTTATTGTGCAGACCGCGATTCTTTGAATCATCCAAATCAGCTGAAGCGTGAAAATCGGGCATAAACTCATTGCGAGCTTCTACAATCTGTTTACCAAGTTTCATAGCTTTTGCAGCATCATGGACTAAATAAATCAAAGAGCGCTCCGGAATGAACAGACGCACACCAATCGTTGCAATCACAATCCCATTAAAAACAGCAACAGGGAGTTCATACCCAAAGAGGTTGACCCCAATTCCCACAACATGATGAGAAGAAGTCATAACAGTTACAATCAGCGCCACAATCACAGCAAAAGCAATCACAA
This sequence comes from uncultured Alloscardovia sp., assembly GCA_963545565.1. Taxonomy (GTDB): domain Bacteria; phylum Actinomycetota; class Actinomycetes; order Actinomycetales; family Bifidobacteriaceae; genus CAUUJV01. The sequence goes on along the minus strand of CAUUJV010000017.1, from coordinate 23,676 downwards.
AATCAGCAGCGATTAAACTGCGCAGCTGACCTTTGAGAATCTGCATCGTAATACGACGGAAACCTTCAGATTCTTCTTCAATTTTCTCTGATTCACGCTTATCAGCCTTAAAAATTGTCAAAACAGATAATCCACGTGAAGCCTGTTCAAAGTGCAAGCCAACCTTGTCATACTTCAACAAATGTGCAGAAAGATACTTGAGATTTGAGTCGCGAATCATATTGGCGAATAGTGGCATTGCTACCATGCCAATTGCAATGATGAGGGCTACCCAACCATTGAATGAAGTGAGCACAATTACTGCCAGAATCAGCATAAACACAACTTCCATCATGTTCGGAATGAATACGCTGAAATAGGAGCAGATTGTTTTAATGCCCTCGGTGTCAAGCATTGCAAGAGTTTGATTTGGCTTTGTTCCCTCCTTCTCACCTTCAATCGCAACATTGCGCGGTACGAGGAAAGAATGAGTCAAGTCAGACGTTAGTGCGTAGGTAACTGATTCGTCAGAACGGCGAGCAATCTCATCAGCACCTGAGGAAACAGCCACACGAGCCGCAATCATGATCAATGGAGGTATAACAACTTGCCAGAAATTGATAAAAATTGTGCCAGAGGTCACTACGATTCCCCACAAGCCAGCTGTTGGAACGTCAATGCCACCTACGAAGCAAATTATGCGCACAACATAAAGAATCACCAGAATGTCAAGAAATAAAGCCAGCGAACGCAACAAACCAATTGCAATCGACTTCTTCATTGAAACGCCCGGAAGGCTCATAAATTCTTTGTTTATCATGAGCTCACATTATAAACGCACTAATCCAAAACTCTAAGAACTCGTAGGAACTTAGTAGTGAGACACAGCTCACAGTTCATAAAGTGAGATAATAGGCTGCAAAACTTGCTTCCATTTTATTATTGGTACCAGTAGACGCAATTCTGTAATCAAAAATCATGTGAATTGCAAACAAAGACGTGTTTCTCATTACGACTGAGTTGCGCGTCTTTTTCTTGAGAAAACGCTTAGCATAGCGTCAAAAAGAGAAGGAAAAACCGTGACAAACGCCACGATAGAAACAGAAAATGCGGCAGACGCGAATACCGCTCATAAACCATTAAATTCACCAGCAGAAGTAATCGCTGCTTCCCTCGTTGGAACAACCATTGAGTTCTACGATTTCTATGTTTACGCAACCGCAGCAGCGCTCGTGTTCCCAACATTGTTCTTCCCTACTGGAAATTCAACAGTTGCTTTGATCAGCTCCTTTGCAGTGTTTGGTGCAGCAATGATAGCTCGCCCACTTGGTGCAGTGTTCTTCGGTCACATGGGAGATAAATACGGCCGTAAAACCACGTTGGTTGTAGCTCTTTTGACTATGGGCATCGCAACCTTCATCATCGGCTTTCTGCCTACATATAGCCAAATTGGCTTGTGGGCTCCATTCTTCCTTCTACTACTTCGCTTGACTCAGGGCTTTGCTTTAGGCGGCGAATGGTCTGGCGCAGCTTTGGTTGCAACAGAAAACGCGCCTGCTAACAAGCGTGCGCTCTATGGAACTTTCCCTCAGCTCGGTGCGCCAATCGGCTTTATCATCGCTAACGGCCTGTTCCTTATTATTAACTTTGCACTTCCTCATCCAACAAGTTCTGTGATGCAGTCCGAAGCATTCTTGAGCTGGGGATGGCGCATTCCATTCTGGTTCTCCGCAATCATGGTGACCATTGGTCTCTATGTTCGAGTGCAGCTCACAGAATCTGAAACCTTTAAGAAGGCTCAGGAGAAGGACGTTATTGTTAAGGCTCCATTCATCGCCACAATTCGTTACCACTTCAAGGCCGTTGTGCTTGGTACTTTCGCAATGCTCGCAACCTATGTTTTATTCTATTTGATGACTACCTTTAGCCTGACATACGGCACCGCAAAGAGCACTGCAACTCCTGCTGGCCTTGGAATTCCTTATACTCAGTTTGTATTGATGCAGATTGTAGGCGTGGTGTTCTTCGGCATCTTTACTTTGGTTTCTGGGCCTTTGACTGATAAGCTGGGTCGCCGCAAGCTCCTGATTTGGACGACCATCGTAATCATCGTCTTCGGCTTGGCGTTCCCGCTCTTCCTCAATGGTGGTCAGGCTGGAACTGTGTGGCTTACTGAAGCATTCTTGATTATCGGCTTCACCCTGATGGGCTTCACCTTCGGACCAATGGGAGCTTTACTCCCTGAAATGTACCCAACCAATGTGCGTTACACCGGTTCTGCAATTGCTTATAACGTCAGCTCTATTCTTGGTGCAGCATTAGCTCCAATTATCGCTGTTGCATTGTGGACTTCCGCTCGTGGCAACACATGGTCAGTAGGTGTTTATCTCGCAGTTGCTTCAGTACTCACCCTAATTTCCTTGATTGTTATGAAGGAAACCAAGGATGTTGACTACGAGGATGATCTTGGCGAAGTTACTCCATTGGACACTGTCGCTTAGGGCTACTGTTATCTCACACCCTATTAGTTTCTTAGACTTGGAAATCTTTAAAAAGCAGCTAAGAGGCTAAGACCATATAAAAACATAAAAAACCGCCAGATTTGCTCTTCTGAAAGTTTACTTTTTGGAAGAAGTCTGGCGGTTTTTTATTCTTTTGGCTAGATAATGACGCCATTGACCTTGTCTTTGCTTTTCGCCGTCAATTCATAACTCATATCGATAAGCTAATCGAGTTCGCTATCATTCACCGTTCCGTCAAGCAAAACCGTAATCCACAATTTTTTGCTCATATGCCATGCAGGAACAAAGCCTGGCTGAGCAGTAAGCGTTGCAATAATCATGGGATCACATTTGAGATTGAGGATGTCAATTCGTTCCGTCCCTTGCAACTGCTCAGATTGCAGCCGGAATTTCTCAACGCTTGTAAGTAGCCCAAACCAAGCACCGCTACCCTTGTGCCGTACAACAGCATTATTCGAGAAATTACCTGACCACGGAGAATCAGGCTCAACATCATACTGCTCTTTGATGTATTGCAAAACCGATTCTTGTGTGGCACCCATGGCTTTATCTTACCGATAGAATGAGGAAATATGACTAACCCAGCGCACAATGATTCTTTGATGCAGAATAATCCGGCTGTTCACTTTGTAGAAAACGCAGATGGACCAACTCTTGGCTATGTGAGTCTGCCCCTGATTGAGCAAGATGGCTTAATTTTTAAGGACATGGAGCGTTCTGGCAAGCTTGAGCCTTATGAGGATTGGCGTTTGGAAGCCCGCGAGCGCGCAAAAGATTTAGCATCTCGGCTAAGCGTTGAGGAAATCGCAGGGTTGATGATGTACAGCCCACATCAAATGGTTCCTACTGTGCCCGGAATGCCTTTTACAGCTACATATGATGGCAAAGATTTTCCCAATGCTGGCGTTGAACCATGGGAATTGACAGACCAACTCAAAGACTATTTGAACAAAAATCATATTCGTCATGTGCTCGCAATGTATTTGCAAAACACAGATGCTGCTGCACGCTGGAATAACGCCATTCAGGCTTTCTGTGAATCGCAGCCTCACTCCATCCCTACAAGCATTTCCAGCGATCCTCGTCATGGTGCAGGCTCAGCAGACGCAGAATACAAATCTGACGGTTCTGATACGAGTAAGTGGCCTCAAGGTATGGGGATGGCGGCTACTTTTGACCCAGAATTATGCAAACAGGCAGCTCGTGTGATTGCACAGGAGTACCGAGCTCTAGGAATTAGCACAGCATTAAGCCCTCAGGTTGATTTAGGCACTGAGCCACGTTGGATGCGCGTTGAAGATACTTTTGGCCAATCGCCAGAGCTTGTTACCGCCATGAGCCAAGCATATTGCGATGGCATTCAGACGAATCCAGCCACGAGAGGTTGGGGCATTGGCAGTGTGAATGCAATGGCTAAGCATTGGCCAGGAGGTGGTCCTTGCGAAGGCGGGCGCGATGCCCACTACGCATTCGGAAAGTATGCAGTTTACCCTGGCAAGAATCTTTCTGCGCACCTTAAGCCTTTCCTCGAAGGCGCATTCAACTTGCAAGATGGCACGCGCACAGCTGCCTCGGTCATGCCGTATTACACCGTTAGCTGGGGTATCGACCCAACCGGCAATAACGTTGGCAACAGCTATAGTCATTACATTATTCATGATATGCTCCGTGAAAAGTACGGTTATGAAGGAGTGATTTGCACCGATTGGGGAATTACGCAAGATCCTGAACCGGTTGTGGATTCCTTTGGATCTCGCTGTTATGGTGTTGAAGATTTAAGCGAAGCTGAACGTCATTTGCGAATCATTGAAAATGGCGTTGACCAATTCGGCGGGAACAATGATATTCGCCCAATTCTTGAGGCTTATCACATTGGCTGCGAGAGTCATAGCGAAGCAACTATGCGTGCTCGTTTTGAAGAAAGTGCTACTCGCCTTCTTACAAATATGTTCCGCTGTGGGCTCTTTGAAAATCCTTATACCAATCCGGAAGAAAGTATTGCAATTGTTGGCAATAAAACTAATTCTGAGGCAGGTTTTGCTGCACAGCTCAAATCTATTGTGATGATTAAGAACGCTAACAATGCTTTGCCTCTGCGCAATCTGGACGAACACGAAGCCAGACTAAAAGTTTATGTTCCTCCACGTCATACCGATGCTCACAAGGGATTTTCCCGCAATCCTATTCCCGCGCAAGATACGCCCGGTGCAAATCTGGAGGCACTTGAGCGTTTCTATAATGTTGTTGATTCACCTCAGCAAGCCGATTTTGCGCTCTGCTTTGTAGAGAGTCCTATGAGCGATGGGTATGACGGTGAAACTGGATATCAGCCAGTAAGTTTGCAATATCGCCCATACACTGCAACGACTTCACGCAAGGTTAGCATAGCCGGCGGCGATTTCCGAGAAGAATCCACAAACCGTTCTTATCTAGGGAAAACCACCATAAGTTGGAATGAGAGCGATCTTGACCTTGTTATCAATACTCGCAAATCTATGGGCGATAAACCGGTTGTAGCCATTGTTCGCGTGCATCACCCTTCTGTGATGAGTGAGCTTGAGCCATATGCTGATGCAATTCTCGTTGATTTTGGTGTGCAGCAAGACGCCATTACCACAGTAGTCAGCGGTAATTATGAACCGAGCGGTCTTTTACCTGCAGATTTGCCAGCAAATATGGAAACTGTTGAAACGCATAGTGAAGATGTTCCTTTCGACTATGAGCCTTTTACAGATTCTCAAGGTAATGAATATGCGTTTGGTTTTGGTTTGAACTGGTCTGGGAAAATTAGTGACGAACGTACCGCGCAATTCACACGAAACAGCTAGAACTATTTGCTTATCTACCAATTAGTAGATAGACTTTTATCACTATCTATCTGCAGATAATCTGCACTATTATTCAGGCATTTAGCCCCAAGTAATAGCAGTATAGATACCGTGATAAAGGAGTCACTATGAGCGTAGAAACCGTTAAAGAACAGGTCTTCAATCCTTATCTTCCGCTTACAGAGCATGTTCTAGATGGCGAGCCCCACGTTTTCGCAGACCGCGTTTACATCTACGGCTCTCACGATAAGCCAAATGGCACCATGTACTGTCAAGACCATTACACAGTGTGGTCTGCACCAGTTGACGATCTCACAAATTGGCAGTGCCATGGCACCACATATCGTCGCACTCAAGACCCCACTAATCCCAGACGACAAGCTGCAGCTATGGGCTCCGGACATCACCCAAGGGCCAGATGGACGCTACTACCTCTACTACTGCTTCTCGTTCTACCCACAAATCAGCGTAGCCGTAGCCGTAGCCGACAAGCCAGAAGGTCCATTTGAATTCTATGGCCACGTGCACTATCCAGAAAATATCAAAAATGGCGCAGACATTACAGAATATATGCCATTTGATCCTGCCATTCTGACCGATGATGACGGTCGCGTTTATCTCTACTACTCTTTCTGCCCAGCTGAAGAGAAGGAAATGTTCCTTCCTGAGATTTCTGAGCAAGAGCTGGAGCAGATTCCTGAAGACACTCGTGAGCTTTTCCGCTTGCTTCTCAACGCCAAATTTGGTGAAAACAGCATGATTGTTGAGCTTGAACAAGATATGCTTACCGCAAAATACGAGCCAAAGGATTTAGTCCCTGGAGGCCATCACACTGCAGGAACAGGTTTTGAGGGACACGGATTCTTCGAAGCATCTTCTATTCGAAGTTCAACGGCACTTACTACTTCGTCTACTCCAGCCATAAGAGCCCTGAATTGTGCTACGCAACGAGTAACCGACCAGATGAGGGATTCGTATACGGCGGCACCATTATTTCCAATGGAGATATGGGCTTGAATGGCCGTACTACTCCTGTTGCACCGCTCGGCAACAACCATGGTGGTATTGAAAAAATTAATGGACAGTATTACACCTTCCATCATCGCCAAACCAATGGCACCGAGTTCTCACGCCAAGGCTGTGCAGAACCAATCGAGATTGCCGCAGACGGTTCTATCAAGCAAGTTGAAATTACAAGTTGCGGACTCAACGGCGGCCCACTTAAGGGAGCCGGTACGTATCCAGCGCCTATTTGCTGCCATGTCACTGATCCAACCACCTTGGACCATATCAATTACGATGACCCTGCACTAAAGACTCAGATTCGCATTGTCGAACACAGCAACGTTCCATACGTCACTGATGTGAAGGATGGCGCAAAACTAGGATACAAGTATTTCGACTTCGACTATGACACCCCAACTGCCGTAGCTCTTGAAGTACGTGGAACTTTCGACGGCACTGTTACCGCAGCCACCGACGAAGAGCTCAGTGCTCAGGCTGGAGTTGGCCGCGTTTCTATCAATTCCCCAGAACACTGGACTACCATCGCCTTCGATCTCACCGTTGAAGGCACACAAGCCCTCTACTTTGGATTCGCAGGCAACGGAAATCTTGACGTTAAAAGCTTCACCTTTATTAAGTAATTTCTTACTTAATTTTTATGTTGTTTTATGAGATTGTGGAACAACATAAAGACTAGCAAAAGAGTTGTCGCTGCATTTCGATGCTGCCGACGACTCTTTCTTTTTTTCTTTCGCTTCTTTTGCCTTTTGCTTTACTCCTCTAATTCAGCACACGGCTACACAAATGTATGCAATATGAAAATCTTTTTTCCTACATCTAGTGACCCATATTGATTTTTAGACAGTGTCAAAAAATTGTTATCCACAGGGTAAACGGCTAAATTACACAGATGTAGTAAATTTATCCACAATTCATCAGACCACTAGATGTAGTGTTCCACCCCGCAACACACCCCAACATATTGTATAAAGTCGGTGTAGTATCTTCTAAGCAGACCTGATTAGAAGATACTAGAGGAGGACACGATGCAGACTCAAACACTTGAGCACACAATCACAGAAGGGATTGAGTCGGTTCAGGTAGAAAAGCGCGACGGTCGCATCGTTCCTTTCGACTCTATGAACATCATCCACGCCATTGAGAGCGCTTTCAAAGGCGTTGGTCAAGAGATTGATCCTGAGAATGCACGCCTCATTGAATCCATTACCAATAAGGTAGAGTCTAAGATTGTTGGTCGTTATAACGGCCCAGTGCGTATTGATGATATTCAGAGCATTGTAGAGCACGCACTCGTTACAGAGCATCTCTACGACATTGCACAGGCTTACACTTCTTGGCGCCTCAACAAGGATATTGCGCGCGCAAAGGCAAGTGACGTTAACGAAGCAATCAAGAAGCTCATCAATCGCGACGAGAGCTTGGTGCGCGAAAATGCAAACAAGGATTCCAACGTTTATGCCACACAGCGTGACCTTCTTGCTGGAACAGTTTCCAAAGCATCTGCAATGAATATGCTCCCTCAGGATGTTGCAAATGCACATCTGAAGGGCGATATTCACTTCCACGATGCTGATTACTCCCCATTTACACCAATGACCAACTGCTCCCTGCCTGATTTTGGTGACATGCTTGCCAACGGTTTCAAGCTCGGAAACGCAATGATGGATTCTCCTAAGTCCATTGGTACTGCGGCAACTCAAATTACCCAGATTATCAAGGATATTGCCGGCAGCCAGTATGGCGGTCAGACTGTTAATCGTGCAGATGAGATGCTTGCACCTTATGCAGAGCTCGATTACAAGAAGAACTTGGAAATGGCTGAAGTGGTATTCCCTGATGGTGAGCCACTTGATGTAGCACGCCGTGCAATTGAGAACTTTAAGGCACGTGAGCCAAAGTGGTTGCACTTCGAAAACCGTGAGCCACTTCCAATGGACGAGCCTTTCCACACCGATATTGATGAGCTCTCTCAGCTTCGTGAAGTCTATGCAAAGATTCTTACTCGTAAGAACATTTATGACGCAATGCAGACTATGGAATACCAGATTAATTCCAATCGCGTCAGCAATGGACAGACTCCATTTGTCACTGTGGGCTATGGCCTTGGCCAAAACTGGTTTGAGCGCGAGATTCAGCGCGCAATTATGCTTGTTCGTATTCGTGGTTTGGGCAAGGATCGTCATACTGCAATTTTCCCTAAGCTTGTTTACACCGTTAAGCGCGGCGTTAACGATAAAGCCGGCACACCTAATTATGATTTGAAAGAGCTTGCTCTTGAGTGCGCAACCAAGCGTATGTACCCAGACGTCGTCTTCTATGAGAACATAGTAAAGATTACTGGTTCCTTCAAGGCGCCTATGGGCTGCCGTTCCTTCCTTAATGGCTGGATTGATCCAGAAACAGGCAAAGACGTTGAAGATTCTCGTATGAACCTCGGCGTTGTTACCGTGAATATTCCTCGTATTGCTTTGGAATCTCGTGGTGACAAGGAACGCTTCTGGAACATCTTTGATCAGCGCATGGATGTTGCGCATGAAGCATTGCAGTTCCGCATCAAGCGCTGCAAGGAAGCAACTCCTATTAACGCCCCAACTTTGTTCGAAAACGGTGCATTTGGTCGTCTGAAGCCAACCGATAATATCGATGTGCTTTTCAACCGTAGCCGTTCTACTGTTTCCTTGGGATACATTGGTCTCTACGAAGCAACTGCAATGCTCTTCGGCAAGGACTGGATGAAGGATCATTCATGGGACGAAGAGGGCAAGGAATTTGCTCTTGAAATCGTCCGCCGTATGCATAACTTGTGCAAGGAATGGGATGCGGCAGAAGGCTACCATTACTCCGTATACTCCACCCCAGCAGAAAGCTTGACTGACCGTTTTGCTCGCTTAGATAAGGAAAAGTTTGGCTCTGTAGAAGGCGTAACCGACCACGACTTCTACACCAACAGCTTCCACTACCCAGTATGGTTGCGCCCAACTCCTATGGAGAAGCTTTCCTACGAACGCGACTTCCCATACTTGGCAAACGGCGGTTTCATCAACTACTGTGAGTTCCCTTCACTCCAAGCAAATCCAAAGGCTTTGGAAGCTGTATGGGATTATGCACATAATATCGGCATTGGTTACCTTGGCACTAACACTCCTATTGATCACTGCTTCGAGTGTGGTTTTGAGGGCGATTTCGTTCCAACCGACACTGGATTTAAGTGCCCAGAGTGTGGCAATGATGACCCTGAGAAGTGCAATGTTACCAAGCGCACCTGCGGTTACCTTGGCAACCCTATTCAGCGTCCAATGGTTCATGGCCGTCACGAAGAAATTGCACACCGTGTAAAGCACATGGCTGGAGAGACCGGACACGTAACTCTCAGCGATGGTACCACCAAAGAGTGGTGGGACGACGCAGAGTAGGTGCTCTACATATAACTTTCAACGGGTCCGTCACAAAGCAGACCCGTTTGTTATACACACCTTTTTGAGCTTCCATACCTTTCAAGGACGATAATGACAGACGGCTTCATTCCTACAAAATCACTGAATACTTCATCTCCAGCACTGCGCCATCGCGATTTTGCTCCGCACGATCTGAACCGCGGGCCATCCATACCAACAGAACTATCCAATAACCCAGCAGCAGGACAATGGGATGGCAGAAAACTTAGCCGCAATATCGTAGCGGATTATAAGCGCTTTATTGTTACCGACGGCGAAGGAATACGCTGTTCTTTATACGTCAGCGGATGCCCATTCCGATGCCACGACTGCTACAACTCCTCCATCTGGGATTTTCAAGCCGGTCATGAATATACGCAGGAGCTTGAGGAGCAGATTATTGCCGATCTCAGCCTTGACTATGTTCAAGGTCTCACTCTTCTTGGTGGAGAGCCACTGCTCAACACCCCTATGCTTATTCCTCTGCTTCAGCGGATTCGCCGAGAATTTGGTGACACAAAAGACGTATGGTCATGGACTGGCTACACGTGGGAAGAGCTCATGCGTCCGGGAGAAACTCCAGACAAGATTGAATTACTCAAACTCATTGATATTTTGGTAGATGGCCGCTATATCAGCACACTTCACGATTCACTTCTCCAATTCCGTGGATCAAGCAATCAACGCATTATCGACGTACCAAAATCATTTGAGCAGAATGTCGTCGTTTTATGGGACAAAGTTCACGATCAAGAACGCTTCATTCCAGAACTCTACGGAAAAGAACGAGCTGCAGTAGAAGATAAATCGTAAGAGAACAGTCTCAATAGCTGAAATACAACAGCCAAAATGCAATAAGTTAAAACACTGCAGATTCTAAAAAGTGAGGTATATTTTTCTTATACTTTCCCCAAATTTACAAAGCCCTCACCACTGCTCTTGCCCTAGAATAAAGATATATCTCGTATCTGCCAATATCTGGGCACGAGATGTGTGATTCCCCACAAGAAATCACTTGGAGAAGGCACAACAAAGGAGAGAACAATGCAGTGCTCAAATTGTGGTACTTACTTACCTGCTGGAACACCGATTTGCACAGTATGCGGAAATCCATTAACAGCTCAAGCTACGCAGCAAAACCAGCAAGGTCCTCAGCCTACTCAGTCGCCAATGAATGGCGCACAGGGCATGCAGGGAGCTTCAACGTATACTACTGCTCAGAAAAAACCTATGAGTAAGAAGACGCGCAATATTATTATTGCCGTAGTTGCAGCTGTTATTGCGCTTATCGCCGCATACTTCGTTATGCAATCTCTCACACAATCCCCCGAAGACGTTGTCGATGAATATGTCACCGCAATCAAAAACGGTAATTTCGATAAAGCTGCGTCACTAACTAAAACAAACTCAGATGATGCTTGGAAAGAATCCGCGGCGATGCGCACTTCTGAAATCGGGAAAAACCTTTCAACCGGTATATCTAACGTAGAAGTCAGCATGGGCAGCAATAACACCGCTTACGTTACATACAAGGTTGGAAGCAGCTCCTCTGGCACAGAAGTTACAGTAGAGCAGACCGGTACTACGCTCGGCATTTTCCCTAAATACAAGATTTCTAGCGGTCTTGAGCGCACTGCGTATGTTTATATTCCTAAGGGTTATACCAAGGTAAAGCTCAACGGCAAAGAAATTGCCACAAGTAAGCTCGGAAGGGCTTCATCTTCACACACAACCACTACTACACTTTCCTCCGGCGGATATGCTACCTCAACTACTATTCCTTACGAAATGTACCTTTACCCAGGTGAGTACAAATTCTCCGTCACCACATCAAACACGCAATACCTAACTGTTACACCAGCAAGTATCAATACCGCTGGAACAAATACAACTACCTCAGCAACAATCCAAGTTGCACCGAATGACACCTTCACCTCTGCACTACAAGCAAAGATTAAAGAAACTGTAGATGCTTGTATTGCTAAAACAGATCTCTCTGCTCAAGGCTGCAACTTCACTAACCCTCAATCTTCGAGCTTAAGCGTGGGAAATCCAACTTCTTTGAGTCGCGAGTTAGTCAGCAGCTCAATCTCACTGAGTGAAGTTGATATGGATAAGGGAACATTCCGAACCTCTTATATTACTTCTCGCGCAAGCTATAGCTATGTTTCCGGTGACTATGAATACACTCGCTACATCACCATGTACCGCGCAATGAGTGGAACCTTCACGCTGTCTAAAAACAGCTTGACTGTCGACACTGGCAGCGATTCCTCCTCAGCATCCAGCGATGGTGACGCTACTCAAAGTCGTGCTACAGTTCAAGGCTCAGTGAAGCCAGCTGCTACATACGGCAAGAAGTAGTCAAGAAATAGTTTTACCGCTTTCTCCTATGAAGAAGCTCCGACCCACTATAAATGTGAGCCGGAGCTTCTTGCTATCTGCTATCCGTTATTCGCTATACAAGCAGATATGAGGATTATGGATTAATGCTGCAAGTCAATAACCATGCGGCCGCGAATCTTACCTGCGCTCATCTCATCAAAGATATCATTGATATCTTCCATTGGGCGAGTCTGGCACTGAGGAACAACCTTTCCTTCTGCACCGAACTGGAATGCTTCCTCAAGATCCTTACGAGTTCCCACCAAGGAGCCAACAACCTGAATACCGTCAAGTACTAAACGAGGAATGCTCAAATCCATGGACTCAGTTGGAAGACCAACAGCCACAACACGGCCACCAGCGCGAACAGCATCTACCGCACTGTTGAAGGCAGCCTTGCCGACTGCAGTAACAACTGCACCATGGACGCCACCGACCTTTTCCTGTGCAACCTTGCCAACATCTTCAGTTGTTGCATTGACGCAGATATCTGCTCCATATTCCTTAGCAAAATCAAGCTGACCCTGATTAATATCAACTGCAATAACCTTGAGGTTGAAAACATTCTTTGCATACTGCAAAGCAAGATTTCCAAGACCACCTAAACCGGAAATAAGAATCCATTCACCGGCATGAACATTAGCTTCTTTAATTGCCTTGTATGTAGTTACACCAGCACACGTGATAGAAGAAGCTGGCATTGGGTCAAGCCCTTCAGGAACCTTTACTGCATAATCCGCAGTAACAATGCATTCCTCAGCCATACCACCATCTGCAGTGTAACCGGCATTAAGCACGGAACGGCACAATGTTTCGCGACCAGTTGTGCAATACTCGCAGTGACCGCAACCCTGGAAGAACCATGCTACAGAAGCACGATCTCCAACTTTCAAAGAAGTTACTCCTTCAGCAACTTCCTCAACAATTCCAATACCTTCATGGCCAAGAATAACACCGGTCTTATCACCATAATCTTGATGCATAACGTGCATATCAGTGTGGCACACGCCGCAACATTCCATCTTGAGTCGAGCCTCACCAGGACGAAGAGCACGAAGCTCCTTCTCTACAACTGCAGCTCGCTTATCTTGCGTTGCAACAATAGCTTTCATTAATGAACTCCTTTGTACATCCCCACACTCTGTGGGAGGAAACAACACTAGGATAGCAAAAATCAGAATGTCACGTACAAATATGTGTCACATTGTTATGCACGTATGAATTCATATTCTCAAATCAACTTTTATTTATGCAGTCCTTTACCAGCCTCCCTATTAGTCTTTCCGCCAATTTCCTTACCGACTCCCTTGTGAGAGATAAAAATAATTGCGTAAGTTACAACACCTATACTCAGCAATAACCCTGCGGCAAGTGCAAGTGGACTTACGCTTGCGCCCGTTCTTGCTAAAGAATTATTGGAAGAAGGAGTCTTAGGGCTAGGCTCATGAGGATTAATACTGGTGTTCTCATTCTCAGCCCCCAAAGTATGTGATGCAAGAATTTCACCTTCCGCATTCCACACCGTTGCCTTCCAATATGAAGTTCCTTCCGTATGAGTAGAAACTTCGGGACTGCGCACACAATAATGTGGTTCGGAGTCCAGAGCCTTGGATTTAAGAGCATACGCAGTGTTTGTTGTGCACAAATCTATGCTCTTATTGATATCAACTCGTTTCTCATCAAGAAGCTTCACCACAGATGAGTCTGGATTCTTAGTCTTTACAGCATCAAAAGCCGTAAAAGTAATATATGCCCCATCTTCAATGTCTCCTGTAATCATGGCTGTGTCTGCAAACGGTTCACCTGGCTGCACCGTGGTACTGGTTGTTGCAGTAACAAGTGACACTTTTTTATTAGTCTCTTCATGATGCTCAACTACTTGAGCACACTCCCACTCGTCGTTGTATGCACTGGAAACTGGTAGCACTCTATCATCGCCAGCAAAACTGTAAACGAATACGTAATATCCATGAGTTTCCGCATTGATATGCACTTTCTTTCCGTGAGCATCAGGGCGACCTCCGCCGATTTTTATATCGCCATTCTTAGCCGCATAGTCCCATGTGCCAATTAATGCATGATGCTCGTCTAAAGCTGGTGGGTCAATCGTGTTTGGCTTATATTTCACATCATTCTCAGGATTAGTTTTATCGCCAGACCAGTAAATACTTACTTGTGCATATACTGTGTCTTGTTTCCACCCAAATTCCTTATTTCCGGAGAATCGTGGGTGATTATCAGGAAATCCAGAAACTGTAATATGGTCGCTCAAAGTTGATCCCACAATCGCTGTGTGTTCTGTAACAGTTGAATCTACAGAGACTTTTTTACGCAAGCTTACAGTTTCAGGAATATCAAGGAATGGTGATACCACGTCAGAGTCAATCCACTGTTGCGACTCAGCTGTCTGTTCTGAGCGATCTATAACCCATACCCACGTTCCAAAGGTTGCTGTAGAAGCATCATTAGTATATTTCTGATCAGAATCTGGAGCTACAGTGGCTTCAATATTCTGAGTTTGGTTTGCACCCGTAAACGTTGCTTTACCAAATGCGACTGGCGAAAATCCTTGCTTAGCTAATTGGTTAATGAAATCATGAGCGCTCTGCCCAGCTTTTGGAGTGATGTGCCGACGCAAAGAGTTCTCATCGATACCTGTGTAAAAATACCCTTGAGCATTCAGGCTCACTCCCTTTTCCCACACATCTCCTTGAGCAACTCCTGATGTCACAGAATCAACAACCGTTGCATTTTCATCAATAATTCGTGGCTTTGCCACAGTACTTATCATTGGCTTAAACTCTTTACGCACGTTGAAATGGATGCCGTTATAGTATGCCGTCGTTGGATTTCCAAGAGTTACGTAATCCTGCGAAGTAATTAATCGGCGAATACGAGAAACCTGAGCACCTTGCTCGACCGTCACTTCACCTGTACCCGTTGCATGCCATGTAATTTCAACATCTCCATCACTAGAATTTACCTGAAGAGTTGCCTGATTATTTTTGTCAAAAACTGCCGGACCTTTGAGAGTTAACGTTACAGGAATATTCTGCAGTGATTGACCTGAGCTATTTGTAACCTGCACTTTAATACGGCCAGTGCGCATACCTGTGGTATAGCCGTAAGTTGCCCTCATAGATGACACTACTTTGCTGCTTGCTTCATTCCATAACTCATTTATGCGCTGCTGAATTTGCGGATAATCGTTAAAAATCATTGCCTTACGCTTTACCCATGCAGCCTTGTCATGTGCTTCAAAATGATCATGCACAAGCACACCAATTGCGCCCTGTGTTAGTGGATCCATATTGTTTTCATAGGCATCTGCCAAATAAGCAATGCGCCTGGCATCGTCAGAATCAGCAACTTGCTGATCATCAGAAAAATTAAGAGTTGCTTCTAGGTCTGTTTCAATGCAATACACATTGTGTCCATCTTGTGTTTTGCCGAAAGAACCTATTCTCATATTCCATTTACCGCGTGTGTACGTTAAATACCCTGATCCCTCAGGATTTGCAACTACTTGCCCGCTGACTGCGTGAGCAGGTTGCGCTCCAATTCGAGAATTTCCCAGTGATGCCAGAATAAAGCCCAACATAAGTGTCAGTGCCACGATTACACACACTGTTACTCTTACAGGCTCCTGTTTGAATATATTTTTTATCAGCTTTTCCATATCTTCTCCGTGTCTTCTCTTGACATTTCATGTCTTTCTTTTCATAAATTCGTTATGTAGTTATGCAGTTATGTAGTTATGTGATTACATATGCAGTTGCGCAATGGTCTGCATACACGCCACTCTTTCAGAAAAATTGAAAATACGGTGAGATAAAAAAGCAATGTGGTCAAATGGGATTTAACTTCTCGCAAGGCCTCTTGACCTATAGAATGGACGTATGACTCAACGACGACATAATGCACCACCAGTGCCACCAACTCGCAAAAATCAAAAAGCTGCTGAAAAAACAAAAGCTGAAAAAAAAGTAAAGGCGCCAAAAGTAACTAAGACGCCTGTAAAACATGCAAAGCATGCCCAAAATACGAGCGAAGTACTTACAGCTTCCCCTTTTGCTACAAATACGCCACAAAGCTTTGGGCGAGTCAACGTAATGGACGTAACTCCTCATGCTGAGAACGGTTTCGCACCACGCGTTGAGTTAGGCGAAGTTTTCCGCGTGACTGCACACGTATTCATTGAAGGTCGTGCAAAAGTCGGTGCAGGAATTATTCTGCGCAATCAGCAGGGAGAAGTTGCTGCACGCTTCCCTATGACTTGTGTTAACCCCGGTTTAGATTATTGGGAAGGCACAGCTGTAGCTGGTCAAGCCTCGGATAGTTTGCCTTGGGAGGATGACTTTGCAGATGTTGCCAAGAATTTAGGCACTTGGTCAATCGGCGTTGAGGGATGGCAAGATAGCTACGCATTCTGGCTGCATGATGCTCGTATTAAAATCAGCAGTCACGACGATCAAGAAAATATTCTACGTGAGGGTTCTCAAATTTTTGCCCGCTGGAGCACTGCTGATGATTCCAATCTGACTGCCAGCCAAAAGAAAGCACTGCGTTTTACCGCCGAAGCCCTTGCAAATAAAGACTTAAGCTACGACGAACGCATATTTGCTGCAGATAACGAAAATATTCATGCAATTCATAAGACGAATCCTTTACGTGATGGCTTAAGTGAGTCATATCCTAACCCTCTCACGGTTGAACGCCCACACTCGTCATTCAGCGCTTGGTATCAGTTCTTCCCACGCTCCGAAGGTGCATACGTTGACAAAACAACCGGCAAAATTGTTCAAGGAACATTAAAGACTTCGTTGAGTGGCCTTGATAGGGCAAAGAATGGTGGATTTGACATAGTCTACATCCCGCCGATTTTCCCTGTGGGAGTTACAAATCGTAAAGGAAAGAATAATTCCCTGACCGCAACTGAAGACGACCCCGGTTCCCCGTTCGGTATCGGTAGTGCCCTCGGCGGGCACGACACCGTTGATCCGCTGCTTGGCACAATGGATGATTTCACCGATTTTGTGAGTTATGCTCATAATCTCGGTTTGGAAATCGCTCTCGACTTTGCACTGCAATGCTCTCCAGATCATCCTTGGGTTCAGCAGTATCCTGAATGGTTCCACATCAAGCCTGATAATACGATTGCTTTTGCAGAGAATCCTCCAAAGAAGTATCAAGACATTTATCCAATCGATTTTGAAGTGGATATGCCTGGAATCGAGCGAGAAGTCGTGCGGATTCTGGAACTGTGGATTAAGGCTGGAGTTACGATTTTCCGCATCGACAACCCTCACACCAAGCCTGTACGCTTCTGGCAAGATGTGATTGCAATTATCACTGAGAAGCATCCTGAAATTCTGTTCCTCGCTGAAGCTTTTACTCGGCCTTCTATGATGCGAGCGCTGAGTTATGTTGGGTTTACACAATCTCATTGCTACTTCCCGTGGCGCAACACCAAACAAGAGCTTGAGGAGTATTTGCTGGAGACCAACGGAAACGACGGCTTCTACCAGCACAATACTTTCTGGCCTACAACACCCGATATTTTGACTGCGTATCTACGCGATAACGGCATTGCAGGGCATGCGGTTCGAGCAGTATTGGCAGCTATGGGAAGCCCAAGCTGGGGCATCTACAATGGCTTCGAGCTCATTGAAAATGTGCAGCGCGGACAATATGAAGAGCACAATGACAACGAGAAATACGAGATTAAAGTACGCGATTGGAACGCGGCAGATCAATATGGAATTTCTCTTCTGCTTTCTCGCTTAAATGATGTGCGCCGCAAACATCCTGCAACTCGTAGTTATCACAATGTGACAATTTTGCCTACAAGCAATGAGAATATTATTGCTCTTGCTCGCCATATTCCCGCAAATTTGAGCAAAAATGGTGTTCCTGATGTTGTGATTGTTGTGGTGAATTTGGATGGTCACAATGCTCAGCAAGCAACTGTGTATATCAATCCAGAAGAGCTGGGGCTTAGCCCCGACAAAGCATTTACTGTGCATGATGAGCTGACAGGCAACGTATTTACGTGGGGTCGCGAGAATTATGTTTCTTTGGCTCCATGGGCTGATGTTGCTCATGTTCTGACGGTTCGTCCGTAAACACTTTGCCACTAAAATCAACATGTCTGATAATCTAAAATTAACCTTGTCCAAAATCTAAGGAGACACAATGGCTGAAACATTTGATGTTCTTGTTGAAATTCCTCGCGGTTCTCATAACAAGTATGAAGTAGACCATGAAACTGGCCAAATTCGTCTTGATCGCACTCTCTTCACATCTATGGGTTACCCAGATGATTATGGTTACATCGTAAATACCTTGGGCGAAGATGGCGATCCACTTGATGCTCTCGTTATGATCCCTAACTCCGTATTCCCTGGTTGCATTATTGAATGCCGCGCAATCGGTATGTATCACATGGTTGATGAGGCTGGTGGAGATGACAAGATTCTTTGCGTTCCAGCAGATGTTCGCTTCGACAATATCAAAGATATCGATGACGTCAGCGACTTCCACAAGAACGAAATTGGCCACTTCTTTGAGCAGTATAAGGCTCTTGAACCAGGTAAGTCCGTTGAGCCAGGTGCTTTCTGGACGAACGTTGAAAAGGCAGAAGAAGTAATTGCTGCAGCTCGCACTCGTCTGGCTGAAGCAGAGTAAAGAGATAAATAGAGTAGAGGCTGCATACAGGCATAGCTTTACGCGCAGAGAGTCACTATTCCAAAAATCATTACGATTTATGGAGCAGTGACTCTTTTGCTATGTGAAGATAAGTTAAAAGCTACAGTCCAAGAATGGCAATCGTCCAGCTCAAAACAGCAGGAATCACGCCTGCAATAAGCGTTGGAATCAAAGCAGCTGCAACCCACTGAGACTCATTAGAAGCCAGAGGAGTATTCTGGTTAATTGAGCCGTCAAAATTCTTTGGCCATACACTCAAAACGGTAATCAACCCAATAATCGCAAGCAAAATCAAGCCAGTAGTAATACCAGAGAAAACTGGATGATTGCTAAACATATCAATTGCGTTCTTAAGCTGACCAAAAACTCCCCATCCAGAAGCGCACAAAGCGATTGCGCCAGAATATATAACAGAAGAAATCGAAATAATAAGCTGCTGACGAGTCTTACGCAGAAGCTCAAAGAGGAATGCACACACTACCAAAATGCCAGCAGCAGTCAAAACGGCAATAAACCACATATTGACGGTTGGAACCATAATAGTAGCTCCCAAGCCAATTAAAGCCATTGCAACCGTTGAAATTCGGGAAGCTAAAGGAGTAGGAGTAGTGCGTTCAAATGGGAAAAGATACACATAAACTAGAGTTATAGCAAAAGCAATCGCCCCTGTTACTAACGAAAAACCCTGATCATCCGGCGTAAAAATTCGAGCAATACAAAGCACAATAATCGCAATTGCGTTAGCACACAAAGCGCGTAACACCACCGCTCGCCTAAACTTTTTATCTGCACTTAGGTTCGCCATTGCTATGCCTCCCAAAACGTATAGTTCAACTTTAGACTACAGTACGGTCGTGTTTACACAGTCTTTAACAAAATAAAATAGACTACAATACATGTGTGTGGCTGCGCACGCTCTATACGTTTTGTACGCTCAGATTAGATCGGATGACCAGTGACTGATATTACTTTGATGACTGCGGCGGCGAATCCTGCCTCCGTTCTGCCATCATTGGCGTTACTGAATCACCGTGTGCGCGTGCTTCCACTAGACTCCGCTTCCATCGTGCGCATGCCTGAGAACACAATTCTGTTTATCGATGCACGCGACGATTTAGCTACTGCCAAAACCTTATGCCGCGTTATGCAGGCCTCAAGCTTCAGCGTCCCCACTATTCTGATTCTGACCGAAGGCGGTTTTACCGTTATCAGCAGCCAATGGAACATTACGGACTGTATTGTGAATACGGCTGGCCCGTCTGAAGTAGAAGCTCGTTTGCGTCTTGCAGCAGAACGTGGGCATTCCACTACATTCACGTCATCATTCTCAGGCTCTTCTCTAGATAGCAACGAGAATATCGCGTCAACAGAAGGTCAAATTCACTGCGGAAATCTCGTGGTAGATACGAATGGTTACACGGCTTCTCTTTCAGGGCGTCCAATCGATTTGGCATATAAAGAATTTGAGCTCCTTAAATACTTGGTTCAGCATCCTGGCCGCGCGTTTACGCGAGCGCAGCTCCTGCAAGAGGTGTGGGGCTATGACTACTACGGCGGCACGCGCACAGTTGACGTGCACATTCGCCGACTTCGCGCAAAGCTTGGTGGCGAATACGAGTATCTAATAGGCACCGTGCGCAATGTTGGGTATCGTTTTGATCCACCAACAGAATCAGATGATAATTCCAATCCTGCCGAATAATTGATTGAATAATTGCACGCGTCGAATAATTGCGCACACTGAATAATTACGTAGTTAATTGCGCAACTTTTTATTAGACTAATAATATGCCTCGCGAATCTCATCAAGCACGCACTGCACGTATGCACAGCGAATACGAAATTCTGCGCAATACCATCCCAGACGCGTATTGTGCTCTCAACTTTCGTAATCCTTTTGAGTTACTTATCGCCACTATGCTTAGTGCTCAAACCACAGATGCACGAGTTAACAGCGTTACTCCTGAGCTTTTTGACCGGTTCCCCACTCCTGAAGCAATGAGCCATGCAAATCCTCTTGAAATTGAGGAAATTATTCGCTCAATTGGATTTTTTAGAACTAAAGCTCAGCGTGCAATTATGCTTTCCTCTAAATTGGTTAGTGACTTTCATAGCGAAGTTCCGCAAACAATGGATGAGCTTGTTACCCTTCCAGGGGTTGGCCGCAAAACTGCGAATGTTGTGCTTGGGGATGCTTTTAACGTTCCTGGATTTCCTGTGGATACTCACGTTATTCGCGTTACAAAACGGCTCCATTGGCGCACAGACTGGCGTAGCACTCACCCAGACCCAGTGCATATTGAACAAGAAATTTGTGCAGAATTTGACCCACAAGAATGGACTAATCTAAGTCATCGTCTTATTCTGTTCGGTAGAGCCACATGCCATGCCCGCAAGCCGGACTGCGAGAATTGCCTCCTCAACGCCACATGCCCTAGCTATGGGCTTTATACATAGTATTCCTTTACACATAGTATTCCCACACGATAGATCCCACGGTAAAATCTGCTTTATGTCGAGAGAAGCACCGAGCCATAAAAAATCTAAAGATGCACAAACGCATCCACTACAACAAGGCCTCACTTTCGTTGCTGTGCTTGTTGCTCTAAGCATCGTGGCATGGATTGGTTGGAGTGCATACACAGGAAACTCAGTACTGTCTTCTTTTGGTATTTCACCTGCCTCACAATCAAGCAAAAGCACTAAAACGGTTCGCATTGGTTTGACTAACGCACCTTCTTCTCTTGATATTTCAACGGTTGACGAAACAGCTATCGAGCAAGTCTTAATTTCCAATGTGTATGAAACTCTCGTTGGGCGCTCTTCTAACAACAAGACTGATAACACTGGCATCGCCTCATCATGGAAAGTTAGTTCAGACGGTTTAACCTACACGTTCACGATTCCAAGTGGTATCACTTTTTCGAACGGTGACGCTCTTACTGCAAGTGACGTCACATGGTCTCTTGAACAAGTCCTCAAAAAATCATATGTGGATTCCAGCAATCTCACGCATCTGAAATCTGTTTCAAATAGCAATGCAAACACAGTTAAAATTACACTTTCAAGCCCTGAGCCAGACCTGCTGTGGCAATTGAGCGGGCGTGCTGGCATTGTTTATGATCAAGAGGCTTCATACGATAAAGCACGTGAAGCCATAGGCTCCGGCCCCTACACAGTGAAGTCATTTAATAAAGGTTCTTCACTCGTGCTTCAGGCGAGGGATTCTTACTGGAAACAAAAAAAATCTGAGCAAGCAAAAACTCAAGAAATCGACGTTACATATTATTCAGATTCGGCAAGCGTAGTCAAAGCTTTAGCTGCTGGAAAGATTGATATTGCATTCCCTGTTGATGGTAATCAAGTTTCTACAGCCCAAGCAATTTCTGCCGTGACGACTAAAGCAACTGCAAGCACGCATCGCGTAGCTCTAGCTTTTAATAACAGTGACTCTTCTAATTTCTCTGATAAACGGTATCGCCAAGGTTTTCGCTATCTTATTAATCAATCTTCACTCATCAGTCAGCTTGGGATCAGCGCAAGCGTTATTGCCGGCCCAATCTCTAGTCTCGACCCTGGTTACGTAGACCTCACATCTCAATATCCATATGACCAAGCTACTGGAAAATCTTTGCTTGCCTACTTCGGCAATTATGGAAACTATAAGCGCACACTCATTTACTCAGAGAATATGGGCTCGGTCGGTGCACGCATTGCAACAATTCTTCAGCAGCAATTCACTGATGCAGGCCGCAACGTTACTGTTACAGCTCTCAGCGATTCCGATTATCAAAACCAAGTGATTGATAATAAAGAGTTTGATATGACTTTGGTTGAATTTGATGGCAGTCATGACTTAGGATCGATTGTTGATCCAGATTATTTCATCAATTACACCAGTTCAGAGACGGAAGAACTGTGGGCAGCAGCTGAGGCATCAACGTCGTACTCTGATTATGTTTCTCATCTAAAGAAGACTGCAGCTCAAGTTGCTGATGACGCTCCACTCGCATGGCTATATGAAGAAGAGCCTATTATTGCATATTCTCGCAGCGTGAGCGGGCTACCAACTTCTATGGTTCAGGAACGCTTAGATTTGCGCGCTGTAATCAAAAACTAGTCAAGCTAAAAACGTAAACTGTGGCGTATGACTGACAATAATTACAGCATTAGCGCAGACCTTACCGAGTTGCCTGACCGCGTGGGCGTTGAGGGACTCGAAGAAAAATGGGGCGAGGCTTGGAACAGCAAGCAAACATACGCTTTTAGAAACACTCGCGACCGCGCAGGTGTGTATTCGATTGATACTCCTCCTCCAACAGTCTCAGGCTCTCTGCATGTCGGTCATGTATTCTCTTACACTCACACCGATGTTATTGCACGATTCAAGCGTATGAATGGCTTCGACGTGTTCTACCCCATGGGATGGGATGACAACGGTTTGCCAACCGAACGCCGTGTGCAGAATTATTTTGGCATCCGTGTAGACACTTCATTAAAGTACGATCCAGATTTCAAGCCTCCTTTCGAAGGCACCGATGGCAAGAAAATTCAGGCAAAGGATCAAGTTCCTGTGTCACGCCAGAACTTCATCGAGTTGTGCGAGAAACTTACGGCTGAAGATGAAAAAACTTTCGAAGCTTTATGGCGCAAACTCGGCCTTTCAGTGGACTGGAAAAATACCTATCACACCATTGGTGAGCATCCACGCCGTGTAGCTCAGAAGGCATTCCTTCGCAATTTGGCTCGCGGAGAAGCTTATCAGCAAGAAGCACCTGGTTTGTGGGATGTCAC
>CAUUJV010000016.1:0-33557 GCA_963545565.1 uncultured Alloscardovia sp. | reverse complement strand
CCAGAACGCAGCAACTCAACAATAAAAGTGCCAGTACCTGTGAATGGATCAAGTATAGTTACACCATCATCGGCAAGACTGCTGCCAAAATGCCGCCTCAGCGCTTCGTCCACAGCGTGAAGAATATAGTCAAACAACTTCCTTTGGCGTATAAACGATTCCCAGCTTCTGTGAATCATCTGGGAAAGCATTCTTAAAGAAAGACTCATACAGATTGCGCACCAGTCTCTGCCGCGCAGTTTCATCTTGTTGTACAGCCTGTGCAGAAATTCTCACCTGAGCATACAGCCTATCTAACTCATGTGTGGTATCGACGGCGTCAATCGATGGTTGGAGCAACTCGGTAATCGGTTTAAGTGCCTGAGATACCGGGTTATTTTCCACAAAGGTTCTACCTTGAGCATCCTTTTGTGTGCCAAACAGAGCATCAAAAAAAGGAGCAGTCAAAATATGCTGTGACAGCATGCCAATAGCCTCATCCGAGCTTATTCCCGGATTGAGCGTATCTCTTAAGCCTTTAAGGAAGGCTTGGAATTCACCGCTTACTGATTCGTCATTAGCCACTTTGTCAGTAATAATCTCTTTAGTTTTCTTAGCAATTGCTGCAATAGAGTCTGCCCAATCATCCCAGTAAGCAGTGTCACCGCACTTCTTGACAATCTGTGCCTGAATTCCCTCAGACAAATCGTCATCGATAACACCTTGATAGGCTGAACGTTTAGTACCTTGTGTCTTGTCACTACGAGACAGACCATTCCACGCTGTATCCTGATCTACTCCACCGTTCACACGTGATGAAGGGGTGCTCGTGCGGCGACGTTTCTTCTGTTCCTCAGATCTGTGCAGACTCAGCGTGTTAATGCGCGCATCTAGTCGTTCATCGTGAGAACGTAGTGCCTGCAAAATCTCCCATACAGTAGAAAAGTCGGACTGTGAGAGGATATCGTCAGGATTAGCAGCATCGGGTACAACAACAGGAAGAATCACATACCCATACCTCTTGCTATCTGCCTTACGCATCACTCGCCCAACTGCCTGGATTATGTCCACTTGGGATTTACGCGGTTGGAAGAAGATAACAGCATCAAGTAGCGGCAAATCCACACCTTCGGTGAGGCACTTAGCATTGCTCAGAATACGGCATCCGTCTTTATCGCTACGATCCGCCAGCCAACTCAGCAGGTTCTTACGTTCTCGCGAAGACATAGAACCGTCAACATGTTTAACTTCAGGAACAATTTCAGAGGGAAGCTCCGTAGCTTTATTCTTATTCTTTGAAGACGAAATATATTCAGCAACAACATCGCTGAATCCCTCAGACAAATCAATAGAATCATCAATGGTGCGAGTAAATGCTACTGCGGTATGCATTGAGTTCTGCAGATTTTCAGACTGATTATCCTTTAACTCCGCACTCTCATACCCATTCAGCAAAGCAAATTGTACTTGTTCTCCCAAACCGGTATTAATTTGGTGCACAGGAGCTGCAGTATGTTCACCTCTGGTCATTAAGCCATCCCAAGCACCAACGATCTTTGATGCCATGTTTCTAGCTCGTATTTTCAGCTCATCAAGCTTACGCTGAGTGTTTTGTCGGCTGGCTTCTTTGGTTGTTTTACGAGATAGTGTCTGATTGTATTGTGCAAACTTCTTATTCAGATGCACCTGCTGAGTCATTTGCGAGCTCAACTCTTTGCCCTGAGATTCGGGAATTCCCAGAACTAAAACACGATAATCCGTTAAAATTCCTTCTGCTACTGCTGTTCCGAATTTCAAACGATGGAACTCTGAGCCAAAAACTTTCTCATCGTCCATTGAAAATGCACGAAAATCATTCTGCTGCACCTTACTTTGAGCATTCGCTGAGTAGACGCGCGGAGTTGCAGTCATATACAGACGTTTCTTCGCATGAATCAGATTCTCATCATGGATTTTAACGAAAGCGGATGCTTCACCCCGTTTATCCCCTACACCGGCAGTACGATGCGCCTCATCACAAATCACCAGATCAAAAGCGGGCATACCCAACTTCTGCGCCTCAATGGTGGTATCAATTGACTGATACGTGGAGAAAACAACAGTTAGTCCACGATTTAATTCACCAACTTTCATATGACTAAGTAAGAGGTTGGGATCAGTCGTAGTCGGAAAACCGATATCGAGAACAGTGTCTTCAAACTCGTCCGAGTCATTCTTATTTGCCGTCGTATCGGAGCACACAACGAAAGAGGCAATTTTCTCTCTGGACTGCTGCGCCCAATAGTGGAATGATTGAGAAACTAAAGCAATGGAAGGTGCCAGAAACAGTACGCGATACGGCTGATTCTTCTGCTGTGGATCTGCAGAATCACGGTGTTGACGCATCCTCTCCGCAAATCTCAATGATGTCAGCGTCTTACCCGTTCCACATGCCATAATGAGTTTGCCGCGATCTGCTGTTTCAAAACCTGTGAGGCAATCTTCAATAGCACGCTCCTGATGCGGACGAGGTTCAAATATCTTGCGATGCCCAGCATCAATACCAATAAAGGGGCTCCAATCCAAGAATGGATCATCAAGTTCATCATTGCCGATGAGGATTGCACCCCCGCTTTTGCAGATTCGCCACGAGAGTCTCGGAAAGTTCTCCCGCAGTCGTTATCAATATCTGGTGTGTATGGGGTACCCCCAACATATCGCTGGTAGAGAGGAATGTAGAAACTTCTTTATAGCTCAGCTGCGCATCCGGATCAAAATATTTGCATTGTATGGACCAGTATTCTCCATGATTGTCCTGCGCGACGAGATCGACACCAGTATCACCTTTTATTGTTGTCTTCTGCTTGAGGGGGTTGCCAGAATTTTCCCACATCCATACGTGTCGAAACTGTGTGGAGTAAGATGACTCGTTTTCCAAGTAAAACTTACACGCCTGCTCAAAGGCTGTGCCACGCATCCTTTGATTGCGACTACCTGAAACATTGTTCTTCACGGCAGGGAGCTCTTCAATAGCTGTGAGAACTTGTTCAAAACGAGTTGTTACAGATACGTCTGCGCCATTCACATCGTTATCGCTCATATCACTCATGTCAGTTCCACTCCCACAGTCTCGGTCTATAAGAATGCACACAAAGCGTGCGTATCCAACCGATTTCATAGTCTAGCAGCAGAACGCTAGTCTCAATCTGAGGAATGGTATATGCTGCAACACTAAATCGTATATACCTATCAAAGACTCTATTCCGTAATTTGACAGGTACACAGATATGCTCATATAGCAAATAAATCTTGAGATGTAGAGCAATGCATGCAATTCTCAGTCAATGCCGCGCAAACAGCTGCATATGAAGCGTCTGGTTCATCAATAAAGGGGTCTAAAAGATCACACGTTGCGCTTGTTGGTGTGCCTACGCTGATACGAGTCCAATCGCAAGACCATGGAGCATTATGATGCAAAGCCTGCCGCACGAAATCACCACGCAAATGAGCCCGAGTTCCCGTCGGCGGATAGTCTACAGCATGCTCAATACGCTGCTCAGAACAAATTTTCATCATGCCAGACCGAGCAGCAAGAGTTTCATAAACATGCCCATTCGCAACGTCGTGATAATCCATATCAATTTGTCGCAAACGCATAATCAGTGACGGACTGTAAGCAGATGCAGATGTATGCGCAGATTCAACATCCCCAGAATTATGTGTTTGCGTACGAGCCTGTGCACGAGTAATCGTCGCATGAATAATCGAATATTTTGCAGCCCAATCAACCCATGTGGTAAGAGCTTTCCAATTCCCAGACTCCATGGAATTAATTGCCTGTTCCCACAAATCAAGCACCCGCTGATAATTTGGCAAAACCGAATCCATGCTACTCTCATGGTGCTTACAGAACTGGCTGACAGCATTAAAATACGCCCTCTGAATTTGCGCAGCTGTAAGCATCCCTCTGCCTACTGTTTCGATGCGCGCAGAGCCAGTCAAATCTGAACTAATGATTTTAATAGCAGAACTTGGATCTGCTAGCTCTAGCCCTTCAAATGGATTGACAATAGTTTCACCAGAGGCATGCGCTTCATTGGCACGAGCCACATCTTCAATCACGCACAGCACGAGATGCGTAGTAACCAGTTTCATCCAAGTAACGGTTTGAGAACGGTTTGAATCGCCAACAATCACATGCAGACGCCGAAAAATATCTGAATCTGCATGAGGCTCATCGCGAGTGTTAATCATAGGACGAGAACGCGTGGTAGCACTGGAAATCGTGTCATCAAGAAAATCTGCACGTTGAGAAATCTCAAAACTACCGTCTTCACGAACTCTGCCCGCCCCAGCGAAGATTTGACGCGTCACTAAGAATGGAATGAGCTGATTATGCAATGTTTTTAACGATACAAAGCGGCGCAAAAGGTAATTCTCATGGCAGCCGAAAGAATTACCTTGACTATCTACATTGTTTTTGAATAGGTGGATTGTGCTGTTTTTACCATGAGTCTCACGAATTTGACTCTGCGCATCGAGAGCAAACTTGCGCATAATGCTTTCACCTGCTGCATCCTGTTCTACTGCTTCAGTTGGAGTCAAAGCTTCGGCGGTCGCATACTCAGGATGAGATCCCACATCCAAGTAAAGACGCGATCCATTGGTGAGATAAGTATTCGTTGAGCGTGAGCGCGATACTACTGGCGCAAACATTGCCATTGCAGCATGACTAGAATCGATATTCTTCTCAGCATTAGTTACGGAAACGCCATATTCAGTTTCTACACCAAAAATACGTCGATACGGATGCTGTTCCTCGGCTTTGCGTGTGCGAAGTCTCACATCACTACTATCGAGACTGGTATCACGCAGCTGTGGCATCTTTACTCGCCGCCTTTTTGCACAAAGCCCTGTACGTATTCCTCAGCATTAGTTTCCAGAGCTGCCTCAATATCGTCAAGAACAGAATCTAGATTGTCATCCAAAGATTCAAAATCAACAGTATGAGCCTGGTTCTGAGATGCTTCAGCACTGATCGTTCCTTCCGTGCTTTCTGAACCTTCTGATTGTTGCGTGATTTGTTCCTGAGCAAATCGCTCCTGCGCAAATTCCTGAGGCATTTTCCGCTCCCTTATAATCTATTAAATTCAATACTTATGTCTGGGCTTAGGCTGGCTCCGTGTTCATCTCATACGGTTATTGAGATTATTGATTATTCAGTGTCAACCAGATAAGGGCGTAACTCGTCAATAATCTGCCCGTTAGATGCCACTACATTGTTGCTACGGAACCAGTCAATAGCGTTTCCGTCCCACTGACGTAAGCTCCCCTGCGCTTCCCACACCACAACAGTTGCAGCGGAAACACCTGGAATATCCCACGAATGTAGAGCAGGCTCGAAATATGCGTCGTACGTTCCATCTGCCACCTTGCACAAGTCCAAAGAAGCAGGGCCAACACGCTTAATATCTGCCGGCTTTCCTGCAATCGCTGCTACCGTCTTCAAAGCACGCAAAGATTCTTCAGAAAAATATGACATTCCAAAGCACACCACTGACCCTTCGAGCTGAGCCTGAGTTGAGGGCATAATTGCTTCACGCTTGTCACCAATTGGTGTGCGGCGAATACGGATTGCACCAGCTCCTCGCGCCGCCAAGTATGTCAATCCCAAAGCAGGAGCATGCACCACGCCAAGTATGGGTGCTACTTCATACATATTATTAATAACTTCGATCACTGAAATTGTGATAGTCCACTCCGGCATATTACGCATATAATTTATCGCACCATCAATGCGCCCAATAGACCAGTATCGATTCCCTGCTATGCGGTCATCCGGATTTGCTTCCTCCCAAAAACCATTGAGAGGATCAATTTGCGTTACCTTTTCGCGGCAATAGCGTACAAGAGTGTCATCTACGTCGGCAGTAAATTGTGAGCTGGTGTTTTGAGCTCCATCAACACTTTTCAGAACATGAGGGGTTGTTTGCTCTTGAAGAGCGTGTTGCCCAGCATCAATCGCTACTTGCACAACTGCTTGAGCGAGCTGTTGAAGTTCCATAAAAACCTTAATCCTCCATACCTCAGTTTTATCTCATCTTTGTCTCAGCTTTGCATGTCCGTGATACGGTTACTGACCATATCACTAATGAATGAGTGCCTTCTTAATACCTTCTATGGTAGTTATGGTAGTGCCAGCTGAGAGAATATCACCAATTTCGGCACGCGTGAATTTGAGCGGGTTATCCATATGAATCACGGTAAAAGTATTCTCTAGTGTACTTAAATTCGAATGACTGCGGTTGCTGCTTTGTCCCCTGCTGGTAGAGGGTGCATCAGAATCAGTGAATACAGGGCGTTTCTCCTTATTTCGCAAGGTAATCGCGCTCCATGTCACAGCAGCAACTAACTCTGGAAATTCGCGCACAAGATTCCCGCGTAGCCATGCGCGTGTATCTTCCGGAGGATTTTCCGCTGCATGCTGAATCTGCTCACTAGTAAATAGAATTTTGGCGCGCTTTTTTACTGCATTGAAAATAGACGAATCATCAATGCTCCCCCAGCTAATATCAGCTGCTTTCAAACGAGCATCCGACCAATCCGTGCCACGGCGTCTACGTAGCTGCTCCAGAATCTGCCACTTCAGCAACCACTCAATATGTGAGGCCTCATCAGCTAATTTCAATCGGTCATTATCTGTTTCACAGTGTGCCACATGTGCAAGGTCTCCAAGCACATCGCCCCACATCTGCATAATGCGCCGCGTAGAGTCATCCGGCCATAGTGGTTCCCCCACTGAATTAGTGCCATATACTTCAGCCGCTGTGGAATACACAGCCGTTCGTAATTTCACTTGGATCACCCAAGCCGTTGTTGTTCCACCTGATTCTAAAGCAAGTGGTTCTCGCAGAGTTAAATCATGTGAAACAATGTGCATAGCTTGCACAGGGTCAGCAAGTTCTACAGAATAAAGCAAATCATTGAACTTACTGCCTTCATTTTCTGCTGCAGACTGGCTGAACTGGCTAGACTGATCAAGCTCACTAGACCGGCTAAGCTGCTCAGCTAACCACAACACCATGCTCGTTGTGCCAATTTTCAGCACTTCTGGTACATCCATACGGTTCGCATCACCTACGATTACATGGAATCTGCGCCATGTATCAGTGGAATGCGACTCATCACGAGTGTTGACAATAGGGCGATCAAAAGTCGTTTGCAACCCTACTTTCATGTGGAAATAATCAGCACGCTGAGAAATCTGAAATCCAGCAGTCTCACTTTTTTCACCAATTCCAACTCTTCCACTGCCAGTAAAAATCTGCCTGCTGACTGCAAAAGTCATAAAGAGTCTCGAAAGAAAGTCAAAATTAACCGAACGCTTCACTTGATAATTTTCGTGTGAACCCCAGCTCGCTCCCTTGCCGTCCACATTATTGCGATACAGCAAAATTCTTGAGCTTGTCACTGCGGAAGCTTTCTGTGCCGCTTTTTGCATAAGAATATCGCCGGCGCGCCCGTAAATCACAGCATCAAAGGGATCGCACACTTCCGCAGAGGAATATTCTGGATGGGCATGGTCAACGTATATTCGAGAACCGTTAGCCTGCGCAACATTCGTAATCTGCAGTTGAACATCATCCGTAAGAATATCTGGGTGAGCTCGTGCGCGTTCTAATCGATGCCCCCGCGCATCATTAACAGGATCTTCATGACTATAATCCCATCGCATAGTACTGCTAAACGGCCCGCTCGCCCCATTAACTACGTCAAAAGAAAGCTGCACAGGATTTGCATGCGAATGAGAAAGATTTGAAACAGCGTACTCTGTTTCAATACCCATAACACGGCGAACAGTCATGCGTCTCCTTTGAAATTTAGAAAGATATGGAATTTAAATAGAAATAGAATTTATATAGAAACGGGGATAATGTGAGCAATACTCCCAGACAAAATATGTGCAGAAGACATTGAGTTCACCAATGCCCATTGCTCCGGGTTAGACTGCGCCACAGAATCAACTGTTTCGAGATACTCATCCGAAACTGCACTGTGAAGAAACTCATTACTGAGTGCAACAGGTTCATCTGCTTCTATAGAAGCCTTAATTGCCTTTGTTTTTGCTCTATCCACAATATTTTTTAGCATTGCCCCAGATATCAGTGAATCCATGAATACTTCTGTGGTGTGAGAATTTACATCAATAACATCACAGACTTTACGGCTACTTGCATGAGCAAAGATGTCCTCAATCACGCTATTTGCAGCATCTTTGCGGCTTAGCCCTTGAGCAAACGGCAAATCGTCAGCGAGATAATGCAAAAGAATTGATGCTGCATCAGACTTCCCTGGCCTATCTACACGAATTTTTACGTCAAGCCGTCCTGGCCGCAAAATTGCTGGATCGATCATGTCAACGCGATTAGAAGCACCAATAACAAGTACATTACTCAGTTCTTCAATACCATCGAGTTCACTCAAAAACTGGGGCACAATTGTGGTTTCCACATCAGATGAAATTCCCGTGCCACGAGTGCGAAGCAGAGAGTCCATCTCGTCAATGAATACTACAACCGGCACACCGCTAGAAGCCCGCTCCCTAGCCCGCGCAAATACAGAACGAACAATGCGCTCTGCCTCACCCACAAACTTGCTTAATACTTCCGGACCTTTAACAGATAGGAACACTCCCTCTGTGTTTCCCTGCGCCAGTGAATGAGCCACAGCCTTAGCAATTAAAGTTTTGCCATTCCCTGGGGGTCCATAGAGCAGCACGCCCTGTGGAGGCTTCAATCCAAAACGCTCATATAAATCTCGATGCAAATATGGGAGCTCTACGGCATCACGAATACGTTGGATTTGACTATCTAGACCACCAATATCAGAAAAACTCACATCAGGAGCTTCTTCTAAAACAAGTTCATTGCCTTCACTCTCTTGAATCACAGCAAGCACAAAACCAGAATCTGTATGCACGAGTACGGCATCATCAATACGAAGCTCAGTGTTTGCAATGGCTGCACAGCGACGCACAACGCTCTGATTCCCTGCTGCATCCGCCACAACTATGCGAGTAGCATCTAAAATCTGCTTTACGCGGCGAATACTTCCCTGCGTTGGGTAATCTCCAGACCGAACCACGATGAGATTTTCATCGAGGAAAACCCGCTGCCCTGGACTCAGATGGTCAACTTTTACTGAAGGTAAAACGGTTACGATGATATGTCGATTACCGTGAACAACTTCCACATTTGCTCTCTGAATACCAGATTCCATACGGACTGAATCCACACGCACAAAAATCGCTGTTGAGATGGGCGGCTGTGATAGCTGAGCCATTTGCGTCTTGATCTGCCGTAGTTCATCGCCCGCTTTATTTAGAGCCATTACGAGTGCATGATTGCGAGCGCGGAGTCTATCAGCTTCTTGCGCGGCTTTCCTCACCATTTCCATTTCCTGCATCTCGTGATGAGGCGTACTTTGAGTGGAGTCCTGATCTGCATCGAGGCTTTTACCGTGGTTCGTCATGCCACTCCCTTCTCACATCGACGCTAGTATGCACACGCTACCGTTTCAAGTCTAAATCTTTTCATGAAATCTTACTGATGGAATACAGTGAATGTTAGTTGCAAAACATTACTGAGGATTTCCACAATGACTCCCACAACACCGCTTACGCCCCCTACGAACATTACGAACCCTATGAATAAATCTAAGCATCTTATTGTGATGGATATCGACTCAACCCTGATTGAGGAAGAAGTTATTGATTTGCTCGGTGAAGAAGCTGGAGTTGGTAAGGAAATTGCTCAGATAACCTCTGATGCTATGAATGGACTCATTGATTTTCGCCAAGCACTTGCTCGCCGCGTAATACTGCTTAAAGGCTTAGATAGTTCTTTCTTCGACGCGGTATATAAGAAAGTGCACTTCACGCGTGGGGCTCATGAACTCGTAGATGAAGCTCATCGCCGTGGTTGGACTGTTGGTGTTGTTTCTGGAGGATTCCATGAAATCGCAGATAGGCTTGTGCATGATTGCCATATTGACCATTGCCTCGCTAACCGTTTAGAGGTAGAAGATGGCGTTCTCACTGGCAAAACAGTGGGTGACGTTGTTACAAAAGATTTAAAGCTTGCTACCCTGCGTCAGTGGGCTCATGATGATGGTGTTGCGATGAAGTACACCGTCGCTATGGGAGATGGAGCAAACGATATTCCGATGATTTTAGCTGCTGGAACAGGTATTGCCTTCTGCGCCAAAAAAGTGGTGCAAGATGCTGCTCCCTTTGCAATCACAGAGCGAAACCTCGCATTAGCACTTGATATTATCGACGCGCAATCAAGCTGATATACATTTGGTCGGTATTATGCAGATGCTCAAAAAGCTGCACGTCGAGTTTGTGAGCGCTCTGGTCAGGCAGAGGAATTTCAGGGGCTATCTGCTGCAAAACTTCTGAAGTATTGATTTGTTCTGCATCATCGCGTTGAGAAAGTACAGTATTCACTACTTCTGACGTTTCGGCGACAACCGGTGAGCACGTAACGTATGCCACTATTCCACCTGGCTTTACTGCGTTCAGCGCAGAATTAAGTAGCTCAACTTGCAGTGAGCTAAGAGTGGAAATGTCGTCGGAAGATTTTCTCCAACGCGATTCCGGGCGCCGACGAAGCGCACCCAACCCGGAGCACGGTGCATCTACGAGAATGCGGTCAAACGTATTGGGATACAAAGAGCCAATTTCGCGACCGTCTTTTTCTATAACGTCCTCAATAATCGTATTTGGAAAAGCTTTGAGGTTTTCTCGTACAAGACCTGCACGATGCTTACTTGGCTCATTGGCAAGCAACGTTGCACCCATCTTCTGAGCACATGCCGCTAGAAGGGCAGTTTTCCCACCCGGACCGGCACACATATCAAGCCATTTTTGCGAGTCAGAAGGTTCCGTTTGCGTGTGAACAAGTGTAAGAGCAGCTAACTGCGATCCTTCATCTTCTACACCAGCTCTTCCCTGACGCGCTGCCTCCAGTAGTTGCGGGTTCACTCCATGCACACGCACTGCATACGGCGACCATAATCCATCAGACCATCTAGAAGATTCTGACAGCTGCTTGATAAGGTCTTCCTTAGAAATCAAGCCTGGTCGCGCAACTAAAGTTACATCAGCAGGCTCATTATCAGTGGCAAGCATGTCAGATATTGCAGAAATATCAGAAACAGCAGAATTTCCAGAATCTTCAGGATGCCCTGAATATCCAGAATTATCCCACGCTTTGATGAGCTGAGAAACAATCCACTGTGGATGAGAATATCGCACCGCTAGTCTGCCAGCACTATCTGTTTTAGGGATGCGAGAAATAACAATAGATTCCCATTCTTGGCGAGAGCGCGCTGAGATTTTGCGCATCACAGCATTCACGAAGCCTGTAGTATGTTTACCTACCCGTTTGCTCGCAATTTCAACGGTTTGAGACACGAGTGCATAATCAGCAATATCCATAAATAGTGCCTGATAACCGCCTAGCCGAAGCACATCGATTAAACGGTTATTAATCTTTTCGAGGTCTCGTTTAGCCGCTGCAGCAATCACTGCATCTAATAAGCCTTGCCAACGCAAAGTGCCATAGACAAGCTCAGTTACAAACGATTTTTCTCGAAGAGTCATTTCCGTCTTATTCAAGACTGCTGGTAAAACAATGTTTGAAAAAGCATCTTCCATATGCACACGAGTTAACACATCATAAGCAACAACACGAGGATTATTACTGCGATGCCCTTCGCGAGCGCGGTCTGCACGTTCAAGCTCTTCACGCTTATGTTTGCGAGTTTTAGGCACAGTACGCCCCTTCTTGCAATCGAGCGCCACGCGCCCAATCGGCAGCTCTCATCTGCTTCTTACCTTGGGGCTTGACTTCAAGCAATTCCAATGGATCTGTGGATGTTCCTACCCACACATGTTTTTTTGTGACAGCCAGCACGCCTGGGTCAAGATTTTCGGGGTGCTGCGGTGAATCTGCGTCAATCTGAGCTTTAGTCACGTGTAAAGTCAATGCAGTATCGGAGTTATCAGAACCATCAGCGTGCAACTCGCACCATGCGCCCGGTTCTGGGGTGCAGGCACGAATTTGACGGTCTACAGCAAAAGCAGGAACATCAAAGCGAATATGAGCATCATTGGGATAAATTTTTGCAGCAGTTTCAAAGACTCCCTGCTCTTGTTCAACCGGAATAATCTTGCCCTCAGATAATCCTTCCAAAGCAGAACACAGCAAATATGCACCATCAATAGATAGGCGGTTCAGCAGCTCGCCTGATGTTTCATGCAAACCAATCTCAACAGTAGATTGAGCCAAAATAGGTCCATCATCAAGCCCTTCTTGAATGCGAAACACTGTTGCTCCAGTTATCGTCTCACCAGCCCAAATCGCACGTTGTACAGGCGCCGCACCGCGATACTGAGGAAGCAACGAAAAATGAAGGTTATACCATCCACCCGGAATTGCATTGAGTGCCTCTGTCCGTAGTAAGTTTCCATATGCCACGACTGCTGCCACATCAGGGGCAAGGTTTGCTATTTTTTCAAAAAACTCAGCGCTTTGGGGAGAATCCTCAATTACGGGTAATCCAAGCTCAAGTGCAGCTCGTTTTACAGGACTTGGCGTCAACTTTCTGCCACGACCTTGTGGAGCGTCTGGACGAGTTAGCACGCCAACGACTTCAAGGTCTCCGCCAGCTTCTACAAGCGTTTTCAAAGGCGTGACAGCAACCTCAGGGGTACCAGCAAAAAGAATTCTCACGTGCGTCTCTATTCCTTAGTTTTTCATGTCTTAGTTCTTGATATCTTCGCGTTCACCTGTTTAGGCTTCAATGAGAGAAGGAATATTGATTCCTGCATCAATGAGTGTGCGGCGTACATCAGTCATATTTCCGAACTGAATTGCGCGAATACCAGCCTCATTAGCTCCCATAACGTTGCTGCCCTTATCATCAATAAACACACAATCTTGGGGTGAAATATTGAATTCATGCAAAGCAAGCTTATAGATAGCAACATTCGGTTTTGCCACATTCACATAGCCGGAAACCACTTTACCATCAAGCTCATTCAAAACTGGGCAAGCCTTCAAAGCCTGCGGGAACAAATCTACCGGCCAATTTGAAAGTCCCCACACTCCGATTCCAGCATTTTTCAAGTCGTGGACGAGCATTCGCGAGCCAGGAACCGGGCCAGTGAGGCAATCTTCGAAATTATCAACGTAATACTGAGTCATCTCAGCCCATATCTCACCATGGTTGGCACGGATAGAATCAATTGTTTCATCAATTGGCACACCGCTGTCCATCTCAAAGACTGCAGAATGAAAACCGGAGATAGAGTCATCAAGCAACTGGTCTATTAGTTTGTCACTGTATCTACTCATCAAAGCTGCTCTTACACTTGCATGAATAAGCACGTTACCAAAATCGAAAATAACGTGGCGAATAGGCATAGCATCATACTGAGCCGTATTGCCTTGCGTAATAATGATGTTGCGAGCAAAATCTTCGATAGAAGTCGTCTGATTTTCCATCTTCTCAGCGGTCATCATTAACCTCCTGCTGCTGCACCTGCTACTCCTGCTGCTTGTAGGTAATTCCATATTTATTTATATCAGGGATTTTGGATTGATTTGGAAATGAAGCTCAGTGTTTAATCGGCTTGCAGCGTGATGTGCAACAGCGCTGTGGAGGCGATGAGCAAGCTCCTCTATACGATGCGAATCCACTCGTATAACAGCTCTGACTCGATCATTTGCCCCTTCAAGATAGCGCTCAGTAACGGTAGAAGGCGGCGCAATAGGAACCGGACCAAGCACAGCAGGCATATCGCCAAGCTCAGTCTTGATCACTGCAAAATCACTCGAATCCGGCGTCTCAATATTAAAGGCAGCTCCTACTGAATCAAGCACCTTGAGCACGGCTTTACGCTCCCCCCAAATAGTTGCAGCAGCAAAAGCAGGGGGCAAAGCAGCATTTTTTCGATCAACCAATTCTTGACGTGCCAAAATTCGCGAATCCCATGCTACGAGGGATTGCGCGATCGTCTCGTCACTTTCTCCGATTAACAATACTTGACCTTCGTGAGTTCGGGAAACACACATTGCAGCACACCGACTCCACGCGATTAAGGTATCAACTCGCGCATCTATTCCAAAAGAATATAGGCTCGTCCATGCATCTAAGATTGCCACGGCTTGATATCCTGCAGGTCGGGTTGGTTCACCGTCGATTTTCACAGGCTTAACAAGTGGCTCTGAACCGGGAGTGGCAATAACCACTTGGGGCTTGTCAGAAATTACATCGACTACATCTGTACCTTGCAATCTGCTGCCTTGAGATGCTCTACTGTGAGGGCTAGAAATAACGATCGGAGTATGTGGGAAAAGATGATGCAATTCTTGAGCTGTTCCTGCAGCTCCCACGCGCAACTCACGCACGCGAGCACCGCCACAGAAAGAACACTCCCAAATACCAGCTGGTGCGTTACACCACGTACAGCGTATGGAGCCTGAGTTATCAAACTTCAAAGGCCCAATGCATCGCCTGCACTTTGCCTGC
The DNA here is from genome assembly GCA_963545565.1 of uncultured Alloscardovia sp. GTDB lineage: Bacteria > Actinomycetota > Actinomycetes > Actinomycetales > Bifidobacteriaceae > CAUUJV01. The sequence goes on along the minus strand of CAUUJV010000016.1, from coordinate 18,998 downwards.
TTATGACATGTGGCGCACGAAAGCACACTTGATTGAGCATCATGTGGAACAGAAAAGAGAATGGGGCCTTTTTCAAGAGCTCTCGTCAGCACTGCTAAGGCAGTCCTCGGAACGCGCGCGCCTTTTGTCATATCGCCTAAATTATCGAGTTCTTTACGATTCAGCCATCTGCTCCACGCAGAGGATTCACGCACTACCGTTGAAAGTCCGTGTACGTCAATCAATGCGCCACTGCGTAAATTATCTGCATTGCCTTGTGCATCCCACTCGCTCTGTGGACTACGCACATTTCCCATGGCCACGAAGAATCCATGATGATTTTTCGCTCGCAAACGCAGCACATCGCGCGCATTAGCATAGGGGGTAAAGCCATCAGTATTTTGGTACACAATGTCATCCACTATGGCGAAAACTGCCGGCCCGTCTACCGGCGCATACATCGCTGCACGTGTTCCAATCACGCACTTAACGCAACCAGATACCACGGCCATGTATGAGCGATAACGTTCTTCAGGAGCCATTCCTCCCGCAAGTGCTACAAAGTCTCCAGCAAAAGTACCAGTAGAAGGATTCTTCGCAAAAGCTTTCATCCCCATAGACACCAGGTGGCGACCCATATGCGTTATATGCCGCACATCGGGGACTACAAGCACAATAGAGCGCCCAGCAAGCAGTGAATGCATTATGAGCCAGCCCATATCATGCAGCCATGTATTCTGCCCAGGCAGAGTGTCCCATACCACAGTGGAAGCTTTAGCATTCTCAACACTACTTACCAGCGCGCCAGCATTTGAATAGGAAGATAGAATTCTTTCGGTCTCAGCACTGTCTTTCTGCTCAACATATGCCCGGCGCTTATTCCCGTAGCGACTTCCAGCAAAGGCACCGGTGGTGACTGATTCATTGATTGCAGTTACTTCTTTATCTACCTTAGCTACACGCGGAGGCACTGCTAAACGGATAATATTGGCCCGAGTCCCGCCAAAATACTGAGCAATCGCAGTAATATCATCACGCATATGAGAATTCAGAATTACACGATTTCCTACCACTCGGTCTATGAATTTTAACGTACTATGCGCTATTGAGCTTGATTTTACGCGTTCCCAGATAATCCCATTTACACGCCGATTCCCAAACCTCACTCGCACAGGAGTCCCAGGCTGAGCAACTTCACTCAGTTTTTCTTCAACAAGATAATCAAATGTGCCGCCTAAATGCTCTGCCTGCACGTCAAGAATCACACGGGCAACAGGATTCACCGCTGCAGGCACTTTTGCCGTAATTTTGCTTTTGCGAGCACGCCGAGTAAGCCCATCAAGGGCGGGCTGCTCGGCATTATTCTCGGTCATAATCACAACAGTAATGCATTTAGCGCAGTCGCTCCACCGCAGCTAGAAGCTCATCTACCTTATTAGTTTGCTCCCATGTGAAGTTTTCTCCTGTACGCCCAAAATGACCATACGACGCGGTCTCAAGGTAAATCGGGCGCAACAAATCAAGCTGATCAATAATGGCAGCAGGGCGCAAATCAAAGACCTCACGCACCGCTTTCTCTAACACATCATGACTTATGTTGCTCGTACTCATTGTGTCAACGTTGATAGAAACAGGGTCTGCTACACCAATAGCATAAGCCACTTGAATCTCCGCCTTGTGGGCTAAGCCAGCTGCCACAATATTCTTTGCAACCCAGCGAGCAGCATATGCCGCAGAACGATCTACCTTGCTCGGATCTTTACCAGAGAATGCGCCTCCGCCATGATGCCCGATGCCGCCATATGTATCAACAATTATCTTTCGCCCAGTCAAACCTGCGTCTGCCGCAGGGCCTCCCAAGGTAAATGACCCAGTTGGGTTGACTAAGAGCTTGTAGTCACTATGAGCAACTCCAGCACCACAGATTTCATCCAAAACAGGGTCAATAACATGCTTTTTAAGCTGAACTCGAAGCCATTCCTGGGTAGCTTCGGGAGCATGCTGTGTGGAGATGAGCACGGTATCAATCGCTACTGGGAGTCCGTCATCATCATACGCAACAGTCACCTGAGTTTTACCATCCGGACGAAGATTCGCAACGATTCCCTCTTTACGAACTTGAGTTAAGCGGAATGCCAAGGCATGTGCGAGCGCAATAGGTAGAGGCATAAGGACGGCGGTTTCATCAGACGCATAGCCAAACATTAAGCCCTGATCACCGGCGCCTTGAGTCTCATAGCGTTCTTCTTGCGTCTGAGCAGCACGTGATACACCCTGATTAATCTCAGCGCTCTGCTCACCCAAACCAACAAGAATGCCTACAGAGTCTGCATCTAAGCCAATGTGTGAACTCGTGTAGCCTATACGTCGCAACACACCGCGCACAGTTTCAGGAATATTTACGTACGCTTCGGCGGTAACTTCACCAAACACAATAAATTGCCCGGTTGTTGCGCAAGTCTCTACAGCAACATGCGCGCTTGAATCTTGACGCAAAATCTCATCAAGAATGGCATCAGAAATTTGGTCGCATACCTTATCTGGATGTCCCTCTGTTACAGATTCAGAAGTGATTAATCGTGGTTCGCTCATAGGTCAATACTCCATACTCCTGTAGTCAATATTTCTGCAAAATACTGGAATGTGAGAAAAATAAATCCCGCACTCATTATGAATACGGGATTTTAAGCTTTTTCAGCGCCAAACGCCAGAAATGTTACATTGCGCCTTCAGTAAGATCGTCCTCACCCAAAGTTTCCTCAAGTAAGCCTTCATTAATCTCACGGAATGCAATCGACAAAGGCTTCTCTTGATTCTGATACTCAACGAGAGGACCAACGTTTTGAAGAAGACCTTCGTTGAGCTGAGTGAAATAGGAGTTGATCTGACGTGCACGGCGAGCTGCAAACATCGCAAGAGCATACTTGCTGTCTGCGTGTTCCATAAGCTCATCGATAGGAGGATCAGCTAATCCCTGTGGTTCAGGATTTGTTCCCAGTGCCATTTTTCTCCAATTCATACAAATTCTTGGGATTTGTTTAACATGTTCATCAAACAAACCGTACAAAAGTTTTATTCTACTGTATTACCTTGATTTTTTAGATGCTTTATCTGCAGTCGCGTACTTTTGCAGTAAATAACCCTGCATTAGAAATGCGCTCAAATAAACGAGATGAACTAAATTGCGTGCGCCCAGTATCCAACGCGCGAATACGTTCCATCTCACCATCTGTCAGTTCAAAATCCCAAATGTCAATATTTTCACGCATACGTTCAGGATACACTGATTTGGGAATAATCACCGCACCGGTCTGCACAAGGAATCGCAGTGCTACTTGCCCTGCTGTTTTTCCGCGCACAGCTCCCATCTGCGTCAGTTCAGGATGAGTGAAAATCCCCGAACGTCCCTGCGCAAAAGGAGCCCACGCTTCATACTGAATATTCATTGATTTCATTACATCAATCAAATCTGTGCGCTGGTAAAACACGTGATTTTCAATCTGATTAATTTGTGGAACTACGTCAGCTCGCTGCGCTAAATCAACAAGACGTTCCCGCTCGAAATTAGAAACGCCTATAGCACGCACTATTCCACGCTGCTGCGCTTCTTCCAAAGCCTTGTACGCCCATAAATAGTTACCTACGGGCTGATGCAGCAGCACAAGATCAATGTAACGTGTATTCAACTTATTGCAGGATTGTTCAAGAGCATCTGAGGTTTTGTCATAACCAAAATTGGATGGCCAGATCTTTGTAGTAATGAAAATCTCGCTGCGATCAATCCCACTCTGCTCAATCGCTTCACCTACTGCAGTCTCATTCTGATAGAACTGAGCTGTATCAATATGGCGATACCCTGCTTCGAGGGCAGCAAGAACAGCTTCTTTGCACTGCACGTGGTTTGAAATTTGGTAAACACCAAACCCTACTTGAGGCATTTTCACACCATTGTTCAAAGTAATCATTGGAACTTGTGAAGCTCCTGAAGTTTTTGGAGTTAGCTCGCTCATATTTCACCCCTACTTCTTACCTTGACGTTCATAGATGTTCATACTAGATTACCCACAGGGTAACTCTGCAAATACCCTTATGTGAGCTAGTTCTCACAACGCTCAAAAGTGTCTCATATTACATTGCACGCGGTCATGCTCCCGGCGTTTTAAGGCTAGACTTGGCATTATGAAAATGAGATCAGCAACAGTTATGAATGGCCGTATGTTCGCTGGTGCCCGTGCTCTTTATCGAGCTGCAGGCGTTGACGAGTCAGATTTCGGCAAACCAATTATCGCCATTGCAAACTCCTTCTCAGAGTTTGTTCCTGGACACGTTCACTTGAACAAGGTTGGACGCTTGGTCTCTCAGGCAGTTAAAGAGGCTGGCGGAATTCCTCGCGAATTCAACACAATTGCAGTGGACGATGGCATTGCTATGGGACACACCGGCATGCTTTATTCCCTTCCAAGCCGTGACATCATTGCAGATGCCGTTGAATACTCTGTAAATGCTCACTGTGCTGACGCGCTTATTTGCATTTCTAACTGCGACAAGATTAGCCCTGGTATGTTGATGGCTGCTTTACGCTTAAACATTCCGACAATCTTCGTTTCTGGCGGCCCAATGGAATCTGGTACTACCACCCTTTCCGATGGCACCACCAAGAGCACTGATCTTATCGACGTCATGTATGCTTCCGCAGATGACAACGTTTCCGATGAAGATTTGCTTGCATACGAACGCACTGCCTGCCCAACTTGCGGTTCCTGCGCTGGTATGTTCACTGCAAACTCTATGAACTGCCTTATGGAAGCTCTCGGTTTGGCTCTTCCTGGGAATGGTACTGTGCTCGCTGACCACGTGGCTCGTACCGCTCTCTTCGAAAAAGCTGGGAAGAAGATTGTTGAGCTTGCAAACCGTTATTACCACGAAGATGATGAATCCGTTCTCCCACGCTCTATCGTCGCCAAGCATGCCTTTGAAAATGCTATGACTATGGATGTTGCAATGGGCGGTTCTACTAACACCGTTTTGCATATTCTGGCGGCAGCTCAGAGCGCTGACGTAGACTTCAATTTGGAAGATATTGAGCGCATTTCCCATACTGTTCCCTGCATTTGCAAGGCTTCACCTTCTGGAGATTGGGAGATTACCGATGTTCACCGTGCTGGCGGTATTTCACGTATTCTTGGTGAGCTTGATCGCGGCGGTAAGCTGCATCGTGATGTTCACTCCGTTGATTACCCAAGTCTTGAAGCAAAGCTCAATGATTGGGATATTCGCCGTGACACCGTATGTGAAGAAGCTCTTGACCTCTACACTGCTGCCCCTTCCGGAAAGCGCACTGCGGAAGGTTTGAGCCAGAACGACCGCTTCGAGTCTCTTGACCGCGATTTCATCAATGGTGCAGTTCATGATCTTGATCACCCAGCTGTTGAAGAGGGTGGCCTCGCAGTATTGCGCGGTAACCTCGCTCCTGACGGCTGCGTCGTAAAGACTGCGGGCGTGGATAAGTCCATCTGGAATTTCCGCGGCAAAGCTTTCGTTGTTGAATCTCAGGAGCAGGCTGTTGAAGTTATTCTAGGCGACCAGCTCAAGCCTGGTGATGCTTTGATTATTCGTTATGAAGGTCCTAAGGGCGGCCCTGGTATGCAGGAAATGCTTTACCCAACCTCCTTTGTGAAGGGCAAGGGCATTGGCAAGGAAGTCGCTTTAATCACTGATGGCCGTTATTCCGGCGGTTCCTCAGGTCTCTCTATCGGTCATGTTGCGCCTGAAGCAGCAGCAGGCGGCCCAATCGCTTTGATCGAAAGCGGAGATCCAATCGTCATTGATATTCCAAACCGCACAATCAATGTAGATGTTCCTCAAGAAGTTCTCGAAGAACGCCGCAAAAAGATTGAAAATGGCTACGGATATCGCCCTCACCGCGATCGTCAGGTTTCCCTTGCGCTCAAGGCATACGCAGCTTTCGCTCGCTCTGCAGACAAGGGTGCAACTCGTGACCCAGAGCTTATCAATAAACTTGCTCACCAAGCAGATTAAAAGCTAGAAGCTAAGCTGGAAGTTAACTGCGCTATACCCGCAAAGGTAAAACAAAAAATGGCTTCTGCTCAACGGATATTTTCATCCGGGCAGAAGCCCTCATTTTATCATTTATCTCTTTTCGCTCTTTTATCTCATAGTTTTCTTATCTCATCGTTTTCTTTGCACGCTCTTGTGCTTCAATAACGCGATCACACCACTGATCAAAATCTGGATCTGGTTTATGACACTCTTCATGTGAAAGCACATAGTCAACTGTTCGTTTTAAACCATCTTTGAGCCTGATCGCCGCTGTGAATTCAGGCACGATCTTTTTGACTTTGGAGTTGTCGAAGATAAGAGAATTTGCTTTATCACCGAGTAATCCTCCCTCAAAGTCATAACCAGCAGATTTGCCTGCATCTATAAGAAAATCAGTACTGATGTGATAAGCATCAAGCTCAACGCCCAGAGCTTGAGCAGTCCATTGATAAATCTGATTCCACGTCACCGATTCATCACTTGTAATGTGAAAAGCCTCGCCAATCGCGCGAGAATTTCCAAGAAGCCCAGTGTAGGCAACAGCGAAATCGCGACTGTCCGTCATAGTCCATAGCGATGTTCCGTCACCGTGAATGATCACCGGTTTACCCTGCTGCATGCGAAGCAAATTCTGGTAACTACCCTGTGCACCATGAATTCCAAGCGGCACACTGCGTTCACAGTATGTGTGGCTTGGGCGCACAATCGTCACAGGGAAAGCATCTTCCCGATTACGCTCCATAAGGTAGTTTTCACATTCAATTTTATTGCGCGAATACTGCCAATATGGGTTCGCAAGCGCAGTTTCCTCCGTGATGATGGGATTACGCACAGGCTTTTCGTATGCGGACGCAGAACTGATATACACATACTGACGCGTGCGATGACGGAAAAGCTGAAAATCACGCTCTACCTGCCACTTTTCAAAACCAATAAATTCACAGACCGCATCAAAAACAACTCCCGGAACAGCATCATTGAGTATCCGCTCAGTCACAGCTGTTTCTGCATTAATATCAGCCTTGATATACGTGGGAGCATCTCCCAAAACCGACGACAGCCCCGAACGATTCAGCACAAACAAATCATGGCCATCATCAAGTAGCTTCTTCGAAATTGCTGTGCTGATTGTTCCCGTTCCACCAATAACCAAAATTTTCATTATGGTCTCTTTCGACTTCGTAAATCATAGTAAAGATGATCCTCTCTCACTTTATGCCAATTTACACACGAAGTAAATCAGTGAATTCCATAGAAGACCGCTTCACCGATTTTCTCCAACCGACGATTGTTGCTCTTCAACGATTTTGCATTTACCTGTTAACAGTGTTAACATCGTTCGTGTTCTAAGTTTACACCGTTAACAGTTTAGGAAGGTTATTATGCATGCGCTCGATACAGACCTCGATACAAACCGCAAGTATTCCCGCCAACATCCCCAATCTGCAATCGTGATCAATAATCTGACGAAATCATATGGAGATATCCCGGTTCTGCAGGGAATTAATCTCGAAGTAAAGCCCGGAAAAATTCTCGGCATTTTAGGAAGAAATGGCGCCGGCAAATCAACTCTGATCAACATCATGTGCGGCCTCTTACGCGCCACATCAGGCGAGCTCAAAATCTGGGGAATTAACCCCACAAAACATCCTGTAGGAAAATATATTGGCTACGCCCCGCAAGATATCAGCGTATACCCGCATCTTACAGTTGAACAAAATTTAAGAAGTATCGGCGAAATCCAAGGATTATCTTCCAGAACAGCCCATAAACAATCTCAACACATAATGGAATTGCTTGGCTTAAGAGACAAAACGCAGCAAAGTGCGGTGAATCTTTCCGGCGGACAAAAACGCAGACTTCACACCGCGATGGCGTTGATGCATAATCCTAAAATTGCTTTTCTTGACGAGCCCACGGTAGGCGCAGATGTTGAGGCAAGAAATCAAATCTTAAAAACAGTTAAAATCCTTGCCAGCAAGGGCACAACAATTATTTATACTTCACATTATTTGACTGAATTCGAACAGCTTGGCGCAGATATTGCCGTTCTTAATGCTGGAAAAATTACGGTCAATGACTCATTGCATAACGTTATTTCCCGATACTCTGAACCTACGATTCGCGTTTTCTGCGCAAACCCGCGTCAATATACCTTAACAGGTTGGAAATCCCATGATGACTACCTCGAGCTTGACCACCCAGTAACAGATCAGGGGGCCGCAATCGCGCAGTTGCTCTCCACTCCTGAAATGGCTGACGCTCTGATTTCCAACATTGAAATAGTCCGTCCTTCACTCGAAAACGCATATCTCAACATAGTCAATAAAGAAAAATAGAAACAAAAGAAAGTCACCATGAAAATGAGAAGCTTCTTCGCTCTTATTAAACTCAATTTTTTGCTCCAGCTACGCAATCCTCTGATCATTGTTTTGATGACCGCATCTCCCCTCATTCTTATGCCATTTCTTACTCCCGCATATAAAACTATGCTGATTTCACAAGGATATCCGAATGCAACGGGCGCCGAGCAGGCAGTGCCCGGCATGGCAATCCTGTTCTCTTTTCTCGCAACGCAAGTGATTGTACAAGCGTTTTATGATGAGTATCTGTGGGGCATGTGGGCGAGGCTGAGATCAACCGCTGCTTCACAAGCCAATATTGTTCTCAGTAAAGCTCTTGTAGTTTATGTTGTACAAGTCCTGCAGCTTTTAGCCGTTATTTCGTTAGGAAGCGTGTTATACGATTTCCAGCCAAATGGCAGCTGGGCGGCACTCATTATGACTATTCTTTCTTTCTCTGCTGTATTAACTGCATTCAGCGTGACTCTTTCGCTATGGATTGTGTCTGAAAAAACAGCTCTATCAATTGCAAATCTCGTGGGAATGCTGATGTCTGGTATTGGCGGAGCGCTTGGCTCAGTACATGATTTCCCCGACTGGGCACAACACATTGCAAAACTTTCACCAGTTTATTGGGCAATGGAATCAGTACACAAAATCAGTTTAGATTCTGCTGGATTACACGAAGTGTCACACAATATTGGAATATTGCTGCTTTTCTTGGCGATATTTGTAATTGCTTCAATAACAAAATGCATAATCGGTCTTGATAACAGAAAAACTGAATAGTTTTAGACTGCGGACGAAGTAAACTGCATTCAACCAGTAGACTGAGTGTATGACCGAAAATGAAAAGAAGAGCACCATATCTCACCGTGATTTTCGAGAGAAACTCACCACTTCAGTAATCCTTGAAGAAGCATTGCATATTGTTGATTCTGAAGGCCTTGATGCTCTTTCTCTTCGGTCTCTCGGTAAAAAACTAGGAGTTTCTCAAGCGGCATTTTATCGACATATTGCTGATAAGGAGACCCTTCTCAATGGAATCAGCGACCTCATTTGGCATGAGATTTTTAGTATCTTAGGTTCGAAGATTTCTCAACTATCTGCCTCTCAAGTATCTGTATCTTCACAAAAAGTCACATGGAAAGATGTTGCGAATGCCTACGCATACAGTCTTTACGAGGGGTTGCATAATCATCCTCATGCAGTGATCTTGATTCTTACTCACCCGATGAACACCACAAGCCAGTTCACCTGGTCCGCACAGGCTCTTTCACAAATAGTTCAGCTTGGGGTCAAACTCCCCTCAGACACTCTTAGCATTATCAATGTTCTCAGCACATATGTGGGCGGATTCGTTGCAGCAGAAATCGTTCCCCCCGTAGGCAATGAGAGTAACTCTGGCGATTCGGCAGAAAAAACAGAACCAGACATACCCGCTCTCCTGTCCGGCACAAATTCTGACTCTAAAAACGAACTATTGGAAGTCCTTACTCCACTGATGCAAAACAATTGGTCATTCTCGCAACAGTTTGAGCATGGGCTTCAAGCTCTTCTCAACGGATGGCAGAGTAAGGAAAAATGAGCCGCACAACGTTTAGCTCTTTCACCTCTATGCCATTTACAAAAGCAGGCATTCGCTCCCGTGCAATGAGACTGCTTAAAGCTTTTGCCAACGAACAGCCACGCGCAAAGCTTGCAACAGACGATGAGCTTTTGAAGGCTTTTTGTGCAACTGCTGAATATCAAACCGCACATACGATTGCAACATACATGGCGCTGCCACACGAATTCGATACTCAGCCACTTATTGATCAGGCTCTTGCCGATGGGAAACGCATTGTTATTCCACGCACTCGCGCAAACTGCATGATGGAATTTGTGGACTACGACCCTCAGAGTTTGCGTGTTGCACCATTTGGGATGCAAGAACCAACCAATAACAACGTTGTTTCACCTGAAAATATTGATGTAATTCATGTTCCAGGAATTGCATTCAACACCGGCGGATACAGAATTGGCTATGGAGCTGGTTATTACGATAGATTTCTCTCCGATTATGAAGGCGCAACTATCAGCACTATTTATGCATTCCAACGCATGAATTTTCAACCAGAAGATTTTGATATCCCAATTCGCAAAGTCATTTTAAACTCCAGGCATTTGAAATCTAATACGTTTAGAAGTTAAAACGAGATCACGATCTTGCCAAAGCCCGTGCCTGATTCAATAAGCTCGTGTGCTTTTGCGACCTCATCAAGAGTAAAGACTCTTGCTGGAGAAGCATCGACCTCATATGTGATGATGTATTCAAAAAGCTGACGCAACGTGACTTCATCCACGTTGCCTGAATAGAAGCTTGTCAAATAACCATTGGCAGGTAAGTCTATAATCGGGTCAAAATCTTCAAGGAACCATTTATTGCCGAGCAGACCTGTAATGCACACTATTGAGTTTTCGCTCATGTATTTAATCGTGTCTTTAATAGCTGCTGGCCCCACAAGATCAAGTACCTTCGTAAAACGCTCAGAATCAGAAGCAGATTCAATCTGCAATTCACCATGGTTATCTAAAATCACATCATTGAAACCCACATCATGAAGCTGCTCTGCTTTGCTCAGTGAGCGTACACTCCCCGCGAGATAAATATCCGGGTATCGCGCCTTGAGTAATTTAGCAAAGGCAACTCCCACCCCGCTTGATGCGGCGCGAACGAACACCTTGTCAGTCACTTCAATCTTCAGATTCAGCATTGACCCAAAGGCAGTGTAATACGTTTCTGGAATCGCACCGATAGTTTCCCAGCCGAGTTTTTCAAGACCCTGAATGCCTTCTAAAGAATAGATATTTTCGTTAGGCAGCAGAGCGTATTGCGCGTATCCTCCATCGTATGCGCGGCCCATTTCGCCCATAATGGACACAACTCGGGTACCGATCGGCAGACGTTGCGAGTCTGATGTGCGAACGATTTCCCCCACGCATTCAATGCCTAAAATACGAGGAAATTTCACACTGGGAGACAATCCCTGGCGGGTGAACACTTCAGAGTGGTTCACTCCTGCAGCACGCACCCGCACAAGAGACCATCCTGGCTTAACAGCTGGAATCTCACGCTCTTCGATACGTAAAACGCTTGGATCTCCAGCTTCATGAACAACAGCAGCCTTCATTGTCTGTTCAAGCGGACTATCCTGCATACTTATGCTCCCTGATGGATTTTCTTAGAGTTCGTGTGAGACCTTGTTAGTTTCAAATTCTTTCAAACTTTGGTTTTGTGATGCATTCGAGTATCCACAGCATAAGAGTGGAGCCAAGTGTTAAAAGCACAGTGAGCAGAGTTCCCCACAATAATGCAGACATATTCTGTGTGCGCAGACCTGAGAAAAGAACAGTTCCGAGCCCGCCAGCATTGATGGTCGCTCCGATCGTAGCGATCGCCATCATAGAAGTCATCGCCACAGTTATCCCGCTGAAGATAGAGTGCCGAGCTAGAGGCAATTGCACTTTCCAAAAAATCTGACGTTCCGTCATGCCCATGCCCCGTGAAGCCTCGATGATCTGCGGATCAATATCATTTAGACCAGTGATGAAAGAGCGCAACAGTACATATTCGGCGTACAAAGCCAGCACAATGATCGCAGTCACATATCCCAAACCTGTCACAGGGATCAGCAGCGCGAAGAAAGCAAAACTCGGCACCGAATACAGAATCGAGAAGAAGTAGACCAGAGCAGACTGCCACTTCTTATGCGATACGCTTACAACAATGATCGCGATTGCAAGAACAACGGCAGCAGCAAGCGCAATAAGCACCATCTCAATATGCTGCTCGGTATAAAAAAGTAAGTCAATGCTATTTTCGTTCCAGTATTGAATAAAGTTACTCATCGAGCGCACCCCACATGGAATTCTGCTGATTCACAGTGTCCAGCAAATTGCGCACAAACTCAGTTTCCGGATTTGCAATGATATTTTCAGGCGTGTCGAATTGGCTGATCGCGCCGTCATCCATGATCATCACACGCGTGCCCAAATAGAATGCCTCAGAAATATCATGCGTAACAAAGAGGAATGTTGTTTGAGCTCTTTCGTCATTGCCCTCAGCAGCCGAGTTCAAACGCTTATGTAAAGCCTTTATCTCCTTCTGCAGATCCATGCGGGTAATGGCATCAAGAGCTCCAAAAGGCTCATCGAAGAGAACGAATGGAGGGTGTGCAGCCAGCGCACGCGCCACGCCCACTCGCTGCTGCTGACCGCCTGAAAGCTGCTTGGGGAAGCGTTGAGCAAATTCATCCGCGGGAAGCTGAACAAGATTAAGCAATTCACGCACACGCTTCTTTTTACGTTCATCATCCCAACCAAGCAAAGTCGGCACAGTAGCTACATTACGCTCAATCGTCATATGTGGGAATAAACCAATATTCTGAACTACGTAGCCAATACTGCGGCGTAAATCGATAATATCCATGTCTTGATTAGACATCCGTTAATAATAATGTCACCAGAAGTAGGAGCTTCCAAACGATTTACCATTTTTAGCGTAGTAGTTTTTCCTGAACCTGATGATCCTAGAATAGTGACAAATTCGCCTGGTTGGATTTCAAAATTTAGGTCTTTGATAATTTCGTTATCGCCAAAGCTTTTGGAAACATGCTTAAAAGTGATTGCAGCGCCTGATGTATCGCTGGTCATTGTGCTGGTTGTTTCACTCATTATTATTCTCCATTCACACACCGGCTAGCTTTTACTAAGAAGTCAAAAATCGCCATAGATAGTAAACTCAGCAATGCAACAGATGCCCCACCAATCACGAGCAAATCCATGCGATAGAGGCCGAGACCAGTGAAGATAAGAGTTCCCAGACCACCTGCACCAATATACGTTGCAAGCGTTGCACTCGAAATAATCTCCACCAACGCAAGTTTGATTCCATTGAGAATATATGGCACACTCAGCGGGGCTTCTATGCGTGCGAAAAGCTGCACAGAATTCATTCCCAGAGCCTGCCCAACCTCCCTAGTGGCTGCTGGTACCTCGTTGAATCCGAGAACCGTATTCACAATGAGCGGAGGGAGAGCCAGCACAATCAAGGCGATTAAAGCAAGAACACGACCAACCCCAATAATTGGAATAAGTATAAAAAGTAAAGCAAGACTAGGGATAATGCGTAGCACTTGTGCAAAGCCTTGGCATGTAGCAGCTACTACTTTATTTTTTGATCCCCAGTATCCCAGAGGCAGCGCGATAATTAAAGCAATCGCAAGAGATTCAAAACTCAATGCTAAGCGCTCACCCACATATTGCCAATATTGCGCGCTATTCTCGCTGAAGTATTCAACTATTTCACTAAACATATGCCGTCACCTCCTGCTTCTTCTCCTCCTTTATCACGGTTATTATGCGTCTCGTACCATTTTTTGCAACTTTGGTATAAGCTTTTCCATCGATATCCACACTCTTATTGAGATTTATGAGATCTTCCGTGGTGATTTTGCACTGATCCTATTGATAACTGCTGAGATCTTCGGGTTCTTCGTCAATGCATCTTGGCGCACAACAGGCACTAAATTGTACGGTGGCCAGAATTTTTTATTATCTTTAAGAACTGTAAATTGCGAAGTATCTGAAAGTTGACCATCGGTGGTATATGCCGGAGTTGCATCCGCTTCGCCGCTGGAAAGAATCTTATACTTCAACGAGTTGTCACACACTGTGCTCGATTTGAAATTAAATTTTCCATACACGGTTGCTAAACCCTTCAGACCATCTGAACGCTCATCAAATTCACCTTGAGATGCAAAACGAATCTTTGATGCCTGCTTTTGCAGCTGACTGATGGTATAGATTCCATACTTTTTTGCGATGCTTGTTCTTATTGCAATACCCTGGGAATCTGCGGCTGGCGAATAGTTAAGTGTGGTTGCAACACCTTGTTTCTCGTAGGCATTTTTGACAATTCGTGCAACTTTTGCTGCATCAGTTGTTGTCTGTTTCAATTTAAAGATAGACAACATTGCCGTACCAGTATATTCCGGGTAAAGATCAACTTCTCCACTATTCAGTGAAGTTGGAACCACTGAGCTGGACAGATTAAAGACTCGCGTAACACTTACACCTGCATCTTCCAAAGCAAGTGCATAAATTTCTGCTACAACTTCACTCTCAGTAAAATCTTTTGATCCAATTTTCACTGAAGCACTTGACGATAGCACCCCCCGATTGACCAGGTGCTGTTTTAGCCAGCGCACACCCCGATAGGAGGAGCATACACACAAGCAACAGCGAAATACAGAAAAGCACATGATGTTTAAGACGCAGTAAATCCACAAAAGCCTTACGAATCATGCCTTCTCCATCTCTTCTTACCATAAAGTCTATACTCTCATTATGAGAGTACGTCTTATTTTAAGAGTTGTCTTGGACTTTTATTAGGGCTTGCCAATGTGATTTATTAATGCAATTACTTAACATGATTACTTAATACAATTGCGTAACACACTCAATCGTTGATATTCCCATGATCAATAACATTCCATAGTTGATGGGCAGCAGTTTGAACGTCATCATTGACGATAACAATGTCAAACTCACTCTCAGATTGAAGTTCAACTTTAGCTGTTTCAAGTCTTTTGGCTCGCTGCTCCGGGGTTTCCGTACCTCTACCAATAAGACGTTTTTTCAATTCCTCAAAACTGGGAGGAGCTAAAAACACAAAAGTAGCATCAATATTGAGTTCCTGCGCACGTTTACGCACAAGACGAGTTCCCTGCAAATCAATCTCAAGCATGGAGGGCTGATTTTTTGCTAAATGTTCTTTGACCGGAGCCACTGGCGTACCATAGTGAGCCATACCGTGTACGAGGGCGGTCTCTAAAAATCCTCCTGCTGCTTTCATTGCAGCGAACTGATCTTCTGTTATGAAGTGATAATTCACTCCATCGATTTCGCCTGGCCTTGGAGCACGAGTTGTTGCAGATACAGATAGCCACACGTCTGGATGCTCCTTAAAAAGTTGCTGTTCAACGGTCCCTTTACCCACAGCAGTTGGCCCAGCAAGTACTACAAGACGTCGATTCGCTTTATACCTATCAGAAGGTTCATCAACAGCTTGCTGAGTTTTATTTACATCCGCATTATCTGGATTATTTATTATCAGATTTTTGGTCATTTGTGTTTTTTCGCTCATAAATGTAGTCTATCGGCAGCTACGCACTCTGGTTGTTCGCGTGATTTTCTTCTTCAATATCGCGCATGGCTTGCCAAATCTCGTCACGTACCTGCTTTGCTTTATCACTTAGCGCGGGAATCTCAGGACCAGCAGCGGCAATCGTCCGAGCTACTGTCACCAGAACATTGCCATAAGTTCCAGCAAAAACAGTCTTCAAATCTTCTGGTCCAGCACCTTGCCAACCGTATCCAGGAGATAAAATTGGTCCAGTAAATTCTGAGACAGACATGCCACCTAAATCCATGCGTGAACCAATCGTTGCACCAACGATCAAGCCCACGGAACCAATTTTTTTGAACCCTTCATTATATGATTGGGCTTCTTTTGCGATGCCATATGCCACGGTGTGACCTGCATATTCGCCTGATTGGCGTACTGCAGATTGCAAGTTCGCTCCCTCCTGATTCGCAGTCAGTGAAGCAATGAATACGCCATGGCCTTGGTTAAGAGCATCCTCAACTAGACCATCGAGGGAGTGGAAACCATAATAAGGAAGTAATGTAATCGCATCTGCATATAGGGGACCATCAGGCTTCAAATAAGCATCAGCAATAGAAGATAGCATGGTAGGCATTCCACCACGCATACAGTCCACAATAGTAATAACGCCCATTTGGCGTGCAGCATAAAGCGCTCGTTCCAATGCTGCATAACCTTTCGATCCATAACGCTCAAACATTGGCATTTGGAACTTGACTGCAGCAGCATTACTTTGTGCTGCTTGAAGCATGCGCATAGAAAATAGCTCAGCACCTTGAGCATCGATGTTGTATCCCCAGTCTCGCAAATTTTTTCGATGAGGATCGATACCTACGCACAAAGGACCTTTTGTCTTCACTGCTTCGAGAAGACGAAGCCCAAATTCTTGACGAATAGAAGGCTGCTTTACCTCTTTGGTTTCATCTGAATCCAATGCCGAGTCACTCAACAAAGCTCACCCCATCTGTACATATACAAGCGTGCTCACAGTCTTTATAAACTACTGGGTACGTAGATTCTTAAAAATGAAAAACTTCTATTGAATATTTTACAGTACAAAAAATTGTTATTTGGCTTCGTGCCTTTTATTGCTAAGAGCGGTTAAAAGTAGAGAAAACAGCGATTTGCGTTTGTAGAGTGTTTTGTTTTTGTTGTGGTATTGGTGGAGCCCCGGGGGAGTGTTTACTCAACCCTGGGGCTTCCTTAATGTTTAGTAGCGGCGACGTGCTACTCTCCCACACCCTAGCGAGTGCAGTACCATCGCCGTGCTAGGTCTTAGCTTCCAGGTTCGGAATGGAGACTGGGCGTTTCCCCTAGGCTATGGTCACCGCAAAATCTTATTTACTTATCCCCCTCACAGGAGGTTATGTCGTGGTTCGGGAACCGGACAGTAGACGCGTTAACCGTGATTGAACACATTATTGTTTTGTGTATCATTCATGCTCCTTGACTGTCGGAACACTTCTCATGGTATCTTATGATTCCACTCACTACAGAAGAGAGTGGTGTGTAGGATTGCTATCGCCTGTTAGTACCAGTCAGCTCCACACCTCACGATGCTTCCACGTCTGGCCTATCAACCCCATATTCTCTAGGGAGGCTTCAAACCCTCAAAAAGGGGTTAAGGAATCCTTATCTTGAAGAGGGCTTCCCGCTTAGATGCTTTCAGCGGTTATCCCATCCGAACGTAGCTAACCAGCCGTGCCACTGGCGTGACAACTGGCATACCAGAGGTTCGTCCACCCAGGTCCTCTCGTACTATGGGCAGGGCTCCTCAAGATTCCAACGAGCGCAGAGGATAGAGACCAAACTGTCTCACGACGTTCTGAACCCAGCTCGCGTGCCGCTTTAATCGGCGAACAGCCGAACCCTTGGGACCTGCTCCAGCCCCAGGATGCGACGAGCCGACATCGAGGTGCCAAACCATCCCGTCGATATGGACTCTTGGGAATGATCAGCCTGTTATCCCCGGGGTACCTTTTATCCGTTGAGCGATGCCGCGTCCGTACGCCGGCACCGGATCACTATTCCCGACTTTCGTCCCTGCTCGACCCGTCGGTCTCACAGTCAAGCTCCCTTGTGCAATTACACTCAACACCCGATTGCCAACCGGGCTGAGGGAACCTTTGAGCGCCTCCGTTATTCTTTAGGAGGCAACCGCCCCAGTTAAACTACCCGCCAGGCACTGTCCCTAACCAGGATAACTGGTCGAGGTTAGATATCCAGAATGAACAGAACGGTATTTCACTTGCCGACTCCACCCACGCTAGCGCGCCGGCTTCACAGTCTCCCGCCTATACTACACAATCCACACCGAATACCAATACCAAGGTATAGTAAAGGTCCCGGGGTCTTTTCGTCCTTCTGCGCTTAACGAGCATCTTTACTCGTACTGCAATTTCGCCGAGCTCCTGGTCGAGACAGTGGGGAAGTCGTTACGCCATTCGTGCAGGTCGGAACTTACCCGACAAGGAATTTCGCTACCTTAGGATGGTTATAGTTACCACCGCCGTTTACTGGGGCTTAAATTCACCGCTTCACCAAAGTTAACGGATCCTCTTAACCTTCCAGCACCGGGCAGGCGTCAGTGCATATACAGCGACTTACGTCTTCGCATGCACCTGTGTTTTTGGTAAACAGTCGCTACCCCCTGGTCTGTGCCACTTGCCAAAGCAAAACCCACGAAAGTGAGCCCACCCCAGCAAGTCTCCCTTATACCGAAGGCACGGGAGTAATTTGCCGAGTTCCTTGACCAGGATTCACTCGATCGCTTTAGTATTCTCTACCTGACCACCTGTGTCGGTTTAGGGTACGGGCAGTTAACAACCTAACACCGAAGCTTTTCTTGACACCAAGAATCACCGGACTCACCCCCAAAGGAATCGAGTCATCACACCTCACTCTCACGTTCAACGGATTTACCTATCAAACAAGCTGCGTGCTTAACCACGGACTACCACCGCCGCGGCCGGCTATCACGATGCGTCACTCCTGCGCTGTCCTACTACAAAGAAAGATCCCAACAAAACCACAACACCACAACCCGAAGGAAGCAGTATCACAGAACTGGAGGTTAGTACTCTAAGCCTCGGATTTGACGGTTAAAAACTGGTAGGAGACTATCAACTCCTTCATCCATTCGACTACGCCTGTCGGCCTCGCCTTAGGACCCGACTAACCCAGGGACGATGAACGTGGCCCTGGAACCCTTAGTCATCCAGCGTGCGGGATTGTCACCCGCATTTCGTTACTCATGTCTACATTCTCACTTCCATACAGTCCACGACAAGATTCCTCCGCCGCTTCGCCCCAGTATGGAACGCTCTCCTACCCAACCAGCCAAACGACTGATTGCCGCGTCTTCGGTGGCGTGCTTGAGCCCCGCTACATTGTCGGCGCGGAACCAC
>CAUUJV010000015.1:0-36648 GCA_963545565.1 uncultured Alloscardovia sp. | reverse complement strand
CTATTTACATCATTGCGAACGTTCGGTGACCCATGCCCGCAATATGACATAGCTCGAAACATTGCAATTCTACTCGCCACGCCGCACAAAATCAAGTTTTTCAATGCGTGTCGGGAAAGCCATGTTTCATATAGTGCATAATAGTGCGCGTATATGCGCTACACCTACGAGAGTATCGTGTAAATGTGCAAAAAGTTCGTAGGCTTGGGATGTTCAAAATCCACTCTGACGAGCTTCTCATTGATCTGCAGATGGGAAGACCTCTCGCCACTCTAGACCAAATCACCATGGTTGTGCTGCTGAGTTTGCCAACTATTCTAGCTCAGCTGAGTTCTATTGTGATGCAGTATATTGATGCCGCAATGGTTGGTCGTCTTGGCGCACAGGGTTCAGCCGCTATCGGGCTGGTCTCTTCAAGCACATGGCTGATGGGAAGTCTGTGTAGTGCTGCAACCGTTGGATTTAGCATTCAGGTTGCGCAAGCAGTGGGAGCAAGTCAGTATAAACATGCACGCTCTATTATAATGCAGGGTTTGGTATGCACATTTGCTTTTTCGCTTCTATGGGGCTTTGCAGGAGCTCTGATCTCTGGGCGTCTTCCTATATGGCTGGGTGGATCTTCTGCAATTACTGGTGATGCATCTCGATATTTCTTGATTTACGCACTTTCTATCCCATTTGTGCAGATGACGAATCTATGCAGTTCTATGCTCCAAAGTAGCGGAAACATGCGCGCTCCCAGTGTGGTCAATATAGCGATGTGTTTTATTGATGTAATTGCTAATTCGCTACTAATTTTTCCTTCCGGTACAGTATTTTCGTGGCTTCCAGGAGCTGGGCTCGGCGTTGCAGGAGCAGCTCTTGGCACCGCTTGTGCAGAAATTATTGGCGCAATAACGCTGCTTACCTTTATGCTGTTCCGCTCCTCTATTTTGGGGCATGTGAAGTTTTCAGTTTTCACGTTTGAAGGCAGCACCATTCGCCGCGCTGTCAAGCTTTCTATTCCTGTGGCTTTTGAAAACATGATTACTATGGGTGCACAAGTAGCAAGTACAAAAATTGTGGCTCCGCTTGGCGCAATTTCCATCGCGGCAAACTCTTTTGCTATTACCGCTGAAAGCTTATGCTATATGCCTGGTTACGGAATTGGTTCTGCTGCAACAACGATTGTTGGGCAATCAATTGGCGCCAAACGCACAGATCTCATTAAACGTCTCGCATGGCTCAGCGTTGCGCTAGGTATTGGAGTTATGACCATAGGCGGAATTCTCATGTTCATCTTCGCCCCCGTCATGATGCAGTTACTCACACCAGACACACGAATCTCTTCTCTTGGAGCCTTTGTGCTGCGCATTGAAGCATTTGCCGAGCCTCTTTATGCTGCTTCTATTGTGTGTTCTGGAGCCTTGCGAGGTGCCGGCGATACTCTTATTCCATCCATCATGAACTGTGTGAGCATTTGGCTTGTGCGCATCCCTATTGCAATAATCGCTGTTCACTACATTGGCCTTAAAGGTTTCTGGATTGCAATGGCTGCCGAACTGTGTGTGCGAGGAATAATCTTCCTCATCCGTCTTGCTCGCGGAAAATGGGCACAATTCAGATTAAATTACCCCTAAATAGATATTTTCACAGCATGGGCACTCTTCAAATTATTCTGCAGATTTATTGAGTGTTGAAATACGAAAGCAGCTACTACCAAAGTGAAAACAGAGAAGTTTGAAGGATTTCGTTGATGAAATTCCTTCCAATTAACTGGGAGAAAATAAAGTTTGCAGCATCAGAAGCACAGTATGCTATTAATCATCTCGACGACTAGGTGACTTCTTAAAGCTATCCTTTTAAGGAATCCTATTTCTTAAGTCGATTAGCATAGAATGTCTTCCTAAAACAGTTGTTACCTTTTTGCCAGCAAAACAGGATAAGATAGAGACGGTGTCATGATGTCGAGGAGGATTTATGACTACGTTCTCTCGTCCGCAGGTAGAACACTACAGCGGCGATATCATTGGCGCGCCTTTTTTCACTCCACGCTTGACGTGGAATTATGACGTTGAGCCTCAGCCAGATTCTATGGTGCGCATCACAGCGGTGCGCCGTGTAATGGGAATGGCTGAGCACACTGAAACAGCAATAGTTCCTGCTGAAAAATCTGTTCTCATTGACTGGCCACTTTCCCCTCTGATGACACTCGAAAAAGCTGTTGTCACATTGCAGCTTCTGGATTCCAAAGGAAAAGAAGTTGGAGAACCGTCCGAGCCTGTCACTATGGAAACAGGTTTAGGGTCATGGGAGCGTAATGCCGATTTTGTGGGGCCATCATGGACTGAACCGCAGACTGATCATCTACTTCTGCCACCAGCGTCCGCAAACATTTTTCTGCATTAGCGCGCAATCGCTTTTGGTGGATCACTCTCGGCCTTAACTTTGCACTGTGGATCTACAACGGTATTGCCAATGGCATGGCAACCTATATTGCCAAGTATGTACTGGGCAATTCCAACTTGACGACGGTTATCGGCATCGCCACCGTTGTACCGCTCATCATCGGTCTGCCTTTCGCTGGCAGTATTGTGGCGCGCTTCGGCAATCGCAACTCGTCTCTGGTGGGTCTCGTTCTCGTCGCCATTGGCTCGCTCATCGTCTTTATTGACCCGAGCAATGTGTGGGTGTTCTTCATCTCCATCGTGGTGCGCATGATCGGCATCATCCCCATGAATGCGGCGCTCAACGCCATGTCTGCCGATGTGGTGGATTACGGTGAATGGAAGACGGGTGTGCGCAGCGATGGCATAGTCTTCAGCTCGTCCAGCTTCTCCATGAAAGTCGCCATGGGTGTTTCATCCGCAGCCATCGCGTGGATCTTAAGCATGAGCGGCTATAACGGTGCCGCAGCAACGCAATCCGCCACCACGATCAGCGCCATCATCAACTCATTCGTGTGGATCCCCATCGCCATGGTCGTCATCATGGCCATCCTGCTGTTCGCTTACACCCTTGATTCCTCTATCAAAAACATCGTCTCCGAACTCGGCGCCAGGCACGTAAGCTAAGTAGAAGCATCAAATAAAACATCAGACTTGTGCAAAGCATCCAGGAGTATCAAATAATGTTTACCTGATCAGGCAATTGTGCCGGATGCTATAACATTTATCCGAACGAGGGTTGCTTCCGAATACGCCTCGCTAAAAACAACAGGAGATGATGTTATGGAAAAGATCGCCAGATCGAAGTTATTTGATTTATTAGGCGTTGGAATCGTGGTGGCGATCGCTGTTGCCAGTGGCTACCTGACAGAGACTCTGGCTGATGTGAGTAATTTGAGTAATTGGGGCGCTTGGACGCACTGGATCCCTTTTGGGTTGATTTCGATCGGGAATTCGATCCTGTCGATTTACTCAACTCGCCTTACCGGCCGGATGAATAATGTTGGAAATTGGATTGGGATCATTAATGCTGTGCTGTCGGGAACGATCGATTATTTACTCGGGAACAAGGCGGCGATCATTACATATCCAGTTACCTTTATTATCTATATCTTCGCGATTCGAACCTGGATGCGTTCGGAAAAATACCGCGCTTCTAGTCCGTTGACGGGTGCCAGGAAGTGGGGCGCGATGATCAGCCTCTTCATTTTAAGTATGGCTTTTTCCTTCGCAACTAACCTGATTGGTTGGCAAAACGGGATGACCCGTCCCCTGTTCTGGATCGTGGTGATTGCTTTTGGTTTATCGTTAACAGCCAATGTTTTAAATGCCATGAAGCTGACCGTCCAGTGGCAATACTGGTTTGTGTATAATTTTGTGCAGTTAATCAAAGCTCTTGTTCAAGGCAATTTCGCCAATGTTGGTAAGTATATTTACTACATCATTAATGCTGTTGCCGCTCTTGACTTCTGGACCAAACTGTCTGCCAAACCTGTAGTAGAAAAAAGTTGATCTAAGCGAATGAATATGCACATAGTCAGCGTGCAAAATGTTGGAGTTGATGCGGGTGGAACTAGAACGAGTCGACTAAGCGCTTATCCCTCCCGAAGAGAAAACCCAAACCCGACAAGCAATGCAAACACTGGCTCAGAACAACAAATTGCCCTTTCCTTAAAATTAAGGAAAGGGCGTGCGCGGATGATAAGGGATTTGAACCCTTGGAGGTGTTTAGCCTCACACGATTTCGAGTCGTGCTCCTTCGACCGCTCGGACAATCATCCAGTGTTGGATCGAAACTTAAGATACTCAATGAACTGAATACTTGAATGTCCAAGACAACTTGTCCATTATGTCACAGCCTCATTGCTCAATCAAATGCATGACTGCCCCGCGAGTTTAGATCGCACAGTTCGCACAATTTTGCAGATTCTACGGTTTTATAATTTCACAGAGTGCGTGGAGCACGAATCGCTTCAGCGCGAGCCTGCAGCAATTCCGCACTCGGATAATTCACTCTCTCCAAAGTCAGTCCCAGTGCAGGAGCTGGCCCCGTAAAACCGTCGCGGGAAGGGTTAGCAATTTTGTCGGCGAACCAATCTTCGGTTTTGCGGCCTTTACCGATCTGCACACTTGCATTCACCAAACAGCGGACCATATTACGCGCAAACGCGTCAGCAATGATCGTAAAAACAACAAGCCCAGACTCCACTGTTTGAGTAGAATAGCCGAGCCTCGTCTCGCATGGTTCCGCCCCTATGGCTTGAGTCGAGCTTTGCGAAGCACCTCCCCTGTATTGCTGTGAAGTCAAAACCTGATCCTGCACACGTTCCCACCGGGCGAATTTCACTTCACGAATCGTTGTGCCGCCAGGATTCGGCAAAGCGAACGAGCCAAAATCATGCAGTCCAACAGCATGATCCATCGCCAGATTCATTGCATCAATGTCGAGCTCGTTATCGATATTCCATACAAATGAGCGGGTCCGCGGGTCGTGTTCGCACAGGCCATCTGCAATGCGATAGATATACATGCGGTCTGTGGCAGAAAATCTTGCGTCAAAACCGTCTGGAGCCTTCACGATAGATTGGATCGTAATATCTGCAGGGACTACATGGCGCAACCGATATGTCAGAGCTTGCAAAGGCTCGGTGTTGCGCATATTACCAACTGTTTGAGCAATGGCATCATCATCAATGTCGATATGGCATACCTGGTGCGATGCGTGCACACCCGCATCGGTTCGCCCAGCGACTACAAGCTGCGGATACTCAGCTTCGTTTGTATCAGCAGGAATTCTCAAGATTTTGCGTAAGGCTGCTTCAACCTCGCCCTGCACTGTGCGCTGATCCCGCTGTTTGGCCCATCCGTGGAAATCAGTGCCATCGTAAGCAAGGTCTATGCGTAATCTCATGACTGCCTATTCTAAGAGGGACCCTATGAAAATAGGAGAACATGGGTCAACGCCCGGAAAATGCACAATAACAAAGACCCGAACCATTTCCATGATTCGAGTCCTTTTACAACTCTGAGATAAGAGCCGAAGAAAATAACGGAACTACTCAGCTACTTTTACTCAGCAGCTTCTTCAGATTCCTGAGCCTTTTCTTCAACAGCCTCATCAGCAGTTTCAACGGCTTCTGCTTCTGTTGCAGGTGCTTCGACTTCTTCAGCCTCTACTGGAGCTTCTTCAGCAGTCTTTGTTGCAGCTTCAGCTTCCTTAACAACAGCCTGCTTGGCAGATACTGGCTCAGTCACGAGTTCGATGATTGCCTGAGCAGCATTATCGCCCTGGCGTGAAGCAATCTTGATGATGCGAGTGTAACCGCCCTCGCGCTGTTCCATCTGCTCAGCAATCTGAGTGAAGAGAAGATGTACAACAGACTTGTTGCGGATAACGCGCATTACGCGACGGCGAGAGTGAAGATCTCCGCGCTTTGCGAAGGTGATCAAACGCTCTGCCAATGGGCGAAGACGCTTTGCCTTAGGCAAGGTTGTGGTGATGCGACCGTTCTGGAACAGGCTTGTAGCCATGTTCGCGAGCATCAGGCGCTCATGTGCCGGGCTGGAAGCCAGACGTGGGCCCTTCTTTGGTCTTGGCATAATAACTCCTTTTCCGCATAGGTGGGCATAAGCCCTAACGTCTAAGCGGATTATTCATTTTTTGACGATGGCGTTACCACCAGAAACTTTTACTCGTCTTCTGGGGTGAAGAAAGTGCCACCTTCAAGATCAATCGGATTAATTCCCAATGGTGAAGGCTTAAGAGAAAGACCCATAGTTTCGAGCTTTTCTTTTACCTCATCAATAGACTTCATACCGAAATTGCGAATATCAAGCAAATCCTGCTCGGTGTGAGAAACCAATTCGCCGATGGTGTGAACACCCTCGCGCTTCAAGCAATTGTATGAACGCTGAGTGAGGTTCAAATCCTCAATCGGCACATCGAGCTCTGGGTTAGCTTCTTCAACTACTGGAGCTGGGCCAACCTCAACGCCCTCTGCCTGATTGTTCAACTCGCGGAAGAGTCCGAAGAGCTCAACCAAAGTAGATCCAGCAGAAGCTACAGCATCTCGTGGAGAGATAGCTTGTTTGGTTTCAACATCAACAATGAGCTTGTCAAAATCGGTGCGCTGCTCAACACGAGTAGCCTCAACCTTGTAGCTCACCTTGAGCACTGGAGAGTAGATGGAATCAACCGGGATACGGCCAATCTCATCGCCTTCCTGCTTATTCATTTGGGCAGGTACATAGCCACGCCCACGCTCAACAGTGAATTCAACCTCAAGCTCGCCATCTTCTGCAAGAGTAGCAATGTGAAGCTCAGGGTTAGCAATAACAATGCCAGATGGAGGTGTGATATCTCCAGCAGTTACTTCGCCTTCTCCGCTTTTACGCAGATACATAACGACTGGCTCGTCATACTCACTTGTGAGCACAATCTCCTTAATATTGAGGAGAATTTCAGTCATGTCTTCTTTAACACCAGGAAGAGTTGTGAACTCATGGAGTGCGCCGGAAACACGAACCGACGTTACTGCAGCACCTGGAATAGAGCTCAGAAGAGTACGGCGAAGAGAGTTACCAAGAGTGTAACCAAAGCCTGGCTCCAATGGCTCAATTGTAAAGCGAGAACGCTGAGGATTTACTACTTCCTCAGTTAGTGACGGACGCTGTGCAATAAGCACTTTCATATCCTTTCAGCTCAGACCGGTTGTGCACGCGCCGATCATCGCGGGTGGATTTATTTCTTTGTTTCAGTGCTTCTAGACGCGGCGGCGCTTTGGAGGACGAACGCCGTTGTGTGCCTGTGGAGTGACGTCGGAAATAGATCCAACTTCAAGACCAGCAGACTGGAGGGAGCGGATTGCGGTTTCGCGGCCGGAACCTGGTCCCTTTACGAAAACGTCAACCTTCTTAACACCGTGTTCCTGTGCCTTATGAGCAGCTGACTCTGCGGCCATGCCTGCTGCGTAAGGAGTGGACTTACGGGAGCCCTTGAAGCCAACATCACCACCGGAAGCCCAAGCGACTACTGCGCCTGATGGATCCGTAATGGAGATAATTGTGTTATTAAATGTGGATTTGATATGCGCTTGGCCGACAGGAACCGACTTGCGGTCCTTACGACGAGGCTTGCGCGCGGCCTGCTTTGCAGCTGCCATTGACCCTCGTTTCCTATTACGATTTATATTCTACTATTCAGACGATGGGAACCCCGTGGCCTGAATACTGTCTGCTACTGCTTAAGCAGCCTTCTTCTTTCCAGCAACTGTGCGCTTTGGACCCTTACGAGTGCGAGCGTTAGTCTTGGTACGCTGACCACGGACTGGAAGATGGCGGCGATGACGCAGACCCTGATAAGAGTTAATCTGAATCTTACGGCGGATATCAGCATCGATTTCACGACGAAGATCGCCCTCAATCTTGAAATTACCCTCAAGGTAATCACGAAGCTGAATGAGCTGTTCGTCAGTCAAATCCTTAACGCGGATATCTGGAGAGATTCCAGTCGCTGCGAGTGTCTCTTGTGCGCGCGTGCGTCCCACACCAAAAATGTAGGTGAGGGCGATTTCAATGCGCTTCTCATTAGGGATGTCGACTCCGGCAAGACGTGCCATTGCGATTCCTTCTGTTTTAACGGAGGTCGTACGCCAAGTCTTCCGCTTATGCGGCCCAAGCCTCCGTGCTTGGGGTTCAGCTTGTGCTGTGACTTAGCGCCTAATAATTTTATTACCGCTGTGTCTGCTTTAGCCCTGACGCTGCTTGTGGCGTGGGTTGGCGTTGCAGATCACCATGACGCGGCCGTGACGACGAATAACGCGGCAAGAGTCGCAGATCTTCTTCACGCTTGGGCTAACCTTCATGGCTTTCCTTTTACTTGTATCGGTATGTAATACGACCGCGAGTCAAATCGTAGGGGCTCATTTCAAGCACCACGCGATCCTGCGGAAGAATACGAATGTAGTTCTTACGCATCTTTCCTGAGATTGTAGCCAAAACGATGTGTTTGTTCTCAAGCTCGACACGGAACATTGCATTGGGCAGAGCCTCAATAACCTGTCCTTCGACTTCAATCACACCATCTTTTGCCATAAGCCTCGTTGTCCTCGCTTTTGCATTACTTGCTGTGCTCTCTTATGAAAGCACACCAAGCATTTAAGATAGCATATCGATAAGACTAAGAGAATCTCATCGGAATCTAGAAGACCAAGGCTGAATCTCCAAATCGAAGAGGCACGAGTTCCAATAACGCCGTTGTTACTGAAACCCTCACCCTTTCAGTGTGAATCATATCACAGTTCTGCCATTAAGCTATAGAGTTTTTCATGATTCTTATCAGAAACTATAAAGGCAGTAACAATATCCCCTTACAGCAGATTGCCTATCGGCCTCCGAAGGAGCCACCGCCCCCTCCGCCTCCACCTCCGCCGAAGGAACCTCCCCCACTGCCAAAAGATCCCCCGCTACTTGAGCTGGAAGAATACGAATCACTTGCCATGGTAATAGTGCTACCAATACTGCCTAAGCTATTGCTAAAAGCATTGCCGAAGTCAGAAAACCCACTAATTGTTGCATTATTCAAATCGTTACCAAAGAATCCATCCTCAAAACTATTGCTGACCGACTCATGATTCATACCGTTAAAAGCACCGTTAAAGTAGTAAGAACGTGGCATCCATGCCCATTGCATATAAGCTATTTCTGAATCAGACATTGCCGTGTTCCACTCTGGATCATTAATGACACTTTGAGTAACGGCATTCATCTGTTTCAACACTTCGTCAGTTATTCCAAATGCAGCTGCATACACAAGGTAGCGATCCCACAGCACAAGCTCTTCTGCACCACGGTCTGTGAAGTTACTAAAATCAAGCATATAATTACGCAGTTCTTCGCATTGCTGCATTAGTTTTAGTGCTGAATCGCTATATTTCTCAGTCATACCATAGCTAATGCCAAAAGCTCCAGCACCAAAGGTTATCAAGCCCAGAATTACATACAATGCGAATGGACTCAGAGTAGAGACACTGAGCGATAATTCTGCAATACCAAGGATTGCAGCAAACCAGCTTAGCTGCGAAGAATGTTGGGAATCACTTGCTGTGATATGTGAATTAGCAATCGCACGCATCAATGAATTTGTGTAGTCTTCTGCTTTTTTGCCAAGTTTTTTACCGCCATCGTTCAGAGTGGACTTCATATCGTGCGTATCGAAAACTCTGCTACCAAGCTTTTTTGAAATCTGAACAAGAACTTCGAGAAGTTTATCCTCTGTGTCACTAAGTCTATATTCTTCTTTATTTGATCCTCCAAATGCGTCGTTGTCAATCTGGATTGTTAACTCTTTACTGGGGTTTGAACCACTTGTGCTAAAAGCTCGTAAAACATCATTCTCATCTGCTGTATCGAAATTCACAGCAGAATACGATGATGCCTTACCTGGATAAATTTTGATTGCGCCTTTCGAAGCTAAAGACAACATGGTTGCTGATGTTTGCCTACTGCGTAGGCTCTTTCCACCGGAAGAAGAATCGCACGAATCAATACAATCAATTAAGTACGCAGCAATAGCAGGGCTTGTGTCTGGAGGATTGCGACGATAATTCCCTGTTAGCGCATAATGCAAATCGTGATAGTTCTTAAACGAAGCACGTAATGAAACAAATACCAATGCTAGCGAAGCCAGAATGAAAATAGCTATGATAACAACGCGCTTACGTGCATTAAATACCTGTTGGTTATGCCATGTCTTTTCTTTTTCTGTTTCGGCATCCACAGTGGATTTGATAATTCTTGTGCTTTTTTGACGAGCATAGGAGCTTGTGCTTGCTC
The DNA here is from genome assembly GCA_963545565.1 of uncultured Alloscardovia sp. Classification (GTDB taxonomy): domain Bacteria; phylum Actinomycetota; class Actinomycetes; order Actinomycetales; family Bifidobacteriaceae; genus CAUUJV01. Next base: position 26,389 of record CAUUJV010000015.1, on the reverse strand, counting down.
CTCTATACATCCCTAAAAGATCAACATATGTGCCGGCAGATACATTATCAGCTGAGAAAGTAAAGACACTGCTCGTGGGGTGCGAGAGCACACCATTACCTTCATAATGCATCCATCCCCAAGTTTTTGTGGAGTCCTTTGGCAAATAAATTGTGCCACTTAAATGTTCAATGGGAATTTTATTGCTTGAAGAAATCGGTTCCCACTGGAAAAACGCTGCGTCCTTATAAGCTTGTGTAAGATTGGCCAACGTCATCGAAATCTTAAATGTGTATGTTCCACTCGTTGTAACTGGAATATTCATACCAATTTCGACTTTTTTATTGTGCAACGTGCTTGTTGCAGCTCCATCGCCCTCATACCCTAGCGCACTTGTTGACGAGTAATAGTCTTCTGCCTCGGTGACGTCATAGATATACCATTTGTAGGCTGCAGAACTATTCCAATCACTCGTATTCACATTGTAGGTATTATGCGTTGAATAATTTGTCTGGCTGTAGGTAATGTTGTGCTTAATATCTTTGACGGATATGTCTTTGATATCTGTGGCACCTTTGTAATAGCCAAGATTGTATTGCTGATACAACTGACGCCACACACTATCATTACTTCTTTCATTCAGAGCGATTGTTACAGTCTGGTCTACCTTGAGATCTCCGTTATTGAGCGCGTGCACAGTGTAATGCAGTTTTTTATACGACATGTCTGCGTTGTTGCTGCTATCTGAGCTAGCGGCAATAAAAATAGTAAAAAGAACCGCAAATGCTAGTAGCATCACAACTGCTCGACCTAGTGATCGCCAAAAGCGCGTTCTATTAAACCAGTGTCGCTTCTGTTCATTGCGCTGAGAATCCCTCAAATCCCCCACCTCAACTCTCCTGCGTCCCGCCGCTCTTCTAGAGTCTCGCCGTTCTCCCGAAATCTCACCACTCCTCTTGCCGGATTTTGAGTTTTACTTATCGAAAGAGACCCGCGGAACGTTACGGTCGGATTCTTCAGTAACGATGAAATATGTTGCATGCTCGAAGTGGAACATCCCTGCAATAATATTGCTTGGCACCGTATCGATAGCATTGTTGAGCTTCATTACAACATCGTTGTAGAACTGGCGACTATACGCAATCTTGGATTCAAGTTCTTTTAGCTGGTTTTGTAAATCAAGGAAATTCTGATTCGCTTGAAGCTGTGGATACGCTTCTGCAGTAGCAAACACGTTGGCAATAGAACGGTCGAGCTGATATTCCGCATCGATACGGCTTTGAATATCTCCAGTCTGTGCAGCATTTGCAGCAGCGGAACGATACTTTGCTACATCTTCAAATACTTTTGATTCGTGCGATGCATAGCCTTTTACAGTCTCTACGAGATTTGGAATAAGATCTGCACGCTGCTTAAGCTGAACATCAATCTGAGACCAACCATTCTGTACACGATTACGCAACGTTACAAGATTGTTGTACGCAGATACTCCCCACACCACAATAAGTATGGCGATAACGATAATAATAAGAAAAATAACCAAACTACCCACAGAAGAATCATACACGACAGAAAATTCTCAGTAAAGCGGTGCTCTTCCCACTATCTTTACTACGAAATGCAAAAAGCTGCCCCACTAAAAGCTAACCCATAAGGTCAATTCTTTTTTTGTAGAGCAGCTATTGAAATGCGAGAAACCTATGTTATTCCCTCTTACTTACTTTCGTTCTTGTAAATCAATTTGTTAAAGATGATATACACAACTAGGCCAATGATTGGAACGATTCCAGCTAAAAGTAGTAAGTTAGAGTAATTCGCAAGAGAACCTGTTGCACCAATGAGACTGAAACCAGAGAACGGCTGCGTCCCCATGAATCCGCCGAACAGTGAGATGCCGATTGAAGCAGTGACATTCATAATCAAATCATTCATACCTACACCACGCCCAGACTCATCTTGAGGCAAAGTATCGAGAACAGTTGAGACTACTGGAGAGTAAAGCAATCCTGTGCCGCCATAAGCAACGCATGCAAAAAGCGTAAGAACGATTAGACCAGAGTTAGCACTTAAGCCCGCACCAATAAAGCCAATTGCTAAAAGAATGCCTGCACAAATTAGTGTAGCTTTGCGCCCAATTTTCTTAACAATAAGACCAGAGCTTACTCCTAATGCTGCAGCAACGAGGAAAGCCCACACAATATATGCAGACGCCTGAGCCGTTGTCTTTCCATATGTGCTTGTTGCCACTGCTGAAAAGATTGGAGACATGCAATAGTTCGGGAAATAGAATATGAGGATTAAGGAAATGGCAGCAAGCCAACTTTTGTTCTTAAAGAAGTCTGGTGTTACGAATGGATTCTGAGCCTTAGAAATGTAGAAGCCAAAGCCGATGAAGAGAATGGTTGCAACAAGAATCATCCACAAAGCACTGTAGGAGAAGTACAAAGTAAGGAATGCGGTTGCAATGCCAAAGAGAGTAAAGCCGAACCAGTCAATTTTCTCACCGGTGCTCTTACGATCAGGAAGATTCTTGAGAAGAAGAGGTAGGAACAAAATAGTTACTGAAGGAATGAGGAATAAATACTGCCATGCGATTGTGCTGAGCATACCTGCCGCAAATACGCCAATAGAAGCAGAAAGCTGATAGCCAGCAGTGTACAAACCAAAGAACAGAACTTTATGCTCTTTCTTCAAATATTTCGTAGCAACAACGAGGTAGGAGGATCCAACCACCTGTTCACCTGCCGTTTGTAGAACACGTGCGATAATTACAGTCCACAAATTCGCTTCAAAGAAGAAGTTTGCCACAAAACCAAAAATCGATCCGATAAATAGTGTTGTGAGTCCAACTACCACTAATTTCTTGAGTGAGACGAAATCACCCAAGGAACCATAAATAAAGCAAACGATTCCGAGGATAATTCCTGGAATTGCGGTGATAAGAGACGCCTGCGTTACAGCACCAACATCCTTCCCTACTTGCGTGAATACGAGGTTGAACCCTTGCAAACACAATGTTCCTAAGATGAAGGTGATAAGCAACGGTATCAAAGCCTTAATCGCCATTGAATTACGCTTCTCAACATCGTCAAACGCATCACCATTGATATTCGTTGTTGCAGTCACGATATTTCCTTTGTTTATATATATTTTGTTATATCTACGCTTTATCAGAATGCTTTATCGGAAGATAATCATCGTTGATATTCTTATTTCACATGATATAACGTTATAGCATGCAATAGATAAAACAATAGATGAGAATTTTAGACTTGTCAAGCAGCGCACTTTATTTAGGGATGAAAAAGGTGTGTACCGAGAAGCCCCAGCACACACCTGAAAGATATTTTTAAATAGCTTTTACTCACCTAGCTGACTGATGATGTTCTGTGAAATCTCATTAATATCACCAGCACCATCAATGTTAACGAGGATACCTCGCTTATTGTAAGTATCCAGCAATGGCGCAGTTTCCTTCTCATAGATATCAAGACGCTTTGCAATTGTTTCAGGGGTATCGTCTGCGCGTCCTTCAATCTCTGCTCGTTTTGCCATACGTGCCATAAGAACGTCACGCTCTGCTGTCAATGCAACAACGTTATCAAGAGGAGTTCCAAGCTCTTCGAGCATCTTATCGAGAGCGACTACCTGTGAAGCGCTACGTGGATAACCATCGAGAATCCAACCATTCTTCACATCGTCCATTGCGAGGCGATCTTTAACGATGCTGTTTGTCAGCTCATCAGGAACAAGTTCGCCTTTATTGATGAATTCAAGAGCTTTTTTGCCAAGTTCAGTCTGGTTCTTGATGTTGTAACGGAAAATATCGCCTGTAGAAATAGTTGGAATACCATAATGCTCTGCAAGAAGAGCTGCCTGAGTTCCTTTGCCAACGCCCTGTGGGCCCATAATAAGAAGACGCATTGTTTCTCCTAGAAATCACTTATAGATTTATATATTTATTAAATTTTTTATAAAGAAAAGTTGAAGGGCAACAATCTGATTTTCAGACTATTACCCTCTATTATCTTTAGCAGTTTATTTAGAAGACTTGGCTACTGAAGACTTCTGCATAAGTTTGTCAAGAATCTTCTGCTCTCGCTTTTGCTTCTTCAAAGCCTTCTTACGCATACGCTTGAGTTCTTTGTTCTCTTCTTCATCATCAGATTCTTCTTCAAGAAGGAATCCTTCATATTGGAACTGCTCTGTCTGAGCACGAGCCTGACGCAAGGTATCCAGGCCTACACCGGCAATAATCAAAATAGTTGTGCCACCGAATGGAAGATTGCTATCAAGATCTAATGCCATAATCATCACGGTTGGAATCAAAGCTACGAACAGCAGATAGAATGCACCAACGGTATTCAGACGATTCATGACATAGTCAAGATATTCACTTGTTGCACGGCCGGCACGAATACCTGGAATAAATCCGCCATACTGCTTCATGTTATCAGCGGTCTCATCAGTGTTGAAAGTAATCGAAGTATAGAAGAACACAAAGAATACAATCATCAAAGCATAAAGGCATATGTACCACGTGCTAGTTGTGCTTCCAAGATTGTTATTAATCCACTTAACCCACGAGGCATCAGAATCACCAAACTGAGCAATAAGTGTAGGAATTGCCAAAATTGAGGAAGCGAAGATTGGAGGAATAACGCCTGACATATTTACCTTCAAAGGCAAATATGTGGATGTTCCGCCATACATTTTACGGCCAATCATGCGACGAGTGTACTGCACTGGAATACGACGCTGCATAAGCTCAACGTACACAACGAAGATGAGAATGAAGGCGAGAACACCGACAATAATCGCGAACTTATCCCAATCGCCATCTGTGTAACCGATAGACCATAATTGTGGGAGGAAGCCAGAGCAAATAGACATGAAAATCAAGATAGACATACCGTTGCCGATACCCTTATCGGTAATAAGCTCTGCCATCCACATAATCAAGCCTGTTGCACCAGTCATGACCATAACCATGAATGCCAAGTTAGGAATAGAGCTATCAGGAATAATATCGCCAGAGCATGCGTAATTGAAGAGTGCACCCGTACGTGCTGTAACCAAAATAGTAGTGGACTGAAGAACAGCCAAGCCAATGGTCATATAACGCGTGTACTCAGTGAGCTTTGCCTCGCCAGACTGGCCTTCTTTGTGCAGCTCCTCAAAGCGTGGAATAACCACTCTCAGCAACTGGACAACAATGGAAGCCGTAATATACGGCATAATGCCAAGTGCAAAAATGGACAGCTGCAACAAAGCTCCACCTGAGAACAGGTTAACTAATGTTACAAAGTTCTCTGAAGTGCTGCTAGTCGTGCATGAGCTAACAACGCCATAATCAACACCAGGGATCGGAATAAAGCTACCGATACGATAGATGATCATGATGAGGAATACAAAAAGGATTTTGTTCCTCAGCTCTTTGGTACGGAAAGCTTGGATGAGCGTTTTCACAGATTTCCTCCTGGCGGACATTGCCTATAGGCACACTGCCGTCAAGTGTATCAAACATTAAAGACCCCTTCCCTACATAAGTAGAAAAGAGGTCTTATACGTAATATGCTCTCGCGAGTCTTAATTACTGGTAATTACTCAGCGATTGATCCGCCTGCTGCTTCAATCTTAGAAACTGCAGATCCTGATGCCTTAACACCCTTGAGGGTGTATGCAGCAGAAACCTCACCAGTTCCAAGAATCTTTACAGGCTGGTTCTTACGAACTGCACCCTTTGCAACGAGGTCTGCTACGCTAACTTCACCACCCTGCGGGAAGAGTTCAGCCAAAGTTGCCAAGTTAACAACCTGGTATTCAACCTTGAATGGGCTCTTGAAGCCACGAAGCTTTGGAAGACGCATGTAGAGTGGGAGCTGGCCACCTTCGAAACCAGGGCGAACCTGATAACGAGCCTTTGTTCCCTTCATACCTCGACCTGAGGTCTTACCCTTGGAACCTTCACCACGACCTACGCGTGTACGAGACTTCTTAGCGCCTGGAGCAGGACGCAAATCGTGCATCTGCAGGATATCAACTTCTTGCTCTGCCATGATTAGTCTGCCTCCTCCACAGTAACCAAGTGACGAACCTTGTTTGCCATACCACGGAATGCTGGGGTATCTGGGCGAACAACGCTCTGTCCAATCTTATGAAGTCCGAGAGTATGAACGTTTGCCTTCTGCCGAACAGTCTGGTTAACGAGACCTTTGACGAGTGTGACCTTAATATTCTTAGCCATTATTCACCGTCTTTCTTCTCTGCAGCCGCTGCAGCCTGAGCCTCTTCGCGTTCCTTACGAGCCTCAGCAATACCGAGTGCGCGTTCACGCAAAAGCTGGTCAGGAGCAACTTCTTCGAGAGACAATCCACGACGAGCTGCAACCTCTTCTGGCTCTTCGAGCTGACGAAGTGCTGCGATGGTTGCACGAACGGTGTTGATTGCGTTGCCAGAGCCCATGGTCTTAGACAAAATGTCTGTAATACCAGCACACTCAAGTACTGCACGAACAGCACCACCGGCGATAACGCCGGTACCTGGAGCTGCTGGGCGCAAAAGTACAGTGCCTGCTGCTTCGTGACCAATTACTGGGTGAGTAATGGTTCCACGAACACGTGGTACGGAAATCATGTGCTTCTTAGCATCAAGCTGACCCTTAGCAATTGCAGCCGGGACTTCACGAGACTTGCCGTAGCCAACACCTACAGTGCCGTTACCATCGCCGACGACTACCAAAGCTGTGAAGCTCATGGTACGACCGCCCTTGTTGGTCTTGCTTACACGATTGATGGTGACTACGCGGTCAAGGAGCTCGCTCTGGTTCTCGTCACGATCGCGACGGGAACGGCGCTCGTTGCGGCGGCCCTCGCCACGTCCACCACGGCGGCCCTTACGCTCTTCAGCTGCAGGCTGCTGAGTGTTCTGAGAATCTTCAGCCACTTGGGTTTCCTTTGTATTATCGCTCACAGCTGCAGACCTCCCTCGCGGGCGCCTTCAGCAACAGCTGCGACGCGGCCATGGTATTTGTTTCCACCACGATCGAACACTACTGCAGTAATGCCAGCTGCAATTGCCTTCTGAGCAACTGTTTCGCCAACCTTCTTAGCAGCTTCAACCTTGGTTCCTTCGAATCCAGCCAAATCTGACATCAAAGTGGATGACGATACAAGAGTTACACCCTTGGTATCATCAATTACCTGTGCAATGATGTTGCGGTTTGAACGGGTTACTACAAGACGTGGGCGCTCACTGGTGCCAGCAATCTTCTTACGAAGACGTGCATGGCGGCGCAGACGGGCTACCTTCTTGCCTTTACCGAGAATTGTGACCGTCATTACTTTCCAGCCTTTCCAGCCTTGCGCATAATGCGTTCATCAGCGTACTTAATGCCCTTGCCCTTGTATGGTTCAGGTGCGCGGAGCTTACGGATGTTAGCTGCAACCTGTCCAACAGTCTGCTTATCGATGCCCTTAACGATAACTTCGTTTGCGTTAGGAACTTCGAATTCAATGCCTTCTGGAGCGTCAACGGTAATGGTGTGAGAGTATCCGAGGGCGAATTCAAGATTCTTTCCCTTAGCGGTAACACGGTAACCAGTACCAACGATGAGCAAACGCTTGGAGAAGCCTTCATGCACACCCTGTACGAGGGAAGCAACGATAGAACGGGCGAGACCATGCTTTGCTCGTGTAGGACGAGTGTCATCAACAGGCTCGAAAGTGACGGTGTCACCTTCGATTACTGCAGAAATACCTTCAGGAAGAACATAAGAATCTGTTCCCTTTGGTCCCTTTGCAGTAATTGTGTTATTTTCAAACTTTACTTCAACTCCAGCTGGAATGGTAACTGGGAGCTTACCAATATGTGATGCCATTGTTTCGCTCCTCCTTTACCACACGAAAGCGACGATTTCGCCGCCGATGCCCTTTTCAAGGCATTCCTTCTGAGTCATAAGACCAGAGCTGGTTGAGATAATTGCAATACCCAAACCACCAAGAGGCATAGGCAATGCGTCAGACTTAACATAACGACGCAAGCCTGGCTTGGAAATACGCTTAATTCCTGAAATGCTCTGCTCGCCATGTGCACCGTACTTGAGCTTGAGCTCAAGAGTCTGGCCAACGCGAGCTTCCTTTGCAACGTAATCAGCAATATAGCCTTCACGCTTCAGGATAGCGGCGATATTCGCCTTAAATTTGGAGTACGGCATATCCACGGTTTCGTGTTTTGCAGCACTCGCATTACGCAGACGCGTAAGCATATCTGCGATTGGATCTGTCATTGTCATGTTGGGCTGATGCCCTTCCTCGCCGTGGTTTCCGCCGCCGCGCACAGCACAAATACTGCGCTACGACAACGGACCTTCAGCGTCGATTTTTACCAACTGGACTTCGTTACGCCTGGGAGTTCTCCGCGGTGAACCTTATCGCGAAGGCATACGCGGCACAAGCCAAACTTACGATAAACGGAATGAGGACGTCCGCACACCTGGCAGCGCGTGTATGCACGCACAGCGAACTTAGGCTTTGCGGCCGCTTTATTCTTAAGAGCGGTTTTTGCCATTTTAGTTCTCCTTGAATGGGAATCCGAGGTGCTTAAGCAAAGCTTCAGCTTCCGCATCATCCTTGGTGCTCGTGACTACTGTGATATCCATACCACGACGATGGTCAATAGAATCTGGATCAATCTCATGGAACATAGACTGTTCAGTCAGACCAAAGTTGTAGTTTCCATTGCCGTCAAACTGCTTGCCACTGATACCGCGGAAATCGCGAATACGTGGCAGAGCAAGAGTCAAAAGACGATCGAGGAATTCCCACATGCGATCGCCACGAAGTGTAACGAAAGCACCGATTGCCTGACCCTCACGAAGATGGAACTGTGCTACGGACTTCTTAGCTCGTGTGATCTTTGGCTTCTGACCAGTGATCAAAGTGAGATCACGGACAGCGCCTTCGATGAGCTTTGAGTCACGTGCTGCAGCACCGACACCCATAGAGACAACGACTTTTTCGACGTTTGCAACCTGCATGGGGTTGGAGTAGTTGAACTCCTTCTCAAGCGCAGGAACAATTTCGTCCTGATAACGAGTCTTAAGGCGTGGGGTTGCTGGGGCTTCGATTGTTGTATCGCTCATGCCAGCTCCTTACCAGACTTCTTAGCAAAGCGAACGCGTACGTTCTTTACCTTGCCATCACGTGCTTCTTGCTTAACAATCACACCAACACGGGTTGGCTTCTTTGTTTCAGGATCAATCAGCATAACGTTGGAACGATCGATTGGTGCTTCCACTGAAACGATGCCAGCCTGCTGACCCTGCTGAGTTGCACGCACGTGCTTCTTAACAATCTGCACACCTTCGACGATCAAACGACCATCAGAGAGAACCTGCAGTACTTTTCCTTCTGCACCGCGGTCTTTTCCGCGGATCACTTTAACGAGGTCATTTTTGCGGATTTTAGCTACCACTTAAATCACCTCCGGAGCGAGGGACACAATCTTCATGAAGCGCTTATCGCGCAATTCACGACCAACAGGTCCAAAGATACGTGTGCCCTTAGGCTCGCGACCATTTCCGAGAATGACCGCAGCGTTCTCATCGAACTTAATGTAGGAACCGTCTGCACGACGACGTTCCTTAACTGTGCGGACGACAACTGCTTTTACAACGTCGCCCTTCTTGACGGAACCGCCAGGAATAGCATCCTTGACGGAAGCAACGATAACGTCGCCAATTCCGGCATAGCGTCGCTTCGAACCACCGAGCACGCGGATAGCTAAGATTTCCTTAGCACCCGTGTTGTCGGCGACGTGAAGCCGTGATTCTTGCTGAATCATTGATTCTCCTTAGCCGAGCTGGTCCTCCCCGTACACCAGGAAGCTTAGTCCCATGGTGTACGCGGAGCCTTGCCGAACTTAATTACTTAGCACGCTCGACGATTTCGCTGAGTCTCCAGCGCTTCGTCTTGCTCAAAGGCCGAGTCTCCATAATTGTAACAACGTCGCCGACATGTGCGTCATTGTTTTCATCATGAGCCTTCACTGTGCGGTTCTTACGCACGACCTTGCCATACAGAGGATGAGTCGAACGCTGTTCCATTTCCACGGTAATTGTCTTATCCATGGATTCAGACACGACGACACCTTGGCGAACCTTGCGGTCATTACGCTCAAGCTTTTCAGCCATGTTTACTCCTCAGACTTTCCGGCTTCCGGAGCCTGGCTAATACCAAGCTCACGCTCACGAAGCACTGTATACATGCGAGCGATGTCGCGTTTCACAGCCTTGAGACGGGAAGCATTTTCGAGCTGGCCTGTTGCAGACTGGAAGCGCAAGTTGAAAAGCTCTTCCTTAGACTTCTTGAGGAAGTCTTCGATCTCTGCATCAGTCTTCTCGTTGAGATTCTTGATTGTGTAATCAGGAGTTCCGATAGACATTAGTTGACACCGCCTTCACGAGCGATAATCCTGCACTTCATAGGAAGCTTATCAATTGCGCGGCGAAGAGCCTCGCGTGCAACTTCTTCAGAAACACCGGAAATCTCGAACATAACGCGTCCAGGGCGAACATTTGCAACCCAGAACTCTGGTGCACCCTTACCGGAACCCATTCGAGCACCGAGAGCGTGCTTGGTGAGCGGACGATCTGGGAAGATCGTGATCCATACACGACCGCCACGCTTGATGTAACGGGTCATAGCAATACGAGCTGCTTCAATTTGGCGGTTCGTAATGTATGCAGGTGCAAGTGCCTGAATGCCGAACTCGCCGAAAGCGATTTCGTTTCCACCCTTAGACATGCCACGGCGAACCGGGCGATGCTGCTTACGATATTTAGTCCTCTTTGGGATAAGCATCAGCTCACTCCTTAACTTCCGCTGCAGGTGCTGCTGCTTCAGGAGCTGGTGTTTCAGCTGCTACAGCTGGAGCTTCCTGTGTTTGTGCTGCATTCTGCTGCTGTGCATTTGCACCGCGGTTGTTGCGACGTGGGCGACGATCGTTACGACGGGAACGATTGTTCTGCTGAGCTTGCTGCTCTTCGAACTCCTGCTCAGTCATATCGCCCTTGTAGATCCATACCTTCACACCAATGCGGCCATATGTTGTCTTAGCTTCAAAGAAGCCATAGTCAATCAAAGCACGCAGTGTTTGAAGTGGAACGCGACCTTCGCGATAGAACTCAGAACGGCTCATTTCTGCACCACCGAGGCGGCCAGAGAGCTTGATACGAATACCCTTTGCACCAGCACGCATAGCATCCTGCTGAGCCTTACGCATTGCACGACGGAATGTCACGCGGTTGGTAAGCTGCTCTGCAATGCTTTGTGCTACGAGCTGAGCATCGATTGCTGCGTTCTTTACTTCGAAGATGTTGAGCTGAACCTGCTTGCCAGTCAACTTTTCAAGCTTTGCACGCACGCGGTCTGCTTCTGCGCCACGACGGCCAATGACGATACCTGGACGTGCAGTGTGAATATCTACACGAACACGATCACGGGTGCGCTCGATAACAACGCGGGAAACACCTGCGCGTTCGAGGTCAGCATTCATAGCCTTGCGGATCTTGTCATCTTCCAAAACGAAGTCGCGATAACGCTCGCCCTTCTTTGTGGAATCAGAGAACCACTTGCTACGGTGAGACTCGGTGATGCCGAGGCGATACCCAAATGGATTTACCTTCTGTCCCATTAGCGGGCTCCTTCCTTATCGGCAACAATCACCGTGATGTGGCTGGTGCGCTTGTTGATTCGTCCTGCGCGACCCTGTGCACGTGCACGGAAACGCTTGAGGGTAACACCCTCGTCAACGAATGTTGTTGCAACAATCAGTTCGTTTTCACGGAATGGTTCGTTTGCCTTATCAGCCTTTACGCGAGCGTTCGCGATTGCGCTTTCAAGTACCTTGCGGACTGGAACAGCCGCAGCCTGAGGTGCAAACTTGAGAATTGTGAGGGCTTCGGTCGCCTGCTTGCCTCGGATGAGGTCGACGACGCGGCGAGCCTTGCGTGGCGTCACACGTACGTGACGAGCAATAGCTTTAGCTTCCATGTGTCTTTACTCTTCCTCGCCTTAGCGGCGTGCCTTCTTGTCGTCTTTCACATGGCCCTTGAAAGTACGCGTTGGAGCGAACTCACCGAGCTTGTGTCCGACCATTGATTCTGTAACGAAAACTGGAACATGCTTGCGACCATCATGGACTGCAAAGGTGTGTCCAATGAAATCAGGTGTAATCATTGAACGGCGGGACCATGTCTTAATGACATCATGTGTTCCCTTTTCGTTCTGTGCGTCGACCTTCTTCTGCAAGTGGGCGTCGACGAATGGGCCCTTCTTGATGCTACGAGTCATCTGTGCGACACTTCCTTACTTGCGGTTCTTACCATTAGGACGGCGACGAACAATCATCTTGTTAGAAGCCTTCTTAGGACGACGTGTACGAACTTCACCCTTGCCCCATGGAGACACAGGTGGCTTACCACCACGAGTAGTACCACCATGTGGATGGTCAACAGGGTTCATAGATTCACCACGTGTAATTGGACGCTTACCCATCCAGCGTGCACGGCCAGCCTTACCGAGTTCAATATTTCCATGCTCGGAATTGCCAACCTCGCCAACGGTTGCGCGGCAACGTGCATCTACATTACGAATTTCGCCAGATGGCATACGCAGCTGAGCGTAAGCACCATCCTTAGCAACGAGCTGTACAGAAGCACCTGCAGAACGCGCAATCTTTGCGCCACCAAGAGGGCGAAGTTCGATTGCATGAACAACAGTACCGGTTGGGATGTTGCGCAAAGGCAAATTGTTACCAGGCTTGATATCTGCGTCTGCACCTGTCTCAATACGATCGCCCTGCTTTACTCCTTCAGGAGCAATGATGTAGCGCTTCTCACCGTCTGCGAAGTGCAAAAGAGCAATTCGAGCAGAACGGTTTGGATCATATTCGATGTGTGCAACAGTTGCTGGCACGCCATCCTTGTCCCAACGCTTGAAATCAATGAGACGGTATTGACGCTTGTGACCGCCACCACGGTGACGGCTAGTTACACGACCATAGGAGTTACGTCCGCCGGTCTTATTGAGCTTACGAAGCAGCGACTTCTCAGGAGTGGAACGCGTAATCTCAGAAAAATCTGCGACAGATGCGTTACGACGTCCTGCAGTCGTTGGCTTGTATGTGCGGATAGCCATAATTTAGTACCTAACTTTCTCGGCTAGTCCTCAGTTGCCAAAGATATCAATCGTCTGACCCTCTGCAACCTTGACGATGGCACGCTTCTGAGACGCACGCTGGCCAAAACCAGTACGAGTGCGCTGACGCTTACCAGCACGGTTGAGAGTGTTGACGTTAGTGACCTTGACGTTGAAGATTTCCTCGATGGCCTGCTTAATCTGAACCTTATTTGCATCTGGAGCAACCACGAAGGTGTACTGTCCGCGGTCAGAGTTTGCGTAGCTCTTTTCAGAGACAACAGGCTTCAAGATGATGTCGTGTGCAGGCTTGTGAATTGCGACCATGTTACTTAGGCCTCCTTCTGAGTCTTAGCTGCAACGAAGGCGTCGAAACCTTCCTTGGAGAAGACAACATCTTCAGCAGTGACAACATCATAAGTGTTGAGCTGATCAGCAAAAATGACGTGAATATTAGCCAAGTTGCGTACAGACAACCATTCGTTGATGTTTTCGCGGTCGAGAACAACGGTTGTAAAGCGCTGTGCTACAACTGGCTCCAAAGCTGCCTTAGCTGCTTTGGTGGAAGGTGTTTCACCGATTGCGAAGTCGACAACATGTACACGACCAGCATTGAAGCGGTCAGAAAGTACATAACGAAGTGCTGCAGCCTTCATCTTCTTAGGAGTGCGCTGTGAGTAATCACGTGGAACTGGTCCATGAACTACAGCACCGCCTGCATACTGAGGAGCACGGATTGAGCCCTGGCGAGCGCGACCGGTTCCCTTCTGCTTGTAAGGCTTCTTACCGCCACCGGAGATGCGTGCACGATTCTTTACAGCGTGAGTACCCTGACGAGCAGCTGCAAGCTGTGCAATAACAACCTGATGTACGAGTGGAACGTGGTTGCGAACTTCTTCTGCTTCAATACCGAAGAGCTCAACTGGAGCTTCAACAGAACCAGCTGCCTTTCCCTTGGCATCTGTGACGTTTAAAGTAACGTTTGCCATAAGTTAGGCTCCCTTCACTGCAGAACGTACAACAACGATTGCACCCTTAGGACCAGGAACAGCTCCCTTGATCGCGAGGATGCCGTTCTCGACATCGGAAGACATAACAGTAAGGTTCAGCGTAGTCTTAGTGGCATGACCCATACGGCCAGCCATGCGCTTGCCCTTAAGAATGCGGCTAGGAGTTGCGCAAGCGCCGACAGAACCTGGACGGCGTTCGTTCTTGTGAGAACCGTGAGTACGGCGATAGGACTTGAAGCCCCAGCGCTTGATGGTTCCAGCAAATCCCTTACCCTTAGTGGTGCCGGTAACGTCTACTACTGTGCCCTCGCCGAAGAGTTCGGCGGTCAATTCCTGACCTGGCTCATAGCTTTCAACGTCCTCAGTGCGAACCTCAATGAGGTGACGGCGAGGAGTGACACCTGCCTTAGCAAAATGACCAGCAAGTGGCTTGGTCACCTTAGTAGGATCAATAGCACCATAGCCGATTTGCACGGCGCGGTAACCATCAGATTCCTCGTTCTTAACTGCAGTCACTACGTTGGTTGAAACTTCAACGAGTGTGACAGGAATGAAGAAACCGTTCTCATCCCAAACCTGCGACATACCGAGCTTCTTGCCCAGAAGAGCCGTGCGATTGTTCTGCGATACCATATTTCCCCTCCCCCTACAGCTTGATCTCAATGTTTACATCTGCAGGCAAATCGAGGCGCATCAATGAATCAACAGCCTTAGGTGTTGGATCAACGATGTCGATAAGGCGCTTGTGAGTGCGCATCTCGAAATGCTCGCGAGAATCCTTGTACTTGTGAGGAGAACGAATAACTACAAATACGCTCTTCTCTGTAGGCAACGGAACGGGGCCAACGACTGTTGCGCCTGCGTTCGTGACCGTCTCGACAATCTTCTTTGCCGATTGGTCGATGACCTCATGGTCATAGGACTTAAGCCTGATGCGGATTTTCTGTCCCGCCATTTGCCGTACGCCCTTTCTTGCGATCGATTATTTCCAACCTGTATAAAAGGCACCTCTGTAACGGCTACTGGTGCGCCATTGGCGTATTGCAGTATCTACCACATCAGTGCGCAACCCCTCAGTTTTTCACTGCAGTCGCGCTCGCTATTCAGAAAATATATATGCGAGCCCAAAACAGGCAACTTGTTAATTTAAGCATGACCCGTCCCCTAGCAGAATCCGGGCGTGTTGAACTCTAAGCCTTTTATTCTGCCACTTTTAGGGAGGTCATCAGCTTGATGAATTTAGCACAGCGTTGAGCAAGATACTGCAACATAAAAGGCCTGACTCTTTCATCTCTCACACCAAAGAGAGACGAAGAAATCAGGCTTATTAGCTATCTAATTATTCGACGATGCGTTACTTTGCGGCGCGCTCCGCACGAATGCGCTTACCTTCTTCTTGAGAAACTCCATAGTAAGCAGCGATTGCAATATCTTTCATATCTTCAATCTGAGGAATACGAGGATTTGCAGGGGTGCACTGATCTTCATACGCACGCATACCGATGTGGTCAAGCTGCTCCCAGAAGTAATTCTCATCAACACCTGCAACTTGGAATGACTTATCCATGCCGAGCTTGTTGTCGCGATAATCTTCCAATGCACGAGCTAACGATTCCACACCCTGTTCTGGGGTTGCAGCAGGAAGTCCGAGCAGATGAGCAATATCCTGATAGCGCTCTGGAGCATTGCACTTGTCATACTTAGGCCAGCTGGTTGGCTCCATTGGGATTGAACCATTGTAACGAACTACATATGGCAGCAAAATGGAGTTTGTACGGCCGTGAGCAATATGGCATACCGCACCAATAGTGTGAGCCATGGAGTGACACATACCCAAGAAGGCAGATCCAAATGCCATACCAGCCATAGTTGCTGCGTTATGCACCTTCTCCTGTGCCTTCGGATTCGCTTGGCCTTCATTCACTGCATCGGCAAGATTTTCCCAAAGCAGCTTGATGGAGTGCAAAGCCATACCATCAGTGAAGTCATTTGCATAGGATGACACATACGCTTCCATTGCGTGAGTGATTGCATCGAAGCCTGAATCAGACGCTACACGGCGAGGCTGAGTGCGAGCCAAAACCGGGTCAACTACTGCCACCGATGGAGTCAATGCGTAGTCGGTAATTGGATACTTAGTGTCTGTCTTCGTATCGGTGATAACTGCATACGGAGTTACTTCCGAACCTGTACCAGATGTGGTTGGCATGCAGACAAGCTTTGCCTTCTTGCCGAGCTCTGGCAGACGGAATGCACGCTTGCGGATATCGAAGAACTTCTCACGAATATCACGGAATTCGATTTCTGGGTGTTCGTAAAGTAGCCACATGATTTTTGCAGCATCCATAGGAGATCCACCACCAATTGCGATGATAGTATCTGGTTGGAATTCGTCACGCATCATTGCTGCACCACGTTCAACAGTGTCGATAGAAGGTTCCGGCTCAACATAATCAATGATTCGCCATTCCACCTTGTTCAAACGCATTTGAAGCTGCTGAATTGCCTTATCTACAATACCGAGGTCGAGAATAACCTTGTCACACACAAATACAACGCGATTCACATCAACCATGTCACGCAGATAACGAATTGCATTTGGCTCGAAATAAGTCTTTGGAGGAACCTTAAACCACTGCATATTGTTATTCCTTCGTGCCACTCGCTTCACATTAATAAGATTGATTGCCTGTACATTTCCAGATACCGAGTTGCCGCCGTAGGAGCCACAGCCCAAGGTAAGGGAAGGAGCGATTGCATTGTAGATATCGCCAATGCCACCAAGTGATGAAGGAGAATTCCAGATAATGCGGCAGGCGTGCATACGTAGGCCATATTCACGAACAAGCGCTTCATTGTTAGTGTGAATAGCAGCAGTGTGACCCTCACCAAATTGCAGCATTTGCTCAGCCCTCTTGAATGCTTCGTCCTTATTCTCAGCCTTCAAAACAGCGTGAACAGGTGCAAGCTTTTCGAGAGTCAATGGCTCATTGACGCCAACTTCTTTACATTCCGCAGCCATAATGACAACATCATCTGGGATTGTGAATCCAGCTTGATCTGCAATCCATTGAGGGGATTTACCTGGAACTACTGAGTTGAGGACTGGCTTTGGAGCGCCTTCTCCAGCAAATGCGCTAACACCAAACATATACTTTTCAAGCTTTGACTTTTCTTCAGCGTTAACGAAGTACACACGGCGGCGCTTCATCTCTTGGATTGCTGCATCATAAATATCTTTATGAGCAATAATTGCCTGCTCAGTTGCACAAATCATACCGTAATCGAAACGCTTGGAAAGTACTAAATCGTTGATTGCGCGTGGAAGGTCTACATCAGAATCAATATAAGCTGGAGCGTTGCCTGCACCAACTCCCAAAGCTGGCTTTCCAGAGGTATATGCAGCCTTTACCATTCCTGGGCCACCCGTTGCAAGGATTGTTGCAACGCCAGGATGCTTCATAAGCGCTCCGGTTGCTTCAATGGATGGGTGTTCAATCCACTGGATGCAGTTTTCAGGAGCGCCTGCTGCGATTGCTGCATCGCGAACAATGCGAGCCGCTTCAATAGAGCACTTCTGAGCACCAGGGTGGAAGCCGAAAACGATCGGGCAACGAGTCTTCAATGCAATAAGAGATTTGAAAATTGCGGTTGAGGTTGGATTAGTAACCGGAGTCACGCCTGCAACTACGCCTACTGGTTCTGCGATTTCAGTAATACCGTCAACCTCATTTTCGCTGATAACGCCTACCGTGCGCTGGTTCGCGAGATGATGCGTAATGTGCTCACAAGCAAAGATGTTCTTTGTTGCTTTATCTTCCACCAAGCCACGGCCAGTTTCTTCAACTGCCATTTGTGCAAGCGTGAGATGTGCGTGTAGTGCCTCAATAGAAGCTTTCGCTACGATGTAGTCAATCTTCTTTTGATCATATGAAGCATATTCATCTAAAGCTACGAGTGCTTTTTGAACAAGTGCATCTACTTCAGCTTCTGCTGCAGACATCTTCGGGGCTTCTGCCACAACAGTCTGTGCTTCTTCGCTCTCTTTTGCCTTTGCCACGATTTCTCCTTGAGTTGCGTGAATCCAAACGCCCTTGTGAGGTAGTTCACACTTTAAGAGATAAATCTAAACCTGCAAAATAGTAAGTATCAACTTATATAAAAGTATTTTATAAAAGTCTTAGAAGGTATTGGAAATACAAGGAAGTCAAATATACATAAAATATTCTACAGACATAAAAAATCCCCACCACATGCGTGATGAGGATTATGAAGTACGTAAACGAAAAGTTGAACTTAACGCTTGGAGTACTGAGAAGCCTTACGTGCCTTATGCAGACCAGCCTTCTTGCGTTCGACTGCACGAGCATCACGAGTCAAGAATCCAGCCTTCTTCAAAGCTGCACGATTGGCATCGCGATCAATAGCGTTCAAAGCACGTGCAACACCGAGGCGGACAGCGCCTGCCTGACCGGTTACACCGCCACCGTCAACAAGAACGGTAATGTCGAACTTGTTCTCAAGCTTAAGCAAAACAACAGGTGAATTTACTTCACGCTGGTGCAAGCGGCTTGGGAAATACTCTTCAAGAGTACGGCCGTTGATTGTCCACTTACCAGTTCCTGGGGTGAGACGCACACGAGCAACGGCTTCCTTACGGCGGCCGGTGCCATAGCCTGGAGCAATTGCAGAGGTACCAGTACCTGCACCTGCATTTGACTCAGAAGTGTAAGAGGTGAGTTCTTCCTCGGCTTCGAGAACCGCGGAGCTTGCATTTTCAGCCATTATATTTTCTCCTTATCGGTTCTTACTTAGCCTGCTGAGAGACCTGAGTGATCTCAAATACTTCAGGCTTATTTGCAGTATGAGGATGCTCTGAGCCCTTGTAGATGCGCAAACGATCAAGCTGAATCTTGCTCAACTTGTTCTTTGGCATCATACCCTTAACAGCAGCCTTAATGATGCGTTCAGGGTTGCTTTCAAGCAACTCGCCGTAGGAGTCTGCACGCAAACCGCCTGGGAAACCAGAGTGCTGATACAGATTCTTGCCCATCTTAGAACCGGTCAAAGCAATCTTGTCAGCGTTGATAACGACGACATAATTGCCTGAATCAGCATGAGGAGCAAATGATGGCTTGTTCTTTCCACGTAGCAGGTTTGCAACCTGTACGGAGAGACGACCAAGAACCACGTCAGTAGCGTCTACGACGTACCATTCATGGCTTAGATCGTTTGGCTTTGGTGTGAAAGTCTTCACAATTCAACCTTTTCTATATTGTGTTTCGGGCGTCTTGTGACGCCTCACTATCCGTGGGCTCCCTGAAAGTCCTAGATGCGAGTGGGAAAAGCGCTTTCTGGACCCCTTAGGGAAACACAACAGTCGTCAATTGTAATCGGCCTA
This sequence comes from uncultured Alloscardovia sp., assembly GCA_963545565.1. Classification (GTDB taxonomy): domain Bacteria; phylum Actinomycetota; class Actinomycetes; order Actinomycetales; family Bifidobacteriaceae; genus CAUUJV01. The sequence goes on along the minus strand of CAUUJV010000015.1, from coordinate 6,800 downwards.
TAAGACTTTAGTCAAAACCAGACTACTTATGAATTGAATTCATAACTCGACCCAAATTCAGTAATCTTTCGTTGGTGAAAAGATCATTAGCGTAGACGATATTCTTTTCGCCATCTGCCAATGGAATTCGCCAATTCGGATACTCATTATTTGTGCCTGGCTGATTCTGAGCTCTGCGCTCTCCCACTGCATCTGCGAACGATGCCGTGATGAGCTTGCATGGAGATGCACACAATGCCTTATGCATGCCTGCAATGATGTCTTCTTCATGCTCAGCTTCAGCAGCTTTAGTCTTAATCCAATCTACCTCAACAAAGCCTTGAGCTACCAGCATTTTCATGAGGTTGTAATGCTCTTCTTCAGCTTCCTTCTGGAATTCTTCAACTGAATCCGTCAGAAGCCCAAGTTCCTCACGAATCTTGACTTGCTCATAGTTCAAGTAGCCTGGATTTGGTGGCATATCATGGGTCATTGCAGAAGCCATAGCATATTCGCGCCACTTCTGTGGAGGGGTGAATACGCCGTTCATTACCTCATACCATTCGATAGCGCATCCCAAAACAGCATGATCTGTCAATGCACCAGCAACATACGGAGGAACAACACCAAGATCTTCGCCGATAACGGTTCCATGAGCACGGTTCGCTTCAAGAGCCAAAATTCCCAGCATGATGTCACTGTTGTAGTGCACATATGCACCAGATTTTGCACTGTTACCTTCCGGAATCCACCACAAGCGGAAAAGTCCGAGGATATGATCGATGCGTACAGCACCAGCTTTTTCAAACATGCCTGCCACCATATTGCGATAGGTCGCATAGCCTGTTTCTTCCAAATTGACTGGGCTAAATGGCGGTTGGCTCCAATTTTGACCTTGCTGATTGTAGAAATCAGGTGGTGCACCGACTGTTGCGCCACGTGCGAATCGCTCTGGATTCCACCATACTTCGCAGCCATCTGGATGAACACCTACGGCCATATCGCTCATAATTCCGATAGGCATTCCAGCATCGCGAGCAGCCTTTTGTGCATCTTCAAGCTGCTCAAAAGCAATCCATTCAAGCCAAGAGTAGAAGTCAAGAGTGTCAGGGAATCGAGCGCATAATTGCTTGATCTCATCACTATCGCGATTGTACTTCTTCTGCCAAGAATCAGGTTCAGCAGTAGGAGCACCCCACTTGTCATATGCTAAGCACCACACTGCATACGCGTGAAGGTCTTCACCTTGATCTTGCTTAAAAGCAATGAACTGATTTTGACGGGCGTCACTTCGGCCTTGAGAGTAAATCGTCCATAAAGCAGGCATCTTATATGACCACATTGCATCGCGATCAATGTAATCGGCATCATCATTGAGAGCACGAGCCTTGTTGCGAAGCTCATCAACCTTTGCTTTATCTTCAGCATTCAGAGCGCTGTATTCAGGAATAGACTCCGGACGAATATATGTGAAATTCACATATCTGCGAGACACTGGCAAATAAGGCGAAGGAGTCAGAGGGAGAACTGGCTCACCAGCATGAGTTGGGTTGATTTGGACAAAGTCGGCACCCGTGGTTTTGCGAGCTTCTACAACGATATTGCGCAAATCTTCAAAATCGCCAATGCCCCATGATTCATGAGAACGCACGGAATACAGCTGAGCCATCCAGCCCCAAAGCCGGCCATTCTTCAGCTCATTAATAAGCTCAACCTTCTTTGGAGCGCAGATGAGGAATGCATCACATGATTCCTCACCAGCTGTGATATGCAGCGTATGGTATCCCAAAGGAACATCGGCAGGAATAACGAGATTTGATGTTGCTTTGAAGCCAAAATCTGTTGGATGTGCCTCAGGCTGGCTTGGAGGAACACACTCAATAGCATGCGGATAAGTACTGCCATCTTCGAGAATCAAAGTAGCAGTTGGAATTTCGCGGACCCCGTGATGAACTTCTACGCGAGATTCTTGGGAATAGATATGTAGAAGAGTTTTATGAGAAAGTCTTGAATACGAAGCCTGAGCAAAGTCATGCAGTGCCTGTGTTGCTTCTGCATCATTGGCAACCTCAACATTGAGTGCCTTCAGGACTTTGATCAAGACATCGTCGTCTATCTCAATAAACTCGCCCTGCTGCCCTGTGTACGACGTTGCTACGCCATATGCATGAGCCAATTTAATAAGAGGGTGCTCTAAGCGCTCCTCGCTTTCAGTATGGAGAGTCATAATTCAAGGATAACCCAATAAATATGCGACATGCGCACGTGCACATCAAATTTTCTATCGCCGTGCATCAAGTACGTGCATCAAGTACGTGCATCAAGTATTCTGCAGGCAGCGTTCGCCACGTCTGAAGATGTATCCTGCGCCAACCGCTGCAACAATTCTGTGGAAACATTCGGATTCAGGGCAACACTTCTGCGCACCATCGCAGCTAAAACCACTGGAGCTTTAGAATTTTCTTCCAAACCCAAAGAACCAAGATATTCAAGGGTTTCAGGAGTTGTACGCTCATCTTGCGCACCCTCCATGCGCATTTTCCAAGACGTATTTTTATTCAATAGCGCTGCAGCACGCACACTTGAATCGTCATCCTTAGTCAAACGGCCTACTAACCAATCTTTCACATCAGGATTGCTGGCAACAGCTTTACGAACTTCAGCATTCGAATCTTCAGAAAGCTTCACAAGAATATTCGGGAATGGCATAGTTTGAGCCAAAAAAACACGGTCGTCAAGAGGTGTGTTTTGGTTCCCCGCAACAGCCTCCAACAAAGCAGTTGCGCGTGAGAAAGCAGATGCATTTGCACGGTCAGGCAGTTCACGGCGTGCAAGTTCATGCAATTCGTCACTATTAGTAGAATGACGAATATTTTCATAGGAAACTGTGAGTGCTTCTGCCTGAGTCATACCGTCACTTTAAAGCGTAAGTGCGACGGGAACATATGATGAACCAGCACCCACCTTTTGAGGAATAATGGCAGCTTGAAAAGTCTGACGAACCGTATCATTAAAAGCATCTACAGCATTATCTGGGATAGAAAATGTTATGGAAACAGCGTCGGTGAAGTCCTCATTGGTGACGTTCCCGTTAAACTTTTCTATTAGTTGGCGCATCGTTGCATGCTGCGAATATGTAATACGGTTGCAAAAAATCGTGCATGGACCTACTTCAGCCATACGAGCTTTTGAGAGCGCAAGAGAAGCACCTGTAGAATATGCTCGAACTAATCCGCCAGAGCCTAAAAGAATTCCACCAAAATACCTCGTAACGCACACTACGCAATCGGTCAAATTCTGGGAGCGAAGCACATTGAGAATTGGTTTTCCTGCTGTTCCACTTGGCTCGCCGTCGTCACTCATACGTTCACTGAGCTGACTCGTATGCGAACCAACTATTGCTACATATGCCACATGACGTGCTCTAGGATGCTGCTCGCGAATTGAAGCTACAAAATCTAAGGCTTCGTCAAGACTTGAAACATGGCAGGCATCGCCTATGAACTCTGATTTCTTTTCAACATATGAATCATGAGCAGGGTTACTTGATTCATCCAAAATCGTCAACAGACTCGAATCGCTCATCGTTAAACACTCATTACTGGGAATTACTGGGAATTGCCGAAAATTACTGAGAACTACTAGAAAAAGAGAACTAAGGATCAACAACATTGACTGGCTTGCCTGTTAGGTATCCAACAACCGAATGAATACATTGCTGAATAAGTGCTTTCTCAGCACTATCCGTGCGCCATGCAGTATGCGGGGTCATAATCACATTTTCAAGGTCATACAAAGGGTCGTCAGAAGAAAGAGGCTCTTCGTCAAACACGTCTAGTCCAATCGTGACACGCCCTTCTTGTGCGAGTTGAAGAATCGCTCCCTGCTCAACAATCTGCGAGCGCGCAGTGTTAATTAAAATTGCATCTTGCTTCATGGTAGAAAGCTCTTTAGAAGTAATAAGTTGCTGTGTTTCTGGAGTAAAGGTGAGGTGCAAGCTCACTACATCGCTATTTGCAAAGACTTCTTCTCGACTATGAACCTGCGTAATTCCAAGATTCTTGCACAAATCAGGTTTGTCTGAACGCGACCATGCAATCACATTCATCCCAAAAGCACGAGCAATTGACGCCACAGCTTTTCCAATTCCACCCAGACCAATAATTCCGAATGTCTTACCGGCGAGCTGCGTGCCTTCCCATACAGGCCAATCGTGGTGAGCGTGCATGTGATGATTAAGAGAGCCGGTGTGTCGCAAAATCTCAAAGATAAGCGCAAAAACATGCTCAGCCACTGAAGCGTCACCATAGTGCGTAACGTTGCAAACCGTAATACCCAAATCGTGTGCTAGCCGCACGTTAATAAAACTTGCTACACCGGTGCCACTGAACACAATGCATTTCACCGATTTAGCAAGAACGCAAAGCTGAGAATCCTTATAGTGGTATCCCATGTTTAGAATAACTGTTGCACCCTTACATCGCTGAAGAATATCAAACTTAGGCTCATCCGACCATCCACAATACATGCGAATACGAGCTATGCTTTTCAAAGGCTCAATCTCACGCAGCAGGATTTTCTCCATCGTTGGAGACGTTACCGGAATGACAACAAGCGGAAGCTTTTCACACTCCATATTCCATTCATATGATGGCACATTCCTAGCAGTATCACTGCCACTATCACTGCTATCACTACTGTTATTGCTGCTGCTCATGATTATTTACACCATCATTGTTTTCTGTACTATCGATATTTTCTATGTTTTCAAAGGCAGCAGAAGAAACAGCATTTCGCAAAGCTCCGATGCGAGAAGTCAAATAGTCAACGATAGACTGAATTCCTGCTGTCGCTGGTGACATAAGCACACCGATAAGCGCTTTCAGAATTTCCGTAACGAGTTCCTGATCTTCAGCTGGCACTTCATCGATTTTCTTACGCATAGAAGAGAGCGCTTCAGGAGCGTGATGAGTAAGTTCACTCAAGTTGTCGTATCCACCTGACTGAATAACGTTGAAGACCGTGTCGATCACACGAATTCTGCGCTCTGTGCTAATGCTCGACATCCACGTGTCTATTGAGGCATTAAGATATTGCGCACTTTTACTCAAACCAGGCAAAGTAACAAAATCGCCGTCTTCAACTACCCAATTGAAGCTAAGATGCTGTAAAACGCCTGTTCCTTCGCATTTCACAACACGATATTTCTCTGGAGATTCAAGAAGCATACCAATAACCGATGCTTCAGGAACAGTCTTTTCTATGCGTTGCTCAATTTCCTCAAAGTGAGATGCCTTGAGAATTTTCTGACTGAATCCAGGGCCATCATGTGAGTATATTTTCACTATGCGCTTACGAGTCGTATCACTACAATTCATCCCCGCATAAACAGCCATATTCCCACCTTTAGAATGACCACCCAATCGCAGTGGCATATCAGGAATATCCGCAGCAACTCGTTCAAGGTATTTAACTGCTTCAAGTTGGGAGGGAATAGGATCGCTGTACGTCATAGCAAAATCCTCTTTCCACCCTACTGCACTGACCTCCGTGCCACGGAAAGCAATATAAGCAGTGCCATCAGGAAGAATAAACGTAGCCGCAGCAAACTGCTTTTCATGCTGATGCGAAAAATCATTGCTATAGGAGTACTCTCCCACTCGAATATCGCGGAATCGTGGTGATTCTACGAGATTACGAGTTAATGCAAGCATATTTTCGTGATTCGAATTACCCACAAAAATCTCTTGAAGAGCTTCGGCATGCAAAATATTGACAGGGTGCACATACTCATTTCCCGATGGAATTTCTTGAGGCATACGAGCATACACAAGCTGTGAGAGCGCAAGGGAATCTACAGAACTAAAAGGCCGCATTGCAAACGTGTCAAACATTGTGCCCACATAATCAACGACATTGCCCATAAATCCTCGCTTCCTACTCACATTCTATGAGGTTTCTTCATGCTTTTGCTGCACGCGCCTCCTGCGCCTATCTCATCCACTCTCACCCACACTTTTATTAAATCATTTTATAAAAGTAGACCGAAATTCTCTTCATTTAATAGCCAGCTAAAGAATTTTTGAATACACTAATCGTTACGTCCATAGAACCTGGCAAAGAAGCTAAACACTATGGAAACATAGAATAATTCGAGGAGGAATTATGGCAAAAGTAGCAATTGTTACCGGTGGCGCACAGGGTATTGGCGAAGGAATCGCCCGTCAGCTGGCTCAAGACGGTTTCGTAGTTGCAGTAGCAGATCTTAATGAAGAGGGCGCTAAAGCTGTAGCAGAATCCTTGGGTAATGGTTCCAAGGGATACAAGGTTAACGTTGCAGATCACGCACAAGTTACGGCACTCGTGGAAGCAGCAGCTGCAGATCTTGGCGACATCTCTGTAATGGTGAACAATGCTGGAATTTGCCGCGTTGAGCCATTTATCGAAACAACCGACAAGACCATCGATGACATTGTTGACATCAACATCAAGGGTGCTTTCTACGGTACTCAAGCTGCCGCAAAGCAATTCATTAAGCAGGGCTCAAAGGGCAAGATTATCAACGCTTCCTCTATTGCTGGACACCAAGGCTTCGAACCGCTGAGTGCATACTCGGCTTCTAAGTTCGCAGTGCGCGGCTTGACTCAGTCTGCCGCTAAGGAACTTGGTCGTTATGGAATTACTGTCAACGCATACTGCCCAGGCATCGTGCTTACCCCTATGTGGGACGAGATCGATCGCCGTCTTGCTGAAATCAATGATGTTCCACTCGGTGCAAGTAAGCAAGCGTTTATCGATACCATTGTGCTCGGCCGCGGTGA
>CAUUJV010000014.1:0-36832 GCA_963545565.1 uncultured Alloscardovia sp. | reverse complement strand
CGACATTGATGCAAACGGCATTGTGCACGTATCCGCAAAGGACAAGGGCACTGGCAAGGAACAGTCTATGACTATCACTGGCGGATCCGGCCTTGGCAAGGACGAAATCGATCGCATGGTGAAGGAAGCTGAAGCTCATGAGAGCGAAGATAAGAAGCGTCGCGAAGATGCTGAGACTCGCAACCAGGCTGAGAGCTTTGCATATCAGACCGAGAAGCTTGTGGCTGATAACAAGGATAAGCTCAGTGACGATATTTCGAACGACGTGACTGCGAAGGTAAACGCCTTGAAGGAAGCTCTTAAGGGAGAAGACATTGAGGCTGTAAAGACTGCTCAGAGTGAGCTGATGACTGCTGCTCAGAAGATTGGCGAGGTGCTCTACTCTCAGGAACAGGCTGCTGGTGCTGCAGGTGCTGGCGCAGGTGCTTCCGGTACTGGCGCTAATGGATCTGCAACTGACTCTACCGGGGCTGCCGGATCTTCCTCTGATGATGACGTAGTAGATGCAGAAGTAGTTGATGATGACAAGGACAACCAGTAATCACTGAGTTTTCAGTGTAACTGGCTAGCCGGAGAAACTGGAATTACTGGAAGAACCGGAGGAACATATGTCTGAGTTCAACGAAAATGAATATCTCAGCGGAATAGACGAGGCAGATGCTTTGGCAAGCGAACAGGTAGCAGGCGAAGGCGTTGAGAATGCTGCAGGCACTAAGGACACCGAGGGTGTTGGAAGTACTGGGGCTGCTGGGAACGCTGAAGGTGGAAGTGCTGAAGGTGTTAGAGTGGATGATTCTAGAGACTCGGGGAAAACCGAACGAAGTGTTCGCTCACCTGAGAGTACTCAGAATCAGGATACCCAGTCTCAATCTGGCGATGCACAAGAAAGCACGTCGCCAGAATCAGAAGATGAGCTAACTCCGCTTGGCAAGGCTAAGAAGGAAGCTGCTGAGTATCTTGAGGCATTGCAGCGCGAGCGAGCGTCATTTGTGAACTTCCGTAATCGCAGTGCCAAGGAACAAGATAGGTTCCGCGAGCATGGCATCGTGGACGTATTGACGGCTTTGCTTCCGGCGTTGGATGATATCGACCGTATTCGTCAGCATGGCGAGATGGACGAGTCGTTTAGCGCAGTTTCCGCCAAGATTGATAAAACATTCGAGAAATTCGGTGTTGAGAAGTTTGGCGAAAAGGGTGAGGATTTCGATCCTACTAAGCACGAGGCGATCCTTCGTAAGTCAGATGCTGACGCCACGAATGAGACAGTCGACACCGTAGTGGAATACGGATATCGCATTGGCGATCGTGTGATTCGCGCAGCACGAGTGGTTGTGTCCGTTCCACAAGACTAATTGTCTCTACTTTCTTCAGACAGCCGTGCGGTGGGTTTACTTGCCGGCGGCTGTCAGCATATTAAAACCGAACAATAACTGAATACAACTGAATATAACTGAATACAAGATTTCAAAATTGAAAAACTTAGAAATTCGTTACTCGAATTTGCAAAAGAGCGAGTAATAGTCGCGTGAAAGGAGCGAGCTATGGCTGAGAATGAGTGGTTAAGCAAGGATTTCTACGCCGTCCTCGGCGTTTCAAAGGACGCGACAGACTCAGAGATCACGAAGGCTTACAGAAAGTTAGCACGTAAATATCACCCAGATATCAATAAAACAGCTGATGCCGAGGAGAAGTTTAAAGACATTACCGAGGCGTATGACGTACTTAATAACAAGGAGCAGCGCCAAAGATACGATGCTATACGTCAGTTTGGCGCCGGCGGAGCCCGATTTGCAGGTGGTTCTGGTGCGGGCGGATATAGCAGTGCAGATTTCTCTGATCTGTTCGGGTCGATGTTTGGCGGTGCCGGTATGGGATCTGGCGGTTCGAGAGTGCGTTTTAGCACAACTGGTACGGGTGGTTCTGGTGCGGGCAGTGCGGGCGGATATGAAGATATCTTCTCGATGTTCGGTGGTCCAGGAGGATTCGCCGGCTCACATACTTATGGCGGTGCAGCTGGCAGTGGCGCGAATAATAGTTCCAGCTCCAATCCTTTCGCTCCACAGCCTGAACCTCAGAAAGGTGCAGACCGCACTTCCTCCGTAACTTTGAGCTTTAAACAAGCTGTTCAGGGAGCGATGGTTTCACTCAAGATAGACGGCAAGAGTGTTAAGACCAAATTGCCTGCAGGAGTTCGTAATGGACAGAAAATTCGCCTTGCGGGCAAAGGCAAGCCGGGTAGTAATGGCGGTAAGCCGGGAGACTTGTATCTTACTGTTTCAGTGAAGCCAGACGAGAAGTTCTCTCAAGAGGGTAAGAACCTTGTTATTGATCTTCCTGTTGCTTTCACCGAAGCTGCGTTGGGAGCAAAAGTCGATATTTCGGATTATTTCGGCGAAGCTGTAACGATAAAGATTCCTGCCGGAATAAGTTCTGGAACGCGTATTACAGTCCGCGGGCATGGTATTAAAACTGCGAAGGGAACCGGTGACATGATTGCCATAGTTCAAGTTATGGTTCCAAGACGTCTTGGACTAAAACTTGGGAAGCAGATGAAAGATATGTCCAAGAATCTTGGCAATTTTGAAACTGAGGTTGCCCAAATGCGTGGCGAACTGCGTGGTGAAGGTGATGAGACTACCAAGATGAATAGCTCTACGGAATCTGAGAAAACAGAGAATATCGAGAAGGATAAAAGGCTGAGTAGGAAGATTAAGTAAGCTAAGTTAGCTGGAACAATCGAGTTAGTAAAAACGTAGAATAATCGAAGCAGTTAACAGTTAAGAAGTAATTAAAACGTGGGGAGCATGATTATGGTCGGACGGGTACCGCCGGAAGTACGCCGGGCATATTTGGCGTGCGCGCAGGCCATAATCACTGGAAGCTTGGATCTTGATGGAGCAGATGCTTCAGGTTTTGCAGTCGATAAGCCGATTTTTAGCGTTAGTCAGACAGCTGAACTCGTAGTAATTCATCCTCAAACCTTGCGGCAGTACGATCGTCTAGAGCTGATTGTTCCTCGTAGAACTGAAGGCGGCGCTCGACGATATTCTCTGCGTGATATTGATCGTCTTATGGTTACTCAGCATCTTGTGCAAGATGGATCCATCAATCTTGCTGGGGTTTCGCGCATACTCTCTCTAATGGAAGAGAATCGTCAGCTTCGCCGCCAAATCCGTCGTCTTAAGAGGCCAGAGGGCTCAAGTATCTTCGCGGCAGGAACCGATGGAGAGGTTGTTGAGGTTGTGCGAGCATTGGATGCCGCACGGCTACATAGGCTGGAACAAGAGCGGCGTAAATCCGAGCGTCACGAGGAAATTCGCGGACGCTTTCTACCAGCCGGTCGTTATGGCTGGGGCTTACGAGGAATGCTACAGCTTACAGACGGCGAGAGTAATGATCTAAATGATCCAGAAGCAGACTTTGATGAAGTAGATTTTGACGAAGCAAATTTTTGATGAGATAAATCTTTATAAATTTATGAAGAAGAGAAATAAAAAATGGGAGAGAGAGTTATCCTTCACTAGATTCATGAGATTCGCTAGGTCTGCCAAATCTCATCATTTTATCATTTCATCAGCAAAGCATAGGGAAAAATATCTTCTCCTTTCTAGGTATGCTTGCAGAACATTCTAATTTTTTGATATAGAGTGTATTCCAGTTGATACATTATGTTCTGCTTCATATATAAGAATTTTAAAAAATATTGGAATTATTAGCTTCCGACTGTACAGAGTGTTCGATATAGCTAACCTTTTGTATAAAGTGCTAGAAATTACCAAACGTCGTCGTAACGTAAAACATCATTTATTGCACCAAAGTCAAAGGGATAATTAAGATTTCCTACTTCTGCTGCTGGTGAATCGTCATCATTAAACATCCTTAGGCTCCGACGTGATCCAGACAGTTGTAATTCGTCGAGTATTGTTCCGAGAATTCTGCCGAAAGCGGTTAAATCTCCGACACTTAAACGCGAATTAAGACTCACATTAAGGAGCAGCACAAAGCTTGTGGCGTAAAGCCTCGCGAAAAAAGATTCTGTGCCTAAGATACCCATTGATTCCAAATAGTTGTGCTGAATCCATGAGACAAGTCGAGCTGAAAAGCCTAATGGCTGATTCCTTGTTTCGAGCAGTAATCGTATGTTGTTTTTGAGATAGTAAGGAACTCGATGCTCGAAACGATATTTGAATGTAATAAAGTTAGCACCGCTTAAATCTTTAAGAACTCTTGTGAGCCAAATTTCTGTATCATGCATTTGACTATCAACAACGCTCAAGTAAAGCTGATTTTTGGAACGGAAGTGTGAATAGAATGTATTGCGTGCGCAATGTGCCTTTTTACAAATATCATCTACCGTTATGTCTGTGTAGGTGGTAGATTCCAGTAAGTTCAGTGCTGCAGCTTCAATACTATCGTGCTTTTTAGTAGATTTGAAATAAATACCCATATATGGATTTATACATAGCGTTCGCCAAACAGAGTATTCAAAATTGGCAATGTGGTCGAATGGAAAGAGTTTAAAATTGGTGCAAACCTTGAGCTATGGAAAAGATTTACATATCGAATAGTGGCTCTTACGGTTTTTCTTACTCCCAGAATCTACATATTCACTGATTTACAGTACATTCGGTATCAAAAAACGGACAGGCTGTATCAAAAAATTAGAATATCCAGAGACAGATATACCCATTTGAAAATTAAAAGTCGAAATCTAGCAATATTTGAGAATGAAAAAAATATTGAAAGATATTAAAAATGTTGAAAAATATAGAAAGCGCTGACTAGCAATTCTTCGTCAAAATTATTGAGGAGAGAACTATCTAATCAGCGCTTTAGCTACTACATTCTGAATCAGTGGAACTGCATGCCGCCGTCAACCTCAAGGGTGTGGCCGGTGATGTAGTCAGAGTCTGGTCCGGCAAGGAAGGAAATGCCTGCTGCTACGTCTTCTGGCTCAGAAAGACGACCGAGAGCGATGTCCTTGGAGAAGGTGCCCATGCCCCAGTCGTCGTCTTTACCTGCGTTGACTGCAACCTGGTGAGCGATGTCCATCATCATAGGAGTCTTTACAATTCCTGGTGCATACGCGTTTACGAGGATGCCTTCTGGCGCAAGTTCACGTGCTGCTACCTGAGTGATACCGCGGATTGCGAACTTGGTGGAGCAGTAAAGCATGAGGTTAGGGTTACCCACAACGCCAGCTTGGGAAGATGCATTGATAATCTTGCCACCGTGACCAAGCTCGCGGAACTTGCGGGTTGCTGCCTGGACGCCCCACATGGTGCCTGCGATGTTAACGTTGACTACCTTATCGAAGAGTTCCTGAGTTACGGTGCCGACTGGGGTGGTTGGTGCGAGGCCTGCATTGTTCACGATAACGTTGAAATCACCGAGCTTGTCGGCTACTTCATCAACAGCTGCATCTACTGCAGCCTGATCTGCAACGTTGAGCTTAACAGCGATTGCAGTGCCACCGTTTGCATTGAGCTCATCAGCGAGCTTCTGTGCACCTTCAAGGTTCAAATCAGCAATTGCTACTGCGAATCCGTCTGCAGAAAGACGACGAACTGTCGCTTCACCGATGCCCTGAGCGCCACCAGTTACCATTGCTACTTTTTTGCCCATAATGTAACTCCATTCAAGAGAGTGGGGTGTGTGCCATTCACCGCTCTGTGCATTTTGCAAGCACGCATGTTGTGATTCAGCACACGTTTCTAGCACTCATTGTACAGTAAAAACATAAAGCTCAGCTAGCGTTGTCATAAAGAATGCTGGGTTCAAGAAGTCTAAGTCTGGTGAAAGTGCAGAGGGGATAGAAAGAAACATGGAAGTGAAGCTATCTAAGCAATTTAGTATGGAGGATACTGCGCATAATACTTTGGCATTTACGCTCTCTGCTGCAGAGATTAGTGGATTAAACGAAATTACTGCCACGCTGGGAGCGAAAACAGAGTTAGACCCTACTCCCATGTATGACATTCAAAATAGCATCCAAAATGACGTCCAAAATACGGTAACAGTGACCGATGGTCAGGGTGGAGTTGTTGAGATCTTAGATATTTCAATAGAAGGTGCAGCAGTGATAATCACAACTGCTTCTGCTCTAGACGTTGCTGCTGCTTATACAGTGACAGCGGCTATTGATGGCTTTGATAACCTTAGCCTTGATAATTCGGTGACTGCTGTGGCAGGTTCTGTTGTGCGCACCGATGCTTTTGACGAAAAGTATGCGTACGATGGCGATGATCTTGGATTCAGCTATTCTGAGGAATCCACAATCTTTAAGATTTGGGCTCCAACGGCTTTGGCTGTCACGTTGAACATTTATGAATCGGTTATGCCTAATTCTGGGCTTTCTCAGTCTTATGCCATGTTGGGTGGAGCTGCAGTCGATAGGGGTGTGTGGAGTTGTACGATTGACGGTGATTTGAAAGATACTGCTTACGATTTCACGTTAGAGTTTGCGAGCGGGGTTGTAAATAGGTCTGTTGACCCATACGCTCGTGCTGCTGTGGCAAATGGCGGGCGTTCTGTGGTGCTTTCTGATGAGCAAATAACGCCAAAGAATTGGTCAGACGAACGTGTTAAAGGCAGAATTTTCTCCACAAAAGATGTGATTAGTGAAATACACGTGCGAGACTTTTCCATTCACCCTAGTTCTGGGATTTCCGAGGTCAATAGAGGTAAGTATTTGGGCGTGGTTGAGAGCGGTGCTACTAATTCTTCAGGAAATCCTACGGGAATTGATCATTTGAAGAAGCTTGGAGTTACTTACGCTCAAATCATGCCTGTATATGATTTTGGTAGTGTTGATGAGACTACTTCGGCAACGGATAATAATTATAATTGGGGCTACGATCCGGTCAATTACAATGTTCCAGAAGGCTCGTATTCTAGCGATGCGACTGATCCAAAGGCTCGCATTATTGAGATAAAGCAGATGATTCATGGCATACATGCGAACGGCTTGCGCATCATCATGGATGTTGTGTATAACCACGTGTACGATGCTGATTCGCATTCATTCAACTTGACTGTGCCTGGATACTATTTCCGTTACACTTCTTCAGGCGCTTATGCGAATGGCTCTGGCTGTGGAAATGATGTTGCTTCAGAGCGAGCGATGGCTCGTAAATACATTGTGGATTCTGTTGTTTATTGGGCAAAGACTTATAACATCGACGGTTTTCGTTTTGATCTTATGGGTAATCTGGATATTAAAACAATGAAGGCGGTTCGTCGCGCACTCAGTGAGATTGATCCCAATATCACGATTCTTGGTGAGGGGTGGAATCTTGGTACCACTCTGGATGATTCCGAAAAGGCTATCCAGATGAACGCGACCCAGCTTGAAGGAATTTCTTTCTTTAACGATTCTTTACGAGATGCTGTGAAAGGTAGCGTCTTCGATGATGCTGATACTGGTTTTGCTACCGGTAAGGCAGGCTTAGAGGCATTGATTGCTACAAATATGCTTGGGGGTATAACTCGAACAGACAGCTTTGGCAATTTGTTGACCTGCAATGGTGATTATGCTGCGGCTTCGCAAATGGTGCAATACGTTGAGGCTCACGATAATTTAACGCTGTATGATAAATTGCTTAAATCTGCTCCCCGGGATAATGCTGTCACAATTGAGCAGCGAGTAAAGCTCGCAACAGCGATGATCCTACTTTCACAGGGCATGCCAATGATGCAGATAGGTCAAGAATTCCTACGAACCAAAAACGGTAATAGTAATAGCTATAACGCAGGAGACTCTGTTAATGCCATCAATTGGGATAGGATTGCTGAGTATTCCGAGTGTGTGAATTATGTTCGTGGTCTCATCGCTTTGCGCAAAACTGTAACGGCATTTCATATGTCTAATTACTCGAATATTGCTGCGCATACGAGCGTCTTGGCTGAGGCTGATGGACTCGTAGCAATTCAGCTGACTGATGATAGCGGCACATACATAATTGCCTTCAACGGCTCTTCGTCAGTGCAAACTGTGAGCGGACTGATTTCTGGCACGTACACAGTAATCAGCTCTGATGGTCATGTTGATATGAATGCTGTGAATGCGATTGCAGGTGAAAGTCCTGCTGAAAGCGCCGTGCTGGCTACTATCCGTGTTGGGCAAGAGGGCACGTATTCACTCGCTCCCTTAGAGGCGGTTGTTCTTAAACAAGGTATAATCGAGGTTTAGATTCAAGAGGTAGCGGAGCAGCAGAAAGCCAAAATCTATAAAAGGAGCATAGATTTTTAAGACAGCAAATCAATACTTCTTAAAAAATTGCATCAATGCGGCTATACAAAGTTTTTTGGATGTACAAAGTGAAAGTATGTGTAGAAAGTATGTGTATAGGTGCAATTGCAAATACAAATAATGTCCAAGTTGGTATTCAAATTGGCATTCTAGGTATGTATTTTTTCTATTCCACTTTTTTGATGTATTGTGTCATGCTACTGATACACAATGTGCGTTATTTCTTGAGGAATAGTGCTAACACCCTTAAATTACAGTACTTTTGGCTGTTCAGTGTGTGTGAAAGAAAAATTTTGCAAAGTGAAAACTGCGCTTATTTTCAGTATGATTATCGTTGGATTCCTGCATACATTGATACACAATGTAAAGAGATTTTCGATTTTCTTTCTTCGAGCAGCCTTTGATCAATTTTGTAGAAGCTACTTTATAGAGCTTCTAAGAGGATTAATATACTGCGATTAAATGCTAAATATGCTGCAATTAGACACTATGACTTATTTTCTTCATTAGAGTCTTGTGCTTTTTCTAGATTTGTAAATTTTGAAAATTTATTAGAAGGAAAGAACCAGTACACTCTGTATCAGGGCAAGTACAAAGCGTATCAAAAAAGTGGAATAGAAAAACAATAATTAAAAGCAACAGTAGTAAAGGCAGTAGCAGTGAAAAGCAGCAAAAATGGCAGCAGGAGAAGGCAGAGGAGAAGAAAAAGGCTTGCTACTCGCTGCAAAAATGCAATGAAATGAATAGCAAGCCTTTCCCTCTATGCTTTCCTATGGATATTTTCTTATAAGCAGTAATCTATGCTACCTATGCTGCTGAGCTATGTTGTCTGTTCGCTGCAGGCTCTCTACGAATGGGACGAGCCTGAATTGGGCGACCATGAGAATCGAGACGGCGTTGAGTTGGTCGTTTCTTTCGAAGAGCGGCAAGCTGAAACACTTGGTCGGAGCTTTGAGCAACTTCAGGTGAATGCGTCACGATAATAACGCATTTTTCTTCAAGATGAGCAAGATCAGTGAAGATGTTCATGATGTCATCTTGGGTCGCCATATCTAAGTTGCCAGTTGGCTCATCTGCCACAATTATGTCTGGGTTATAGCTTAGAGCACGAGCGATTGCCACGCGCTGCTGTTCGCCGCCGGAAAGATGCAGAATCCGCTCATTCACGTATTCAGGAGCAAGGCGGACTTTTTCTACGAGTTCGCGTGCAATATCTTTCTTATCGCGCTCGAATTTTTTGCCAGAAGCATCCATGGAGAGAATGATATTTTCGCCCACTGTAAGAGCTGGGAGAAGATTAAAACTTTGGAAAATCACCCCAATATCGTGACTGCGGAAAGTGTAGCGGTTCTCGTGGGCAAGATCTTTTCCTTTATAAACCACCCTGCCCTCAGATGGGGTGGTCAGCCCGGAGAGAAGAGAAAGCAGCGTGGTCTTACCAGCACCAGATGGGCCAGTAATTGCGTATACGCGGCCGCGCTCAAATTTGTAGCTCACGTCCTTGAGTACTTTCTTGCCACCAGGAGTATAAGAGTAAGAAACCTTATCAAGTTCAAGCACCACATCATGATTGCTATCGCTATTGCCGCTATTGCTGTCATTGTTGCTAACGCTGTTACTACTATTATTGTTGCTACTATTGCTATTACTAGTATTTTCTGTTGTCATTTCAAATCTTTTCAATATTTTTCAATATTTATCAGGAATGTTATGGGTATTACGGACGGCCATAACTATCAACTATCACGGAAAATTTGTGATTATTGAAGTTATGAACGATCTGCAAGAATCTGCAAAGGCTCATATCTCAGTACGAAGATAATTCCCACAAGTGAAGAAATCAGCGTGAGTAGCAGGCCGATCAGAATCATTTGTCCAACAACTGCAAGATTTACGGTCGCGTTCAAATTCTTGATTGAGCTTGTAACAGAGCTTCCAATCTTGCCGAATCCACCACTCGGCGCAGAAGGAACACTCTGGGAAGAGCTGTTGGAGGAACCGCTAGAAGAATTGGAAGAGCTGGAATCATTAGAGTCTGAGCTAGAGCTACTTGAGGAGTTGGAAGAACTTGAAGAGTTGTCATTATTCCCAGGAGCACCTCCCATATTTGCGGAGCGCCCAAATTGAGCTTGCTGACTAGACTGTTCGCTCTGTTGCGAAGAGGTATAACTTTCGAGGAGCTTATTTGAAACTGGAGATGCAGCTGCAGCGCCAACTCCTACGCCGAGCACCATTCCCAGCATCGTCACGATTAGTAGCTCGATAGCAAATTGTGCAGCAACCTTTGCTTTTGGCACGCCCATTGCAGTGAGTACGCCCACCTCGTATTTGCGTTCTCGAATATTAAAGAGGTTCAGCACTACAAGAACTACTGCGCCCACACCTAGAACAATCAGCAGGAAGATTAACACAAACTGGCTCAGGCTCTTCAAAGGGGCAATGCTAGATTCATAGTTCTCAACGTCTTGGGAGCTGACTTGATATTTACTGCTTAAGCCGGCCTTCTTAACATCTTTCTTGAACTGGTTGTAATCGCTCTGGCTAGAGAACACGTAGGTGAAGTCAAGAGTGGTGTTGCTTGCCTCGGAGTCAGAGTCAGAAGCATCAGAGCTAGTGGTGCTTAAGCCAAGTTTTTCAAGAGTTGCAGTATTAGTGTAAATAGCGTTGTATGCAGAAGTAGAGGAGTTTGCGCCAGGGCCTTGTGCAGCACTGCTGGAAGTGGAAGAACTGGACTTGTAAATTCCCACAATGGTCAATGTGTAAGTCTTTGAAGAATCATTAACGCCTGTGACGGTAATAGTATCGCCAACTGACAACCCATTGTATTTTGCCAAGGTGCTGGAGATGATTACGTCTCCAACGCTATCAGAATCATAGCCAAAAACAGAGCCGCTTTTCATAGTAAAACTTGTATCAGCAGAGACTGCGGAGTCAGAAGAGTAGCCGGTCAAAGTGAAATCAGAGCTAGTGGTGGATTCTCCCATTCCACCGCCCATGTCGCCTCCCATGTTTTCGGGGGCGTTAGAGCTACTGTCAGAAGAGCTAGAACTACTAGAGCTGGAGTCAGAGGAGTCAGAGGAGTCGGAGGAAGTGCTGACCGCTTCGAAGGAATCGCTTCCATTAACGTAAGCAGTCTCGGAATAATAGGTACTCTTTACAGCGCTTGAAGCCTTGGCATATTTTTTATACTGCTTGAGAGTTAAAGACTTTGTGCTTAAAGCCTTCTTCATAGCATCCTTGTTGTCAGAGCTAGATGAAGATGACGAGGAAGATGATGAAGACGACGAAGAAGAGCTTGATTTCATCGCTTGGTTCATCAACTTCTCGCGATTAACCGAAATCTGTGCAGTAATCTCAGTATCTTCCAAGCCCGCGCTTGTAGTTTCAGCAGCTGCATTACGAATAGCCAAACCAACAGTAGCGGCAGCTGCGACGATGGTAACGATAATGATAATAAGGAAGTTTCTCCCCTTATTACGTGTTACAGTTCTCCATGCATTTTTCAGTGCAAACATTAGTAATCCTCATAAATTTTAGGGTTACTGCAGAGTCTTGAAGGGCTCATATTCCCTTGACTCGGCAGCGAATATAGTCGCAAGGATAGCTGTCAGTATTGTTGAATAGCTTGCTGCTACCTTGTGCGAAACCTCGGATTTTCTGAGAGTATTCTGATAACGATGCCTTACTAAAAGTCGTAAAAAGTCGTAAATAAGGTCACAAATAAAATAAAGTCTCAAATGAAGGTGGAAGTTAGGTGAGAGCAGATGGGCGCAGGCGAAAGCAGATAAAAATGACAAAAAGTAGCACCTTGCCGGGGGTAAATCTTGGCAATTGGCTAGTACTTGAGAAATGGATGGACTCTCCCCCTTTTCGCCTAGCCAATGCTGCTGATGAAGTGAGACTGACTCATGAGCTAACTGAGTTAAATAGGCTAACCCAGATAAATTCGCAGGAGATTATAAGCTCAGATGAGGAGCTTCGCCGCAGACTTAAACAGCATCGTGACGCGTACATAACGCAGGAAGATTTCAAATATCTCGCTAATTCTGGCATTAAGTTAGTGCGATTGCCAGTTCCATTCTTTGTTTTGGGGATCGTCCGCCGTTCATTGGATGCATTGATTATGTAGATAAAGCTTTTCAATGGGCACAACAGTACGACTTACAGATTTTGCTTGATTTGCATACTGTTCCCGGCAGCCAGAATGGATTTGATAATGGCGGATTGACCGGCATTGTGAAATGGCAGGATAATGAGAAAGAAGTAATTTTTGCCCTCGATGTGCTTGAACGACTTGCTCAACGGTATGGGCATCAGCACTGCCTCTATGGGATTGAGGTGTTGAATGAGCCTGTAAGTAGATTAGTTTTTGAGTACAGCAGCAAGCCGAAGAATAGTTCCCAAGCAACCGGTGACCCAAATCAGCAGAAAACACGAGAGGGGCAGGAAGCTCAGGAATCGCACTATGTTACAACAGCATTTTTGAAGAGATTCTACTCGACTGCTTACACTCGATTACGCCGGCATATGGATGTCTCAAAGGTGATAGTTTTCCATGACGGATTTCGTATGATGCAGTGGCCGGCAATTTTTATGACGAGAAAATTCCGTATGATGAAAAATATTGCCTTAGATACGCATATTTATCTTACCAATGTTGAGCATTTTTTAGCAGACTTCTTGCCTAAGCGAATCAATGAAAAAATTGATGGAAAAGCTGATGGAAAAATCAGCGAAAAACTTAACAAAAAACTCAGTAGAAAGCTATTCTCACACGATGGCCAGCAAAGAATTGCTCTGCGTAAAAAGTTATATCGAGCATTCTTCAATTTTCAAAAACTGCGTGCTTTTCTGGTGAAAATAACGGGAGTTTCGGTTATTGTGGGCGAATGGTGCCTCGAAAATGAAGTCGGCAAAGAAAAACCGCAGTACAACGCAGAATTTGCGCAATTACAGAAAGAATCATATTCAAACAGTGCTATTTCGGTAGAATTCTTCTGGAGTTATCAGTTGTACCGAGATGAAAAATCAAGGGAAAAGCAAAAGAGAACGTGGCGGGAGCTGTGGGATTGGCGTCAGTGTCATGAAAATGGGTGGTTTTAGCCGGTATTTTGTCTGATGCTAATAGTTTTGAATGGAGAAATGAGTTATGGGTATTGCAGTAAATCCTTATCTGCCTAGTGGAGAATATATTCCTGATGCTGAGCCACATGTTTTCGGCGATCGCGTTTATATTTATGGTTCGCATGATCGCTTTGGCGCACCGATATTTTGCGTTAATGATTACGTTACATGGTCGGCTCCCGTTGAAGATTTGAGTGATTGGCGCTATGAAGGCGTGATTTACAAGAAAAATCAAGACCCGAAGAATAAGCTCGGTCTACGATTGCTCTTTGCTCCTGATGTAACGCTTGGGGCAGATGGCCGTTTCTACATGTATTATGCTTTTGATTTCATGGGCATTATGGGGGTGGCTGTGGCTGATAGCCCAGTAGGTCCATTTGAATTCTATGGACATGTGCACCACAAGGATGGGACTTTGTGGGGGCGCAAAAAAGGCGATTCTTTCCCCTTTGACCCAGGCGTGCTCGTTGACGATGATAATCGTGTGTATCTTTACTCTGGTTTCTACACGCCAGTTCCGGCAGCAGCAACCGGTTTTAAGCAGCTCAGTTTCGATGGCGGAGTAGTTCTTGAACTTGAACAAGACATGGTAACTATTAAGAGCCCAGAGAAGCTGCTTTTCCCTAAGCAGGGCGAGGGATCGTTTGCAGATCATGAGTTCTTTGAAGCTAGCTCAATTCGCAAATACGACGGCAAGTACTATTTCGTGTATTCATCTCGGCACAATCATGAATTGTGCTATGCAGTAAGTGATAGTCCAACGGCAGGCTTTGAATACGGCGGAACTCTCGTAAGCAATGGTGATGTTTTTGCTAATGGAATCACCGATGAAAGTCACGCGAATAATTACACGGGCAATACTCACGGCGGCATGTTGCGAATTAAAGATAAAGCAAGCGCTCGCGATGATTTCTACATTTTCTACCACCGCCAAACGAATCTCAGCTCCTATGCACGTCAAGCATGTGCTGAAAAGTTGGTTCGGCACAATGATGGCAGTTTTGAACAGGCAGAGATAACGAGCTGCGGTCTCAACAATATGCCGCTTCCAGGGACTGGTACTTATGAGGCTCGAATTGCTTGCAATCTGTGGGCTAAGGGTCATGAGACCGGCCGCTACGACGACGGCGGTTGCGGCGGTCAGAAGAAGCGTTTTGCGGCGCATCCTCATTTTGCCCAAGATGAAAAAGATAACGCAGAAAATGCTCGTCAATACATTGCAAACATGCAAAATGGGGCAACAGCAGGCTTCAAATATTTTAACGCTGAAGATCTTCTAAAGCTCAGCAAGATAAGTGTTACGGTTCGCCAGTCACAGGCGCATACTAGTTCGGCTGCATCGAAAATTCCGGCTCAAGGGAGAATTATTGTCAGTCTTACGCCAGACCCACAGCCTGAGTCAGAGGAAATCATAGCCTCTGTGCCTGTTAAGAATCTTAGAAAAGTTTGGCAAAGCCTTAGCGTCACAGTAAATACAAGCGAAATTACGCAGAAAGTCCTGCATTGTTCACAACCCTATATTTCTGCCTGCGACAACTTATGTGCGCCGCTTTACTTCCAGCATTTAGGTAATGGGGCTATCGATTTTGACCGATTTACTCTTGGTTGATTTCTACCTTTAGTTAATCTCTGCCCTCTGCTAGTCACCGTATGCTGTGGCAATCGCTTGGTCTAGGTCTGCAATCAAATCATTAGCATCTTCCAAGCCGATAGAAAGACGGATAAGACTTGTGCTTAAGCC
This sequence comes from uncultured Alloscardovia sp., assembly GCA_963545565.1. GTDB lineage: Bacteria > Actinomycetota > Actinomycetes > Actinomycetales > Bifidobacteriaceae > CAUUJV01. The sequence goes on along the minus strand of CAUUJV010000014.1, from coordinate 21,716 downwards.
ATCGTTCTCCTTGAATTCTGGTGGAGTTTCGCGGTGAGTAGTGCGCACAGGGTTTACGATGAGGGAGCGTGCGTCGCCCACATTAGGCACATAAATGAACACGTGGACTGCATCAATAATGCGGTTTACGCGCTCTTCCGCATCGGCCGGATTTGTGCCAGAAACTTCGAAACTAAAGATGGAACCAATTCCGCGAGGGAACAATCTGCGACCCAGCTCGTACTGTGGGTTAGATTCAAGCCCGGAATAGTTTACGCGGGTAACGTGTGGACTCTGTTCTAGATACTGCGCAACTTTGACGGCATTTGAGACTTGCTTTGAGAGACGCTCGCTAATGGTTTCAAGCCCAATGAGCTCTAAATATGCCTCTTGCGGGCCAAGTACAGCGCCGAAGAGACGCACGTAGCGGTCGCGAATGCGTTGATGGAATGCTTCGCGCCCGAATATTTCGACAAAACTGGGCACATGATCCATTCCCTCAACAAACTGTGTAAATTCAGGCTCATTAAACTGTGGGAATTTAGGGGATGACCAATCAAAGTTTCCGGCGTCAACAATTACGCCACTCACAGCATTTCCGTGACCGTTGATTCCCTTAGTGGATGAATAAACCACAATGTCAGCGCCGTGTTCGATTGGACGGAATAAATATGGAGTGGGGAAGGTGTTGTCAACGATAAGCGGAATACCGTTTTCGTGGGCAATTTCAGCAAGCTGATCGATGTTAGAGATAATCGTGCGTGGATTCGTTACGGACTCTGCGTAAATTGCTTTCGTATCAGGGGTAATTGCAGCACGCACAGCGTTTACATCATTAATATCATCAACAAAATCAACATTAATGCCAAATTTAGGAGCGAAGCTGACGAATTCGTCAAGGCTGGCGCCGTAAATATCATGGTGAGTTACAATTCTTCCGCCACCTTCGGCAACGTTAAAAATTGTGTTGGTAATTGCTGCCATGCCAGAACCAACGGCAACTGCAGAGACTCCGCCGTCAAGACTTGCCATACGTTGTTCAAAAACTGCAGTTGTGGGATTTCCTACTCGCGAGTAGGTGAAACCAGGAATCTTGCCGTCTGCTAATTCGCGGCCTCGCTGTGAATCACCAAGTACAAAGCCAACAGACTGATAAATCGGCACTTGTGCAGAATATCCATGCTCTGCGGGATTATAACCGGCATGAATGCGGCGGGTATCGAAGCTTAAATTATCATTATCTTCGCTGCTCGGCCTTAAACAGTTTGTGCTGACAGAATTCTCTTTTCCATTTTCTTTTTTATTCTCTTTTTGCTTTTCTTGCGCGGTCATAATCTCCTCCAAAAGTCTTGTTCCAGGATTGCAAAAATTCAAACAAAAAACTTAAAAATATTGGAAAAATAATGCCCGTGCCTATATGAATAATTGATAAGAGGCGCAAGAACCCTTAGAGTAGGCGCAATACAGTAATCTGTAACAACGCCTTAGAGCACTAGTAAAAGCCAATCAACTAGTTTGATTTCATTCTTGGCCGTCGTATTCTCGACCGTTTCGTTCTCGCTCGTCTTGTGGTGAATGGTTTCCAAGAGATTTGTCATATCCATAAAGAGCAAAAGCAAGATACAAGATAGCGAAATCGTTGAGTATGCGCGGGTTGTATCCTGTTTGCTCAGCTATCTTATTAAGATGATTTTGGACTGTGTTCTTATGGATGTGCAATTCTTCTGCTATGTGATTGATACTGCCATTGTGCGCAATGAAAGTAGAAAAAATTTTTTCAGCACTAGGAATCCGCTTATCACTTCAACGTATGGCACAGGTCAATTAGTGAAGGATGCATTGGAGCAAGGTGTTTCTACCATAATCGTTGGCTTGGGTGGGTCTGCAACTAATGATGGTGGAGCAGGTATGACTCAGGCTTTGGGAGTGCATCTTCGTGATATTAATGGTGACGAGCTTGCGCCTGGTGGTGAGGCACTACTGAAGTTAGACTCTATAGATTGTTCAGAGATCGATCCTCGTTTGGCAAATACTAGGATTCTTCTGGCGTCTGATGTGACGAATCCTTTAACAGGCCTTCGAGGTGCGTCTGCAGTATTTGGTCCGCAAAAGGGTGCTACGCCGCAAATGGTTGAACGCCTTGATGATGCGCTTGTTCATTATTCCAAAGTTATTGAGTCTCAATTGGGTCGAGATGTGCGTGACACTCCTGGTGCAGGTGCAGCCGGTGGTCTTGGTGCAGGTTTCCTTGCTTTTACTAATGCAACAATGCGGCCGGGAGTTCAGATCGTTGTAGAAGCGACCAAACTAAAAGAGAAGGCTCAGGGAGCCGATCTGTGTATTACTGGCGAAGGAGGCATTGACTATCAGACTCAGTTTGGGAAAACCCCGATGGGCACAGCTCAAGCAGTAAAAGAAGTTGCTCCAGATTGTGTTGTTGTTGCAATTGCTGGCAATGTTGGTGACGATATTCATAATCTTTATGATTTAGGAATCGATGCAGTCTTTGGGATTATGCCTGGCGTTGCTACTATGCAGGATGCCATTGATCGGGCGAGCGTCAATCTTGCCCGTACTGCTGAAAATGTGGCACGACTTATTGTGCGAAAGTAGACAAGGGAAGATGAAGAATTGCAGAGAAAGGAAAGCTGACTTTCTTAGTGCTAAGAGTTAACCCATTTTTTTTGGGGGGGATATTCTCTGTGGGGAGATGTCCGATAAAAGTACTCTTGGGTGAGTGATCGCTTTGTTCGGTTTGGTGAACGATGTGTTTGGGAAAGTGGGAGTGGGGAAAAATGATAATGCCCGGTGGAGATGCCGGGCTTTATTTAAAGGAGAGAGAAGAAAGAAAGGGGTTTAGTTATCAGGAGGGAGAGGTTCCTGACCTTGGGAGTTTGGGGTTTTATGTAAACCTGTGTTTTCCTTTGGTAGTTATTATTTAACCTGATGAGTCTGGGTGGTTTCTGGTGTTTTGGCTGGGAGTTTCCTAGTAATATTGGTTAAAACTCTCAGAAAACTCCCAGAAAAACAGATTTCATAGATAGAAAATATAAAAATCGCTTTTTGAATTTAAACTTTTCTGAATTTAAGTTTTTTTGAAGTTAAATTTAATCCGTTTTTACTCGCGAACAAGAGAAATGTGCTCAATATCAGTGCGCTTGCTGCGTCGGAAAAGTACGAAGCGTTTACCGATAATTTGTACAATATTTGAGTCTGTTGCTTCGCTAAGTTCTTCTGCCGCCTCGCGCGAAGTGAGACCAGATCCTTCAAGAACCTGGCACTTAATGAGTTCTCTCTGCTCAAGAGTTTCGTTGGTTTGCGTTACGAGGGGTTCGGTGATGTCATTCTTGCCAATGATAATAAGCGGCTTTAGATGATGTGCAATGCCGCGCAGCTGCTTAATCTGTTTTTTTGAAAGTTCCATAATGGTTTCACTATAACAGTCGGTGGCGCTAAATCTGAGCTTTGCGTAACTTAAAAAATCTAGCTAACGAACAAAAGGCGCATAACTACCTTTTGCGTGCCATCTCGTGCACCTTCTGCATGCAACTATTCGTTAGCTAGAGCTAGTAGGCATTTAATTTTGGAATTTCAGTAAGTAAGTAAAGCTTAGAAAGCAAACAAATCGTTGAAATTCTCAGCCATTGTGGGGTGAGTGAATACCTGATTTGCAAGGTAAGACGCAGGAATATTGTTATCCATCGCCATCTTGACCAAGTTAATCAACTCATAAGATTGACTGCCAAAAAGTGTAGCGCCCAAAATCATTCCGGTATTTTTATCAACGATTGATTTGAACACACCACGTAAATCATCATTCACATGTGCGCGAGGCATTCCAGCCACAGGGAGTACTTTAGTCGCATAATCCAAGCCCTGCTTTTGAGCTTCAGCTTCGGTAATGCCTACAGTTGCAAGCGGAGGAGTAATAAATGTAGAGGTTGGCACATTCTTACGCTTAAGCAAGCTGTAATCTTTGTTGCCGTTAAGCACACCGTTAACGATGCGGAAGTCGTCGAGCGAAACATATGTAAATTGTGGTCCGCCATTGACGTCACCAACTGCGAAGACTCCAGGAACGCTTGTTTCAAGGAATTCATTGGTTTTGATTGCCTTGCGTTCAGTAAGTTCAATGTCTGTGGCTTCCAAATTTAGAGCATCAATATTTGCTCGACGACCCTGCGCATAGAGGATTGTATCGAATGTGAAATCGCCACGGTCTGTGGAAATAACAACTTCTTCACTGCTGCTGGTGTTCTTTACAGAATTGATGGTGATGCCAGCTTCAAGAGTGATGCCTTCTTCCTTCATATAGCTTTGTGCGAGCTCAGCAGCTTCCGGCTCGAAGCGGACAAGGAAGGCTGAGCGAGTTTCCAAAACGGTTACTTGTGAGCCCATTTTGTTGAAAATACCTGCAAACTCAAGGCCAATTGGGCCGCCGCCGATAACTCCGAGACGTTTTGGCTGTGTGCTAAGAGTTTGAATACCGGTTGAATTGTAGACGTTCTTCGCCGTTTCAATACCCTCAATGTTTGGCACGATTGCTACAGCACCTGTGTTGATAACAATATTTTCAGCAGTGAGCTGCTCAGTTTCGTTACCTGCAGAAATCTCAATAACTTTGTTAGAGACGAATCGAGCCTCAGCATCAATCACATCAGCTGCCGCCGCAACACTCTTGTAATTCTTGGCGTTCAGACGGGTAGTAACTGCTAAACGCTGTGCGAGAACATCGTCAAAACTTAGGCCTTTTTCAGCAGCCACAAGCATAGTCTTCGTCGGGATGCATGCAATGTTGATGCAAGTTCCACCATACATAGCCTTGCTGCGCTCAATAACAGCAACCTTCTTACCCTGTGCTGCCTGTTTTGCTGCAAGAGTTTTCCCAGCTTTGCCAAAGCCGATAATAATAAGGTCATAGTTTTTCATAGGTGCGCGCTCCTTATGAGACACAAGTCAATGCACGCATGGAGTGATATGCATGCTCAATTCCATTCTATTGTGCACTATTCACGAGGAATTTTAATCAAAACTATTGGAGTATCACTGTAGGCATAGTTTGTAGGCATGGTTTAAGCTAAGCCTATTTATTGATGTGATTTATCGGCGTGTAAAAAGCACTGCGGTTCATGATCGTTGACCATTCCACAGGCTTGCATAAAAGAGAGAGTAACCGTTGGTCCAGTAAAAGCAAAACCTTGTTTTTTCAAACTCTTGCTTAATTCTGCTGCTATGTGAGGAGCTTTAGGGCTTGGAGTAACTTTGAAATCTGTAGCCTGCCACATTGCGTCATTAATAGAAGTGCCGTCTGCCTCAAGAATGCAAAGTATTTGAGCGTTGTTGATTATGGCTTCGATTTTGCGGCGATTGCGGATAATTCCAGCGTCTCCCAATAATCTTGCTATATCATTCTCGTCAAAATTTGCAATCTTGTGAATGTCAAAATTAGCAAATGCTGTACGCATGGCTTCACGTTTGTTGAGGATTGTTTGCCAGCTTAATCCTGCCTGCATCATTTCTAGGCAGAGGAATTCAAAGAGCTTGCGACTATCATGGCATGGACGTCCCCACTCATTATCGTGGTAGGCGATCATGAGTGAGGAAGCTTTTTCGTGTGCCCAAGAGCAGCGTTCCATCTTTATAGACTTTATAGAGCTTATAGAGTTTTTATGAGAATTGCAGAATGCTTTTTGTGTCTACTTTTCAAGCTTCATTTTGACAACCATTAACTCAGCATCCGTCACCGCGTGCAAGGCATGAGGCTCACCAATTTGCATATGGACAAGCGTTCCTGGTTCGATTTCTTCGCTGGTTTCTGCGGTTAAATCCTTAAATTCAGTTTTGCCTTTGATTGGCACAACCACAACCTCAAATTCAACTGAATGACCAGCTAAATCATTGCCTGCGGGGAGTACAAGATGGGTAACGGTCAAGGAATCGTCTTCAATAAGGTTCTCCCAAACATGAACATTTTCGCCAGAGTGAATGTATTCCATATTCATCCTTCCTAGTGAGCGGTAAGTAAATGGAGCTTTATCCGCATCATTCATATACAATTTTAGAGAGAAGAATTATTTTGTGAAAGAAAGTTTTGCGGTGATCAATGCAGATAGCCGAGGATATACCTCGCAGAAAAGGAAAAATCAGCACCATCGACATGTCACCACCCTCATTATTACTGCTTTTATCTGCATTGTGATGATTCTTAGCGCTGCATACTATTTGTGGCGGAATCCGTTCTGGAATAATTCAACTACTACTTCAGAAACTTCAGATACTGATTATTCTCAGCAGTTCAATATAGCCCAAGTTCACAGTTCGAATGATGCTGATGGGGATGGCGTTGACGATCAGATTGATATTTTGCGCAGCGCTCGCGAATATGCTGCAACAAAGCCGAAGTATAAGAGTAAGTATTATTCAACGGGCTATCCGGACGATGGTTATGGTGTTTGCACTGATGTGGTGGCGCAGGCCTTTGTAGGGGCTGGCTATGATTTTCGTGAGCTTGTGAATGCGGATATCGTGGCGCATAAATCTGAATATAACATCACAGTTCCGGATAAAAATATTGATTTTCGTAGGGTTTCAAACCTCAAGATTTACTTCCAACACACTGCTACTGCCTTGACTGCTGACCCAACTGATATTGATGAATGGCAGGGCGGAGATATCGTAATATTTGCTAATCACATTGGCATTGTCTCGGATGAACGCGATAAAAACGGCGTAACCTACGTGATTCATCACAATAATGCGTCGCAGGCGTCATATGAGCAGGATATTTTGACGACGCGCAGCGATATCACATGGCATTTCAGAGTGAAATAGCGCAGTGACAGAACAGTGAAATAGCAAGGGAAACAAGAAATAACAAGGAATAACGGAATAAATTCTAAATCTTTCTGCCCTGCATGAGAAATTGATTTGATGGCGAGCTATGGATTCCTAATTTCTAATTTTCTTATTGCAGTTTGGGTGTAAGAGGGGTAGATGTTGGGGCACTCTTGGGTGAGTGATCGCTTTGTTCGGTTTGGTGAACGAAGTGCTCGGGAGAGTGTGAGTGAAAAATGATAATGCCCGGTGGAGATGCCGGGCATTATGAAAAGGAGAGAGAAGAAAAAGGATTCAATTATCAGGAGGGAGAAGTTCCTGGCCGCCGGTCGTCTGCGTATGTGTGACTTCCTTTGGTAGTTATTATCTAACCTGATGAGTCTGGGTAGAACCCCTTGTTTTACCTGAAAATTCGCTAGCAATATTGAGCACTATTCTCAGACTTCTCTCACCTTTGCTTTCTCTCACCTTAACCTTAGGCATTCTCGAACCTTAGGCATTCTCGTTTCCGGAGCCCATAGCTTCTGGGGCGTGGTCGAGTGTGCGAATCACGCATGCGGGGTTGCCAACCGCGATTGAATTATCTGGAATATCTTTGGTAACAACTGCGCCTGCTCCGATGATGGAGCTTTCGCCGATTGTGACGCCTGGAAGAATAGTCACTCGTGCACCAATCCAAGCGTTCTTCTTAATTGTTACGCGTTTGCACAAAGCCATATTGCGGGCATAAGGATCGTGATTAATGCTCAAAATTGTGACGTTTGGAGCAATCTGCACGTTGTCTTCAATTACGATGCCACCTGAAGCAGACCCGATGAAACTGTGATTGATAAACACGCCTTTGCCGAGCTTTACCTGGTTGCCAAAATCAAGCTGGAATGGTGTAAGGATGCGCTTGTCACTCAAATCGGTGCCCAGCAATTCTTCAAGATACTTTACGTATGTTGGGTCATCTGGAGACGTGTTGTTTGCTTTCCGGCATAGGGTGCGCGAACGCATCATTTCTTCGCGTGCAGGAGTGAAGTATGGAGCGCTTAAATCGGTTGCGTCCCCGTCGTACATCATCTGGAAAACATCTTTGCCTTCAACTTGCTCTGGATGGTTGTTTAGCTGATTATTCGATTGGCTGTTTGGCTGTGGGTTTTCTGAGTCGTTCGAATTACTCATATGTTTCCTTACCAGTTCAGAATTTTTTACTAGCGTCCTAGCTAGTGGGTTATTGATGGATTCTATGTTAAAAGTATGGTCTAAGAGATTTCATGCAAAATATGAATTATGAATTTTAACTATGTAATTTTTCTATATTGCCAAAGCGATTTTGACTTCGACTATAGCCGATAAAGCTATTAAAAATTGATTCAATTTCGACCATAGTCGAAACAAGATTTGATATCACTTATGGTCAGTTGTAATTCAAAATTGAGCCTTAAAACTTCACGCAGCTTTCGATGATTCCCGCAACCTGCTCTTTTAAATCCTTGTAGTCGTTCTTGAGCCATTCTTTGATAACGGCTATAACTGCCCCGAAGTAGAAGGCGAGCACATAATTCTGATTTTCTTGAGGAATGTTGAATCGATCTAAAATTGGTTCAAAGACATATTCTCTGAGACTTGAGAATTTTGCATCTGCCTGCATCGCTTTGGGGTGTTTCAGGCTTGCTTTGAAAATACTTTTGTTCTGCTCAATAAAATTCAAGTATGGAAGCAGATATTTTCTGTCAAATAGATTGATTTCATTTAGTGGAAGGTTAGTAATGTTTTGTGTTAAATCATTTTGTATTAAATCATCTTGTGTTAGATCACTGGGAATCCCATTCGATTCCTGTGAGTTCTTGAAAGAATCTTTGAAGTATGTAAGGAATTCTTGGTTTGTGTACTCAGCTGCTTCTTCCAATAAATCAGCGATGCCATCATAGTGCAGGTAGAAGGTAGAGCGATTAATGCCAGCAGCTTTACAGACTTCCTTGACGGAGATGTAGTCGATATCCTTTATTTCCAATAGTTCTATGAGGGCTTTATCCATGTGCAGGGCGGTATTGAAATATTTACTTTCTGACTTATTCATTGGTATTCCACCGCCCCTGCCGGTCACTCTTCTCTCTAGTTTTTAGTCGTTGATCTTTTAGCCTTCTTCGGATTCGCTGATTTCTTGAGCGAGCTGCAAAATTTCAAATCCGTACTTTTGCTTTCCGTCGGCGAGAATTCGCTTATAAATAGGGTAGTTGATTCCAAGGCCAATCAAACCAGCAATTCCTATAACAACTCCAAGACCAACAAAGAATGCAGAGCCACTGCCAATCACACCCATTGCAAGGCACATGCCAGTTCCAAAAATTAGAAGCATAACGACTCCGAAGCTGTAAATAAAAATAGTTGCCGGCAAAGTTGCGCGCTGGTTAAGTTTCTTTAAAGCAATGATTTTGGAATTATCCTTGACCGCATAGTCCTTGGCAATGGATTCTGCATAAATCTTATCGGTGTTCATGATGTTTCTCCTTCGTAACGCTTTACACCGAAACTTGATTTTGTGGCGTACATTTCTGCTCGACAGCCCTTAATTTATGTGCCTAGTGGAAGGTAAACAACCAACACAAAATGAGTGTCGTGTCTATTTTTGGAATATGAATAGCTTTACAAAGATTTTGAAGAGTCTTGAAACTTCTGTTTAGAAGATGAAGTTTTTGAAGAATGAGGAGACGCTAGGGGGATTAGTAATAGTTAAGATATAGCAAGATTTGATTTATAGTTTCTAATGGAGACAGTTACTGATATTTACTGTATAAATAATCGCTACTTTACCACTCTAATTCTTCTGCAGTTAAAAAGTCTTCATTAGACTCTGAATGTGATTGAAGAAGACTTTCTGCCATGCCAGGAGTACTCATAAGATACGGCGTTTCCTGGATTGCGCCCTGATTATCTTTGTTGATGAGCTCACAGATTTCTTTACGTGCTGTTGCATCCGCTGTTGCTGTCATAGTTTCTCCTTGATAGGTTTCTTAATAATAGTGTTTCGAGAAGAAATAAAACATTATTGCCTTTACTCTGCTCATATAATTAATGCCCCTGCTTATGTCAATATATACGTATTAAATACAAGCAGGAGCAATTGAGAAGGAGAGCTTGGATAGGTGTTAGGTGAAGGTTTCTCGAATCTGCTGCGCCGTACCATATGAAGCTTGAGCTCCTACATGAGTGGCAGCATAAGCTGAAACATAAGATGCCAAAATTGCAGCATCTGTTAAGGCAGTGTCATTGCGAGCGTTGCTCGCTAATACGGCTAGAACAGTTCCCATATAGGCATCGCCACACCCGGTCGTATCGATAGCCTTAACTCGAATGCCAGGAACGCGGCTCACGCGTTCACCATCAATAACTACTGATCCTGCTGCTCCCAGGGTGATTATTGCCTGTGTGAACCCGCGTTTGCACGGCCCGTACTGTTGAAGGCGTGTGGTGATATCACTCCAATCTGCATGCTCCCAATCGTCGTTCTCAGGTTCATCGATGTCCAGTAATTGACCCAACTCATGTTCATTGACTAGCAGAATATCTGTTGCATCAATCAATTCTTGTGGGAGATTGCTAGAGAATGGGGAATCGTTGAGGAGCACAGTCATCTTAGCTTCATGTGCGAGAGTGGCTGCATGAACAACAACATCCATAGGGATTTCTAAACATAGACCAAGAACACCATGGGGAGTAATAAGTTGGGATTTAATTCGATCCACATACTCAGTAGTCAGAGCGGAGTTTGATCCAGAGGAGTACACGATAGTATTTTCTCCCTGAGCATCAACGGTAATAATGGTGCTTCCGCTAGCTCCAGGCACGTGCTCAATCCCACTGACATCGACACCAGCAGATTGTAGGCATTGCGCCAAGAAGTTGGCGTTAGAGTCTGTTCCAAGCGCACCGAACATTCTAACTGAGGCTCCGATCTTGGCCGCAGCTACAGCTTGGTTGGAGGACTTTCCGCCTGGGAGAATAGATAAAGGTCCACCTGCAATGGTCTCTCCGGGCAGAGGCAAGCGCTCCGTCTGCACAGTGTAGTCAGCATTCATTGAACCAATAATCGATACATAATTGGCTCTATTAGCGATGTTATCCAAAGTGCCCAATGTGCTCAGCGTGCCTGGCACGTCTAGACTCTTCATGCTGCTGAACCCTTGATGTTCTTACGGAAAATCAGAGTAAGGACTAATGCTACTGCTGCAAAGATGCACATAATCCAGAACATATGCGATGTTTGAGATGCCACGTTAGAGCCAAAACTCTTATTGGTGATCAGACTGCTATAGACTGCCAAACCGATTGAAGCAGATGTGTTCATAGTCAGGTCGCAGACTCCAATGCCGCGACCGTTCTCTTCTGATGGTAGTGAGTCTGAAGCAGCGTCATAAATTGGGGTGTATGCTGCGGTTATTCCGGCGATGAAGAGGCAAGCAAAGAAGGTAAGAATGCCAAATCCAGCAGAAATAAAGAGAGCGCTGCCAGCAAATCCTACGAGCATAAGGATTGCGGAAATAATAAGAGTATTGAGACGCCCCAGCTTATTAACCAATGGCCCAGAAACTACTCCGACTGCTGTCGCTACTAAGTAAACCAAAGTGAGGCAGAGAGACACGGTGGTCAGAGAAATTGAGTAGATACCATCTCCGATAACCTGGTAGATCGGCACGCAAGCGAAATTAAAGAACCAGAAGACGAAGAGAATAAGAATAATACTCATATACGCCTTGTTGGTAATGAACTGCTTGCTGAGGAATGGTTCCTTGCTGTAAGCGATGTAAAGAGCAAAGATAATAGCGAGCACGATAATTGCTACAATGCACCAAATACTTGGATAAGAGAAGTAGATAGCGATCAAAGCTGCGACCACGGCAAAAAGCGTGATACCAAGCACATCAATGCGTGATCCTTTCATGCTGATGTCTGGAGTATTTTTAACGAGCAAAGGAATGAAGAAGACAGAGAGTGCTGGAATGAGGAAGAGGAATCTCCAATCAATGGAGGTGATAATGCCACCTGCAAAAACGCCGATTGCGGCAGCCAAGTAATACACGGCGTTATAAATTCCGATGTACACAGCCTTTTCTTTATCGGTTAGATATTTCACGGTCATGACCAAGAAAACGGATCCTGCAACCTGTGCACCTGCAACTTGCACAACTCGGGCGATAATAATCAACCAGAAGTTTGAAGCGCCGAAGAATCCCAACAAACTTCCCAAAACTAGTGCGGTTACGCCGAAAAGGGTAATGCGCTTCGGTGAGATAAAATCACAAAGAGTTCCATACAGCATACAAACCACGCCCAAGACTATGCCTGGCAAGGTGCTGATTAGCGCTGCGCTTGATGACATTCCTAGAGCGTTGCCAATATTCTGATAGACGAGGTTGAAAGCCTGGATCATCAGTGTGCCTAAGGTAAATACAATAAGCAGAGCTGGCAGAGCCTTCTTAGTTTTTGCGCGATTTTCCTCAAAGTCTGAGGGCAGAGATTCGGGCAAAGTGTTTGTATTACTCATGAGAAGATTCCTTTCTCTTAATTTGGCATCTGATTTATTCGCAACTGGCTGCGAGATCAAAGAGATAATGTAGGAACTGGCTAGTGAAGCGTTCGCGGTCGAGAGTAAGGGCAACCTTTGTATTTTTAACGGGAGCAAGAAGACGTGCTGGGTCGCCAATTGTGCGCCCGCGCCCTGGCCCCTCTGTCTCGCACATTAGGTTGATGGGGAAGGTGGTTGCCAACGTTGGGTCAATGGCGACCGCAGCAGAAAGAGGATCGTGTAGATTGCAACCACCTTGATATGCTGGGTCGTTCTCCTTGCTGACTCTCAAATAATAAGTAAGCATGCCAGCCAAGAATTGTGCAGCCTTAGTATTGATTGTGGCGAGCTGAGCAACATCTTTTTCCGTCATCAGAGCTTGCATGGTAACGTCTAAGCCGATCATAGTGATATCGGAATCTGTGGCATACATGGCATTAGTCGCTTCAGGATCGGTGGCAGCATTAGCTTCTGCAAAGAATGATGCGTTGCCCGGCTGTGTAAGTGAGCCTCCCATGGTTACGATAGTGATTTTTTCTGCAATGTCAGGGGCTTTAGTAAGTGCTGCTGCAATATTGGTACTGGCTCCAGTAGGCACGATGACTAAGTCACCCTTTGGGTAGGTTTTTACTGAATCGATGATGAAGTCAACAGCATTTTTCTCCTCAGGTTGCCTTGTAGGTGTTGCAGGAATCGTCATCTCGCCTACTCCGTTATGGCCATGCCACAATGCATGTTCCATCCAAGTTGGCTTATACGCTTCTGTCTCTGTTGAAACATGGTCTATTCCGCGGAAGACTGGAATCTCGTTGTGTCCAAACATGGCAAGAATTGCAAGATCATTGCGGATGCCAGTTTCTAAAGTGACGTTTCCGACAGTTCCTGTGATACCAATGAGTTCAGCATCAGGAGACCCTAGTACATATGCGATAGCGAGTGTGTCATCAATACCAGTGTCTAAATCTAAGATAATTTTCTTCATCGAATGCTCCTTTGCATCACTCTCTATGATACAACGTTTTATCTTATATTTATAGTCTTAGATGATTTTTGTTGTCAGCTTGAATAAGATAAATAAAAATTGTGTTGATAATCATAAAATTTGTATGAAACAAGCGAGGTGGAGCAGAGGCTTGTCAGCATTGATTACTGAGGCGCAGTGTGTTATAAAGAGAGTAATCTTCTTCTAGAAGAGGTTTCCAGCGCGCCGGGGGCTTTTCCTCGGCAATACTTTATCTCTAAGGGTTTTTCATGCGGGAATTAAGCTTATTCTTTGATGAATTCGGTAGTGATAATCTGCTTAGCTCTTATTACATTTTGGCGGTAGTGGTACATGAGCAAGATGAACTTGTAAATTCTTATATTGCTGATTATCATGACGATTTAGTCAGTAGGGGATTGCCCAATATACCTTTTCATGCAGGTTCGTTAATGAATGATAATGAAAAGTATAGAGATATCAGTATCGAGGATCGTAAAAAACTTTTTTTCTGCGTTTAGAGGATTCATCCGCAAAGTTCCCATAAAATATTTTGTGTCTGTCTTGATAAGAAGAATTACTCTAGTCTCAGAGAGGTGAGAGTAATGATGAAGCGAGGCCTCATAGACAAACTTACTGAACGTTTAGAGTATTTTTAATAGTTCGATGTAATTAAAGTTTATTATGATGACGGACAGAAGACTATCGCTCTAGCAATTCATGACGCTATGGAAGATTTGTTCTCAATGAGAACAATAACGTATCAAAACTATCAGGAAAAAGACTATATTCTCAGCAAAGTTGCTGACTGTATATGCACGGTTGAGCTCGCTTATTTTAAGTATCAGCGTGATATACCAACGAATACTGATAAAAGATTCTTCGGTACGCGCAGACAATTCCTTAAAGGTATGTATAAAGTCATTCATCAAAAATATCTAAACTGATGGAGAACTTATATCAGTTTCTGCGCTACTCGATTATTAGATTTGTGTGCCATGAGTAGGCTATTTACGAAGGAGCGCTTGCTGTTTTGCTGCGCTTTTAGAATCTTTAGAATACTCGGGGTGCTTGCATAACATTGGAGAAGCCGTGAACCGAATATGTTTTGATAGACCAAAAATTAATTACCTATCGTGCATAGATGATTCACGGCTTTAACTTACTTTAATTCTTTATTATTGCCTCATCTCTTATCCGTGTATTTTCTTGTGCGCAATACCCATCTATGTGCGACAATGCCGGCAAAAACAAGCAGCAAAACAAGCAGACCAATAATAGCTACGCTAGATCCTGTTGAAGCTAACTTTTGTGCTGAATGTTTTGAACCAGTTTGTACAGTTTTTGTATGTGAGTTGGAGGGAGTTGAGGGAGTTGAGGGAGCAGATGGTGCTCGGTATAACCCCATATTTGCTGTACTATTCATCTCACCTGGAGTAACAGTCAACAATTGGGTAATACCCTTGGCATTTGTTGTTGACACAATGCCAGTAGTTAGAGATGATGATGAGACAGCGTATCCATCAGGAATAGCAAACTTCACATAATAGCGTTTTTGCCCTGAAGAATTCCATGCGCTCGGTGTTAATTCAGTAAAAGAATATTCCCCGTTCTTATCTGTCTTGGTCGTGAGAGCCTTGCCAGTATTATTGTCGACTACTACCGTGCCGTCTTCGTAGTACAACGCGGCTGAAATTCCTTCGAAAGGCTGTTCGTATGAATCGAATACGCCGTTTTGATTTGCGTCAAGCCATACTTTCTTTGAAATAGAACCAGAGCGCGTGTAGAGTAGCGTCACACGTGCAGGAGACTTGAAATTAAAGTCGTTGCTGAGATTGTGTATAACAGAGCATTGATTATTGTTTACAGAGCATGGTGTAAAGGCAGTGCTGCTGCTTACTGCTTCGGAGTCAGACATTGCCTGAACGTACATAATCCAGGAATACTTGGAGGCGTCACAGACCAAGCGTCAGAATAGTTTGCCGTATCCTGAGCATCAGGATTTGCCTGTGCTAAAAGTGGATTGTAGCTGCGGCCTTGCGACTGCCATAAACTGCTGGAAGTACCGTCTTCAAGAACTGTGCCGTTGCTGTCGACGGCAGCTCCAGAAGCACGGTAAATGCCTGATGTTTTCGTAGAGCGTCGTGTGCCAGAAATTGGAGAATTTGATGTTGTAATCTCTTTATTCGTGTCGATATCACGCAGAGCGACGTCAAGTTTACCTGTAGGGAAGAGACGTGCTACTTGCCAGTTGGCTGAGGAATTAGCATTATCAAACTTAGTGTATCCATCCTGAGTAGTGCCATTGATATGCATATCAATTTCTCCGCCTACGCGCAGATATGGATCATCAGATACGGCTATTGCGTTGTAATCTTCCTGAGAGACTTTCACAGCTTGAAGGGAATCCTGTTGTAGTGCTGCTTCATCAGGTTTCAGCCATGTGGAAGCGAAGACGACATCAACGGTTTTATTGAATTTGAATCGGGAATCAAATTTTGCTTTAAGGAAACCGTGATAATCGGTAACCTTGTCTATACGACCCCACAGCGTTGACAGAGTTTTTCTATTCTGTGTGAAGTCTAGTGAAGCACGATAATGGAGAGCCTGTGATTGGTCTACATCATAAGCAGTAGCTTCAGTTTGGTGGTTGTAAGTGCCCTCAATAAATACTTGTGGTTTTTGTGAAGCAAAAGCATTAGCTCCGTCTAAAAGCTGAAAAACACTTGTCCACTGTTCATAAAGGTTAATATTTGCTGGATCGCTATCGGTGAGGATTTGACCACCGCGATAGTAAGTCCCCGAACCATCACGAGCAGTATTCCATGCACTAAAACGGCCAAAGAGACCACTCTGATTAAAAGTGTATTCTGATATTGACTGTTTGTTATGCACGCGCTGCCATCAGTCTGTGTGCCTAGTTCACGTTGTCCGCCTGTTGTAATGCCGATAATGCGCGAACCAGAAGTGAACGTGCATATGTACTTAGATTCTTGGGAGCTTCCAGAATTTTGTCAGAAGGTTACTGTATGCGTTGTAGTTTGTGCAGCGTGGGCTGTGCTGATAGATGCGGGGAAGACGCATGCAAAACTTATGCACAGCATAAGGAATCTGAATAAATATCGGTATTTAGCACTCATTGGTAGAGCCTTTCTAGTCAGTTCTAGCTTTGGGTGTTGAAGGAATAAGAAAGAATAAAGATCTCTTCCTCCCCCCCCCTCGCATTTGCGAGGGGGGGGGAGGAAGAGATCTTAGACTATTTAGATTATATCTACCGCATTAGATATTACGACGACGTCGATAAGCAACTAATGCAACTGCTGCAGCAATGATTGAGACAGCTGCAATAGCAATGCCTGCTATGCTTGAGCCGGTTTTTGCCAGAGAGTTTGGTGTCTTGGCTGATGCTTTCGTTGATGTCTTAGAAGGCGTCTCTGTTGACTTGTTGTCTGATGCTGAGGTGTCAGTGTTAACTGGCTGTTTCTCCCACTGAGCATACAGTGTTACATCCCCGGTGACAGAATCCATTGTTGCGGAAGCTGCGTATGCAGTACCTGTTCCGTTGGCTTTGGTGTTCCAACCCTTGAAAGTGTATCCGCTGCGGGTGAAGGCTTTACCATCGGAGAGAACTGCAGTTCCAGCTTTTTCTGCAGTGTATGTTACTTGCTGCTGATCAATGCTTCCCTCGCCACCATTGTTATCGTAAGAAATAGTTGCGGTTTCTTCTGCTGGGCAAGAAGCTGCCTTGGTTGCATAGACGTAAACGGTGGTCTTTGCGGAAGCAGAGTCTGCTGTGCGATTGCCGTTGCTGTCAGCATTGTAATAACGGTAAGTGACGGTATATTTACCTGGCTTGCTGGTGTCAACTTTGTCTACTGCGTTGCCATCTGCATCAGCATATGTAACGTCAATGAGCTTTGCTTGTGCAGGGTCGTTGAGTGGATTGCGCACTTCGTCCTTATTGTATGGACGAACCCATGCAATACCCATGTCATCAGTAAAGGTGTCTCCAACTGTCAAGCACAGGCGCTCAGTGGTGGCAACGTAATGCCACAGCTCAACGTTAATCCAATTAGTTCTAGCTTCGCCGTTATCATTAAGTCCCTTCACAATAAGACCGCGTCCACTAGTGGTGTATGTGTAGACCGTGTTGTACATCCCATTTGTAGACCAGCCTGTGCCGTCATATGCCTGCTTGATTTTGGCGAGCTTGAGCTGATAGTAACCACCACGTGCATACGCTACTTTGCCATTCTCAAACATCTCAGGAAGCGAGGTGTAAGTAGATTCATTGGAGTTTTTATAAGACAAATCAGATGAATCAAGGCCAATAATGTCATTGCTAATTTGAGGCACACCAGTGTAGGTGTAATCTAAGCTTGTTGCCGTAGAAATTTTATTGTTTACGCTGAACTTATAATCTACGCTGTTTGTAGTTTTTCCCTCGTAATCAGACTTATACAAGCTGAAGAGCTTCCATTCAGTGGAGAGCGGCGTGGAGTCTGTTTTAGCAAAGCTTAAACTTGCTGTGGTGACATCTTTAGTGGTGTAAAGTCCCCATGGCAGGAGGCCTATATTGCCGTTAACGGCTTCTGAAAGGTTAACTGCTGACGACGCCTGAGTTAAGTCAAGCTTATCTGCATTCTTTAGAACGAATGGGAAAGTTACCTTTAATTTTTGCCCTGCAGTTAAAGATCCTGCCAACTTCACGTAGTAAAGGTCAGGCATAGGGTCACCGTACTTTGCCTTATAATCAGCTGCGCTGAGATACTTTCCGGCATCAGCCTTATTCGAATATTGGGTGGCTGCCTCAACTGATGTTGCATCTGTGCCTTCAAAGGTTAGTGAACCAGAGAGCTGTACGTTAGGAGTGGTATCAGAGCTTGAAGATGATGGCATAGTCAACCAATAGCCCAAACTCTTAACGTCGTTCTTAGCAGTTATCTCAACAACTCCATTGAAGTGATAGTAGCCTTGAGCATCTTTCGTCATCTTATCGAGATTGAGGACAGACGTTGGCACAGAAGGGTCTGCAGTTGAGTAATTTGAAGTGTATGTAGCACCGTCGCTACCCTGAGCAGTGAAATAGAGGGTGTGTTCAAAACTATTAGAATTGTCGTCTGTAGCAGTTGCTGTTGTTTGAGTGTATGGGTTATCTCCATTATTCATAACTGCTGTGTATGCAGCAAAAGCGCGGGGGGGGTAAACGTAGCTAGAATTATGCATACTACTGATGCAATAATTGCCAATGAGCGGGTGCGTAGACGTGCCTTATTCATAGTTTCTTTCTCTCTAGAAAAATATGGGTACTCCTCTGTGTAAATATAACAATATTCACGTACAACAACGTTATAGTGTAGCTACAAAAGTGAAGCTAGGTTACGGAGCGTCTCTTGGCGGTGTGGTTCTTTTGGAACTTCTTAAATATGCTGACATCCAGTTTGAGCATGCGTTCTTCGAAGGAACGAGCTTTTACACGAATGCGAAATTGTTGAATCATGTTTTCAAATCAGTACTTTTGAAGGCACACAAAAAGGCTCTAGCTAATCCAACATTCAGTGTGAAGATGATGGGCTCTATTTTTGGGGAAGATATGGCGCAACTTCAGGTGAACAACTTTATCGCTATGAACGAGGAAAGTATAAAAAATATTATTCATGACTGTGCATCCGTTGAGCTTCCCACCTTGTCTGAGAGCATGCAGAATAAATGCGTATTTGCCTATGGCAGTAAAGACTTGGATTACAGGAAGGCAAAAAGGATTCTCCCTGAAACCTATCCGCATGCACAGATTAGAGTGTGGAAAGGATACGGCCACTGCCAGAAAATGATGGAAGATAGGAACGACTATTGCAAAGAACTAGAGAAATATATTCACGAATAGTGGGTAGTGAAATCAGCCTGACTATCACTCTTTTCTGATGGCTTAGCGATCTACTCTCCAGCTTGTATGTGACTTTTATGTGTCTTAGAAACCTTTGATTTTATATTAAAAAAGCCGGACGCTTCAGAGGCTAATGCTCTCGAAGTACCCGGCGTTCTTATCCGTGCCCCCCGTGGGACTCGAACCCACAACCCACGACTTAAAAGGACGCTGCTCTAACCATTGAGCCAGAGGGGCAACAAGCGAAAATTATACAACGTACTCCAAGACTTTGCCAAATGGGTGTTGAGAAAAACATGTAAGGTGCATATAAGAGCACATAAGGGGCATTATAAAAGAGGTTAAATAGGGGTGTAGCATAGCTCAAAATACTGCTTGAAAGAGAAATTATTAGGTCGAATAGACATGAGAATAGAGGTTCACGATGCCTAAAGCTGCTCCAAAAACAAAAAGGTGATTGAGTTGCCCGCAAAGCTTGACGCAGAGGAATAAATTCAGGTGCTTAAAGATCGCTTCAATTCTCACCCTGAGCGTCATGAAGGCGTTAATTGGCAGAAAGTTGAGGCTAAATTGCGCGCAGACTCGAAAGCTTTGGAATCTATTATTTGGATGGAGCAAACTGGGGGAGAGCCTGATGTAATAGCTGCAGAGGCTTTCCAACAAAATGACAGTGCAGAATTCGCAGCAGTAGTAGATGCAAAGATAGAAGCAGGTGCAGACGCAGAACCGGAGTCGCAGAGCAAGAAAAATTCTTCCTTTATCTTTGTTGATTGTTGTGCAGAAACCCCCAAATTCCGCCGCGCTCTTTGCTACGACAGAGCTGCATGGGAAAAGCGTAAAAGTAATAAGCCTGCTGATGACGCTATTTCTGTGGCTGGTCGTGAGAGCGTGCAGATGCTGAGTGAGGAGGAATATCGAGCTCTGCAAACTGTTGGAGAATTTGACTTAGCAACATCCACTTGGGTTTTAACTCCTCAAGATGTGCGTGAGAACGGTGGCGCATTGTTCTGCGACAAGCGTTTTGGTCGCGTATTCACGTACCACAATGGTGCAGAATCGTATTATTCTTCGCGTGGGTTTAGAGCAAAAGTTGTTCTGTGATTTCTGCTTCTCTGGCGGTTCTCTCTAACGGTTTGCTCTAACGATTCAGTTTGCTCTAGCTGCTTTCTCTAGTCGCTTTTGCTTGTTTTCTTAGTTCTTTCTTTAGTTCTCTCCGTCCTTATCTGCTGATTGGTAGATAAAGAAGTCGGAATCAGTCAAGAAATCTGAGGATTGGAACATGGCATCGTTGCTACTCGCTGTTATTTACGCGGCATTCATTAGTTTGGGGCTTCCTGACTCGTTACTTGGTTCTGCCTGGCCGCGCATATACACGGAACTCAATGTTCCTGTTTCAGCTTCTGGCTTCATCGCTATGATTATTTCTGCATTGAACAGTGAGCGGCTTATCAAGCGCTTTGGAACCAACTGCGTCACTCTTGTCAGTGTGATTCTTACCTGTATTGCGTTGTTTGGGTTCTCGTTCAGCCACCGTTATGCGCTTTTGTGCCTTTTTGCAGTTCCTTACGGTTTGGGTGCTGGAAGCATTGATGTGGCGCTCAACAATTATGTGGCAGTGCATTATTCTAATCGTCAGATGAGTTGGCTCCACGCTATGTGGGGTGTAGGTGCTGCGGTTGGGCCAGTTGTGATGAGCTGGTCAATTACTCGCTTTGATTCATGGAATACTGGTTATCGAATTATCGGCTTTATCCAGATTGTGATTGCTGCAATTCTTTTCGTGAGCTTGCCGTTGTGGAATAAAGTTCATCCTCGCGTACTCAAGAAAGACATTGAAGATTTAGAAGAAGAGCGTGAGGAATTCGAGGGAGAAAGAGCAGAAGGCAAGTCCGTTAAAGAAGCTGAGAAGGCTATGGATGATGCCAATCGCCCCATCCTGCTCAAGGAAATTCTTCGCGTTCCAGGTGTTATCGAGATTGGGCTATGCTATTTCTGCTACTCCTCGCTGGAAACTACTTCTATGTTGTGGGCAAGCACATACCTCGTGAAAGCACATGGCATCAGCGTTGCAACGGCAGCATTCTTCGGAAGTCTCTTCGTTGCGGGAATTACTGTTGGTCGTATGCTTGTCGGATTCTTACCTGAGTCCGTGGGTGATACAACTCGGGTTCGTGCAGGGCAAATTGTGTGCATGATTGCGCTTATCTTGATGTTTATTCCATCCTCTGTGTTGCCTTTGATTGGTTTGGTGTTGCTTGGGCTTGGCGCCGCTCCGATTTATCCAAGTTTGATTCATGCTGTGCCTGACTTCTTTGGCTCCACAAAGTCTCAGGCGGTTATTGGTTTCCAAATGGCGGCTGGATACACTGCGGCGACTTTAATGCCAACCTGCTTCGGCCTGCTAGCGAATAATGCAGGGCTGACCATGAACTTCTTCCCGATATTCATGGTGATTGCTATGGGCGCAATGATTGTGATGCATGAGCGAT
>CAUUJV010000013.1:0-44264 GCA_963545565.1 uncultured Alloscardovia sp. | reverse complement strand
TGAGCGATCACTTTGTTCGAAAAGTTGAACAAGTCGTTCGAGAAAGTGCGATTGTCGCTACAACTATATTTATTGTTGCTATTTCTGTGACTCTGCTGCTCTGCTATCCTTGCTGCTGTTGGAGCACTTATCATTCTGTTATCGTTCTGCTACAACAATAAAGCTCTTTTTATTCTTAATATTTGTTAAATATTAGCTTTGAAAGCCACTCTCAATGTAGTAGATTTAGACTGTGACCATTCCGAACAGTTCTCAATCTCAGTTCCAGCCAATCCCGCTTGCGTTAGATCAGGCAATGTCGATTCGAGCTTTGACAAAAACTTTTGGGCAGAAGATTGCGGTGAATAATCTTAATTTGGATATTCCAGTGGGATCGTTCTACGGGTTAGTCGGCCCTAACGGCGCAGGTAAAACCACTACGCTTACTATGGCAACTGGTCTGCTGCGGCCAACCCAAGGTCAGATAACAGTTCTTGGCACACCAGTTTGGCCAGATAGCACTGCAGCGAAGAAACTTATGGGAATTATGCCTGAATCAGATCAGCTCTTTGATCGTTTGACGGGTTTACAACTTATTGTTTACGCTGGCATGCTCCAAGGTCTTAACCGCGCTACGGGGACGAAACGAGCAAATGATTTACTTCAAGCGCTCGATCTTATGGAATCTGCAAATATTATCGTGGCAGATTATTCTACGGGCATGACCAAGAAAATTGCGCTCGCAACTGCACTCGTTCATTCGCCAAGAGTTCTTGTGCTTGATGAACCTCTTGAGGCTGTTGACCCGGTTTCCGCTGTTAATATTCGTACAATTCTCACCTCGTATGTGCAAGGTGGCGGCACAGTAATCATGTCGTCACACGTAATGGCATTGGTAGAGCAAGTGTGTAGCCATGTAGCAATTATTTCGAATGGTCAAGTACTGGTGAATGGAACTCTGGATGAGGTTCGCGCAGGAGGATCTCTTGAAGACCGCTTCGTCAACCTCGTTGGCGGGCGTCACGATGCGGATAACTTGGAGTGGTTGAGCAATGACTAACCCTAACACGAATCCGACTCCACCAGAGCTCACCATTATTAAACTCAACTATGCACTCACACTAAGTTCCATAAAACGCAACATATGGCAACTTATTTTTGGCGTTATAGGAATGATTTTCGGCGCTGGTGTAGTTATCGGCTCACTTGTAGGCTCATTCTTTCTTGGAAAACTTGTTGCCAGATCGGGTGCGCTCGGAATCTCTTTAGCACAGTCTGGAAGTACTCTTGCCTGTCTCTATGTTTCGGCATTTTGGATTATCTTTGTTGTGATATTCTCACCTCAGGGCACATCGTTGAAACCCGCTAAATTCAAGGTGTTTGGCATCTCTCACGCCACTCTTTACCGTGGAATTACCATAGCAAGTTTACTTAGCGTGGGAGCGATTACCACAATATTAGCCATGATGGGTATGTCTCTTCTATGGCTTTCACATCCGGTTGCTATGATTGCGGCACTTATCGGTTTCTTCTTAAGCAGTGTTTGCTGCGTGTTGATTGCGCGCACACTGACTCAAGCTCTAGATGCTCTTGTACGCGGCCGTACTGGTCGCATGATTCTAATGATTATAGAATTTTTGCTCTTTATGGCGCTATGCATGGCTCCATCGTTTACTTCAATTGGTCTTGCAAACTCGTTCGAAAATGCGGGTGGTGCTCACGGTGGCTTGGCTTTAATCTCGCACTTGAATAGTTTCACCAATATTGCAGGTTTTTTACCGTTCTCAATTGGGCCAGCAGTAGCACAAGACGTAATTTCTGGGGCTTGGGGACTCCTGATTATTCGCGTACTGATTTCTCTTGCAACTATCGCCGTGTGCGCATGGTGTGGGTATCAGCTTATAAATTATGAGCAAAATCATCCGGTGAGCAATACTGCAAGAGCGATTAAAGGTCTTGGGGCGTTTGCATGGTGCTCAGATAACGTGACGGGGGCTATCCTCGCTCGCATTATGACGTATTTTCGCCGAGACCCTCGATACGTGATGAATGTATTCTCGCCGATTTTGCTCATTGTAATTTACACGATGCTGGGGCTTACTGTGCAGAGTAGCCGTTACTTGATTCTTATTACGCCGATTGTGATTGCGCTGATTTACGTTACGACCGAATCTAACGGCTTAGCTTATGATGGACGCGCTTTTGCAATGCATGTGGTTGCAGGCGTTCCGGGAATAAAAGACCGTATTGCACGTGTAACAACTTCTCTTACTGTGGCTGTTGTGCTGATTATTGTTAGCTGCATAATTGCTGTTTTTGCGATGCCTGGGCATGGTTTAGCTCTCGCAGTAATTGCTGCTGTTTCTTGTGCACTGAGCTTTGCTGGGTTTGGAGTTGGAGAAGTTGCTTCTACATATTTGATGTATCCAGTAGCCTCTGTTGATGAACCACTGAAAAATCCTCGTGGAAACTCTGGTGCTCGTTCATTTCTTCCTCTTCTCTACATGCTAATTTCTGGCGTGGTTGCTTTACCAACCATTGGATGCGCAATTGCAGCGGCCGTTATGAATTCATGGATGATGGCAATAATCACTTTTGTGGTTGCCGTCGTTAACGGCGTTCTTGTTCTTGGATTAGGGCTTTGGCTTGGTGGACGTTCAATTGATCGCCGAGGACCAGAAATCTTGCAATCATTGAACTCAATCGTGCTTGCACATGATTAAACATGGGTGAAGTCCTTGATTGGGCATTCTGAGAAGTGGGGCATTAAGAAGAGTGCAGGGAGCGTAGATGTAGTTTTGAAAATATAGCAATAAAAAGTGCAGTCTCTTCCACGTAGAAAAGACTGCACTGAGAATTGCGCTGAGAACTCCATTGAGGGGCTGCGCTAAAAACCGCTGACTTAAATAGCCCCTTTTTAATTATTTGCTCAAACGCTCAGAAGCGATTTCTGCACCCTTGACAAGAGACTCAAGTTTTGCCCAAGCGATATGGGAATGAACGCGGCCGCCTAGACCACAGTCAGTGGAAGCGACAACGCGGTCAGAACCGACGATGGATGCAAAGCGCTCAATACGGTCTGCAACAAGTTCTGGATGCTCAATCACATTAGTTGCATGGCTGACTACACCTGGAATCAAGTATTTACCAGGAGCTAAGTCAATGTCTTTCCAAATCTTCCACTCGTGCTCATGGCGCACGTTTGCTGCTTCAAAAGTGAGGCCATTAGCATTAACAGACAATGCCAAATCTACGATGTTCTTAAATTCAAGATCTGTAGAGTGTGGACCATGCCAAGATCCCCAGCACACGTGATAGCGCACAAGAGCAGGATCGATGCCTTCAAGTGCAGAGTTCAGAGCTTCAATGCGTACGCGGGAGAATTCACGATAAGCCTGTAAATCAGGCTCAACTTTGAATTGATCCCAAGACTCAGCTAAATCTGGAGCATCAATCTGAACAGTTAAGCCAGCATCAGTGATTGCCTTGTACTCATTGCGCAAAGCCTTTGCCCAAGCCCAAACCGACTCTTCATCGCTGTCATAGTAATAGTTGCCAATGCGTGCAGCTGCCGCGGGGGAGATAGACGCCACAAAGCCTTCAGAAACTGGCTTACCTGCCTTTGAAAGCGCAGACTTGAGAGCTGCAATATCACGTTGAACGATTGCTTCGCCTGTGTATGCAATCTCTCCGTTGACAATTGGCCACACTCGAGCTGGAGCGGTTGCAAGGTGAATGCCAGAAGTTGGATCAGAATAAGCGTCTGCGAAGCTAACCCAATCGCGGCGATCGATCATTGCGTCAAGCTCAAGCTTGCCTTCTGGCGTTGGCTTATGCTCTGGGAGCGTGTCCACAATTTCGAGGCCGGAGAAGCGTTCGAAAGTGTAGCTCCACCATGCACCATAATCGACTTTCTCGGTCATTGCATGGCCGTACTCGCCATCGTTCACAATATCGATGCCAATTTCAGCCTGCTTGGCTACCACCGCATCAGTCTGCTCTGTGACGATTTGTGCAAGCTGCTCATCAGTGATTTTTCCACTTGCATGGTCAATATTTGCCTGAATGAGCTCGTCCGTACGTGGGAGGGAGCCAACATGGCTTGTACGAATCTTTGCCATAATTTACCTTTCGAAATTGAGTTCAAAGCTCTGTTAAAGTTCAAATCTCTATTAAAGCTAAACGAATAAAAGAGTTTTTGTGTTGTGCTTTTCCCTCGTGTTTTAATCCAGCGTTTTGATTTATGTTTTAACCGGTGTTGGAAACAATAATAAGCGAGAAAATTCGATGACGCGGTGCAATGAGTCATATTGCAGTCAATTGTGTAATATGAATTTTTTATAGCGCGCTGAAAAGGTACACTTCATTCCTTGAAAATTACATATTCTACATATTAAAGCTACGGGATATTACGGGCTGCAGGTTACAGATGTAGATTGCAGATGCAGTCTGTGGGCAAAAAAGAGAAGAGAGAGTGGAAAGCGCCAAACCGTGAAAGCGCCTGTCGGCGCGCTGGCCGCTCGCAGCGGCAAAAAATGAAGCCCGGGGCTTAAGCACGATTCAGCGCAGGAACCATCATACGCCACGGGATAGGGGAATGTGTTTGTTAGGCTGAGTGAAAAACTAGCTGAGGCTAGCATCGAAGTCAAAGCATAAGAATATGGGTTTGAATACTAGCAATACTGGCAATGTTAGCAAGATATTAGCGATACTTACAGTATTAACTCAGCGTCCCTGATCGCCATAGTTTAGCCCCGTTGATGAAATCTTGCGCAGTCTTTTTGAGGGATTGCGCTGAGTCGGCAGCTGCCTTAATCTGCGATTGCGCTAAAGCTTTGTCTGCTGGAGTCAGCGTGCCAGAACCTTCTCTAATTTCTTTATACTGCTGGTTGGCAATATTTGCAGCACCTGCGCTCACAACGAGGCAGAAGCTTCCAGCTCGGTCGAGGGCAACAGCAAAATCGCCTGTAAAAGCACCGGTCAAAATAGAATCAGCAGTGTTTGCAATATCATCAGAAGTTGGAGGCGTGTCGATTCCCACAATCGCAGAAGCGGTAGTAATTACTGGCTCTCCGGCTTTCCACAAGCGAGTCACATAATCAGTTTTGCGCTTCATCCACAAGCGAAGCGTATATAAGCGCCACAAAATTCCTGGCAATGTATCAGGCTCAGATTTGCTCCATAATTCGGTAATAACCTCGATGCCCTCCGCTTCAACCAGCGTAAGTACGCGAGCAACGGTTTCATAGTCTTGTGTATGGCGAACATGATCGAGAAGTGCATTAGCTGTGCTATGGCTCATTTCGCTGAGTTGCTCGGGGTCTATGCCGCCGCTGAGATGCTCAACCAGAGCTTGGTCGAGCTGCATCGGCCGACTAAATCGTGCTGATCCTGAACGATGTGGGGCAAAACTTGATCCTGCTGAATGAACAGAACCAGTCCCAGAACCTGTAAAGCTAGTAGACAAGCGGATTCACCTTCTGAACGCCGATTATTTGAGGAGTTGGCTCTCCGTTCTTATGTGACTTGTTTACTATACTCAGCACGATTGCGTTCGCGGTGCGCATATATGGCGATTCGCTGGGTAGCTCTTTTTCAATAGCTTTTGTTATGCAAATTTTATTGTCTCGAATCATATCGAGGAGTTCGCCAATAACTGGGCGATGCATGCATAGAACTGTGCTCGATTGCGGATTATTCGCTAATTCTGATAGAAGCTCGAAGAAACGAGTACGCGTCATTTCAGGCTGAGCCTCGCATGCAGCTTCAGTTTGCGTCGCATCGTAAGAAACTGGTAATCCAGAATTACGAGAGTAGCTGGCAATAGTGTCAGCACAGCGTTTCCATGGGGAAGACACAAGCACAGTTGGGGCGAAGCAAGCTAAATCAGCATTGACTGCGTAAGACGCTGCAGCACCGAGTGGCGTGAGGGGTCGATTTTCTTCAGAACCCAACCATGCTTTGCGCCCAACGGCTTTTCCGTGACGAAGCATAATAAGGGTACTGGAATCTAATGCTCCGTGAGAAATCGCTTTGATAAATTTATCGGCAACTTTCTTGTCATCTTCGTGCGTGAGAAGTTTTCGAGCTTCCTGCAAACTAAGCCAACGAATCTCATCTACTTCATCAACTGAGGCCACTTGAGTAGGGCCAAACGATATGCTACGGGTTGCTGCCGTTTCATCATCAATAATACGAGCGATCCAGTAGTAAACATGCTTAAGGACTCTGGCAGATTTGTTCGATTTATTTAGCCTATCCAACTGATTTTCTAATGTAAATTTCTTTAGCGCCTTTGCGCGCAGCCCCTCGGAGAGTAGTGGATAACTGACGTTACACAAATACGATTGTAAGGCAACATTTTCGCCAGTTTCTTCAGCAATTTCTCGCACGGCTGTGTGGTAAATCGTCTCATTCTTCTCGCATTTACCTTTGGGCCAACTCCAGTCGTCGTAGCGAGGCCGATGGATTACGCATACTTCTAAACCGTCTAGATCAGTAGATTTAATGTTGCCTCGGTAGAGAATTCCACCTGCAGCAAGAACTGTGTTTTCAGAAGTATCAAAATCCATATGACCCCGCATAACCACTGTTTATCAATCGTTAATCATTAGCCAACTATTCTCATGCTCCTAACGATTAATCGTTGCTCTTGTACGGCGTGAATGTTTTTGCATTAGTACAGTTTGACTATCTTGCAGTGCTTTGCCATTTTCATCCACGGAGTGACGTTCGTAGCTGCCGTCAGCAAGCATATGCCATGAACTAGTGGTATCTGCCATCTGCAAATCAACATAGTTGATAAGCTCTTGAATCTGGTCTGAATCACTAATGCGAATTAGAGCCTCAACTCTGCGGTCAAGATTACGGTGCATCAAATCTGCAGAGCCAATCCATACTTCTGGGCCCTGAGTTGGTCCTTCACCAATCTGGGGGCCTTGTGAGTTAGCAAATGCAAAGATACGGCTGTGCTCAAGGAATCGCCCAAGGATTGAACGCACACGAATATTGTCGCTGAGCCCCGGAACTCCAGGCTTCAAAGCACAAATTCCTCGTTCAACAATGTCAATCTTCACTCCTGCTTGGCTCGCACGATACAAAGCATCAATGCACTTTTCGTCTACCAAGGAATTGACCTTAATCTTTATCCATGCTTCATGGCCTGCTCGTGCAGCTGCTTCCTCGCGTTGAATACGTTCAATTAAGCCAGTACGTACGGTGCGTGGAGCAACTAGCAGCCGGTGGAAGCTAGACTTTGGAGCATATCCAGAAAGCTGGTTGAACAAGCGAGTCATGTCTTGCCCAACAACAGGATCGCAGGTAAGCAAACCAAGATCAGTGTATGTGCGGGCAGTCTTTGGATTGTAATTGCCTGTGCCAACATGGCAGTAACGGCGTAATCCACCTTCTTCAGAGCGAACGGCCATACTGAGTTTGCAGTGAGTCTTTAATCCAACAATGCCATATACAACGTGTACACCAGCTCGTTCAAGCTTACGAGCCCATGCAATATTTGCTTCTTCGTCAAATCGAGCTTTGATTTCCACCAAAGCTAGCACCTGTTTTCCTGCTCGTGCAGCGTCAATCAGTGCGTCAATAATCGGCGAATTTCCGGAAGTGCGATACAAGGTCTGCTTAATGGCCAACACCTTAGGGTCGGCAGCAGCCTGCGCCAAAAACGCTTGCACAGAAGTCGAGAAGGAATCGTATGGGTGGTGAAGCAGAATGTCTCCCTCACGAATTGCGGCAAAAATATCCTGCTCGCGGCTTGACTCCACCTGTGCAATCTTGCGATTAGTCGATGGAACATACGATGGATACTTCAAATCAGGACGGTCGATGTCGTGCAGCTCAAAGAGCGCAGTCAAGTCGAGAGGGCTTGGAAGCCTGTAGACCTCATCCTCATCTACTCCAAGTTGAGTAATCAGCAGACGAGAAAGTTGGGGAGAAGTAACATCAGAAAGCTCAAGGCGGATAGGTGGCCCAAAGCGACGGCGCAAAAGCTCGCGCTCCATAGCGTTAAGCAGATTTTCGGCGTCATCTTCTTCAACATCGATATCTTCATTACGGGTCAAACGGAATGCGCGTGCTTCTTTGATAGTCATACCAGGGAAAAGCGTCTCGATATGAGAAAGAACGAGGTTCTCCATGGTGATATAGCCGTGGCGCGTCTGCTCATCAGAAGTATCTCCATCGGTGGAGACCACATCAACTGGATAGAGACGCGGCAAATTATCTGGAATTTTCACTCGGGCAAAATGAGTGCGGCCAGACGTAGTATTTTCCACTAAAACAGCCAAATTTAACGATTTGCCAGAAATATAAGGGAATGGGTGCGCAGGGTCTACGGCAAGTGGCGTCAAAACAGGGAAAATATATCGGCGATATACGCGGCTCAATCGCTCCTGCTCAGCCAAGGAAAGGTCTTCCCACTTGAGCAAAACGATATTTTCTTTTGCCATATCAGGAATCAAATGATTTACGAAGTAGTGGGCATGTTCATCCTGCAGTCTGTGTGCCTCTTCGGAAATATAGCGCAGCTGTTGGCGAGGGCTTAAACCACTCGCACTTGTAACAGCAATGCCGGAATTGATACGGCGTTTGAGACCAGCAACTCGAACCATAAAGAACTCGTCAAGGTTACTTGCAAAAATTGCGGCAAAATTCGTGCGCTCAAGCAAAGGCAGAGTAGGGTCTTGCGCAAGCTCAAGTACGCGTTTGTTGAATTTCAGCCAACTCAATTCACGGTCGTAAAAACGGTCAGTGGGCAGCGGTTGATAATGCGATGTCAGCTCGATGTTCTTGCTAGGCTTCTCTGTCTCTGCAATATGCTCGGCAATGTGACTACGAAGGATATCTTTGCTGGGTCCTGTGAATTTTTGCGCCATGACCCTATCTTATGGGTGGTGTGGGACGTGTTAACTTTTGTTCGGATTATAAAACGCTAAACAAATATTAAAAAGCCGACCCCCCGAAGGAGTCGGCTTTCACAAGCATTACATTCGCGGAATCTCTGCACAACATCATCGTCATGGCGGTAAGTCTTCTGTAATCCGCCCAACTTCAGTGACCTATGTGACCTCTACTTTTGTGGGCTTCCGCTGTTCTGTTTTACTTGTATCTCCATTATGCATCTACTTTGTTGAAAAGCAAATCCAAATCTTCGTTTCTTCACATTTTAGTGAAAGTGTTTTCTGGTGATTTCTATGGTTAATTTTCTGAAAGATTTTTCTACTTTCTAAAAGTGAAATGTTATATTTTGTTAACTTTTTCCAAATATGCGGCGTGTTGGAGAGCTGGCTAGACGAATTAAAGGAGCATCTTGATAGGAAACTGAATAGGACGAATACTAAATAACTGAATAAGCTGAATTTTTATGATTTTAGCGCTATGAGCACTTACTGGTTCTTATTAGTACTTGCTGGTACTTATCCACATTCGACCACATTCCTTAGAAACATAGATTTTTGAATCGATTCTTTGATTGAGTGAACTCTATGACTGAGATATTAGAAAAGCCTAGAGCTTCAACGGAATTTTATACTCCCTCAGCAAATCGAGGGGCATCGAAGGGTGTGCATAAATACGCGTCAGAGCGCACTTCTACGCGTGAAAGTCTCCTAGTCGACACAGCTCAGCAGGCGCAGGTCATCTGTGTTGGCTCAGAGAGTGGTGGAATTGGAACAAGCACATTTAGCGCGTTACTTGCCTTGCACTTCAAGAATAGTGGATATTCCTGTGCACTTGTTGATATGGACCTGGATGGTGGAGGACTTGATGTTTTGCTCGGATTAGAGGAATTCGAGGGGCTACGGTGGAGCGGAATAAAAGTACCTCTTGGGGTGCTCGAACCACAATCGCTGTGTAATGAGCTTATCCATTGGGAAGATATCGATGTTATCAGTATGGACTCATGGAATCCAAAAATATGGCAAGAATGGGAGGTGCAGGCTGTTCTTGATGCTTTGTGTGTTTGCCATGATGTGGTTGTAATTGATTGTGCACGTTGCATCTTTTCTCAAGAATCAAGCGCTAACCAAAGTTTATCTTTCAATTTTCTTCTGGATTACAATCCGTTCCATGTGCGGTTAGTTAGCCCAACTGTGCTTGGAGCTGTGCGTGAAAGAGCGTGGAAATCGCGCAATTACGATTCAGGGAAGATTTTATACGTTATCGCTAGTTCGTTAAAACGAGTTGGATTATGTGGGCGTCTCTTTTCGAGCACAGATATTGATGTGCACCATATTGAAGAATCGCTTGAACAGGCGAGTATCGGAACTATAAGTCCAAGTAACGCGCTGAACCGTAGCCTTTGTGAGGGGCTTGGCATTGAGAATATTCCTCGAAATTACAGGAATTTATTTGATCGCATAGTAAAGCAGGTGCTATGAGTACACGGGTAATTTTAGGTCCTTTGGAAAAGTTAAGTCATGAAAAAGGCGTTACTGATATTGCTGTGACGAGTGATGGTGTGGTGTGGGTTGATAGTGGGCAAGGAATGCAGCAGCGCAGCGTGCATGCGTCATTAGAATCTCCTGAAGTACTGCGTGATTTTGCGGTTAGCTTATGCGCACAGTTAGGTAGACGTCTAGACGATGCTTGCCCTATTGCTGATGCTTCTACGCGTTCAGGACTTAGAGTTCACGCAGTGATTGAGCCTATAGTTTCGCAAGGTGCTGCATTGTCGATTCGTATTCCGAATTCCACAACACCCACTCTTGATCAGCTATGTGCTTTTGGAGCTTTTTCGCCGTATATTCGTGATTTTTTGACCAACCTAGTTGCATCACGGGCTTCAGTTTTGATTAGCGGAGGAACAGGATCAGGTAAAACTACGCTCCTTCGTGCTTTGATTCATGAGTGCGAGCACAATGACAGAATCGTTATTGTTGAGGAAATTCGTGAATTGGGCTCAGCAAACCATCAGGGAATTGAATCCCTCGTTGCTCGTGAAGCAAATATTGAAGATGCGGGCGAAATTGGTTTACCGGATCTTGTTAAAGCAACTGTAAGAATGCGGCCTGATCGCATCATTTTGGGTGAATGCCGCGGTGAGGAGTTAGCTGACTTGTTGCGAGCATTTAATTCGGGTCATAAGGGTGGAATGGCCACGATTCATGCAGACAGTATCGAGCGTTTACCAGCACGATTGATAGGTTTGGGATTATTGGCAGACATGAAGCCTCAGGCTACTGCGATGATGGTAGTGGGTGCATTTGATGTTGTTATCCACCTCACTCGAGAAAATGGTCACCGCTATCTTGCTCAAATCGGTAGATTAGACGTTCTAGCTGATGGTTCATTAAGCGGCACAGTCATGGCTGAATTTTCTCAGCGAGAACAAATCAGTGCACATCCACAGTGGAAGGCGTGGATTCAACACTTCATTCCCAAAACCGATGAGCACCTTGCCGAGCTCAGTGCTGACTCAAATGATGAGCCAAGTGATGAACTAGGCGATGAACCGAGTGATGAGACTACTCTTATCAGAGCAATTGGGGCTTGATTATGCATCTAGATTTTTTACAGTCGACCCAGCTATGGATATCACTTGGAATTTCGATTGTAGCTGGTCTA
Source organism: uncultured Alloscardovia sp. (assembly GCA_963545565.1). Lineage (GTDB taxonomy): Bacteria > Actinomycetota > Actinomycetes > Actinomycetales > Bifidobacteriaceae > CAUUJV01. The sequence goes on along the minus strand of CAUUJV010000013.1, from coordinate 32,708 downwards.
TTAATCTATCAATTGCGTAGAGCGAGTCAATCTTCTCAAAGGCTTAATGCGATTGAAAATTGCGGTCTTTCTCAAACTAACGCGCCTAGATTTATGAATGTGAGTACTCATAGAGAGAAGGCACATTGTGGAATTAGTGCGGCGCTTACATCGATTGCATCGAGTGTTCGCGCGGGTGGGATGCTTGTTGACGTGATTCAAGAACACAATACTTATAATTTTGCTACTCGCGACCTCACTATAGAAAGAGTGCATAGCGTTGTTTCTTACTGTGCGCAATATTCGCAGCAGCGTTATGTCCCGCGTATTAGTGCTCAATTATTTGCGGCTTGCATGTTGAGCAACACCCTAGGATGTGGGGCTGCAGATTGTGTTGAAACAGTTGCTGAAGAATATAAGAGGCTAAATGATGTAGAAAATAGGCAAAAAGCTGCGCTCGCAATGCCTCGAATGACTCTACGTGTGCTTTTGATGCTGCCTTTGCTCATCATTGCAATTGAACAGGTGTGCAATTCGCAATCTTTGGTAACTCTCTTTGCAACTTCTATTGGGTGGTTTTGCTTAATTATTACTGGAATTTTATATGCAGTTGGCTTTGTGTGGGTTCGAGCAATTATGAGTAATTTTTCTCAGAAATGTGGAAGTAATAGATAATATGACTACCTTTTTGGGCAGCACATTGTTTTCGATTATTGCCGTTGCAGTGGGTGAAGCTTGTAAATGTATCACGATTGCCAGAATCTCAAAATTGCATGATAGCAAGTGTAAAAGGCTTCATTCTTGCATTAAGCGGATATTCTCTCCCGATATATCTAATGCGCTCAACGATTTTTCGCCTCAACTAGTCTTGAATCTTTTGGGGATAGCAATTCGGCAAGGATCTTCAATAACTAGAGCTCTTTATGTTGTGGGCAATATTATTGGTGATTCTTCAGTAGGAGCATCGCTTATTGCCGTTTCTCAGATGCTTTCAGCAGGAGCGCAGTGGGATTCTGCGTGGAATAGTGTGAGTAATAACAATAGTGTGAGTAATAGCTCTGAGACGGTTCAATCAATTCGTAGCTGTTTAGAAGCTTCGTGGAAGCGTGGTGTTTCTCCATTGTTGCGTATCGAGAATGCAATAGAAGAGACGAATAGAGCCCAGAATACCATAATTGATGAAGCGTCTGGACGATTATCTGTTTCAATTCTTTTGCCGTTAGGACTGTGCTTCTTGCCTGCGTTCATTGTAATTGCAGTAGTTCCCTCTATAGCTGTATGGGGATCTTTTCTTTGGAATTAATGGAGATTTTTTACTAATCCACATTCGACCACATTGCTTAAAAAGATGTAGATAAAAACCTTCTTTGCTTAACACTAGTAATACGACGAATTCATACGAAGCGTCGGCGTAAACGGAAGAAAAATGAGGAAGGACAATACAATGCAAAAGCCAACACAATTAACATCGGGATTCAGGTCAGTTCGTGATGTCTTAGGACCAATTGATCATCGTGCGCGGTTACAAAACAAAATTGCAGATTTTTACTCCGAGATGGAGAAACGCTTTACTGTTGTGAATGCGAAGCCTGAAGCAGGAATGGCTACTGCTGAATACGCTGTGGTACTTGTAGCAGCAACGGGTTTTGCGGGATTACTTGTAGCGATTCTGAAGTCAGATGCAGTTCGCGAAATTCTTACAACATTGGTTCGAAATGCGCTTTCTATTGGATAATTTTTTGCGATGGATCCATCGGGAGGACTCAGGTAGTGTTACGGCTGAATTTGCTGTGATAATCCCTGTAGTCCTCTCAATGGTCGCTCTGTTACTCAGTTTGACTAGAGCTGTGGTCGTGAGAGTTGAATGTCAGCAGGCAGCGAGTGCGGGAGCCCGAGTTGCTGTTGCGGAATCAAACCCACAGTTGCGAGAATCGCGAGCTCGAAAAGCAATAATGGATGTTGCTGGGAGCGAGGTAAAGGCTGATATTACGAGCGATGATTCAAGTATTACCGTTGTTACTCATTGCCCTGTGGGTGGGAAGGCTCTCTCAATAGTTCCAGTTTTGTTAACGGGCAAAGCAATTGGGGTTTTGCAATGAAATTTCAAAGGCTTAAGCAGTGGGTTTGCCAATCAGATAGAGGATCCGGAACTGTAGCTGGCATAACTTTGTTTTGTATCTGCGCATTTACGGTGACTGTAAGTTGTGTAATCGGTAATTACATGATTTCTGCAGCTATTGCTCAGTCTGCAGCAGACCAAGCGGCAATATCTGGGGCGTGGGCATCGCAGCTTTCAGAAGATGCATGCTCAGCTGCTCAAGACGCCGCTTTGAGGAATGGCTCTGAACTCACAGGCTGCATTACTCAAGGCGGTGATGTGCAGGTGGAGACGGCGGTGCCAACTGTAATTCACTTGCTTCCGTATGCACGAGCTAAGGCTCGTGCAGGAGCTGCAGACTGCCCTGTAACGCCTTAAGAAGTGTCCTAAGAAAAGGCTAGTTTTTAAGCATGGCACTTGCACTTTATAGACGGTATCGACCAGACACTTTTGACGGTGTAATAGGGCAGAATCAGGTAACAATTCCGCTATCTCGAGCGCTCGATGAGGGCAAGTTAACCCATGCTTATTTATTTTCGGGTCCTCGTGGCTGCGGTAAAACAAGCTCAGCACGTATTCTTGCACGTTGCATTAACTGTGAGAAAGGGCCAACGAGCCACCCGTGTGGTGTTTGCCCAAGCTGTAGAGATTTAGCTACAAACGGTGGCGGGTCTATTGATGTTGTAGAAATTGATGCCGCAAGCCATAACGGTGTTGACGATGCGCGTGAATTGCGTGAGCGAGCAGGTTTTGCTCCTGCCCGTGACCGTTACAAGATTTTCATTCTTGATGAAGCTCATATGGTGACTCCGCAGGGGTTTAACGCTCTACTAAAGATTGTGGAAGAACCTCCAGAGCATGTGATGTTTATCTTTGCGACTACTGAGCCAGAGAAGGTTATTGGGACTATTCGTTCTCGTACTCATCATTATCCATTCCGTTTGGTTCCTCCAGAAATAATGGGTGGGTATCTTGAAGAGATTTGCGCGAAAGAGTCTATTAAACCCGAAGCTGGTGTGCTTAAGCTTGCAATGCGTGCTGGCGGTGGTTCCATGCGAGACACGCTTTCCGTGCTTGACCAGTTGATGGTCGGTGCAGTTGATGGAGTTATTACCTATGAGGCTTCTGTAGCTTTACTTGGCTTCACTCCAGACACTCTAATTTCCGAAGCCATTGATGCGGTGATTAATCACAACGGTGAAAACCTGTACTCTGTTATCGAAAAGGTAATTATCGGTGGTTTTGATCCGCGCAAATTTGTTGAGGATTTGCTAGCTCGGGTGCGCGATTTGTTAGTTTTGAGTTTGGCAGGCCCACAGGCGGTGTCTGCTTTAGACTCTGATGCTCAGGTTTCACAGGGGTCAGATATGCAGCGCCAAGCGCAGGAACTTGGCTTGCCTGCTTTGACTGCAATGGCTGAAACTATAAGTAATGCTCTTTCAACTATGGTTGGTGCAACCTCACCTCGAATGCGTTTGGAGCTTCTTGCAGCTCAGCTGCTTGTTCCTATGCAAACTGCAGCTGTAGGAGGTGCCGGTTCTGGGAATTTATTGACTTCTAACACTGCTAATCCTGCAACTACTGGTGCAACAGCTACAACAGAAATATCAGCACAACGCGTTGGCTTTAAGGGAGCTACCAAAAAGCAGACACTTGCATCTACTCAGACTTCTACTTCTGCCCCTATCTCTACTCCTGCGGCAGAGCCTGTAGAAACTGCAAGAACTGTAGAAACTGCAGAGTCTATTAGACTGGAATCTAAATCTCAATTATTATCGCAGTCTCAGCGTGAGCCTAATGTAATTGGAGCGAATACTGTTCCTGCACCAGTTACGGCTACTTCTGATACGAGAAGCGTAGATGAACGTTGGGATGATTTAGTGTTGTCATTGCCTGAAGAAATTCGTGCAACCGTTAACAGAGATAGAGTTCCACGTGTTGCCTTAGTGACTAAACAAGATGCTGCACGACTTTATCTGATGTTTGCGAATCCTACGGCTCAGCATGCTTTCTCCTTGGCTGTATCTTCAGAACCGATGGATGGCACAACGAGTGTTCAGCATATTGTGCTTGCTGAAGTTCATAAGGTTTTTGGCAATACCACGAGTATTGGCCCGGCAAAGCAGACAGCTACTGGAGAGCACACTGTTCCATTCTCAAAGCTCGATAAAGTCCAGCAGACTCAGGTAAAGGCTCAAATTGCAGCCTTAGCTGCTGGTCTTGCTACTTCCTCAGTTCAGTCGGCAACTGCAAAAATAGCCATAAAAGTGGTTGCGAATAATGAAGCACATAATTCTCACAGCTCGCATGATTCACAGTCGAGTAGCTCCTCCCAACCAGAATCTTCTTCTGATCAGGAGGAAGACCCCTGGGCTAACCAGCCACATGCAGCAGATATAGATAGGGCAGAAAAAGCAAAAACTGAGTCAGAGCGTGTCCAAGAGTTTTCGCAGCAGAGCACATCGCGATTCGTGAAAAAGAAAGTTGAGGTTCCAGACCCCAAAGACGAAGAGGATCCATGGGCGAAGGCACAACAACAGCCGGTACAGTCCGTGCAATATGCGCAGTATGCACATTCCGCACAGCAAGAGAATCAAGAGGATAAAGAGAATAAGGAACAGCTACAAGCACAGACGCAAACCTCTGCTAGGTTCCAAGCTCAAGTCCAGCCTCCTGCACAGCCTCAATCGCAGCCTCAAGTTGCAGCTGAAGAAGATGACTACTCGTTGTCAGATGAACGAGTCGTTCGGTCTGGAGCTATGAGTTTAGAGGACATACAGCGTATGTTTGATGCTAAGAAGGTTGAGAAATTCGCAGCTGATGATCCTAAAAATCCTCTTACGAAAAGTGCAAGAGATAACAGAGACAATAGAGACAACTCAGAGAGGTAATTCACTGTAGTGGCAGTTACATATGATGGCGCGATTCAGAACGTGATTGATGCTTTTGCCAAGCTTCCAGGAATTGGCCCAAAAGGTGCTCAGCGCATTGCGTTCCACATATTGGGAATTGATGATGAAGAAGCTGCTCAATTGGCTGAATCCATTGTGACAGTACGTGAAAAGATACGTTTCTGTGAGATTTGTGGCAATGTGTGTGAATCTAGTCCATGCCCAATTTGTTCTGATCCAAGGCGAGACAGAACGGTTATTTGCGTGGTGCAAGAGCCAAAAGATGTAATGAGTATTGAACGTACTCATGAATTCCACGGCCTCTATCATGTGTTGGGTGGAGCAATTGATCCGATGGCAAATGTTGGGCCCAATGATTTAGCTATTCCACAACTTCTCAATCGTTTAAAATCAAGCAATACCAATGATTCTGAGGCAGATGAGGTAGATAGGGAAGAGAGTAGAGAAATAGTTAAGGAAGTTGTTTTGGCCTTGAATCCAGACATTGAAGGTGAAGCAACAACAACCTATCTAGCTCGACTTTTGGCTCCAGTTGGAATTGAAGTTACACGTTTGGCAAGTGGTTTACCTGTTGGCGGTGACTTAGAATATGCCGATGAAGTCACTCTTGGGCGTGCTCTTACAGGGCGCCATGCCGTCTGAACCATTTCATAGAATGTTTTCACTAGTTGTGAGATTGGATTAACGTGGCTCTCATAGTTCAGAAATTTGGTGGTTCTTCCGTTGCCGACGCTGAGTCGTTAAAACGTGTTGCACGCCGAATCATTGAAACCAAGAAAAAAGGTAATGATGTTGCTGTGGTTGTGTCTGCAATGGGAGACACAACTGATGAGCTGATTGATCAGGCTCTTGGCATTGATTCCAACCCTCCTGCACGCGAGCTCGATATGCTCATGACGGCAGGTGAGCGTATTTCTATGAGTTTGCTCGCCATGGCAATTCATGCCCAGGGTGAGCGCGCACACTCTTTTACCGGTTCGCAAGCAGGCTTTATTACAGACACTCGTTATGGCACAGCACATATTCGCGCAGTTAAGCCTGAGCGTGTGTCTGCCGCTATTAAAGAAGGTGAAATCGGCATTGTTGCTGGCTTCCAAGGTGTGAACTCTATTGGTGACGCAACGACTCTTGGCCGTGGCGGTTCAGACACATCCGCAGTAGCACTTGCAGTTGCTCTTGGCGCAGATGTGTGTGAGATTTATACAGACGTTGATGGTGTTTTCACTGCCGATCCGCGCATAGTTCCAACAGCTCAGCGTATCCCATCAATCTCCTATGAGGCAATGCTTGAAATGGCAGCTTCGGGTTCTAAGGTGCTCGCATTGCGTTGTGTTGAATATGCTCAGCGTTTCGGCATGCCTATCCATGTGCGCAGCTCCTTCTCTAAGCGCCCGGGAACCATTGTGGTCACTGAAAATGTTGATCCGAGTACGGTGCCAAATCAGGATTAAAAACGGGATTAAAAAATTTAAGCCTTTATCGAGCTACAGAATTAGCTACATAATTAGAGAAAATCAGGGTAAGGAAAGTTCATGACGAATACACAGCCTAAGTCTATGGGAGAAATTTTCCCAGATCTTAATGGCCCAGAATCCCCAGTAATTTCTGGTGTTGCGCATGACCGCAGCGAATCCATGGTGACTTTGCGCGGCCTTCCCGACAAGCCAGGCTCAGTAACAAACGTATTCACCACTCTTGCAGACGGCGGCATCAACATTGATATGGTTGTACAGTCGCTTGCTGCTAACGGTGACAATGCTGGAACTGCTGATATTTCTATCACCTTCCCAGAAAGCCAGGGGAAAAAGGTTGAGGAACTTGCTAAGGCTAACAAGGAGCAGTTGGGTTACCAGTCTGTTGATGTGAATCCAGAGGTTGGCAAGGTCTCCCTTGTGGGTGTGGGTATGAAGACCCACTCTGGCATCACTGCTCGCTTTTTCCGTGCGTTAAGTGATAAGGGAATTAACGTTTTGATGATTTCCACTTCTGAAATTCGTATTTCTGCAGTAATTCCTTTGAAAGACTTGGATGATGCCGTGCGTGCAATTCATACAGCCTTTGAATTGGATGCAGATAAGGTTGAGGCAGTTGTATATGGAGGTACTGGTCGCTAATGGCACAGATTAATGAAAAAGGCGTAAACGTAGCAGTTCTTGGTGCGACTGGCCAGGTTGGTATGGTTATGCGTCGTATCCTCGCAGAGCGTAGTTTCCCTGTGAAAGATCTTCGCTTCATGGCATCTGCTCATTCTGCAGGTCAGGTTTTGAACTTTGAAGGCGTTGATATCACTGTTGAAGATGTTGCTAAAGCTGATTTGAGCAATATCGATATTGCTATTTTCTCTGCAGGCGGTGGCACTTCTAAGGTTTGGGCACCAAAGTTTGCTGAGGCTGGCGCCTATGTGATTGACAACTCTTCCCAGTGGCGCATGCATGATGACGTTCCGCTTGTTGTGGCAGAGGTTAATCCTGAAGATCTAAATGAGGTTCCGAGCCATATTATTGCAAATCCAAATTGTTCAACAATGGCAGTTATGCCTCCTCTGAAGGCTTTGAGCGATGCATTCGGTTTGAAGAAACTCATTGCTTCTTCTTATCAGGCTGTCTCTGGCGCTGGGCGTAACGGCGTTCTCCAGTTGATGAATGAGGCGCAGGCTGCTGTTGAACAGGGTGAAGATAAGCTCGTATTCGATGGTGAAGCAATTGATTTCCCAGAACCGACTAAGGTTGTGCGCACTATTGCTTTCAACGCGGTTCCATTCATTGGCGCACTTGTAGACGATGGAAGCGAAGAAACTGATGAAGAGCAGAAGCTTCGTAATGAAAGCCGCAAGATTCTTCATCTTCCAAACCTGCTCGCTTCTTGCACATGTGTTCGCATTGGCGTTTTCACTTCACATGGTATGAGCTTGAACTGTGAGTTTGAGAAAGACGTGACCCCTGATATGGCTTGTGAGGTTTTGAAGGATGCTCCTGGTGTTGAACTCAACGACATTCCAACACCTCAGCTTGCTACTGGAAAAGATCCAAGCTACGTTGGCCGCATTCGCCAAGACCAAGCAGTAGAGGGGCTTAAGGGACTTTCATTATTCGTTACGAATGATAACTTGCGTAAGGGCGCAGCTTTGAATGCTGTGCAGATTGCTGAAGTTATGGTTTCCAAGCATTTTGCCGATAAAATCTAAACACGTATGTCTAAATCTTCTTTAGAGATTGAAAAGCAGCTTGACCGTATTGTTGCGCTCGGTTATCCAGATGTGGCTGACATGACGGCAGCTGCTTTTCGCGCACTTGCGCGCCCACTGATTACTGCACTTGAAAAAAATGATTTAGGCGATGATATTCTACTTGTGCCAACGCGAGAACTTGTATCTCCTGAGTCTCTGATTTCTCGAACGAGCATCAATCGTCGTGCTGGTTTCACAACCATGCCTCCCCGTGATGTACTCGGTTTTTTGCCGCAGCCTGGTTTTGAACCCCCCGAAGGCCCGTTCTATGTGGTCGTTCACCCACACACGGGAACGGCGTATGTGAATCGTGAACCTGATGTAGCTCGAAAGCTTATGGATTCCGATGATCGGCTGCCCATGACCATTGAAGAGGGATTAGCAATGGCAACGCAGCATCCAGACTGGATTAGTGAGAAGAACGGCTCGAATCTATTGGCCTCGCGAAGTGCAGATGGCCGCGTACCAAGCTTGTGGCTAAGCCAACGTTCGCTGCGGCTTGGAGCAGTATGGCCAAATAGCCGCCATACGTGGCTTGGTAATGCGTATTGTTTAGGGCGTCGTGGAGTTGCTTTATTCAAAACTACACAGTAGAAAACTGCACAGTAGAAATAAAAAGTCTGGTACCAAGAAATCTGAAAAATCTAAAAATCGTACGAGATGTTAGCGGTTAGCGATTGTCAATTATCAGATTCCTAAAATACCAGACTCTAATTTTGTTCCTATTTACATCTGTTTTGTTTCTTGTTGTTCCTCTTTGCCCTTTATTCCTTTAACTTTATTTTTCGGATTCAAAATCCGACAGTGAGGCTTCGGCATTATGAGCAGGATTATCGCTTGGCTGTGCCTCATCGTCTTTATTGGCTTGAGCACTGCCCTTTGCACTACGATTCTTATAAACTACCGCTCCAATAGTTGATGCAATTACAGCAACTCCGATAAGGGCAATTATTCCAGTCCAAATCCTGATAGTTAGTGCGGGAGATGTGATTCCAGCAGAAAGGAATATTCCGCCAACTGCTCCCAATGCAACAGCTACCAGAATAAGTCCCCAGATAATAGTGGCGGCAGATGGCCCCGTTTTATAACGCATCTGAGGAACAATAGTCTGCATTGGTTGAGCAGATTGCACAGGTTGACTAAGCTGTATGGGTTGGCTAGGCTGACCGGGGTACTGCACATACGGATTCGCATTCTGATTTGCGTACTGAGCATACTGCGCATATTGCTGCTTTTCTGCTGTGAACCCTTGAGCCGCTTGCTGCTGTTCCTGCCATGCACTTGAAACACGGGCATTCTGCTGATTAGCATTCTGTTGGCTTGTGCCCTGCTGATTAGCGTTCTGCTGATTAATGTTTTGCTGAGGAAAAGCCGCGGTTGGTGCATCAGGGTTGGCAGTAGTCGGTATTACCGTGGTGGGGTCGCTGCTTGTATTCTTTGTTGAGAACTGGAGTGTTTCGCTCGTCTCATTCGCTTCGTTGTTCATGATTCTCTCAATTCATTGAGTTCTGCGGATATAAATTTTTTGAAGGCTTTTTTGGAGGAAGATTCAATCTTGTTCTCAGCTTGCATTTTCAATCATCACATTTGAAAGGAATGCAGATAGTTCAATCTGAAATGTAGACGAATCATCAGATTGAGAGTCTTCGCTCTCAACGTCGTCATGGTCTACCACAGAACCAGCCATATTCTGCGAAAAATCTGTGTCATTTGTGACGTTAGATAGAACGGTTGTGTATTCTGAGTAGCTTCCGCTGCATCCCTTTGGAAGAAGAATCGTAACGTCTGATGCTGTTGAGGAGATAGACCATGTTCCGGTCGGGCATGAAGAGTCATGACTATCTGCCCAATCTGTCAAGTCAATTGTTGCTTCAGACATATTGAATGTGACGCCACGAGCCTGGAGTTTTTCAAAATCGGTACTATTGAGAGTTACATTAGGCAACTTAATTACAGCGTGAGAGCTGCTTTTAGAGCTTTGATTGTGCAGAATCCCGTAAGAAGTGTCTGTGCGAACGGTCGAGGCATTCACCTCATGCAAGATTGCGAATCCTGGACTGCACATTATTGCTGCAACAAGAGCAAGAATAGATAGGCCCATAAGTCCGCCTGATTTACGACCTGTGACTCCGCAAACCACTGTAACGATTCCAAGAAGGAGTATAGAAGCCGCAAGCCAAACGAGTGCGCCAATCATGATGGTAGAAATATCCATTGATGTTACAGAAACCCACCAGGTAGTCGCTGCGAGCCCAAGAATGATAACACCAGCGGTGAGACCAACAATGAGTGGTCCTGCAGGTTTACGGCGATACACTACCGGGGGATTAACAGCAATAGAAGGGTTGGCAGCCATAGTTGGCGCCGCTCCAGTATTCACCGAGCGAAAGTAGTCGCCGTTAGGCTGTGCTCCATTCTGTTGGTTTGGCTGATTTGGCTGGTTTGATTGATTCTGCTGGTACTGCTGATCCCGCTGACACGACTGCTGGTATTGAGGAGCTGCTGTGGGAGAAGCATAGGCGTTTGATGATCCTGAAGCAGCATTGTAAGGAGCCTGAGGTGTTGGTTGATTCGCATTCTTGTTGTTATTTGTCACAATAATCAGCGCTATTGCTGCAGCAATAATTCCAATAGCACCAAGGGCTGGGAATGCGATTCCGCCGGGGCAGCCAATAATAATCATGATGAGCGAACCCCAAAAAGCCCCACGCAGTCTGCCATGTCGAATTACCTCTTCAAGGGCGATTGTTCCGTCGCGATCATCGGGTAGAAGCAACCAAAGTAAGCCATAGAAGAAGGCTCCCACTCCAGCAGCGCAAAATACTGCAAACCAGAGAATTCTTACAATTAGCGGATCCCAGCCGAGTCTGCGTGCGATGCCACCAGACACGCCGCCAAGCCAGCGGTCATTCGTTCGGGAAATTCCTTGGCGGCGAATCCAATCAAAGAATCCGTGTCCAATGGGTTGCTGTGGTTGTTGCGGCTGCTGCTGATACGGCTGATACGGTTGTTGCGGTTGCTGAGAGCCGTAGTTATTCGGCGGATAGTAGTTGTATGAATTACTCATGATTTCTCCTTAAAGTTCAAACCTCTAGCTTTCGACTTTTAGTCTTCAAGCTAGTTTCCGAGCCAGTTTCCAAGCCTGCGTTTAAGCTGGCGCGGTCTTTCGTTCTCGTTGATACTTTTATTCAACTCTGAATCTTGTGCGAAATCTATGAGGGGATACCCTGATTTAACCCTGAATCTACCTATTTCTAATGCTTTTAAACCTTAGGGGTAGATATGATTAAGGCAATGAGTAACCAAAATCCTATGTCGCCGTTGCGTCGCACGTCGCTAAGCTCGTTGGTGGATGCTGCTAACAAAGCACAAGCTACTAATTCCAAGCCAGTAACGCGCACATCTTTGCGCACAATCTATATGGTTGTGGCGTTGCTCTCGTTTGCTCTGCTCGTTGGTGGATTCTTCTCTGGATTGGCTACTCCTGTTGTTTTTGGTGTCATCATGATTTTTGCTGGCGTCACCTTGGGCTGGACTCAGATGACTGTGATTATGAATGGCACTATTGAATATGTAGTTGACCCCACAACTGGATTGCGCGTTCCTGCGCCTCGCATGATGACTAGAGCTGGGCGTTTTGTGTCTGCGATTCTTTTTATTGGTTTGGCTATTCTCGGTGCTCTTGTGTGCTTTGGGCAGCTAATCTCAATAAGATATTTGATTATTGGGATTCTTGCAAGCGTCGTAATCATCGCAATCTTGGGCTTTGTTATTGCTCCATGGTGGATCACTCTTGTGGCAGATTTAGGAGCTCAACGTGCACAAACTGCTCAAGAAACACTTCGTGCAGATATTGCTTCGCAGCTTCATGATTCTGTGCTTCAGACTCTAGCTATGATTCAAATGCAGTCTAATGATTCTGCAAAAGTATCTGCTCTTGCTCGTTCTGAGGAACGCAATCTACGCGAATGGTTATATGGAGACCCCCAAGCAGTGTCTCCTCAACACCAAGCAGCACAACAGCCATTGCAACAATCTTTATCGCAGTCTTCGCAGCAGATGCAACAGCAGCCAAAGTCTGCAGAACCAATGACTTTCTCTGCTACTCTTAAGCGGGTGGCTGCAGAAGTTGAAGATAAATATGAAGTCCCAATTGATGTTGTAGCAGTGGGCGAGTGTTCTTATTCAGATGAATTACACAATATTCTCGACGCTGCTCGTGAGGCGATGAGCAATGCGGTTCGGCATGGAAAGCCGCCTGTTTCTGTGTATATGGAAGTTAATGGAACGCAGCTACAAATTTTCGTACGAGACCACGGTGCTGGATTTGACGCAACCGCTGAATATGCAGGGCATTTAGGGTTAAAAGAATCAATCCTTGGCCGCATGCGCAGAACAGGTGGGGTGGCAAATGTGGTATCTCGCCCTGGCTGGGGAACGGAAGTTAGACTTTCAGTGAGACTGCAACAGCGGAGATAACAAACAGAAGGGGAGTACAAGAGCATTGAGTAATGAGAGCATAGAACAGCAAAGGTTAGTGCGCGTAGCCGTTGTTGATGATCATCAAATGTTTCGCCTTGGCGTTATTGGCACAATTCAAAATGACTTTGAGATTGTTGGGGAAGCAGGAGATGTGGAATCATCCGTGGCCATGATTTCGCAAACTCAGCCTGACGTAGTTTTACTTGACGTACATGTGCCGGGTGGTGAAGGAGGCGGCGGCTCTGAAATAATCGTGAAGTCGCTTCCTCTTGCTCCTCACACCTTATATTTAGCTCTTTCCGTGTCTGACGCCCCTGCCGACGTCGGTGCAGTAATCCGTGCTGGCGCTCGCGGATATGTGACGAAGAGCATCACCGCACAAGATTTAATCGCATCCATTTACCAAGTTGCTGATGGGTATGCTGTGTTTAGCCCTAAACTTGCTGGTTTTGTGCTTAATGCATTTAATGGCTCTGATTCTGCATCGTCAAATTCAACTGACTTTGAAGACGATATCGACATCGATGTACTGTCTCCCCGAGAGCAGGAAGTGATGCGTTTAATTGCGCGTGGATATTCATATAAAGAAGTTGCTGCAGAACTTTTCATCTCTATTAAAACCGTAGAAACACATGTGTCTGCAGTTTTGCGCAAGTTGCAGCTTTCTAATCGCGGGGAATTAGCACGCTGGGCAGCTCACAAAAGAATTGTTTGATGCAGTTTGAGGCAATTTGACGCAACTTGACGTATGAAATCTGATTCATGGGGCTTTTTGGACATGCGTGTCCGCCTTATAAACGCTTAGAAACGCTAGACCCGCCCCTCGCGTAAACTTGGGGCACTACATGTTTGTGCGTATGAGAGAGCATCGATGCGCAGATTTTACTCAACAAAAGCTCAATATATATAAATATATAAGGAGGACACATGGTTCAGGAATCTGTATTTGACCTGGCAGCCATAGCCGAGGCTTCCAACGGTGGGAATAATGACCCAACGCTACCTCCTCAGCGCTTTGTGGGCTGCCCACAGCGTGCTAGCCAGATGGCTTTCCAAAAGTACGTTGCGTATGACAAGCTCGTTCCATTCGAGTATCCGCAGCGCACATGGCCAGATAAGAAGCTGCAGCGTGCGCCTCGGTGGTGCTCCGTTGATTTGCGTGACGGTAACCAAGCACTCGTTAACCCTATGGATTCTGAGCGTAAGCTGCGCTTCTGGAACCTGCTGATTTCTATGGGATATAAGGAAATCGAGGTAGGCTTCCCTTCTGCTTCAGAAACAGATTATGACTTTATTCGTATGCTTATTGAGCGTGAACTCATTCCAGACGACGTCACTATTGCAGTGTTGACTCAAGCACGTGAGCATTTGATTCGTAAGACATATGAGTCTCTGCGCGGATGCAAGCGTGCAATTGTTCACTTCTACAATTCTGTGTCTGTGCTTCAGCGTGAAGTAGTGTTCCGTAAGGATAAAGAAGGCATTAAGAAGCTTGCTACTGATGCAGCATCCTTGTGTAAGGAACTCGAAGTTGAGGCTGAAGGCATTGATATTTCTTACGAGTATTCTCCAGAATCCTTCACGGGAACTGAGCCAGAGTACGCATTGGAAGTGTGCAACGCTGTAGCAGACGTCATCAAGCCAACAGTTGACCATCCAATGATTATTAATATTCCTGCAACCGTTGAAATGACAACTCCTAATGTGTTTGCAGATGAGATTGAATTCATATCCAAGGGTTTGAAGAATCGCGACGCAATTGTGCTGTCTCTTCATCCTCACAACGATGAAGGAATGGCTGTTGCGGCAGCTGAACTTGCAATCCTTGCAGGTGCAGATCGCGTTGAAGGATGCCTCTTTGGCAATGGTGAACGCACTGGAAACGTTGATTTGTGCACACTCGGTCTGAATATGCTTGTTCAGGGAATTGATCCACAGATTAATTTCTCTAATCTGCGTGAAATTCGTAAAACTGTTGAGTATTGCAATCAGATTGCTATTTCTGAGCGTCACCCATATGTGGGCAACTTCGTCTTCACTGCATTCTCCGGTTCTCATCAAGATGCTATTAAGAAGGGGTTGGAAGCTCGTGAAATTGCTGCTTGTGAGCATGATCGCGATCTTGATAGTTTCCTGTGGCAGGTTCCATACTTGCCAATTGATCCAGCTGATGTGGGCGGTAACTACGAGGCAGTTATTCGCGTAAATTCTCAGTCTGGCAAGGGCGGAATGGCTTACCTGCTTAAGAAGAATCACAACTTTGATTTGCCAAAGCGTCTTCAGGTTGAGTTCGACAAGGTTATTCAGAAGTTTGCTGATGAGACCAAGCACGAAGTTAAAGATGAAGATATTTGGCGTCTTTTCAAGGATGAATATCTCCCAGTTTCTGAAACTGGCGCGATTCCTCATGGCAATGCAGTGGCAGATACTCATGATGAGACTCTTGAACAGTGGGGGCGTCTGCGTTTGAAGAGTGCTTCCATCTCTTCTGGTGAGGACGGTTCAGACACTGTTATTAAGGTCAGTATTGAAGACCGTGGCGCTCTTGCTAATCGCGGTGAGAATGCAGAGCCGGCAGAGCATATGCTTTCTGGCATTGGTAACGGCCCAATTGCAGCATTCCTCAACGCATTGAGCAACCTTGGATTGACTGTTTCTGTTCTGGATTATGCAGAACACGCTATGATGGCAGGATCTGATGCAACAGCAGCATCCTATGTAGAATGCCAGATTGGCGAAGAAGCAGACAGCAATATTATTTGGGGTGTGGGTATTGATTCCTCAATCACTACCAGCTCCTTCAAAGCAATTATTTCCGCAATCAATCGTTCAGAGCGCTAAATAATCTTTTTTAAGATAGCTAGGGGGGGGCGAGCAGGCAGCTGTTCGTCCCCCCGTTTTTTGTTTACTGTTCGCTACGTACCTACCGTACCGTTTACTGCGTTTTACTTACTGCCCGCTTGTTCCAGTTCCTGCGTTGGAAGAGCCACTTGTGGATGAAGATCCCTGATTTTCAGTGCCCGCCCCGCTTGAACTTCCAGAATTTGAATTGGTGCTGGAACCTGTGCCGCCGCTTGAAGTACCGGAGTTGCCAGAATTGCTGGAGTTTCCGGAGTTAGAGCTGCCTGAACTATTTGAGTTGCTTGAACCCGAAGAACTTGAATCAGAATTAGAGCCAGAAGCAGAGCCTGAAGAGTTTGAAGGGCTTGACGAGCTTGATGAGGAGCTAGAAGACCCGGAACTAGAGGAGTCAGAGCTAGAACTATCTGAACTGCTGGAGCTCCCTGTGCCCCATGTGCCGTCAGTTCCACCAACGGTTCCAGTGTCTGTCGTACTAGGGAAAGATTCGTCAGAAACTCCGCTTAGTGCACTCTTCATATATCGAGTAAATACGTGAGCAGGGTATCCCATGCCGTTTGTGTAGCTGCTAAATGTTGGAACTTCTTGCGCAGAACCATCATCTGCTGGATACCACAAAGCAAACACGGTGGTGAGAGAAGGAGTAAAGCCGGCGAAGCTTACAGCAGTACTGTCGTTAGCGGTTCCAGACTTTCCAGCCATAGTAATACCGATAGAATTTGCTTCCTTACCGGTTCCATATTCAATGGTTCCAGTCATTGCATTGTCAAGCAGAGCAACATCGGTAGCGTCAAATACTTGTTCGCCAGTAGTGGATGATGTATATACCTTCTTATTAGAAGAGTTCTTGACGTAATCCACTGTATGCAGCTTTGTTTTTATACCGCGATTAGAAAGTGTGGAGTATGATTGCGCAAGATCTTTAATAGTCACGCCGTCGATGCCCAAAGTATTGTACAGAGAGTCGGTTGTTAAAGTACTTGAAATTCCAGCAGTCTTTGCATTTTTTGCGGTTAAAGCAGGGGTAACGTGCTGATTTAGATCAACGAAAACAGTGTTCACAGAGTTTGCGATTGCTTTTTTCAAATTCACATAGCCATAGCTGTGGTTGCCCGCGTTAGAAACGGATTTAGATAAACCAGTAAATGTTCGCGGAGAGTTTCCGTTGAATATAGTACTTAGGCTTGTGCCATCTTGAATTGCGCCGAGCAGGGTAAATGGTTTCATAGTTGAACCTGCTTCGAAGCTTGCTTGGGTGGCGTTATTGAGCTGCTTTGTTAAGTAGTCGTCTCCACCATACATAGCAATGATTGCACCGGTTTTGGAGTTAACGGACATTCCTCCAACTTGAGCTCCGCTGAAAAGAGTCACGTCTGAAGTGGAGGGTGAAGCAACATTGACCATCAATGCCTGCTTATCTTTGTCGATTGTGGTGACTATTGAATATCCGCTGGTGTTGAGCTCGTCTTCAGTAAATGCTTTTGAATTGATGAGTTCAGATTTCACAGTACTGAGCAAATATCCGTTTGTACCTTGATACTCATTGCTTGTAGTCACTTCAATAGTTGAAGGCATAGATGCTGCTTTTTTCTCTTTAGCGGTGATGTAGCCATCTTCGCGCATGTACGCAATAACTCGCTTAAAACGCGCCGTAGCTTGCTTGAGATTAACTGCAGGATCCCACGTAGATGGAGCAGGAATAATTCCGGCGAGCATTGCAGATTCGGAAATGGTAAGGTCTGCCGCATTCTTATTGAAGTAAGCCTTAGCCGCAGCCTGAATTCCGTATGCTCCGCGTCCCCAATAAATCGTGTTCATGTAGTTACACAAAACAGTGCTTTTATCTTGAGTTTGGGCAATTTTGAGAGCAAGAATAGCTTCTTTTGCTTTGCCAAGATACGACGTTGTTTCGCCTAAATAGTATCGCTCAGCATATTGCTGCGTAATAGTTGAGCCACCTTGGCGAGTATTTGACGTTAGGTTATTGACGAGCGCGCGAACAATACCAGAAATGCTGATGCCTGAATCAGTCCAGAAAGAGCGGTTTTCAGATGCTACAACCGCATTCCCTACATAATCTGGCAGCGTAGAACAATCGATAATTTTACGATTTTGAGACTGGAAATGGCCAATTTCCGTGGTTCCATCGCTGTAATAAACGGTGGAAGTTTCGCTCACTGCTATAGATTCTGGGTCTGGAATTTCAGTGGTGGCATATGCATATGCGAAGCCAGATGCACCAACAACTACGCCGAGTGCCATGATGATCAGGAAGGCGCGAGCAATTCTTTTAGGCCATGAAGTGCGTGGTTTTTGAGGCTTGTGAGAGTTGCGCCTGCTATGGGAACGACCATGCGAGTTACCACGGGAACCATTGCGAGGATTACTGCGAGAACTGCTACGAGAGCCACCATGCGACCCACTATTTTTATTCGCGATGCTTCGATGTGAGCTGCTGGAAGCTGTGCGTTTCGAACCTCGGTTATTCTCTGCCTTTGAAACCATTCCCACAAGAGTAGTCGCATAACCTTGGAATGACTGTTATTGTGTAAAAACGTTCATAAGACCTGTACTTTATTCCTTTTACTTATTTCAACGGTCTCATATTGTTGACTCTACAACATATAACTGCTTGAGAGAGTATTATTATGTGCATACTCGCTTTTCTCTAAGGAGATTCTATGACTATTCGCGTGGCTATTGCCGGTGTTGGTAACTGTGCGTCATCACTCGTTCAAGGTGTTGAATATTACAAGGATGCCAAAGATGATGACAAGATTCCAGGAATTATGCACGCAAACTTTGGTGGATACCGCATTCACGACGTTGAGTTTGTTGCAGCATTTGATGTTGACGCAGCTAAGGTGGGCAAAGATTTAAGTGAAGCAATTTTTGCTTCTCAAAACAATACGTACAAATTCAGCGATGTTCCTAACCTTGGCGTGGAAGTTTTGCGTGGGCCAACCAATGATGGTCTTGGCGAATATTACCGTCAGATGATTGAAGAATCTGATGCTGAACCGGTTGATGTGGCTCAAGTGCTTAAAGACAATAAGGTTGATGTTCTCGTCAGCTATTTGCCAGTTGGTTCTGAAGTGGCAGACAAGGCTTATGCCCAGGCTGCTATGGATGCGGGCTGCGGCTTTGTAAACTGCCTGCCTGTGTTCATTGCTTCCGACCCAGAATGGGCACAGAAGTTCCGTGACGCTGGCGTTCCAATTGTTGGCGATGACATCAAGAGCCAGGTTGGCGCAACTATTACTCACCGCACAATGGCTCGCTTATTTGAAGATCGCGGTGTTCGCCTTGACCGTACTTACCAGCTCAATGTTGGCGGAAACATGGACTTCATGAATATGCTTCAGCGCAGCCGTCTTGAGTCTAAAAAGATTTCAAAGACTCGCGCAGTAACCTCCATCGTTCCTCACGAGATGGAAGATCGTAACGTTCACATTGGCCCATCTGACTATGTTGCATGGCTTGATGACCGTAAGTTTGCTTTCGTGCGTTTGGAAGGCACAACATTCGGCGATGTTCCGCTCAACCTTGAATACAAGCTTGAAGTGTGGGATTCTCCAAATTCTGCAGGAGTTGTGATTGATGCAATTCGCTCTGCAAAGATTGCTCTCGATCGTGGTCTTGCTGGCCCAATTTTGGCTCCGAGCTCCTACTTCATGAAGTCTCCAGCTGTTCAGCATGAAGACAATGAAGCTCGTCAGCTTGTTCAGGCTTTTATTGAGGGTACTTCTGAAGGCAATCCAGAACAGCTCGCTGCCGATGTAGCCGCTGCTAAGGCTGCTGGCAAGGATGTTTGGCACGCATAATAAGCGCATAATTCACACGTAATAGCTGTGTATAACGCATAGTAGTTGTGTGCATTTTGATAGCCGCTCGGGTCTTTTAGGCTTGAGCGGCTATTCTTATGCACAAGAGATAATACGCAAGAGATAATGCGAGATTAGTGCTTATAAGAATTGTTTAACAGGATTGTTCAACAGGATTTGCGAGATACGAGTGGTAGATAAGATTCAAAATACTAGGGAAAATTTACGCACTAGGGAAAATTCACAGGAAACTACACAGAAACCCATTATTTTGCGGTTTTTGAGTGCTTTGCGTGAGTTTTTTGTAACATTTCCACACCGTTTTATCAACTGGTTCAAACCTCATCGTGTAAGCGCATTTGGCTACATTGTGTGGTTCTGTATTTTTACCACCCTTTCTGTGATTATTATGCAGTGGGCAGTTAATCTCACACACCCTGTTACCTGGCCAATTGGCTTTGTACTTCAAATTTTTAAGGGCAAACTTCAGTTCTTCAATAACTTCATGATTATGGGCTTGATTTATGCAATTTTACTCATGATTATTAATCGATTTTGGGCTACGACCACGCTTTTCTTGACAGTGACAATGGTTGCTGCGATTGCTGACCGAATGAAGGTTATGGAACGCAGTGAAACTATTGCTCCTTCAGATTTGAGTTTTGTTTCTGGCGGTAATACAGGCAATTTACTCTCGTTTATTCCTGATGGAAGCATGGGTATTATTATCGGCGCTGTTGCAGCATTTGTTGCCATGATTGTACTAACTATTTTGCTAACTCGCTGGGATAAGCGCAGAGGAATCATTGCTTCTCGGGCATGGTATATTGCTGCGGGTAAGCGTCTTCTTGTTATTGTTTTGTGCGGATCTTTCTTAACTGGTTTTACCTACTCCATGAGCACCACTGATTCATGGGCTAACAAGCTGGCTTATGCGCTGAGTGATTCGCCAAAACTGTGGAATTCTGTGTGGGATGCTCAAGCTAATGGAACTGTTGTGGGCTTTGCGCGCTTCATCAATCCAAAGATTATGACAAAGCCATCGAATTATTCCAAGGCCACTATGCAGAAGATTTTGAAGCGATACACGGCTACGGCTAATAAAATCAATGCTTCTCGCACTGCAAACATGACTGATTCCACAGTGATTTTTGTGCTGTCTGAATCATTCTCAGATCCATCGCGTGTTCCGGGGATTAGTCTCAATAAAGATGTGATGCCATATATTCGCTCGGTAAAATCTCAGACTACTTCTGGCTTGATGCTCTCCTCCGGCTATGGTGGAGGAACAGCAAATATTGAATACATGGCTTTAACTGGTCTTTCTATGGTTAATTTTGATGCATCATTGAGCTCGCCGTATCAGCAGCTTGTGCCGAGTGCTTCGTGGACTCCAACAATTAATCAGCTGTGGAGTTCCGGGGCTAACTCGTTCGCATTCCACCCATATACGTCATCAATGTATTCACGTCGCCAAAATTATAAGAAGTTTAAATTTACAACTTTCTCTACGCTTGATACTACTCCAAAGTTCACTCCAACAAAACGTATTGATAGGTCACCGTATGTGTCTGATGAGTCTTCATACACAGCAATTCTGAATAAATTGAAGTCGAAAAAATCATCGTCGTCCACCCAGTTCTTGCAGCTTGTGACTATGCAGAACCATATGAATTACAACAATTGGTATAAGAATAATGAGGTAAAAGTAACGTCTACCACGGGCACAGCATTGGGTGATGACGAAACTACTCACATTAAAACGTATGCGAAAGGTGTTGAATACACAGATACTGCTACTAAAGAGTTTCTTGAGAAGCTTGATGCAATGAATAAGCCTATAACCGTTGTGTTCTATGGCGATCATTTGCCTGGTGCGTATGCCACTGCTTCAAAGAGTTCCAATAACTCTTTGGCTTTGCATGAAACTGATTACTTTATTTGGTCAAACAAGGCTTCTAGCTCTGCAAACACAAAGCTGAGTGGGGATGAAACTGCCTACACTTCGCCGAACTATTTCATGGCTCAGGCTGCTGAACACATGAATGCCAAGGTGAGCCCATATATTGCGTTCCTAACTGCTTTGCACAAGAAGGTTCCTGCAATGGAGCCTGCAGTGGTGAACAAGATTCAAGGCTGGTCTCGCATTCCAGAAGGTCAGGCGCTGTATCTGAATTCTTCAGGTGAACGCGTTGACATCAGCAAGGCAGATAAGGCCACAAAGCAGCTTTTGGCAGATTACAAGCTGATTCAGTATGACATTACTGCTGGCAAGAATTACCTGAAAGATACATCGTTCATGACGTTGTCTTCAGCTTAGTTTCCGTCGTCTTTCCTACCTCTCCTCCAAAAACGAACTGTTAAGACTTTCGGCAAACGTTCAGGAAACTTTACAGTCTTTCTTGCATATTCGATAGGTCATATACATAGTTTCTGCTGCCTGCCCTCATATGCCTCGCGTTAACTAGAGGCTAATAAGGCAGGTGGAAACTATGGAAACTATATCGAGTGTGGTAACGAGCACTTCACTTCGTATGGACGTTAATGCGTATCGTGAAGGCGCCCGTAATTCTCCTATTGTGGAAAGTCAGGGCATGCCTACGCGGGTTGATGCAGACATTGTGATTCCTGTGTATAACGAGGAAGAAGATTTGCGTAGCTGCGTTGTGACTCTGTGTAGATATCTTGCTGGAGCGTGTGATGAAGCTGGTTACTCTCGGGATGATGGTTTTCCAGCAGACTTTACGTGGAAAATTGTGATTGCTGACAACGCCAGCACTGATGGAACATGGGCAGTTGCCACAGCTCTTTCCAAGGCTTATCCAGATTTTGTGCGTGCGGTGCGCATCAATCGCAAGGGCAGAGGCTTTGCTTTGAAAACCGCATGGAGCCAGTCTCTTGCGCAAGTCGTTGCTTATATGGATGTGGATCTTTCTACGGGTCTTGAACATATTGATGAGCTGGTTGTTCCTGTGCTAACTGGCGAAGCTGATATTTCTTTTGGCTCTCGACTGATGAGGGAATCTCGTGTAAAGCGTTCCTTAAAACGCGAATTTATTTCTCGCTCATACAACACTATGCTGCACGTATATTCCAAGGCGCGCTTTCATGATGCTCAGTGTGGTTTTAAGGCCATGAGTACTCGTGCGGCTCGCAAACTTTTGCCCAAAATTGAGGATGATGCGTGGTTTTTTGACACGGAAATGCTTCTTATTGCTCAAAATGAGGGCATGTGTATGCATGAAATTCCGGTTCGCTGGGTGGAAGATGCTAACTCCACAGTAAAAATTGGTAGCACTGCGCTTGAAGATCTTAAAGGCATGAGGCGTTTGCGCTTGAAAATGGACGCACTCAATAATCCTGCACACATTTTGCGCAATAAAGCGACAATTGCGGCATATAAAAAAGATTTTCAAACTGGTAAAAGATCAGCCTTTGCAGGGTCTCTTATAGCTGTTTCAGCACTTGCTTAGCAATTTTAGATTTATCAGATTTGGGTCAATTTTCTCTATTCTCCTGTGAAAACTCTCTTTGAAAGCTCTCTGAAAGGAATAACTGTGTCCTCTTTACATTCACGAGGTAAAGAATTCCTCAGTGCATATGTGCTCCCCAAGCGCAGAATTGTTGATTGGGCTGCTATTGCCATTCTAATGGCAGCTGCTGTAGCAGTATTCTTCATTAATCTCACTGCTTCTGGCTATGCGAATGAGTTTTATTCTGCAGCAGCGCAGGCTGGTTCAAAGAGCTGGTGGGCAATGCTGTGGGGATCATCTGACTCTGGCAATGCAATCACGGTTGATAAGCCGCCGATGTCTATCTGGTTTATGGCTCTGTCTGTGCGTATTTTTGGCTTGAGTTCCTTCGCTATCTTGCTTCCCGAAGCTCTGATGGGCGTTGCAACCACATATTTAATTTATGCATTAGTGCGTCGTTATTGGGGTAATTGGGCTGGAATTATTGCTGGTGCGTTGTTCATTACTACGCCTGTGGTTGCATTGATATTTCGTTTTAATAATCCTGACGCTCTTCTCGTTCTTTTGATGACTGGCGCTGTTTACTCTTCTATGCGCGCCATGGAGTACGCAGTTTCAAAGCGTGGGAATCGCAGGCGCACCTGGTGGATGGTTCTTGCTGGTGTGTTGGTTGGATTTGGATTTTTGACCAAACAGTTCCAAGTTATGCTTGTTGTTCCTCCTATTGCTGTGGTGTTCCTTATTGCTTCACCAACCAAGTTTTTGCGCAGACTTTTCGACGGTGTAGCGGCAGTAATCTCGATGATTGTTGCCGCTGGCTGGTGGGTTGCGCTCACTGTGCTTGTTCCAGCTTCGATGCGCCCGTATATTGGCGGATCTCAAACCAACTCGTTTATCGAATTGACATTGAGCTATAACGGCTTAGGTCGTCTTACGGGCAGTGAAACTGGCTCAGTAACGCCAGGAGGAAGCAGCAGCAGTTCGTCAAGCGCTGGCAGTCAGAGTGGTATGTGGGGTGAAACTGGTTGGAACCGTTTATTTACCAGTGATTTTGCTGGTCAGATTAGCTGGCTTGCGCCGTTTGCCTTCGCTGGGATAGTTCTTGCCATAATAGTTGTCGGAAAAGCTGCGCGCACAGATCTTAAACGTGCACTTGCTTTAATGGCAGGGCTCTGGCTCATTATTACGTGGGGAATTTTCAGCTTTATGTCTGGAATTTTCCACGCATATTATACGGTTGCTCTGGCTCCTGCTCTTGCGATTCTTGCTGCTCTTGCGGTTATCTCACTGTGGTCTCAGCGGAATAAGGTATGGTCTCCAATTGTTGCAGCACTTCTCGTGATTGGAACATCAGTCTGGTCATTCTATATTATTCGTTCCGCATCAGTTAGCTCATTGACTTGGCTGAGTTGGGCTGTTCTTGGAACAGGTATTGTTGCAGCGGCTTTGCTGGTATTGACAGTTGCGTATGACTCAGAATATTGCCCGAAAGCTTTATCTGCAATTGCTTTGATTCTTGCTACCTTCGCCACGATGGCTGGTCCGGTTACGTGGACTGCTTACACTGTAGCGCAGGGTCATAATGGGTCAATCGTGTATGCTGGGCCAAATTCAAACGGTGCGAGTAGTGGTGGCCCTGGTGGCGGAGCAAGTAACGGCGGCGGTGCAGGCGGCCCAGGAGGAAATACTAATGGGGGAGCTGGCTCAAACAGTTCTACGCCTCCAAGTTTGCCTAACGGTAATTCAAACTCTGAAACTTCTACTGCTCCTGGACAGTCAGGTGAGTCGACGAGCGGTACTGGTGGAAGTTCCATTATTGGCGGTGCGGGTTCATCGAGTGTGAGTTTCAAACTCATCAAGATGCTAAAGAAGAATGCAAGTAAGTATCGTTGGGTAGCAGCAACAAGTACTTCACAGAACGCTGCAACCTATCAGCTCGCGAGCGAAGAAGCAGTGATGGCAATCGGTGGTTTTAACGGTACTGACCCCGCGCCAACACTTGCACAATTCAAGAAGTATGTAAAACAAGGCCTTATTCACTACTACATTGCGAGTGGAAATACGGGTGGTACAAGTAATGGTGGGTCTACCGCTTCGTCGAAGATTGCAGCATGGGTTGCAAAGCATTACAAGTCAACAACGGTAGATGGTGTGACTGTTTACGACTTAACTCAGAAAGCTTCATAAGCAGTGAAAGTAGTGAACAAATAGGTGAACAAAAAACTCGATTGGTAGGAATATAGCGAGAACGTCCAGCTTGCGGCATACGCGGGCTGGACGCTTTCGCATGTTTGTGTATACTGGGAAAAGCTCCTATGTGGCGTTACGTCACCGAATCCCCCCAGGGCAGGAATGCAGCAAGGGTAAGTGGCCTCTGACGGGTGCGTAGGAGTTTTTATTTTTTTGTGGTCTAGCAGATTCTTACTTAGAAATACCGATTCACATAAATATCATTCTTCCGTATGTTGTGCTTTTGAAGAGTAGTAGATAGAACAAGACTCCTTATCATTAAAAGGAGAATTCCCCCCCCCGACTAAAGTGAGGGCACATGTCCACACTTTGACTACGTGTGAACTGTATTTGCACAACGCCATAGCTGCGCTGCTTATGGCTTCAGACTCGCGCTATATGCGCAGTTGATAATTGAGAGAAAGAAAATAAAGAAATGAGAAGAATGCGAAATAATCGCAGTATAGGCGGAATTGTTACCGCCATTTTTGCTGCGATTGCAGTGCTTTTTGCCGGTGGCGTCATTGCCACGATTCCGCAGACAGCTAATGCAGCCGACGGCACATTAGCTATTGCACAGTATGTTACCCAAAGCGGCAGTGTTCAGTGTGCTGCAGACCAGAAAAGTTCCACATATAACGGAACTGTCACCATGGATGTTCCTATTGCAACAGTGATGTCTGCGTATGAAAGCGACATGAAAAATGCAGCTGATAATGGCTGGTATCCACATGGTAAAGATGGAAAGAATAAGATTGCATACATCGAGTACTCGCTTACTTTCCCGGAAGCAGTGACTCTTGGAAATATTTCTATGGCGAGCGCTTCAGCGATGTTTCCCAACTCAGGCTTGTCTTACTCAACGAGTGGCAATGTTGTTACGTTTAAATTAAAGCTCATCGACCAAAATTGGGCTGGTGTTTACAAGGCTTATCAGTCTGATATGACAGACTCTAATAATCATAAAATCACGATTTCTGTGCCTTACTCGGTGACAGCCACAAGTCAAACAGATGCTGCCAAGTATGATAGTGAATCGATTACAGGAAGCGGCAATTTTGAATTCCATACTTCTGGAAATTGGTATGCCTTTACAAAAAGGGTTTATTCTTCTGACACTGCAACTCTTAACTTTGCTGATGGCATGGTAGACTGCTTCCCTAAACCAGAAGTTAAGAAGACCACAAAGTGGGTTGATGAATCCGGAGCAGAATTAAAGGCTTCTGTTACGGGCACTGATTTCGCTGAACAGGGTACGATTGATGGCTATGAATATGTAAGTTCTTCAGTTTCCAGTGACGGGAATACGAAGACATATGTTTTCAAAGAAGTCTCTAAATCCACCACTGGTAGCACAAATATTGAGGCTGATTTGCTTGGTTCGGTAGACGGTTCTACTCGCAGCACTGCAACATCTCCTCTGAAGGCAAGTAGCAAGGACTCCAGTTTCGACGTTACAGGCGCCTTGCATGTAGGCGACTCTGTTTCTAAGCAGATGGAGAAAGTCTCCGATAATTTCAATCAGAACTCAAGCACATGGAGCAACATCAAGCTCAGTAACGTGCAGTTTAAGTTCACTTCTACTTTGACACTCCCTGAAGGTTTGAAGTTTGGCACCATGAATCAAACTGCAAGCTTTGAAGGGCCATCTGGATTCAAAGTTGATAGCACTACGATTAATGGGCAAACTGCAACCGTTACTCTCACGCTTGCGGATGCTAATTCAATCACTACTTTTAAGCAGCTTAAAGACACGGTTGACGCAATTAAGAATTACACATCAACTGTTAAAGGTGCTCAGCAAGGAACCCTGTACACCACTATCAAAGATATTCGCTTTGCTGATAATGCTGCTGCGGATACTAATTACACGATTGTTGGCACAACTTCAGGAACTTTCAGTGGCACAGCAACCATTGCTGATGCTACAACCTCTCACGATTTCTTGTTTGACTGGACGAGTAGCCAGCAAGCAGCTGGAAGCGATAGCGTGAATCCTCAATCAATCGCGCTATCGGTTCAATACGTCAGCCCTGCGTCAACAAATTTGGATGCGGACATTGTAACCGGTTCAAATCATGAAACTGAGCACAACGAAATTTACTTCGTTAAGGGTAAGAACTCTACTTTCACGCTGTCTGGTGTAGTAGGATCGAAGACTGTTAAAGACCAGATGGCGGCTATTGAAAAGCAGTACAACAAAACTGGGTCTGATTTTCCTAAGATTGATTTGAGTGCAGTTCGTTTTGGCTTCACTGCAACATTGACGCTACCTTCCGGAATGACATTCAATGATGTGAAGACTAGCGACATTACGTTAGACGGTGCTTCGAACTTCATGATTGATCCAGACCAGACAAGCTTCAATGGGCAAACGGTCACTGTTCATTTCGTCCTGAAAGATGCTTCTTCAATCACAACATATGAAGATCTGAGCAAGGCAATTCAGGCTCTTGACGACAACTTGTATGTTAATGTTCCTCAGATTGGTTTCGCAGATAGTGCCACAGCACGCAATGCATACACGGTTACTGGAACTGTAACTGGAACCTTCAGTGCAACAGCCGAAATGAACGGTAATGTTATTCCATTCTCCTTTGTGTGGAATGGAGTTCAGACTGCTAATGGTGCAGACGCTATTGCTCCTGACGATACCAGTAAGATTACTTTTACAGCAGGGTACTACGAAGCAGAGCAAACAAATCTTCCAGCAGATATTGCAGTAAAGACTGGAACCACCTACGAAACTGAGCACACCCAGGTGTACGAAGCGGATAGTAAAGACTCTACTTTGACGCTTTCTGGTGTGCTTCACGTGAGCGATGCAATCAAAAAGCAGATGAAGGCAATTGAAACCCAGTATTCTCAATCCTCCGCAAGTTTCGAAAATATTGCATTAAGCAGTGTGGACTACGGATTTACCGCAACGCTCACTCTTCCAGAAGGGATGGCATTTACAAATACGAATGTTAAAGACATCGCCTTGGTTGGAGCTCCAGGATTTGTTATCGATTCCACTCGAACGAGTTTTGACGGACAGACCGTTACGGTTCATTTCTCACTTAAAGACCCAACGTCTGTAACTAACTACAAGATTCTTAGCGACATTATTGCAGGCTTGGATGATGACCTTCGCGTAAATGTTCCTGGAGTAGGCTTTACAAGTAGTTCTACAGCGAATACCAATTACACGGTTACTGGAACTGTGTCGGGAACCTTTAGCGCAAAGGCAACTTTGGGAACTCACACCATTCCATTCGCTTTTGAATGGACAGGTCACCAAAAAGATGACGAGTCAGATGCAGTAAACCCTGATGGCATTAACTTCACCGTGCGCTATAAGGCAGCTGCTACACCAGTTAAGCCGGTTAATCCAGTTACCCCTACAACACCAGCTGCTCCAAAGCAGCCAGTGAAAACACAAGCTGAGTCAAATAAGGCAAAGCTTGCCAAGACTGGCGCAAATATTGCAGCCATCATGCTAGCAATGGTATTGATGCTTGCTGCAGGTGCAGGATTAGCTATCTCACGCAAAAAGCGTGCATAATTACGCAAATAGATAACCTAAACTGAAGCTATTGCCTTAATAAGCTGCTTTCTGAGATGTAGATTCTTTTTATCTACTTATCGGGAAGTAGCTTTTTTGTATTAAACAACTAAAATTTATCTCAATTTATTGAAGAAAAAATGTCATAGTGACAAATTTTCTATCGTGGAGGTTATTCTTAAGAGAATAGGATTTCTAATGTATATAGGAGAGAGGAGAGTTCCTTGAGATCCAAGTTTTTTTTGCTAATACTCGAAGTAGTTCTGAGAGACGAGTGTTTGTGCTTTTCATGATTATGCTTGCGCTTATAGGTCTCCTATTTGCAGGTTTGCCAGATTCCGCCTACGCGCAGACGTCTCAGACAGCTGCAGTGTATAACGGTACTGCACCTAATACTTCACCTGTCGTGGGGGGGGGAGTTAGTCGTGCGCTTCGTTATTCTGTAACAGGTAAAGACGGCAAAACATACGAAACAAATTACGCGACCACGTACGCTAATGGTGGAAGCTATTCCACCGGTTTTAAACATTCGTCAATTATTGATATTGATCAGATGGCGTCACTGAATGTGGCGATTACTATTTCAAACACAAGCAGTTCAAGTACTACTATCAGTGGGCTCTATAATCTTCCTGAGGCGAATCGCAGGAAGGATAAAGAGTATGTCCCAGTTGTTAAGGCTGATGGCACAATTTCTGCATCTGGTTCAGTAAACGCTACAGTGTCTTTTGCTAACACTAATAATACTGCTGTGCGGGTCTCGGGAACGCTCGCAGCAGGAGAAACTTTGGTTGTTACCATTCCCATGACATTATCTAATGCGTCTACCCTTGATACCTCCAATGGTGGGTGGAGTGTTTCTTATGCCAAGGTTACAGAAACGGACTTTTCAGTAAACAGTGTGGTAGTAACCTCTAAAAAACTTAGTAACCAACTCTCTGCGTACGCTCGTTTTTCTAACCGTGTTTTGAATTCTTCTGGTGCTGATTATCTCAGCTCGACAAAACAGTATCTTGCAACAGTGCGAAATTCTGATGGCACATATTCTACTGTGCCAGATGACATTCAGGCTCTTATGCCAACGATGACTGCTTCAGATTTTATAACTGAGAATGTAAATAGGGCTGAACACTATACCAATTTTGCAGGAGTTCAGAGCACATTCATGGATGAAGGCTCGAACGATACAGCACTTTATACAGGTGGTACGCTCTACTACTTAAGAACTGCAAGAATCAAGGATGCATTGGTAGGAAGCGGTTGGTCTGTTAATAATTTGACGCACCCGAAAATAGATGACACTGATTTGCTTTCTGATATCTATGCATATCAGACCAATGGAAATGGTGTGACAATTCGAGATTCTGCTGGCAAGCTGATAAACAGCAAATCAAATCCTGATATTCTTTATGCCGAGATTTATCAGTACATCGAAGCACATGACATCACAATTCATGTAGGAGATTCTTACAGTGCAGGCGATACTTTAGACTGGATTCACGCGTATAACAGCACAGATAATTTGGGGCTGAGTGACTCTCGCGTAAGTGTTGATACATCTGCTGTTGACACAACAACCGCAGGCGTTTATCCAGTAACGTATACTTACACTCCTAATAAAGGCGAGTCTGTGACCAAAACTGTTCACGTCACAGTTCTTGATGCTCAGAAACCAGCCATTGCTGATGTTGATAATCAGACAATTACTATAGAGGATTCTATTGCTCCTATCACGGTAAATGCTACTGATAATTCTGGTTCTACAACGGTTACTGTTACTGGTTTGCCTGATGGTGTGAATTATGACTCTTCTACTGGTGTAATTAGCGGAACTCCTACAACTATTGGAGCTTACACTGTTACAGTCACTGCTACCGATGCTTCTGGAAACACTTCATCAATCACCTTCACTATTACTGTGAAGCCTAAGTCTTCTAATGATAGTTCTAGTGGTAATAGCAGCAATAATAGTAGTAATTCCAGCACAACAAAGACTGCGGTAAAAACTAATAGTCCTGCAACCTCTTCGGCCTTGGCAAAGACAGGAACAATAATTACTGGAGTTGCAATTTTTGCAATCACTCTGTTAGGAATTGGATTGGTAACTCTGCGAGTAGTCAAGAAAGACGAAAACTAAGAATAATACAATTATCTAATTGTATATGGGAGCGACTAGGAATAGTTGCTCCCATTTGCATAGTTATGCATCTCATATGAGTCCTTTGTAAGTATGAAGTGAAAATACAGAACACTTTAAGCTGAAAAGAACGAAGAACACATGAAGTCGTTTAGAGTCAAAGTATGACAGACTTTAAGACGCCTGAAGAACTGCACATTGAGGAAGACCGTAATAGTCAACACAATGATGATGAGAAACTATTGACGCATCCGCGTACGAGCACCGTCATTTCTGCAGCAATACTTGGCATGCTTTTGCTTTGTGCGGCAGCTATCACTTTTTGCTGCGGTGTGCGCACTAATAGAGGACAGCAGTATGACAATTGGGTGTGGGCGCAGATGCGAGAAACTGTTCAAGACAACAACATTGTTTATACTCTTGCGTCTCAGTCGTACGTGGTTATTGGTTTTTCAACGGTTCTTATGGTTGCCGCTGTAGTTGTGGCTTTGATTCGTAAAAGGCGTTTTTTGGCGGCGCAAATTGTGGTATTCCTTGCTGTGGCTTTCGGCTCAGCTTGGTTGCTAAAGCGTATGCTCGTGCGACCGGTTATTGATAGCAGTCTTGAAGATCCTGCGAATTCGGCACCATCGGGGCATACTGCTCTGATTACTTTTGCAACGATTGCATTTGTGCTTGCTGCGTCACGTGTTCTACGAGGAATAAGTGCTTTGCTTGGAGCAGTTTTAACAACAACTGTTGGGGTGGTGGTTATTGCAGACCGCTGGCATAGGCCGACTGACGTTATTATGGCAATCTTCCTCGTAGGTGGGTTTGCCATGATCGCATTGGCTTTCACTCGCAAAAGCGGTATGGATGAGCCTGGTACGCGTGCTTCAAGCCCAACTCTCCAGGTAATATGCGCAGCCATGATTACTGGGGGTCTGCTGTGCTGGGCTTACGCCGGGTATATTTTGTGGCAGTTGTGGGATTATATTGAATACCATTCCACTTGGGCAACTTCGAGTGCTAACGCTGCAACTATCGCAATGGTTGGTGGTTCCGCATTACTGGTGTTTGGTCTTATAGGGGCATATCGGCAGTTAACCGCTGCTCCGCTCAGCGCAATTGGTTTGATTGGTGCACCGCCGCAGCCACCGCGCGAGTAATATAGCGCAATAACAAAGAAATAATAGAGAAACAAATATAGAGAAACAAATAATAGTCGTAATATTCAACTTATACTTCTATGGGCGTCAACAGAAGAAGGGGAGCTGATGACTGGTAAAAAACTAGTTATTGTCGAATCACCAACAAAGGCTCGCAAGATTGGCGGGTACTTGGGTGATGGATACACTGTGATGGCTTCTGTTGGGCATATTCGCGATTTAGCTCAGCCTTCGCAAATCCCTGCAGATGATAAGAAAAAATACGGCAAATTTGGCGTAGACGTTGAAGATGGTTTCCGCCCCTACTACATTGTTGGCTCTGATAAGAAGAAAACCGTTACTGAGCTCCGTAAAGCGTTGAAAGACGCTGACGAGCTATATCTGGCAACTGATGAGGACCGCGAGGGTGAGGCGATTGCGTGGCATCTGGTGCAAACACTCAAGCCTAAAGTGCCTGTAAAGCGCATGGTTTTCCACGAGATTACGAAGAAGGCTATCAATAGTTCTTTGGAGAAAACTCGCGAAGTAGATGGGAATATGGTCGACGCTCAGGAAACTCGCCGAGTTCTTGATCGCCTTTATGGGTATGAGCTTTCACCAGTGTTGTGGCGCAAAGTGGGGCCAGGCCTTTCTGCTGGCCGTGTGCAGTCTGTGGCAACCCGTTTGATAGTAGAGCGTGAACGCGAGCGTATGACCTTTGTACGCACTGCTTATTGGGATGTTGTTGCAAATTTGGCTACGCATGATTCTGAGTCTGCGAGCGAACCTAATTCAAATGCTGAGTCAAATGCTGA
>CAUUJV010000012.1:0-49911 GCA_963545565.1 uncultured Alloscardovia sp. | reverse complement strand
TATGACGTCTATCGATAGCATCAGCAGTATCGACAGTATCGACAGTATCGACAGTGCCGACTATACCAGCAGAACTAGCAATATCAGCAAGCATATCGTTCATGATTGAATACCCAAGCTGAGCAGACCATGCTGAAGCATCACGAATCCACGGCATAATTCCATATGATTCACAAATATTCTTCCAAGCGAGTCGACGAGTATATCCGTCTCGCCACTCTTGTGGACCAGCAATAAAAAGCGTATTTGCGAGATTTTCTTCCCTAATAAGTTGGTGAGCAATATATTCTTCAGCAGATTCTTGATCTATCATCACAAAGCTGACATCTGACTGCTGCTCATTCACCTGCCTACTAAGCAATCGGGAAATATCTCTGTGGCCTTGTGCAGCAGTGACTATTACACGAGGAACGCGTACGCGTGAACTCAGAGCTGCCTCAAGCATAGAATCCGTAGGGGCCACAATGATGCAGGCTTCCACTCCCTGCCCCATGAAACCGTTAATAACATCGTTGAATGCTTCGCGAGTGAGGTTGTTTTCGTCCACAATCGCAATTGAAATATACCAGCTATGCTCGCGAGCAATTTTCTCAAGTGACGAAATTGTTGACAGCGGGCCGTAATAACTCACTCCTCCAGCAATTATGCCTATTGTACGAGTGTGCTGAGTAGCCAGTGCTCGCGCTGAATTCGACGGACGATAATTCAACTGATCAATGGCCTCAAGAACAGTTTGACGAGTAGATTCCAAAACATGAGGGGAATTATTGATAACGCGCGAAACAGTTTGACGCGAAACGCCCGCTACCTGAGCAACCTCAACAATCGAAGCTCTCTTTTGTGACATTGTGCCCCCGCTAAGTTTTGCAAATCTCAAATTTTACAAGATTTCGATTATCCTTAAATCCAGATTCCTAGATTCCAGCTTATTCGATGATATGGCGTTGCACCATATTTTTTCAGAGCCTCGCGATGCGCCACAGACCCGTAGCCTTTGTTCTTTTTCCATTCATACATGTCCCACTGGGGATTTTCTTCGGCCAGTTTCACCATCGTGTGGTCTCGATATACTTTGGCAATAACTGATGCTCCTGCCACTGTTGCACATTTTTGGTCGCCTTTAACCTGTGTAACGATTGAGGGAAACACGGAGATTTCAGGAGCCCCAAATGTACCCAGAGCTGGAGAAATATAATCATGCGGACCATCTAAAATTGCCGCAAAATCCGATAACTGATGAGGCTGAGCAGTTGAGTAAGACTGGCTATCCGAAGCTAAATATTCTATTTCCAACCTCTTGAGAGCACGTAATGCAGCAATCCCCAAGCAATGAGTGATTCCCCATTCATCAATTTCTCGGTTACTTGCTTCACCAACGCTCCATCCGCTTGTCCACTGCTGAATAGGTTTAACAAGAGATTCACGCTTCTTCTCTGTAAGAAGTTTAGAGTCTCTGAGTCCGTAAGGAATATCAGAACCAATTTGACGAGCTGAGAACAACGTAGCTCCAACCATCACTGGCCCAGCTAAGCAACCTCGCCCTACCTCATCGAAGCCGACAATCCACTGAGCACCGCGACTAACGAGATCTGACTCAAGCTCATAGCTTGGCAAAAACTTTTGTGCCATCCGTCAATGACTTCCATTCACTAATTGGCCAATACACAGCTAAAGCAATCCCTACCACAGAAGAAATCGGCACAAGGCCATCGTTACCATCATCGGAGTGATAACGTGAATCGCTAGAATTTGAACGATTATCTCCCATCACAAAGAGATTACCTGCAGTTACCTTCGTAGAAAACGCGAACGAACTAGGTTGAACTTCTGTGTCTAAATAGTCGCTTTCATCAATTTCAACGCCATTGACAGTAATCGGTTCACCCGCGCCAGCGCACGCCACTGTATCTCCTGGAAGCCCTATGACACGTTTAATCAAATAATTATTAGAGCTTTTACTCGAAGTTGATAGACCTAAAGCAGCCCCCGAACTGCTTGTGCCAAGCCAATTATACGTATCTTTGAATACGATAATGTCACCACGGCAAATAGTTTTTGCGCTGATTCCGTATCTTCTTGTTACAACTCGCACACCAACCGGCAAGGTACTTTCCATTGATGCAGAGGGAATTGTATAGAGGCCGAAGACAAAGAAACGAAGGCCGAGAACAATAAGGATGGGCACAAGTACCCAAATAATGCTGTCGCGGATATACAAGAAAATCATACGGTGCTGCTGCTGAGCCTTGCCATATTGAGGGAGCGTATATTCTTTGCCGTTAATCACGGTTGTGTTTGGAGCACTCAATGCACGAGATGAGACAGTACGAGACTGCTTCTGACGTGAGCTATTGCGATCAGAACGCACCATACAATATGCTCCTACTGACTTGAGTAACTTGCCATAACTTATACCACACTATTCTCATGAATCTGTGGATATCTCTCTAGAAATCTCTAAAGAATCTCTAGAAAGCAGGGAGCCGAAGAAAAGTGTGATAAAGAAGATTTGAGAAGAGGAAGTGAAAAAAGACGAAGAGGAAAGAAAGATGTGGAGAAAAGGAAAGCCCGGAACGAATCCGGGCTCCTCGCGACTTACTTAGCGGAGTTGTCGCGGCGCTCAGCAATGCGAGCTGCCTTACCGCGCAACTTACGCAAGTAGTACAGCTTTGCGCGGCGAACCTTACCCTTACGCACCAGTTCAATTGAATCAATTGAAGGGGAATGCACTGGGAAGCGACGCTCTACGCCCACGCCGAAGCTCATCTTACGAACGAGGAAGGTCTCACGCAAACCTGCGCCCTGGCGCGCAATAACTACACCCTGGAAAGCCTGAATACGGGAGTTGTTACCTTCTTGAATCTTTACGTTCACCTTAACGGTGTCGCCAGGACGGAATGCTGGAATGGAATCCGCTTCCTTAAGCTGAGCTTTTTCAAAGCTTTCGATAGCGTTCATGCTAATCCTCCACCGCCGCCGCATATCAGCGAATGTTAGGGATAGAAAGGCGCTTTGGCTCTTTCCATCCGGCTATTTCCGCTCAGGTTTGCCTTTGCGGAGAAGTACCAATCCGACCGTGGTCTAGACTTATTGAACTCACATGTCTATGCGGCAACATAGAGCTCGGCACATACTGGCACGATTATACACGAAGGGGGTGCAATTCCATTTCGGAACTACACCCCGAATCACATTGAGCTTTACCATAGAGCCTTTTTATAGACTTTCTGTTTCAGCTCGTTAGAGATTATTACTTTATTATTTGCTCTATTTACTTTCGTGATAAGACTTTTCGGTATTTACACTCCACACGTTCTTCTTAGAAGTCTTGCCGGTCTTAATATTCTCAACTGCTTCCATAGAAGTTGCCATTGAATGGTCTTGGTTATTGTAATGATGCTGACCGTTGCGCCCAACACAGTACAAATTGCCGAAGGAATCCAAATACTCTATGAGCTCATCAATCTGATCATAAGTATCGAAATAAGCTGGATACGCTTTTGGAACTCGTTCACGATGGTGATCAATAACGTCACTTGCGCCGTTGATCATCTTCATGCGGGTCATTTCGGCGATAGCGAACTTGAGTGCTTCTTCATCACTCATATTCCAGAAGTCATCACCCTCATCGCAGAAGTATTCCAAGCCAATCCACACGGTATCATCTGGATTTTCAACCAAGTATGGGCTCCAGTTATTGAATACCTGAACGCGACCAACCTTATAGCCAGGATCCTGAACGTAAATCCAGTTATCTGGAACGATCGGAGGGTTACCGAGCGTTGGCATATCGGTAGTATTGCGTTGACGAAGACCCTTAACGAGTAGACCAACAGTAACAAAATCTCGATATGGCAAACCGTTTGCAATTACCTTCATATCTGCAGGAGCATCTGCAGTCTGAGAATTGTCAAGTGCGTTGACCAAATCCTTCAAAGGCATGGAGGAAATGAATTCATCTGCTTCAAGAGTTACTTCATTCCCCTGTGAATCAACATAGACGACAGACGAAATTTTGCCATTCTTCTGGTCGATACGAGTAACGTTAGCGCCCTTTATAATGTTGACGCCACGTGCTTCAGAATTAGCAGCAACAGTTTCCCAAAGCTGACCTGGCCCAAGCTTTGGATACCAGAATTCTTCAATAAGGCTGGTTTCAACCTTGGAGTTATCAGACTTGTGATTTGGCATCATACGCTGAATTGCATTCTTCAAAACTGCAATGATGCTCAAACCCTTAACTCGTTGTGCACCCCAATCTGCTGAAATCTGGCTTGGGTGACGCCCCCATAGCTTCTCGGTATAGCCCTCGAAGAACATGGAGTAGAGTTTGCGACCAAAACGATTGATATAGAAATTCTCCAAATTATCTTCTGGGAACTTGTGAATAAGGGACCACAAGTAGCTAAACCCTGCTTGAAGCGTAATCTTGGGCCCCATCGCCTTCAAAGTTGCAGCATTCAAGGAAATTGGGTAATCGAGGAAGTGCTGGTTCCAGAAAATGCGAGAAACACGATGGCGCTTCAACATAACATGATCTGTTTTTTCTGGATCTGGGCCGCCAGGTTCAAGATCGTGATGACGACCAAGCTTTTTGTCATCGTAAGAAGGAGCACCCTGCAATGGAAGAACTTCCTTCCACCATTGCATAACGCGGTCATCCTTAGAGAAGAAGCGGTGCCCACCAATATCCATGCGATTTCCGTTATGCTTAACAGTGCGAGAGATACCGCCAAACTCTCCAGTTGCTTCAAGGACTGTGACATCATAGTCATCGGAACCGTCCTTGACGAATTCCCACGCAGCAGTAAGTCCAGCAGGACCACCACCAATAATCACTACAGATTTCTTATCCGTCATTTCCCCCCCGGTAAGGTAACTTCTATAAATCTTTTCCAGTTTACTGTACGGTACAGTCTTCTGACTAATCTGCCACTTATCAGCAGTTTACATATAGCTCGTCGATTTAGGAAATCGATTCAGGAATATCAATATCTGTTTTTTGTACTTCTTCTACGTTGACATCTTTAAAAGTTACGATTCGAACATTCTTAACGAAGCGGCTTGGACGGTAGATATCCCAAACCCATGCATCAGTAAGTTGAACATCAAAATAAACATCTTGACCAGCCGAGCGTACGTTAAAATCAACTCGATTCGCTAAATAAAAGCGCCGCTCAGTCTCTACCACATAAGTAAACAGCTTGATAACGTCGCGATATTCCTTATATAGCGCGAGTTCAGCATCGGTTTCGTAATTGTCAAGATCTTCAGCACTCATAGTTTTTGACTATTTCCCTTCGCGCTTACGATTATTGCCAAGGCGTCTCCACCACGGCTGCTTACTATTGTCCTGATTCTGCTGATTTCCTTCATTGTTTTCATCAAGATATGCCCAGCTGCTGTGCCCGTGGTCTGGCTCATCAGGTTCGTTCGATTTACCTGGTTCATCATCATTGTTGACGCTGATTCGATTAACATCAGCTTGTGACTTTTCCTCAGTTTCTAAATTCTGCTGAGAAATCTTAAGAGGTGCGGGCTGCGATAATTCTCCTTGATGCGCCTGCTTAGATGAAGCTTCGAAATGCGCTTCCCTTTGAGAGTTTTTCTGCGCGATTTCGATAGAGTGCTCTCGCATAGCAAGTGCTTCTTTTACACCTGGATTAGAGGTGATGGTGTGCATTCCATAAGTTTCAAGAGAGCGCACCAAATCAAATTCATCAGCAAGCGCCGCAAACACATTGGAATCTTGATATTTATTATTTTCAGAATCCCACAGAGCGTCACGAGATACACCTTCTGGCACAAAGCCTAGAGATTGATAAACAGTGCGAGAACGCGTATTTTTCTCTGGAACACTTACCCAAATACGATGGAGTCCAAGGCCTTCCTCTGGAGCGAAACCATAAATAAGAACGCGAGGCATTGCATCACGTGAGTATCCGCGACCTCGATAATCGTGCCCAAGAATAACCTGTATGCGTGCTGATTTTGCCCACGAGTCAATATCGACGAGGAAAATCATACCGATAATTGTGTTGGCTTGATCAATAGATTCGGTGATATTATCCGGATCTGCGAGCATAGTCCACGCCATTGTGCCGCGTGCCTCAGGGTCTGCAAAGCGCTCTATTTCACCAATTTGATCGTTTGCCCACGCTTGAGAACGAGAGACCCAAGCGTGTACAGCTGATCGTTCAGCAGCTTCGCTCTTCCCTGTGATTGAGGATGCACCATAAAAAGCGTCGATTGCATCCATAGTAGCGAGGTCTTCAATTGTTGCCGGGCGCAAATGCGACATTTCACCTTTTATTGCAGGAATTGTCACCTTCTGTGGCAGTGCTCGACTTTCCGACACGCCAAGCTGTTCCTTACCGAACAATTCTGCGTCAGATATTGAAACCATAAGTTCCTCCCCTACTGCGCAAGAATCTAAATCTCAACTCTGCCTTATATACTCCAGCCTAGTCGAAAACCTGTGGAACACATAAGGCAGCATTAATTTTTACAACTGACAAGAATTAGCTTTTGACTTTGCTCATCACAATCTTGGTAACTGCCTTCGCATCAGCTTGACCGCGCGTGGCTTTCATAACTGCACCAATAATTGCGCCCATCGGCTTCATATTCCCGCTCTTGAGCTTTTCAACGATGTCTGGGTTTGCAGCCAAAGCCTTGTCAACTTCAACTTCCAGCGCAGAATCGTCAGAAACCACTTCAAAGCCATGCTTTGCAACGACTTCATCCGGGGTTCCTTCTCCAGCAAGCACGCCAGAAACTGTTGCCTTTGCGAGCTTATCGTTAAGCTTACCTTGGGCAATGAGTTCTTCGACTCGCGCAATATCTGCAGGAGAAACTGCCAGTTCTTCAAGGCTTTTACCTTGCTCGTTTGCTGCACGGGAAATTTCACCCATCCACCATTTACGAGCACCAGCCGCAGTTGCACCTGCTGCCACTGTTTCTTCCACAAGATCAAGCGCATCAGCATTAACAACGTCACGCATCTCGTTGTCAGAGAATCCCCATTCAGCCTGCAAACGATTGCGGCGTTCACGAGGCATTTCAGGCATCTGAGCAGCTAGCTCATCGATGTGTTCCTTTGTGACGTGCACCATCACTAAATCAGGGTCAGGGAAGTAGCGATAATCGTCCGCATCAGTTTTTACGCGGCCTCCAGCAGTCGTCTGAGAAGCTTCATCCCAATGACGTGTCTCCTGGAGAACCTCGCCCCCATCATCCAGCAATGCTGCCTGGCGACGAATTTCGTAGATAATTGTGCGCTCGATGCCGCGGAATGAGTTAACGTTCTTGGTCTCAGAGCGAGTCCCGAGTGGAGCATCTGGGCTTGGACGCAAAGAAACGTTTACGTCTGCACGCATATTACCCTGTTCCATACGGGCGTGAGAGATATTGAGAGCACGCACTATGTCGCGAATTGTACGGACATAAGCACCTGCAACTTCAGCTGCTCGTGCGCCTGCACCAGTAATTGGCTTAGTCACAATCTCAATCAAAGGCACGCCAGCACGATTGTAATCAACTAAAGAATGATCCGCACCTTCGATGCGCCCATCAGCTCCACCAACGTGTGTATTCTTGCCAGCATCATCTTCTACGTGAGCACGTTCCACTGGTACACGGAAGATTTCACCATCTTCAAGCTCAACATCAAGATATCCCTCACCATTTAGAGGCTTATCATACTGAGAAATCTGGTAATCACGAGGCATATCTGGGTAGAAGTAATTCTTACGAGCAAACTGACTCCACTCAGCAATATCGCAATGCAATGCCAATCCAAGCTTTACCGCATAGTCAATAGCAGTCTTGTTGACTACTGGCAAGGAACCAGGAAGTCCAAGAGAAACTGGAGTGAGCTGAGTATTTGGCCCACCGCCAAATGCAACTTCTGCCGGGCAGAAGAGCTTAGTTTTAGTACTTAATTCAACATGAACCTCTAAGCCAATAACTGGATCATACTTAGCGACGGCATCAGAGAACTTCATTAATTTTTCAGCCATAGCAATAACTTCCCTTCTTGCCTATTCGCCCAACCAAGGAGTCTTCATGGAATTCCAGATAGGGCCATTCCACTGGTCTTCTAACGCCGCCTCAAGTGCTGCAGCTGGCTTATACATCAAATCATCGCGCTGCTGAGGAGCCAAGAACTGGAACCCCACAGGCAAGCCGTCGTCACTTATTCCACAAGGAATAGACATGCCAGGCACACCAGCAAGGTTTGCAGGAATTGTGGTGATATCAATGAGATACATTGCCATTGGATCAGTTGTTTTTTCATCGAATGGGAAGGCAGTTACAGGAGATGTTGGAGAAACTAAAACATCGACTTTCTCAAATGCCTTCTTGAAATCATCAATAATGAGGGTACGAACCTTCTGTGCAGAACCGTACCAAGCATCGTAATAGCCAGCCGAAAGAGCATAAGTGCCGAGAATGATACGACGCTTCACTTCGTCACCAAAGCCAGCCTCACGAGTGTAAGCCATCATATTTGCTGCAGTCTGGGGAACATCTGCCGGCGGCATAACACGCATACCATAACGCATACCGTCATAACGAGCCAGATTAGAAGAAACCTCAGAAGGCATGATGATGTAATAAGCACCTAGGGCATATTCAAGATGAGGCAAAGAAACTTCAACTACCTCAGCTCCCATAGATTCAAGAAGCTTAACTGATTCATTAAAGCGTGCCTCCACACCAGGCTGGAAGCCTTCGCCGTTAGTAATTTCCTTGATTAGACCTACGCGCATGCCTTTTAGATCGCGCTGTGCACCTTCACGAGCTGCTGCTGAGAGAGCAGGAACAGGCTGAGGAATAGAGGTGGAATCGTGAGGATCATAGCCGCCAATAACTTCCTGCAGAAGTGCAGAATCAAGAACTGTTCGGGATACAGGGCCAATCTGATCCAAAGATGACGCCATTGCTATTGCACCAAAGCGAGAGACACCGCCATAAGTTGGTTTAACACCAACAGTCCCAGTTAATGCGCCAGGCTGACGAATGGAACCACCCGTATCTGTGCCAAGTGCAAGTGGAGCTTCAAAGGCGCCAACAGCCGCTGCAGAACCACCGCCTGAACCGCCAGGAACGCGACCTGTGTTCCAAGGGTTACGAGTCACCCCATAAGCGGAGTGCTCAGTAGAAGACCCCTGCGCGAACTCATCGAGATTGGTCTTACCCAAAATCGGCATACTTACTGCTTTAAGACGAGTAACAACAGTTGCATCATATGGAGGAATCCAGCCTTCAAGAATCTTGGATGCTGCAGTGGTTGGAATTTCCTTAGTGACAATCATATCTTTGATTGCAATTGGGACGCCGGCAAGTTCCCCTTCAGGTGCCTCACCC
Source organism: uncultured Alloscardovia sp. (assembly GCA_963545565.1). Lineage (GTDB taxonomy): Bacteria > Actinomycetota > Actinomycetes > Actinomycetales > Bifidobacteriaceae > CAUUJV01. The sequence goes on along the minus strand of CAUUJV010000012.1, from coordinate 40,539 downwards.
TTAGCCTTGGCAGCATCAAATGCGTCCGCTTGCTCGCGTGCTACATCGCCACTGATTGCGAGGAATGCATTAATATCCTTCTCAGCAGATTCAATAACATCAAGATGTGCGTCTACAAGCTCACGGCTGGAGACTTCACCATCTTTGATCTTCTGCGCCATTTGTGCAGCAGAAAGTTTAACAAGTTCATTTCGCATCTGAGTCATTTCTCCTACTCCCCCAGAATCTGCGGTGCAACGAACATTCCAGCTTCAGACTCAGGCGCATCAGAAAGCGCTTCTTCCTGAGTAAGAGGTGCTTCTGGCTCATCAGGACGCAAATAAGCTTCCAACGGAACCGGATTTGCGGTTGGAGTAACATCCTCTCCAGCAACTTCCTGCACCTTAGCAATGGACTCTGCAATAACGTTCAAATCGTCTTGCAGACGGCTAATTTCCTCATCTGTGAGGGCAATCCGGGCGAGATCGCCCAAGTGCTCAATTTCTTCTTGTGTAAATGTAGGCATAGTGCTCACTATAAAGACCTTACGTGACAGTTTTCTGAAGATTTACTGTGCGGTTATTAATGCTCATTTGCATCTGCGCATCTACGATTGCTTACCATGCTGAATCATCCATGCATGCATTGCAACAGCTGCTGCAGCCCCTGCATTAAGTGACCTTACAGAACCATATTGGCTGATATAAACCACATCGTCGGCAATATCGAGTGCTTTAGATGTTAAGCCCGGTCCCTCAGCCCCGAAGAGGAGCACAGACTGCTTAGGGAAGCTATAGCTCTCCATTGGAACAGCGCCATCTACAATATCCAACGCTATAAGCCTTGGCACAGATTCCCGCTGATGCAAATACTCAGCAAACTCTTCAATACTGGCATGGTAATAGACATCTTGATAAAGTTCGGTCATCAATGACCCCTTGCGATTCCACTTATGTGGGCCAATGATATGAACAGCTTTTGCAGTAAAAGCGTTTGCAGTACGCACTATAGAGCCAATATTGAAATCATGCGTCCAATTTTCAATCGCTACTTCAAACTCGTGACGCCCCTGCAAATCAAGGTCTGTTTTAATTGCTTCAACACTCCAATAACGATAGCGGTCCATCACATTACGGCGATCACCATTATTAAGCAGTTCCACATCGTAGCGAGGATCAGTCGGGCGAGGTTCATCTGGATGTGCTTCTTCCCATGGGCCAACTCCTACTTCACGAAGCCCAGGATCACCTGCTGCCATCACACGCTTAGTAAACTCTGTTGGCTCTTTCACTATTGATCACCTTGTACACTCTGTTGAAAATTTCCTCGTAAATCATTGTCAGAAAAAACTGGAATAAAGCGAATAGGAGAATGCTCATCGGTTACAGGATTAATAAGCTCAATAGTATTGGAATTCTTTGCCGCTTTACCGACACTTCCAATCAAAGAAACAATGGCCACAACTCGCGCTCCTTCTTTCTGTAACACAGCGAAATCAAGATTAAGCTCATTCCCATTGCGTAGTGTCACAAGAGATGAAGTCTGAACAAAGGACTTCTCCGAAAGCCACGCATCCACCATAACAACACGCTTGTGGGAAACACTTGGCCCTTTAATAGAGGGGAATACAAAATCCATAACAAAAGCATCAAGAGCATATCCACGCTGAGCTGCTGTATGGATAATAGCAATAGCTAACGGAATTGCCGCGGTAGTTAAAGCCCCTACGGCGTCGAAATCTTCAAGAGAAATTCCTTGAGATTCTAAGGTGTTGAGAAAAACTTCGCCGGCAAGCTTGGAACCAAAATGATCGTATGTCACAGATGTCAATTCACTAAATGGCTTATCACCAACCGCATCTTGTAACATATTAAGAAGTTTTTCGCGCTTTGTCTGTTCCTCAGTCATCTGAGCCATGCCAGCCTGTGCGCCAAGAGCACTGTACGGCAGAGAAAAAGAATTAGTCATAGTTCTACCCTACTGGTTTTCTTCTATATTTTCAGGCAACAATTCCGGAGCTGTTATTTCACGAATGTCACTTTTCTTCTCATCCTCAATAGGCACAGGCGCATCAAAAATTTGGCCTGGCTCCAATGCATTGAGTTTTCGAACTGTTGGAACAACTTGCGTTTGAAGAGAGCCAACGAATGCATTATAACTCTGAACTGCTGAACCAATCGATTTCCCAAGTTTTGTAGCATGTTCACTCATCTTCTTAAGACGAACGAACATAGTGTGCGATAAGTCGAAAAGCTTTTGGGCTTCATCACTTAAAGTCTGCTGCTGCCATGCAAAGGCAACCGATTTCAGCACAGACCATAAAGTTACCGGCGAAGTAAGAGCAACTTGCTTATTAAAGGCATAATCTAAGATAGTGGGATCAACATTCAACGCAGCTTGAAGTAGTGCTTCATTGGGAATAAAAGCAATCACGAAATCAGGCGCCACACGGTCTGTGCTACTCTTCCAATACTCACGCTTTGCCAGGGTATCAATATGCCCTCGCAAAGCCTTTGCATGCTGCTGCAAAAGATCATCACGAATTTTTAATTCTGATTCAGAAGCCGCATCACTAATTTCACATGCTTGCTGATAGTAAGAATATGGAACTTTTGCATCAATAGGAATGAACTTGTTATCTGGCAACATCACAACCATATCTGGGCGCTGTTGACGGCCGTCTTCATTCTGACTGTAATATTGAGTTTCAAAATCAACATGTTCACGCAGGCCAGCTGATTCCACAATATTTTTAAGCTGCGCTTCACCCCATGCACCGCGCACCTTATTATCCCGCAAAGCCATAGCAAGGGCAGACGTCTCGTGATTAAGCTTCTCTTGAGCAACACCCAAGCCTTGCAGCTGCTGGCCAAGCTGCCCCATCTCCTGCTTACGCTTTGCTTCGATATCTGCAACTCTGTTTTGGAGAAGATCAAGACTTTTTTGAACCGGCGCAAGTGCTTTGATAACACGCGATTCCTCATTTAAGGTTTGCGCTTGCCGTTGACGTTTTTCTTCCTCACTTTTCTGAGTCTGAATACGCTCACGCTCTACACGCTGCTCCTCTGCCTTTTGAGCTATGCTGAGTTGCTCCTGCACAAACTCAAGCTGTTTACGAGCTCCTTGAAGCTCACCTTCAAGCTTTGCTGTGGCTTCACGCTCAATGGCAAGTTCAGAACGAGACTGCTCATATTGTTCGGATAAAGTATCTCGCTGCGCAGTAATCTCCTGAATCTGAGACTGTATATCAAGTGCCTTCTCATCTGAAATAGGCTGAGCCTGTTGGCGCGCCTTCGCGGCCAAGAAACCAAGTGCAGCGCCAAGAACCACACCTATGAGCAGAGCAAAAAACAATTCGAACATGTGTTCGACTATAGCATCATCTATCGCCACTAGCTCAAAATAGGCAACACACGGAATATGCCTTTACCTCCCCCAGTTACCCTAAGTGGAGAAGCACAATCGGAGGAAGCTATGTTCTTCATTTATCTTTTAGCTGCAGCAGCCGTCACTGCACTGCTTGTTTGGTATTTCTTCTCACTACAAAAAGGTGGGTATACAACCGTTGAAGGGGATTCTCAGAGTATCTCCATCGGCGTGCAGGGTGGTTATTCCCCTGCATTGATTCAGGCAGAAGCTGGCAAACCACTCACGATTCACTTTGACCGCAAAGAAAGCGGCGAATGCACTTCTCATGTTGTTTTCTCTGATTTGGGTATCGATTCTTATTTGCCAGCAAATCGCACAACCGCTGTGACACTGCCTGCTTTGAAAGCTGGAGACTATCCTTTCGCATGCGGCATGAATATGGTGCATGGAATGTTGCGCGTTTCAGGTAATTATGAACCAAGCGAAGATGAAAAAACTGCCTCTGCTGTTCAAAATGTATATTCCAACACTGCGCCTACCACAACCACAGCCACAACAAATGAAAGCTCCATTAGCGAACGCGATGCTGAAATCGCGGAGCTTAAAAAGAAGCTTATAGTCGGGGCAATCTTCTCCATTCCAGTATTCATTATCGGCATGGGAAGTATGTTTTGGGGTCAGAATTGGCCCGCATGGCTTACAAGCCCTTGGCTACAGGCAATTCTTGTTACTCCAGTAATGTTCTACACCGGATGGGATATTCATCGTGTGGGGTGGAACGCGATTGCTCACCGCAGTCCTGAAATGAATGCCCTTGTCACCATGGGCACAACCGCCGCCTACGTTTTTAGTCTTTTTGTAACTGTTGCTCCAAATCTTCTCCCAGAAAATGCTCGCAACACTTATTTTGATTCTGTGGGTGTAGTTCTCACGCTCGTAATCATGGGTAATCTGCTAGAATCTCGCGCACGAGCAGGCACAGGTGATGCGATCAATGCCTTGATGAAACTGCGCCCAGACACAGCGATTGCCCTGACCGAAGCAGAAATTGCTGACGGGTCGTGGAAACTTCCAACTGCAGGACATGAAGTCTCAATGGATTCCATCATGCCCGGTGAAATTCTTAAGGTTCCTGGCGGTAATAGCGTTCCAACTGATGGAATAGTCGTTGCAGGGTCTGCTCAAGTTGACGAGTCTATGATTACAGGCGAGTCCAAGCCGGTTCCCCGCAGCATTAACGAAGCTATTACCGGCGGAACTATGGCACTTGATGCTCCATTAGCTATGAGGGTGACCGCAACTGGGAAAGATACCGTGCTTTCGCAGATTGTTGAGCTGGTGTCTTCTGCACAGGCGAGTAAAGCTCCCGTTCAAGCACTTGCAGATAAAATTGCACAATTCTTTGTGCCCGCAGTATTTATCATCGCAGTGTGGACCTTCGCACTGTGGATTAGCTTCGGCCCAAGTCCACAGCTTACTTACGCGATTACAACAGCTGTTACCGTTCTTGTTATCGCTTGCCCGTGTGCCCTTGGATTGGCAACTCCACTTTCCGTTACTGCTGGAATCGGCGTAGGCGCAAAGAATGGTATCCTCATTGCCTCTGCGCGAGCTTTGGAAAATGCGCGACATATTGGAACCGTAGTCTTCGATAAGACTGGAACAATTACACAAGGGATTGCTGAAGTTGAAAGCACAGCCAATGGCGCTATTTCTTATGCAGAGGATCCAATCAAAAAGAGCTCCCCTGCAGCTATTGCTGAGCTCAAAGCACTCGGAATTCATACAATTATGCTCTCTGGAGACAAGGCTGAAACTGCACAAAAAGTAGCTGAGCAAGCCGGTATTGATACTGTTATTTCTGAAGTAAAGCCTGATGGTAAGGCATTCTGGATTTCCTACATTCAAAGCCAAGTTTCCCAAGGCCAACAAGGCAGTAAAAAACATCTTGTAGCAATGGTAGGTGACGGCATTAACGATGCTCCAGCCCTCGCTCAGTCAGATCTTGGATTTGCTATGGGCACAGGCACTGACATTGCGATGAAGTCTGCCGATGTTACTTTAATGACTGGTGAACTTAACGGTGTTGCTCGCATGATTCGCCTCAGCAAATTAACAATGCGCAATATCCATCAAAATCTTGGTTTCGCTTTTGGGTATAACGTGGTCGGTATTGCGATTGCTTCTGGCTTATTCTACCCGCTGACAGGATGGCTCCTCAGCCCAATGATTGCAGGACTCGCCATGGCATTGAGCTCTGCAAGTTTGATTACCAACGCAAATCGCTTGCGCACAATTGATATCACAAAGGCAACAAGCGCAGAATTGAGCAATCGTACTCAAGTGGATACTACCTCAGAAGTGAGCATTTCCAGCACTCAGCACAAGCCACAAGTTATTATTGACGACGCCACTCATTTCCACCAAGGAGAACTCATGTTTGAATTCCTCAAACGAAATAAGTCCAACACTTCTGCATCAAACGACGCAGGTAATAACGGTAATAACACGATAGATGTACTCGTTGACCCAATCTGCGGCATGACCGTTACCAAGGATCAGAATCCTTACGAATACAACGGGAAAACATATCACTTCTGCTCTGAACATTGCCTCAATACTTTTAAGGAAAATCCAACGAAGTACGCAGCATAATTCACTCGAAGTAACAACACATCAACACTGGGTGGTTGGCATTTTGCCATCCGCCCTTTACTTTTTATGACACTTACTTTTACGGCAGTTACCTTTACGGTAGTTACTTTATGACAGTGTTTTTATAAATCGCTTCTGGGTTTTATCACACTCGTAACCAAGAGCATTATAGAATTTATGGGCTTCGACTCGTGAACTTGAACTGTTCAGTCGAATATATTGATAGTGATGAGCGTTGCCCCATCGTTCTAGTTGCTCTACAAGTTTGCGAGCAACACCTTCTCGTCTATTTTCTGGCAAAACAGCAAGACCTAAAATATTGAGCCCCGCCCGACTATAAAGGCTTTCATAAACTTCTGCTTCAATATACCCAACGGCTTCGTGATTCTCATTTTCGTATACAAAGCATATATGATATGGATTATCTCTAAATTTCTTAATCTGCGCACTCACCAACTCAGTTGAGCATTTGTATCCTAGGGATATCTCTACAATTTTTTGTATAGACTTAGAATCTTCTTCTTCAACAGTGCGTATCATCTTTATCTCAATCTCATTGCTAGAGTCAGTCTGCTTATTCGCGAGAATGCTACGACTTCTTCATACTGCTACCATTCTTCATGTTTTTACCACAGTATCCCTTATAACTCAAGAGAGGGGCTCCAGCCGAAGCCCCTCTAGTCTTTTACCATTATTTTATTGGATACTCAATGCCTTACGCTTGAGTCTCATCCGTGGCAAGATTTTCCGTTGCCCAACTCGTAAGCTCAAGATGATCACCGCCTGTGTGATCCACCAGCACAGTATCACCGTCATGCACTGCACCAGAAAGCAGCATACGAGCCAGCTGATCTCCCACCTCAGTCTGAACTAGGCGACGCAGCGGGCGAGCGCCATAAGCAGGGTCATAACCCATGTCTGCCAGCCATTGACGCGCAGATGTTGTAACGTCCAGATGGATTCGACGATCCACCAAGCGGTTTGCAACCTGTTCAACCTGAATATTGACAATGTTTCCAAGCTCGTCACGTGTGAGCGGGTCGAAAATAATCAACTCATCAAGGCGGTTGATAAACTCCGGCTTGAATTGTGCATGAACAGAATCAAGAACCGCTGTTCTGCGCTCATCACTATTCAAATCTGGGTTAGTCAAGAACTGTGAACCCAAGTTCGATGTCATAATCAGAATCGTGTTCTTGAAGTCTACTGTGCGCCCTTGCCCATCAGTCAGACGACCATCATCAAGCACTTGCAGTAAGATGTCGAAGACTTCAGGATGAGCCTTCTCTACCTCATCGAAAAGCACGACGGAATATGGGCGACGACGCACAGCTTCTGTCAACTGGCCGCCCTCTTCATAGCCGATATATCCTGGTGCTGCACCAATAAGACGCGAAACAGATGCTTTCTCCATATACTCGCTCATATCAATACGCACAACAGCACGTTCATCGTCAAAGAGGAAGTCTGCGAGAGCCTTAGCAAGCTCAGTTTTACCTACACCTGTTGACCCGAGGAACATAAAGCTTGCTGTTGGACGATCCGGATCAGAAATTCCTGCACGAGATCTGCGCACTGCATCAGAGACTGCATGAACAGCTTCTTTTTGCCCAATAACGCGCTTGCCAAGCTCTTCTTCCATATGTAAAAGCTTCTCGTTTTCACCTTGCATTAAGCGCCCCACAGGAATGCCAGTCCAGTCAGAAACAATTTCAGCAATCGAATCAGAATCCACATGGTCTGGAACCATTGGTTCAGCCGTATTCTCATCCGCTACAGTATTTGCTGCTGTATTTGCAGCGGCGCCAGCAGCATGCGCAGCATTTTCCTCTTGGGCAAGTTCACGCTGAATAGCAGGAATCTCACCGTACAAAATGCGTGAAGCCTTCTCAAGGTCACCTTCACGAGTTGCTTTATCAGCTTCCATACGCTTTGCATCGAGCTGTGCACGCAAGTCACCAACCTTATTATGACCAGCCTTTTCAGCATCCCATCGAGCATTCAGCCCAGCCAAACGTTCACGAGTATCAGCAATTTCAGATTGAATCTTTGCCAATCGCTCCTTGGATGCAGGATCTTCAGCCTTCTTAAGCTGCATTTCCTCCATTTCAAGGCGGGTAACGCGGCGGCTGAGTTCATCGATTTCCTCAGGTTGCGAATCTAACTCCATACGCAAGTGTGCAGCAGCTTCATCCACCAAATCAATTGCCTTATCCGGCAGCTGACGCCCATTGATATAGCGGTTAGAAAGCGTTGCAGCAGCAACAAGCGCATCGTCACCAATCGTCACCTTATGGTGAGCCTCATAACGCTCCTTCAAACCGCGCAAAATTGCAATAGTATCTTCCACGCTTGGTTCGCCCACAAATACTTGTTGGAAGCGGCGCTCTAAGGCGGGATCTTTCTCAATATTTTCTCGATATTCATCCAGCGTAGTCGCACCAATCAAACGCAGCTCACCGCGAGCAAGCATGGGTTTAAGCATATTGCCTGCATCCATTGAGCCCTCAGTTGCGCCTGCACCCACAATGGTATGAATTTCATCAATAAAGGTGATGATATCGCCGTCAGATTTCTTAATCTCATTAAGCACGGCCTTCATACGCTCTTCAAATTCACCACGATACTTACTACCAGCCACCATTGATGACATATCAAGAATTACAACCTTCTTATTACGCAAACTCTCAGGTACATCGCCAGCCACCACACGCTGAGCCAAACCCTCAACTACGGCAGTTTTACCGACACCTGGTTCACCAATAAGAACTGGATTGTTCTTAGTTCGGCGACTCAAAATCTGAATAACGCGGCGAATCTCGCGGTCTCGCCCGATAACAGGATCGAGCTTCCCATCGTGTGCCTGCTGTGTTAGATCAGTGGAATACTTTTCGAGCGCTTTATATGATCCTTCTGCATTAGGGCTCGTCACACGAGCACCACCGCGAACGTCTGGTACTGCCTTACGCAATGCTTGAGCTGTAACGTTGTTCTGTGAAAGAATCTGTGCTGCTTTATCGGAAGAATTTCCCTCAGCAATAGCAATCAGAAGATGCTCCGTAGACACATATTCATCACTCATACTTTGCATTTCTTTGGCTGCATTTGCAATTACCGCAGAGAGCGCACGGCTTGCTTGCGGCTGCGCACCTGTGCTCCCTGATGCGCTCGGCAGCTCCACAAGAGCGCGACGAATTTGCGCACCAATCGCCTGACTATCAGCTCCCACAGCTTGAATTAAGCCTTGTACAACGCCACTCTCTTGGCGCAATAAAGCGTCAAGTAAATGTAGAGTCTCTACTTGTGCGTTGCCTGCAGCAGAAGCACTTTGCACTGCGTCTGACAACGCTTCTTGGCTCATTGTTGTCAACTTCGGTTCCATAATGACCTCCCATGCAGGGCTGCGCATTATTCACTTATACGTGCGCAAATACCTGCTTCTTTCATGTTCTAATTAGGTCAACATGGATAGAAAATAATTTATTCCCAAAACTTGAGTGGCTTTGACTCAAAAGTTTTGGGAAATATTTTAATACTCACTGGCAATACTCGTAATATGCTCAAACCATCGATTCAAGAAGCGCTGCGAATCAACCCCAAGAGCAACTCTTGTGCTGACAGCTGGCTTACGAAGTCTTGCTGCATCGCCGATAGTGCGTCCGCGGGATTGTCCACCTAAATCAACTTGCAAATTGATAGGGAACGTCTCAACAAGGCTGGGATCAAGCGCAACCGCAACAGCCAAAGGATCATGCAGAGGACTGCCTTCCAAAAAAATAGGGTCGCTTGCCTCATTCGCGTTGATGTAATAACGCACCATCGAATAGAGAAAAGCTCCCAGTGGCGTTCCCAAATTCTTAAAAGACCGAGCGTGTTCGCGGGTCATCAGAGTGCGATGGGTTACATCGAGACCAACCATAGTGATGTTTGCGCCTGAATGGAAAAGACGGTTAGCTGCCTCCGGATCATTCCATATATTCGTCTCACTGATGAGGTCATAGCAGTTACCAGGCTGAGTGAGCGTACCACCCATAATCACAATACGCATTTGCTCAGCAATTTCAGGAGCTCTACGCAAAGCCTCGTCTACATCGGTCATTGGGCCAGTCGCAACTATAGTGACGTCTGAGCCGTATTGACGCACAGAATCGATGATGAATTGAGCACCATCATCGTAAATTTCACCACGGCTGTGCGAATCATCAAGATGAAGCTTTGCGCCGCCAAAACCGTTCTCCCCGTGGAATCGCTTGCATCCTTCATCAACGATAAAGGGATCGTTCTTTCCATAGAATGATGGCTTTTCTAATCCGTGATACACAGGAGTATCGCTGTGGCCGCAAAAATCAAGCACATCACGATTATTCTGTGTTGCCTGAGCCTCAGTCACGTTTCCAAAAATCCCAACAACTCCTAGGAGTTCACACTTAGGATCAGCGAGCGCATATAGCAAGGCTAAAGTGTCGTCAATGCCTGTGTCACAATCAAGAATAAGCTTTGTCATTTGTCCTCTATTTTATTCTCTCATCTTGAGATTATTGAGATTGTCGAGATTATTAGGGTTATTAAGAATTGAGCAGCTGCTTCGCCGTTAACAAATATTTGCTCGTCACAAGTTTCTTTGCCACAGGAACATTAGCAATCGGCTGATTATCCTCATCAGTATATGCGCCTGATTCAAAGAGGAAGTCAAAATATTTCTGCCCACTAGCCGTATCAATGCTTCCCACAGCAAAGTTGCCGCTCTTCACATCATCGAGTGAACCCCAGTATTCACCTGAAGTAATGACTTGCATACTGCGCTTAACAAATGCGTACTTCAAATCAGCACTCGAAGCAGCTTTTACAAGGATTCTAGCGGCTTTATCTGGATGGGTATATGCATAGTAATAACCACGTTGCGCTGCCTGAATGAACTTACGAGCAATAGTAGGATTCTCTTTCAAATACGAGGAACTACTAATGATTCCAATCTCATCCGCATTACCAGGAATTCCGTAATCTGCTTCGGTGAAGCAATTTAACTTAGGCCCGTAGAGCTCAGCCTGCACGCCTTCCCACGTGGTGTAAAAACCACCAAAGTCGGCTTTGCCTGTAGAAAGAGTATTAAAAGTGGATGTGCCAACGGTGACTTTATCGAAAGTGCCTGTGCCGCCATCATTTTTAATCATAGCTTTGACCACGGCATCGGATTCATTGCCGCCAAAGGTCGCAAACGTTTTTCCATCAAAATCTTTCGGAGATGAGATAGAAGTATTAGAAGCCAGAGAACACCATATAGCAGAAGCCTTTTGCTGTACTTGAAGCACGAACTTTAATCCAGCGTTCTTAATGCTTGAATCAGCCACATTGGAAAGATTAGACAACGCGAAGTCCGCTACACCGTTAGAAACCGATTGTTCCGCACCTGCTTGCGACGTAGCCACAATGTTGACCTTCAGACCGGCTTTTTTGAAATATCCTAGCTGCTGAGCTACATACACACCAATATGATTCGTATCAGGAGCCCATGAAAGCATAAAAGTCACAGTGGTTAGCCCTGAATCTGATGCAGAACTATCCGAAGAATCAGCAATACCGGGAACCGAGCATGCTGACAAAGACACTGCACAGATAAAAGAAAGAATTATAAGAACTAAACGATTTGCCTGTTGGAATACGTGCTGGAATACATATTGAGATACACGTTCGAAAGCACTACTAATAAATGTAAATGATTTCTTCATTCTCACCCCTCGCCTCTAGAACTATGCCTATTGCTCAATCAGCGAAATGGGTTGGCAGAAGCGAAAGGTACAACCCAAATTCGCCCCGACGCTCCTTCACTTTCATAATTTTTCATAATCGAAACTGAACACAACAACTCGATTACCCAAGTGAAGGATGCCACGCATCGGTGAACACGAACAATTATGCCGAAATTAGCGGACAAGAAATGAAGAATAAAAAGTCCGATAAAACTGCAGCCTACATTTCAGGTTTATTTTTACGAGTATCTCTGCGAATATCTTTTTGAATCTGCTTCATTGCTTCATGAGCAGGATCCGTCGGCGAGGGATGCACATCATTAGTAGAGTCATCGTCACTCTCATTGAGAATCATCATCAAATCTGCAGTCAAAATAGACGATGGCAGTGCGATTACTGCAATTCCCAAAATTGACGATAGCATGGTGAATAGGCGCCCCACCGCAGTGACCGGGTAAATATCACCATATCCCACAGTTGTGAGTGACACCGTTGCCCAATACAGCGCATCGAAAAATGTCTTAAAGGTCTGCGGTTCTACGTTAAAAACTATGAGAGCAGATATAAAAATATAACCAATTGCTATGCAGAAGATAATCGTCAAAGACTCACGCTGTTTTTTGAAAGCTCTTACAATCAGATCAACAGATCGACGGCGGCGAATATTCTTAAAAATCATTAGTCCTCGCAGAATTCGCAGCAAACGAATCAACCTAAATAAACGCAGACCATGATTTAGCGGGAAGAATCCTGGAAGAATTGACAATAAATCAGCGATTGCCATTGGCCGAAATGGATATTCTATAAAAGCCCGTGTGCCATGATGTCTACTCTGCAAATCAGCGCAGAACCAATGCAGCAAATAATCAATACAGAATATGATGGTGGCCGCAATATCTAGCACATGCATCCACAGTGGGTACTCGCCCTTGCTCATCAGAGGAATCAAGCTGGCGATGATAACAGCAAGCATTACCTTGTCATACAAAGAAACAGCTTGATCTGCATCAGGCTCGATTAGATAGAGCAATTTCAGTCGACTCATACGCTTCATCCTACGCTCAAGGCGATGTGTAGAAAAGTTCGAGTAGTGTTTGGATATATCATAAATTTCGCGATACAAAAGAAATGTAAGTGAAAGACAAGAGAGAATAACATGCAAATTATTATCAATATTTTAGCCACACTCGTAGGGCTTGAATTCCTTTACATCATGTATTTGGAAACCTTTGCGACTACTTCTGCACACACTACTTCTACTTTTGGAATGTCTGCCGAAGATTTGAAGCAAAAGGCTCTGCAAAATGCCTTGAAGAATCAAGGTGTATATAACGGGCTTATTGGCATTCTCGTTTTAGCTGCAACATTTGGCGCCGGTTTCTTTGGAGCTGCAATGCTCCCTGCTCTACTTGTCTTTATTGTGCTTGTGGCTATTTATGGTGCTGCAACCGTGTCGCCATCAATATTGCTCAAGCAAGGTGAACTGGCAATTATTACTCTACTTTTGATAATCGTTCAAGCTCTGATATGAAGATATATGACATATGACATATAACATATAAAGACGATGTGCGACCAAAAGATACCTCTTTTTTAGTATCGCGCTTTTCCGAACGCTTTGTTCACCTAGTTGATCAAAGTGTTCGAGAAGTAACGATGAAAAAATGCGGAATCCTCCCTGCTCTGTCTGCATCTCTCTTTGCGCATACCAAAAAAAGCCAGTCCCCCTCTCAAAGTTCCGTTGAGGACATAAAAATAGAGGAAACTGGCTTTATCTTTTTTATTCGCTTATACTTGCTTGCTCGCTTATATTCATTCGCTTACGTCAAGTCCAAGTAAATCTTCAATGGTGTCACGGCGAATCATCACATGAGACTCGCTCGCATTCACGGATACAACCGCAGGGCGAAGAGCCTTATTGTAATTACTAGACATTGTGTGACCATAAGCACCGGTTACTGGCACAGCTAAGATATCTCCGCGCTTAATGTCTGACGGAAGCTGCACGCTGTCAACCACGATATCGCCAGATTCGCAATGCATACCCACTACGCGCGCAAGCATGGTTTCGCTGCTACCAGTGCGATTCGCAAGGGTTGCTGTGTAAGCTGCGCCATAGAGGGCTGGGCGAATGTTGTCACTCATACCACCATCAACGGAAACATATGTGCGCACAGTACCATCACTTAAGTGAACAGGCTTCACTGTGCCAACGGTGTATAAAGTTACGCCCGCAGGAGCCACAATGTAGCGCCCAGGCTCAAAACTCACCACTGGAGCAGGAATAGAATGTGCGCTTGCACGCGAAACAACGTCCGAAATATCGGCCATAGTCTGGTCAATATCCATGGAGTCTTCTTCATCGGTGTATGCCACGGAATAGCCGCCGCCCAAGTCGATTTCAGGAAGCACAGCGCCGTCCGTTGCCCAGAAAGTTTGGCGGAGTAGCAAAACGCGCTTAGCAGCCTCAATAAAGGCATTTGCGTCGTGAATCTGAGAACCAATATGAGAATGAATGCCCACAAGCTCTAAATCTTCACTGAGCTCTTCACATTTTTTCAGTGTTGCAATTGCGTCACCTTCAGCAAGCTGATCCATAGCTTTGCCTACCACTGCAGACTTTTCCTCAGAATCAGCAGCTTCTTCATCGAGCATCACTTCGGTTGCGGCATCAAGAGCAGAAGCATCAGCACCAGGCTTCAACAATGAGATACCAAACTTTTGATCTTCATGTGCCGTAGAAATATATTCATGCCCACCTGCGTGAATACCTACAGTGACGCGAACCATCACACGAACACGCTTACCCATGTCATGAGCAATTACTGCGATACGCTCAGGCTCATCAACACTATCAATCACAATCTTGTCAAAATTGTTTTCAATGGCAAGACGAATTTCTGCATCAGTTTTATTATTGCCGTGCAAGATTAGGCGGCGACCAGGAACACCAGCAGCAAGCGCAATGCTCATCTCACCCAAAGAACATGTGTCTACGAATATACCTTGCTCAGTGACGATGCGCACAATTTCTTTGCTGAGGAATGCTTTGCCAGCAAAACTCACGTGAGTCGTAATATTACGAAATTCATTTCGAGAAGCTGCAACAAAGTGTTCGGCCCGCGCAGAGACTTCATCAGTATCCATCACATAGAGTGGAGTGCCATATTCTTCTCGCAGCTTCTCAACGGTCTCACCGTGAACGCTCACCATGCCAGTTTCACTATTACGAGTTACGCCCTGTGACCAGATTGGGCTGACTGCTATTTGTTTTGCCATTATTTACATCTTTTCTGGTGCGGATACAGCAAGCATGGCCAATGCGTTGGTAATAACCTGCTGAACTGCATCATTGAGTTTGAGACGAGCTGCTGCACGGGCAGGCTCTGGATTCTTTGCAATTCGGATTTCTTCAGCGTTGTCAGCACGCTCTTCTGGATTTGTGAGCTCCATAGGAACCACACGCTCTGCCGCATACCACTTGTGATATTTGCCAGCTAACTCTTCGAGATAGTGAGCAATGCGATGAGGTTCTCGCAAATCGCCGGCTGCAGTAACCACACCCGGGAACAGAGAAATCTGGGCAAGAAGCTCTGAATCAGCTGCTGTGTCAAGCAAGGCCAAATCCGCGCCTTGCGTTGTGATGCCTGCCTGAGCTGCATTGCGATCTACGTTCTTAGAGCGAGCGTGAGCATACTGCACGTAATACACAGGGTTCTCATTAGTATGAGAGGAAAGCAAGTCTAAGTCGATATCGATATTCTGGTTATAACTCGTGCGAGACAGCGAATATCGAGCTGCGTCAACACCAATTGCATCAACCAAATCATCAATGGTTACAACATTTCCAGCGCGCTTACTCATACGCACAGGTTTGCCGTCCTTAATTACATTCACCAGCTGACCGATAAGAATCTGCATATTCTTACCAGGCTCATCACCAAAAGCGGCACACACTGCCATCATGCGACCAATATAGCCGTGATGATCTGCGCCAAGCATATAAATGGCTACATCTGCAGGATTCTCTTGGCGATGACGTTTATTCAAGTAGTACGCAATATCGCCCATAATATATGCGGCGTTGCCGTCGGACTTGATGATAACGCGATCTTTATCATCACCATACTTGGTAGATTCAAACCATGTTGCGCCATCTTTTTCGTAAATATCGCCGTGTTCGCGCAGGATTTCAACAGCCTTATCAACTTCTCCAGTTTCGTACACAGTGTTCTCATGGAACCACACGTCAAAGTCCACGCGAAAATCTGCCATAGACTGTTGAATCTCGGCAAACATCATAGGAACTGCTCGCTTACGGAACTCCTCACGCTGTTCAGAATCTCCCTCTGCCCCATCAGGGTCTGTTACGCGAGGAAGATTGAGCACATCAACACCATCTGCATGTGCTTCATTAATAACGAGCTGCGCAATTTCGTCGATATAAGCACCTTTGTAGCCATCTTCAGGGGTATCTTCCCCGTGAGCAGCCGCAACGAGAGAGCGAGCAAAACGGTCAATCTGTGTGCCATGATCGTTGAAGTAGTATTCGCGAATAACGTCTGCACCATTCGCCTCAAGCACGCGTGCCATAGCATCGCCTACCGCAGCCCAACGAGTGCCCCCAATATGAATTGGGCCAGTCGGATTTGCGGAAACAAATTCGAGATTCAAAACTTCTTTGCTTAAATGATCATTAGAGCCAAAGCTTTCCTTCTGCTCAAGTACCTGATTGACAACAGCGGCAGCAGATGCTGAGTCGAGCACGATATTGATAAAGCCAGGCCCAGCAACCTCTACAGACGCGATTCCATCAGCTTGTTCAAGCTTAGCGGCAAAAAGCTGAGCAAAATCTCGAGGAGCCATGCCAGCCTTCTTACCGAGCTGCATGGCAATATTAGTTGCCCAGTCACCGTGAGCACGGTCTTTAGGGCGCATAACGGAAATTTTTTCAGCCGGAGGAATCAAGTCCTCGGTTAAAGTGCCAGCCTGTGAATCTGCAACGAGGCTATGGGCAATCTGTGAAATTAGTTCTGCAAGTGCTTCTGGACTCATTCCGTCCATTTTATATACAGCGCCCTACCTTTATCCTCTTTGCGCCCTTCATGCTCTAGCTGTAAATTCTTACTGTACTTCTTAGACACTCTCATTTTCTCGAACAGAATGTTCAATGAGTCGAACAAAGTGATCGCTCACTCGAGAGTGTCTGAAATGGGTTATATATCTGAAATAAGCTATGTAGTAATTATTCAGCAAGTGCGATTGCATCAATCTCTACCAATGCTCCCGCCTTTGGAATTGCATTGGAGCCGAAAGCCACGCGAGCAGGCTGAACTACGCCAGTAAAAGCCGCTGCGTACTGCTCATTAATCTGGGCAAAATCTTCTACATTAGCCATGTAGATAGTTGCACGCACGACATTATCCATAGAAGATCCAGCCTCTTCAAGAATATTGGCAATATTAGCAAGTGCCTGGCGTGTTTGAGAAACAACGTCTGCGCCTGCAAGATCACCCGTTGCTGGATCAATGCCAAGCTGACCAGACACGAATACGAAACCATTTGCTTTAACTGCTTGACTGTAAGCTCCTAATGCTGCTGGTGCTTTGCTGGTTGCCACTTCTTGGATTGACGACATTGTGTTTCCTTTCCTATGTATGCTGCGCGACCATGTGTATCCGCATAATGGCACGAAGCGCAAATCATAAAGTGGGCTTAAAGGGGATCGAACCCTCGACCTTCTGTTCCGGAGACAGACGCTCTATCCACTGAGCTACAAGCCCGTTTAACGTAACTACTCTAACGCGAATTCTAGGAACGCGCGAACCCGTGGCCAAAATCTGCCGCGCGTAGATAGCCGCATAGCTACACAATCACTTAGCAACACAGCCGCACAACCTCACAGTCGCGCAGCCTCACCATTATAATGAGCAGCAGAATCACGTAAACTGTTTTGTGTAAAGTGCATCAACTAAGCCAGAAAAGGCCACACTATGCTCGACTCTACAAAAGATTTTGAATATGAACGTCGATTCTGGTGCGTTTCTATTCCATCAGATATGACTGCAGTTGAAAAGCCCGAATTACTCATTCAAAGCTATTATGTCCATTCTGATAACTATGCACTGCGAGTGAGGATGCTTGCCCCGCATGTTCAAATCGAGATGACTGCTGATACAGATCCTATGCGTGTTATCGCGATGTATCGTGACTACTTTACTAAAGCATCTGTGACAGTTAAAGGGCCAAGCGTTGGAGGCACACGCTACGAAGCTGAGCGTGATATCGACCCTACAATTGCTGCAGAATTGATTATGCGAGGCGGTTCAGTCATCATAAAGAATCGTTACACAGTGTTCGCAGGTGAGGACGGCTGGAATATTGACGTATTCGGCGCCAATAACGCTCCCCTTGTTGTGGCCGAGGCCGAACGCAGTGTTCCTGTAACAAACCTCGTGATTCCATCATTCTGTACAACTGAAATTACAGATGATGTGCGGTTTTCAAACGATGGGCTAGCAACAAAACCATACAGCGAATGGGCACACGACTACTCCAAGGAGCTTGCCGCACAGGGACCTCATTTCCTAGAGGGATTTGGTAAAAATAGACCAGATCCCTCTTGGTCATAGTTCCCAAACGGCAAGGCGAATCTTAGTACATCTTTTTAGTACATTAACGTTGCAAGACGCTGACGTGCACGCTTTACACGCGGGTCAGTTGCCTCTGGAATTGTGAAATACTCTAAAAGTCGCTCACGAACCTGGTCTGTCACATCACGATGGGTTGCCAAGAAATCAAGAAGCCGACCAAATGCGTCATCGATTTGGCCGCCAATCATATCGATGTCAGCCACATTAAGTTGTGCATCAATATCGTCTGGATTATCAGCAGCTGCAGCGCGCACTACACGCACATCAGAAGAACCATTACGAGCCAATAACAACGCTTTAGAACGCTCACGAGCTGCAATAGCATCATGAGGATCGTGCTCCATTATTCGCGCATATTCTTCAGCAGCACCCGCATAATCGCCATCAAGAGCCAGCTGGTACGCAGTTTCATGCTCAGCAGGAATTATAGGCTCATTATGTGTGGCATCAGCTTCATCTGACTCACCATTACCATCAGCATTCGTATCGCCCATAAAAGGAGCAGAACCCGTAATTCCCTGTTGCTCAGCCAAAGCAATGATTTGAGGAATCAGTGAATCTTTAATAGTAGAAAGCTCTTCATCCGTAGGCATACCCTGCAAAATAGGCATTGGTCGGCCTGCTACGAGACCAAAAATCGCAGGAGCACCCTGCACGCGTAAAGCCTGCACAACCTGCGGATTCGTAGCGATATCCATACGGACCAACTGCAGCTTGCCTTGAAGAGCATTGACTGTTTCACCTAACGAGCGAGCCAAGTCAAAATATCGTGTATCGTCTTTAGCCCATAGAAGCAGCAAAATCGGGAAAGTTGTGGAGTTACGCACCATGGAATCAAAGCCAGATTCATCAACATCCACCACATAAGCGCCGGCAGCTGGAGCACCACCAGCCTCACCTTCAGCAGCAGATGCCCGATGTTTCAAAGCTTCAAGATCCACTGCCCCTGCAAAAGACATACCTGGATTAAATGCTCCGCGAGAGTCACTCATTATTCTTTTCTTTCTCGAATTTCTCAAATTTTTCGAATTTCTCGAAACGTTGTACGTTATACGTTATATTTATTGCCGATTTACTAGCCTGCAATTGCGCTAATTGGCTGACGTTCCGCAGCTACGGCACGGACTTTACCGCCTTTAGCCTTCGAAGGAATGTAAAGAGCTACAACATTCATATATTCCACCACTAGCTTATTCGTTGCCGTCTGGTCACCGAAGAGCGCCTTTTCGCTATCAGATGCTGGAAGAGATTCACGATTCTCGCCGGCTGTACGAGTCCACGTGGACTTAATCTGCACTACTACAAGGTCACCGCCATCTGCAGAACGCATAATCTTCATCGAAGAAGTATCAGCAGTGAAGGTCTGCTCCTGAGTTCCTTCATTTGCAGTAATCGCAGCTTGAACTGTAGAAGTCAACTCGGCAAGATTCGTACGCAAAGAATCATCAGCAAAATCATCACTGCTACCGCCAGATTCAAGAAGCTTTGCATAAGCTTTAGCTGCTGCAGCTGGAGTCATCACCAAGCCAGTATCTGTGGAAGCGCCCTGGGTAGAACCGATAGTAGGCAGCTCAAATGCAGGCATCTTCACGCCAGAGAAAAGTCGTACCACACCCCAGAGCTTATAATTACTCGTTGCATTCTCTTGAGTCATCACCAGCAAACGCTGAGACTGCTGGTCAGAAGTCGTAGTAGTAATAGCAAAGGATGTACGCGGCCATGTCTGCTTTGTAGAAATAATAGACTGGCTAATTTTACTAGGAATAGTCGCCGTGGCGTCTAGACTACCTGTTGACGACGCAATCTTGACTTGACTTGTGCGCACATCTAGTTCCGGCCCAGTTAAGCGCTGCGAAAGTTCATCAGTATCTTTTGATTCATCAACCTCAGCAATTGTCTCCAATATTGAAGCGCGAATTTTCTTTTCCTGCGCGGTGGTCAAAGTTGGGGTTGCTGTTTGAGACGCAGAACTCGTTGTGGGCAAAGACTCACCGCAAGCCGTCAATGAGAATACCGTAATCGCTGAAATGGTGAGTACTGCGAGTTTTTTAGCTACTTTCATGCTTATTTCTCCTCGCTTTGATTTTCGCCATTTGATTCATCTGATTCATTCGGTTTATCTGATTTGTCTGGTTCAGCTGGTTTTTCAGTTACAGACTCAGTATTTTCTGCCTTCTCAGCAGCAAGACGGGCGAAGTACGCAGCAAATTCATCAGCAGAAACCGTCATAGTAGTTTCGCCTTCATTATCTTCGTTGCCCTTGTTGCCCTCGTTATACTTGCTACCCTCTTCACTATCTGATGAATTCTTAGACAAATCATTTGAAGATGGTAATTCGCTATTTTGAGAATTTGCAGAACTTCTGCCGAGAATAGTTGTAGCCGTCACAGAACTAGAATCTGCACTTGAATCTGCAGCCGTGCCTACGAGCATATTCACAGAGCGCGGGTCAACAATTTGTGGACCTGAAGATGCATTCTCAGAAGAATTAGAAGAATCGGAAGAGTCAGAAGAATCAAAGGAAACTGATCCATCGTTTTGTGCAGTATCTAAATCTTCGCCTCGACTAATAGCGAATAGTCCGCTCTTTCTCCTACCACTTCTCTGTGCACGATGTGAATGAGATCTGCGGTGAGAGCGATTTTCCTCTTGAACTTGATTACCATCGCTGTCGATAACAGCACCAAGCACCTGAGTAGACTGCAAATCTTGTTCACTTGGTTCAGGCAGAGTATTCTTCTTAGCCTTTTTTGTGCGCTCACGAGCAAACACAGATGCACACAGCACAGCTATCAACGCTAAAACAACAGATGCAATATAATATGGCAGTGCATAATTAGGAACACTTGTACGATTCCAAGTGAGTGACACTGAGGAAATATTCTTATCACTGTGAACTACTACTGCTTTTGAATCTCCTGCTTTCACATTTTTTACTGTCACTGAGCCTGTACCGCACTTCACAGAAGTCCAGTTATCAAGATCTTTAAAACTAACAGAACTAGAACTTGAGCTAGAATTTGAGCTCGAATTCTTGTTAGATCCAGACTTCGAAGAAGTGGAGTATTTTACAGTGGACAATGCAGTCCACGAACTCATACCTGTAATGTGCTTGCCAGAAACAGCCTTGGAATACCCTGATGCGTCTGTAGCAGATGCAGTTGCAACGCAAATCTGCGTGTTCGAGCTAGAAGATGTTGCCCTAACGGATACAGTATCGGCAACCAAATTTAATACGCTGTAATCGGTGCTGATTGTCTGCACACCAACACCACTAACCGATGCGGTAACTGTGCTCAGAGGCTTCCACACCGTGCTGAAAAGAATCGCGAAAACTAAGGAAGTCACAGCAAGCATGCCGAAAATTGGAGTTACAACTCCACGCATAATAGTTGCATGGTGTGTGGGCTTAGAAGATTTCTTAGAATTGTTCTTCTTATGATTCTTATGATCTGTATGTTCCGCCTGATCGGCATGGTCTGTATGATCCGTATGCTTTGATTCGAGTGAATCCTTTTCAGAGGACGCCTTTTCCTCAGCATTTTGAACAGCCTCATCCACCGCATCACTAGCGGCCAAGGCTACAGTAGTGGAATCGTGCTCATCGACGCGCATTTCTTGCGATTCATCATCATTCAATGCTTTGTCGGTATCATTCGTATTGCTCATAACTACTTTATTTTACATTCCTATCACAATATGGGGTTATTCAAACATACCAAGCACCCGTTACAGTGTTCATTATGCGTATGAAATCAATGATTACAATGGCTCGCACGGCTATGGCTGCAGTCTGTGCTGTAGTAATGACCGTTGCTCTTGCAGCCTGCTCCAGCAGTAGCTCTAGTTCATCAAGCTCTTCTTCATCCTCTTCAAGCTCTTCCTCCTCAAGCAGCAATGTGAAGCTCTACCCAATGTCAGGAATCACGGCGTCTGGGGAGCTTGGCGAAAAACCAACTATCTCCTTTACAAAACCATTCCATGTGGTCAATAATTCTTATGAAATCGTTCAAAAAGGCGATGGCGATAAACCAACCGATGGTCAAAAGCTGTGTCTGCACCAAATTATTGTGAATCCAACAACCGGAAAAGAGCTTTCTTCTACATGGAATTCCAGCATGGACTGCTCTGCTAAGCTCAGCACTTCTACCATGACCACTGCGTTCTACAAACTTTTCAAGAGCATGAATGTGCGCAGTACCGTTGTGTTGGGTATTAAGTCCACTTCTACATCAACTTCATCTACATCAAGCTCTTCCACTACCAGCTATTTGATGGTTCTTACCTTGATGCAAGCGAAGACTATTGCCAACCGTGCAACAGGTACAAAAGTTACAGATATTGATTCAAGTCTTCCAACTGTTACTCTCGCCTCAAACGGCAAGCCAACTATTCATGGGTTGAAAAACTACAAATTCGGCGGATCACTCATTTCTCAGACTTTGATTGAAGGAACTGGTGCCGAAGTCACTTCCGATGAAACTGTTTCGGTTCAGTACACTGGCTGGGTATTAAAGAGTGGTAAACAATTCGATACCACGTGGGACGATGCCCAGGCCACTGACCTTTCGCTCTCCAACACAATTACCGGCTGGCAGGAAGGCTTAAAAGGCAAGAAAGTTGGATCACAAGTACTTCTAATTATTCCAGCGGATAAAGGCTACGGATCAACTGCTAAGACCAATATTCCAGCAAATTCCACTCTTGTGTTTGTTATCGATATTCTTGATGCCTACTAAAGGCTGATAAGTAGCGAAAATCCGGTCTCACAGGGCTCGTTCTCGCTGAAAACAAGCCATGAGGCCGGATTTTTGTATCTATGACGTATCTAAAACGTATCGAAGACGTAATTACTTGAACACGAAGCTTACTAAACGCGCGCAGCTACTGCCGCAACCTTCTTAATCATGTCTGGGCGGTAGCCACTCCATATTTCGCCATTTGCTACGACGATTGGAGCCTGCATAAAACCTTGCGCCTTAAAAGATTCAAGCGCTTCTGCATCTTCCATAAGGTTGATTTCTGTATACTCAATGCCGAGTTTATTGAGCTGACGCTTTGTGGCATTGCACTGTACGCAATGTTCCTTGGAGTAAACAGTAACCATCTTCGTCCCCTATCTTTATGGCGCAATTCGTTTCAACACATATATGTAATTTAAGTCAGTGGTGATTACATTACATTGAATTCGTGAGCGCACAAAACACTATTTCTAGTGGCGTGTTACAAGGGTTAGCACTAAATACGGTGAAAAGAATCTTGATTTTGCAATAAAATCCCACTATGACTGAGCTAAAATGTGCAGGCCCAAATCTTGAAAAATGTGGCAAATATCACGCCTGCATCACAAACTTCTGAAACATGAATATTAGAAGAGAACAAGATCAGAATTTTCTGCACCCTTCATATCTTCATAATCGAGAATAAGACATTCGAATCCACGATCTTCAGCCAGAGTGCGCGCTTGTGGCGAAATAGTTTGAGCTGCAAAGATACCGCGCACAGGAGCAATCATGGTATCGCGATTCAAGAGCTCACAGTACCGAGTTAGTTGCTCCACACCATCGATACCCCCGTGGCGTTTAATCTCAATTACCACGTGCATGCCTTCAGAATCTACAGCCATAATATCTACTGGACCAATAGCTGTTGGATACTCACGGCGAACTAAGCGAGTCCCTTCGCCAATACGCTCAATCTGCTCAGCCAAATAACGCTGAAGATGATCCTCTACTCCGTCTTTTACAAGTCCTGGATCCACTCCTAAATCAAATTCTTCGTCAGAATGCACCTTCCATAGCGCCACAACGAGAATGTCAGAAGTCTTATCGGCAGTTACTCGCAGGAAGGACTCTGGAAGCTGTTCTTTGCCTTCTTCTCCCTCAATGTCACTTTCAAAATCACTCTCTTTAAGGACTTTTCCCCATGACGCATCTTCTGGCTTGATATGCCGCAAAGTGCACGGAGCAGCCATCCAGTTGAGGGGCTTGTATGAACCGAGCTCAGAGAAAATAAGGCAACTCGAATCAGCCTTTACGAGGATAACTCGCTTAGCTCGCGGCAATGAAGCATTAAGGCGGCCAGAATATTGAGCTGAGCAGTCTGCAACGATAATACGCATAAAACCACACTGTACAAGGATGAGAGGATTGAGACAGGATTTCCAAAGCGACGGCGCAAGGGAGGAATAAAAAAGCTCACACGACGTTCCGAAGTACTAAAAGTTATCTACGGAGCCTTGTGTGAGCTTAAATTTGCTAAGAGCTTTCTTAAATTATTTCCACTTACTTCTTATCATTTTCTCACTATGACTCTTCAGTGGATATCTCTGTCTCAACAGAAGCTGAAAAATCCATTGTGCTACGTTCAACAGCTACAGTGAGTTTGTTGGAATCAAAGGAAATAAATCCATCGGCAACACGGAACTCGTGCACAGCACCATCTACACCATGTACCTTGAGCTCCCCTTCGTTAATTACCGAAAGCACAGGTTCATGGTTAGGCAAGATGCCCATGCCGCCTTCTGTGGATGGCACAGTAACCGAAGTCGCTGTGCCGGTCCATACTGGGCGGTCTGCAGCCACGATGTTGACTGTCATCACGAGCTTATCAGTGCCGGTGGCGCCACTAATGCCTGCGGTACCGCTGAAATCGCTCATTAAGCCAAGCCCTTCTGCATGTTGTGCCAATTCTCTTCGAGATCATCGATACCACCAACACCAGTGAATGCCTGCTCTGGAATATCGTCATAAACACCATCACAAATACGGGTGAACGCTTCGATAGTTTCTTCTGCAGGAACATATGAGCCTGGGCGACCGGTGAACTTTTCAGCCACGTAGAAGTTCTGTCCCAAGAACTGCTCGATACGGCGTGCACGACCAACGGTGGTTTTATCTTCTTCGCCGAGTTCGTCAATACCAATCAAAGCAATAATGTCTTGAAGCTCCTTGTTACGCTGCAAAATAGCCTTCACTCGGTTCGCGCACTCGTAGTGTGCCCGACCAACATAACGAGGATCAAGAATTCGAGACGTAGATGACAGTGGATCTACTGCTGGGTAAATACCCTTAGACGCAATTTCACGAGAAAGCTCGGTAGTTGCATCCAAGTGAGCGAAGGTCGTTGCAGGGGCAGGATCAGTGTAATCATCTGCAGGTACGTAAATAGCCTGAAGAGATGTAATAGAGTGACCGCGTGTAGAGGTGATTCGTTCCTGAAGGGAACCCATCTCATCTGCCAAGTTTGGCTGGTAGCCAACTGCTGAAGGCATACGACCAAGCAAAGTGGACACCTCAGAACCTGCCTGGGTGAAGCGGAAGATGTTGTCGATGAACAACAGCACATCCTGATTCTGCACATCACGGAAGTATTCTGCCATGGTAAGTGCAGTCAAAGGAACGCGCAGACGAGTCCCTGGAGGCTCATCCATCTGGCCAAAGACGAGTGCCGTCTTCTCCAAAACGCCAGCTTCTTCCATTTCGCCAATAAGGTCGTTACCCTCACGGGTACGCTCGCCTACGCCTGCGAATACGGAAACACCGCCATGATTCTGAGCAACTCGCTGAATCATTTCCTGAATCAGAACCGTTTTACCTACGCCTGCACCACCGAACAGACCAATCTTTCCACCCTGCACATAAGGGGTAAGAAGATCGATAACCTTAATGCCGGTCTCGAACATCTCAGTCTTAGACTCAAGTTGGTCGAAGGAAGGTGCTGTGCGATGGATTGGCCAACGCTCAGTGATTGTAATATTTTCGTTCTCTTTGGCATTGAGGATGTTACCAGACACATCAAAGACGTGTCCCTTAGTAACGTCACCAACTGGAACCTCAATTGGGCCGCCAGTATCAGTGACTACAGCTCCGCGCACGAGACCATCAGTTGGCTTCAATGCAACAGCACGCACAATGGAGTCACCCAAATGCTGCTCCACCTCAAGGGTGATTGTTGCGCTTGATTCGCCTTCGATGCTTCCCGCACCGGAGATTGTTACCTTCAATGCGTTATAGATATCGGGCAAATGTCCCACAGGGAACTCGATGTCAATAACCGAGCCCTGGACACGAATGATGCGACCATTCGCAGCTGCTGATTCAATCTCAGCCTGCGTGGTCACAGAAGTTTCGTCCTGTGCCATATGGCGCTCCTATTCTATTCGTTGTTCAGCGCGTCTGCGCTGCCGATGATTTCGGTAAGTTCCTGAGTAATCGATGCTTGGCGTGAAGCGTTGAGCTTGCGCGTAAGTTCATCAACAAGATTACGGGCGTTGTCTGTTGCCGTATGCATTGCGTTCTGGCGGCTTGCAGTTTCAGAAGCTGCAGAGGTCAAAAGGCATTCATGAATACGAGACTGCACATACTTTGGAAGCACACGGTCGAACACTTCTTCCGCGCTTGGCTCGAAAGAATACAACGGGGAAATAGCTTCAGCCTCACCTGCAGCAGCCGCAGCAGCACGATCCTTTTCTTCAACTTCTACCTCCACAGGTAACATGCGAAGAACACGCACCTTTTGCGTAACCATGTTGATGAATTCAGTGAAGACAATGTAAAACTCACTGACTCCACCGTCTTCAGCAGGCTTCATGTATGCATCAAACAGCGTTGAGGAGATTTTCTCAGCAATATCCACACCAGGAGCGTCGGTATGACCTTCCCATGTGGCAGCAACGTCGCGGCCTCGATACTTGTAGTACGAAACACCGCGGCGTCCATACACAAATAACTCAGGCTTCTTATTCTGAGCGTCTAAACGAGTCAGAAGATTCTCTGTTTCTCGAATAATTGACGATGTGTATGCGCCAGCCATCCCACGATCAGACGTCAGAGCGAGAACAGCCACTCGTGGGTTCTCCTCATTCTTTCCAAGAATTGGATGGTTGATGTGAGTATGCGCAGCCAGTGCGCGCACAGCATCGAAAATCGCATCAGAGTACGGCTTCGCCGCCAAGGCCACATCACGGGTCTTAGCAATGCGCGAAGACGCAATCATCTCCTGAGCATTGAAGATTTTCTCCAACGACTGAGTAGATGCAATGCGTGACTTAAATGCGAGTTGTGATGCCATATTTACTGAGCATCCTTAGCCTTAGCACGGTTAGCTTTAATCTTTTCCTGCTCGATTTCGGCAGGAGTCTGAGCAGCTTCTTCCTTGTTGACCAATGGTGTTCCATCAACCTTAACGAAAGTTTGACGGAAAGCCTCAACAGCAGCATCAAGCTCGGCTTCAGTTTCTTTAGTAAAGTCACCGGTTTCACGGATGGTGTCCAAAATTGAAGTGTCGTGCTCAACATAGTCAAGAAGACCATGCTCGAATGGCAAAACATCAGCTAAATCAAGATCATCCAGCTTGCCGTTTGTTCCAGCCCACACAGACACAACCTGCTGTTCTGAAGAGTATGGAGAGAACTGTGGCTGCTTAAGCATCTCAGTCAAACGTGCACCACGGTTGAGCTGCTGCTTAGAAGCTGCGTCCAAGTCGGAAGCAAACATTGCAAAGGATTCAAGAGAACGATACTGTGCCAAGGAAATCTTGAGAGTACCCGAAACCTTCTTCAAAGCCTTTGTCTGTGCTGCACCACCAACTCGAGACACCGAAATACCTACGTCGACTGCAGGACGCTGATTTGCATTGAACAAATCGGACTGCAAGAAGATCTGACCATCGGTAATGGAAATCACGTTAGTAGGGATGTATGCAGAAACGTCATTTGCCTTGGTTTCTATGATTGGAAGACCAGTCATAGAGCCGCCACCCATATCGTCAGAGAGCTTTGCACAGCGCTCCAGCAAACGAGAGTGAAGGTAGAAAACGTCTCCAGGATAAGCTTCACGCCCTGGTGGACGGCGAAGAAGCAGAGAGATTGAACGATAAGCTTCTGCTTGCTTACTCAAATCGTCGAAGACAATGAGTACATGCTTACCGGAATACATCCAGTGCTGACCAATAGCAGAACCAGTGTAAGGCGCAATATACTTAAAACCTGCGGAATCAGATGCTGGGGACGCCACGATAGTGGTGTATTCCATTGCACCTGCGTCTTCAAGAGAAGCGCGCACAGATGCAATAGTAGAACCCTTCTGACCGATTGCCACATAAATGCAGCGAACCTGCTTCTTAGGATCTCCAGATTCCCAGTTTGCCTTCTGATTGATGATGGTATCGATTGCAATAGCAGTCTTACCCGTCTGACGATCGCCGATAATGAGCTGACGCTGTCCACGGCCGATTGGGGTCATTGCGTCGATAGCTTTGATACCGGTTGCCATTGGCTCATCAACTGGATGACGATGCATAACGTCTGGAGCCTGAGCTTCAAGAATACGGCGGCCTTCGCTAGCGATATCACCCATGCCATCGATTGGACGTCCCAATGGATCGACTACGCGCCCAAGATATCCGTCGCCAACAGGAACAGAAAGAACTTCACCAGTTCGGCGAACTTCCTGACCTTCTTCGATTCCAGAGAATTCGCCCAAAATCACAACGCCAATCTCACGGGCGCCAAGGTTAAAGGCAAGTCCTAAAGTGCCGTCAGCAAAGGTGAGCAACTCATTAGCCATGCAGCCAGGTAAGCCTTCTACATGGGCGATGCCGTCACCAGCTGTCTTTACATAGCCAACTTCTTGAGTTGGTGTTTCAGATGGCGTGTAGGACTCAACGAATTCGTCGAGCGCCCGGCGGATTGCGGCGGGATCAATGGTCAATTCTGCCATAGATCACTCCTTTTCCAATTTATAAATAAGTTTTAGGCAACCGCATGCTGCAAATTTCGCAGCTGTGCGACAACCGTTGTGTCGGTTACTTCTGCTCCAGATTGAATCCTCATGCCGCCAATCACGGTAGGATCAACTACGGAATTGATGTGAACCGGGCAGTTAAGCTTAAGCGTGTATGCCTGCTGGATACGCGACGACTGCTCTGCAGTGAGCTCAACAGCTGTTGTAACAGTGACTACCTGCTCGCCAGCATGCTCAGAAATCTTATCAATAAGCCATTGCACGGTAGATAAGAATCGGCGATTACGTAATTCACGAGCCGCATGTTCAGCAAGAGTACGAGTGATTTCATGCAAATCGTTATTCGTAAAAATAACGTCCTGCAATACCTTGACTCGGTTATCAGCCGAAGCATTGGTGTCAGACAAACAAGACCGCACTACAGTGAGATTCAAGACTGCAGAATGAATCTTTGCAAGTTCAACTGCTACTCTACCTGTGACTTGTTCACTGTCTGCCTTAACAAGAATGGCATCAATAGCCATGTCTTCCACACTATTTGCAATGTGGTCTACGCGGCTCCACCTACGCTTTGCGAGGGATTCAACAATCTGCTCAGTCAGCGGATTAACCTTACCGCCCACAATTGCTGCTGCAAGTTTAGCTTTGTCTTCGGGACTACGACCGGGATCCGTCAATGCGCGCTCAAGACGCCCATTGGAATCAAGAACAGCCGCAAATCCAAAGAGCTCCTCAGCAATCACTCCTGCTTGGCTGCCAGCGTCACGCAACGCTTGGGAATAGTCTTCGCGTACTTCCTTGTTGGAAGCTAATGAAGTTTCACCGTGCATGCGTCACCTCCTGACTTTCTGCGTTCTCAAAATTTAAGAACGCTTCTCCAAATCGTTGATTGTTGCGTCGATCATAGAAGCCTGAACATCAGATTCTTCAAGCTTAGAACCCAAAATCTTTCCAGCGAGAGCTGTTGCAATTGCACCAACCTCACCTTTAAGACCAACAAGAGCCTGCTGACGTTGAGACTCAATTGATTTCTGAGCATTCTCAGTAATCAAAGCTGCCTCATTCTCAGCACGCGAACGAGCGTCTGCAACAATATTGCTTGCTTCGGCACGCGCATTGTCGCGGATCTTTCCTGCTTCAACTCTAGCTGTCTTCAATTGTTCTTCGTACTTCTTCTTAGCTTCTTCAGCCTCTTGCTGAGCTTTTTCAGCCTTTGCAATTCCGCCTTGAATCTTTTCGGCACGCTCGTCGAAAATAGCCTGGAATTTTGGCAGGAAGAACTTATAGAAGAAAACTGCAAGAATAACGAGGATTACCAGTGACCAGAAAATGTCGTATGACTTCGGCAAGAAGAGATCAAGACCTGATGATGCTGCGCTATTGATTGTCTGCACTGTTTCCTCCTTTCGTTACATTTTCATTGATGTGTATTGACAAAACGTCAACTAGCTCTTCATGATGAATGCAACAAAGCCGAGCAATGCAAGAACCTCAATAATTGCCAAGCCGATATACATAATGGTGTTTAGCTTGCTGCTAACTTCTGGCTGACGTGCAGTAGACTCAAGAGCCTTGCCGAACATGATACCCAAACCGATGCCAGGGCCGAGTGCTGCAAGACCGTAGCCAAGAACACTGATATTACCGCTGATCGCTGCGAGAGTGACGAGATCCATTGGTTTTCCTTTCTTAACGCGACTATCGCTTTAAGTTTTTTTATGTGGCTTATTTCAAACCTATTTCTTAGCTACGTAATGTGCTTTCGTAATAGGTCGAATAAGGCCAGACCTACAACTTATTCAGCTGCAGGGAAGCTTGAATTGATATAAACAGTGGTGAGGATGGCGAAGATGAATGCCTGCAAGCAAGCAACAAACATCTCAAAGCCAGTCAAGGCAAATCCACCGAGGAACCACAGCACTCCAACGCCTTTAATAGCGATGGAAGAGGACTCAATAAGATAATACTGAGTAAGAGCTAAACAAATAGCCACCAGAAGATGCCCAGAAATCATGTTTGCAAAAAGTCGCAAAGTCAATGAGAGTGGGCGAATAATAACCAGCTCAAGAAGCTGGATTGGTGCCAAAAGAATATACACGGGCCACGGAACTCCAGGAGGGAACATTTCTTCTTTGAGGAAGCTCCACAATCCTTGCTCGCGGGCAGCCGTAATGAAGTACTGGCAGAAAGTCCAGATTGCAAAGACCAATGGCATAGTCACGGTTGCAGTAGCTGCAATATTTGCACCTGGAATAACGCCACACAGGTTGAAGACCATAATCGACAAGAAAATAGTCGTAATCATTGGGATGTAGGGCTTACCTCGAAGCTCACCCATCACTGGGTAAACAATCTGCTTGCCGACAAACTCAATAAGCCATTCAACTGCCCCCTGCCAACGGCTAGGAATCAGCTTTGCTCGCGCTGCAGTAATGCCAAAAACAAGCAAAATAACAGCAGTTGCGATAAGGCGAACCATAATAATGCGATTGATAGCAAATGGCGTGCCTGCAAAAAGGCTTACCTCTGGAAGGAAGTCCTCAAGTGAAGGAAGTTCGGGACCATTAGATGCTGCAAGTGTTGTAACACCCAACGCTGCAATTCCGGCAGAAACTGCCATAGATACCTCCCTAACTCGTAAACAGCTACCTACTATAACCCTTAATCCGTACGATGCAAACAAAATGTTGCTAAATATTACGGCTATATAACGGCTTTGTGAAGCGCTATCTACTTAATGATAGATAGGACTCTCGCCAAATTTCAAAGAAAACTAGGCACGTTATTTTGGGTGTCACATTGTGAGAATTTGAGATTTTATATTTGCCCAAATGCGCTGTTTAGCGTTCTTTTAATGAGCTTAATGGAGCTCTTAATGCGCCGTTTGGAATCACACCATAACCAGTTCCATCAAAAGGCCCATAAGCATCCATGCGGGGAGCACCCGGAGCATGACGAAGGCGGCGATCTGTTCCCAATCGCTTACTTGCACGAAGCTCAGGAATTTCTTCCAGATTGTATGGAGTGGTCTGATACACCCAATCCAACCAATTACGCCATAGCAAGTTACCATGCGCGCGCCACGAAAATACAGGCTCCTGATTTGGATCATCATTGGGATAGTAGTTGTAGGGGAATGGAACGTTCGTTAAGCCTTTTTTCACGTCGCGTTCATATTCCTGAGCAAGCGTGTACTTGGTATATTCCCAATGGCCGAGCACAAATACCTCGGAAAAATCGCGGGTAGCAAGCAGACCAGGGCCACTCTCCGGGCCGTATGTGAGCACCTGCAAATTGGGAATTGTGGCCACATCCTGCTCATTAACACCAGCTACTCGCGAATGGGGCTGAAGAACAATCTCGTCAAAGCCATTCGTCAAAAAACAGTATTCATCCATTAAACGTTGTGGAAAAACGCCAAATACTTTCTGTGCAGTGTTAACTTTCCCAACGCCATAGCGGTAATACAAGCCAGCCATTGCTCCCCAGCATAAATACATAACAGAAAACACATGGCTCGACGCCCAATCAAGAATTTCCTTGAATTCGTCCCAGTAATCCACTTCTTCAAAATCCAAATGTTCAAGAGGGGCACCGGTCACGACTAAGCCGTCATAGTAGTTGTTACGCAAATCATCAAGAGTCTCGTAGAACTTTAGGAGGTGGTCTTGGCTCGTATGAGTAGATTCATGCGTGCTTACCCGCATAAAATCAATATCCAACTGCAAAGGAGATTTTGACATAAGACGCAGCAATTGGGTCTCTGTTTCAATCTTTTTTGGCATGAGATTCAACACAACCAAACGCAATGGGCGCACATGCTGCTGCTCTGCATCTGGGGATTCAAGAGCAAAAATACGCTCGTTATCGAGAATTTCTCGCGCTGGTAATCCTTGTGGAATCTTGATAGGCATACGACTATTATGCACACAGATTTTATGCGGGGATATAAATTCACTCACAAAATAACTGCGGCGCTATAGATGTAATTTATAAGGCGTTACTTCGTGAGGGGTCTGTGGCTTTCCAGTCTGCAGGTAGGTTTCAGGCAGGATACTATCTGAAATGTCGTTTGCCATGTTCTATACATATTCGAGTGAACACAGATCTTTTTGAGAAAACCTCCGTCCCCAGAGCTTATATGACTCTTGCATTGCCGGTGGTGCTGAGCATGTTGGTTTCGATGGTCTATAACCTCGTTGACACATTCTTTGTGGCACATACTGGTAACACTGCGATGGTAGCCGGGGTTTCGCTTGCTGCTCCTCTGTTCACTGTGATGATTGCTTTAGGAGACATTTTTGGGCTCGGCGGGAGCTCTGTTATTTCACGACTTTTTGGGCAGCATAAGTTTGATGTAGGGAAACGAGTGAGCGCATTCTGCTTCTGGGCATCGATTGTATGTGGCCTGTGCGTCGTGGTGCTCGGTCTTATCTTCCGTGACCCTATACTTCGCCTACTTGGCGCTGATTACACCACTTGGGAACACGTGAAGGCCTTTTATACCGTCATAATTATTGGCGCTCCGCTGATTATTGCCTCGCTTACTCCGTCGAATCTGCTTCGAGTTGAGGGGCATGCTAAGCCTGCAATGGTTGGCTCTGTAACCGGAACCATTGTGAACATTATTCTCAATCCGCTGTTCATTGCTGGATTTGGTTGGGGTGCTGCTGGATCTGCTCTTGCAAGCGTGATTGGTTATGCAGTCCAAGACGTTTATTTCGTATGGTTCCTTATTCGCAAAAGTCAAGCATTGTCTGTATTGCCTTCTCTTGCAAGAATTTCTAGACGCCATATTTCTGAAATGTTTTCCATTGGTTTGCCTGCTTCCGTAACTAATTTGATGCAAAGTCTTGGAATCGTAATGACGAATTTGTTCTTGCTGAATTATGGTGATAATGCTGTGGCTGCTATGGGCATTGCCTTAAAGATTGTTTCTGTGGCAGTTTTGCTACTCGTAGCTCTTGCATTCGGCGGTCAGCCCCTTATTGGGTACACATTCGGAGCACATGACAGCAAGCGTTTGGGTGAGATTTTGAGATTCGCGGTATTTCTCCAAGTTGGAGTCGCTCTTGTTTTAACTGCTGCACTGAGCATTCCTGCACGGTGGATCATGAGTCTGTTCATCTCTAACGCAGAGGTCATCACCATGGGGACTTCAATGCTTCGCTGGCAGCTGGCAAGTACGATACTCGTCGGCGTGATCATGGTGTTGACTGTGACTTTCCAATCCGCGGGCAAAGCACTTCCTGCATTCATCATGTCAATTACCCGCCAGGGAGCAGCTCTTGCTGTGACGTTATGGGTCGGGTCTTCGCTTTTCGGGTATAACGGAGTGATCGCTGCACAGCCTTCTGCCGATTTGATCACCGCTGTTCTTGGCGGAGTTATTTTCTGGATGATCCTTGGAAAGTCACTATTTGGCAAGGATCACAACGCAAGAACTGCAGCACAAAAACTGCAGTGAATGATGGCGGATAACTGAGAGCAGCGGCGAATGACGAATCGCCACATGAATGTTCTTCATTCTCCATTCTTTCTTCTTTCGACACACTTTTTCAAGTTAAACTTGACAACCGCTCGAAAAGAATTAAAATAGTGCAAGCTGTCTTAAAGACAAGCCGACGCGGGGTGGAGCAGCTCGGTAGCTCGCTGGGCTCATAACCCAGAGGTCCATGGTTCAAATCCATGCCCCGCTACCAACGCCTCCGGATCTATATGAAGGAATCTGGAGGCTTTTTCTGTATATCATTTCTATATCATCCAAATTCCAACAGATCCTGGCATATAGAGCATATAAGGCTATAAGTGGGGTTGTTGGTCATAAGCCATTACCCCCCCACTTTAAAGGAGAAAATAATGAACGGCATGAAGAGGATAGAGAAGCGATTGATGATTTGTTCGCTGGCAGGCTTTACCACGCTCATATCAGTCACTTATTATTCTTTTTTATCCATCATGCTGAAACTGCCTGCCACT
Organism: uncultured Alloscardovia sp.; assembly: GCA_963545565.1. GTDB lineage: Bacteria > Actinomycetota > Actinomycetes > Actinomycetales > Bifidobacteriaceae > CAUUJV01. The sequence goes on along the minus strand of CAUUJV010000012.1, from coordinate 5,412 downwards.
TCTGGATTCGTATCATGGGCAGAAAAACACCACATAGTTCTCTCTCTTATTTCTGAACTCACCATGTTTTCTGCGATCCTTCTGCTCATATTCAGTCACCTCCTGCAGCAGTATGTCAAAGGCAACGTCATCAAAAGCCTGAGCAATAGTTTCACCATCATCCTTGCGATAGCCTTAGTGCTGACTTCTTTGTTTTCAGGAAGGCTCGTTTACCAGGTTTATGGTCTGGCGCTGAATGATCAAATGGCTGAGTTAGTTATCTCTGCCATGGTGGCAACGCTTCACATGGTTTCATTAGCTCTCGCTGTGCTTATTCTGCTCATTAGTTTCTCACTAGCGCAAAAATCAAAACTGATTTTAGTTGTAGGAATCGTTGCTGCACTAGCACAGTTTGTTATGGCTTATCCATGGTTAGTACCTTTTGAAAGCGCTTCTGTCATTATTATTGCTCTCCTGACGTGGTCGATAATATTCATGCGGCTTATCCAACTCACATATTTTGACGCAATTGAATAATCTGACTGAGAAAAACCAAAGAAACCACTGTGTGATCATCTATAATTGAATGATCTCCTCACAGAGAAGAGGCCTGATATGAAACGTCGAAGAATTGCTTTTTTCACGATTATTGGAGCCTTGATTGCTGCGCTCCTTGTGTATTATTTTGTTTCACCGCAAAGTTCTACGTCTTCTACATCAAATTCATCTGCGCAGAGCTTCAGAGTTTTCAATGAATTTATCAACCGGCATCAGCTTGTTCGTGAGTCAGGTAGCAAATACCGAGCATTTCCCTTTTACTTCGGAACGCAGCCCTTATGAAAGTTTGCTGAGCCAATCAATGAAAGAGGAGTCTGCCCCTCTTTCCAGCGTAGACGAGTTCTTAGATATGGTTAATGGTAACTGATTCACTGGCATATAAACCAGGCTTCCACGAGGATGTCAAAAGACTCAAACATAAGTATTCTGATTTGAGCAGCTTGGCAACAGTGAGTTGCACGCTAATACAGACTCGTGATTTATTGTACTTATGGTTTATTGCATTTCATACGCCCTCAGCTGGGTTTTAGGAGTCATACTCTGTTTTATTTTCCTGATAAAAGCGTGACGGCAAATCTTCTTACTTCGCACATGGCTTTCGGTGTAGGATTCTTTGGATTTTTTAACTTTATCGGACACTTTATTTTCAGCGAGCGCGTAGCAAAAAGTATCGGGTGGATATCCAACGGCTTTCAAAAGGAAATTGGTCTATATCGCTCGGTATTGGAATTAGCGGAATCTACTGCGGGTTGCAGGATGACGCCGGCACATCCATCCCCCTCGTCATCATTGTGTCGTGTTTTCTCATCGGTGCAGGAATAAATCATATTAAAGAGATCCTTACAGATCACAACACTCACACAGGGAATGTTCTCATTATCCTGCCTGATTTTGCCATTCCACTCACTCTTATCGTCCTGCTTATTTTACGAGCTCTCTAATGTGCCCGTATCTTTATCAACTGTGCCTGCATCTTTATCAACATGAAATTCTTCTCATTGCTTCAGCGATTTAATGCGGATAATGTCAAAATAAGGCGCCGCATAAGAATAGACACAGAACATCTTGTGCGAAGCCTTGGGAAAGGAATAACAATGAAATTTATTACAGCCTCACAAACGGTCAACGGTTCTGACCCGCGCGGTCTCATCCTTAGCGAAGATTCGCTGGGCGTGAACTATCGGACCCTTGCGGCAGGAACTGACATCCCGGAACACTTTTCGCCAGACAGTGAGTTCGTGGTCCCTCTCACCGGGAAGATCGATTTTACTGACTGCGCTCATCATGACGTTCACACGATCACGCCTGGTGACTTCGTTCGCATGTATCCAGGTGAGCATCATGCGCTTCATGCGGTGGAAGACAGTACCGTGATGATCATTCGGACCAAACTTGCTGATTGAAGAAACCCACAGGGCTGAGGAGCTCATAGATTTATCCAACATATGATGTGTAACTCTATTACACCTTATTTTGGGCGTGTATACTGATGCCCGATGGGTTGCGAATACGGATGTATGTCACACCATTCACATAGTTCGCGGAACAACGCTGTTCAAATAAATGCTCGGTGCCACACACAATAGTGCATAAATAATGCATGAAGTGTGACCTGCCGTAGCTCAAAATTGAAAATCATAATTTCATACGTATTGTTCATCTACGATATACGACCAAGGAAGGTGCAGTATGTCACAAACAACCGAACAACCAGGAGCAGCCACTACAACGCTTTCTCCGAATGATGCTCCAGATACCGGGCGGCCGCTCACCAAGGTGGAATCTGCCAGATTCATGATTGGCTTTATCTTCTTCTCGCTGATCTGGTGCGTAGCCTTTGCTATCGGACTGTCAGTCCTTCTGCCTATACGGTTTGACCAACTTATTCCTGGTAAGGGCGAGTCGATCCTGTCGTCGATGAGTTCTATTGGCGTGATTTTCGCTATGTTCGCTAACCTGATTTTCGGGGCAGTCTCAGATGCAACCCGCAGTAAGCTGGGCCGCCGTACACCTTACCTGATCATTGGCGGACCCTTTGCAGCTATTGGTTATTATGGTGCAAGCATTGCAACCAATACGGTTGTTATTGTTCTGTGCTGGTCTCTGATGCAGATTGCCCTGAACATGATGATCGCTCCCTGCGTGGCGATCCTGTCAGACCGCGTTCCTGAGTCTCCGCGTGGAACTATGTCCGCCTTCTATGGCGTCGGCCAGATCGTTGGCATGTCACTGGGTGTAATCGTTGGTAACTGGTTCGTAGGGAATATGCGTCTGGGCTTCATCGTGGGAACCATTTTGTGGATCGTCACAGGTGTTCTTACCGTGCTGATCATTCCTCGCGAACAGCCAAGTTACGATGTCAAGCCCTTCAAGTGGTCAACAGTTGCTCGACAGTTCCGCTTCCCAACTAAGGGAGCACGAGACTTCTGGCTGGCTCTTGTTGGCCGTCTCATGCTGATATTGGGCTACTACATGGTCAACGGCTACCTGCTGTATATCCTTGAGCGCTATATGGGAATGGAAACCAAGGCAGCAACAGGTGTTATGGCAACGATGTCTACCATCACCATGGTTATGTCATTGATTTTGTCTCTGTCCGCTGGTCCGCTGTCTGACAAGCTGAAGACGCGCAAGCTCCCGGTCGTTATTTCAACCCTGGTAATGGCAGCTGCCATTGCGACCCCATGGCTGATACGCAGCGCAGCCGGCATGTATGCTTACGCAGCTCTGGCTGGCATCGGCTTTGGTATTTATATGTCAGTGGATCAGGCTCTCAACGTGGATGTTCTGCCAAACCCACAGGAAGCCGGCAAGGATCTGGGCATCTTGAACATGGCTAACACATTAGGCCAGGCGATCGCCCCCCTTCGTCACCTCCACTATCGCACTGTACTTAGGTGGATACTTCTTCGTCTTCCCAGTTGCAATTGCCTTTGTGGTCGTAGGAGCTATCGTCATCATGTTCATCAAGAGCGTTCGATAGCCAGCCCCCCCAGCCCCGTTACCAACGCCTCCGGTCCACATGAAAGGATCCGGAGGTTTTTTCTATTCGCCCACGCAAACCTGATCATAAGCCAATTTACGATGCGTGCGATCCTCAAGCAAAGATAGTACTGTGATAGATAAGTGCATTCATTGCCAGTCACCATGAGAAGCAAACTCATACCAGAATAGTCGAAAGGCTGATCTTACATGAAAGTACTCATCGTTCCAATGTTTGCCCGCGCAACCATGGGCGGACCATGGTCACGAGCCCTCGCACTCGGTCAGGCATTAGAGAATGCAGGCCATAAGATCCTCATGGGAGTAGCGCCGGATGGGAATTGTCATCCACCCACCTCCATGGCAACATTTACGATCCACGCCCCATCTCCTTTGGGACTCCCGGACTTCCTGTCACGCAATATACTCCCCGTCGTCAGCAAAATAGGGATTGCTGGCAAAGTGCGGGTCAACAGTTTTGAGGACGTGCTGCACATTACAGGAGCATTAAACTATCACTATCTCTGCGAGAGCGCGGACTCTATTCAGCGAGCTATCCGCGCTTTTTCTCCAGACGCCATCTACTCAGAAGTCAATATATCTGCAATAATCGCAGCCAAAATCGAAGGCATACCAGTTTTTGGATCATCCTCCTACACAACGCGCAAAGCGTACGCAAGCGCCCCACAGTATTCGGCAGGTGTCAGACGTTTCATCAGCGAGCATTCATTGCCCCCAATATATTCTTCCCTCGAACTCTTCGATTGGTTGGAACGAAAATTTATTCCAAGCTGTCCGTCTCTAGAACCGATAGACGACCCGAATGTTGTGTACTGTGGTTTCATAAAGCAGCCAGCAGAATTCGATGAGCGGCAAGACAAAAATCTCATACTGGTGTACATGGGAAGCGGTTCGGTCAGCACGAAGAAACTTGAGAGAACACTGACAGAAGTTTTCTCACACTCCACAGATAAGATCATCGTCGCCGGATCACAAGCTGAAAAGCGCATAGGCAATATAATTTTCATGAAAAGAGCGGACTTTTCCCGTCTCTTTCCTCAAACAAAGATATTTATCAACCATGGTGGGCAAAATTCCATCATGGACGCCATCAGCTACGGTATTCCACAAATCGTATTCCCCAGTAAAGCGTTTGAAAGAAACTTCAATGCACACAGTCTTGAACAAGCTGGAGCAGGAATAAATCTCAGTGCGCAAGGACTAAACCCCACTTCGCTTCGTGAAGCACTAACTACGCTGGAATCAAACGAAGCATACTATAGAAACAACGCACAGAGTCTGCGAAAAGAATTGATCAGTCTTGGCGGCACAAAGACGATAATGCACACCATGCGCGATACAGTGGATCGAACCTCATAAAAACCACCCCGCCGTGGTAGACAAGACCTCTACACTAGCAGCTTCCATCAAAATGAGTTTTATGGTTTTAATATGAGAAATCTCCAACGGAGTTTGGTTGCTGTGGATTCGAGTTGTAGCGCATCCAATACCCGTGGACCAGATCGGTCAGTGTTGTGAGGTCGTAGTCTTTGGCATTTTGCACGGGGATGTTGATCTCTCCAAAGCCTAATTTGCGATTAGCCTGACGGTACCAGCGGCCGAATGGTGAAGCATTTTTGCTCTCCAACAGCTGGGGCGAGCGCAGGAAAATCGATACATAAGGAGTGGAGACGAATCCGGTTCTTTGTGTTAAAGCGACTACTTGGGTGATTTCGCTCCATGGGATCACCATTTCGCGGGTTGCTACAGCCGATGAGTAGTCGTAGAGTCCTTGTTCTGTGAGCACCACATATGTGCTGTCGCCGAACACCATGCGGGGAGCGACCGGCTTGCGTGTGCTCATGCCTGTTCCTGTTCGAATTTCAATCCACG
>CAUUJV010000011.1:0-60400 GCA_963545565.1 uncultured Alloscardovia sp. | reverse complement strand
CACCGTCAACGCGCACACCTCACCGATCCTCATGCCACCGGCCCACGCGGCCAGCTCGTCGAACTTCATGAGGGAAGCGCGGGCACGCCGGGAACGCGCGGTGGGGTGCACCCATTTCTGTATGCCGCGCCGATGCAGATTGACAAGCATCTCCTCGCCGTTAAGCCAGGCCTGCGCATCCTCCGAGGTCCTGAAGGAACGCTGCACACGCCGCGAGGGATCCAAAGGAGACTCGTAGCGAGCGAGCCAGGAACCTACGCTTCCATCGGCTCTTTTCCTTGCGATCACTGTGCCGAATCGGCGGCGCCTATCCGCTTCCATCCACATCTCCTTCCAGGGATTCCAATTCAAGACCAAACCCGGAATCCCTGGAATAGTGCACCCGAATTGGAACCTATCATCACGAGATCAGGGGAGGCTTCTTCGCCTATTCTCCCAGTTCGGGCTTATTATCCGTCTCTTATATATAAAGGTTTCAATAGCGTCTAAGGCGCTATCCCTCAAAGGTTTCAACATGATTCCCGCTCTGCTGGAACTGCAGATGCAGACAAAGCAGGAGAAGAATCATGAGAATCTGGTTCGAGTCCCACCGGGGGCACGATTCTTTTTTATTGCTCTTTGCTGTTTAGAAACAATCGTGGGTGAGCGATCACTTCGTTCGGTTATTCGAACAGTTTGATCGAAAAAGTGTGATTGTTGAAGTAGTGATGCCCTTTACGCTCCATATTCTCAGTATTATTCATATTTGCTTTTCGGCGCTCGCGCGTATGCTTAAACACATAAATCATGCTTGCTAATGCTCACGGATGGAGTGCGAAATGGCAGATAAAAATCCGCTTGTTGCTGTTGTTATGGGGTCTTCCAGTGACTGGGAAACCATGAAACATGCATGCGATATGCTTGACCGTTTTGAGGTTCCTTATATGAAGCAGGTGGTTTCAGCTCATCGTACACCGGAGCTTATGGCCGATTTCGCCCACAGCGCCCGCAAGAAGGGTTTGCGTGTAATTATTGCTGGTGCTGGAGGAGCTGCCCATCTTCCGGGTATGATTGCTGCTCAAACAACGCTTCCAGTAATCGGTGTACCTGTGCAGTCCCATGCGCTTAGTGGATGGGATTCTTTACTTTCTATCGTCCAGATGCCAGGTGGAATTCCTGTAGCAACTACCGCTATCGGTAAATCTGGTGCTACAAATGCGGGCTTGCTTGCTGTCAGCATTCTTTCCACTACAGATGAACGTCTTGCGCAAGATTTGCAGGATTACCGTAATGAACTCAAGGATTTAGTTGAGGAGTCTAATGCCAAGCTTATTTGATTCAACTAGGAATTTTCCGCAAGACCCTATTTCTCGTCTTGGCCGCGGATCAGCCGTTGGAATCGTTGGCGGTGGGCAGCTTGGTCGTATGATGGCTCTTTCTGCAAAATATATGGGGTTGCGTGTAGGAGCTCTTGACCCTACTCCTGATTGCCCAACGGCTCAAGTAAGTGATTTCCAAATTATTGCAGATTACGATGATAAAACTGCTATTCACGAATTAGCTCAGCGAAGTGACGTACTTACCTACGAGTTTGAAAACGTTGATGCAGATGCTCTTGATGAAGTTGCTGATATTGTTGCAATTCCTCAGGGGACTGATTTGCTGCGAGTGACCCAAGACCGCATTGCAGAAAAGACATTTATTAACAGTCTTGGCATTGAGACTGCGCCTTGGACGCCTGTCCATTCTCATAAGGACGTCGAAAAAGCCGTAGAAAATATTGGCCTCCCAGCAGTTTTGAAAACTACGAGAGGTGGATACGACGGGCACGGGCAAATTGTAATTCGAACTCGTGAAGACCTTCAGAATATCTGGCCTGAAGATAATTTTCCTGAAGCAATTTACGAAGGATTCGTAGATTTTGACTATGAAGCCTCGATTTTGGTTTCTGGAAACGGCAAACAGTACGTGACTTTTCCGGTGGTGCGCAACGAGCATCGCAATAATATTTTGCACTTAACCTTAGCCTCAGCACAGATCTCCCCTCAGCTTGAGCAGAAAGCTCGTGATTTAGCCTTGCGTTTAGCCGAAGGATTCAAGCTTTCGGGAACACTTGCTATTGAGCTTTTTGTAAGTGCAGATGGTGATGTTAAGGTCAATGAGCTTGCCCCTCGTCCGCATAACTCAGGGCACTACACTATTGAGGCATGTTCTTTCGACCAGTTTGATGCGCATATTCGGGGCATTATCGGTTGGCCATTGGAACAGCCAAAGCTTCTGAGTTCAGCAGTTATGATTAACGTGCTTGGGCAGCATGTTGAATCAACTCAGGCGGCAGCCCTTATGCACCCCGAATGGAATGTGCATGATTATGGCAAGGCTGAGAGCAAGCATAATCGTAAGATGGGGCATATTACTGTTCTTACTGAAGATATCGATAAAACTGTTGAATCTTTAATGCGCACTGGTTGCTGGGATGATTTAGATAGCCGAGAGTAAGCAAGATTTACTTTTCGCTTATGAAATTTCTATAGGATTCCTGTGAGATTTCTGTTCGGCTCTTATCCGTGAGATGAACACATGTTTCTTGAGGGTTTATTTGATAGGCTTCTCACAGGTATGCATGTCAGTATCGGGTATTAGGAGTTATAGAGGTTTTCGAATGGCAGACACATCAGCAATCCACGCGCGTAAAACAGCTCAAAAGGCCGCCGTTCTTGAGGCGTTGCGTAAATCACCTAATTTTGTGTCTGCTCAGAAGCTTCATACGCTGCTTGAGCAACAGGGTGAGCACATCGGCTTAGCAACTGTGTACCGCCAGCTTAATGCTTTAACCGAAGATGGTAAAACTGATAGTATTCATTTGAACGGTCAGCAGGTGTATCGCTTATGCGCGGAGGATTCTGCAGATCAGCATCATCACCATCATCATATGGTATGCGAGAACTGTGGTAAGACCATTGAAATCGAGCCAAACGAGTTTTCATGGATTCAGAAAGTCGCGCAAGACAATAATTTCAAGATTTCTAGCCATGTACTTGAAGTATTTGGTTTGTGCGCTGATTGTCAAAAGGCATAGTAAATTCGTAGTAAAGTAGCCAAGAAAAAATAATAAAACAGCAAAGGGCATGTATCCGTTGATGAGATGCATGCCCTACGGATTTTGGTGCTTTTATTGCGTATCTATTGTTTATATCGCGTAGAACTACTGCACTCTGAAACTACTATTCGCCGACTGCCTTGAATCCAATATCGTGGCGGTAGAACATACCTTCAGTGTCAGTGGAATCAAGAATCTTATATACTGCAGCTTGAGCTTCAGGAATGCTGTTTGCTCGAACTTCTACTAGGAGCACGCGGCCGGAAGAAGCGATGAGACGACCATCTTCATCATCAACATCTGGAGAAGCGACACCTGCATAGTAAACATGAGCGTCATCACCACATTCGAGTGTGTTGATGCGTGCACCAGTTTTAGTAGCGTTTGGGTATCCATTAGATGCTAGAACAACGCCGAGAGTCACAGTGTCGGAATCCCATGTGAACTCTGGGGTTTCGCCATTCAAAATCGCGTAGATTGCCGCACCCAAGTCACTTGTCAAATGGGGAAGAACCACCTGAGTCTCAGGATCTCCAAAGCGAGCATTGAACTCAATAACCTTTGGCCCGTCTGCAGTTGCAATCAAACCTGCATAAAGAATGCCGGTGAATGGAGTTCCTTCTGCGCTCATTGCTTCAACAGTTGGGCGCACAATCTTCTCGATAGCCTCATCAACTACAGACTGTGGGATTTGAGGAACTGGGCTGTAAGCACCCATTCCGCCAGTATTAGGACCTTCATCGCCATCGTAAGCGCGCTTATGGTCTTGAGAAATAGGCATAGCCCAAAATTCTGTTCCGCGCACAAAGCTCATTAGAGAGAATTCTTGACCTTCGAGGAACTCCTCAATAACAACGTTGGAGCCAGCATCTCCAAAGCGATTTGCAATGAAGATGTCATCCAGCGCGGCTAAAGCGGTTTCAACATCCATAGCAACGGTCACACCCTTGCCGGCAGCCAAGCCGTCAGCCTTGATAACGATTGGTGCGCCATGCTCAAGAACATATGCCTTTGCTTCGTCGCCGTCATCGAATGAAGCGTAAGCAGCAGTAGGGATATTGTGTCGAGCCATCAACTCTTTTGCAAAAGTCTTAGATCCCTCAATCTGAGCAGCTGCGGCAGTAGGACCGAATGCCTTGATTCCAGCTTCAGCAAATGCATCAACAATGCCATCAATCAGTGGATTTTCTGGACCAACGAATACCCAATCAATATTATTATTCCGCGCGAAGTCGATGAGTGCAGCCTGATTATTAATGGAAAGTTCAACAACTGTGATTCCATCCTCAATCATGCCAGGATTTCCAGGAGCACAATATACACGGTCTGTAGATTCACCCTGCAATAATGAGTAAGCAATTGCGTGCTCACGGCCGCCTGAACCAATAACAAGAACATTGCTCATAATTGTTATTCCTTAATTACTTGAAGCTACTTGAAGTTATTTGAGTGAGTTACTTTGAGTGGTGGAGTTCAACACGCTCGGTTGTCTGCTTCACGATGGAACCTACGGTGTAATATTTTTCGCCGTTTTCATTAAGAGTAGAAGTTACTTTTTCAACATCTGCTGGGCGAACCATTAGAACCATGCCGATACCCATATTAAAGATGTTATACATTTCCAGAGGATCTACGTTGCCATATTTTTGGAGCACAGGGAAGATAGCAGGAACATCCCAGCTGTCGATATCGAAGGAAGCAGCTAAGCCCTCAGGAATAATACGAGGAACTTTTTCTACAAAGGATCCGCCAGTGATATGTGCAATTCCTTGGAGCAAGCCTTTACCGAAGAGTGGCTTTAATGCTTGCGCGTAGATGCGAGTTGGCTCAAGGAGTACTTCGCCTACTGTGCGGCCGTCGAGCTCGTCAAGAGTGTCAGTAACTTTCAAGCCACCATCTTTGAACAATGCTTTGCGCACAAGGGAGAATCCGTTGGAATGAACTCCTGAAGAGGGCAATCCAATGAGCACATCACCTTCTTGAATGGTGGAGCCGTCAATGATATGGCTTTTTTCAACAACGCCTACGGTGAATCCAGCCAAATCGTATTCATCTTCGTCATACATATCAGGCATTTCAGCAGTTTCGCCGCCTACGAGTGCAGCACCAGCTTGCACACAGCCATCAGTAACACCCTTGACTACTTGTTCAAGGAGTTCTGGGTCGTTTTTACCGCACGCAATGTAGTCAAGGAAGAAGAGTGGTTCAGCGCCTTGAGCGAGAATATCGTTAACACACATTGCTACACAGTCAATACCAATGGAATCATGCTTATTCGCAGCCTTGGCGACGAGAAGCTTAGTTCCTACGCCGTCTGTGCCAGACACCAATACGGGCTCTTTGTAACCGAGCGCCGAAAGGTCAAAAAGACCGCCGAAGCCGCCAATTCCTCCTGCACCTGGGCGAGCGGTACGAGCCACATGCTGTTGAATGCGGCGTACTACTTCATAGCCAGCTTCAACGCTTACTCCTGCGTTCTCATATGCTGTTGGCATTGTTGTTCCTTTTCCGTTATTCAATATTTCGTTTATAAGACTGTACAAGACTGATCTAAAACTTATCTAGATTTTGCGTAGTTGTGGTTTAATTGGCAAAAATCTAATGACTAAATTCATTGTCGTAGTAGTCGCTATGTTCAGTAGCAAAAGCCTTGAGATTCTCACGGTCTTCTTCAGAAATTGCCGCGAGGAATTCTTGCTCGTAATCACCCAAGCTCGTCGGGTAATCGCCGTTGAAGTATGCCACGCATAAACCACCATATGGAGCATCCTCGTGCAAGCCAATGGTTTCAACTAGTCCATCGATGCTCAAGAATGCAAGGGTGTCTGCACCAATGAATTCACGGATTTCTTCAACAGATTTATGTGCTGCAATAAGCTCATCAAACTGCTGAATATCAATACCGTAATAGCATGGGTAGCGCAATGGAGGAGAAGCAATACGCATATGAACTTCGGACGCACCAGCTTCGCGTAGAAGAGTGACGATGCGCCTAGAGGTTGTTCCGCGCACAATAGAATCATCAAGAACCACAACACGTTTGCCTTCAACCACGCCACGCACTGCAGAAAGCTTCATGCGAACACCCTGTTCGCGCAACTCCTGAGTTGGCTGAATAAAGGTACGAGCTACATACTGGTTCTTAATCAAACCCATTTCATTTGGCAAGCCACTTTCCTCTGCATAGCCGGATGCAGCAGAAAGAGAAGAGTTCGGCACAGCGATGACCATATCAGCGTCAACGGGGGCTTCTTGAGCAAGGCGGGCACCTGCACGTTTGCGGGAAGAGTGCACATTTACACCATAGATATTGGAATCTGGGCGAGCAAAATAGATAAACTCCATAGAGCAAATAGCTTTTTGAGTTTTATCTGTGTATTTTTCGATTGAATAGCCATCATTATTGACTACGATAATCTCACCAGGCTCAATATTACGCACGAGTTCGGCGCCAACGATATCAAGAGCACAAGTTTCTGAAGCAAGCACATAAGCGCCGTTCTTCATTTGGCCAAGACTCAATGGGCGGAAACCATTAGGATCAAGTGCGCCAATCATAGAATCTTCGGTCATCAAAAGATAAGCAAAACCACCATGCACAATGTTAAGAGCTTCTTTAAGCTGCTCAATAAAAGTCGATTTTTGGGAGCGGCGAATAAGATGCATCAAAATTTCAGTATCGGAGTTGGAATGGAAAATAGCACCTTCCTTCTCCAACTGTGCTTTAAGACTTGGGCAGTTAGTGAGATTGCCATTATGACCAAGCGCAACATCGCCGTCATGGAATCGGAATAGGAATGGCTGAATGTTGTCGATTGAGCCAGACCCAGAAGTCGCATAACGCACATGGCCAATTGCCGCCGAACCCTTTAGACGATCTATTTCTTTATCATCTGAGAAGACTTGGCTAAGTAAGCCGAGACCGCGGTATCCAATGAGATGCCCGTTATTATTCGAAACAATGCCAGCGCCTTCCTGACCTCGATGCTGAAGCGCATGCAATCCAAAGTATGTTAGGCGTGCAGCATCTGGATGCCCCCATACGCCGAATACACCACATTCTTCATGCAGTCCTTCGAGTTCAGCAGGCATGTGCTCTCCTTATGAATGTATGAATGCTTATGAATAATGAGTTCTTCTGGTTTTACGATTACGCGGTGAAATAGTCCACGCCACTTTCAATAAGAGGCTGGAACTTATTGCCTGGCACATTCTTGTAAACGCTGTAACCGTTTCGTTCAGTGTGACCCATCTTGCCAAGAATGCGGCCATCTGGGCTAGTAATGCCTTCAATGGCGAGCATAGATCCATTAGGATTCACGTCCAAATCAAGAGAAGGAACACCATGAACATCTACATACTGTGTTGCAATTTGACCATTAGCAATAAGACCGTTCAGTACCTCGTCGCTGGCAACGAAACGTCCTTCACCGTGACTAATTGCGATGCGATGAATATCGCCAATTTCAGTGCGCGAAAGCCAAGGACTCTTTGTAGAAGCTACGCGAGTGTTAACTAGTCTGCTCTGATGGCGACCGATGGTGTTGAAGGTCAGAGTTGGGCATTCATCAGTCATTGGAATAATGTCACCGTAAGGCACAAGACCAAGCTTTACAAGAGCCTGGAAGCCATTGCAAATACCAAGCATTAGGCCATCGCGATTCTGAATTAAATCACGAACTGCTTCTGTGACTTGAGGTGCACGGAAGAATGCGGTGATAAACTTCGCAGAACCGTCAGGCTCATCACCACCGGAGAATCCTCCAGGAATCATCACGATATTGCTGCGACTAATTTCCTTAGCTAGTTGAGCAGTAGATTCTGCAACAGTATGTGGAGTGAGATTATTGATAATCAATGTAGTGACGTCTGCGCCGGCACGCTCGAATACATGAGCTGAGTCATATTCGCAGTTGTTGCCAGGGAAAACAGGAATCACAACACGTGGTTTCGCAAGATGAAGCGAACTATGCTGTGGCTCAGAATCTGGATTGATGTAGGAGATAGCCTCAATACGCGGCAGTGCAGCCTTTTCTTCCTTGGTATTGCGGTATGGGAACACTGATTCAATTCCAGATTCCCAAGTCTCTTGGATCTGCGCGAGGTCAACGATTTCGCCCTGCGCAGTGCTCAAAGTGTAATCATTGGTTGTGCGGCCAATAACAGCCACATCGACCTTGCCAGATTCTTGAGCAGCAGCAATAAGGGAAATTGCATCATCAGCAGTCTCATTTGTTGTGTCATCTCCAGCAAGTTCGACGATGAAGCTGCCATAAGCATTAGTAAACAAATCACCAATAGAAATTGCGTCATTGAGGTGCAAACCAATTTGATTACCCACAGTCATGGTGAAGAGAGAAGCGGCAGTACAACCATATCCAGGAGTAGAAATAGCGTTTGCAGCGCCTGCTTCAACTAAATTCTGCACGAGGGTAAGAGCTTCGATCAGGCTTTGGGGCTGCGGAGTAATGCCATCAGCCTCATAACGGGGAGTGATGCGCAGAACGTGGTTGTTCGCCTGCTTAAACTCTGGGCTGGTTGCGCGATCAACAGAACCGCATGCTACGGCAAAGCTCACAAGGGTAGGAGGCACATCAAGATCCTCGAAGGAACCACTCATGGAATCCTTGCCGCCTATAGCACCTACTCCTAAATCAATTTGAGCCATAAGAGCGCCCAGAACTGCTGCAACCGGCTTGCCCCAACGAGCCGGCTCATCACGAAGCTTCTCAAAATATTCTTGGAAACTCAAATAAGCATCTTCACGCTTAAAACCAGCTGCCACAAGTTTGCTGATGGATTCAACAACAGCCAGATAAGCACCCGTATATTGATTTTTTTCCATAATGTATGGATTGAAGCCCCATGCCATTGCAGATGCTGTAGTAGTCTCGCCATCTACAGGGAATTTTGCAACCATCGCCATGCTTGGAGTGAGCTGCTTTGTGCCACCAAAGGGCATCAAAACTGTAGAAGCCCCAATCGTAGAGTCAAAACGCTCAGAAAGACCCTTGTTGGAGGAAACATTAATGTCGCTGACTACCGCATTCAAACGTTGTTCTAAGGAGCCCTCATTCCATGTTGCTGGAGTCGAATAAGAATCACCTGCAACTACGTGTGCATTCTGATGCTTCGGAGCACCGTTAGAGGAGAGGAATTCACGGCTCAAATCCACGACGGTATCGCCATTCCACGCCATGCGCATGCGTGCTTCTTCTGTGACCTCTGCTACGACAACGGCTTCGAGATTTTCTTGACGAGCATATTCAAGGAATTCGTCAACGTCTGCAGTATCAAGTACGCACGCCATACGCTCTTGACTTTCAGAAATAGCGATCTCAGTTCCATCAAGGCCTTCATACTTCTTAGGAACAACATCGAGATTGACGCTTAATCCATCTGCAAGTTCTCCGACTGCTACTGAGACACCACCAGCGCCGAAATCATTGCAACGTTTGATAAGTCGGCATGCATCATTGCGGCGGAACAAGCGCTGAAGCTTGCGCTCAACGGGAGCATTACCCTTCTGTACTTCTGCGCCGTCCTTTTCAATGGATTCGACGTTATGAGATTTGGAGGAACCGGTTGCTCCGCCAATACCGTCGCGACCTGTGCGCCCACCGAGCAGAATTACCTTGTCGCCGGGGACTGGAACTTCACGGCGAACATTTGCTTGTGGAGCAGCGCCTACAACAGCACCTACTTCCATACGTTTTGCAATGTATCCAGGGTGATAAAGCTCATTGACTTGACCAGTTGCTAAGCCAATCTGATTGCCGTAACTGGAGTATCCTGCAGCAGCGGTAGTAACAAGTTTGCGTTGAGGAAGTTTGCCTTCGAGCGTTTCAGAAACTGGTGTACGAGGATCACCAGCACCGGTAACGCGCATAGCCTGATAAACATAGCTGCGGCCTGAAAGCGGGTCGCGGATTGCACCCCCTATGCATGTGGCTGCTCCACCGAATGGTTCAATCTCGGTTGGGTGATTGTGTGTTTCATTCTTGAAGAGGAAAAGCCAATCTTGATCTTCGCCATTCACATCAACCTTTACCTTAACGGTGCAGGCATTAATCTCTTCAGACTCGTCAAGATTTTTCAAAATACCTTGCTTTTTCAGCCATTTTGCACCGATGGTGCCCATATCCATCAGAGTCACAGGCTTTTCATCGCGACCAAGTTGATGGCGAATATCCATGTACTTATCAAAAGCAGCTTGAACAATAGCGTCGTCAATAGAAACATTATCGAGCTCAGTGTCGAAGGTGGTGTGGCGGCAATGATCAGACCAGTATGTGTCAATGACACGAATTTCAGTAATCGTAGGGTCGCGCTGCTCTTCTACAAAGTATTTCTGGCAGAAAATAATGTCAGCCAAATCCATAGCTAAGCCACGCTCACTGACGAACGCATCAAGTTGCTCAGAGGTGAGCGTGCGGAATCCGCCAATAATCTCAACAGGCTGAGGAGTAGGAACTTTAACGGTTAAGGTCTCAGACTTTGCAAGACTTGCAATACGCGATTCCACAGGATTAATCACATAATGACGAATTGCTGCGATATCTGAAGCGCTTAAATCGCCTTCAAGAATGTACACCTTCGCGCCGCGAACAGTTGGGCGTTCACCTTGACTGATGAGCTGAATACATTCACTCGCAGAATCTGCTCGCTGATCAAATTGGCCAGGGAGAAATTCTACGGCAAAAATTTTCTCATCTGAGCTTGCGACTTCTTCGGTTTCCCCTGTTGCCTCAGCGAGCTCGGAATAAGTTATATCAGACTGTGGTTCGCTAAATACAGTTGGAATGCATTGAGTAAAAAGATCTTCGCTGATTCCCTCAACGTCATAACGATTCAGAACTCGTAAGCTTTTCAGAGACTTAATTTCCACAATACTGGTGAGCTCATGGGCAAGCTGCTGATCTTGCACATCAAATCCAGGCTTTTTTTCAACGTAAATACGGAAAACCACAATGTGTCCTTTTCTTCTGTGAGTTCCTTGTACAAGCTTTTTGAATGTTACGAGTTTAAAGGAGTTTAAAGGGGAGAGTATGTGAGGGAAAGGGAAGAGAGTTGCAAGAATGTAAAAGGGCGTGACCCATATTTCAAGGTCGCGCCCACTTTATTAATCTGCTATTGCATGGCTTGCATGCAATTCGACAAGTCTATTGTAAATTTCTTCATATGCTGGAATGATATCGCCCAAATCACGGCGGAAAATATCTTTGTCAAGATGCTCAATGCGTCCCTCGTCAAAAGCTTTTTTATTCCACAAGCGGCATGTATCTGGAGTGATTTCATCAGCGAGAAGAATTGAACCGTCTGAAGTTACGCCCATCTCAACCTTAAAATCAACCAGAATAATATCAATATCTGCAAACATTGCTGTGAGCGCTTGGTTAATCTCGCGAGCCTTAGAAGCAATGATTTCGAGCTGATCACGGTCGGCAATTTCAAGTGCAATTGCGTCATCATTATTGATGAATGGATCACCCAGAGCATCATCCTTTAAGCAGAATTCTACGACCGGACGATTCAGAACTTTGCCTTCTTCAACGCCGTAACGTTTTGCAAAGCTACCAGCTGCAATGTTGCGCATGATGATTTCGAGAGGGAACATCGTCATATGACGAACAAGCTGCTCAGTTTCGCTGATCTGCTTTACAAAGTGGCTTGAAATACCGCGATATGCAAGCTCTTCAAAAATGACGGTAGTAATAAGGTTGTTAAGACGACCTTTACCCTCAATCTGTGCCTTTTTAGCACCGTTACCGGCGGTGGCCTGATTCATATATTCGACCCAGAGAATCTCCGGATTTTCGGTTGTGTACAGCTTCTTTGCTTTACCCTCGTAAAGCTTTGCCAACTTCTCCATTGTTCGTCTTTCCATAGCGCGTTTAAGGAGCGGAAGAAATGCTTCAACCTTGATTTACGTTAGCAAAAGGAGACTACAAAAACACTCAATCGAGTGCCTGCCAATTTCAACCCAATGCTTGCTAAAAGACTTCAATAGTCAGCGTGTCAACAAGAGCTTTTGTAGCTGCTCTTGCGTGCTTTTCATCAATGGCGCGTGCCAGTGCCACGCCCATTCTTCGGTGTCCGTGAACTTCCGGTTTTGAGAAGATTCGGATTTCAGAGTCAAAAGCACCTTCAGAATTCAAAGCTGCCTGTAAAGCATTATTAACGTTAGAGAAAACTACTTCACCTTCGCCAGATACAACGATTGCGCGGCTTGCGCTTACAGTTTGAGACTGATTGAGCTGTACAGAGCGCTCGTCAATCCCCAAACCAAGAATTGCCCTAGCGTGTAAGGCAAATTCGCTTAATCTTTGAGACATCATAGTAACCATGCCGGTATCATGCGGGCGTGGAGATACCTCATTGAAAAGCACTGAACCGTCGGTGAGCACAAAAAGCTCTACTCCGTAAACGCCCCATCCTTTTTCATTGGTGGTTTGAGCCAAATCGGTGAGTCCTTGAACTATAGTTCGTGCAATTCGGGTGCCTTCTTCAAGAACCTTATGCGGCACATTGGCGCTTTGCCATGATTCACGGTAATCGCCATCAACTTGCACATGTCCTACAGGCGCGCATGTAGCAACACCGGTGCTTGAAGAGACAGTGAGCATAGTTAGCTCATAATCAAGAGATGCGAGCGCTTCAACAATTACGCGAGAAACTTCCCCTTCATGTGCAGCACGGCGGCCTTCCTGAGCCACGTGCCACGCCTGCTCAATCTCATCTGCTGAATGAACAATAGACTGACCGTGCCCGGAAGAGCTCATAATCGGCTTAACAACGCAGGGGAATCCCACAGTTTCAGCGCTATTTTGCAATTCCTCAAGAGATTGTGCAAAACGATATGGAGTAGTAGGAAGTCCCAAAGTCTCGTGAGCTAGAACGCGTAACGATTCGCGATTCATGCAGATTTGAGCGATTGAAGCGCTAGGAACAACTTGTGCGCCAGCTTGTGCTGCATCCGTTAAAACTTGGGTGGCGATTGCTTCAACCTCTGGCACGATAATGTCTGGCCTTACTTCTGCCAAAATCTCAGTGAGTTGTGCAGCATCGGACATATCAAAAACGCGGTATTCGTGGGCAACTTGCATTGCAGGTGCGCCTTCATAGGAGTCTGTAGCGCATACCCATGCACCTAATCGCATAAGCTCAATCGTGATTTCTTTGCCAAGTTCACCAGAACCGAGCATAAGTACTCGTGTGGCGGGATGTGCTGTGCTTAGAGGAGTGCCAAATAGTCGATTTACTGCGTCGTTCATACGTCCATCATGCCATTGAGACCGTACTCTTTTCTCTCTTCTTTTCCTTTCTCTAGATGTGTCTTCGAGTTAGTGATAGTTTGTGAAATCATTTTATGAAACTGTGAACCATATCACTCTATAGGTGCCTTATACTCAAACGTTGTGATGGGAACAAGGAAATATCAAGACATCACAGAGAAGGATAAAATGAACTGGTTAGAAATCGAAGGCGATGTCTGCGCAGTATAACGGGGTGCCTTGGGTGGCATGGGCGCAGAAATTTGCCGCGAATTTGCTCGCAATGGTGCACAAGTTGTATTACTTGATTTGGATGAAGACAAGACAAAAGCAGCAGCAGAAGAGATCACTAAGGAATATGGCGTAACCGCTCGCGGCTACAAAATGGATGCTACCGATGAAAACGAAGTACAGTGTGTAGTTGATCAGGTTATCGCTGACTTTGGCAAGGTTGATGTGCTTGTCAATACTGCTGGAATTCTGCGTTTTGCTCCTATGGAAGATTTGCCTTTGAGCGATTGGGAAGCAACACTAAAGACTAATTTGACTGGTTACTTCATTACTTCCCAGCGCTTTGGTCGCGAGATGATTAAGCAGGGCGGTGGTCGTCTTGTCCATATTTCAACGGCGGCATCTCATGCTCCAGAAACATTCTCTGGCGCATATTCTTCTACAAAGGCTGGCGTCAATCTACTCTCTCAGATGCTTGCAGATGAGTGGGGACCATATGGCATACGTTCTAACTGCGTTGAGCCTTGCTTTGTGAAGACTCCAATGTCTGTCGATTTCTACAAGGATCCTGAAGTAGAGAAAGGCCGTTCTCGCCTTATTGCAACTCGTAGGATTGGCGAAGTAACAGATATTGCAAATGCGGTGATGTTCCTTGCATCTCCTCGTTCTGACTTTACAACAGCCTCTGCAATCAAGGTTGATGGCGGATTCTCTACCATGATGGCGGATTTGACTCCTAAGCCAGGTGGTCGCCGCGCTTATGCAGAGAACTATTTGAAGGCTCATGGCTCAGCATTGTGGAGTGAAGAATCTGGCGTAGACCGTCCAACTGATCAATAAAACAGGCCGATAAATTCAAAATAATTCAAAATAATTCGAAGAAAGTAGAAGAAAGTAGATAAGACTTAAATGTCTCAAGATCAAACACAAACAACAACAAGGCGTGAAGCCGTTCTTGCGGCTGCGTGCTTAGTAATGTTCTTTATTTCATCTATCGCATTGTATTCTGTGGTACGCAAGAATCTGCTTGCTGTGTACCCTGATTGGGAAACCTCTATTGCGTGGGCTTTCCCAGTGTTCCAAACAGTTATGGCCGTTACTGGCATTTTCGCTGGACGCATCTCAGATAAGATTGGCCCACGTAACGTTATTCTCGCCGCAGCAGTGATGTACGGTTTGGGTTGGTTCCTTTCTGGTACAGTGACTGCTCCTTGGCAGTTCTATTTGTATTTCTCCCTGATTGCGGGTATCGGCAACGGTTTGGGATACAATCCAGCGCTTACCACTGGTCAGAAGTGGTTCGTAGATAAGAAGGGCATGGCATCAGGTATTACTCTTGCAGCTTCCACACTTGGATCAGCTATTCTTTCTCCAATTCTGGCTTCCTTCCTCATTCCTCAGTTTGGTATTTTCGCTGGGCTAAAGGTGCTTGGCGTAGTGTTCTTTATCATGATTGCTATTGGGGCAGTGCTGATGAAGGCTCCAGAAGCTGGCTGGGTTCCTGAAGGATATTCAGCTCCAACGGGCACTTCTACTCATGCAGGGACTTTGGGAGATCTTGGTCCAGCAGAAATGGTGAAAACAAGCCGTTTTTGGGTTCTTATTATCACTTTTGCGTGCGCTGCTACCGCAGGTACTTTACTTGTAGGTTCCGTAGCATCTATTGCTGCAACCCAGCTCTTCACTGACGCTGCCTCTGCTGCAGCCGTTGCAATAGGTGGCGTTGCTGTCACTGTGAATACTATTGCTAACTTTGTTGGCCGTCTTTCGTTTGGCGCCGTGTTAGACCGTATTGGAAGCTACAAGGCGCTCATTCTGATGCTTGTTATTACTATCATCGCGCTCGTATTGATGAGTTTCTCCTTCAACCAAGTGCTCTTCTTCATTTCTTTGGCCTTGCTCGGCTTCAGTTTTGGAGCATTGCTTGTGATTTATCCACCGCTGACTGGCTCTACATTTGGAACTTCTAGCATTGGTGTGAACTATGGAATTATGTTCCTCGGTTATGCTGCTTCTACGTGGATTTCTCAGCCAATTTCAGCTGTTTTGAAGCATGATGATGCTGGACAGTCTGCCTACACGCAGTCTTTCTACGGTGCAATCGTGATAGCTCTTATTGCAGTGATTTTGACCGTATGGATGATGGTTTCCGATAACAAGTCTGGCAGCAAGTCTGGCAGCAAGTCCGGTAGCGAGAAGGCAGCAAAGTAAATGTCCTCACAAAACTCTTCTAAACCAGTGCGTCTTGCTGTTATCGGTGCGGGTGCAATGGGTCGTAATCATATCCGTTTTGTTCAGGAAGAAGAACTCAGCGAACTCGTAGCAATTTCAGACGCGCTTGAATCTGCGAAGATTGTTGCTGATGAAGCTGGCGTACCTTTCTGTACTGACAGTGCTCAGATGATGGATGAAGTTAAGCCTGATGGCGTCATTATTGTGACTCCTAATGGTTTGCATCTTTCTATTGCTCGTGAGGCTATTAAACGTGGAATTGTGCCGCTTGTTGAGAAGCCGATTTCTGACGATCTTGATGACGCTATTGCCTTCGCTAAGGAGGCTGATGAGGCTGGAATTCCTGTGCTCGTTGGTCAGCATCGTCGCCATAATCCATTTGTGAACGAGGCTAAGAAGATTATTGAATCTGGTAAGCTAGGTCAACTTACTGTTGCTTCTTTCCACTACATGATTTATAAGAATGACAGCTACTTCGACGTTGAATGGCGCCGTAAGAAGGGTGCTGGTCCAATTCTTGTAAACCTTGTGCATGACATCGATTTAATGCGCTACTTGATCGGCGATGCCGTAGATATTCAAGGCATGCAGTCGAGTGCTGCACGCGGCTTTGAAACTGAAGATTCTGCCGTGGTGAATGTTCGTTTTGCTTCCGGTATTTTAGCTTCCTTCACTATTTCTGATGCAACTGCATCTCCATGGAATTGGGAAGCGACCGCCCGTGAAGACGCTCAATATCGTCCATTTGATGCTGACGCCTACTTTATTGGCGGCACTAAGGGAGCTCTTTCACTGCCTAAGCTTCACACCTTTAGTTATGATGGAGAATCCTCATGGCATAAGCCATTGCAAATGGAAATTCCAGCAGTAGACCCTGCTCTTCCGCATAAGATGCAGCTTAAGCACTTTATCAAGGTAGTACGCCGTGAGGTGGAACCAATTGTTACCCCAGCAGATAACGTGCGTACACTGCGTACTTTGACTGCTGTGAAGCAGGCTGCTGAAACTGGTGAACTCGTTCATTTGGAGTGGTAGTAGCGAAGAAGTGCGCCGGCTAATTTTTTCTAGTCGGCGTGCCTTATCTCTGGCATAGTGTAGAGTAGTCATTCGTTGCATGGCAGTTATGCCGGTGCAGCAATGGTGGCTATAGCTCAGTCGGTAGAGCACCTGATTGTGGTTCAGGAGGTCGCGCGTTCGAGCCGCGTTAGCCACCCCGTAATGAGGGTCTTGGAGTGTTTATGATTCCAAGACCTTTTGCATATCGTTTTGAGATAGTTAAGCCCCGCTCGGGTTTTTGTGCCGAGAACGAGAATGATATGTGCTTTTAACTTAGAATTGCATCTGCAATACTGTCCACTTCACTTCCTTGTACAGTGAAACGGCATTACTATCACTTAGACTAAATGGATAGTCATGTCTGTTAGTGCTTTTCTGACAAATGATGGGGGTTCCTATACCATTCTTTACCATATAGCCAACAACTATCATTACGTGATTAAAGTTATCGTCCATATTCTAATTACCATAGATTAGGCTTCCTTCCCATGCACGACGTGGATTACTTTCGACTTGGAATATTCCTGAATGATCACGCATATAATAGAAATTGTTGTCGGCTCCTGACCATGTATATGTGGCACCAGATATACCTTTAACATTCCATGTCCATGCATTTGGGTCATCTCGTTTTTCATTATTATCTTTTCCAGCGTTAAGAGGTAGTCCTCCTGCATAGAGTGACTGTGATGCAAAATTTGTGCAATTACTGCCTGGTTCACCAATAGGTAGATCTACTTCATGTTCGAAGATCTCATGGTAGTTAGGAAAATCGGGATTCATTGAGTTTTCATGGTCGTTATTAGTCCATAATTCTGCATACTGTATCATCTTTAAGTAATCGAACCCGATGGATGTAGCGCTAGTCATCGTAGCTAGTTGGTTGTGTTTCGTTGGAATAAGATATCTTACATTTTGAACTGAAGGCGCTAAATTGCTATAAATATTTTTCTTCTAGCTTGTCTGTTCGCATTGTGAAGCATCATCAGGTAGTAATTGTTGATCGCCCGTAATCGTGAAATCTTGAGAAGGATTTTCACGGGCAAGATTAATCTCATGATAATCAATCGCAGAACTGTGAAGCTCATTAACTTGCTTTCCAACGATAGAAAGGTAAGTATCTTTGTCCGCCTTAAGTGTTGCCTCAGTAGTTACCTCGACAACAGTAGTAGCAAGTTTTTTATTAGAAGACTGATTAATCTTAATAACTTTCGAATCGACTGAAACATTGCTAGCAGTTAAGCCAGAGTTATCAAGCACATTTTTGTTAAAAGCGACACCATCTTCATCAATTGGGGACTGGGGCATTATCTGTGCTAATTTCACCAGAATTAGCTTTTTCAAGAGCATCATTATATTCATCGAGAGCTTCCTCAACATCAGACTGAATAGTCTGAGAATCAGTAATAGAAGAAGTCGCATTAGGAGGCTCAGTAGATTATGACAATGTAACTGTGACAGGAGGTAGTAATAAACTGGCAGACGCAAGCATAGAAATAAAAATTTTACTTATAATAATTATTATGACTCCTCATCGAATCTAGATTGAATTTTGCATAATCATTCTATGTGTAGGGAGAAGTAATAGCATTGAAAGATAAAAAAATAGGCGGTATGAATCTTTGTGGTTCGTTCCTACCTTTATTTTAATAGTAAGTATTTTATGGTTATTACATCCAGCATTTCGTTGGTCTACATCTTCTTCACGAATATATACTCAAAAGCAGTTATCTAGCCTTGAGCAGACAATAGCAGCCAAGTACTATATTATCTCTCGGAATAGATAAGGCCATTGAGGCATCATATTCGGAAAAAGCCACGCAAAATAATATTTCAAACTCTATTCTTGCTGCACAATGTGAGAATAACATGTCAAATTGTGATACGGCGGATTCTGTCTTCCACGCGTGAGAAATATGGGAGAAAGCGGATTGCGGCAGTGGTTGTCCGCAAGATTAAATGGGATGGAAGAGTCCAATATGCGACTTATTACTATGTGTTGGAGAATGATATTTGGATATATCTTTTTCTAGATGAGTAGAAGCAGTCGATTTCTTTATATAAGGCTCTTGCAACATTTTAGCTAAGCCTGATTTTTCTTTTTTATTGTTACAATGTTGGGGTGTAAGAGTCATAAATATTTTGTGGTGTCTTTATAGTTAAGGCTTTTACATGGAATAAAGTTACGTTTATCTGCAACGTAGTGTATATACTGCTCACTTGCGTTCATGAAGTTCAGCTCTTTGAACGAAGCGTTCACTCACCTCGGAGTGTTTGAGAAGCACTTTCTCAATCCTGTTTTAATCTTGCTTTAAACTTTTCTTTTTAACCTGTCTTTTAATCTTGTTTTCAGCGTTAAGTCTTCACTGGCTGCATAATCTCTACCCATTCTCACTTTCATTTTCACTTATAGCTGCTTGAACCATATAATTGAACGCAGGAGAGTGAGCGCAGACTGTTATAGATTTTCTGCCTTATGAATGAGGTAAAAATGACTATGAATCAAGATAATCAGCCTGAGATTGAAATTCCTGATCTCTCAGAACCAGCGCGCACCTTCGTTGTACCAGATTTAAGCTGGAACACTGACCCCACAGATGCTAAGACCGCAGATAGTGTCACCGCGGCTACTGCAGAAAATATCGCAGATACCACAGAAAGTATTCATAATCCCGACAATTCTGATATCTCTGATAATTCCGTTGAACCTGTTCAAGAATCGGCTCCTAGTCAGCAAAACCAAAATCAACCCCAAAATTCTTCCGTTTCTTCCAATTCTCTCGATCCTTCTGATTCTTCCACTCCATCCTCTTCTGAAGCGCAATATCCTGTTATCGCACGCGCAATTGATCTTGTTAAGATTTATGGGTCCAAGGATGCCGAGGTTACGGCGCTTGACCATATCAACGTTGATTTTAATGCTGGCCAGCTTACCGCGATTATGGGTCCATCTGGTTCAGGCAAATCTACCTTGATGCATTGCATGGCAGGGCTTGATAGTCCAACATTCGGTAAGGTAATCGTAGAGGATCTCGAAGTCTCTTCAATGAATCAAAAGCAGCTTACGAATTTGCGTAGAGATCAAATAGGCTTTATTTTCCAAAGTTTTAACCTTGTTCCTACATTGACGGCTGAAGAAAATATTCTTCTTCCTTTGCAGATTGGTAAGAAAAAGATTGATAGAGATTGGTTCAACACTGTTGTCGAAGTAGTGGGATTAAAAGATCGCTTAAATCATCGTCCAAGCCAGCTTTCGGGCGGTCAGCAGCAGCGTGTGGCATGTGCTCGTGCATTAATGTCACGCCCATCTGTGATTTTTGCAGACGAGCCAACAGGAAATCTAGATTCGAAGACATCTCAAGAAGTATTGGAATTCCTCCGTAACTCTGTTGAACAAAACGGTCAGACTATCATTATGGTCACACACGATCCTCGTGCCGCGTCTTATGCAAACCGTGTTCTTGTGCTCGCAGATGGTCGCATTACTAGCGATTTGCAAGAACCAACATATGAAGAGATTCTTAACGTTTTCGCCACCGAATAGGTCGATTACACGTACATACGCAAGGTAGGCGAATAAGATGTTCCGAATTGGTTTACGAGACGCGAAATCTCATTTTTCACGTTTTATTATGTCGATTATTGCGATTGCTTTAGGCGTTGCTTTCATTATCGGCTCTTTCTGCTTCAGCGACATGCTTTCCGACCAAATGACTCAAGCATATGCAACAAGTTCTGATGGTGATGTGTACGTGCGTGGAGCTCATAAGCAGAATTTGTCTGGTTCTTCCAAGTCCTCAAGTTCCTCAAGTTCGAGTGCCAGCTCATTAGCTTCGAGCGTTGCTTCATATAACTCTATTAGCGCAAATCTCATCAGTGAAATCAAAGATGTAAAAGGCGTAGATACAGCATTTTCCATGAGCACGCTGAGTACTGCTGTTCTTGTTGGTAAAGATGGCGCTGCAGTTTCTTCAGCTACTTCATCCATTACGGCTGTTTCGATGGCAAAAGGGCAGACCTGGCGAACCGTCAAAATGGTTAAGGGACATTACCCGCATGGCTCTGATGAGATTGTTCTACTCAATACAACGGCAAAGACTGCTGGGCTAAAGCTCGGAAACACTACTAAAGTTGTGCTCGCAACTGGTATTCAAAAGGTTAAGGTTGTTGGCATCTTTACCATGAGTTCAGTCTCGTCAGGATCCATGTACATGGGATTAGATCCTGAATATGTTGACAAAATTAATGCACTTTCCGGTGCAGACTCCTCCCTCGTAAGTTCAATAACCGTCTATGGCACAGCAAATCACGGGAAAGCCTTAACGCACACTCAGCAAGTCACACTTGCAAAGCGTATTAATAACATGCTTGATTCCAGCAAAAACAGTACAGGGAATACTAAAGCTCATGCTGTGACTGGCACTAAGATTCGTGCTGAACAAACAAAAACTATTCGCACCATGATGGGCTTTATTCAGCCATTGATTCTTATCTTTGCTGTGATTGCACTCTTCGTTGGGTCTTTTATTATTGCAAACACATTCTCTATGATTGTACGCGAGTCAATGCGTGGATATGCACTACTGCGTTCTATTGGTGCAAGCCCGATGCAAGTGTTCTCCACGGTGATTATTCAGTCTATTGTGTTGGGCATTGTGGGATCTATAATCGGGATTTTCCTCGGCTGGGGATTAATTGCTCTAATTGCTCTGGGACTTTCTGCAACAGGTGCAGCATTAACCGGTTCTACTGTTCCTAGCGTCAGTTCCATACTCGTTGGGCTTCTGGTTGGCGTTGCTGTTTCTATAGCAGGAGCTCTTTTGCCGGCACGCCAAGCCGCTTATGCTCCGCCTATTCAGGCTATGAACGAAACCGTTAGTCCGCAGAAATCAACACGAGGTCGTGGATGGCTTGGATTATTCATGTGTGTGGCTGGTGCCGCAGTATGGTGGCTGACGGTTGCGAATAAGCTCTGGGACAGTAAAGAAGTTGGTCCAACACCTTTTGAATTCTTGAATAATCTCAGCTCCGGATGGACTTTGGCAATTGGCACGGCATTAGTTGTACTTGGCATTATTGTTGTGACTCCATCCCTTGTGGTTCCTATGGAGCACATTCTGGGGTGGATTCCTTCGCTTGTATTTCCAGTGACAGGCCGTCTTGCATCGCGCAATTTGGCTCGTTCGAAGCGCCGAACATCCAATACTGCTGCAGCGCTCTTTGTAGGTGTTGCAATTGTTTCGTGCATTGGCACATTAACGGTGTCTATTCATGATTCTGTTGCTGGGATTATTGACTCAGGTTTGCAAGCTGATTTTGTGGTGATGTCTGCAACGTCAACTCTTCCCGATGGTGTTGAAAAAACTATTAAAGACGTTCAAGGAGTGAAATCTGTTTCCACACAAAAACTGGCAGTAGGGATTAAATATAACAATAAATCTGTAGCCATCTCCGCGGTAGTACCACGCCGAATTTTGCAGGATGGTTATACCATTCATTCCACATCGGGCAATGCACAGGAAGCTCTGAAGAACGGTCAGCTCATCGTTGGAAAGACTATTGCGGATGAATATGATTGGACGGTGGGGCAGACTCTCACAATGAAGCAGTCTCAAGCTGTTCTCAGCGCAATGTCTGCGCAAACAGGTTCGGCAAGCTCAGCGTCGTCACCCTCAACGGCCTCAACATCTTCAACAGATACTAAGCAAAAATCAATTAAGGTAAAAATCGGCGCAATCACCGATTCTGTGAGCTACTCCTATGGCATTTTCATGACGAAATCAGTTATTACGCAGCTGATCGATATGAATCAAACGTATGAAATGCAGATGTTTGTCACAACCAAAAGCGGTACAAATCTATCAACTATGCAAAAACGTATTACTAGGGCTGTGAAGAAATACTACGTAGTGAGTGTGCTGAATAAGGATGAATATGTTTCTTCTATCTCAGCCATGATCAACACGATTGTTTATATTCTCTATGCGCTTCTTGTACTTTCGCTGCTCATCTCAATCTTTGGCATTGTGAATACTATGATGCTCTCTGTTTCAGAGCGCACCCGCGAGATTGGGTTACTTCGCGCTATTGGAACGAGCAGAGGGCAGGTTCGCGGGATGATAGCGATTGAAGCAGTAATGATTTCTATCCTCGGCACTGTTCTTGGCATTGGCGTGGGAGTAAGTGCTGCCGCGGTCATTCAGAAGGTCTTTGAATCTAGGGGAGTTACCGTGCTCTCCATTCCTTGGAATCAATTGGGAATGTTCCTTATTCTGGCGGTAATTGTAGGTCTTCTCGCATCGATTATGCCTGCTTCTGCCGCTCTGCGCGTTCCTGTGCTTGACGCAGTAACGGATGAATGATTTGCAAAAGATAGAACTGGAGCAGAAGAAACCTAACAGAGCAACGCTTCGTAGTCTTTAGTCGAGCACCTGTCTTATACTCATAACCTGTGTGTGCCATTGGCATGTCTATGTTAAGGCGTGTTGCATTGGGACATTCCTATAGATTCGATGACTCCAAACAGTAATGAGCGGACGAGAACTAGGGCCATCGGGCCGGTGGACTGTGGCTGTTTCTCGCCTTGGGAAACTGTGTCGCAGTGTGGCGGTCACACAGTAAGAAAACCAAGAATCGGAGAATCAGTTGCCTACAATTGAACAGCTGGTCCGTAAAGGACGTAAGCCGAAGCCAAAGAAGTCAAAGACTTTGGCTCTTAAGGGAAGCCCACTGCGCCGCGGTGTGTGCACCCGTGTTTATACCACTACTCCAAAGAAGCCAAACTCTGCACTGCGTAAGGTAGCACGTGTTCGTTTGAGCTCCGGTATTGAAGTGACCGCATATATTCCTGGCGAAGGCCACAATCTTCAGGAGCACTCCATCGTGCTCGTTCGTGGTGGTCGTGTTAAGGATCTTCCTGGTGTTCGTTACCACATCGTGCGTGGTGCACTCGATACCCAGGGCGTAAAGGACCGCAAGCAGGGACGTTCCCTCTACGGCGCAAAGAAGGCTAAGTAATATGTCACGTAAAGGACCAGCAAAAAAGCATCAGCTCCTGCCAGATCCAATTTACGGTTCGACAGTTGTAGCTCAGCTCATCAACAAAATTCTTCTCGACGGCAAGAAGTCAATTGCAGAAGACATCGTTTACTCTGCGCTTGATATGGTCAAGGAAAAGACTGAACAAGAGCCAGTAGCAGTGCTTAAGCGTGCTCTTGACAACATTCGTCCTTCTCTTGAGGTTCGTTCTCGCCGTGTCGGTGGTGCAACCTATCAGGTTCCTGTTGAGGTTAAGCCTGCACGCGCAAACACACTTTCTTTGCGCTGGCTCACCGATTATTCTCGCGCACGTCGTGAGAAGACAATGGCAGAGCGTCTTGCTAACGAGATTCTCGATGCATCCAATGGCCTCGGTGCTTCCGTGAAGCGTCGCGAGGACACCCACAAGATGGCAGAGGCTAACAAGGCCTTCGCTCACTATCGCTGGTAATCCCTCAGACAGTTCGTTAGAACGGAAGTTAGGTAAAAAATGGCACAAGAGGCTATCAAGGACCTCAGTCATGTTCGTAATATCGGCATCATGGCTCACATCGATGCTGGTAAAACAACAACTACTGAACGAATCCTCTTCTACACCGGTGTTAACTACAAGATCGGTGAAACTCATGATGGTGCTTCCACAATGGACTGGATGGATCAGGAGAAGGAACGTGGTATCACCATTACTTCTGCTGCAACCACTTGCTTCTGGCAGCGTCAGTCTCATGACACCAAGGATCGTTTCCAGGTAAACATCATCGATACACCAGGCCACGTGGACTTTACTGCAGAAGTAGAGCGCTCTCTTCGCGTTCTCGACGGTGCAGTAGCAGTCTTCGATGGTAAGGAAGGCGTTGAGCCACAGTCTGAGACCGTATGGCGCCAGGCAGATAAGTACAACGTTCCTCGCATCTGCTTCATCAATAAGATGGATAAGCTCGGTGCAGATTTCTACTACTCAGTAGATACCATCAAGGAAAAGCTCAAGGCTAAGCCAATCGTTATGCAGATCCCAATCGGTGCTGAAAATGACTTCATTGGCGTAGTTGATCTTATTCGCATGGTTGCTTACGTATGGAATGATGACAGCGACAAGGGCTCAACCTACGAAACTACTGAGATTCCTGCAGATCTCAAGGAACGTGCTGAAGAATATCGTCAGCAGCTCCTCGAAACCGTTGCAGAAGCTGACGACGAACTTATGAACAAGTTCTTCGAAGGCGAGGAGATCTCCGAAGAAGAAATTCGTAAGGCAGTTCGTAAACTCACTATTAATTCTGAGGCATACCCTGTTTACTGCGGTTCTGCATTCAAAGATAAGGGCGTTCAGCCTATGCTTGATGCTGTTGTTGACTTCCTTCCAAGCCCAACAGACATCCCAGCAATCGTAGGTTACGATCCAAACGACGAATCTGTCGAAATTGATCGTCATCCAAGCAAGGATGAACCATTCTCCGCACTTGCGTTCAAGATTGCAGCACACCCATTCTATGGAAAGCTTGTTTACGTTCGCGTTTACTCCGGTGAAGTTCACCCAGGAGACTCAGTCTTAAACTCTACAAAGGGGCGCAAGGAGCGTGTTGGTAAACTCTTCCAGATGCATGCTGATAAGGAAAATCCTGTAGAAGAAGCATCAGCAGGTAACATCTATGCATTCATCGGTTTGAAGAATGTTACTACCGGCGATACTTTGTGCGATGAAAAGAACCCAGTTGTTCTCGAATCCATGAGCTTCCCAGATCCTGTTATTCAGGTTGCTGTAGAGCCAAAGACTAAGGCTGATCAGGAAAAGATGGGTATTGCATTGTCTCGTCTTTCCGATGAAGACCCAACCTTCCAGGTCACCACAGATGAAGAATCTGGTCAGACTCTTATCGCAGGTATGGGCGAGCTTCAGCTTGACATCATCGTTGACCGTATGCGCCGTGAATTCCATGTTGAGTGCAACGTTGGTAACCCACAGGTTGCATATCGCGAGACCATCCGCAAGACTGTGATGAACCAAGAGTACACGCACAAGAAGCAGACCGGTGGTTCTGGTCAGTTTGCAAAGGTACTCATGAACTTCGAACCTCTCGACCCAGCTTCTGGCGAAGTTTACCAGTTCGAGAACGAGGTTACCGGCGGTCACATCACCAAGGAATTTATTCCTTCTATCGATGCTGGTGTTCAGGAAGCTATGGAGTCTGGTGTTGTTGCAGGATTCCCAGTAGTTGGCGTTAAGGCTACCGTTACTGATGGTCAGGTTCACGACGTTGACTCCTCAGAAATGGCCTTCAAGATTGCTGGTTCTATGGCATTCAAGGAAGCTGCACCTAAGGCTAACCCAGTTATCCTTGAGCCAATTATGGCTGTTGAGGTTCGTACTCCTGAAGAGTACATGGGTGACGTTATGGGCGACATCAATTCCCGCCGTGGCGCAATTCAGTCTATGAATGATGCAACCGGTGTTAAGGTCATCAACGCAAAGGTTCCATTGTCTGAAATGTTCGGATACATTGGTGATTTACGTTCCCGTACACAGGGCCGTGCAATGTACTCCATGCAGATGGATTCATATGCAGAGGTTCCTAAGTCTGTTGCAGACGAGATTATCAAAGCCCAGCGCGGAGAGTAATCCAGTCTTACATGTTGTGTGGGAGCCTTCGACTCGCAAGTTTTGAGGCTCCTGCACAACACCAAAAAAGCTTTGACCTGTCTTAGTTACACAGTAAAATCAACGGTGTTCACTGGGGACAGGGCACAAAGTGGCGAATAACCCCAATAACAAGTAATATGTAGCGAGTATCTTGCTTTTTTACAAAAGTGAGATGAACTACGAGACGTCCAGGAGGACAACACATGGCAAAGGCCAAGTTCGAGCGCACTAAGCCGCACGTAAACATCGGTACCATTGGTCACGTTGATCACGGCAAGACCACCCTCACCGCCGCTATTTCTAAGACTCTGTTCGAAGAGTATCCTGATTTCAACAAGGAATATGACTTCGACCAGATTGATGCTGCACCAGAAGAGAAGGAACGCGGCATTACCATCAATATTGCTCACATTGAGTATGAGACCGCAAAGCGCCACTACGCTCACGTAGACGCTCCAGGCCACGCTGATTATGTTAAGAACATGATTACTGGTGCTGCACAGATGGATGGTGCAATCCTCGTGGTTGCAGCAACCGATGGTCCTATGGCTCAGACTCGTGAACACGTACTTCTTGCAAAGCAGGTTGGCGTGCCGAAGATGCTCGTTGCTCTTAACAAGTGCGATATGGTTGAAGACGAGGAACTCGTTGAGCTCGTTGAAGAAGAAGTTCGCGATCTCCTCGAAGAGAACGGCTTCGATCGCGATTGCCCAGTTATCCGCACTTCCGCATACGGCGCACTTCATGACGATGCTCCAGATCACGAAAAGTGGAAGCAGACTGTTATCGAACTCATGAACGCAGTTGACGATTACATCCCAACTCCAGTTCACGATCTCGACAAGCCATTCCTCATGCCTATTGAGGATGTATTCACCATCTCTGGTCGTGGAACCGTAGTTACCGGTCGTGTTGAGCGCGGTAAGCTCGCCGTCAACACTGAGGTCGAGATTGTTGGTATTCGCCCAACACAGAAGACCACCGTAACCTCCATCGAGACCTTCCACAAGACTATGGATGAGGCAGAAGCAGGCGACAACACTGGTCTTCTTCTCCGCGGTATCGGTCGTGAAGACGTAGAGCGCGGTCAGGTTCTTGCAATCCCTGGTTCCGTAACTCCTCACACCAAGTTCGAAGGCGAAGTTTACGTTTTGACAAAGGATGAGGGTGGCCGCCACTCACCATTCTTCTCAAACTATCGCCCACAGTTCTACTTGCGTACAACCGACGTAACCGGCGTTATCTCCTTGCCTGAAGGTGTTGAGATGGTTCAGCCTGGTGACCACGCAACCTTCACAGTTGAGCTTATTCAGCCAATCGCAATGGAGGAAGGCCTTACCTTCGCAGTACGTGAAGGCGGTCGTACCGTTGGTTCCGGTCGTGTAACCAAGATTATTGAGTAATTTAACTTATGTTTGTACTCTAATCTTGAAGTCTAACGACTGATAGAACTTAGAAAGTCCCTTGGGGTTTGCTCAAGGGACTTTTTCTGTATGCCCAGAATTATATATATCCAGAACTTTTGTAAATTTGAACCTATACTTTTCCGGGCTTAAAAAATCATAGATGTAAACAGCACATCGATTTACTGCATGAATAAGGAGACCTTAGCTGGGAACCCATGCTCAAATCCGGAATATAAATAATAGCTGATGTACCGCGAGGTAATCCTGCGCTGCTTGAGGATGGCAGTTCGTGTTTTAGAGTTAGCTTTTGTGTTAGTTTTTGTGTTTGAGTTTGATGATGAAGTTGTCTCCGAGGTCTTTTGAGACGAGATTCCATTTAATGATTCAAGTGCAGCTTCAACAAGTATTACTGATTCAATTGAGGCAGATATTCCAGTGTAAGAGTCGGTGGCGGTCGCTAATGCTCCAGATGTTAGGAGCGTAGTGCTGTACGCTCTGAGCCGAGTATCAGAATACTTTGTGCCAGTTACTTTAGCTATCTTCTCAGAAAGCAGCGCAAATTGTTCCCCATCGGCTTGTAAAGAGTTACTCAAAGATTCGATAGCATCCTCGTCAGAATCGGATGCACGTGCAGAAAGGACCTCCAGCGCAAAGCCAGCTCTATCGAAAGCAAGAGCGACACTTTGTGCTTGCTTCGCGGTGAGCGACAAAACCGAGCTACTCTGTGTGGAAGAAGAATCTACTGCGGAAAGACTGCCAACGGTTGGGGTAGAGATAGCGTAAGAAACTTCAATACCATTCGCATGCGATGATAAAGATTTTGCGTAATAAGCGGTCGTCGCACTTTGAATCGTTCCTTTTGCGAATGAGGAAGAGCATGCAGCTGCAACCTGAGACCAAGCGTGGGAGGCATTCTGTGCGTAGATAAAGCGCATAGTCTGGGTTGGGGCAGAAGTGCTTAAAATCTGGTTTTGTTCAGCATAAGAATATGACTGAGAGCAGGAGCTACGAGAGGTTGTGGCAGAATTTGCTGCATAAGCATTTGTGGAAGTTGCTGCTGCTATGCCGAGAGCACCGATACTTCCAGCTGTGTATGCAAGAGTGCTGACCATGAGGCTTGTAGATAAAAAAGTACTTATAGCTTTAGAGAAGATTGGGGAGGAATTGGGCTTCATATACACAATGAATGTCTCCTCACAATGGCTTACTCGAAGCGGACTTAACTTAGAGCTGAACTATAGACTCGACTCAGGGTAATGAGCTTGAAGTGTCGCAGATAGTAGCTAGACTAGACCTTCATGCAGACCAACGGGCAAATCGTTCGTTATAACTTCAAACTGGGAGGTCTACAATTATGAAGCTAGATTTAGCTGGAATGCACCGCCTTGCACACGATCAAGGCATTGAAGACGAAACTCTCGATGAGGCTTTGGCAGAAGCCCTCCGCCTAGCGTATTTAAAGACTTCGCACGCAGCAAAGCATGCTCGCGTTGAACTAGATCAGCGAGCTGGCTCATTCACTGTGTGGGCACAAGATGAAGTTCCCGTTGAACCGACGGAAGATAATCCTCATCCACGTCCAACCTTAGGTGAGGAATATGATGATACTCCTAAGGATTTTGGGCGAGTTGCAGCGATGACTGCGCGCCAAGTTATCACGCTTCTTTTCCGTAAGGCTGCTGATGATAAAGTATTCGGTGCCTTCTCAGGACAAAAAGGCAAACTTATTACAGGCGTAATTCAGCAGAATCTTAAGGACTCATCCAACATTCACATTGCTGTTGGCGATGTAGAGGCAATTCTTCCTCGCCGCGAGCAAGTTCCAGGGGAGAAGTATCGCCATGGTGAGCGTCTGCGTGTATACGTTGTGACAGTCTCTCGTGGGCTTAAGGGACCAGAAATCGTAGTTTCTCGCTCTCACCCTGAACTGGTTCGCCGGTTGTTTGAGCGTGAAGTCCCTGAGCTTGTTTCTGGTGCTGTATCTATTATGTCTATTGCCCGTGAGGCAGGAGCTCGCACAAAGATTGCAGTGCGCGCTAATGCGCAAGGCGTTAATTCAAAGGGTGCTCTTATTGGACCAAGCGGCAGCCGTGTGCGCGCTGTGATGGAAAATTTGGGCGATGAAAAAATTGACATTGTCGACTGGTCTGCAGACCCAGCAGAGTTTGTAGCAGCGGCACTTTCTCCTGCTCATGCAGTGTCAGTTTCTGTAGTGAGCGAGAAGAATCAAACAGCCGTTGCTCTCATCCATGATGATCAGCTTTCTTTGGCCATCGGCAAAGAAGGTCAGAACGCTCGTTTAGCTGCAAAACTTACCGGTTGGAAGATTGGTATCGAGTCTGCCGAGCAGCACGAAGCTGCGCAAGCTCAAAAGGCTGAAAATCCAACAGATAACGAGTAATTAATAGGTAATTCAGCTTACTCTTTTCATCCATAGTTTAGAGTAAGCTGATTCAGGATTACAGCTCCACGGGTAGCTGTCATACTGAAAACGAGGTAACACGATCATGGTCGCACGATGAGACAGGATATGTTCGCCCTCATCAACTAATACCGCGTGGCAAAGTGCGCGCGGTGAAGATAGGAGAAATTAGTGCCTAAAGCACGCGTGTACGAATTGGCTAAGCAGTTTGGCGTGGACAGCAAGACAGTCCTCGAAAAACTCAAAGACATGGGCGAGTTTGTGAAGTCCGCATCCTCCACTGTGGAGGCACCTGTGGTTCGCAAGCTTACAAACGCCTTTGCTCCATCACAAGCAGAATCTAAGGAATCTAAGCCAGACGCAAAGTCTGCAACTTCCACTTCAGCCAAGAGTGGGAAGCAAGCTGTGAAGAAAGCAGCTCCTTCTACGAATCCTTCATCTTCTGCGCCTTCTTCAGCACAAAATAGTGCGAAAACAAATACTTCTGCAGGTAACGCACCTGCTCGCAGTACTTCTGCATCAAAGACTTCAAGTTCACCCATACCATCGCCACGCACTGCAATAGCGCGTTCTGGTGCTTCAAGCGTAAATCCTGCAGCAGCAGAAGCTGTTCGCCGTGGCTCTAAAGCAGCCGCTCAAAAGCGCAATTCAAGCAATAATGGGAATGCTAACCGTTCCAATGGTTCTGGTACTAGTTCTGCATCTTCGGCAACACCAGCTAATGCACGTTCTAGCACCGGTGTAGCTAAGTCGGGTGTTCCAACTCCAGGTGCAGCTGCGCGTCAGCATGTAACAGGTACTCCTCGCCCAGGCAATAATCCATTCACTCGTAAGCAGGGCATGGGATCAACTCCAAC
The DNA here is from genome assembly GCA_963545565.1 of uncultured Alloscardovia sp. Taxonomy (GTDB): domain Bacteria; phylum Actinomycetota; class Actinomycetes; order Actinomycetales; family Bifidobacteriaceae; genus CAUUJV01. The sequence continues at coordinate 29,167 of CAUUJV010000011.1, read as the reverse complement.
TCCGGGCGATATTCCTCGTCCACACCCAATGTCACGTCCATCGGTAAATGACGGCAAGCGTGGCAATGGCCGTGGTGGGCGTCCTGGTCAAGGCGGTAATGGTCGCGGTCGTGGTGGTAATGGACCACGCCCAGGTCAGGGTGGAACAGGTCGCCCACGTCCTGGTCAAGGGCAAGGTGGCGCAAATCGCCAAGGCGGGAACTCCCAGTGGGGCCATAATCGTCCTGGTCAAGGCGGTGGTGCCGCAGTTGGTGCAGGCCGCGGCGGTCGCTTTGCAGGTGCTGGCGCAAACAATGGTCCTTCCAACAATAATGGACCATCTCGCGGCGGTCGTGGCGGTAACCGCGGCGGCGCAGCTGGCGCATTTGGACGTCAGGGAGGAAAGTCCTCGAAGGCTCGTAAGGCAGCACGTCGTGCGAAGCGTCAAGAATTTGAAGAGATGAAAGCACCAGTTATCGGTGGTGTACGTATTCCTGCCGGTAACGGTCAGACTGTTCGTCTGCCACAGGGTGCTACTTTATCGGATTTGGCAGAGAAGATTGGTGTCAACGCAGCTTCTCTGGTAACAGTGCTCTTCCATCTCGGCGAAATGGCGACTGCAACCCAGTCCCTTGATGAATCCACTTTCGAGATTCTCGGTGAAGAAATCGGTTGGAATATCCAGATCGTTTCTGCTGAAGAGGAAGATAAAGCCCTTCTGCAACAGTTTGACATTGATTTGGACGACGAGCATGGCGATGATGAAGATCTTCAGCCACGCCCACCGGTTGTCACTGTTATGGGTCACGTTGATCATGGTAAGACTCGACTTTTGGACACCATACGTCAGTCAAATGTGATTAAGTCTGAGGCCGGCGGAATTACGCAGCGCATCGGCGCATATCAGATTCACGTACAGCTCAACGATATCGATCGTAGGATTACCTTCCTTGATACACCAGGTCACGAAGCGTTTACCGCTATGCGTGCTCGTGGTGCAGAGCTCACTGATGTTGCAATCCTCGTGGTTGCGGCTGATGATGGTGTAATGCCTCAGACAGTGGAAGCTATTAACCACGCTCAAGCAGCTAACGTTCCAATCGTGGTTGCAGTTAATAAGATTGATGTTGATGGTGCAAACCCTGAGAAGGTGCGTGGCCAGCTCACAGAGTTCGGTTTAGTTCCAGAGGAATATGGTGGTGACACCATGTTCGTGGACATCTCCGCAAAGCAGGGGACTAACATCGATAAGCTTCTTGAGGCTGTTTTGCTTACTGTGGATGCAACTCTCGATTTGCGCGCAAATCCAACTATGGATGCACGAGGTGCAACAGTCGAAGCTCGTCTCGATAAGGGACGCGGACCTGTTGCAACAGTTCTGGTTCAGCAAGGTACTCTGCGCGTTGGCGATGCAATTGTGGCTGGAACATCTTATGGCCGCGTTCGAGCGATGTTCAATGAGAATGGTGAGCAGGTAGAAGAAGCTCGCCCATCTACACCAGTTGCAGTGCTTGGTCTGACTTCTGTTCCTACTGCAGGTGATCTTTTCCTCGTAGCTCATGATGATCGTGCAGCGCGTCAGATTGCGGAGAAGCGTGAGGCTTCAGAGCGTGCTGCTCAGCTGGCACGCCGTCACAAGGTTGTTTCTCTCGAAAACCTTAAGGAGCAGTTCGCTAAGTCTGAAGTCGATATGCTCAACATTGTCATTAAGGGTGATTCTTCTGGTTCTGTTGAGGCTCTTGAAGATTCCTTGATGAAGATTGAAGTGTCTGATGAAGTTGGTATTCGCGTTATTCATCGTGGCGTTGGTGCAATTACTCAGAATGATATCAATCTGGCAACCGTTGATAAGGCTGTTATTATCGGCTTCAATGTGCGTCCAAATCGTCAGGTGGCAGACCTCGCTGATCGCGAAGGCGTCGAAGTACGTTACTACTCCGTTATCTACCAGGCAATCGAAGAGATCGAAGCTTCCCTCAAGGGTATGCTCAAGCCTGAGTATGAGGAAGTAGTTACCTCTCACTCCGAGATTCGTGAAATCTTCCGTTCGTCTAAGTTCGGTAACATTGCAGGCGTTAAAGTGGAAGATGGTACGGTTAAGCGCGGCACCAAGGCACGTATTATGCGTGATGGTGTTGTTACCTTCAACGATCTTGAGATTTCTACACTGCGCCGGTTCAAGGATGACGTTACTGAAGTTACAGAAGGATATGAAGCAGGTATTAACCTCGGCTCCTTCAACGACATTCAGGTTGGCGATATCATTGAGACCTTCGAAATGCGTGAAGTGGAGCGCAAGTAATTACATACTCGCATCCTAAGTATTAAGTATTGCCGTGCATCACTATGGTGCGCGGCAACACTTGTATAAATTTGCAATATTCGAAAAGTTTAAGACCGCAAAAGTCTTAATAAAACAGGAATTTAAGGAAAACCATGGCAGGTACGAATCCTCGCGCTGTTCGCATTGCAGGGCTTATTCAGCGCGTTGTAGCTACATCTATCGAGCGTGATTTGCATGATCCACGGCTTCGCAATGTAACTATCACTGAAGTGCGCGTGACCAATGATATGCAGCAAGCACGCATTTTCTGGACTCAACTCGGGCAGGAAGGCCATGAACAAGGTGAGCGTAAGCGCGCACAACAAGCATTACGTCAAGCAAAAGGTCATTTACGTACCCTTGTTGGGCGTAAAGCCGGTCTGCGATTAACCCCTGAACTTATCTTCGTATTCGATGAGCTGCCAGGAGAGGCAACTCAGGTAGAAGACGTGATGGTTATTGCTCGTCGCAGAGATGAAGAGCTTGCGAAAATGCGTGAAAACGCTCAGTACGCTGGTGAATCCGATCCTTACAAGCATAAGGATGAAGAAGCGAATAACGGGGAGATAGACGATTCTAACGACTCTAGCGAATTTGATGATGACGATGATTTTGGCATCGAAGTCATTTTTGATGATGGGATATCGCAAGATTCACAAGATGAAGAAAAATAAGAAAAAATAGTAATTAGGGATTGCAAGAATATTTGACGATGAATTTAGTAGATCCTCGGTCCACTCAGTCCTCAGTAATGAAAGCTAAATTACCGCAGTCGGGCGTACTCGTTATTGATAAGCCACAGGGTGTAACGAGTCACGATGTTGTTGCAGCCGTACGCTCGGCTCTACACATGAAGCGAGTTGGGCATGCTGGAACGCTAGATCCAATGGCAACAGGAGTGTTAGTCGTTGGGTTTGGAGCTGCGACTCGTCTGCTCAACTATATCGTTGGGGCTAATAAAACCTATGAAACTACCATTCGGCTTGGCGCTACAACAACCACAGACGATGCAGAAGGCGACTTCATCAGCACAGATGAATCAGCTCTTGCAATAGGTTTACACACTGGTGATTTTTCACTTGCAAATATTAATGAGATTACTGACGAGCAGATTTGTGCTGCCGCGCAAGAATTTATTGGTGTCATTGACCAAATTCCTAGTACCTTTTCAGCTATAAAAGTTGATGGCAAACGCGCATATGATTTAGCTCGCGAAGGTAAAGAGGTTGAACTCAAATCTCGTAAAATTACGGTCCATGACTTTACTATTACTTCGATTGAGCATATCCCAAGTGAATCAGTAATTGATATTCAAGCGAGCATAGCCTGTTCTTCAGGCACCTATATTCGTGCGCTTGGACGTGATCTTGGCATCAAACTCGGTGTTGGGGGATATCTGACATCACTTCGTCGTACTCGCGTAGGGAATTTTGATGTAGAAGATAGGCGCGTAGTTTCCGCACATGTTGAGGAGCGCACATACACGCAGCGTGATGGTAAAGAAGTTACCCGTTCAAAAACAGTATTAGATATTAATAATGCAGTTCATTCTAACGTGCTTCAAGAGCCAATCTATACAACGGCTCAAGTAGCTCGTTTAACGATGCCAGTCGTAGAAATTACTGCTAAGCAAGCTGTTGAATTGAGATTTGGAAGACCTATTTCTATGCATGTACATAAATCAACCGCTGCAATTTTGACTCATCGAGCAAGGATAGGCAGTATTAGCAGCTTGAGCAGTACTAGCGCAAGTGATGGTGATAAAGGAAGTAGTAATCCAGTTAGCGAAGAGCTTATAGCAATACTTGACCCTTGGCGCAAAGGCACAGCAAAACCAAGCGTGGTGTTCCCGGATGAATACAAGAGGAATTTAGAGGAGAAATAAAAATGGAGATTATTCGTCTTGCTCCCGATTCAGAGGGGGTAGTTGAGTGGCCGACGCTTAGTGATGATAAAGACAAGCGTGTTGTTGTGTCCGTGGGAAACTACGACGGATTCCATAAAGGGCATCAAGCTGTAATTGATCGTACAGTTGAGCTTGCGAATAAGCATGAATCTACAAGTGCGGTAATTCTATTCGATCCACGCCCGGCAGTAGTACATCGCTATGCTGCCCAGCATGATGGTGAACAACTCAAGAACCCTGCTGATTACAACGATACTGAGATGATTACTAGCATCAACCAGCGCTTGGAATTACTTGAGCAGCACGGCATTGATTACGCAATAGTTGTGCGATATACACTAGAGTTTGCTGCGAAGAGTTATATCTTCTTCCTCGGTCAGCTCGTGGGCAAAATGGGCATGCGCACACTCGTACTTGGGCAAGACGCAAGTATGGGGAAGGGGCGTGAAGGTGATATTAAGGCTATAGGCAATCTTGCTGCCGCAACAGGCGTATTTGAACTCGATGTTGTAGACGATTTCGGGTCTGGAACTTTGCGCTTACCCCGTAATGTGACTTATGAGATGCCTCAAACTTTTGGTGAGCCTCAAGACCCGTTTATTGGATTCTCAAAGGCACAATTGCGCGCATGGAGCAAGAAGAATAATGCAGTAGAGACTCGCGTGTGGAGTTCCAGCAATGTGCGCTATTTGCTCTCGCACGGTCGTGTATGTGCTGCTGCTGAAATTCTCGGGCGTAATCATGTAACACGGGCAGAAGTAGTACACGGAGAACATCGTGGGCGCAAACTTGGTTTTCCAACCGCAAACCTGAGCAATACAGTAGAAGGTTTTATCCCAGTAGACGGCGTTTATGCCGGTTGGATTATCGACAGTGAAAAGCGCTATCCATCCGCTATTTCCATCGGTACAAAAGAAACATTTGCTGAAGAGTCGTCTATCACTGGAATTGAGCGAACAATTGAAGCATACGCAATTGGTGAGGAAGGAATTGATTTTTACCACCATACAGTTGATGTGGAGTATGTGTCTTATCTGCGCCCGCAGATTCGCTATAACAGTGCACAAGAGCTCATCAATCAGCTTAAAAGCGACTGTGCACACACACTAGAGATTCTTAAAAAATAAAGATTTTTAAGAAATAAAAAAGAGAAGGCTCCCCACACAAGTTTGGAGCCTTCTTGTATCTAAACTCGATTTGATATTTATAAATTCCTAAAATAGCTGAAGAATTCACGAGTTTGTGGATTCTGAGATTCATCCATTACCTCACGAGGCGATCCATTTTCGATGATATGACCGTCACGAAGAAGCACAATACGGTCAGCAGCAGAATGCGCAAAACTCATCTCATGAGTTGCCATCAGGATAGTAGCACCCTGCTCCTTGAGCTCTAGAACCATATCAAGTACTTCGCCCACAAGCATTGGATCGAGCGCAGAAGTAATCTCATCGAGAAGAAGAACCTCCGGATCTGTCATCAGAGCTCGTGCAATAGCCACACGCTGTTGTTGCCCTCCAGAAAGACGGTCAGGATAAGACTTCGCTTTACTTTCCATCCCGATGCGTTTGAGAAGTCCCATTGCTTTCTCCTCGGCCTGTGCGGTGTCCCACTTGAGCACTTTGCGAGCCGCAAGAGTCACGTTATCGAGCACTGTCATATGAGGAAACAGATTGAACTGTTGAAATACAACACCAATGCGCGCGCGAATCTTATTTTCATTGATACGCGGGTCAGTGATATCTGTATCGCCGAGAAAAACTTGACCATCGTTGACGCGTTCGAGTAGATTCACGCATTTCATCAAAGTAGATTTGCCTGAGCCAGAAGGCCCAAGAAGAGCTACAACTTCGTGCTGATTCACGTCGAAGGAAACATGATCGAGAACGATATGCTCGTCGTAAGCTTTTAAAAGCTTATCAATACGAAGAACTGGTTTTGTATCTTGTATGTCGGTCACACTTGAAGAAACCGTATTTGAGGCAGTCGAAGGAGTAATCGAAGGAGGATTTGAAATAGCCATAGTTAAACAGTGCCTCCATTGAGTTCACGTTGGCGCAGACGAGCGGAATACCAATCATTGAGAAGAATAAACGGCACACTCATAATGATGAAGAGCACACTCGCCACAATGTACGGAGTGAAGTTATAAGTCTCAGCCACAACAATCTGTGCTGCGCGAACAGCGTCAACCGCACCAAGCACAGAAATCAAGCCCACGTCCTTCTGCATTGAGATAAAATCATTCATCAGCGCAGGAGCGATTTTGCGCAGAGCTTGAGGAAGCACGACCAAGCGGATTGTTTGGCCGCTGGTTAATCCCAAAGATCGAGCTGATGCGCGCTGAGAAGGATGAACATCTTCAAACCCAGCGCGCAAAACCTCGGCAATGTATGCAGAGTAGCTCAAAATTACGGCAATAGTTCCCAAAACTGGGGAAGGAATACGGCCAAAAATTCCTAGGCCTGGGATTCCAAATCCAATGAGGTACAGCACAACCAGCATTGGAATACCGCGCATAAATGTGGTATAGAGCCGCGCAAGAACTCTTAGTGGGAATAGGATTGGAGAACGGCTCGTACGAATGAGCGCAAGCAAACTTCCAAAAATAGCCACACCAATCACGGCAAAGAACAGCACGCGAATGTTCAGCCACAAACCTTCTGCTACCTTTGGCCAAGACTGAACAAAGTATTCTCCATTAAAGAACGATTCTTTAACCTGAGACCAGCCGGGGGAGAGCTTTAGACCAACGATAATAAGCACCGCAAAAACGATGGTACTGATAATGCTGGTGACAACAGAGGTCAGTGATTGCTTTTTGCGATACGCTTGGCGATCAAGCTCAACGTCACTTACTGTGAAAGATGGTTGTGTGGTCATAACTAAAAATTTACTTGAGTACTGGAATATCTGTGGTGTAAGCAGAAAGCCACTTTTTTTGGAGCTTCTCCAAAGTGCCATTCTTCTTCAAAGCATTAACAGCCTTAGTAACCTTAGCCGTTAAAGCGGAATTCTTTGGAAGCACAATGCCCAAGCCTTCAGGGTCTTCAGAGCCAGAAATTTGGCCAAGAACTTTACCGTTATCAGCTTGACCGGATTCAACCATGTTGACTGCTGTTGGAGTGTCTACAACGAGTGCGTCAAGCTGACCAGCTGCGAGTGCCTGCACAAGAGCGTCGTTATCATTAAAAGTCTGAATATCGCTCTGAATCTTGTTCACAGCGTAGGTATAGCTTGTGGTTCCAACCATTGCACCGATAGCTGCACCCTTAAGCTCGCTCAAAGAGCTAGCATTTGCATAGCTAGAAGAGTTGAGAACAACGATAGACTGTGTTGCGTTGTAATAGCTAGGAGAGAAGTCAACTGCCTTCTTGCGCTTAGCTGTGATGGAGAACTGCTGAATGTTCATATCCCAGTCTTTAGTACCTGGAGCAATGGCAGCATCAAAAGTTGTGCGAGTCCACACAACGTCACTCTTGGAATAGCCCATCTGCTTGGCGACAGCATAAGCAACAGCAGCCTCATAACCTTTTCCTGAGGATGGCTTATTCCCAATAACCCATGGCGTGTAAGCAGGCTGACCTGTAGCGATAGTAAGTTTACCGTCGGTAACAGTGTCAGATGAACTTGAAGAAGCTGAGCCGCATGCAGCACTCAAAGACATTATTGCTACGCAGGCAGTTGCAACAACAGTACGAGCGACATTCTTAAAATTGAACATTGAATCTCCCGATAAGCGGTTTGCCTGAGCTTTATTTAGAGCTCATTTCCAATAGCAAAACCGTAATCAAGCGTAGTGGAGACTAGTGGACAAACCTCATTAATTTTGTAGCTATTTTCTACGAGATGATATAAGAAAAATCTATGGTTTGTTACAACGCCTTTGCTTCAGCCAATACTACTAGGTAGTGCTTCGACTAACACTCTAACCAGCGTGATCTAAGTTTTCGAGGAAGTCGAGGAATGCGTAGGCAGTTGGGCTAGGGGCTTTGTCTCTACTCCACACCAATCTATGTCCACTAAAAATTTCTGGAGTAAAAGGTACAAAAACGAGGTTAGGATTTGCAGAAAACTCGGCTACGCTTTCGATCACTACGGAAATGTATCCATGATTCAAAATAAAAGCTTGATCATTGTTACTCAGATTTCTGTAGAGACGAACGTTAAGTTTTTGGGGATCTATCTGCAAAGTTTTTGATAACCGGCTGGGTACAATATCGCGTCGAGTCATAAATCAGAGGATGCGCGTGAGCAAGTTTCTCAAACTGAGCACTTGTGATTCCTTGCGGATAATCTTTTGCCACACTTGCAGTACAGAGAATTCCCCATCGATCTCGAATATTCATGCGGCGAGAACTATATTTTGTTACTTCTACTGGTTCAATAAGGAAAGCGAGATCAAGTTCATTATTATCCAGTTTTTGCTTGATAGTATCGCTGTCTGAAGAAAAAAGAGTGATAGTTATATGCTCATGAAGTTTTTGGAATTGTGTAACCCATTGTGCAAGATTCTGGGAAATTGAGGACTCTACACACCCAATAGTGAGGTTTCCTACAACGCTTGAGGCAGTCATCGATAAGTCAATAAGTGCTTGATCAAGCTGCACTACAACAGTACGGGCGTAGTGCTCAAAACGTTTTCCAGCAGTCGTTAGAGTGAGATGACGTGTGCTGCGGTCAAAAAGGGCAGTACCAAGCTCAGTTTCGAGTTCTTTGATTCTGCGTGATAAAGTCGGTTGACTGATTTCAAGCTCTTGAGCAGCATGCGTGATATTACCAGTGCGCACAACTACCGTAAAAGCGCGTAATACTTCTGTATTCATAAATTAATTCACAATTCTAATATGCAAAAAATGTATGGATGCTATCTCTATATCCACATTCTAGTCGCGAGTGAATCTGCAATAGGGGTAAAAAGATGATTGTGTCCATATAGTGTTAGGAGTGAATGATGTCAGATAATACAACAGCAAAGAATGAGGAAGCTGTTAAAAATGATCCTTTTGGATTTGGCGATTTTAACGAAGCTTATGCTCAATACTTTATTGGAAATAGCTATTTGAAAGGGCTTGTGTCACCATCCGATGATGTTGACATGGGCGTAGGCAATATGAGCTTTGAACCAGGCTGCCGCAATAACTGGCATGCTCATACAACAGGGTTCCAGGTGTTGATGTGCACACAGGGCGAAGGATGGTATCAAGAGGAAGGCAAGCCAGCTCGGCATTTAAAGCCCGGTGATGTGGTTATTGTTCATCGCGGTGTAAAGCATTGGCACGGCGCAACAAAAGATAGCTGGTTTGCTCATCTTGCAATCACTCAGGGCGCTACGCAATGGTATGAGCCGGTAACTGATGAAGAGTATGCAGCTTTGGAAGACTGATAAGAGCCGATAGAGAGCTAGGTACGATTTTATTCGCTGATAACGGTGAATCCTTCGAAAGTAAAACCGGGGGAGACAACACACGATACGAGCACGTCATTTTCAGCAGGTAGGGTGCGTTGCCACTGGCCAGCACGAATGAGGGTTTGAGCTGCGAAAGTGGCAATGTACCCTTTATTAGTATCTGTAGTTATATTTCTGGAATCTAATCCGTCGCCAAGGCGAGTCACAGTAGATTTCTTGGCGAATCCCTCAACACTTTTGCGTGGATCAGTGTCGCTGACTTCAATTTCTAATGGTGAAGGGCCGTGCCACAGCCAGAGCTCATCAGCATCAACGAGATGCCAGTCGCTGAAGTCGCCTTTAGGCAATAAGAAATATATTAGAGAGGCTAGAGGGCGTGTGGAATTTTTATATTCTAATGGGCTCTGCCACGTGCGAGAATACCAGCCGCCTTCTGGGTGAGGAACAAGATCATGCCGTTTGATGATTGCGCGCGCATATTCGCTCAGCGGAGGAATCTGTTCTTCGTGAACAGGACGCTGCGGTGCATATTGATTATTTTCTGAAGTCATCATCAGTATTTCCTTTCAAGTTGAGCATCGAGGGCTTGATTGTTGTACGCAATCCGGCCGGCTATAACTGTTGCGCTGTTTGTGCCTGACCCATGCCGTACTAGCGTAGTCAAAGTGTCTTCATAATCGGCATCTGAATCCATCTTTATTGGAACATCGAAGAATGCTAAGTCAGCCATTGCTCCTGCGTTGATTTGGCCAATGCGTTGTGATCCAACGTTCATACCCATCACTTCTGCGCCACCGAGAGTCATCATACGAATAAGGCGATGACTTAAATCTGCGTTGGTGTAGCCTTGCTTCCGAGCCAAATCGTAAAGCATTGCAACATCATCAAGCACATCTAAACTCGGCGAGCTTGAGAGGGAATCTGTGCCGACGGATACGAGATTACCTTCTTTAAGATATTGAGCAATCGGAGCATCACGCTGAGTGCATGTTACGCGATTACTGCGGGGGCACAAAGCTACCCCAACGCCGCGTTGACGCAGAATTCTGCGGTCTTCAGCATCAGCAAAAACACCATGTGCAATATGAATATCTGGGCCAAGCCCCCCAAGCTGATCAACAAACTGTATAGATGATGCCTTGATGCCAGCACTTTTCATCTGAGGGTAGCTATCCCAGTGATGACTACGCCATGAGCGCGTTACGGGGGAATAGATTCCGTTACGACTTGCACCTTCTGTTGATGATGATAATTCTGCATATTCGGCCGGCGCTGTTGCCGCCTCCTGAGGAGTTTCGCCTAAATGAATATGCAGGCGCATGCCTAAAGAACGAGCAATATCAGGCAGATCGAGCAGGGGGGCTGATTCCAAGGAATACGGAGCATGAGGGCTGATACCTAGATTAGTTACGTCTTCTTGAGATGCTTTAATAAGCTGATCTCGTAGCGCATCAGGGCCAAGTTCACGCCACGTTTGATTCTGCCACCCCATTACTTCCCAATACGTTATGCCGTGTAGCCCTTGAGAGTGAAGTGCTCCAGCAGCTTCCAAGTCTGTGGCAATATCCGCGGCAGCTGTTGTTCCGTTACGCACCAGTTGACGTGCACCCTCTTCGGCCCATTTTCTCCATGGTTTATTGATTGTGTCATCATCGTAGATTGCGTCGAATGCATCGCTCCACGCTTGGAAGCTTGAATATGTTTTTTTACCCACATTAGCCATGCCAGTATATTGCAAGTGAGTATGCGCATTGACCAATCCGGGAGTGATAATGCCATTCCAATGGTGTTCTACTCGTGGAAGTTTGGAATATCGGCCGTCGTCAATTGCCTTCATCACCCATTCGCGCGTACCAACGTGAAGCACGCGGTCATGGTGGACTGCCACAGCACCGTGAGGAATTGCTGGCGCAGTAATTGGCAGCACAAGTCGAGCAGAGTAGATCACAATGGGATCAAGAGGCTCAAACGATTTAGACATGGTCGCCAGCTTTCTTCCTAAGACTTATTTATAAGCTTATGTACTTCTTATTTTTTAGATTGACCCGAAGCTTCTTGAAGAGAGTTCAGCAGAAATGCTTAGTGAAGAGCTCCCCCCCTCAAGATACTACTTAGCTTTTCGCAGTGTCATTGAAACGTGTTGTTTTCCAATCACTGAGCGTTCCTGCTGCAGTATCGATTGCAGTGCCACGAGCCTGTAATGCGATTTGCGCAATTTCCGTATCAATTTGATCAGATAAACGATGTACTCGATTCTCCAGTGGTTTTGCACTACGAGCACGAGTTACGAGGTGGGCGAGGGCATTAATCTGCACAGCAAAACTCATATCCATAATCTCAATTGGATTGCCACCAGAAATTGTGTAATTAATTCCGTCTCCATTCGCAAGAACGGTTAGATGTGTATGCGTTTGAGGAACTTCAATAATTGTTTGGTGAGCACCCGGATGATTTTCGTACGAAGTGAGCTCATCGAGTGCAATCTCATTTGTGATGCCTCCAATCACAGCTAGAACAGTACCTTCGCGCATTTTTTGCATTGCTTCGATGGTGATTGTGTGGCGTACGCCGGTAGCACTAATAACAGCATCTGAACGTTGGACGGCTGTAAGAAAAGGTTGTACTTCAAATCCCTCATATTCGGCTTTTAAGGCTGCAACTGGGCTGATTTCACTAATAATAACGCGAGCTCCGAGTGCGCGAATCCTTCGCGCAAAGCCCCTGCCAACAGGGCCAAAACCAACAACCGTGACTGTGCGATCTTCGAAATAGTCGTCGCCCAGTTCTTTGAGTATGGTAGTTACACAAGTTTCACCGGTTCCGTGCACATTATCGAATCCTGTTTTGAGCTGAGAATCATTTACTGCAATCACAGGATAGTCAAGCGCATTATCAGCTTCCATTGCGTCAAATGCGCGAACTCCACTCGTCGTCTCTTCGCTAACACCAATAAAATCATTCAATAAGTTGCTGCGCTTCATGGTCATCAGCCGTGCAAAGCTTGCTCCGTCATCAATAATCAGCTGTGGCTTTAGAGTATCAAGCAGAGCTAAGGCTCCGGCTTCTTCTTGTTGGGGAGTCCATTGTGAATGCGCAAAAATTTGAATACCGCGAGCAGCTAACTCATCGGCTATTTCTTGATGCGTTTCGGCGGCAGGGCAGTATATTCCAACTAGTGCTCCTGCTCGCTGCAACTCCAATGCGAGCACAGCAGTTTTTGGCTCAATAATTAGACATACACCGATACGTAGCCCAGCGAGTGTGGAAGACTCAACAAGCTTATTTATCAATGCGTGTGTGACGGGCATGCCTTCATAAGCTGCCTTAATACGCGCACTCGCATCAGTGAGTGTACTGCTAGGAAGCTCATCGCCGAGATTTAATCTTTCTGGTTCTTTAGTTTTTTCTGTTCCCTCGATAACCCGTATGCCCCACTCCTGTGCTGCTTGCACGAAGAGTTTGTAAGCTTCTGTACTCTCGAATTGTTGACGAGAAATATTGAGAGTTGAGCCTGCTAATGAACGGTTTGTATTCTGCGAAAGAACTCGTGCTATGTGGGCAAATTGCATGGGTCTCCTTTAGTTGTAATTATTTTACGACAGTGTGCATAGCAGTATGGTTGATATTGTTAAGAAAAGAATTTTGGTCTGGGAGAGTTTCGAGGAGCAAAACAATGCGCACAATCGCTATTCTAAGTGCTTTAGATAAAGAAATGTCACTTATTCGAAGTACGTATCCTGCTCAAGTCCAAAAGATTGAAGGCTGCCTTCACATTGAGGAACATATTGATAGCGAACGCGATTTTCAATTAATTAGTGTGGTTGCAGGCATGGGCTTGACGGCAGCAGGAAGTTCTGCGCAAGCACTCATCTCTCTGTATCATCCCGATATACTCATTTTCTCAGGAATTGCAGGTAATCTAAATTCAGGATTGGGTTTTGCAGACATTGTGATTGGACAGCGCTTGGTTTATCCAGATGCAGATACGGGAATTATTGCCGAGTGTGATCCATATTTGTCTGAGTTCTCTTCAGATCCTCAACTTATTCATCTCATCACACAAAAACTGGAGAGCATGGGGTTTGAGCGCAAGGACTCCAACCAGAGCATCTGCACATTCATGGATGCAGCTTCATTAATGTATGGTGAAGAAAATACCGATGGTTTTGATTCTGCCGGTATTCGTACTCCAGCTCCAAATCGGCGAATTTATCCTGTTCCAGCACGGTTTGTAGTGGGAACTATAGCAAGTAGTGATATTTTTAGCACAGACCAGCCAACGTTGATGCATTTAATTAATCATGATTTTGCTGATGCTGAAGAAATGGAAGGAACAGCTGTTGCACATGTGTGTGCTCGCAATCGTGTGCCTGTTCTTGTGATTCGGTCGATAAGTAACGATTGTGGAGAATCATATGACGAACTGGATAATCGTACTGAAGATTTGATTATTGCAGCAAACTCTGCCGCACGAGTAGCAATAGCCGCAATAGAAGAGTGGCTAGAATTTACTAGCCACAGTGTTCAATAAAACGTTCAACAAAACGTAACTTCGCGTTATAAAACGCGGCGTATGGAGTAACTTCCACTGAAAGCAGTGCTGACAGAAGAGATAGTAGTTCCAGACTTAGCGTTCAGTGCATTCACAACCTGCCCGTTGCCAATATAGATTGCTGCATGGGTGCTGTTAGCAATAATGTCACCAACCTGTGCCTGAGCGAGCGAAGAAACAGCAGTTCCAGCAGAAGCCTGCGATCCAGAGTAATGAGCTAAAGAAACACCATAGTGTGCAAAAACATACTGGACAAATCCAGAGCAGTCCCATCCTGAAGTTGATGATCCGCCGTAGACGTAAGGAACCTTACCTACGAAGGAAAGCGCATAGTTTGCTGCCTCTGCCGCAGTTCCTGTTCCACTTACAGTTGTGGTTGTTGTGCTAGATCTAGAAGAGGAACGAGAAGTTGAGGTCGTTGTAGTAGTTGTAGCCGCCGACGCAACACTTGACTTTACCTTGCTGATAGCAGAAGTTAAAGAAGTGTTTGCACTATTGTATGTTTCAACAGAAGTTGTGTTGTCATTAAGCAACTGGCTTGCACTATTTAGAGCATTTTGAAGACTTTGTCTGCTTGAAGAAGAAGCGGAAGTAGCTGTTTCGAGCAAGCTTTTACCAGTGTTATATGTAGATTCAAGAGTTGAACGAGCAGAAGTTTGCTCAGAAGAAGGAGAATACTCAACATTCACAGAAGAGCTGTTTTCTGTAACATTCCAAGAATCAGAACTAGAAGAGCTTACGGAAGTTGTTTCATTGAGTAGGCTACTGCGGCTTGACGAACGTGAAACTTCAGATGTAGAAGTCGTAGCAGAAGCGCCTTCGATGGCAGAAGCAGAGCCAGAAGTCAATACTGGAGCTGCAGAGCCAGCGAGTGCGGTAAGAACTAGAGCGCTCGGAATAACTGCGGTGAGGCGCACTGTCTTGATGTTCTTAGAAAGGTCTACTGCCTTTAAAGCTTTTGTGAAGTCAACGGAAGATACTGCACCTTGTAGAATGTCGGAAAGCTCTTTCCCCATTGATGGAAGTAAAGCCACTTTTGCAGCATGTCTACCTTTAGCCAAAACTCTGCCCCTTATAGGTGTATCGCAGTTGCATACAGCATATAACCGTACAAACTATCTGTCATTTTCAAGTCGAATATTCAGTTGTAATCGGTCTTCTCTTATGTAGCCCTGCTCCTATGAAGAGCAACACGAGTAAAAAGTATAGCACAGGGGAGGTCATTTGTGAAAGTGAAGTGAATATCTAGAATAACAAGAACGTACCAATTCCCACTAATTTCAGTGCTTAAAAGCTGCTCAAATGTGAAGACATAAAGCTGAGGAAAACTTAGAGGAAACTGAGGGATGAAGAGGGCTGCTGGTGAACTACTCTATAGTTGCTAGAGTTCCACCCCAGGTTTTCTGCAATGTTGTAAGTGAGTTATAGTTACCCACAACCACCCATGTATCTCCAGTCAAAGTTCCCCACCCAGATTCTGGAGTATCGATAGAAGTCTCTTCAGCAAGTAATTCTTTTGCTTTAGTAATCATAGGGGAGCGGTACACAGAAGTATATGTGGAACTTTCAAAAGTTGCGTAGGCAGCATAAGTGGATTTGCAAACAGATATAGATTTAACGCCAAGATAAGAGCTGGAATCTACTGACGTCCATCCTTCGGAGCAAGTTCCGAATGCTTCTTCAACTCCTGACTGCATTTGTGTTGAGCTACTTGTTGGGGCAGTATCGGCAACTTTAGCTTCAATTACTCCATCAGGGAAAAGAGTAGAGAGTCCTAAAGAGGCAGCACAAAACACGAGTGTCAGAATTGCCGTCATAATAGCGTGTGAACCGCGGCGAAGTACATATCCGCGTGACATTGATTTTGCAATGATTCCTGCAATAAACGCTATGAAAGCGGCTATTGCGGCGATACCTGTGAAATTATCTGGCAGGGTTAGACTCGAAGTCAACGCGGGTTTAATTACTGAAGTCAAAGAAAGTACGGCTGCAAACAGTGCAGCCAGTGCGAAGAGAAGTGCAATCGTGGCAATGACTTTGCTCAGACCGTGTGCTTTAGGTTTCACGATTACTCCTTTGTGCTCTTGTATTCGTATTCTCTATTCTCTACGCTCTAGGCGGCTTGTACTGTGTTCTATACTACGTCGCTTCATGCTACATTGTTTTCAATCTGGCGAATAACTCGTGCAGGTATTCCAGCAACCACGCAGTTATCAGGAATGTCTTTAGTTACAACGGCTCCAGCACCCACAATAACATTGTTTCCTATAGTTACTCCAGGCATGATAGAAACATTTTTCCACCTATCCACGCATCGTCACCAATCACAACAGGCTTCGCAATTCCTAAACGCTCGCGCCTACTCTGAGGGTCAATCGGGTGACCAACCGTAGTAATAAGCGTATTTGGCCCAATCATTGCCCAATCGCCGATAGTGACAGAAAGAATATCAAGAATCGTCACATTGTAATTGATAATGAGATGGTCGCCTACATGAATATTTTTACCGTTGTCACAATTGAATCCCTGCTGAACCGATGGGGTAACTCCCGTAGAGCCAAATTCTTGCTCAATCATCTTCTGCTGAGCATCGTAATCTAGCGGATCAAGCTGGTTGTATGCAGCACACCATGCTACTGCTGAACGTTTGCGTGCTGCTACTTCAGGATCGGTGAAGCAATAAGGAAGTCCGGCTTCAAGTTTTTCAAGTTCGGTCATGTTTTGAGGATTCATACTCTCTATATTATTCGCTAGCGTTATTCGTCAGCTTTGTAGTTTTGTGTGCTTTCATTGCAGTTCTACAGTGTTTTTCAGTAAAACGCCGTGGTATATGCCGCATGGCATAATAAATAAGAATTTTCCAAGTTTGATAGGTGAATATAGTGGCACAAACATCCAACGATATTAAGAACGGCTCCGTCCTCAACCTCGATGGCAAGCTGTGGCAGGTCGTTAAGTTCCAGCATGTAAAGCCTGGCAAGGGCCCAGCATTCGTTCGTACAACTATTAAAGAAGTTCTCACCGGCAAGATTGTTGATAAAACCTTTAACGCAGGCACTAAACTTGAATTTGAAACTGTAGATAATCGTGATTTGCAGTATTCTTATCGCGATGGTGAAAACTTTGTTTTCATGGATATGCAGACTTATGAGCAGGTCATGATTCCTGAAGCTCTTGTGGGCGATGCAGAAAAGTTCCTTCTTGAAGGAACGGATTGCATTGTTTCTTTCAATAATGATGTTCCACTTGCTGTGGAGCTCCCTGCATCCGTGATTCTTACCGTTTCTCATACTGAGCCTGGTTTGCAGGGAAATCGTTCTTCCGCAGGTACCAAGCCAGCAACAGTTGAAACCGGTGCAGAAATTCAGGTTCCACTCTTTATTAGCGAAGGCGAACGCGTAAAGGTTGATACTCGCGACGGTTCTTACCTCGGCCGCGAAAACTAATAAAATTTTCTTAGTCCATGCAGGCCGTATGCATTATGCTGCGGTCTGCTTGTATGAATAACGCCTAACTACCACAAGAGGAACTACTGAATGGCTCGATCAACAGCTCGAAAAAGAGCTTTGAACACGCTTTATGAAGCTGATCAAAAAGGGCAAGAGATTCTTGCTCTTCTCGATGAACGCATTGCTTATCCCGGTGCTGAGACTCCATTGCCGGATTATGCAGTGGAAATCATCAGAGGTGTGGCAGGCCATCGCCGCACTATTGATAAAGCGCTCAATGAGCATTCAACAGGTTGGGATGTTAAGCGCATGGCGGTTGTTGACCGCAATATAGCACGTATTGCCGCGTGGGAGATTGTCTATAACGATGAAGTTCCGGCGGCTGTTGCTATTGATGAAGCATTACATCTTGCAAAAAGCTTGAGCGATGCTGAGTCTCCCTCATTCCTTCACGGTTTGCTCAGTGCAATAGAAGCAAACGTCTCCTCTATTAAAGAGGAAGAAATTGCTTGGCAAGAAATGCGAGCCAAGGAAGCCGCTGAGGCAGAGAATCGTGTGGTGCATGAAGCAGACGAAGCTGCTGGTGAGCACGATGTTGATAAAAATCATTATTCTTCGATTAATCCTCAATCCACTGAGAACCAGTAATCGGTGATTCTAAACAGCAGGAGGCAGCTTGTGAATTCCGTAGATTCCGAAGTCAATGAGACTCAAATCCATTCTTTCCAAGATGCCGTATTGGTGTTAGAAGATGGACAAGTCTATGTGGGTGACCCGTTTGGTGCCACAGGCGAGACAACTGGCGAAATTGTTTTTGCCACCGGTATGACCGGATACCAAGAAACATTGACAGACCCAAGTTATGATCGCCAGATTGTTGTTCAAACATTCCCGCACATTGGTAATACGGGTGTGAATAGCGAAGATCCTGAATCGTCCCAGATTTGGGTGGCTGGCTATGTTGTGCGTGAGCCAAGCCCGAATGTCAGCAATTGGCGAGCACAGGGAAGTTTGCAAGCTGATCTTGAAAAACAAGGGATTGTCTCAATTTCTGGTATCGACACCCGCAAACTCGTGCGTCATTTGCGTTCTGCTGGCGTTATGCGTGCAGGGATTTTTTCTGGAGATGCACTTAAAGATGTAAACGGTGATCTCAAGTCCATTGATCAGCTTCTGGCGACTGTCAAAGACTCTCCATTAATGAGTGGATCTCATCTAGGCGAAGAAGTTTCCACCACGCAGACATATGTAGTAGAGCCTGCGGGTGCATTCGAAGGTAAAGATCCGCTGTACTCAGTGGTTGCCTTCGATATGGGCATTAAGTCTATGACTCCTTACCGCCTTGCTGAGCGTGGATGCCGCGTATATGTGGTTCCATCAACGGCTTCGCTTGACGATATGAAAGCTCTCAACCCTGATGGCGTATTTTATTCCAATGGTCCAGGGGATCCTGCAACAGCTGATGCAGAAGTAGACCAATTGCGTAAAATTCTTGATCAAGGTTATCCATTCTTTGGCATTTGCTTCGGTAATCAACTATTGGGGCGTGCCTTAGGATTTGGAACATACAAACTCAAATTCGGCCATCGAGGCATCAATCAACCTGTACAAGATTTGACAACCGGTAAGGTCGAAGTTACTGCTCATAATCATGGATTTGCAGTAGATGCTCCTCTTGGTGAGCCTGTGCCGGGCCCATATGAAAATGGACACTTCGGTAGGGTGCGCGTCTCTCACATTGATTTGAATGACAACGTTGTTGAGGGCTTGCAATGCCTTGATATTCCAGCTTTCTCTGTGCAGTATCATCCTGAGGCAGCTGCTGGTCCGCATGATGCTGCATATCTGTTTGATCGTTTCGTAGAGTCTATGAAGGCTCATAAGGAAGGAAACCGCAATGCCTAAGCGCACTGATATCAAGTCCGTTATGGTTATTGGCTCTGGCCCGATTGTTATTGGTCAAGCAGCCGAATTTGATTACTCCGGAACGCAGGCTTGCCGAGTATTGCGAGAAGAAGGTGTGCGCGTTATCCTCGTCAACTCAAATCCTGCAACCATCATGACAGATCCTGAGATGGCTGATGCGACTTATATTGAGCCAATCGACACCGCAATTCTTGAGAAGATTATTGCAAAAGAACGTCCTGACGCATTGCTTCCAACCCTAGGTGGTCAGACCGCGCTAAACGCAGCTATTGCGCTCGGTGAAGCAGGAGTGCTTGAGAAATACAATGTAGAGCTTATTGGTGCTTCCCTTGAAGCAATTGACCGTGGTGAAGACCGCGACGAATTTAAAAAAGTCGTAGAAGCTGCCGGCGCAGAGTCAGCTCGTTCCTTTGTGGCCCACAGTATGGAAGAAGTGGACAAGGTTGCTGAGGAAATTGGTTTTCCTCTTGTTGTTCGCCCCTCTTTTACTATGGGTGGTCTTGGATCTGGTATTGCTCGCAACTATGAAGATTTGCATCGTATCGCAGGAGCGGGAATTCACTATTCTCCAACTGATGAAGTGCTACTCGAAGAGGGCATTGAAGGGTGGAAAGAATTTGAGCTTGAGCTCATGCGTGACCGCAAAGACAATGTGGTTGTAGTTTGCCCAATTGAAAACGTTGATCCAGTTGGCGTGCATACAGGTGATTCCATTACAGTAGCCCCTGTTTTCACGCTGACAGACCGTGAATATCAGAAGCTGCGAGATATTGGTATTGCTATTATTCGTGGTGTAGGAGTTGACACCGGCGGCTGCAATATCCAGTTTGCAATCCATCCTGAAACTGGTCGAATCATCGTAATTGAGATGAACCCTCGTGTGTCTCGTTCATCTGCATTGGCATCGAAGGCGACCGGCTATCCAATCGCAAAAATTGCTGCAAAGCTTGCTTTGGGATATACTCTCGACGAAATTCAGAACGATATTACAAAAACAACTCCCGCGTGCTTCGAGCCAACTATCGATTATGTAGTAACGAAGATTCCTCGCTTTGCATTCGAGAAGTTCCCTGGTGCCGACACTACTTTGACCACTTCCATGAAGTCAGTGGGCGAAGCGATGGCTTTAGCTGGTAATTTCAAGGAATCTTTAGGCAAAGCGATGCGCTCTATCGATAAGCGTAATTCTGCTTTCAACTGGGATGGTGATGCTCCAAATGCTGATGAAGTTAAAGAACTTCTAGCTGCTGCACACATTCCTACAGAACACCGTTACTTGCAGCTTCAGCGGGCAATTTGGGGTGGAGCAACCGTTGAGCAGATCTTCGAAGCAACCAAAATTGACCCTTGGTTTATTGAGCAAATGGTCGGCATTAACGAAATTGCTCTTGAAATCAAGAGTGCTGAGTCGCTGCGTCCACGTTTACTCAAGAAAGCAAAGCAAGCCGGTCTTTCTGACGTGCAGATTGCGCATTTGCGCGGTCTTGGTGATGCAGGCGAAAACACTGTTCGTGAACTTCGCTGGAATTACGGTATCCGCCCTACCTATAAGACTGTTGATACCTGTGCAGCAGAATTTGATGCAGCAACCCCGTACTATTACTCCTGCTATGCAGACGAGAGTGAATTAAAGCCTCGTGAGCGTGAAGCGGTGATTATCCTTGGTTCTGGGCCGAACCGCATTGGACAGGGTATCGAATTTGACTACACATGCGTACATGCTGTGCAGGAGCTGGGCAAAGACTATGACACAATCATGGTTAACTGCAATCCTGAGACTGTTTCCACTGATTACGATATTTCTGACCGCCTTTACTTCGAGCCACTCACCTTCGAAGATGTGCTTGAGATTTACGAAGCTGAAAAGAAGATGGGGCCAGTTAAGGGTGTTATTGTTCAGCTCGGTGGGCAAACGCCGCTTTCTTTGGCAGCACGTTTGAAGGCTGCCGGCGTTCCAATTCTTGGCACAACTCCAGAGGCTATCGATTTAGCTGAAAACCGTGAACTCTTTGGCGAAGTTCTTCGTAAAGGTGGTTTGAATGCTCCTCGTTTTGGCACTGCCTTAAGTCTTGACGAAGCTCTCGAAGCTGCTCATTCCATTGGTTATCCGGTACTTGTGCGTCCATCTTATGTTTTGGGCGGCCGCGGTATGGAAATTGTGTATGAAGATACACAGCTCACCAAATATGTAAATCGTGCACTTGAGCAGGCTCAGGCAGATACCGTGGTCTCTGGCCGTCTGGCGTCTCCATTGCTCATCGATAAGTTCCTTTCGGACGCAATCGAGATTGATGTGGATGCTCTCTACGATGGTAAAGAGCTTTACATTGGTGGCGTGATGGAGCATGTTGAGGAAGCTGGCGTTCATTCTGGTGATGCGGCATGTACTCTTCCTCCAAGTACCCTTTCAGATAATCAGCTTGAGCGTTTGCGCAAGGCAACTTTAGCTATTGCTGAAGGTGTGGGCGTACGTGGTTTAATTAATGTGCAATTTGCCTTCATGTCGAATACGTTGTACGTCATTGAAGCAAACCCTCGTGCTTCTCGCACAGTTCCATTCGCTTCAAAGGCAACAGGAACAGCATTAGCAAAGGCGGCAGCACGCATTATGGCCGGCGAGACTGTTGCTCAGAATCGCGCAAACGGCTTGCTTCTTCCATCTGGTGATGGTGGAGATATTCGTCCTGGGCAACCGGTGGCAATTAAAGAATCCGTACTTCCTTTCAAACGCTTCCGCACTCAGGAAGGCCGAACTGTAGACGTTATTCTTGGGCCAGAAATGCGTTCCACTGGTGAAGTTATGGGATTCGATCGCGATTTTCCACACGCGTTTGCGAAGAGTCAGCTTGCAGCTTATGAGGGCGGTTTGCCAACAAGTGGCAATGTATTCCTTTCGGTTAACGATACGGATAAACGTCAGCTTCCTTTGATGGCAGTTCGGCTAAATCAACTTGGTTTCCAAATTTGGGCTACAGAAGGAACAGCGTCTGTTCTTGCGCGCTACGGGTTGGAGTGCAAGATTGTTGACAAGATTACAGGCCGTCTCGATTCTGAGGAGACTGAGGTTGTTCATGCTCACGGCTCAATAGGCAAGAACGTCGTTCAGCTTGTTGAAAATGGCACAATCGATATGATTTTGAATACTCCAAATTCGCGTGGATCTCGCTCCGACGGTTATGCAATCCGTGCAGCAGCAATCGCAGCCGATATTCCGCAGTTCACCACCATCACTGAGTTTTCTGCAGTCCTCATGGCAATCGAAGCAGTTCAAGCTAATGATTACCAAGTGATGAGCATTCAAGAGCATGCTGCACAATTGCATGCAATGGATAAGCAATTTGCTTAGGTGGTGGTCTTTAGGGGATAACTCTTAAAGACGGCTAAATATATTAAAAATTAACCAATAAAGAACTACTCTTTGTGCTGTTCATTTATGGATGGTACGGGATTAATTCTTCAGGCCCTCGGGATTCCTAGGGCCTTTTTTAATTCTTATAATGCAGACAAGCCTAACGCATGATTAACTTCAGATACAATTTCCTTCATTGCTTGACTTGCTGCAACGGTATCACCGCTAGCAATAGCTTGTGCAACTTTTTCATGCGATTGTAATGCCTGCTCATCAGGCTGCGGAGGGAACAAATTAATATCCACACGTCCACGCAAAACAGTTTCGACGATAACGCTCAAATCTGCAAAAAGAAGATTGCCCGAATGCTTCAGCATTAATGTATGGAATTGAACATCGAGATCATGGAAATCTGCAAAACGTTGCTCACGAGCAGCACGAATCATTTCATGTCCAATGACAGCTATACTCGTTCTCTCCTCAATTGAGCCACGCGAAGCACATCCTGCAGCTGCCGCTGGTTCAATTGCCAGACGTAATTCCGTCAGCGCACGCAATTCATCCTCACGGCTATCCGAATGAAGCTTCCACGAGATGACTCGAACATTCATATCATCCCACTGTGTAGGATCTTGAGCGATGACACCAGTACCCCGCTGGAATTGTACACAACGCAACGATGCGAGTAATCGAGTAGCTTCCCGAGCAACAGTTCGCGAAATAGAAAATTCTTCCTGAATGTCCTCAAGTTTCTTACTCTCACCAGGCTTCCAGATATCGTTCAATATCTCATGCGCTAACGAGTCTGCGATAGAAATATGCAGCGGTTCATTGGCAGATGAATCCTGAGCCGAGTTGAGCACGGTAACCTCCTTGAGAACGCGCCCGGTAATTGAACGTGTACAACACATCGTATCAAAGCCCTAAAACTCGCAAAAAGAAACATAAAGACTCCTAGCCACTTGACAAAGAGTCTTTGTCTAACTATAGTGATAACTGTCTTCAATACCAAAGGGGTTATTATGGCAATTCATATAGTAGTCATGGGAGTCGCAGGATGCGGCAAATCCACAGTAGTCGAAGCAATTCGCGATCAGCTGGGATATGCACTCGCAGAAGGCGATGATTTCCATCCACAGGCAAATATCGACAAGATGTCAGCTGGCATTCCGCTCACTGACGAAGATCGCTGGCCATGGTTGGATGTTATCAACAAGTGGATGATTGCTCGCGAGAGCCTCGGGGAAAATACCGTTGTTTCAAGTTCTGCATTAAAGCGTTCTTATCGTGAAGCTCTCTCTCAGGGACTGAAAGTGTATTTCTTGCATTTGAACGGTTCGCAAGAGCTTATCCAGGAGCGCCTTTCTGCACGCAAGGGACATTTCATGCCACCAGCATTGCTCCCAAGTCAGTTCGCTACCCTCGAGCCACTTGCTGACGATGAGAATGGTGAAGTTATTTCCATTGAAGGAACTATCGACGACGTAGTTAAGCGTTCAATCGAAGCTGTTCAGGCATACGAAAAGCGCGAAAATGACGACGAGCGCGAACTCGAGCACGAGTAAAAAGTAAACGTTGCAAAAATTGTGCATTGATGCACACAATACAAGACATACAGATAAGGAAGAGAAAATGGAGCAACTTATTATTGCTGCCCTCCTAGGTATTGCACTTATTGTCGTACTTATTGCAGTAGTCAAACTGCACCCATTCTTGTCGCTGATGCTCGGCGCGGTTGTGACTGCGTTGATTGCCGGCGTCCCATATGACGAAAGTCTGAATAGCTTTACTCAGGGTGTGGGAAGCACCGTTTCAGGTGTCGGTTTGCTCATTGCGTTAGGCGGAATTATCGGAATTTTGCTGACACGTTCCGGCGGAGCAGATGTCATCGTCGATACAATTTTGGAGAAAGCGCCACAAAATAAGCTCGGTTGGGCAATGGCAATGAGCGCATTTATCGTGGGTATTCCACTCTTCTTCGAAGTGGGCGTTGTCATCCTCATCCCAATTATTCTTCTTGTAGCACGCCGCGCAAAGATGCCAGTGATTGCACTTGGTATTCCAGCATTGGCAGGTCTCTCCGCACTTCACGCATTCGTTCCACCACATCCGGGACCACTTGCAGCGATTGACGCTCTGCATGCAAACTTGGGTATGACTTTGGGCCTCGGCCTGCTCATCGCAATTCCTACAGTTATCATCGGCGGACCACTCTTGGCTCGTTGGATGGTTAAGCTCGTCCCAATTATGGCTCCAGAAGAAGATACTGTTAAGGCAGAAAAGAAGCCAGAAAATCGTCCTAGCTTCCTTGAATCTGTCAGCGTTATCATCCTTCCAGTAGTTCTCATGCTCGCAGCAAGCGTGGTTGATATTATGGGCGCTACGAAGACTCCAGTAGGACGCGCAATTGCATGGATTGGTAGTCCATTGGAGGCGCTGACCATTACGACAATTTTCGCTATGGTTCTTTTCGCAGTTCGCGCAAAGTGGTCACGCGAAACATTGAACTCTCTCGTCGGGCTGTCCTTCTCCTCCATCGCAAGTATTCTCCTCATCGTAGCTGCTGGTGGCGGTTTCAAGCAGACACTCGTAGACACGGGAATTGGTGATGTCATCGCAAGTGGAATTGTTCAGGCAAATTTGAACCCATTGTTTGCAGGATGGCTCGTCGCAGTATTGATTCGTCTCGCAACGGGATCAGCTACCGTGGCAACACTGACTGCATCCAGCATCGTGGCTCCACTTGCTGCGCATATGAGCCCAATTCAGCTCGCATTGCTGGTATTGGCAATCGGCGCAGGATCTATCTTCCTCTCCCATGTTAATGATGCAGGATTCTGGCTCGTCAAGGAATACTTCGGCATGACTGTCGGCCAGACCTTCAAGACATGGTCATTGATGGAAACAGCATTGTCGGTAGTAGGACTCGTAATCGTTCTTCTCGTATCAGGTGTCGCAACGCTTGTCATGTAGCACTCAGTGTGAAGCGCACAGATAATGAGCGGAAACGCAGATATACGAAAGATATACGAAACTAATCAGCACACAATCATAAGAGGTTTAACATGCAACTTGGTGTAATCGGACTCGGCCGCATGGGCGGCAATATGGTTAAGCGATTGCGTGAAGCAGGGCACGATGTCATTGGCTTCGACGTCAATCCTCAGTCAGAACGCGACGTCACATCGTTGGAAGAATTAGTCAACGGACTTACAGCTCCACGAATTGTGTGGGTTATGGTTCCTGCGGGACATCCTACCGACGTGACAATTGATGCGCTCGCAGAACTTCTTGAGGAAGGCGATCTCGTTATCGATGGCGGTAATACTCGCTACACCGATGATCATCGTCATGCAGCTGAGCTTGCTGACAAGGGAATTCATTTCATGGATGTAGGCGTATCAGGCGGAGTCTGGGGAATTACCCGAGGCTATGCTCTCATGGTCGGCGGCTCGGAAGAAGACTACGACCGTGCATTGCCAATTTTCGAATCTCTCAAGCCAGAAGGCGAGGACGGCCTCGTTCTCGCAGGTCCTGTAGGCGGCGGACATTTTGCAAAAATGGTGCATAACGGTATCGAATACGGCATGATGCAAGCATTCGGCGAAGGATTCGAAACCATGATGAGGTCGAACCTTATCGATGATCCATCAGCCGTCATGACCTCATGGCGTGAAGGATCTGTGGTTCAGTCATGGCTGCTTGATCTCTTTGCACGTGCAGCTCATGATGATCCAACTTTGCACAACATGCCACCAGTAGCAAATGAATCTGGCGAAGCAAAGTGGATGGTGGAAGCTGCGCTTGAATTGGGCGTACCAACCCCAGCAACTGCTTCGGCGTTGTGGGCTCGACAGGCATCTCGCGGTGGTGGTGATGACACATTGCGTGTAGTGTCCTCCTTGCGAGCTCAGTTTGGTGGACATGTCACGCAGAAGTAATGCCTTTATGCGGATTAATTAATGTCCTACCATAATTTCATACCATTGGTGATCGGGAATGCGAGAGTACTCGTGTTCCCGATTTTCTATACCTGTATAAAATTGCCCTATAAAATTGCTCGATAAAGCAGTTCCCATAAGCATTCCCATAAGTGTTCTCATCAATTCTTCTCTTCAAGAGCTAGCGGTGAGATATACGTCACATGTGATGTATATCAATACGTTTGAGCTTGTATCGCATGTGGCGAGAGTCTCTAATTGATATAGACACCTTTCACGGACGAAAGGTCTGAGTCGAAAGTGAATGATTATGGGCATCACAGCAGATACCACATCAGTAACCACTACTTCAGCAACCGCTACTGAAGAGAAGAAAACTGTACCAGCGAGCGTCGCTATGCTTCGCGTACTTGAAGCATGGGGTGTGAAGCATATTTACGGATATCCAGGCGGATCATTTAATTCGACAATGGCTGCACTCGATGTAGAAAAAGATAATATCAGTACATTCAGGTACGTCACGAACAAGTAGCGGCGCTCGCAGCATCGGCAGATGCAAAATTGACAGGGCATGTTCAAGTATGCTTTGGATCTGCATGACCAAGTGCGACAAATTTGCTTACAGGTTTGTATGATGCTCGAGAAGACCATGCACCAGTTGTTGCACTGATTGGACAAGTTCCTACTGCGAATATGAATTATGACTACTTCCAAGAATTTGCAGAAAATCCAATGTTCGAAGATGTCGCTGTCTATAACCGAACCGTGATGACAGCCGAGAGCCTTCCATACATGGTCGATAAAGCAGTGCGCGAAGCATACAAGCATAAGGGTGTAGCAGTAGTCGTTATCCCGAATAATTTCGGATACGTGCACATCCCAGACGTGCCTTACTCAAGCTCTAGCCCAACTGATCGTAAGCCAGCTCCTCTCCCCGTGGCAACCGATGAGGAAGTACGCGCTGTCATCGACATGATTAAATCTGCGAAGCGACCAATTATCCACGTGGGTCGCGGTATCCAAGCAGGCGGAGAGAAGCTTGTGGAATTGTCACGTCGACTGAGCATCCCACTTGTGCTGACAGGTCTTGCAAAGGGACTTGTGCCAGATGAGTATGAAGCAAACTTGGGATATGCCAATCGTGCCGCATCGAAGGCAGCAGATGAGGCTTTTGCTACAGCGGATTTGGTTATCGCTTTGGGATCTAATTTCCCATTCGCAAATCTCGTCTACCGCACGCACGAATTTACCTTCGTACAAATTGATGCGGATTCGGGTCGTTTCGGATCCCATCATTTCTTGGACTACGGTATGTGGTCCGATGCGACAGCTTTCGTCGATAAGGCGTTGGAACTTTTGAACAGCGGCGAAGTCGAAGATACTCCAGAAACGCCATTCTTCCGAGCATGCGTTCGCTCTAATGAAAATTGGCGCGCATACTTAGCAAAGATGTCCAACAAGTCATCCGACCCTCTGGAATTTGAGGCGGTATACAAGGAAATTAACCGAATCGCAGAGCCAAATGCGGTGTTCTCCATTGACGTTGGAGATAACATTATCAATTCCTTCCGCTATCTCAATCTCACTCCAGCGAATAAGTGGACAATTTCCGCATTATTTGCTTCCATGGGATACGGTCTTCCTGGAGCAATCGCAGGAGCATTGAGCTTCCCAGATTGACAGATTTTCACATTGCGGGCGATGGAGCGTACTCCATGGTGATGCAAGATCTCATTACGCAAAAGAAGTATCACTTGCCAGTCATTAATGTGATTACATCCAATGCATCGCTGAACTTCATTAAGTCTGAGCAAGATGATTTGCCAATCCCTGAGCATTCCGGAAATTATCTGGAAGATCAAGATTTCGCGATGATTGCTCAGGGTATGGGCGTGGAATCGGTAACAGTTCGTTCGTCGGAAGAATTGCCAGCCGCTTTTGATAAGGCATTGGAAGTAACTCGTGCTGGCCGTCCGTTCTTGATTGATGCGAAGATAACGGATAAGCGCGGTCTGCCTGTAGAAGAATTGGAATTCCATGTCGAGGATGGAAAGTTCGTGGAAACATTGAATCCTGGATACAATGCCAACGGCGTTCTGCACCATCCAGATAGTTTGGAAGAATTCTTCGCATCCTATGAGGGAGAAGAATTGCTACCTATGACGTATTACTTCGATCAAGAAGGCGTGACGGCTTAGGTTTTGTGCAGACTCAAGGCGTGTGGTGACGAAATAGCGAAATATAAGGGTTTTCAACAACCACACGCCGCTGTTTGTGTGTGTGACACGCCGTGGTGGGGTTGTGTTTGTTGGGTTGTGGGGGTGTGGTTTGT
>CAUUJV010000010.1:0-60422 GCA_963545565.1 uncultured Alloscardovia sp. | reverse complement strand
AAAAAGATCCCTGCTTCCCCTGTACCCGTCTGCCATTGGCCAATACACTGAGAGAGGCAGGGATTTTTGGTTTTGGGATCATTGCTATTGTCGTGCCGTTAATCCAACCAGAATTTGTTTTTCAATCAGGCTTAAATCATGGTCTTCATCATCAGCAGCAGGAATTCCAAAATGAAGCGCTGTATGAAGTATACGAACAGAGGAGCAACGATTATACGAATTTTCTCATAGCGCGCCACCGCTATCTGCTTTTCCCATGCCGAGCATCGTTTTGATCAAAGTGATTTTACCTGCGCCAGACGGGCCGATAAGACCAACGATCTCGCCATCACCAACAGTTAAGCTCACCTCTTTCAGCACAGCGGACTTACAAAAGCTCTTTTTTAACATTATGAAGTTCGATTTGATTCTTCATAAATCTCTACCTCCATAAAGTGAGTAATCAATCACCATGCAAAAAGTGTTGGGAATAAGGCATATCCTGATTATTTCTACTCGAGATGCAAAGACTGATTAATCACATCTTTTGAT
This sequence comes from uncultured Alloscardovia sp., assembly GCA_963545565.1. GTDB lineage: Bacteria > Actinomycetota > Actinomycetes > Actinomycetales > Bifidobacteriaceae > CAUUJV01. The sequence continues at coordinate 59,891 of CAUUJV010000010.1, read as the reverse complement.
ACTGACGAATTGTGCTAATCTCAAATAGTGGCTAAAAAATTGCCGCAACGAGCTTTTTACGGACGAAGGGTTGTACTATTTCAACGTAGGCCAACAATCGTAATCAGATATCAAGGTATAGAAAACAGCATGCATTGCTCAATCACTGTTGAAGCCGCAAAAACGGCTCTATGCTCCACCGCAAGGGTCGAGCGCTGCAGCGCAGTCATGCTTCTATTCTCTACCGTGCCGACTTGAAGGTAAGACATCATTTCAAATTTTACGATGTCAAAAATCAGGTTTCATATTTAAAATTCTGCTAAATACTTAGAGTTATGCGTATCTGAAGCATTTCACGCCATTTTGCCCTTGTTAGACTTTGTGTTGAAATGCATTCGGATAGTAAATAGTAACCCACATAATTCGTAAGTATTTATCCGTCACTGCCCCACGCATGTCCATCAATTTTAAATACGTATTTAGAATTGTGCATTTGAATATGAAATCTCTTCCACAAAGGATGCATGGTGAACCATACCGCACAATCACAGTCACAATCACAAAGAGAATATAAAATTGCGAGCATCAGGCCTTCATTAGAAGACGTCACGGCTCTTGCACAGAGCCGAAAATACAAAGCTGTTCCCATCAGCTGCGAAATTCTCTCAGACTTCGTCACGCCTATCGAAGTCATGAAAATCCTGAAAAATCAGTCACAACACTGTTTCATGCTCGAATCTGCAGTTGCAAATGAATCTTACGGCCGATATACGTTCCTAGGTTTTGAGCCAACACTCAATATCAGCTGCGTGGACGGTGAAATGACAATTGGAAACACAACAATTCATACGGATGATCCCTCTCAAAATCTGCGTGAGATTATAGCCGAGTATAAGAGCCCTCGATTCGATTACCTGCCTCCATTCGCAGGCGGTCTTGTTGGGTATTTTTCCTTTGATTACCTGGACTACAGCGAACCAACTATCAAGCGTGACGTCAATGATTCTGAAGGCTTTAAAGACGCTGATCTGATGCTGTTCGACAAGGTGATTGCTTTTGACAATGTGGCTCAAAAAATTATTCTGATTGTCAACATTCATGTAAATGGCACAGAATATGACGTCAAAACCGAATACGACCATGCGGTTGATGAGTTGCAAAAACTAGCAAATCTTCTTCACAAAGGCGAAAAGATAGAGGAAACATCAGGAAAGCTTACCGGCCCAATCACACCACTATTCAGCAAAGAGCAATTCTCATCCATGATTGAGCGCGCTAAGCACCATATCTACGAAGGCGATATTTTCCAGATAGTGCTTTCCAATCGTCTCAGCGCTCCTTTCGAAGGCAGCTTGCTGAACACATACCGCATTATGAGAACCATCAATCCTTCCCCCTATATGTTCTATTTCTCTGGAACAGACGTCGAGGTAGCTGGGGCTTCTCCCGAAACGCTCGTGAAACTCCAAGATGGAGTGCTTCATACTTTCCCTCTGGCCGGCACTCGCCCACGTGGAGCAACTGAGCAAGAAGACGAACAGATCGAACGCGAATTGCTTGCCGATGAGAAAGAACTTGCAGAACACAATATGCTCGTTGATCTTGGAAGAAATGATCTTGGCAAGGTCAGCAAATTCGGCACAGTTGAGGTTGAAAAACTACATTCGATCGAGCGGTTCTCCCATGTGATGCATATTGGTTCAACAGTTCGGGGTGAAATTCGTGATGACAAGGATGCATTTGATGCTCTTGAAGCCGTGCTGCCAGCTGGAACTCTCTCCGGGGCGCCGAAAATCCGCGCATGCCAGCTCATTGGTGAACTTGAAAACGATAAGCGCGGAATCTATGGCGGCGCAATCGGATACATAGATTTCACTGGAAATATGGATACCTGCATTGCGATTCGCATTACATATAAGAAAAATGGAACCGTGTTTGTGCGCAGCGGAGCCGGAATCGTGGCTGATTCCGTTCCTGAAAAGGAATATCAAGAATGCCTCAATAAAGCAATGTCATCACTTCAGTCGCTGAGGATCGCACAGGAAATTGATTGATCATGATTCTTTTAATTGATAATTACGACAGCTTCTCCTACAACCTTTACCAGCTTGTAGGAAGTATGAACAGTGATATTCGTGTGATTCGAAATGACGCCTACACTGTTGACGAAGTGCGCACGATGCAGCCAAGTTCCATTATTCTCTCCCCAGGCCCTGGACGCCCCGAAGATGCTGGAATTACCATGGATGTGTGCACTCAACTCAGCCCTTCGATCCCAACTTTGGGCGTATGCCTTGGAATGCAAGCGATGTGTGCAGCCTACGGCACAACCATTACCTACGCTCAGCACTTGATGCACGGAAAACAATCTGATATGACGTGTGACACAAGCAGCACACTATTTCGAGGCTGCCCTGCTGTGATGCCCGTTGCCCGATATCACTCGCTCGTAGCAGATCCTCTCACACTGCCAAATTGCCTAAAAGTAACTGGCACCACCGATGACGGCGAAATTATGGCAGTAGAACACACAGAATATCCCTTATATGGCGTGCAATTCCATCCTGAATCAATTCTGACCCCCGATGGAAAACAGATGCTGAAGAATTTTCTTGATTCTCAGCTTGCCAGCACAACAAAAGCATCAACTGTAAAATTCAAACCAGTTTTTAATCGAGGACTCAACTAAGGAAAACACAATGATTAAAGAAGCGATCGTCAAGATAGTCAATAAAGGCGATTTAACCTATGACGAAGCATACGCCGTAATGACTGAGATCATGGACGGAGCGACCACCCCAACCCAAAACGCCGCATTCTTGGCAGCACTATCCACAAAAAGTGCGCGTGCAGAAACAACTGATGAAATTGCAGGATGCGCAGCCGCAATGCGCGAACATGCTATTCCAGTCAACACAGGCATGGAAATCTTTGAAATTGTTGGCACCGGCGGCGACGGCTCGCAAAGCTTCAATATTTCAACAACTTCTGCCCTTGTTGCAGCAGCAGGCGGTATGAAAGTAGCTAAGCATGGAAACCGCGCTGCATCGTCGTTGAGCGGCACTGCTGACTGCTTGGAAGCACTTGGAGTCAATATCAACACAGATCCTGAACAGTGCATTACATTGCTCAACGAAGTCGGAATGTGCTTCTTCTTTGCTCAGAAGTATCACACTTCTATGAAATACGTGGGAGCAATTCGCAAAGAACTCGGATTCCGCACTGTTTTCAACATTCTTGGGCCACTTACAAACCCTGCTAAGCCCTCATTCCAATTACTCGGCGTTTATGATGAATACCTAGTTGAGCCGCTCGCCCATGTTCTTTCTGGCCTGGGAGTGAAGCGCGGGATGGTTGTGTACGGACAAGATAAGCTCGACGAAATCTCTCTCAGCGCGCCAACAACAGTATGTGAAATCAACAACGGCGAATTTTCCACATATGAAATAGCTCCTGAAGATTTCGGATTCAAACGCTGCACAAAAGAAGATTTGAAAGGCGGAACTCCTGAAGAAAACGCACAAATCACGCGCGAGATCCTCGCAGGAGCAACGGGGCCAAAACGCGACGCAACTCTCTTGAACGCTGGTGCCTCCCTCTACATTGGCGGCAAGGCTGCAAGCATACAAGACGGGATCGCGCTCGCTGCTCACCTCATCGATTCCGGCGCAGCAACCGAAACGTTGAACAAATTCATCGAAGTCAGCAATCGATAAGCTGAACTTCATGCTAAGGATTGATTATGTCTACCATTCTTAATGAGCTCGCAGATTATGCACGATTTCGTGTTGCTCAGGAAAAAGAGGCAGCCCCACTTGAGAAAGTCAAGGAAGCTGCTCTTGCCGCTCCCCCAACGAGTACAGGTGACTTCGCCTTTGAAAAAGCGCTTGCCCGCCCTGACTTAGCGTTTATCTGTGAGTGCAAAAAAGCTTCTCCATCTAAAGGCCTGATCGCTCCCGATTTTCCCTATGTTCAGATCGCTCAAGACTACGAAGCAGCCGGAGCGGATTGCATTTCTGTTCTTACAGAGCCTCAATGGTTCCTTGGTTCAAACCAATATTTACAAGAGATTGCTGCAGCCGTTACCACTCCATGTATTCGTAAAGATTTCGTAATCGATGAATACATGATTTATGAAGCAAAGCTTTTAGGTGCTTCTGCAGTACTTCTCATTTGTGCAATTTTGAGCGACTCCGAGTTGAAAGCGTATAAAGATTTGTGCGATGAACTTGGATTAACTGCCCTCGTAGAAGCTCATGACGAGACAGAGGTTAAAATGGCGCTCAACGCGGGCTCGCGAGTAGTTGGAGTGAATAATCGCAACCTCAAAGATTTCTCCGTAGACACTCATAACAGCGCTCGTCTGAGAGACATGATTCCCTCTGATGTAATCTTTGTGTCAGAAAGCGGCGTCAATGGGCCGGATGATGTTGCAAAGCTTCGCGAAATCGGAGTGGATGCAGTGCTTGTGGGCGAAACATTGATGCGTGCAGCTGATAAAAAAGCAAAGCTCTCTGAGCTTCGTGGAAACGCACGATACTGACATTAGAGAGAAGAGAGATTTGAGCTAATATGACTCGCATTAAATTATGTGGACTCAAAAGGCCGGCAGATATCGAGATAGCAAATCAGTTAAAGCCTGATTATGTTGGCTTCGTTTTTGCCTTAAAAAGTTCTCGCCGTATCTGTGAGGAGGAAGCGCGCGAGCTTAAAGCCCAACTCAGTTCAGAGATAGCAGCAGTGGGTGTGTTCGTGAATGAACCAGTTGAGAACATAGCTCATCTGCTCAACACTGGAGTTATCGATTATGCTCAACTTCACGGAAATGAAGATGAGCACTACATCCAGCAGCTGCGCAAACGATCAGCTAAACCAATTATCCAAGCATTCGTCATTCAATCATCTGAAAGCAGCGAGCGAGCAAACGCAAGTACTGCAGATTATGTGCTCCTCGATTCGGGAGCAGGGTCAGGCAGTACTTTCAATTGGAAATTTATTCAAAACATACATCGACCATATTTTCTTGCAGGGGGGTTGAACCCGGAAAACATCGCAACAGCACTCCAAGAATTGCACCCCTTCGCAGTGGATGTGAGTTCAGGGATAGAAACTGACGGCGTGAAAGATGCTCGTAAGGCAGCAGCTTTTGTCAGCACAGTCAGACGCAAACAAGAGAACAAAATCTTTACACACCAATCAATCTCATAAGGAACGCAGACTATGACTAATACACAAGGCAAATTTGGCGTTCATGGCGGTCAGTATATTCCTGAAACGCTTATGAATGCGGTTATTGAGCTGGAAGAAGCGTATAACCATTACAAGGACGATCCGGAATTTAACTGCGAGCTGAATGAGCTTCTCAACGAATATGCCGGACGCCCTTCGCGCTTGTACTATGCCAAGAAAATGACCGAAGACTTGGGTGGGGCAAAAATCTATCTCAAACGCGAGGACCTCAATCACACTGGCGCACACAAAATCAATAATGTGCTTGGTCAGGCTCTGCTTGCCCAGAAGATGGGGAAAACCCGCTTGATCGCTGAAACGGGAGCCGGTCAGCATGGTGTGGCAACGGCAACAGCTGCAGCTTTGCTCGGCATGGAATGCGTCGTGTTTATGGGCAAAGAAGACACTGAACGCCAGGCGTTGAACGTGTACCGTATGAGGCTTCTCGGAGCACAGGTGATTCCGGTGACAAGTGGCACTGCAACATTGAAAGACGCCGTGTCTGAGGCTATGCGCGAGTGGACTTCGCGCATAGACGACACCCACTACTGCCTGGGGTCCGTGATGGGTCCTCACCCGTTCCCAACCATCGTACGCGATTTTCAGGCCGTAATTTCCAAGGAAATCAAGGAACAGATGCTTGAAAAGGAAGGCCGTTTGCCAGATGCAGTTATTGCATGCGTAGGAGGTGGATCTAACGCAATCGGCACCTTCTACAACTTCATTGATGATCCAGAGGTAAAACTCATTGGTTGTGAGGCAGCAGGGCGAGGGATCGACACTTTTGAAACTGCAGCAACCATTGCAACAGGAAGTCTTGGCATTTTCCACGGCATGAAGTCTTACTTCTGCCAGGATGAATATGGCCAGATCGCTCCTGTCTATTCTATTTCTGCTGGTCTCGATTACCCGGGCGTTGGACCAGAGCACGCACATCTGCACGATACAGGCCGTGCTGAATATGTGCCGATCACCGACGATGAAGCGGTGAATGCTTTCGAATACCTGGCAAGAACAGAGGGCATTATTCCTGCAATCGAATCGGCACACGCTGTAGCATACGCTCAAAAACTCGCCCCAACCATGAGTAAGGACCAGATAATCGTTATCACGCTTTCAGGAAGAGGCGACAAAGACTGCGCAGCAATTGCGCGCTACCGCGGGGAGGACATTTATGAGTAACATCGCATCAGCATTCGTAGGCGGAAAAGCATTTATCCCATTCATCACGTGCGGAGATCCAGACTTGGAGACCACAGGGAAGGTAGTGCGTGCTGCCGTTGAGGCTGGAGCAGACCTCATTGAGCTTGGTATTCCATTCTCCGACCCTACAGCTGAAGGCCCGGTAATTCAAGGCGCAAATATTCGCGCTCTGGAAGGCGGAATCACCACCGATAAGATTTTTGATTTTGTACGCGAACTACGCGAAGATGTTCATATTCCATTGGTCTTTATGACCTATGCGAATGTAGTATTTTCTTACGGAATTGAGCGTTTCGCAGCCGCATGCAGGGAAATCGGAATGGACGGGATCATTCTTCCAGATGTTCCTTTTGAGGAAAAACGCGAGTTCTCTGATGTATTCAATCGATATGATCTCGATTTTGTGTCTCTGATCGCACCGACTTCTCACAATCGCATTGCCATGATTGCCCATGAAGCGCAGGGATTCCTCTACGTGGTTTCCAGTCTTGGCGTAACGGGAACTCGCAGTGAGATCAACACTGATTTGGCTTCTATTTTGAACGTTGTACGAGCGAATACTGATGTTCCTGCAGCAATTGGTTTCGGTATCTCCACTCCAGAGCAGGCTCATGCAATGGCGTCGGTTTCCGATGGAGCAATTGTGGGATCAGCAATAGTCAAACTGCTAGAAAAGCATGGGACAAAGGCTGCACCCTACATTGGCGAATACGTTAAGAGCATGAAATCAGCGCTTTAAAAACACCTGCCACCTCATCTCAAAGACCTCTGAACTTCAATTCAGGGGTCTTTTCATATTTATCAGGGTCAATTAAGGGAATTTTCAGGGTCACTCAGGGCAGAGATTTAAAACATATCATTCTATCGTTGAAATTGTTGGTTTGCGATATGATACTCCACCAACGTTCATAGAAATCAGGAAAGAGAAATCAGCGATGACTGCAGCGATTCAAGCCTTGGGAGTAAACAAAACGTATGGAACTGGCGATATTGCCGTTCATGCTTTACGTGATATCAATATTGCCTTCAATAAAGGCGAATTCACTGCAATTATGGGGCCATCTGGTTCTGGAAAATCAACGCTGATGCATGTGCTTGCAGGGCTTGACACCGTTACAAGTGGAGATGTGATTCTCAATGGCAATGTGATCACGCAGCTGAAGGATAAGCAGCTCACTCTGATGCGCCGTAATAATGTTGGTTTTGTTTTTCAATCTTTTAATTTGCTCCCCGCATTTTCTGCCGAGCAAAATATCGTGATGCCGCTGACTCTTTCTGGCGGAAAGCTCGATAAAGACTGGTTCAATGCATTAGTGAATATGCTTGGCTTACAGGATCGGTTAAAACACAAACCATCCGAACTTTCGGGCGGACAACAGCAGCGCGTGGCCATTGCTCGAGCTCTCATCATGCATCCATCTGTGGTCTTTGCCGACGAACCAACAGGCAATTTGGATTCCGAGTCCAGCCAAGAAGTGCTTGATATTTTGCGCAGACTCGTTGATGAGCTTGGACAAACCGTGGTGATGGTAACGCACGATGATAAGGCTGCCTCTGTTGCAGATAGAAAAATAATCGTGTCTGATGGACGCATTGTTTCCGACGGCAGTGCTGCCTCACAAGCTACTCAACCTGTTCAGTCTCGATAATTGGAGGAAGTGTTATGTTCTCTCTCGCTTTTTCCATGATGAAACGCAATGTGCGTTCACTCGTTCCCGCTGGCATTGCAATCCTTATCGGTTCACTGTTTATCAGCGCCACATTTCTTCTATCCAGTTCTCTTGAACGATCATTCGAAAATCAGGTAGCCGTTTCCTTCGCAAGCGCTAATTACATTGTTACAGCCAATTCAAAATCAACGATTGGTTCTTTACATTACTCAGGAATCTCCTCGATGGATTCTGTGAAGGCAGTACGTGCCGAAACGGGCTCGAACGTCCAGATCCACGCTGACGGAAAGAATGCTTCTCCTGTAGCTATTCCTATGGGCACATCATCTTCGATCATGCCTCTAACTCTTTCCCAGGGTAAATGGCCAAATACAGCAAATGAAGTGGCCATTGGTAAGAATGTTGCCTCCACTCTGGGCGTGAAGCTGGGTGATTCCATCACTCTTAGCAACGCACCCGTTGTCAGCAAAGGAACAGATATTTTCACCTCGTCAGCAAAAATTGCGGGAATAGTTGAAGATACACAGCATATTTACGCCACCGAATCAGGCGTGATAGTAATGCGCCCAGCGGATTTTGCTCTATTTTCCAGTGCCGAGGCTGCAACGAATAATTTGACATTCGAAAACACTGCAGCTTATTCCATGTACGTAGAAATCACTGGAAATGCAGAGCAGCAAAATGCTGCTGTTGAGAAAATATCAGCTTTACTTGGCAAAAATTACACGATCACAAGTAAGCAGCAATATGCAGCTACCCGAATGAAGCAAATTTCTGCAGGCAATACCTTATTCCCGCTCATCTTTGGCTGCTTAGCTTTATTCGTTGCTGCCTTGGTGACGGCAAACACGTTCCAAGTTCTTGTGGCACAGCACCGCCGGCAGTATGCGTTGCTACGTTCCATTGGAGCAACGAAGGATCAAGTTTATGGGCTTGTCGTGCTGGAAGCCTTCACTACAGCCCTATTGTGGTCTGTTCTAGCAGTTTTTATAGCATGCGCTCTCATCGGCGGATTAAGTATTACTCATGTAACTATTCCCGGATTATCTGTCCTGGGAGGCGACTCGGCTCAGCTCTACTTCATTCCAGGTTGGACGTCTAGTATGATCCCTATCGCCAGTGCCGTAGTGATCACAACACTTTCTTCCATACCAGCCGCCCGCGCCGCTACACGAGTTTCTCCAGTGGAAGCAATGCGTCCTGCAGAAGACGCCGAAGAAAAGAAGTCTTACAGGATTCGAATTATCTTCGCAGCAGTTTTAATGCTCATAACCATAGCAGGCAGCGTGTGGTGCGTTTACGAAATCAATGATCTGGCAGCAAGGATCGCTGCAGACCCCACAACATATGACTCATCCGCCACTATTATCCTCTCCGCTATGGCATTCGCGGCGTTAGGATCAGTAGCTTTGCTTATCAGCTCTCCGGTGTGGTTCTCACGTGTGATGGCGATGATTGGCAACATCGTTTCTCACACTGGTCCAAGCGCTCGTATTGCAGCAGGTAATATCGCAAAGAATGCAAGACGTGTGGCGGCAACTGGGACAGCACTCTTTATTGGAGTGACTCTTGTAACAGTAGTAGGTGTTGGAGCGCACGTGGTGAAAGATTCCGCAGCAGCTCTCCTCGATTCGAAATACAGCGTAGACGCAATTATCAGCGGAGCAAATGTAAATGATGACCTCGTCTCACAAGCTTCCTCAGATAAAAGTGTAAGCGCCCACACCCTTGTGCAGGAAGTGCAGGCGTCTTTGTCAACAACCACCAAGTCTGGTAGAACTGTGCAAAAGGATATTAGAGTTGTGCTGGTTGATCCAGATGCTATTAGTTCCGTAGTTCGAGCACCGATCGATGTGACAGCTCTGAAGAACGGCAAGGCGATCACTTCGAACAACTTTACAGGTTTTGACGTCAGCAATTCTGCAGAGACAACTGCAAAGCTCAGTTTCTACACAGCGCAGTCAGATCAAGGAAACGATCTCACGTCTCCAGTTTCTGTAAGTGTTATGAAAGGCTATTTCAAAGGCGCTACCTCAGGTGGTTTCATCATGATGTCGCAAGATGCCTTATCTGCGCAAACTTTGAAAACACTGCAAAAATCTGATGAACTGTGGATGCGGGTAAGAGACACCACCAACGGGTCTGAATTTGTTGGTCGTATGTCCACTCTTCTGAATTCGTACGAAAATACGTGGATCACAGGACCGGTTGCAAGCAGATCAACATGGGAAAAACAAGTGAACATAATGATGATTGTTCTTATGGCCCTCCTAGGAGTCGCCGTGCTCGTAGCCCTTGTTGGAGTGATGAATACGCTGTCATTGTCTGTTATTGAGCGGACGCGAGAGTCTGCAACACTGCGGGCTGTAGGAATGACTCGCGGGCAGTTGAGAGCCTCACTCGCTATTGAAGCGAGCATTATAGCCGTGGGCGCTGCAATTAGTGCAATTGTGTGGGGAACACTATGTGCATGGCTTGGATGCACTGTGGTTTTGAAAACATCTATACCAGTGATATTTAGCCCGGACTGGAGTTTGTATGCCGTTATATTGATTGTTTCAATAGCAGCAGCATTACTGGCAAGCGTGATTCCTGCGCGGCGAGCTGCTAATACCCCGCCGGTCCAGGCACTCGCACAACTGTGATTCTGGGACTATACGGTTGCAGGCAAAAAGTGAAGTAAAAATAAAGTAAGAGTGAGAAAAAGGCGCTTCTCAAACACTGTCATTTTCCCGAACACTTTGGTTGAACAGTTGAACAGATCGATCGGTTTTTTACGAGTGTCTCAAAACACCACTGTTCACACACTGTGGATCAGAATTATTAGAGACATTGTGGTGAGTGAAAGCTATTTCAATATAAATAAATTGAAATTTAAAGCGTGCCAGTTTTGTTCTCTAGGTTTCCGTCTTGACTTTTTATTTTTCTGATGCATGTACGGATTAGCCCATTCTTGCACGAGCGTTCACATTCTTGGAAGGAGCATTATCGTAAGAATCTCCAACGCTCTTCGTCAACATCGTGGTGGTTACTCCCCTGCAACGGGATTGATCACCACTTTTGTTATTTCTCAGTTATATCCGCATCCGTTTTCTCGGGAGCATCAGGTAGGTATAAAGGGCGCTTGAATATACGCGTAGTTACCAAGTTGAGTTTATCCAGATCGAAGAAGATAGCAAATGCACCCATTATTAAACCTAGCGCTTGCCACCATTCCCGTTGAATAGTCCCAATGATGAATACCACTACAATCGAAAAAACAAACAGATGGGACCCGTTTGACTCTGTGCCTACCACTCCCACAACTATAAGGATCAACCATATGATCCCTGCAATCATAATGACTGCATCACGGCAATCATTAGGAAACAATACCGATACGACGCCGCCCGCCCAAGCTGTGTAGGGTAATATCGTAAACCACATGATGGCGAAAAGTACGGTGGTGAAATACGTGGATACTCTTGCCTAGAACCCTCATTAACGGATACCAGACAATGCCGACTCCAAAGAAAATAATATCTGGTATATTGTGTTTAACTCACGTGAACAATTTGTTCACCATTTTAGACATTTTCAATTTAGCCTTTTTGTCTTCCTGATAATTCAATTTTATGAGGTTCTGTCAACACTTACACGGTACAGATACAGACTCAATTTAAACCATTCGCTTCTAATATTCTTTTTATTTCTATTTTCCAATTTTTCTTGGAATTTTGGGGTCATCGGTCAGTCCCAGACACACGACACGGCCAATAACCCAAAAAACTGAGGTGCCAAGCACTTCTTAAACATTAAACAAGCATTAGAAAAACAAGGAAGACCTCCAAAAATTGGAGGTCTTTTGTATGAGCGGAGCCGGAGAGATTCGAACTCTCGAACCGCTTACGCAGTTAACACCTTAGCAGGGTGCCCCTTTCGGCCACTCAGGCACAGCTCCAGTTGCATAGCAACTTGTTCAGTTTATGATGATTTGCTAATTCAAGCAAGTTCTGTTTTTGTGCGCGTCGTAAACCAAACGAAGTCATGAACTAGACAAGGTCGTAAACTAAACAAACCTCCGCAACTAAATAAGCTTCCGCGCGTAGGTTCTATACTTCTGAAGTAAGACATAAAAATCGCCACAACGATCATAATTCCGATGAGCACCCATGGTCCCCATGATGCATGAGCCCATGTTACAGACGATTTTGGCACGAATACCCAGTAGACGACCGGAACCAGCAGAGAGATCGAATGGAGAATAAAGCCAATGATCAGAGCAGCATTCAACGTATCAATCGGACTGGAGTCCGTCGCATTTCTTTTGCCTAAAACGATATAAGATTGACCACATGAGCACAGCACCCCGAAACACCGCAGTCAACCGTGACTGGGGAGACGATTTTACTGGGTGCACCATTTTGCATATTGATATGGACGCTTTCTATGCGTCATGTGAAATCGCCCGACATCCTGAGCTTCGCGGCAAACCGGTAATTATCGGCACTGGTGCTCGTTCTGTTGTTTCAACTGCCAGCTATGAGGCGCGAGCTTACGGCATTAACTCTGCGATGCCCACAGCCACTGCCCGCCGTTTATGCCCTCGTGGAATTTTTCTTCCCGTAGATATGCCGTACTACCGCAATATGAGCGCCCGGGTTTGTGCGATTTTCCGCGAAATTACTGACAGGATCGAGAAGGCGTCTGTGGATGAGGGATACATGGATGTGTCTGGGGCACTGCTGCAGTGGCATGATCCTCGCAATATCGCCCAGTGGATTCGATCTGAAGTTTCTCAACGAATCGGTGTGACATGTTCTGTTGGGATTGCTTCAAATAAGCTCATTGCTAAGCTCGCCTCAACAAACGCGAAACCTGACGGGATGCTGATGGTTTCTCAAACCCGCCAAGCTGAATTTATTCAAATGATGAATGTTCGTTCAATTCCTGGTGTTGGTCCAGCCACTGCGAAATCGCTCGAGAAGTGGGGAATCACAACCGTTAAACAGCTAGCCCAGCTTGATGAGTCTTCAATAGCTCAAGCCATAAAATCCAGCGTTCATGCTCATTCACTTTTCTTGGCATCTCGCGGACTTGATGATCGTGAAGTCGTTGTCGATGCTCCAGAAAAATCGATTGGAACGGAGAGGACACTTCGTGAAGACACAACCGATTTTGCCGTTGTTAAAGCGCTACTATTTCAAAGCTGCGATGAAGTTGCATCCACTTTGCGTAAGCGTGACCTCACTGCACGCACGATCAGCGTGAAAGTGCGTTATTCCGATTTACGATACGCAAGTAAAGCCTTGACTCTTGATCACCCGTTCAATACTGCCACGATCATGCGCCCCTGTGCACTGCAATTATTTAAGGAAATCCTGCATTTAGACTCTTCTTTTGACGAATATACTTCTCTGCCCCAACTGATTCGTCTTGCAGGAGTGACCGTATCTAACCTGCAAGTCACTTCGCAAACCGTTTATCAGCTCAGCTTCGATGATTTTGAAGAGTTTGATACCTATTTAGAAAGTGAAGATCCTGCGATGTCAAGAAATTTGAGTTTAAAGGATTCTGCAAAGAATTCAAAGAATCGGTCATCGCAAAAAGCTGAGAAAGCACTCGATAGTGTTCGCAAAAAATTTGGCAAAAACTCAGTAAGTTTTGGGATCTGAGACTATTCGAGCGTCTAAGCTGCCATTCCAAGCACGAATGCAACAAGCACACCCACTGCAGCACCAATAATTGGACCAACAGTTGGTACCCATGCATAACTCCAATCAGAGCTTCCTTTACCTTTGATCGGCGCAAGTTGATGCACAAGGCGAGGCATCAAATCACGGGCAGGATTCATTGCAGCACCGGTGATGGGCCCCATTGCCATGACCAAGACAGTGATAACGAGTGCACTTGCGAGCGGACCCACTTGCGTCATCGTGCCACCTTGAGTAGTGATCCACAGGATAAGAACAGTCGTACAAATAATCTCGCCGAGTAAATTCTGCGAATAGTGACGTATTGCCGGAACTGTACAAAAGGTTGAAAGTTTGATCTCCGGCTCAAGATCTTGATCATATTGATCTTTAAGAGCAAGATATCCAACAAGAGCACCTGAGAATGCGCCAGTAAATTGTCCTGCTAAATAAAGCATGACATTTCCAAAGGTTACTGGAATTCCACCTTTAGAAAGTGCTGCAGAGTTCAGAGTTACAGTTGGGTCGAACGCGTGAGCAAATACTTTTGCCATAGTAACGGAGGGATTCAGATGCCCACCGGTCTTCCACGCTCCATATACACCAACGTAAACTGCCAACCCCCAGCCTAAGGAAGTAAACACCCAGCCAGCGGCTTTTGCTTTAGAACCACGAAGAGACCCTGCACCACATACCATTGTTGCAACACAAATCATCAATGCAGTTCCTAAAAATTCTGAAGAAAAAATCTCAAATGCGCTCATTACGACTCCTCGAGTAGCAGCTATCAAATACAACTAAAAAGCCGATTATGCGCACAACCGAGCACATAATCGGCAAAGATCCACTTCTTCTATTTTCTATCAAAGCTGATCAGTGGATAATTCAGAATAATCAAAGTAATCGAACGTGGCTTCTTCGCCATATCCTGAATAGTCGACTGCTGCTAAACCAACAAAAGCACCGGTAAAGAAACCTTCATAGGTTTGAAGAACATAGTCATCAGAAAGAACTTTGGCATCCAGCTCAATTGGAATCTCTATCCATTTCTTCCCATCAAACGAATATTCATAGGAATAGCAGCTTGTACGAACTTTAGTGCGCAACCATACTTTCTCGATATCGGCAGGAATAGCAATCGCGTTATCTTTAAGCATTGAAACATAATTTCCACAATTACTCTCACCAATCTCAATAGTGCGAGTCTCCCGCTCATCGTCATACGTTACAAAAATCCACGACCAGTTCGCATCATTGTAGTAATTCGTCAGTCCAGCCATTGCTTGATATGTCGTTGGATTAAACTCCACGCAGGTTTCTGCATTAAAGTTGAACGCTTGCCAACGACGTGCAACGAGCGATAGTTCAAAGGTATTAGCGAGAGAACCTTGCCCTATCAAATGTAAACCACGCTCATTGAGATATCCCATGGACGAATCAAATGGTACTCGCAGGGTATTCCAGTCCTGCCCCAAATTACCATCAGTAAAATCATCATGCTGAGATCCATGCTCATCAGATTTCATTTCAATGGCATCTTGTGGAGCATCAACGTACTGGGTGCCATTGACTCCTCCTACAACATACGGCCACCCATCCTCAGTCCACTCAATTTTCTGTATAGACGTTTCACGCCCTAGTGTTGACCATCCCCGTGGATTCGTTAGCGTTTCCCACTTGTGCCGCCACGGCCGAGCGCACAGCGAGGCGTAGTACCACTCTCCTCTTTGCGTTGAAACAAGTCCGCCATGGCCCTGCTTCTGAAGATAATTCCGCGGAGCAGTGTAATTACTGATTAATGGGTTAATCGGAGAGCCTTCAAAGGAACGTTCTTCAAGCACTTTTGAACGCGCTACAACTTCTTGATGTTCAAATGCAGTTCCACCTTCAGCAGCAAACAAATAATAATATCCATTGATCTTATAAAGATGAGGGCCTTCCACAAGTCCAACATCGTCCCCATCCCAAATCGTCCTAGCTGTTTTAGGAAGCATCTTCATTGTTGGAACGTCGAGTTCAGTTAAGGTGATTCCCCTAAAATGATGGTGATATTCGCGATGATCCCATGTTTGCTGAACGAGATATTTCCGTCCATCACTGTCATGGAAAAGACTTGCATCGAATCCTACGCCATTAAGTTTTATTGGAGAACTCCAAGGACCTGTTATTTCAGTTGCTGTTGTCACGTAGTTACTTACGTCTTTAAAAGTACCATTGACCATCTTTACGTCGGAAAATATCAACCAGAATTTCCCATCCGCATAAGTTAGATCTGGAGCCCAAACACCACCAGAAGACGGATTGCCTCTCATATCAATGAGCTCCGAAGTATTTAATGGGCTTGGTAGTAATTTCCAATGAACGAGATCCGTAGATTCATGTAGTCTCACACCGGGGAACCACTCAAATGTTGAGTTAGCAATGTAATACTTTTCTCCGACACGAATTATGGATGGATCAGGATTAAATCCTCTTAATACGGGATTAGAAATCTGCATTTTTACTCCTTTATGCTGCACATCTTTGTGCGTCACTGCTATGCTTTTGCTTTTGAGGTTTTAGCCTTTAACAGCCCCTGTGAGACCACCAACAATCTGTTTCTGGAAAATACTGAAGCACAAGATCGCTGGAATCATAGACAAAGATGTAAATGCTAATACTCTTGCGGTATCCACAGAATATTGTGAACTAAACATTTGTACACCCAACGGAACTGTGTATTTCTCTTCTGAATTCAGCATAAATAATGGAAGCATATAGTTATTCCAGCTGTTCACAAATGCCAGAATTCCAGTAGTTGCCACGCCTGGCATAGCAAGCTTAATCACCATTCGGAAGAAGAAACCAAGCCTGGAGCATCCATCCAGTAATGCAGCTTCTTCCAATTCCTTAGGGATCGCCTGCAAAAATGGAACAAGGATAATAATAGTTTGAGGGAGAGCAAACGCAATCTCTGGAAGTACAAGCCCCAACAGCGAGTCAGTAAGGTTCATATCACGAAGCAACAAATACAAAGGTGTGATTGCCACAGTGAGCGGGAACATCAAACCTGCTGCAAACAGCGAATACATCGCACCATTGAACCGGAATGGATAGCGAGCAATGACATAACTCACCATCAATCCAAGCACGACCGTTCCAGCCATTACGCATAGTGCAACGAATAGAGAGTTACCCATCTCTCGCCAGAATATTCCAGAGGTAAATACCTGAACATAGTTACCGATTTCCCATGTTGTGGGGAGACCGGATGGATCCGTAGTTATCTGAGAATTTGTTCGGAAGCCTCCGAGAACGATATACAATACTGGAAGAATACATACTGCGATAAGAATAAGAGCAAAGAAGTATACAATCGGATTACCCCAGGGGACTTTCTTGGACTTATGGAAAGTGTCAGCTTTTACTGCTTTTGCTTGAGTATTAGTCATAATCAATGTGCCTACTTTCAACTACTTCTTGAAAAGCTTCTTATGAGATTTAGCAGAGGAATCCGTTATCGATCCTTCTAAATCTTTAGACAGCACGAATTTCTGATAAGTGAGAGCAATAATAAGAGAAATCAAGAAGAGGATCACTGCAACAGCATTGCCGTAGCCGTAATTTCCGGCTTGACGACCTTCACGAACCATGTATGTAGCCATTGTTGAAGTGCCCGCAACATCAGATACAAATTGACCCCAAATGATGTAAACAAGATCAAAGAGCTGTAATGAACCAATGATAGACATGAATGCCCAAATTCGAATTGTTGGTCCTAGTAACGGCAAAGTGATACTTTTTTGAATCTGCCAAAAACTTGCTCCATCAACCCGTGCTGCTTCAAAGAGTTCTTCAGGAATTGACTGCATACCAGCAAGCATGAGGATCACTGCAAAGCCAATGTACTTCCACGTTAGAATTCCCAATAACGTCCAGCGGGCGATACTGGGATTAGCCAGCCAATCCACACCAGACAAGCCAATCTTTTCTAGCAGGTCATTGATAGCGCCTGAAGTTTGGAAAAGAAGCGAGAATCCAGTTCCTACAATCACTTCTGAAATAACATATGGAATGAAAATAAGGGTACGAATCAATGAACGTCCCTTCATCTTCTGGTTAATCAAAAGTGCGAAGAGGATTGCAAGTGGGCCTTGAACGACCAAAGACATAATGACGACAAAGAAATTATGCCAAATTGCATTTTGGAACGCCGAATCCCGTAAAGCAGTAATGTAATTCTGAATACCTACAAATGTTCCATTGACGCTCGGCGAACCATACCCCCTCCAAGAGAAGAAACCATAGTAGACAGCCAAAATAATTGGGAAAATCACAAAGAGCAGAAAGAGCGCAACTGCAGGGGCAGAGAGCACAGTAATTTCCAAAGGAGTTCTAAAATTATCTGGCAAATGCCATTTTTCTTGAGTTTTGGTTGAAGTTTTCCGACTAGCCACTTTTACCGTTTCCCTTATCAATGCCATCAATTCTTGTTTACGATTCCCTCATCTAGCGTGGAGCCAACAATACGACCCCACGCTTTTCAGAGAGATTTTCGCTAATTAATACGCATGCTCACTACTCTTTAGCAGCAGCAGAGGTTGCGGATTTTACAATGTCTGCAGCAGTTCCCTTGCCTGCGAGCAAATTAACAACACCAGAGTTCAAAGCATTACCAACATTTGATCCGAACTTTGTGTCAAGCCATATGCTGTAAGAAGAAGAATTATTGTAAACATCAAGTGCTTCAAGAAGAGCCGAGTTCGTCACTGCTGATTGTGCATTCTTATTAGCAGGTAATGCAGAGAATGCCTTAGAATAAGCAATCTGATTCTTGGTAGTCGCCATAAAGTTCAAGAATTCTGCGCATGCCTTTGGCGCATTTACACTGCAAGAGAGAGCGTCTGAACCACCCATAACAGCTGTGGAATCTCCATCTCCACCCTCAATGGTAGGGAATGCAAAGTAACCAAGGTCAGAAAGCTCCTTGCCATCTGGCGTTAAGGACTTCACTATGCCTGGCTCCCAGGATCCAGTTAGTTCCATAGCTGCCTTGTGATTTGCGAGAAGACCACTTGCCGAGCCTGCACCCTGTTGTGCAGAAGTAGTGAGATAACCATCGTTAAATGCTCCTAGATTCTTAATCTCAAGAACGTCATTACCCGCCTTGGTCCAGCAAGATCCTGTGAATTTCTTGCTCTTCAAAGCCTGGTTAAAAGTCGATGTTGAGCACTCGCGTAATGCTGCCCAGTACCACCAATGTCCTGCAGTCCAAGCTTCCTTTGCGCCGAGAGCAATTGGAGTAATGTCCGCATCTTTCAGCTTCGTAATATCTTCCTTAAGCTCTTCCCATGTTGTTGGGGTTTCACTGATACCCGCTTTTGCAAACAAATCTTTGGAATACCAAATTCCGCCGGGGCTAACAGTGTAGGAAACAGAATAAATCTTCCCATTTGCCTTATCAGTGTCTAACACAGATCCGAGGCTATTCTTTGTTTCAGAAGAAACTAGATTGGTAAGGTCCATGAGCTGACCAGCATCAACCATATCTGTCATCTTCTGCCCGCCACGCTGTAGGAAAATGTCAGGAGCACTATCAGGATCTTGCAACGCTGTCTGAAGCTTGCCATCATAATCCGCATCTTGAATTGCAACAAGCTTAATTGTTACATTGCTATGTTTCTTCTCAAACTGCTTCGCAAGCGAGTTCCAATATTTCTTACCTGCACCAGTCGTCGCGTTATGCCAAAAAGTTAATTCTGTTTTACCACTGCTACTTGTAGACGAACTACTTGAATTCCCGCAAGCAGCCATTGATCCAACCATTACTAAAGCTGCAAAAGCAGCACCAATTGCCTTTAATTTCATCTCGTACCCTCCTTTGGATACTTATCCGTTTTAGAAACAACACTGTTTTCAAATTTACGGTTAGGCACAATCGAAACTTTCGTAAGTTTTTCGATTACATTTGAGTATATTTATTCATTAAATTAATGTCAAGTCACATTATTTCTACGTTTCTTGACTTGCTTAATTTACGAAAGTTTCGTATCCTTAGTGTATCTAGAAAGAAGAATCATGAGTACTATAAAAAAGACCGTGAAATTAAAAGATATTGCACAGACAACTGGATACTCTGTTGCTACCGTTTCAAAAGTTCTTCACGGCCGAACTGATATTTCAGAAAAAGCACGAGAATCCATTAAAAGCGCAATTGCACAAAGCGGGTATGCGCCTCTACATCATGCTTCAACCACACAAACTCCTACTATCGAGGTTGTCTCTGAAGTTTTTGACTCAATTTGGTCATACGAAATTCTCATGCAAATAATGTCAGCAGCTCGCGATCATGGTCTGAGCGTAACAACCACCGAAAGTGGAAATCGCCAACATCCTGATATTCGTTGGATTGATGATATCCTTCTACGAAACCCAATGGGAGCAATCCTCATCTTTTCAAATCTATCTCGAGCTGAAAAGAAAAGGCTACACTCACAAAATATTCCTTTCGTAATACTAGATCCCTCTGTAGCCGATCTTGATACAGACAATTACTCAATTCGTTCCGATAACTGGACCGGTGGTTTTATAGCTACAATGCATCTCATCAAAATGGGGCATAAACGTATCGGCATCATCAAGGGATCAGAAAATCTTTTGTGCACTCACGCACGTTTTGATGGATATTCTGCGGCGCTCACTCAATCAGGTATTTTACCGGATAGTGACCTCGTGCAGCAAGGAGATTATAACGTCAAGGGAGGCTATGAAAGCGCAATGGCGCTTCTGCAGCTACCCCAAGAGAAGCGACCAACAGCAATTTTTGCAAGTAGCGATCTTCAAGCAATGGGACTGTATGAGGCAGCCCGTAAACTCCACATACGCATCCCTGATGATTTATCGGTTATTGGGTTTGATGACGTACAAACTACACAATTCCTAGGACCACCTCTCACCACCATTAAACAGCCTTTGAGGAAAATGGCTCAAGATGCCGTTCGCCTCATTTTTGCCCAGCATAACAATGAGGAACCTGAGTCAAAGGAAGTTGTACTACCAGTCACACTAATCCAACGTGAAAGCGTGAGAGATTTGAATGCAGAAGCCTAAAACAGCACAATCCTAGTTTCCTCTCGATTTATATTGCCTTGCATCCCAAAAGTTGATTCACGGCTTTTTCCACAAGGAGGTCAACCGAGAAAAACGTATAATCAACTTTGGCTATTTTCATCGCCTCACGCTGTTTTTTCGTACCTACAGCATAAGGATATAGTCCGTACAGCATTGGCATAAAAGCGTAGAGAAAATCTGACCGAGACTGGGCATTCATTGTGGGAAAAAATCGCTGAAGTGCAGAATTTAGAGAAGTCAAGGTACGACCATATGCAGTTTTGAATTGGACAATATTATCCATCCGGCTATTTTCTTCAAAATCTGCAATATTGTTAGAGATTAGTTTCAGCATCAACATGTGATTTGTGAGAGAAGATGCAAGCTGATGAGAAAAATCATGAGCCTCTTCTTCACGCGGAAATTCCTGCTGCATACCAGTTTTTTGCAAAGTTTTGGGCTGAATACTGTCTAAGTCTGCCGCCCAGTTCACGTATTCACGTGTGAGCAACATGAGAAAAATTTCTTCCTTCGTTTCAAAATAGTTATAAATCGAGGGGCGGCTCATTGAAGTGACACGACTAATTTCCTTGAGATTAATATCGCGGTAGTTCATCGTCTCAAAAAGATCTTGAGTAGCAGAAAGAATCTCCTCACAGCGAGTTTGAGAACGAGTCATGTCACTTCCCTTAGTCATGTGCGAGAGATTTTATTTCCCCTGAAAATCAATAATTTTAGGAGAAACAAGATTCAAGGTATATTCTTCAACCTCATACGATGCTTTATTCGGATAGAATGCATCCCCCTTGAGAATTTCATCAAGTGTTTCACGATTTTCTGCTTGTGCAACAATGCATCCAGAACCAGGTTTGCTAGAAAGCGGCCCTACAAGTAGAAAATTACCTGCATCGAATTCCTGCTTAAACCATGCGCGATGGTGCGCAAAATAATCCTCAGATTCACCCTCTGGAATAGCCGACTGATTGATTGTAATAGTTATACGATATGCCAATTTACTTTCCTCCGTATGTGCCGAGCAAAGCCAAAACTACTCGTAATCGCCAAGAGCTTCGAGCTTATCTGCCTTCAAATACTCAACATAGTCTTGAGTACGCTGCGCTACTGCCTCATCACTCATGCTGGATGCACCAGCGGCAATAAATGGCTTCACAAAAGTAGTCCCAATGAGATTATTCGTTGCTTGAAGCGGACGAAGTAAGTCGGTCACAGTGTACTTAAAATTGTTGTCATCACGCACATATTTCTCAGCCTTAGCACCCGGCGTTACAGCAATCACAAGCTCTTTGCCATGAAGTGCAGTGCCCGCGCTGCCATAAGCCCAGCCGTACTGCAAAACGTCATCTTCCCACTGCTTCAGCAATGCTGGTGAACTATACCAATACATTGGAAATTGCAAAACAATGCGGTCAGCAGCTTCAAGTACTGCTTTTCTGCCTCTACATCAATAGTGAAATCAGGATAAAGCGCATACATATCGCGCACTTCGATACCAGCTTCGCGAGCCGCATTAGCAAGCTTGGCATTGACATTAGAACCGTCAGCAAGATGAGGATGGAAAACAAGAACTGTAGTCTTCATAAGTTTGTCCTAACTTTCATAAACGTGTAGGCACATATAACGCATTGGGTTTATTTGCTTCCTATTCGCTTCACCAAATACGCTGACACCGCGTCAGATACTTTGACTATACAACCATTTTCTGACACGGTGTCAATATTTTCGCTAAAGAGATAATTGCGATTATTGCAAGAACTACAATAATTACCCCTGCAAATAGTCTGCATTCACATCAGCTGCGAGCGCAGTAACCTTTGAATGATCTTTCCCAAGCGGACCAGCAGCCATTGCACCGCCCAGATCGCCAACTTCTGCGAAGTACTCCACTGCAGCATCCTTATACCACACCCACTCATCTGGCAAATCATCTTCATAAAAAATAGCCTCAGTTGGGCACACAGGTTCACATGCACCGCAATCCACGCACTCATTCGGATTGATGTACAGAGTGCGTCCGCCTTCATAAATGCAGTCAACAGGGCACTCGTCTACACATGCTTTATCTTTAACATCAACGCACGGTTCAGCAATTACATAAGCCATGGGAACGCTCCTCCTTAAATCACTTAAATCAGCAAGCTGCTTGAAAGACCTAAGCTGCTTTTGATTTTACTCGAAACATCTTTTGCATGACACATCATTTTCTGTGAGATATTTCAAACTTCTTGGCTCACATCGCCTTTAAGATCATTATTACCAAGGCGTGAGTGGCGATACGAGTATCCGAAATAAATTGCAAAACCAATAGCAAGCCACACGAGGAATCGTACCCATGTGAGCACAGAAAGATTCACCATCATAAACACACATACGATCACCGTGAGGATTGGAACCCAAGGATTGCCTGGAACACGGAACGCGCGAGGCAAATCAGGGCGCTTTTTGCGCATAATCGGCACACTCGCAGACACAAGGAGGAATGCAGACAGGGTTCCAATATTCACCATGTCAGAAAGAATCCCCACGTTAAACAAAGATGCCACAAGCGCCATTGCTAAGCCAGTGATAATCTGCAAACGGACCGGAGTTTTACGCTTACCGGTTTTTGAAAGCGTACGTGGAAGTAATCCGTCGCGGCTCATCGCAAAAATAACGCGAGTGACTCCCAAAAGCACCACCATAACGACTGTGGTTAAGCCAATAACAATGCCACCAGAAATAACTGTTGCTGCCCAATTCGCCCCCACAAGCTCAAATGCCGAAGAGAGCGAAGGCGTGTCCATTGCAGCAAGCTTTTTATACGAAACCATTCCCGTAGTAACGAATACCACGAGCAAATACATCACAATGACGATGGCAATGCCGCCTATGATTCCACGCGGAACAGTCTTCTCCGGGTTGCGGGCTTCTTCAGACGCCGTTGCCACCACATCAAAGCCAAGGAAGGAGAAGAATACGAGGGCTGCGCCTGAAAGAATCCCCGGAATGCCATACAACACTGGTTTCACACCAAAAAGCCACTGCCACAGTGGAGTTTCAAAACTTGTGGTAGTTGCCGAAGCGCTGTTGACTGTGGACGCATCAACTGCTTTAGGAATAAATGGCGTGAAGTTATTCCAATTGATGTAGAACATGCCAACAATCACAATGAAAGCAACGATTGCAATCTTCAAAATTGTTAATGCACCGTCAACACGAGCAGAAATGCGGGTTCCTAAAATCAGCAAAATAGTGAAGAAACCAACAACAAGCACGGGAGCCCAATCGAAGGAAAAACTTCCAATAGTGATGCTTGTGGTAAAAGTTTTCACACCAATGAGATGCATGAAATTGGTGAGGTAAACTCCCCAATATTTAGAAACAACTGACCCTGCCATCAGCATCTCAAGGATGAGATCCCAACCGATAATCCACGCCACGATCTCACCAACTGTGGTGTATGTAAACGTGTAAGCAGAACCTGAAACTGGAACCATAGACGCAAACTCTGCGTAGCACAAAGCGGCCATAGCACAAACTATGCCAGCAATAATAAAGCTGATGATTGCTGCCGGACCAGCATGGTACGCAATTGCTTGGGCGCCAATGGAGAAAATTCCAGCACCCACTGCCACAGCCACGCCCATAACCGCCAAATCCCATGCGCTGAGATTGCGTTTAAGCGAATGCCCTTCTTCACCTGTTTCCGCAAGAGTCTGTTCGACAGACTTCTTCCTCAATAAGTTCATTTCTTTTCTCCCATATGCCCGTAAAACCCGCAAAACTTTCGAAAGTACGTTTTCGAGATTATAGACCAATAAATACCGGCTCTGGTACTAATTGAATCCCAAAAGTTTCTTCCACTCCCGCTTGAATATGCCGTGCTAATTTAACAATTTCAGTACTTGTGGCATTTCCTCTGTTGGTCAATGCTAACGTGTGCACCGATGACAAAGCCGCATTATCTCCCATGCTGAAACCAGGATGGAAACCTGCATGATCGATAAGCCAGGCAGCTGAGGTCTTCACCCCTTCAGAACCATCAGGCAATTGGGTAGCAAAGCAAGGGGCATCTGCCGGCAAAGAATCAGCTATAGCTTTGCTCACTACAGGATTTATAAAGAAGCTTCCACAGCTCCACCGATTATGAGCATCGTCTTGGTTAGTTGTTGGAATTGCTTCATCCTGAGAGGTTTTCATGTGAGCCATTGCAGAGTTTGCATAGCGTGCAGGGTCCTCAAGCATGCCCTTACGAGAACGTATTTCTAGCACAGCACGCCGAATTTCTGCAGTAGCCATGTGCTCTCCTACTTTGACATTCAATGCCTTGGCAAGCTGTCCAATAGCAACTTTGCCCATACTGCTGTGGTGCAACGCAAAAGTCACATAAAGAACTACATATCGTGGAGTTGGGAAATACTTCGTGTGATTGCCGTCTCTATACATTGTCTGTTTAAGAAGCGAAGTTCTGTATCCAAATTTCATATCAGCGGGATTTAGATGAATAACCTTCTTCTCTTCCCTATCCCATACTTCAACGTCTTCAACAGCTGTTGCTACTTCTTGCCCATACGCACCTATATTTTGAACAACGCTTGCCCCAACCGTTCCAGGAATACCTGAAAGCGCTTCAACACCTTCTAAGCCTAGACGGACAGTATAAGAAACAAAATCATCCCAATTAGCGCCAGCATCCGCGCCTACATGCACAACAGGAGCTTCGCCTTCCTCTGTAATCTCTACAGGAGCTGCCTCATCGAGCACCGAAATTTCTCTGCGAGCATCACGCACAACCACACCGTCAAAAGGTTCGTCGCTGACGAGCATATTAGAGCCACCACCAATAACACAAAGTGGAAGCCCACTGGTATCAGCTTCAATAAGTGCCAAAATGAAATCTGCACGACTTCGTGGTTCAATAAAATGAGATATTTCTCCGCCAACGTGAATAGTTGTGAGATCAGCAAAAGATACTGTCATGGTTCCAGCTTACAAAATATTCAGGTATTTAGATATACAGGTAGAAAAACAAAAGAGCCCAGCCGAAGCTGGACTCTTTGAAGCTTCTACGAGCTTAAAGTCTTAGCGAGTCTCGCGATGAGCGGTCTGCTTTCCACAGCGTGGGCAGAACTTCTGAAGCTCAAGACGATCTGGAGTATTACGACGATTCTTGGTCGTAATGTAATTACGCTCTTTGCAAACGGTGCACGCCAGCGTAATGCCAGGACGAATATCGGCGCTTTTTGCCATTGTTCACCTTCCAATTAGTTCCTTAGGCCGAAGCCATGAGTAGCGAGAGAGAGACTCGAACTCTCGACCTTACGATTATGAGTCGTACGCTCTAGCCAGCTGAGCTATCCCGCTATGCGAGCCTCGAGCGAGAATCGGACTCGCGACCTCTTCCTTACCAAGGAAGTGCTCTACCACTGAGCTATCGAGGCGTGGCGGATAGTGGATTCGAACCACTGAAGCACGAAGCGGCTGATTTACAGTCAGCTCCCTTTGACCACTTGGGAAATCCGCCATTGCCACTCACTCGCGAACGGCAACTTTGCTATCATGCCATTAAATTAAATTTTGTGCAAGTCGACTCGCCCGAAAAATAGTAAAAGATAGCAAATTTTTAATTTTTGTGAAGGAAATCTCATTTTCCTACATCTTTTTTTGTTTTTACTTTTAGAAATCCCAATCATCGTCATCGGTTTCTTCTGCTTTACCCATCACATAAGATGAACCAGAACCAGAGAAGAAATCATGATTTTCATCAGCATTAGGACTCAAAGAGGCAATAATAGCAGGATTTACGTCTGTGCTATCTGCCGGAAATAAGGCCGGATAACCAAGATTCATAAGTGCCTTATTAGCGTTGTAGCGTAAGAATTTCTCAACATCCTCAACAAGCCCAACACCCGAATACAGCGTTTCAGTATAATCGGTTTCATTGTCGTAAAGCTCATTCAACAGATCGTAAGTGTAGTCACTCATTTCATCACGAGCTACCTGATCTGCCGCTTCCAAGCCCTTCTGATATTTATAACCAATGTAATAACCATGCACTGCTTCGTCACGAATAATAAGGCGAATCACGTCTGCAGTGTTAGTGAGCTTTGCATGACTGGAGAAGTACATAGGCAAATAGAAGCCAGAATAGAACAAGAAAGACTCAAGCAGAGTTGAAGCCACCTTGCGTTTCAAAGGATTATTGCCCTCGTAATAATCAAGCACAATGCGAGCCTTCTTCTGCAAGTACTCGTTCTCTTCGCTCCACGCAAATGCTTCATCAATCTGCTTAGTGGAGGCCAACGTGGAGAAAATTGAGGAGTAAGACTTTGCATGCACAGATTCCATAAAGGAAATATTTGTGTACACAGCTTCCTCATGGGGAGTCAAAGAATCTGGAATAAGGGAAACTGCGCCAACTGTGCCCTGAATAGTGTCAAGAAGAGTAAGACCGGTGAACACGCGCATCGTGAGGGTGTGCTCTTCTTCGGTCATAGCATTCCAGCTTGGCAAATCATTGCTGACTGGAACTTTTTCTGGCAGCCAGAAGTTGCCAGTGAGGCGATCCCATACTTCGAGATCTTTGTCATCTTCCAAACGATTCCAATTAATTGCACTCACACGATCGATTAACTTAAGTGGCTTACGTGGAACGGAAATTGGGGGTGTGACCATGAAATGTACCTAACCTTATCTTTTTTATATTTTTTGACGTACTAAATTTTGCGCTGAGGAGCGCTGACCGCAGTAGGAGTAGCGCAGTTGCGGCCGAGCAGTGTCTAGAACATGCAGTCTAGAGCATGCAGGAAACGCAGCCCTCAACCTCTGTGCCTTCAAGAGCAGCCTGACGGATACGGATGTAGTAGAGGGACTTAATTCCCTTGCGCCATGCGTAAATCTGAGCCTTGTTGACCTCTCGAGTAGTGACGGTATCGGAGAAGAAAAGAGTCAGAGAAAGGCCTTGATCCACATGCTGAGTTGCTTCAGCATAGGTGTCGATAATCTTCTTCCAACCAATCTCATACGCGTCTGCATAATAATCGAGATTATCGTTCGTCATATAAGGAGCTGGATAATAAACGCGCCCAAGCTTACCTTCCTTACGAATCTCGACCTTAGAGACCAACGGGTGAATAGAGCTGGTGGAGTGATTGATGTACGAAATTGAGCCCGTCGGAGGAACTGCCTGAAGATTCTGATTGTAAATGCCATCCTTCAGAATTTCATCACGAAGTTCTTCCCAATCACTCACTGTTGGAATATGAATACCAAATCTCTCAAAGAGTTCCTTAATCTTCTCTGTCCGCGGCTCAAGACTGCGACTGCCATCGGTGTATTTATCAAAGTAATTACCCTGCCCTGCTGGCTTTGCGTAGGCAGACGTTGGGAACGATGCGAAGTATGCTCCACGCTCCTGAGCAATTGCATGAGACGCCTTGTACGCGTGATACGCCACTGTCATAAAGTACATATCAGTGAAATCCAAAGCTTCTTCACTGCCATAATGCATAGATTCGCGCGCCAAAAAACCATGCAAATTCATTTGACCTAAACCAATTGCATGCCCTTCATCATTTCCACGCTTAATTGTTGGCACTGCGATGATATTGGTGTTATCCGCAACTGCACTTAAAGCCCGAACAGCTTGTTCAACAGTGTTTCCCAAGCCAGTATCCATTGTGCGAGCAACATTCAAAGAACCAAGATTACAGGAAATATCACGGCCAACATACTTGTAGGTCAAATCTTCGTTAAGAACACTTGGTTCCTGCACCTGAAGAATCTCAGAGCACAAGTTACTCATAGTGATGCGTCCCTCAATAGGGTTAGCAGCATTTGCAGTATCTTCGAAAAGAATATATGGATAACCGGATTCAAACTGGATCTCAGCCAGAGTCATAAAGAACTCACGGGGATTAATGAACTTCTTCTTAATGTTTGGGTTCTTCACCATGTCGTAGTAGTTCTCGGTAATCGAGATATCTGCAAATGGCTTGCCATACTCACGCTCAACGTCATATGGACTAAAGAGAGCCATGGGTTCTTTCTTCTTGGAGAGCTCAAACGTAATATCTGGAATTACAACGCCAAGAGCCAAGGTTTTAATGCGGATCTTTTCATCAGCATTCTCACGCTTCGTATCCAAGAAAGTCAAAATATCTGGATGATGAGCATTCAAATACACCGCTCCGGCACCCTGACGAGCACCAAGCTGATTCGCATAGGAGAAAGAATCTTCAAGAAGCTTCATCACTGGAACAACGCCAGAAGACTGATTTTCAATACGCTTGATAGGCGCGCCAGTTTCGCGCAGATTGCTGAGTAGTAAAGCTACACCACCGCCACGCTTAGAAAGCTGCAAAGCCGCGTTGATGCCACGGGAAATAGATTCCATGTTATCTTCAATGCGCACAAGGAAGCACGAAACGGGCTCACCACGCTGAGCTTTACCAAGGTTCAAGAAGGTAGGGGTTGCCGGCTGGAATCTGCCAGAAATAATCTCATCAAGGAAATTAATAGCCTGCTTTTCATCACCACTAGCCAATTCCAACGCCACCGCTACACAGCGCTGTCCAAAATCTTCAAGCCACTGTTTCCCATCAAATGACTTCAAAGCATATGAAGAATAGAATTTGAAAGCACCCAAGAAAGTTTCAAACTCATAGCCGTAATCATCTGCTCGCTGGTAAATCTCATCAAGAAATTCGTCAGAATACTGCTCAAAAACAGCTTTATTGTAATAAAGATTGTCAAACAAATAATTTAAGCGCTCTTTTGTTGAAGCAAAATGCGGAGTATTAGCCTTGACTTCATCATTCACGAACACACGAGCAGCTTCAAGATCCTTATCAAACTGAATCTTGCCATTCTCGTCATACAAATTCAGCATTGCATTGAGCGAATGATAATCCTTAGAAGGGTCGTACACTGCTGAAGGTGCGGTTTGGGAATCGCTCATCGATTCTCTCCTATTCCTAATCTTCTTGATTTCTAGGTTTTCTTGCTTTTTCTTACTTTGTCTGTTTTTAATCGATTTCTGAGTTTTGAAGATTTTTGAAGAACTCAGGAATTCCAGCTTTTACCTTTGAGATATCTTCCATAGTTCCCATCAGCTCGAAATAATAAATGAATGGAACTTTGCATTTGGCCGCAATCATGTCACCCGCAGCACAGAACGCCTCGCCAAAATTGGTGTTTCCGCTTGCTATAACACCTCGAATCCACTTACGATTCTCAGGATCATTGAGGAATTTCTTTACCTGCACGGGGATAGCTTTCTTTGGATTCCCACCACCATAGGTTGGAACAACTATCACATATGGCTCGCGCACGTTCAAAGGCTTTTCCTTGGGACGAAGCGGAATGCGATACACGTTAATTCCCTCATCCTCCAATTGGCAGTTGTGAATAAAGCGAGAAGTATTTTCCGATGCGGATGAAAAATAGACCACAGCACCACGATGCTCGCCCTGTGCAATCAACTCTGGAACACTAGGAGCATCATCTTCATCGTTTACCGTATGCTGCTGTGCCTGCAAAACTTGCGAGGTGTGCAAAACTTGCGAAATTTGCAAATCAGTCACAAGATGGCCTTTCAAATCGACGGAAGTTTATTGCGCTCAATTACTCATGAATTACCGACGAATCATCCATAAATCTATCCATGAATCAATCAATCGTAACTTGCGCTTGTATCACTATATATCGTTATTTACTGTTTTTGAACCACTAGATTTAGTGGTCATTTTCAACACTCCGAGTAATCTCAGTAAAAGAGCCAAAAGTAAATACAAAAAAATCCCCTGTGAATTAAATCACAAGGGAAACAGCAGAAATCCAATATGAAATCTGATATGAGCCTAATGCAGTCTTACTCTAGAAAGCCTTCATTCACAAGGGTTGCACACACATCAATAACTATATTGTTTGCTTCAGCTTCACCCACTGAAATACGGATTCCCTCACCACTAAACACTCGAACTGCAAGTCCCGCTTTTTCAAAATATGCTGCAGCTGTATCCGTGCGCTCTCCTAACTTCAACCAGTAGAAATTAGCCTGAGGAACTGGAATTTGCCATCCCTGAGCCTCAAGAGCAGCAATAACACGAGTGCGCTCAGAAATAAGTTGAGCCACGCGGTTGTGAAGTTCATCATAGGCATCAAGGCTTGCAATTGCTGCAGTTTGCGCCATAGTTGTAACGCCAAAAGGCAAAGCTACCTTACGCATTGCATCCACAATCTCCGGACGTGCAATGCCGTAACCCACGCGCAACCCCGCCAAGCCATAAGCCTTTGAGAAGGTCCGTGCGATAACAAGATTTGGATATTCCTCAAACAAGTCAAGGCCAACGCAGGCATCTGGGTCTGTATTGAAGTGGAAATATGCTTCGTCTAGCAAAACAACAACATCACTCGGCACAGCAGCCATAAGCATGCGCACTTCAGCTTCTGAAACTGAAGTGCTTGTTGGATTATTCGGGTTATTGACAATAATCAATCGAGTGTTGTCATTAATCGCGGCAATCATCGCTGGAATATCGTGGCGACCTTCGGCAGTCAAAGGAACCTGCACGCTTGTGGCTCCTGCACCAGTTACGATAATTGGATAAGCTTCGAAACTACGCCAAGGGTAAATCACTTCATCGCCGGGCCCAGCAAGCACATTAACAAGCTGCGTGATAGTCTCCGTAGAACCAGCGCCAAGCACAATATTCTCTGGCTTTACATTGTTAAATTCAGCAATTCGCTTACACAATGCAGCACCGCTCATATCTGGATAACGGTTGATAATTCCTAATGTATTTTCTTCCAACGCGCACTTCACACTTGCAAGTGGATGGAATGGATTCTCATTACTTGACAGTTTAAAGCTTTTCCCTGTTTCAGATTTTGGGGCAGCCTTGCCCTGCTTATAGCTTGGAATAGTATCAATTTCAGAACGATGCTTAAAAGTCATGTATTCACTCTAGTTGATTATGCACAAGCACTATTTGCATAGTTTCTTTATATGGACATCCTAGCCATTAACTCAACATTCTAGAAACTGAAAAAGCAAAGAAAAACGAAGAAAAGTAAAAAAGTAGAAAAAGTAGAAAAAGCACCCACCGCAATATTCATGCAGCAGGTGCTAAAGAATTTTAGCTTTAAAATTTAGCTAACCAGCTAACCAGCTATTTTCTAAAGAAATTAGTTAAGAATTGCGAGTACATCGCGAGCAGAGAGAATCAAATAATCCTCGCCACCATAGTTAACTTCAGTTCCGCCATACTTGGAATAAAGAACCTTGTCACCTACCTTAACGTCCATAGGAACACGCTCGCCCTTGTCGTCGCGGCGACCAGGACCGACTGCAAGAACTTCGCCCTGCTGTGGCTTTTCCTTTGCGTTATCTGGAATGTAAAGACCAGAAGCTGTGGTGGTTTCTGCAGCAGCCTGCTTCAGAATAATTTTATCTTCCAACGGTGTGAGTGAGATCGACACTGTGGACCTCCTCTTTCTTAAAGAGTTTGAATAATGCCAGCGCGAGGTGGGGTGAGCGGCTGACGAACACCCATCCGAACTGAACGCTAAGAGTTATGGTATCGCGAATTTAGCACTCTGCCAACTTGAGTGCTAAATTTTCATTCCTAAAGAAATTTCTTTAGCTTCGAAAAATTCATATTAGGCAGCAAGCACTGGACGTCTACTAGCACAGTCTACGAACGCCTACGAGCGAGAACATCGTCAAGGTTAACGCCTAGTGATTCCTCCGATGCTTCAGGTGCCTCAACTGGAGTCAATGTATCTTGAATATTCTGGATGAGTTCAGCTTTAGTCTCCCCATCCTTGTCAACATTGTCTGCTGCTTCATCTGATGATGGAATATGCACTTCATGCTTAGGCGCAATAGCTTTAGAAACCTGCTTATAGGAAATAATTTCAAGGCTTTCAGCTTCAACAGCCGTATTGGCTGCAGCGATTTCAAATGCATCCAAAGCATGAGTTGACCGAATTACCTGAACTTCAACGGTTGAATCATCAACTGGAATTTCAGCAATCAAAGCTTCTACGCCTTCAACTTCAGTTTCAACTTCGGCTTCGCCTTCAGCCTTACCCTCAACGTGCTCTGAATTTTCGGCAATTTCTGCTACACTCTCGGAAGCTTCTTTCTGAACCGTGTCTACAGCAGGCGTCGTTGTCTCTTCTTGCTTCCCCTGATCCTGCTCATGATCTACATGTTCATGTTCTACGCGTTCGCGTTCCATACGCTCTCGTTCTGCACGCTCTCGCAGTTCCAGAGCAGCCGCTTTTTCGCGCATGGAGCGAGTAATGGTCTCTTGAATATCTTCAGCACTCAAAGCCGCAGTAGTCAATCCAGCTTCTTTTTCAACTTCGATAGTGTGATCTGACTTAGATTCAGAGGTGGCACGCAACGAATTAATTGCTTGAGACACTGCCGCTCCAACAACCACATTGAACGATGGGCGTGCAGATTCTTCTGCATCTTCTTGAGCTTTACGGGCTTTACGCTGCTCAACAGCTCGCTGTTCCATGAGCACATTTGCATAAGATTTCTCTGTCGGAGTGAGATTGACCTTAGATTGAACGGATATTATGCCGCTTGCAGTATCTTCATCAACATCAGTCACGTTAGAGGAACGAACAGTTTGAGCTTTGTCAACAATTTTGCGCGACCGAGTAATTTCTGCCTCCCACGCACGAGCCTTTGCTGAAGTACGAGCGCCTAAACCTAGCACAATAACAAGTAGAACAGCTGGAATCGCCATAAACCAGAATGAGAAATGTGCCACATCAGCAGCAACACCAACAAATACGGTAGCAACAAACAAGGCTGCTACGAGAATCTGACGACGCCGAATTGCATCCCTGCGCGCCTTACGAACACGTGCCACATAGTCCTTGGAATATTTCTTTGTGGAGTGCTCTTGCATTACAGCCTCTTTCATACTGTTCTCGGCATCTTCATGCTCTTGAGTATCAACTTCTAGGTCAACAACGTGCAAAGACGGGGAATATCGGTCTTCCTGATGGCGTGACGCATTGCTCATACCACGAAAGGTGACAACAGGAACCCATCCCACAAGCAACAAAATAATAATGATGCCTAATGCAATGCCACTCATCGATTCCAAACCCATACACTCCACCATAAATGACATAAGCGTAATTTGGTGAAGTCTTTATGGCGTGTCGCGATATTTTCTCATAATTTGACAGATTTTTTATCTTTACCGATATATCGCATACATAAACCATTGGGGACGTCATCACTCAGCAACGAAAAGCTACGATGGTCTCGCCATTGCCCATTCACAAACATATATTTTGAACGAATACCTTCATCAGTGAGTCCAAGCTTATGAACAACACGCAACGATTTCTCATTCTCAGGCAGCACGTTGATTTCTAAACGGTGGAGTCGCGGCCCCGTGGAATCTTCAAAAGCCGAGTCTGCAAGCATTGCAACAGCCCATGGAGTAAATCCCCGCCCATCATAGCGCTCATCAACCCAATAGCCCACAACCGCTGAGCGCATTGCACCATAATTTATAGCCCCTAGTGAAATCTGCCCCACGATTTTCTGATCAAAAATCACGACCATCACAAGAGAAGTTCCAGCCTCTTCTCCCTCGCGAAGTGTTTTAACCCATTCTACAAAGCCAAGCGCACGTGGGTGCTTCTGAGGCAAAGGATTTCCTGCCTCCCACGGATGAAGCCAATCAGCATTACGACCTCGCACGCTCAACCATTGTGAGGCATCGCCCTCCATAATCGGCCGTAAAATCAGCTTTGGTACGTTTTGACCATCATCGGCAAGCGCTAACACATTTTCCGGAATAGTAATTGCCTGTGGAGTAATAAAGCGGGAATTATCAATAGGCTGCTTCTCATCAAGACCAAAAAGTGAGCGTAAAATCGACATACTTTTATGCTACTTCGTGCAGCCGCAAAATCTCAAAAATCTATTATTTCCCTCATAACCCAATATTGATGTCTATGCTGTACCAATACTGTACCGATGCTCTGTCAATGCTCTGGCTAGGATATGTAGGAGTTAAAAACTTCGGAGGAACTGTGCCTACCTATCATTATCGTTGCAAAAATTGTGGATACGATTTTACTGCTATTCAATCTTTTTCGGATGATTCTATTGAGATTTGTCCCAGCTGCGGTGAACACCAAGTTCGCAAAGTTTATTCAGCTGTTCCAGTAACTTTTAAAGGCAGTGGCTTCTACAGAACTGATAAATCTGCGGGTTCTTCAAACTCAAAATCTTAAATCTAAAGTCTTGAATCTTGAGTCTTAAATTTTTCCACATTTGACCACATTGCTTATGCAGTGTGGTTTTTCTTTGCTTCCTTGTGGTCAGATAGATACATGTCAGCACACGCATTATCTCATCAGCCACAACGCTTACCGCAAAATTCGCGACTAACGCGTTCTGCCAAATCACACCGGTCGGCTAATTCATCCCGTTCGGCGCATTATTCTGCGCATTCAAAACGTCTTACTCGTTCTTCCCATTCTGCGCACAAGAAGAGCAGAAGCGTCTCCACCTTTATTGACGATTTTCTTTCTGGGAATTCTTCGCCTGTCACCGATCCCCATAAATCTCTTCAGTCGCGGCGACGGCGTTATGTACTCCGGCAAATAGCAGTCCCTCTTGTAGGTGCAGCATTAGTGTTTTTAAGCCTTGTGTATTTCTCATCGTTGCAAAGCACATCCACAATTTTTGTTTCTACTCACCGCATTAAAATCGGGCAGACCCTAACAAGTGATGATTTTCATACTCAAACTATTCCTCGTAGTGCACTTACCTCGGGCACTCTTACAGATTCTCAAGAAATTGTAGGGAAGATTGCTGCAGTTGATATTCCATCAGGAGCGACTTTACAGACGAGTGAATTACACGAGACAGTTTTAATTCCGCAATCGTATACGACCATTGAAGTTTCACTTGCTAGTTCACTAACCATGCTGCACACAGGTCAGCGTATTTCTTTGCTGACTTCTGAAGGATGCTCTGACAATCAAACATCATGTATACTCGCTGCAAAGGCAATCGTTGTTCAGATTCCTGATGCGAAGAAGCAGTCTGGCGTGCACTCTTTCTTGTCAAGTAGTGCAGATAGTGCTACATCGCAAATATCTCTCGCTCTACCAGCAAAAGATGCGTTAAGAGTCCTGCAAAATAGCGAGTCGGCACCCATTATCGCAATGAGTGCCGATTGAAACCGTTTAATTGTTATCTAGACTGCTATTCAGGTTTTTATATCTCTTATGAACTTCTCTCCTCAAAAATTCCCCAGTGAGGAGGCAGCTCAGAAAGAATACGTTGATTATCATCAGCGTCCTTCTGCTGCTGTGTAAATGTGTCAGAGGGCTCAAGTTTCACGCCGTCAGCGTCAAACCATTCCGTACCTTGACGAACCGCCCTTTTATGAGCACGAGTATTTTTCTTCATAAGAAAGGACCCCTAAATTTGAGGAAACCTTAAGTTATCGGAGTTTTAAAGAGTCTCACCATACACGCGAGCAAGGTAAGCCACAATGCGATCAACTTCTTTATCAGGGTTGACGAATGCAGCTACACTCCACACATGCATAACAGACCAGCCAAGACGCTCCAGATTCTCTACAGTGTAGCGGTGACGCTGACGCGTAGAAGTGATGCTCATAAACTGTGCATCATCAGTGCAAATGGCCAAAGCATATGGACGATTTGGCAGACCAACAACAAGCGGAATTTGTTCACCATCGTCATACCCATAGTTAACAGCTACGGTCAAACCACGCTGACGAATACGTTGAGCCAAATCGGTGAGAAGAATCTCAGCTCCTTCACTATGTTCCTGCGGCTCAGGGAAGTCATCTGTTATATGTTCACAGGCAAAAAGAAGCTTCTTCAATAACTGCGGCCCGCTCTGGTGCAAACGCTCATCATCCATGTCTGCTGAGCTGAAGCTTGAGACAATATCTACCCGATTATGCCCCATCGCCAAAGCATCAAGGAGCATTCCGTGCGCACCCGGAGTTTCCAAAGCACCAAACTGTTGAATGAGCCGACCATGAGAAGTCTTAGCAAAGCCCATGGTAATAATCACATCATTAGAATCAGCTGCGCCAACATCGTTAATGGTGATAACACGAGCATGCCGCATGAACTTGGCAGAGGTATCATCTCGCAAACTGCGCGACTTTAATTCTGCTCCAATGCGTAGGCGATGAGCATCAGTTAAACAGATAACTGTCAAACGATACGCAGCAGGAACAATTGTAAAACTGTGTGCACGTTCTTCAATCAGATCAGCCACCGCTTCAATTTCTTGCTTATTGGTTTCAACAATGCCTGACACTGTGGAGGGCACGCCAGTTGCGGCTACACGATGAAACTCAACAGAGCCACGCTTATTTGCAGTAGAAAGAGCAATAGGCATATTGCCGTAGCCATTTTCGCGTAAGAACTGAGCCAAACGCGGATCCCTGCGGCTTGGGCGTTCTAATGCACGTAGAGGCAATAAGAACGGAAGTAGAGATTGCAGACCTGCAGAAGAGATAGTCTCCTTATGCGCAATAACTACAACTGTGTTTACTCGTGCAATAATTCCTAGTAATTCAGCCGGATGCACGTGTGCACAAGCATCGATAATCGCGATATCAGCAACATGCTCAACGGGATACGTTGAGGCGAGTGCCGCCGTTGTTGATGCCATAATAGGTTTCGCTGCACTAATAAAAGCTGGATATCTTTTATGAAGAAGACTCAAACTTAGTGAGCTCGATGATGCAAGCTCCGCGTGTAGTTCATTAGCTTCTTGCGAATCAGCAAAAAGCATTTCAGATAAGCGCTTCATCATCTCCTGATTGATCATGCTGCCCACACTGCGAACGTGCTCAGTATCAACCTGATTAAAACGCTCGGTTGCTGCAGAAAGCACAGAACCATCTTGATTGGAGATAATTGGCGACGAATGCACAATACTCTCAAATACGGTAGTCCACCACGCCAAACGTAATTCGTCCGGAGCAGCCTCAGGCTCTATGCCCCTGTTGCGAAGATCCTCAGTTAGTCCAGAGAGACCAGCATTCGCAAATTCACGTTCCAAAGTAGTGCGTTCTGGAAGAGTGTCGAGAGAGCGATGATCGTCAAAGAGCCTTTTCAAGCGACGCTCCAGCTGAGCAAACTCAACAGCAGTTAACTCCCCACCCTCAGGAGTAGGCGCAAGAACAGCACTAAGTGCAGTTAAATCAGATTCTAGGCTTTCCTGATTTTCAACAATCTCATCAAGTTTATTTGGAAGAACTGGCCAACCACCACGCGGTACGAAAGTATGCCACTGGTCTGACTGTTTTGACACAACAATCAAAGCCTCATGCAAATTATCAACATGAGCTCCCACTCGCAGAAGACTCTTTGCTTCTTTAATATGGCGACGGCGCTCCCAGAATCCCATAGTGGACCCATCCGCCTTGCGCTGTGCTTTAGACTTTGTTGCTTCGATCATGGAAGCAATATCTCGCTCAAAAATAGTTGGCTGGAATACGTCGAGCACACGGCGAAGATTCTTGAGCACCAGCACTTCTTTACCCCATTCCTGAGCATGAGTCGGAATCGGGAAACCACAAGTTTTCACAGTCTCACTAATATGATTACGAGTCGCAGGGAGTGTGTTTTCAAGTAATCGAACCACGCGCTGATAAGCATCAACAGCCTCATCCTCAGTGTAGAGCGAAGCCTTATACCATGCTGTGTCAGATGGCCCAATGCTATACTCTCCCACCAAGCCCGCGCGAACTAATTTTTCACTCCACTCCTGCTCATGACCAGCAAGTGCCCGTGCTACATCAACATTCAAGCGAACATGAGTAGATGGATGGCTAGGCAAGGCTGAAATACGAGCAAGATTATTGATTGTTTCGTATGCAGAAACACCCCACTGCTCATTTTTTCCGTGTAAATCACCAAGATAACGAGTTAAACGTGCTCGCACGCCCACAAGCTCATCAGCAAGCTGATCGAAGTGCGAAACAGCGGTTCCTGGCTGGAATCCTACGGCATTGATGAGCTGACGATCTATAGATTTTTTCATCTCAGGGCTCGTCAGATCAAGGGCTAGGCCATCAATATCAGAGTTCTTCAACTCGCGCATGAAACTACGTTTTTGTTCAGAAGACCCCGCTACGTACAGTACAGTTTTTCCGCTCATCACCGCGCGAGATGCCACAGCAGCAGACTGCTCAACACTATCCCCCGCAGAAGGAATATCGAGAAGCACGGAAGTGCCGTTAGCTGCTAAATGAGCTGCATAACGAGTGGTGTTATCAACGTCCCCAATTTCTAGTTCATCATGAGGATCACCATCAAAAACGCTTTGAGCTGGAATATTTTGGGATGCAATCACCTTAATCGACGACGTATCACCTTTCATGGCATCAAGCAGAAGATTACCTGTTAAGCCATTTTCCATACGTTCCACAACTGCTTGCGCATCACGCGTAATAAGTGTGGAGGAATGCACGAAGTTGCCAATAATAATTTCTCGTTCAATAGAGAAATCAATAAGAGTACCGCCAACTTGTTCACGAATGCGCGCAAACAATGTGGAAGTTTCTGGCATTACACCTTCATACTCGGTGGTATCCATCAACTCGTCAATATCAATATTTACGCCTTTATCGCGCATTATTCTGACGAAAGACTCATTCAGTTGAGCGCGGCCAGCAAAACGAATTTCACAGCGTGCTAAATTATCCGCCTCTTCATCACGAATTACCCGAATTGGATATAGAAGAAGCGGTACATGATTATTTCCAGGCCATGTAGCAATACCAACACACATAGAAAGTACTGAGGCTCCGTCAGACGTCTCACGAGCAATCTGCTCGTCCAACACGCGAGTTAGCTGCCTCTGCCCAGCACGAAGCATGGCATTATCACGGAAGAGCGAATTGAGATGAGCATGGCCACTTGCGAAAAGCTGTGCAATTCCCGAAGGATGAGCATGAGTAAGATCGAGGCGAGATTCAAGCTTGTTCACGTCTTCTACTGGGGTCAACCCATGGCGAGCTTTATAATCTTTGAGCCAAGACTCAACAGCAGGCAGTCCAACACTAACACTGG
Source organism: uncultured Alloscardovia sp. (assembly GCA_963545565.1). Classification (GTDB taxonomy): domain Bacteria; phylum Actinomycetota; class Actinomycetes; order Actinomycetales; family Bifidobacteriaceae; genus CAUUJV01. The sequence goes on along the minus strand of CAUUJV010000010.1, from coordinate 19,930 downwards.
AAACTTCACGAGTTTCATGAGCTTCATCAACTTGATTAGCTTGATGTGAAATTTCAGCCCGTGCAGTAGCTGTATTCGATGTTTCTTCAGTCATGGCCTGTTCTACTTTCTCGGATTTTTTGTGAGAAGTGGACTGTGTCTCATTCACTTTTTTTGACCATTCTTCCAAGCGTTATAACCCTCATTATGCGCAAGCGCTGTATCAACGTCAGCATTCCCTAAGGCTTCAAGCCACGCATACATATCGTCATAGAGAGACGGATTCATTGCCAAGAATGGAAGAAGCTGCTCGATTCGAGCAATCTCAAACTGCTCATCAAAATCACGTGTACGTTTTGCGTCGTCTGAAGTAAATCCGCCCACCTCAATGATTTCCTGCTTCTTATCAAATTCACCGCGGGAAAGACGATCAAACACAGATCCAGCTTCAAATACAGGTTTGAAAGCGCCCACTTGAGTTTGATCAAAGTTATCGTGGATATCGGTGCGCTGCTGTGGCTTAGCTTGGTATTTCGACTGTTCTTCCTCTACCCGTGTAGATTCTTGAGGTAAAGTTTGCGGTTCTTGCTCTAAAGCAATATTTTCATCCGGCATAGATGAATCAGCTGCATTCCCCAACACTGCTTCTGATGTAGTTTCTGATGCATCTGAGATTTCCATCAGCTCTGGATTCTTCAAAGCTTTGTCGTGAAGTGCATCAATTTTAGATTTCACGTTTGCTGTGCTGATCATGCTCGTCGGCTCACCTGCACGTAAATCAAGAATGTCATCAACCGACATAGATGCCCCAGCAGCTTCTTGAGTTGCAACAGCAGATGCATAAGCAAAAAGATTGTCGGATTTCGACTTATTAAGATCCTCGATATCCTGCGAATCAACGCTAACAAAATCTACAGGAACATCGCCAAACTGAAATCGCATAGGAGAATTCTCAATTTCAAAGGGTACGCCTGCCGGAATTCGCGTAAGCTCACCTTTTTCTCCCACAATGTATGAACCATTTGTTGAGTTGAGATCTTGAATAGAAGCTGTGCCATCATCGGCTACAGCAACCTGCGCATGACGCTTCGACATCGACTTTGTAGAATCTGCAATATCTACGCGAATAATGCCTTCGGGCTCCTCAATTGCACGCAGCGGTTTTCGACCAATAATAACCGTCTGCCCTGGTTCAATTCGCTTGTTATCAACACCATGCGCCTTGATTAACCACAGTTGACGAGCATTCTGATTCTCACTCACGACTTCGAGGCCTCCACTACAATCGGACAATTCTCCACTATTTATTGTGGCACAAGGTGCTATACGATGCACGTTTTACTCGTTTTTCGAAGAAAATCTGCAAATTTCAGATATTTTAAGGATTTTGGGAAATTTGGGAAATAAAAAATTCCCTAGAGCACAAGCCCTAGGGAATCGTAAACCTTAAAGGAGAAACTACTTGAGTTCTACAGTTGCGCCAGCTTCTTCGAGGTCAGCCTTTGCCTTCTCTGCGTCTTCCTTCTTTGCGCCTTCGAGGACGTTGTTAGGAGCGCCGTCTACGAGATCCTTAGCTTCCTTGAGGCCAAGACCAGTGAGAGCACGCACAGCCTTGATTACCTGGATCTTCTTGTCACCAACAGCGGTGAGAACAACGTCAAACTCGTCCTTCTCTTCTTCTGCTGGAGCTGCTGCGCCTGGAACAGCTGCTACTGCTGCTACTGGAGCTGCTGCTTCTACATCGAACTCTTCCTCGAACTTCTTTACGAAGTCAGAGAGTTCAACAAGTGTCATTTCCTTGAAAGCTTCGAGGAGCTCATCTGCGGAAAGCTTAGCCATAATGGCTTCCTTTCAATAATGGCATCTGTGTCTAAGTCTTATGTAGATGCCGAAGTTTTTTATGTTTATTACGCGATTTGCCGGGACGAACCCGTGACGAATCAGGCAGCCTTTTCTTGCTTTTCGCGAAGTGCATCAAACGTGCGAACTGCCTTGGTTGGCAGTGCAACGAATGCATATGCGGCCTTGGACATGGCGCCCTTGAGAGCGCCAGCCATCTTTGCAAGAAGGACTTCGCGAGACTCAAGGTCTGCGAGCTTATTTACACCTTCAGCGTCGTAGATGGTTCCGTCTGCGAAACCGCCCTTGACGATGAGCTGTTTATTTTCCTTGGAGAAGTCACGCAAAACCTTAGCGGCTTCAACGTAGTCACCCTTAACGAAGGTAAGAGCAGTTGGGCCAGCGAGAAACTCGTCAAGTCCTTCAACTCCTGCTTCCTTAGCAGCAATACGTGCAAGCGTGTTCTTCGCCACGGAATAGCTGGTATCGAATCCGAGCTTTTCACGCAGATCAGAGATCTGTGGAACAGTCAGACCACGATACTCAGTGAGAATGACGGCATCAGCTTCGCGGAACTGCTCCGTAAGCTGTACAATCGCCTCTGCCTTTTCGGGCCTTCTCATGGCGTTCCTTCCTATTGAACCGCTGTGTTCCTAGAAAGCAATCAGAGCAATAAAAAGCCCTGCACCCAGGCAGAGCATACTCACACAATTATGTGTTCTACTTCTCAACCTGCGGTGGCATTGCATTCATGCAACTTTACTGAACTGACTAACAGTTCAACCAACGGTCTGTGGTTTACAGGTTTTAACTATAAAGGCAAGCATGGATTTTGCATAATCACCGTGTCTGCTCACCGCAAAACCCAGAGAACTCTACAGTTTAGCAAGAATATTAAGCACTATCTTCGCAGCAGTATCGGCATATTCGCTAATATCAAATTCGCGGAAAGTCTCATATTCTGTGTCAGCATTATCGCTTAAAGCACGAATTACGAGCTGCGGCACATTATTGCGAGCGCACACCTGTGCTACGGCAGCTCCCTCCATCTCCACTGCGTTCGCGTTCGTTTTGGCTTTGATTTGTGAAGTCATCTCATCACCTTCAACAAAGAGATTCCCGGTGGCAATAACACCAGAGAGATGTTTTACTCCCATTGAAGAAAGGACATCATCTGCGACTTCAAGTAGATGCGAATCACCTGTGAATTCTTCTAAGAAGGGCTCAGACTGAGCAACCATGCGCATATCCGTATCCCAATAGCGCAAAGTTTTTCCTAGTACCACGTCGTTAATATGTAGCTCAGGAGTTAAGTTTCCTGCAATCCCAGAGAAAATAACCGCTTCGGGCTCATAGTTATCAATCAAATATTGCGTAGTAGATGCCGCATTCACTGTTCCCATGCCTGCAACAGTAACGACCACGCGAATGTCTGACAGTGATCCAGCGGATAGTGAACCAGTAGAAACCACTAAGCCTGCTCTTTGAATTTCTTGAGAATTATCAAGATTGTTTACAATGAGCGCTGCTTCTTCTGGCATTGCACCAATGACGGCAATGGTTTGTTGTGTTTTATGCGAAATATCTTGCGAATCAGTCTGTGATGTCATAATTTTCCCTTTATATAAGCGCTTTTATCCGTGTGAGCAATGTTCTAACAATGTTTTTAACGACGTTCTTACGCAAGCGAACGCTTAGCGCGTACTGCCTGCGCGAGTTCATGGAGAAGCTGATTTGTGTCATCCCACGAGATGCATTTATCCGTAATAGATTTGCCATAAACCAAATCCTTCAACGGCGCAGGACTCTGATTACCACTCTCAATAAAACTCTCCATCATAATCCCAGAAATACCATCTTCACCCTGAGCAATACGCTGAGCCAACTCCTCGACTACTCGTATTTGGCGCGTCTCATCTTTGCCTGAATTTCCATGGGAAGCATCAATAACTAGTCCTCGTGCAGCTGCTGCATCTGCGCTCATTGTGGAGCGAATATATGTGAGAGCATCAGCAACGCTGTGAGCATCATAATTAGGCCCTGATGATGAGCCGCGCAACACCACATGGCAATCAGGATTTCCAAGAGTTTCAACAGCTGCAGCTCGCCCGCGATGATCGATACCAAAGAACGTATGTGGTTGTGAAGCAGTAATACACCCATCGGAAGCTGCTTTAATACTCCCGTCTGTTGCATTTTTGAAACCGATTGGCATAGATAGGCCTGAAGCTAACTGACGATGCACCTGACTCTCCGTATTACGAGCACCAATCGCACCCCAACTCACCGTATCAGAAATATACTGAGGTGACGTAGGCTCAAGGAATTCAGTAGCCGCTGGAACGCCAACGCTTAAAACGTCAAGTAGTGTGCGGCGCGCGAGAAGCAATCCCTTATTAATATCGTGAGTTCCGTCAATGTCGGGGTCATTGATCAAACCCTTCCACCCAATCGTGGTACGAGGCTTCTCAAAATACACACGCATCACAATAAGAAGCTCGTCTTTAAGTTCCTCTCGCACTACAGCCAAACGCTGGGCGTAATCGAGTGCAGCCTTGGGATCATGCACTGAACATGGCCCCACAATCACCATAAGACGATCATCTTCGCCGTAGAGGCATGCGCGCACTTCGTCACGAGAGTGCACAACTAAATCGCGATTTTCCTTACTCAAAGGATAGTCAAGCAGCACTCGTGCAGGAGTGGGGAGCGGGTCAAGCTCGAGCACGCGGCGGTTCACAATGCGTTCAAGGCCAACCTCATCTTCCCAACGCGTCACTTGGGGCATTGCGAGCGGGTTCTCGCCATTGCGAATCGCTTGGCGAACTGTATCTGTTTCGGGGGTTGTCATATCAGTTAAGTGTACGACGAGTCTCAACTGCTTGCGATAAAGTCATAAGCAGCTCCTCTGTGCGTTCCCACGAGATGCATGGATCCGTAATAGATTTGCCGTAAACCAAATCTTTCAACGGCGCAGGACTCTGATTACCACTCTCAATAAAACTCTCCATCATAATCCCAGAAATACCATCTTCACCCTGAGCAATACGCTGAGCCAACTCCTCGACTACCTGTGCTTCGCGCACAACATTCTTGCCACAGTTACCATGTGCAGCATCGATTACAACACCTCGCTGGGCGGCGTCTCCAGCCTTAGAAGATTGCAAATAATTCAGCGCTTCTTCAACGCACTCTTCGCTGTAGTTTGGGCCTGAAGATGATCCTCGCAAAATCACATGGCAGTCAGGATTTCCCTTAGTTTGAGCAGAAATTACGTTTCCATCAACATTAATAGAAAGGAAATGATGCTCATTTTCTGCCGTAAAACATGAGTCTGCAGCCACATGCACATTGCCATCCGTAGAATTCTTGAATCCCACTGGCATAGATAAGCCTGAAGCTAACTGACGATGCACCTGGCTTTCCGTATTACGAGCACCAATCGCACCCCAACTTACCGTATCAGAAATATACTGAGGCGTAATCGGATCAAGGAATTCAGTAGCCGCTGGAAGACCCTTTTTAGCGACGTCAACAAGGATTTTACGAGCTAAGAACATACCACGACGAATATCGAATGAGCCATCAATGTCGGGGTCATTGATCAAACCCTTCCACCCAATCGTGGTACGAGGCTTCTCAAAATACACACGCATAACGATGAGCAGATTACTTTTGACTTTTTCTTTGACCGTAGCCAACCGTGAAGCATAATCCATAGCAGCCTTAGGATCATGAATTGAGCACGGCCCCACAATCACCATAAGACGGTCATCACGACCGTGCAAGACGTCACGGATTTCTTGACGAGACTTCTGCACCAAGCGGATAAGGTCATCCGTTAAAGGAAGCTCATAAATAAATTCGCGAGGAGCTGGAATAGGGTCAAGCTGCACTATGTTGACGTCAACAGTTTCCGGAAGAACCGCTTTTTCTCCTAAACGCATGCTTGAGTCCTCACCAGCACCAGGTCCACGCATAATTGCCATTTCTTATCCTCACGTAAATAACAATGCCTCCCACTTTACCGTGAGAGGCATCTTCTAATCTGCTTTATTTCCAGCTAGCGGACGTAGAACACCTAGAACAGAACCTGTTTAAGCAAGTGCCCCCATTGGATCCCATGCAGGAAGTTTGATTGTTTCCTGCTCAAGTGCTGCTTGATACTCGGCAGGAAGCATTGACTTAGGAACTGCTACTTCGTAAACGAATTCGCTGTACCAAGGATCATCCATGGTGAAATAGCCCTTGTCTGCAATGTCTGCACTCCAAGAGTTCTCTACACGCCAACGGCGAGTGTTACCTTCATCATCAACGTCAACACCTGCGAATGCCATTGCGTGATTCATTGCAGAATCAGCAAAGCGGACGCGATCTTCCTTATTAAGATTGAAATCAACATTGTACACACGGCCGTACTCGAACAAGTCTGTTGCCCAAGCACCCTCCTTACGATCCATCATCGGATGGCAATCCGCACCAAACCACACCGGAATGCCCTGCTCTTCAAGAATTTTATGAGTACAGTCCTTCATGAACTGAGAATCAACATTGAGATAAGCAGTCTTGGTGCCGCCAACAACATTGCCTAAGTGCTCAATTTCAATCATTGTGCCCTTTGGATGTTCTTGACGAGGATCATCAACGAGGCATACATAGTCTTCTAAACCAGCGTCAACGTACTTCTTCCAGAACTCAACTGGAGTCATCACGCCATCACGATGGAAGTTGTTATCAGAATCAGTCCATTCCCAATCAAACTCGGTTGGAGGAGTTCCCAAGTGAATAGTCAAAATGCGGTGTGCTGCCTCAACAGCTTCAGCGGCAATCTCATCTGCCTTGCTTGGACCTGCATACATATGAGCAACTGCCTGACGGAGCATTGAACGCAGCTGAGTATTCATTTCGCCAGTATTCTCACTGGATGCAGTTTCCGGGAAGAAATCCTTAGGAACAGCACCATACTTGTTGTAGATGTTCATGGCCATGGTCCACTGACCGCCATCACCCATCAAGTCAGAGAGCAAGAACTGCACAAGGCGAGAATCGCTAGGTTCCCCAGCAGCCACGAGCGCCTTCATATCTTCCATGAAATAGTTTGCGCGTTCAAGCTTATCGAAATACATTGCATAAGATTGAGAAAACTCAAATTCCTTGAGGCCCAGGTTTTTCTTTGCAACAAAACGAGCCACATTCAAAGAGCTTAATAACCAGCAACGACCAGAGCGCTTTTGGTTTGTGGCATTGCCGTTGTCTACGATTGCAGAGAATCGGCGCTGCAGCCAGCGAGCACGATCGAAATTCTTTGCTGCTTCATTGATGCCAACGCCCGTAACGGCGTTCATAGCAATGCGATTTGCCTCACGAGCATCAAATGCAGAGCGCAAGTTTTCAAGTTTTTCAGCACTGAGTGGTGCAGACATAAATCCTTCTTTCACATTCAATTCACTGTAATCAAGAATTAAGCAACGGTATCGCTGCTAGTCTCAGCTAACTTAACATGCGGAGCTAAAGAAAACTACCTATTCTTATGCTTCGGCGTTTTCGTCAGATTCATTCTGCTCGGTAGCATTAACACCTGCATTATCAGGCTGAGACTGCTCACCAGAAGTATCAACGCTGTTATTGCTATCGCTACCATTATCGCCATCATTCAATGTTGCGCCAATGCTGCCAAATGCATGACTGAATATAGAGCGCAATTCGTCAACTCGTGAAGTGATGGCAGATTCGCGCTCTTGCAGCGAAACGATGCGCTCTTGCAAGCCATCAATCTCACTCTGTGCTGCATCGCGACGATCTTGAACAAGCTTTTCTGCACGTTCCTGAGCATCTTGCAAAAGCTTAGTGCTTTCAATGTCAGTGTTCTCGCGCTTAGTGGTGGCATAAGCGTCTGCCTCATCACGAGTCTTTTGAGCCTGTGCAAGAATCTCGTTAGATTCTCGCTCTACCTCTTCACGCCGATTCTTTAAGCCTTCGAGAAGCTCATTCACCTTGGCAGTGGCTTCTTCCTGCTGAGCAGAAATCTCATTACGAGCAGCTTCGGCTTCCTGAGCTACCTGAGACATGGCGCTGGCATGTTCCACGTCAGAAGCATCCTTGATTTGCTGAGCCTGCGCACGGGCAGTATCGGTAATTTCATCAGCTTGGCGCTTCGCATCAGAGAGCATTTTGCTTACCTGCTCGCGAATATCTACAACCTTTTTATTAGCTGCATCAAGAGCCTGCTGAATCTGATTGTTCGCTTCACCCTTTTTGGTTACGATTTCATCGTCAGCAGCCTTACGAGCATCAGCAATTTCTTGAGATGCCTTAGCTCGAAGCTGTGCCACATCACGATCTTGTGCAGACTTTTCTGCTGCCAAGCGTTTCACATGCTCTTCGCGCTGATTAGTGAGTTCAAGCTCCAAAGCCCTTAAACGATCTGTGTTCTGACGTTTGGTGGTATCCGTCAGCTGATTACTGGACTGCTGTGCTTGTGTGAGCATGCTTTGAGCTTCATCTTGTGCTTGGCGAAGAATCGTGTCAGCCTGATTACGTGCTTCACTACGAGTACGTTCTGCATCAATATTTGCGTTATTAACGACTGTTTGAGCTTCGTTCTGAGCATTAGTACGAATGGTTTGAGCATCTTCTTTTGCGCGCTCTAAAAGTTCACGACTCGTCTGTTCTGCAGAAGAAAGAAGCTGCTGAGCATTTGCCCCTAGTGCTGAGAATGAATTATTCTGCTTGCCACTATTTTTTTCCTTTTCTTCCTGCAACTGAGCCTCAAGTTCAAGGATTCGCGCATCATAAGCCTTGATTTGCTCGCGAAGACGATTCGTTGCATCTTGTGCTCTTATAAAAGCCTCATCAACCTTTTCCTTGTCGTAGCCACGAAGAACTAAAGGAAAACTATCCACCATTTTGACTCCACTCAATTATTCAGTGCATACCGTTTTAACTTTAGACTCTTCGAGGGGGCAGAAGATAGATTCTTGCCTGTGCTTTGACATATTCAACACACATTAAATACGACTGAAGATAGAACTAAAAATACGGTCAAATATCAGTCTAAATACTGGTCTAAATGCTGGTCTAAATACTGAGAACATTCGCAGCTAATGGCTTCCTGTAGTAGACAGCTGTGGTAGTAACAACATCACGAGACGCGGTAATCATTTTGTCTAGCGACATGCCACGCCGTCCTGCACTGTGATCGTCATTAACCTGTGGGAAACTCACAAATCCACCTACTATTCCCGGATGATGATCACTCCAATACAAAATATTATAGAAAAGTGAATTGCATACGAAGGTTCCTGCATCAGAGCTGAGTTGAGCAGGAATATCATCATGCGCAAAAGATGCCAAAATAGAATGCAAAGGTAGCTCGGTCCAAAATGCTTCAGGAGCACCTTTAATAATTGGCTCTTTACGTGGCTGCATATTGTCAGCATCTGGGCGCGGTGCATCAATAAAATTATTCGCACACCGTTCCAAAGAAATACCTCGTAGCTGAGTTTTTAATCCCGTTGCAATAACGATATGTGGTTGAACTCTCTCAAGGGTTTCACGTAATTTTGGCCAACCATTTTGAAAGCTCATGGGAATAATCGCGGCTGTGACATCGATGTTGGCTCTATCAGCTGCAGCAACAACACCATCACGTTCTAGAGCTAAAGCCACTTCGCGAGAAGGATTCACATCGATTCCCTCGTAGTGTTCAAAGCCTGACACCACAACTCGAATTTGTTCCATGCTCTCCATGTTATGCCCTGCGCGCTATTAAAGCCAAAAATCGACCTTCACCATTGCTGTGAGCAAGAGCAGCACGACGATGAGAAAACCATAGAGGATTTTCCACGGTGCACATAGCGTTTTTCATCGCGTCCAAGCGTTCAGTGACCGTGCCCTCTTCCCCGTCATTAGCGCAGAGTTGTGCAAATTCTTCATCAGGTTCTAGATAATATGTTGCAGATTGCACGCGAGGGAGAGAATCAACTATGTGAGAACGCAAAATCCCGGCAGAATCAAGTGATTGCAATGCTGCTGCAGCAATATCGATGCCTGGATCGCCAAAACGTGTTATCGTGCGGGTTCCAGGGAATTTTTCATCAAATTCTGTTGCAATTTCTTCTCCAACTTCATAGCAATCGCCGCAAATACGGGGGCCAAGAGTTGCAACAATAGATTCGCGATGCGCTCCAGCTTCAATCATGCGCTCGACGGTGGAGACTATAATTCCCTCCATCAATCCGCGACGCCCACAATGAGCAGCGCCTATGATTCCAGAGCTTGGATCAGCCAGCAGAACCGGCAAGCAATCAGCCGCAAATACGCCAATTGGACGGTTTACTTCCGCTGTCACTTGCCCATCAGCTTCAATAGCGTAGAGAGCGTCAAGCATCACGTCTGTGGCATACTCTTCAGCAAGTTCGTTATCTTCCATGTCTGCCTGAACAGCCTGTTTTACAGCATCTGAGCGGAATTTTTCCAAAGCAGAATCGGTATTAATCGCCAGACCCGTATGCTTCTGCGTCGCAACATGCACACGATTTTCGATGACGGAATCCACTGCATAACGATTTGCCGCAACGTGCTCTGGATTATCTCCTACATGTGTTGAGAGATTGCAGTTACCGAAGGCACCTCGCGAATGCCCACCTAAGCGAGTGGTGTAATGCACAGTGATGTTATCAGCGAGTTTAATAGGAATAATCGCAGGAATCTTGGCAACGGTAAGAGTCGCGCCTTCAAATCCTGGAATATTATTGAGCTGATTAATTGCGGCATCTAATGCACCGTTCGTGCCGTCGTTCGTACTGCTGTTCACATCACTGTTCGAGGTATTTTCGCTGCTCATGCAACATCCTTAACAATTGCTTCGTTTAACGCATTCATCTCTGCTTCTGTAAGTTCAAGCTGATCTGCCTCAAGAGAGTCAAGTATTGTCTGACTGCGGTGAGCACCCGGAAGAACAAACATATGGTTGCCTTGAGCCAACTCCCATGCCAAAGTCACCTGCTGATAACTCACACCATGGGCTGATGCAACCTCGCGGAATATATCAAATTTAGATTCATCATATGGATGGCGGAATCCGCCCAATGGGCTCCAACACACGAACGCAAGACCAAGTTTTTCAGCATATTTCAGCGTATCAAATGTTTCTGTGTGAATCGGAGAGAACTGATTTTGCACAGCAATAAGCGCATCTCCCAGAATTTCACGAGCTATATCAATTTGTTCAATACTGGCATTAGAAATACCAATTTTCTTTGCTACACCTTGATCATAAAGCGCTTTCATGCCCTCAATAGATTCGTTGTATGCAACTTTTGGATCTGGACGATGAAAATACAGCAAATCAATCTGTTCAACTCCAAGAGCTAATGCTGACTGCTTACCGTAGGAAATCAACGCCTCTGGAGCTCCATTAACATCCCATGTTGGGCGTCCATCAGTAAAGTTTCTAAAATGGCCAGCCTTTGTGGCTACAAAAACTTCTTCACGCGGACCATCCCAGGTATCGAGCGCCTCGCGAATCAACTTTTCGTTAGTCTGCTCCTCCCCACCCGATTCGTAATATGCCCATGCTGTATCAATATGACGGCATCCAGCATTAAGAGCATCATGAATGATCTGAATAGAATCCTCATGACTCGGATGATTCTCAATAGAAAGTCCCATTCCTCCTAAGCCGATTGCTGTAGTTGTATATGGGCCAATATTTCGCTGTAGTGCAGTCATAATTCCCTCAATCGTATCTGTTGTTTACTGCTATTCGTTACTGCCGTTTTGTCATCGCAGACTGTTGCTGCTATCTGATTCAAGTATAAGTGGCATCCGCGTATATAGCGTTTGCTTAAGTACCAGTACACTTAAAGCTACGGCGCTTTGCGTGTTGCGCGATATACTCTGCGAGGTTACAAAATAACACCACAGCGGAACAGCACGAAATGCAAAGTACAAAACATAAAATACGAAATACGAAAGAGAATAGAGGACGCATGGCTATAGAAATTTGGCATCAGAGGAAGCTTAATTGGTGCAAAACTCCTTTTACTTTCACAACATATACTCTGCGAGATTCTGATTTAATTATTTCCAGCGGCGTTCTAACCAAACGTAAGAATAACGTTAAGCTTTATCGCATCACCGACGTAAGCACCGAGCGTAGTCTTATCCAGCGTATTTTCGGGTTAACTACCATCATTGTGGACGCGATGGATAAATCTTCTGGCGGACAAGTGCGACTCATCAACATTGCAGACGGAGAGCGTGTGGCCGACATGATTAGTGACTACGCGGAACAAGCTCGCAGAGCTTACCGTGTGCGCCCAACTGAATTTGTTTCAGAAGGCCCAATCGGTGGTGTAGATAGCGATATAGATTCAGGTTCAGATTTAGATATGAATATTGATTACGAACTATAGATGCGAACCACTGATATGTTGTATAAGGTAGGTACGTTCTATAGGTAGGGATACTTCTTTTTCATTATCGTTTTCTCAATCAAACTGTTCAACTAGTCGAACAGTTTGATTGAGAAAATGATATTAGAAAATTTGCATATTACTTCTGCTGCTTTTTCTACTGCTTTATAGCTCAAAATAGCTAAATCCTAAAGTAGCCCCAACTTTTACAGCTGGGGCTACTTTATTTCCGCATTGAGTACAGCATATTTAAGCTAACTCTATATGATATGCGCCTTCTCTATATGCTTTGATTAGTCCTCAAATGGGTCAAAATCATGACGAATACGGCGGCGAGGACGCTCAGAACGCTCACTGCGCTCCGCACGATACTCGTCATAGGAATCGTCAACTGCGTAGGTTGGGCTATTGCGGCGGGAACGATATCCGCGATCACTGCGCTCAGAACGCTCACCACGGTCAGAGCGGTCGTCACGGTCGGAACGACTACGGCGAGTACGACGTTCACTGCGTTCGTCACGTTCTTCCCGATCATCGCGATCATAATCACGATCACGTGAACCACGGCGATCCTCTCGGTCTGCCCTATCATAACGATCAGAACGATCATAGTCACGGCCACCTCGACGGTTTCCGCGGTCACGTGACCCACGGCGATCCCCACGTTCAGAACGGTCAGAACGATAGGAGCGCTCAGAACGTGTATTTGATTCCTGCTCTTCAAATCCAGGAATTGCAAGAGAAATCTTGCCACGATCATCTACGCTTTGAACGGTGACTTCGATGGAGTCGCCTTCCTTGAGAACATCTTCAACAGCTTCTACGCGTTCCCCATTAGTGAGGTTGCGAATCTGTGAAATATGAAGCAGACCATCGGTTCCTGGAGTCAAGTTGACGAAAGCGCCAAAGCTCGTAGTCTTTACGACCACACCGTTATATGTTTCGCCTGCCTCAGGGATGTGCGGATTAGCAATCTGGTCAATAATTTCCTTAGCCTTCTCAGCAGCTTCGCCACCTTCAGAGGAAATGTAGACTGTTCCATCATCTTCAATAGTGACGTCAGCACCAGTTTCATCCTGAATCTGATTAATCATCTTGCCCTTTGGCCCGATGACTTCGCCAATCTTATCAACTGGAACGGTAGTGGTGATAACGCGAGGAGCATATGGGCTCATCTGCGCAACGCCATCAATGCACTCGTCGATAACTTCAAGGATGGTGGTGCGTGCTTCATATGCCTGCTTAAGGGCAGCTGCGAGAATATCTGCAGGAATGCCATCAAGCTTAGTATCGAGCTGCAAGGCAGTAATGAACTCGGATGTACCTGCAACCTTAAAGTCCATATCGCCAAATGCGTCTTCTGCACCAAGAATATCCGTTAAAGTCTTGTAGACCATCTGTCCATCAACTTCACCAGATACAAGACCCATTGCAATACCTGCTACTGGAGCCTTGAGCGGAACGCCTGCTGCAAGTAGAGACATTGTAGAGGCGCACACAGAACCCATAGATGTAGAACCGTTGGAGCCGATTGCCTCAGATACCTGACGAATTGCATATGGGAATTCTTCACGAGTTGGAAGCACTGGAACAAGTGCACGTTCAGCAAGAGCCCCATGACCAATTTCACGGCGCTTTGGTGAGCCTACACGACCTGTTTCGCCAGTGCTATATGGAGGCATCTCGTAGTTGTGCATGTAGCGCTTAGTGTCTGGACCGCTCAATGCGTCAACCTGCTGCTCCATCTTGAGCATGTTAAGAGTTGTTACGCCGAGAATCTGCGTTTCACCGCGTTGGAACAAAGCAGAACCGTGAACGCGTGGAACAATATCAACCTCTGCAGAAAGAGTACGAATATCACGCAAACCACGACCGTCAATACGGTAATCCTGAGTCAAAATGCGACGGCGAACAATCTGGCGCTGCAATTCCTTGAATGCATTGCCGATTTCCTTTTCCTTCTCAGCATCTTCCATCTCCAAGAATTCAGATGCGAGAGTTTCCTTAACACCTGTCTTAATTTCAGAAACACGATCCTGACGAGGAAGCTTCTCAGCAATAGAGAGTGCTTCATTCAAATCATCATGAGCGATTTCGTCAATGCGAGCATATAAAGCATCAGTGTACTCAGGGAAGAGTGGGAACTCTTTGGTTTCCTTAGCTGCGATGCGTTTGAGCTCATTCTGTGCTTCGCAGATAACCTTAATGAATGGCTTTGCGGCTTCAAGACCCTGTGCAACAACAGTTTCATCAGGCTTTACCTGATTTTCTTCGTAGATAAGTTTCCATGCGTTCTTACCTGCGCCTGCCTCAATCATTGCAATAGCAACGTCACCATTTTCGATGACGCGGCCAGCAACAACAAGCTCGAATACAGCGCGTTCACGCTCACTCCAACGAGGGAATGCCACCCACTGACCATCAATAAGTGCAAGGCGAACGCCTGAAACTGGGCCTGCGAATGGCAAGCCAGAAATCATAGTGGATGCGCTTGCTGCATTGAGTGCAATTAAGTCATAAGCGTCGTCTGGGTCGATGGACAAAACAGTCTCAACAACCTGAACTTCATTGCGCAAAGTGTGAGGGAAGAGTGGACGCAAAGGGCGGTCAATAATACGGCAAGCCAGAATTGCTTCACTAGATGGACGGCCTTCACGGCGGAAGAAAGAGCCTGGAATCTTTCCTGCTGCATACATCTTTTCTTCAACATCAACCGTCAGAGGGAAGAAGTCGAAGTTTTCTTTAGGACTGCTACCAGCTGTGGTGGTAGACAGAATCATTGAATCGTTATCTAAATAAGCGGCGACTGCTCCATCCGCTTGCTGGGCGAGACGGCCTGTCTCAAAACGCAAAACGCGCTTACCCATTGAACCATTGTCGATAATGGCTTCTACAGCCTTAATTTCGGGACCCTCCAAGGGTTCCTCCTTAGTTATTTCTACCTACTACTTCATCATCTACTGCATGGGCTAGGGGACCCTCCCCTAACGCGATTTCGCTCCTACCATGCAAAGCGCCCAGGCCGAAGCCCGGGCGGAAGAATTTCTTAGTGGCGTAAACCGAGACGCTCTACCAAAGAGCGATAACGGTTGATATCCACACCCTTAAGATAGTCAAGCAAGCGACGGCGATGACCCACCATGAGCAGCAGACCACGACGTGAATGATGATCATGCTTATGCTGCTTAGAATGCTCTGTCAAATCAAGAATACGCTTGCTGAGCAATGCAATCTGAACTTCAGGAGAACCAGTGTCGCCCTCATGAGTTGCATATTCGGAAATGATTGCCTGCTTTTCAGCATTTGTCAGTGCCACAGTGCCTCCTTAAAGTCTGTGCTACGCGGTGCCCCATCCTCATGATGAAGCGCTCTCTATCCGCGGGCGAAACACGCCAAACATTAATGATACAGAAGACCCGCTACAAACCTGAATTGTGGGCTGAATGGGCTAAATCTGCAATTTAGATCAGATTTGTAATCTAAATCTGTAGCCTAAATCTGCGGAACGGTAGGTGCAGAAGATGCACCAGAGGCATTAGTATTCTGGGCTTTGAGAGAGTCACGAATCTCAGTAAGAAGTGCAATCTGTGCATCTTCCTTAGAGGATTCTTCAGCAGCCTCAGCATCAGCCTCTTGTTTTTGGAGCTTCTTTGCAGCCTCAGTGAGCTTAGAAACCGGTACAACAATGCAGAAGTAAACAGAAGCAGCAATGATAAGGAAGTTAATAATTGCGGTCAAAATCGCACCAAACTTCAAGCTAGAACCATTGAAGGTAACAACAAGAAGATCAGACATATCCGGCTTGCCAAAAATCATAGCAATTAACGGATTGATGAAGTTATCGACAATAGAAGTCACGATTGCAGTAACTGCAGAACCCATGACGACACCAACTGCCATATCAATAACGTTGCCTGTAGCAATAAATTCTCTAAAACCCTTAAGCATAATAAAACTCTCTTAATTGAAACGGGATAACCGAAGCGACACGCACCGCATCGGCAATTAAACCATTGCCTCTACCTCTACTCTTGCGCGCTACCCAAGAGTTTACACAGTGGACGCGTCAAGAAGGTAGGAATCTTAGCCCAGAGAGACAATCCCACCAAAAATTGCGATGAGGATTGAAAAGACCTCAATAATGAAGAAGGAACCGATAGCTGCCCAACTACGAGCAAGCACATTGAGTGGAGAATTCTTTTTAACGAAAATTAAAATGGCAACATAAAGAAGAGCAAAAATGCCAAGACCTATAGCAGCGGTAATAATCCCAGCATTTGCAGCATTGGCATAATATGCGCTTTGTCCATAAACGACATTCGTGGCATACCAAAAATTACGCTGTAGCAATGTACAGCCAGAAATAAACTGCTCAATTGCAAGGAAAATGAGGGTAACACTACCCCAACCAACAGGTGATGACTCCATAATTGCCATAGCTAAGCTGATGAAGCACAACACGGTAACGCTCCACGCAACCAGTGCAATTCCACGCGGGTCATAATTCTCAAGCATGGCTAGAACACTATCAGAATGATTCATCGCCAAATTTCTACCGATACCGAAAGGAAGCAAAATTGCGACGAGAGTTGCAATAATGAGAGCAATGTTACGCACAGGATGCGAACGCTTACGTTGAAGCTCAGCAACGGAGATATGCTCTTCAGATGCTTCTTCTACAAGCTCATCTTCTGGAGCGTGGGCAAGTTCGTCAATAATGCCGCGAGGATTCTCCGTCATCTCAAGCTCCTTTCTTTTAATAACTGCCCTCAGCGTTCAGTGTTCTATAGTTCTACAGCGTTCTTCAGTATTTTCGAGAATTCATAAGTCATATTACGCGCAACACCCATTTGGACAAATCCATGACTTCTGTATAATAAGAACTCGGACTTCTTGATTTAGGTTTTGTGTCTGCGTCAATTTGTCTACGCGAATGTAGCTCAATGGTAGAGCCTCAGTCTTCCAAACTGATTACGCGGGTTCGATTCCCGTCATTCGCTCCACTCTTCACACCCTTGAATCCCTTGAAAATACTAGTATTCACAACGTTTTTAGCGTTTTACTACTCAACTTACTCATTTACTAAAATCATGCCAAAACATGCCAATTATTGCCCCAAATGGCTCGAGTTTGGCTCTAGTTGGCAAAAGTAAATCTATGGAGTAAAACAGCAAAATCTTTATAAGAATCAAACATACAAAAATAAAATTCAGGAAGCAGCGATAGAATAAAATTTTTGTAATAGTCTGAGCCAAGGTAATGGGCTGATAGCTTAGAATCTTAAGTAGGTTAAACATAGTAATAGCGCGATTCAGGAGGATTTGTGGCACAAGAATCCCAAGCAGATGAATCTGAATCAGACACTACTACAACAGCTACTGCGCAAGCAGCTAGTCTAGCTAATCCAGCAGATTCAGCTGATTCTAATCTGCCTATTAACCCTCTTGATAGACTATTCCACGGTCATGCTGTTCGTCAGCGAGTGAGTATTAGATCACGTATTTGGCTTGGAATTCGCTGGCTTATTGTTATCTTGGCATGCGCGTGGGTTGCTTTTTGCACGGCTGTTGGGCCGCTATACCGTAAAGATAAAAGCATTACAGATTTTGGTACAAGCAACGCTATCCGCGGGATTATCACTTTTGCTATATGTGTTGCAATTGTTGCTCTGGTTGTTGAGGCAAGTCAGGCGCATTCGAAAATGCGCGTGCAGATACCACGTTTTATTCGCAACTGTTCTAAACACTGGAAGAGTTTTAAAGTTTTTTACAGGAAATGGGAATCCAGTAGGCCAGGGGCAGAAAAGCGCGAAGAAAAGCAAAAAAAAAGAGCTGAAAAACGTGCGGTCACAAGAGCTCGGAAAGCTGAACAGCTTGAAAAGTTAGCAATCGCGCAAAGAGAGCTTAGAAAGAAAAGACAGGAACAATCTGGAAAGATTTTTAATTCACTGCCTCAATGGATCCAGACGCTGTACAAAACTCTGCATCTGCGTATTTCGCGGCGTTTAAGCTATATTCTGCATAATTGGAAATACATCATCACCAAAACCACTAATCGCTGGTGGAAAATTGCTGTGCTCGTTGGCACAGTGTGGGCAATCTTCTTCTTCTTCGTACCCACCCAATTCGGTGCAGATTTATTCTCTCAGTGGAGAGAAATGCGGCGCTGGTTTACTTGGATTAAAGGTGGGCATCCCTCATACGCTAATCAATACAACATTGTTGACGTTTATCCAATAGCTCATTACTTATGGCCAGATAAGCCAACGTATGTCACAAATCAGCATAATGTCATTCTCACCTTCCTCTACGGCGGAGCAATGGACATCGCACATCAGCTGACTGGTGCTGTTGATTTAGGTATTATTTTTATGGGGCTTGTACAGGGGCTTTTCGCTTTATTCTGCGTCAGCATCACCTGTTCACGATTCTTTGGTTACGGCCGCGCAACTCGCGTATATACAAAAGAACGCGAATACGAAAGCAATAAGGTTGCCGGCCCTATTACTCGCCTGCTCATTCTTGTTTTCTTTGCCTTTAACCCACTCGCACTGTTCAGCTACGCAAGCTTGACCAAATCCCCCCTATTCGCCTTCGCATTCTTATGGTGGCTTGGGCAATGGTATGAAATTTTCCGCAAGCCTAAAGGAACAAAACTTCCCAAGCGGCTTATCATAGGATTAGCAATAAGCACAACGATTATGCTGATCTCTGCTAAATATGCGAGCTACATTATCATCGTTCATATCGCGCTGATGCTCATTACAGATCGCCGCCGCTGGAAGTCCTATTTAGTTGCCTTGATTCTACCTTTCATTATTTTCCAAGGCGCTCTAACGTATGCCATAAATTCTGGTGCAATCATCAACGGTGATTCTATGGAGAGCCGCGGAATCCAGCTCCAGCAGATTGCACGCGTTATGGAGCGCAATCCTTCAAATGTTCCTAAGAAGGCTCAAAAGCAGCTACGCAAAATCTTTAATCTCTACGCGATGGGCAGCTCTTACTTCCCCGACGACGCAGACAGAGTAAAGTCTTCCGGTAAAGACGGAAAGATTGAAACCTACAAGTGGGAAACTGTCACTGCAGAAGATATGTCTCACTTCAATGAGGCATGGCTTGCTGTTGGAAAGAAGAACCCCGTCATTTATTTTGATGCTGCTATGGCAAAAGTGTATGGCTACTTCGACGTGACGGATAAGCCATACGTTTCAGTGATTTATTACCTCAATACAGACAAGATGGAAAAAACCGCATTCTTACAGTATTGGATGCGGCCAATACGCATGGCGACTTTGGGGATTGCTTATGGTATTTCTGCGGTTCCTGTGTTGGGTTGGCTAATTCACGGTAATTTTTATGTAGTGATGTGCTTGCTCATAGTATGCGCTGAATTCATTTTGAAGCGCTGGAAGCAATTTATTTGCCATTTCCCTCTTCTGCTTTTGATGGGAGTCATGCTTTTAGCTCCTGCAAATAACTTTGATCGCCATATGCTTCCTCTTGCATTCGTCTGTGGATTCATGATTATTGACATGATAAAGACTGCTCGCGAGCGCATAAGTCGAAGCCGCAGAGCTCATTTAATGTAATAAATAAGACTCCTGCCAGCATAGATGTTCTGTACTGGTAGGAGTCTGGATTATCTAGAGCTATTCTCTGAAATATCTTCAGAAGTGTTCTTCATTAGAAGTG
>CAUUJV010000009.1:0-72238 GCA_963545565.1 uncultured Alloscardovia sp. | reverse complement strand
GATTACAAATACTCATACTCCTGTAGTGACAACACCGAAAACTTCTACAACAGAGAAGTCCCTCGCAAAAACAGGAAGTGATATCGGTCTGATTACCGGTTTTGCTTTAATCTTAATGGTAGCTGCGGGAGCTATATTGCTTGTGCGTAGGCGTTCTCACTGAGAATATATATGTATCAGTGCTTTACTATGAAACTGATACGTATATGTTTTGATTAACTATGGGGTGCTCTTAGTGTATAAGAGTGCCTCATAGTTTTTTGCGAGATTATTCGGTAAGTCTCGATAATTCGTCTCTTTCCTTCATTTTTTTATTAGATAGTTGTAAAAGATTTCTATTGAATATGGCCCTAAACGTTGCTCAATTTTACGTTGTTCATTTGATATCCAGTTTTTCGTGATCTAACTATGAATGTGTAAAGAGCAAAACGTCAATTGATAATCAATATCAATACTATAGTATATAGTTATTGATAACGATTCTTAAAAAGTTGCACTCTCGAAGAATATGGCGCTGAAATGACGGCAACTTCTGCCGTGTGCGATTGAGGGTGCATATGAGAGAAATTCTGGCTGAGGGCTGGAGACGGAAGGATAAAAATGAACAACGTTAAATTTGGCGTTGCACGAGTTGCTAAGGCGGCTTTCAGTGGCTTACTGGGAGCAGGTTTGGTGTTCTCCATGGCAGCGTGCTCGGGTACTGCGAACAGCTCAAGTAGTGCAAACGGTAAGTCAGTCAATGTGATTGCAAGCGTGAACCAGTGGGGATCATTGGCAAAAGAGATTGGTGGCAATAAGGTAAAAGTCACGTCAATCTTGAGCAACCCAAATGTTGAAGCTCACGAGTATGAACCAAGCACTTCCGATATTGCAAAATTCAGCTCGGCAAATGTCACCATTTACAACGGTGCTGACTATGATTCCTGGGCTAGTAAAGCTGCAAAAGACACTAAGGCTGCAGTGATTGATGTTGCTGATGCTGCAGGTGTTAAGGATGGTGAAAATCCGCATATTTGGTTTGATTCTGAAGCACGCGCAGCAGCAGCGAAGAAGCTCTTAGCAGCTTATAAGAAGGCAGATCCTACTGATGCAAAGTACTTTACTAAGCAGTACGACGCTTGGAAGACTAAGGAATCAAAGCTCTCTGAAACGATGAGCTCCGTGGCAAGTAAGCTCAATGGTTCCTCATATGCAGCAACTGAAGCTGTAGCAGCCTACTTAGCTGAAGATCTCGGCCTTAAGGATGCAACTCCAACTGGATTTGCTCAAGCTGTTGCCAATGAGTCTGAGCCTGCACCAGCAGATATTAGTGAATTTACTTCTTCTCTTGAAAACGGTGAAATCAAGCTGCTTTTCGTGAATGATCAGGAAGCTGATGACACCACGAAGCTTGTTGAAAAAGCTGCAGAGAAAGGCAACGTGGCATTGATTCATATCACTGAATCTATGCCTAAGAAGTATTCAACTTTGGCTGAATGGATGACTGCTATTACTGCACAAGTTGAGAGCGCAGTAAAGTAAGCAGCTTCAAAAAAACTTGCTATGACTCATCTGGTTTGAACTCCTCTGGATTAGTCATAGCGTAATCTTCCCGTCATATTCCGTTTCATGTGCAACTTCGCGGAATATGACGGGATTTTTTATAGAAATTGTGCAGCGAATGGGGCACAATGAGATATAGAAAAAGAGGCTTAACACAAAGCTAAGGCACGCTAAACATGTTAAAGAGTGTCGTTTTAAAGAGCGCGAAGAGCAAGGTTTTTAATGGCAAAAGTGAGTAAAGAATCTTTTGATTCTATTAATTCTGTGCGTAGAGCTGGTCACAGAACAAAGTTTCCGTGGCATCGGTTTGTGATTCTTCTTTTTGCAGGGATTGCAGCAATTGCAGGAACAGTTGCAGCTCTTTCTCGCTCAAATTTGCCAACGATTATTAATCGCGCTCCACTAGCTGATGCTCATGGCGCAATTATGGTTTTTGGGTTTTTAGGAACAGCTATTTCTATGGAACGTTCGGTGGCGTTTCGTGCTGGAAGTGCTTCCAAACCTAAATGGGGTTTTATTGCTCCGATTTTAAGTGCCCTTGGCGTGTTCGTATTCATGGGTGAAATGTTGCGAATCGTACCTATGCCCGCCGTGTGGCAGTTGTACCCAGCAACATTGTGGGCTTTATCGATGCTTATGCTGAGTGCTGTTTACATAGGCATATGGTTCCGCCAACATTCCATGTCGGTGATTATTCAAGTAATGGGTTCATTCGTGGGATTTTGTGGTGCTGCGTTGTGGGCGCGGGGTATTAACGCCAGCATTCTCGCACCATGGTGGATGGTGTTTTTAACGCTGACAATCGTAGGAGAACGACTAGAGCTCTCTCATGCCACAGTACTTGACGGTCATGTTGAACCAACCCTACTGAGTGCAACAATTGCAATAGTTTTGAGTCTACCAATTCAATTGATGATGCCTTCGATTGGCTTTGTTTGCTTCGGCCTTTCAATGGGTGTACTCCTCGTCACCATGCTGATTAACGACACGGCTCGTCGCACGTGGAACAAGCCACGGCTGACTGGATTCATGGGAACCTGCATGTTGGTGGGGTATGTGTGGGCAATTTTAGCCAGCCTAGTATGGGTTTTCGCACCTAATGGGGGCACTGATTATTGGGCTGATTTTTCGATTCACGCCCTCGCTATTGGTTTCGTTCTCTCCATGGTTGCGGCTCACGTATGCGTCATTGTGCCAGCAATTGTGCGCCGTCCAATGCCTTACCATTGGGTGATTTGGATTCCATGGGGAATTTTGCAACTAGGACTTTTACTGCGTTTCATAGGCACTGTGCAGACTGTAACGCTTCTATGGCAAGTGGGTGATGCGATCAACGTTGCTGGCGTTCTATGCTTAATGATTTGCATTGTGGGATTGACGATTTATGGATCTCGTAAAGCTGCTCGTCGAGTGCACATGGATCTTGAGCGTGAAAAAGAAGCATCACAGATTGCGGAGGGGAAATAAATGCTGTCAGTTCGTACCGAAGGAAAGCATGACTCCAGAAAATTTCTTATGCGTTTTGCATGGTGCTCAGTCGTAGTAGCTGTTGTAGTTGCACTGTGCGTTGTTACCGTCATGGTGAATCCGTCTCTAGCAGTACAAAGCTCCACAACAAGTGCGGTCTTGAATACCTCGAATACTTCAAATATCTCAAACAGTTCAGCAACAACAGTCACTCCCACAGGCAAGACCACTACTGCAAAAATTTCGGTAGGAACCGACGGAATGTCGTTTACGCCGTCCAACATCAAAGTTCCAGCAGGCAATAAGCTAGTGATTAAATTCCATAACACTGGTAACCAGCAGCATGATTTAGTGATGGCAAACGGCGCAACAACAGGTCGCGTTACTCCAGGAGGCACAGCCACAGTCAGTGTGGGCGTAATTAGTGCAAATATGCAAGGATGGTGCTCAGTCGCAGGGCACCGTCAAATGGGCATGACCCTGAGCGTAGCGGCCACCGGATCTTCAGCGGAAAGTTCTTCTTCAAACACTTTGAACTCGGCATCGTCAAACCAGACTCCGTCAGGTTTGCAATCGAATAATTCGCAGTCAAACGATGTTGAGACGCCTTCTTACTCAGCGCTACATAAGCAAGCTAAGAAATCAAAAGCATATGACGCTAATATGCCGGAACTTACAGGAGCATCCGGTACAGATCGCTATTACACTATGACCGTCACTGAAGGAAAGATGACCATCTCCAATGGTGTGACGCAAAAACGCATGTACTTTAACGGAACAGCGCCAGGGCCGGTTTTACGCGGAGAAGTAGGTGATACATTCCACATCACACTGGTGAATAAGGGAACTGAAGAACACTCCATTGACTTCCATGCAGGTGATGATGCGTCACCAGATACGGCTATGAAATCAATCTCTCCTGGTGAAAAACTTGAGTACACATTTACTGCGTCGAGTGCAGGAATCTGGATGTATCACTGCTCAACATCCCCTATGAGCAACCATATTGCAAATGGTATGCACGGTGCTGTAATAATCGAGCCAAAAGGTGGGCTCGAACAAGTAGACCGTGAATATGTGCTCGTCGCATCAGAAATGTATTTAGGGGAGAACGATGGGCTAGCTGACGCAGCCAAAATTTCAGCCTTAACACCAGATATTATGACCTTCAACGGCCGAGCATTCCAGTATGATGAGCATCCGCTTGCAGCAAAAGCGGGTGAGAAGGTTCGCATATGGGTTCTCAATGCAGGCCCGAATGAGGATCTTTCTTTCCACGTGGTTGGCACGCAATTCTCTACAGTCTTTGGTGAAGGTCAATACTCTGTAAAAGACGGAGTTGGTCAAGATTCACAATCTTCAAGTGGGTCATCAGAATCATCTACAACGGCTGCGCAAGTATTGCCATTAGCGGCAGCGCAAGGTGGATTTGTAGAAATGACTTTCAAAACTGCAGGGTCGTATTCCTTCGTGAACCACGTCATGAGCTACGCTGAAAAAGGTCAACACGGAATCATAAAGGTAACTGAATAAAAAGTTAGTGAGTAGTGATTCTGCGCATGTGTGCAGAAAACGCTTTTTGAACCAATATTTCGTAATAGAGTGGCTGATTATGACCATGACCTCTTATGTGGGTACGGCGCACGGCAAAATCATCTTAATTGGTGAGCATTCTGCCGTTCACTTCAAGCCGGCCATTGTGCTTCCGCTAGCGTCCGCAACCATTGAAGCAACTTTGGTTCCACATACGAATCCAGACTCTAGCGAAATCACCATTGATTGCGAGTACTTCAGCGGCTTGTTGGCGGATGCTCCCCAGTCTTTAGACAACATTAAAGAGCTGATTCGAGTTTTGCGCTCGCAGGGGTTGATTAGCAACGGCTTTGATCTTATTATCACTTCGCAGATTCCGCGTGAACGAGGTATGGGGTCTTCTGCGGCTGTAGCAGTGGCAATCGTGCGTGCGGTGGCGGCATTTGCTGGTGTAACCCTTACTTCTCGACAGGTTTTTGACTACACTCAAGTTGCTGAAAATATTGCGCATTCGAATGCTTCAGGCATGGATGCAGCCACAACTGCAACGGATAACGCAGTGTGGTTTTTGCGTGGTGAGGAGCTTTCTGACTTCAAAGTGGAGTGCGATGGCGTACTTGTAATTGCTGACACAGGTATTAAAGGGGGCACGCGAGAAGCAGTTTCTGCAGTTCATGATTTGCTCTACAGTTCTGAACGCGGTGTTGCACGTATTACTGCTGAGCGTATTGACCGGTTAGGAGAGCTGACTGAAGTCTGTGCTCAAGCGTTGAAAACAAACGATAT
Organism: uncultured Alloscardovia sp.; assembly: GCA_963545565.1. Lineage (GTDB taxonomy): Bacteria > Actinomycetota > Actinomycetes > Actinomycetales > Bifidobacteriaceae > CAUUJV01. Next base: position 66,910 of record CAUUJV010000009.1, on the reverse strand, counting down.
TCGTGCTCTTGGCGTAGCGATGAATGAGGCGCATTCTGTGCTGTGTGCTCTTACAGTTTCTGATCCTAAGCTCGATGAGCTTGTGGCTGCAGCCCGTTCGGCAGGAGCACTTGGAGCAAAATTAACAGGTGGTGGCCGTGGCGGGTGCATGATTGCTCTAGCTGCAGATAATGATTCTGCCAGCAAAATATCTTCTGCTCTTATGGTTTCTGGTGCAACAAACACATGGATACTACCTCTAAAAGATTCGCGAAGCTCTCATAGAGGATTTCTTACAGAGGAGGCAGTCAGTGAATAGTTCTGCTGCAGTTCGAGCACACACTAATATTGCCCTTATCAAATATTGGGGAAAACGCGATACAAAGCTTTTCTTGCCAACAAGTCCGAGTCTTTCCCTAACTCTTGATGCACTTTATACCGACACTCGGGTGGCGCTACTGAATGCTTCAGACTCTACAGTCAATCCTACCGATGAGTTCTATCTTGATGGCGAGAAGCAAACAGACAATGCTGTGGAACGTATCACAAATTTTGCTAACCTTTTTAGGGCTTTGCTTGTAGATGACGATCCACGAAAAAACGCTGCAATTCGTGTGGAGAGTTACAATCATGTGCCTACTGCAGCGGGATTGGCAAGCTCTTCCTCTGCTTTTGCTGCTCTGGCATGGGCTTTACGAGATCTTTATGGTTTAACTGAGCAAATTGATGATGAGAGGCTTTCAACTTTCGCCCGCCAAGGTTCTGGCTCTGCAACTCGAAGTATCTTTGGCGGATTTGTGGAGTGGACGTACGGAAGCAATCCAACAGATGTTGATTATTGTGCTGATGGGTCTGATTCTCATGCCGTTCCTATAGATGATGGTAAATGGGATGTAGCTCTTATTGCTGTTGCGTTGAGCACAAAAAAGAAGAAAATTAGTAGCCGCATTGGCATGCAGCACACGGTTGAAACGTCCTCGTTCTATCCTTTGTGGAGATCTGCTTCAGAACATGATTTAGCACTTTTGAAAGATGCTTTGTGTAAGCATGATCTTGAAAAAATTGGTGAGACGATGGAAGCGAATTGTATGAAATTCCATGCAACAATGTTTTCTGCAAATCCTCCAATCACATATCTGACCTCTAAGAGCTGGGAAGTTATTGAGTTTGTGCATGCCTTACGTGAGGGGGGCATTCCAGCCTATTTCACTATGGATGCCGGTCCAAACGTCAAAGTTTTATGCTGCTCAAGCCAAGCCGAGGAAGTTGCAGAAAAACTTCATAACGCATTCCCTGAAGCAGAGATTTTTACATCTCGTTCAGGCGATGCTCCGCGTTCACTCTCAGAGCAAGAATGGGGCGAACTGTATGGAGAGTGAACAGCAATCCCTGACGAGAGATATGTTGGATAACACCTCAGATCAATCGAATGTTTCACGTGAAACAATCATTCAGGTTCCCGGCAAGATGTATATTGCTGGCGAATATGCTGTGGTAGCTGGAAAACCTGCAATTCTTGTTCCTATCACACGTTTTTTAACAGTCACTGCTGTTCCTGCAAGTCAGCAAGTACCAGAAGAATTAGCTTTACAGGCAAGTCTTATTTTTTCAGCTCAATTTCCAGAAAATATTGTGGCAGTAGGCGGGACTCTTGATTCTGCCGATCCAATGATTCTCGCACAGACTTCTGCTCGTGTTGCTTTTGAGTATGTCCGAGAATGTGGGGTTAAGCCAACGGCTTGCGATATTCGTATAGATTCACACCTGAATGATGCAAACGGGCAAAAATATGGTTTCGGCTCATCTGGTGCTGTAGTTGTTGGTGTAATTAAAGCAGTTCTGGATTTCTGTGGGGTACTTGAGAAATCTGGAAAAGCAAACGAAGCATGCGATGCTGATTGCAACGCCGACTGCAATGCTGATAATACTATTGTTTTTAAGCTTGCTTGCTATGTTCAACAGCTTCTAGGAGATAACGGCTCATACGGTGATTTAGCCTGTTGCGCTTTTGCTCAGCCAATTTTCTATATTCGCCCTAGTATAAATATGCGAAAAGACGAGAATGAGACTCTGCTTAACTATATTTCACGTGATTGGAGTGGGCTGACAATAGAGGTGATGAAATGGCCTCACGAGATTATTACTGCGGTTGGCTGGACTTCCACTCCCGCTTCATCTGCTCATCTTGTATCAGCAATGCACCGCGTAAAAACGGATAAAGCACAGGAATTTAGACGTTTTCTTGCTGACTCTGAGCGGCTGGTTTTGAGCATGAAGAATGCCTTAAAACGCAGTGATTCGCAAGCTTTTCTACATGATTATGCAGAGGTGAGCGCACTTATCACACGCTTATCGAACCTCGCGGATGGCATGGTGGAAACTCCTGCTTTAACAAGACTGCGTGAGATTGCGGAAAGCTGCGGTTTTGTTGCGAAGTCCTCGGGTGCTGGTGGTGGAGATTGTGCTATTGCAATGGCTTGTGCTGACTCCATTTCTCCACATTCTTTAGAAAGCTTGCGCAAAGCGTGGAAGAATGTTGGAATTATTCCAGTAGACTGCGAATTTTTGACTGAATTTTTGACTGGTGAAAATAATGACTGAAAATATTGAGCAAACTCAAGACTTTGAGAACACTGAGCCTGACTTTGAAATGCTTGGTGATGATCGCCTTGTTATCGGAAATCGTAAAAATGATCATCTCGAATTCGCTCATAAATTCCATGAGAATAATGTGGCTTTGCCTGAGCTTGATGCAACGCGCTTTATCCACAACGCTCTCCCGGGAGTAGCTCCAAACAATGTAGATACATCTGTTACCTTTGCTGGAGTCAAGCAAGATCATCCGTTTTTTATCAATGCAATGACCGGCGGTACAGATAGAGCGAATGCAATCAATGATCTTCTCGCTACCGTTGCAGAGCGCACCGACACGATTATGGCACTTGGATCTATGAGCATTATGGTGAAAAAGCCTGAGGTTCAGGCAGATTATGAAGCTTTGCGCCAGTCTCATCCAACGGCACATTTCATTGCGAATTTGGGAGCAGAGCACACTCCCGCAAGTGCTCGTAGGGTTATTGATGCGGTTGATGCTTGTGCTTTGCAAATTCACTTAAATGCAGCGCAAGAGCTTGTAATGCCAGAAGGTAGTCACGATTTTACGCAGTGGCTGAATAATATTGAAGATATCGTAGACTCTGTGAACGTGCCGGTTATTGTTAAAGAAGTTGGCATGGGTCTTAGCCGCGAAAATGTGCGCGCACTGCATAATGTTGGTGTGAGAATTGTTGATGTTGCAGGCTCTGGCGGTACCAACTTTATTCAGATTGAGAATGCTCGTAGAGCACGTGCAGCAGAAAGTGATTATGCATATCTGGAAGATTGGGGCAACTCAACTCTCAGAGCTGTGATTGAAGCTGTTTCGGTAAAGAATAGTGTGGCTGCGCAAAGTTCCATACAAGGATCCATGAGTGGGCAGTTCCTTACTGTGGTAGCCTCCGGTGGAGTTCGCAACCCTCTCGATATGATGAAGTATCTTGCGCTAGGAGCAGATGTTGTTGGGCTATCAGGAGTTTTCCTTGAATCCATCATGAACAACGGGGTTGATGGCACTGTCGGCCTTATATGTCAATGGTCACACGAGATTAAAAATCTTCTCGCTTTGGCTGGCTGTACAAACTGTGCCGAACTTCGCACGAAGGCTAAGTTGACCTACCCCGCAAGTCTTGTGGAGTATGCTCGTCAGCGTGGTTTGGAACTGCGTTTTCCTCGGTAGGGTGAGCGCAGCATACACAGAAATTAAATAATCTGAACTTGGGTTGTCTCAGTTTTTTGGTTGTCTGTCTCATTTTTCTTGTTTTTCTGCTTTTGTGAAACATTTTTGCGATAAACAAAGCAAGGTATATATTGCAGAAGGAGACCATGGTGACTTCCCAACAAGAGTCCAACGCGCCAGTGAAGCAAGACAAAGGCGACCAAGGATATTCGAAAGATCTTAAAGCACGCCACTTGCAGATGATTGCAATTGGCGGTTCCATCGGCACGGGTCTATTCTTGGGTGCTGGTGGGCGTTTAGCTCAAGGCGGCGCTGGCCTCATGTTTGCGTATGCAATCTGTGGCGTCTTTGCGTTCCTTATGGTGCGTGCCCTCGGCGAATTGGCTGTGCGCCGTCCGTCATCTGGCGCATTCGTTTCGTATGCGCGCGAGTTCCTTGGTGAAAAAGGTGCTTATATTACTGGCTGGCTGTTCTTCCTTGACTGGTCTACCACAGTTATGGCTGATATCACCGCAGTTGCTGTGTACATGCATTATTGGAGTGCTTTCCAAAGCATTCCGCAGTGGGTGATTGCGCTTATTGCTCTCGCACTCGTGTTTGTGCTCAACTTGATGAGTGTGAAGATGTTTGGTGAGGCAGAATTCTGGTTTGCTGCTATTAAGGTCGGCACCATTGTTTTGTTCATGGTGATTACAATCCTTGCAATTATTTTTGGAGCTCATGTGGGCGGTTCTACTGCGGGCTTTGGAAATATCGTAAATTATGGCGGTCTACTTCCAAAGGGAATTACTCCAATCTTTGCCTTAACCCTCGGCGTTGTGTATGCATTCGGTGGAACTGAGATGGTTGGTGTTGCAGCAGGTGAAGCTAAAGACGCTGTGAAGGTTCTTCCTAAAGCAATCAACTCCATGATTATTCGAATCTTCGTATTCTACGTTGGTTCCGTTGTGCTTATGGCTCTTGTACTTCCTTACACTGCATATTCCTCCAACGAATCTCCATTTGTTACTTTCTTCTCTAGCCTCGGTGTTCCATATGCAGGCTCCATAATTCAAGTAGTTGTGCTCACAGCTGCACTTTCTTCGCTGAATGCAGGTCTCTATGCAACGAGCCGCACTCTGCGCTCAATGGCAATTGCTGGTTCAGGCCCTAAGTTTGCGGAACGAATGAATAAAAATAAGGTTCCTTACGGCGGCATTATTATCACATCTGCTCTCGGTTTGATTGGTGTTGTGCTTAATGCAGTGCTTCCTAGCGATGCTTTTGACATCATTATGAATCTTGCAGGCATTGGTATTGCTGGCACATGGGGTGCAATTCTTGTCACTCATCTTGTTTTCTTGAAGCGAGTAAAGGAAGGAAAAGAACAGCGCCCTGAATTCCGCATGCCCGGTGCTCCGTACACTAATTATCTTGCGCTTTTGTTCTTCGGTATTGTAGTACTTTCCAATCTTTCGTCTGAATCTGGGCGTTGGACTCTTGCCCTCTTCGTGGTCGTTATTCTTGCGATGATTGCTGGCTGGTTCTTTGTTCGTGGCCGCATTAAGGGCGATCTTATGGACGAAATGCTTGATACTGATGTTGATGAAGTTTTGGAGACTGAAACTGTAACAGAAACCACTACGGATGGCATTGCAGAAACAGACAAGCTCTAAAAGGGTGAAAGAATCTGAAGCCTTTGCACTCGTCTGAAAGTAAGCAGTAAAAATACAAAGAATATAGAATAAACATAGGAAGATCAATAAGCACAAAGGAGTTAGCATGCGTATTCACGTTACATACACCGGCGGCACAATTGGCATGGTAGATTCGCCGTCGGGGCTTGTTCCTGGTGCTGATTTGCATGGTTGGCTGGATCGTGTGCTGGAAGGGAGTCAACTCGGTAATGGCAATGTGACTATTACCGACTTAGACCCCTTGATTGACTCTTCTAATGCGACTCCAGATAGTTGGCAAGCAATTATTGACGATTTGTGGGCATACCATGATGACGCTGATGCTTTCGTAGTGCTGCATGGCACAGATACTATGAGCTATACGTCTGCTGCTTTGAGCTATGCACTCACAGAGTTTGGCAAGCCTGTGGTTTTGACCGGGTCACAGCTTCCTCTTGGAATGGTTGAAACTGATGCTACTGCTAACGTCACTGGAGCTTTGAACGCCACAATTAGCCATAAGGCTGATGGCGTGACTCTTTTCTTCGGGCATCATCTTTTTGCCGGAAACCGTGTGACGAAGACTTCTTCGTGGGCATTCGAGGGCTTTACGGCTCCTGCCACTGGCCCGTTGGCGCGCACTGGAGCTCCGTGGCGCTGGTATCCGGTTGAGCGTATTGGCGCTGGTTGGGTGAATCCTGCTCCGTATAAGCGCCATGATGTTCTTGTGCTTGATATGGCTCCTGGCATTACTGCTGAACGCCTTGAAAATGCTTTGACTCCGCGCCCTGAAGCTGTGCTGTTGCGCGCATACGGCGTGGGCAATGTTCCTTCTGATGAGCCAGGGCTTACAGAAGTTATTCAAAAAGTCATCAATGATGGCGTTCCTGTGGTTGTTTCTTCTCAATGCCAGCAGGCTGAGGTACTTCTTGGCCATTATGAAGCAGGGGATGCTATTTCACGTGCCGGTGCAGTTGGCTCTTCAGATATGACTTTGGAAGCAGTGTATGCGAAGATTATGTTCTTGCTCTCGCAGGGATTGACTGGTGCTGACTTAGCTGCGTGGATTCCTCGACCAATTGCTGGAGAATTAAGTACAACACTATGACGAGCAACACTACAAGGCCACGAACTATGGAGCCGATTGACGAAGCTGACCTCAAAGCCCGCAATATTCGTAAAGCTACGCAGAAGAATGAGCATGGAGGCTCCTCTGTTATTGCGGCTCTGATTGCGAACTTCTTAGTGTTCCTTTTTAAGCTTATTGCGGCTCTTATTGGTAAATCTTCGTCCATGCTTGCAGAGTCTGTGCATTCGTTTGCAGATTGCGGCAATGAGCTTATGCTCATCTTCGGTAAACGTTTTCGCAAAAGCATGATCCTGATGAGCGCCATCCCCAAGGCTGGGCAAACTTTCGTAATGTTTCCAGCTTGATTGTTGCTCTGCTTCTTTTCTTTGTTGGCGGTTTGTATTCTTTGATGAATTCTGTCACTAAGATTGTTTCCATCATTGAAGAGGGTGGGTATGAGCAAATCGACGGCCTTGCTTTTAACCTTGGCATCGCCGCAGTTATTTTTGCTTTTATTGTTGAGGGAATTTCTCTGCATACATCACTTGTTGAAGCCAAATCTCAGGCAAAGCTTGAGGGGATTGAGCATCTTAATATTTTCAAATTCTGGCAAAAGACTAAGGCTGCTGAACTGGCAACGGTGATGACAGAAGACACTTTGGCCTTGTGCGGCCTGGTGATTGCTGGGATTGGCTTGATTATTGCTCGCATTACAGGCAATGAGTTGTTTGATGCTATCGGCGGTGCGGCAGATGGTACTTTTATTGCAATTGGTGGTTTAGGCTTAGCGTTGAAGATTGCCTCTATGCTTAATGAAGAGGCTCCGCATCGCCACATTATCGACCGAATGATTGAGATTGTGGCATCTGCCAAGGGTGTCAAATCCGTTATCTCATACGAAATTACTCAAAAATCTGAAGATTTTATTCACCCATCATTCAAAGTTGAAATTGACAAGGCAGCCGCTCAGCAGTCTGGCAACGAATACTTTGTAGAAGATATGATTAACGACATTGAGAAAGAGCTTTATACACAGTTCCCTCAATACACTTTGCAGATTTGGATTGAACCAGATTATCGCCGTCCGGGGCGCATTGAAAATCATGGCAAATTAGAGCCAGCGAACTACGAATAATCACAAACCTCACAGTAGAATTCCACTGCGCGTTACCGTATTACTGTACGTATTACAGTGATACAACATTACAATGCGCATGACCAGCGAATATTTTCATCGTCTATTGTGGAATGATCGTGCGGCAACACAAGGAAATCACTCAAAGAGCGAGAGTCGATTTTCACTACGTGTGCAGGAATTCCAGTGACTGTTGCTCCATTAGGCACATCGTGCAGCAAAACCGCTCCAGCACCTACTTTAGAGTCATCTCCAAGATGAATATCGCCTAAGATAATGGCTCCGGCTCCCACAAAAACGTTATTGCCTAGCGTGGGGTGGCGCTTACCGCCGTGGTGACCCGTCATACCCAGAGTTACTCCTTGATACAGAAGGCAATCATCGCCAATAACGGCTGTTTCGCCTATAACAATTCCCTCACCATGATCGATAAAGAAGCGGCGCCCGATAGTAGCCGCTGGGTGAATATCTATTCCCCAACGGCGGCGAGACCGGTGTGATAAAAACAATGCCACGGTATGGAAACCGCGCTCCCACAGCCAATGTTGACGGCGAAATGCCCAGATAGCGTGCAGCCCTGTGGAAAAAAGCACAGCTTCACGGGCATTCGTCAAACTTGGGTCGCGCTGGAGAGCCACGGTCACATCTTCGCGATATCGCTGCGCCAGTGCTCTCCAGACTGATTGGCGTGTTTTTTTACGGTTCATAGTCTTCTTTACAAATCCATAGACAGGTAGCGCTCGCCTGTATCTGGCAAGATTGCTACGATAGTTTTTCCTGCAAATTCAGAACGATTCCCCAAATTTACAGCTGCTGCAACAGCTGCCCCAGAGCTAATCCCAACAAGCAGACCGTTACTACTTGAAAGTGTTTTCTTAGTATCAATTGCATCTTGTGAGGTGACTGGCACAACTTCGTCAACCACGCTAGCGTCATAGGTTTTAGGAACAAAGCCTGCACCAATTCCCTGAATACTGTGTGCGCCCGACGGCTTACCTGCAAGAACCTGGCTTTCTTCCGGCTCTACTGCAACCACATATGTGCTGGACTTCTTCCCCTTAAGATACTTACCCGTGCCAGATACTGTGCCACCGGTGCCTACGCCTGCAACGAGCACATCAACATGGCCTTCTGTGTCTTTCCAAATTTCAGGGCCGGTCGTCTCATAGTGAGCACGAGGGTTAGCTGGATTAACAAACTGCCCGGCAACGATTGAATCTGGTGTTTGCTCATGCAACTCATCAGCCTTTGCAATCGCACCCTTCATGCCATCTTTACCAGGAGTGAGCACAATGCGTGCACCGTAACTTACGGCAAGTTTTCGGCGTTCAACAGACATGGTTTCAGGCATAACGAGAATCATGGAATAACCACGTGCGGCAGCAATCATGGCGAGACCTACGCCAGTATTGCCTGATGTTGGCTCAATAATAGTGCCGCCGGCTTTAAGGCTTCCATCTTTTTCAGCGGCGTCGACTATTGCTCGTGCAATACGGTCTTTAACAGATCCACCAGGATTCGTAGCTTCATATTTGCCGAGAATTGTGGCCTTACCATCAACGAGTGAGGAGAGGTCTACAAGAGGTGTGGTGCCGATTAATGATTCGATATGCTGGCTGTACTTCATAATTTTTCCTTAGGAATGTCCAACTGAATATTTGGTTGGTGAGAGTTGGTAAGAAAATTGGCTGTTTTGAGTGTCAGCCCATTTTTGGCCAATGATTCTCATTTTGATTGATTTTTTATTGATTATTGTGTGTGGTAAGTGCAGAAAGCCTGTGGACTTTTGGTGAGCAATTTTTATCGATATCTTCGTGTGAAATGACGCTTTACATGCAGAATCCATAAAAAAGGACGCCGTCTGCGTCCCCTCAGCTTCGATATGTGCGTCGTTTTACACGCTACGCTTATGCGTTATACGTTGTCTTAACAACAGTCACTTTTCAGACAAGCCGAAAGGAATGAAGCCAGACAACATGCACATGTACGATTTGTCATGATGGCTCCTTTCAACTTGGCTTGCAACAGTTGTGACAATACCCGCAGATGCCGATAAATGTCAAATCAGCTCTCAGAAAGACGAAAAGGGTGTTTTTCCTAAACTCGATGAAGTTTAGGAAGATGAGACAGCTCTGATAATACGTATCAGATATAGAACAAGACCGAGAGCAATGCTCTCGGTCGAGTAGAACCAGCGCAGACTAAACCTTTAGGTATGCAGTCATGTGCAATCGTTCTTACACTGTATGCAATTCTGGCGTCGAAATCAATAAGACTGTGTGGCGCATTAAGAGAGAAAAAGTGTTACCTAAATTGTTACCTAACTTGAGGTTATAAGCATCTAAATTCGGTCTTATACGGGAAAACCAGAAGAACAGGAGAACGCCCGCTAGCCCAGTATTTTCAAGGCTTTTGGCATGAAAAAAGGCTTTCAGATTTTCTCTGAAAGCCTTAGTTGTGGAGGTAAGGGGACTCGAACCCCTGACCCTCTGCTTGCAAAGCAGATGCGCTACCAGCTGCGCCATACCCCCAAGCTGACCTTGCGGCCGTGGGCCCAGGAGGATTTGAACCTCCGACCTCATCCTTATCAGGGATGCGCTCTAACCAACTGAGCTATGGGCCCGACGTTGCGATCCTCTTGAATCACACAAGTGATTATCTTATGACTTAAATTAGATTTCGTCAACTTTGCTCCTTCGGTGTGTCTTGTCTTTGGAAGAGATAGCAAACTGGAACTCAGTAATCGCGAAAATGCGGGAGTGAGTGGCACAATAGAGGGATGCCTACTCAAACTCATCATTCAACCATTGCGCGTGTAGAGTGTGAACCTGTTGAAAATAAAGGTAATGCTGGTGTTTGGGAAATGCGGCTTGATACTGAGCACAGAGCCAAAGTGGTTGTAACTCGCAAAAATATCAAGAATATGTACATGCGAGTTAAGCCGTCGGGCGTTCATTCTGGCTCTCATATTGAAATAAGCGCTCCACGAAGAGTCCCAGTAAGAACAATCCAAGAGTTTATTCACTCGCATTCAGAATGGATTATCAAGGCACAAGCGAAGCAGAACTCTACATATTCGTCTAATAATCAAGAGGGCATTCTACGAAATTGGACAGATGAGCGCGTGCAAGAAGCGAAGAAGATTCTTGAAGAGTGTTTACCACGCTTGCAAGAGAAGTGGAGCATGCGCATTGAGAAACAGCCAACGCATATCACTTTGCGCATAATGACAAGCCGCTGGGGGTCGTGCACCCCCGTAACGGGTAGGATTCGCCTCAATCTGGCCTTGGCCTTCATGCCTGAGGAACTTTTGGAATACGTGTATGTGCATGAATTAACGCATCTGTATGAGAGAGGTCATGGCGAAGGTTTCAAGCGACGAATGAGCGTATATTTACCTGACTGGAAGCAAAGAAGACGGGCACTCAATTCATATTGGATTTAAGCGCCCGTCAAATAATCAAATAATCAAATAATCAGATAATCAAGCAATCGAGTAATCAAATAATTGCTTAATTTGCCTTAAGCAACTGTTCCATCTTCCTGAACTTCGTTAGAAGTGAGCATTGCCTTCGTGATTTGATCATACATGTCAGTGAATCCGCCAGGAGTAGAGGATGGTAGTACAACCGTCTTAGCGTTGCGAGATTCTGCCAGAGTGCGCATCACATCAAGGTATTGATTGAATAGCACTACATTGTTTACGTCGTTGATGTTCATACCCACGGCCTGCAGACTCTTAATCTGATCCACAATACCGTTTGCAATCTCGCGACGATAGTTAGCTTGGCCTTCACCCTGCAAGCGAGTTTTCTCAGCCTCTGCAGCTGCTTGAGTTTCAATCTCGATGCGATTTGCTTCAGCGCGTTCGCGAGTTGCTTCCTTCTCGCGCTGGGCTGCGTTAATGGAGTCCATCGCGGCTTTCACTTGATTAGAAGGGTCAATCGAGGTGATCAAAGACTTGATGACGGTGAAGCCAAAACGAGACATTTCCTTGCCCACGGTTGCCTGAACGTCGGAAGCCACATCATCTTTACGGGCAAAAGCATCGTCCAAGGTCAGCATAGGAATAGCGGAACGCAAAGCATCTTCAATATAAGAGCGCAGCTGGCCGGCAGGATCACTCAGCTCATAGTAGGCAGTTGCAACATTTGACTGATCCACGCGGAACTGAGTAGAAACCACCACGTTTACGAAAACGTTATCAAGAGTCTTCGTTTCTACCTGAACCATCAGCTGATTTACACGCAAGCTGGTCTTGTGAGCAACTCGATCAATAAAAGGAATTTTCAAATGCAAGCCAGCAAATTCAACAGACTTGAACTTGCCCAACCGCTCAATAATAAAGGCCTGCTGCTGAGGAACAATATAAATTCCACTCAGAATTATAAGAACAAAAAGAACAAGTAGCACGATAACGAGTGGCATTTTCTCTCCTTCTATGACCTCTGCGTTGAAATCTAAGACCTTGTACTCATAGTCTTACTGGGGATATCTAGGCAGGGTCTTAGGAAATCAATATACACGAATTGAGGCAATCCTGAGAAGAATATTGAAGAATGATTTATCGAGCACGCTAGTACATTTGCGCATCAACACAATGAAAAAGCGCTTTGCCGGGAGGAATAAGGCAAAGCGCTGGAATTGATTCGAAAGATAAGTATAAAAAGGTAAGAGGAATCTAGGATTCTTCAGAGCATATGGCACTGATTATTTCTATGCATCGCCGTGCTATCAGTTCGCCCTTTTCAGCAGTTGATCCTGTGGCGTCAGCTAAAGCACCGTGTGCAGGAACATCAGTTGGCTTGATAGGGTAACGAACATAGGGGCGAGCAGCTCCATCTGTGTTAGCAACCATGCGATCCATATGCACGAGTTCAGGAGTGTAATGCAACAGCAGCGAGGTTTCAGTCAAAGCTGCGTGTTCAAGAGCCCATCCTGGGAAAGGTACATCACTGAAAAGCGCATCAATAGTCTCTTGATCAAGTGGATCCCACCAGTTCGTTTCCACAATAGTTGCTGCACCATTAGTCTCATGGTTAACCATATCGATAGCTTCAATAATGAAGGCCTCATTTTCAAAATGAGCATTGAGTACAACTATCTTGGTGAAGCCATCATCAATAAGTTCGCGCAGAATATCGTGTATCTGAGAAATAACAGTTGTTCCGCTCATATCAATAGTTCCAGGGAACAAAGGCCCACCGCCGGAGAGAGGCTTCGACTTATACCCATAGCTAACGGTTGGCATTACTGTGCCGTCTACTGCAGCGGCAAGATCAGTTGCTATGCTTTCAGCGATACGAGCATCAGTTCCGATAGGAAGATGCTGACCGTGCTGTTCTGTTGATCCTACAGGAACGATGACTGGCTTACTTGCGCGCTGTTGGAACTGTGGCCATGTCATTTCATCCATACGATACGTCATGTTTACTCCCTCTTTCAATTTTTTGTGATTTAGAATTTGGAGCTTTGAAAGAAATCTAAAATACCTAGAATAATTACTGGAATAATTAAGCAGATTTAAATTTCAGTGAGATTCTTGTTAGTGTTCTCATGGGAAAGAATCATGGCAGCAAGCGCAATCAGTGAGATAACAACCATATAAATTGCCGGGCTGATGACAGATCCTGTTACATAAATCAGACTCGTTGCGATAAGAGATGCAGTCCCACCGAAAATTGCATTAGCCATGTTGAAGCTGAAAGCAAAGCCAGTGAATCGCACGGAAGTTGGGAAGGTCTCAGTCAAGTAGCTGGATAAGCTTCCATCGTTTGCAGCAAGTGCAGCACACATAACGAGCTCAACGAGAATAACTGGAATAAGAGCACCAGATCTGAGAATCATAAAGGCTGGGACTGTCAAGATTATGAAGGCAACGCATGCAGTAATGAGAATTTTCTTACGACCAATGGTGTCGCTTAAATGTCCCATTGCAAATACCATGGCAACGTAAGCAATCAATGCGGTAGTGGTTGCAATCGAAGCAGATGAAGAGCTCATATGCACAGTGTCGGTTAAATAAGTTGGCAGATAAGTCAAAACAATATAGAAGCCAACGGCATTCAAAGTTGCTGCACCAAAACTGATGATAACCTCACGCAAGTGATCGTGAAGAAGAGTGCGCAGTGGGAAAGAGTTTTCTTCCCCGTTAGAATTTTTGGCTGCCAGTTCGGCGGTCATAGATTCGTAAACAGGAGAATCTGCAAGCTGAGTACGGATGTAGTAGACAATAGCGCCGAGAGGCCCAGCGAGAAGGAATGGTAATCTCCAGCCCCAGCCTTGCAGACTTGAAGTGCTTAATTGCGCTGGAGCCTGCTAGGAGCCCAATTGCTGTAGAAGCGGGGATAAGAGAGCAATAGAGCCCACGTTTACTAGTTGGAGCATACTCCCCTAAGAAAGTTGCTGCACCAGCATATTCTCCGGATGCTGAGAAGCTTTGAACCATGCGCAGGAAGAGTAGTAATAGAGGCGCGGCAAGTCCAACTATGCTGTATGAAGGCAAACATCCAATGAGGAAAGTTGCGCCACTCATCAGAATAATAGAAATTGACAGTGTGCGTTTGCGACCATGCTTGTCTCCAAAATTACCCCAAAAGAGTGCACCAATAGGGCGCAGAAGAAACGAGAGTGCGAAGATTGCGAAAGTTTGAATAAGAGCGACTGTTGCATTAGATGCAGGGAAGAATACTGCTGCAATAATCGTTGCGAGATAAGAGTACGACGCATAATCAAACCATTCAATGAAGTTTCCTAGGAAAGATGCTAGTGCGACCTTACGCACCATGGATTGTTGTTCTTCTTGTTCTTGACTGGCTACTATTGGAAGTGTGGTTGAAACCTCCATGATGTCTTCCTTTCGTATCAATTCTTGTAGTGTTCCGTAGTGAACAATTGACACGATATGTTTCAGCGTTTGCGTTCCTATGACTCGAAAGTAAACGCAGAAGTGGCAGAGATAGACATTTTGTATGAAGAACTATGGTGCATTCAAAACAATTGGATCAAAAAATTATGGCAGTGTAGATTTTGCTGCTGTGGCCTGATAAGTGTTATAAGCGTTTAATTGAGCGGGCTTCCGCTAGTTTCGCTGCGAGAAGGAGAACCGCCCATGACGTTTTGTCATTTTGGTCGTATCCACTCAAGCGAGATATTTTGTCGAGTCGGCTGTACAGAGTCTGCCGCTGAATAGATAGACGCATACAGGCAGTAGTCTTATTTCCCAAGCAGTCAAAGAATACGCTAAGTGTTTCAATTAGTTTTCTGTCTGCTATTACAGTAGAACCAAGAAACCATGTAGCAAGTAATCGTGCTCCTTCATCTATGTTTGACAGTCCAGCAAAAACTTCAATGGCATACTCTGATGCAAAAAGTACTATTCCAGAAGTCGGCTGCGCATAAGCAAGTGTGAGCCGCAGCATTCCAAAACCGTCGATAAGGCGAATCACGTCTAACTTTGCTCCATCTATAAGTCCGCCACATCCAACGGTTGTGACAATAGTATGAATAATCGAGGCACACGTTTCACAAAATTCAGAGAGATTACCACTCGCGTCACTGGCAGCAATGAAGCCAACGATGAGATTACCCTCCACAACAAACGCATGGGAGTAGTTATTTTTTGTGCAGGCTTGAGAAAGCTGATTCTCTACATAATCTTTTTGAGCTGCAATAGATGAAATGGTCAGCATAAATGGATAGTAGATGCATGATCCGCTAAACCCTGAACTTGAGAGAAATGCTGACGCATCTTGTCCCTCCACAGAAGAGGCGTGCCTGTTATTGCGTGGACCTTTCATAGCAAGTTGAAGCATTGTTTGCTGAGGATCAGGATGCAAAATTGGTGCAAAAGCTTCTGTTAGACATTCACAAATAATCTCTAGATAAGATTCTTCCCATGTGTGGTTCCCTATCAGTTCAACAGATCCAATTGTGACATCATTATTTTCAATATGTATAAGGTCTCGATGTAACGAGTCTTCTATATTAGAAGGAGACTTTGCAGTATATAGTAGTTCTCCTTTACTGGAAAAAAGAAGAACATTAACCTTCAGAGTATGCGCTGTGCAGTCGCAGATTTCGGGAATGGTTGATAATCCCTGTAATAAAGATGGAAGCTCAGAAACTATGGAAGATGTACTGGCATGCTGCTGAGAAGACATAATTATGGCAGTATCTACACTCTTACATAGCTCAACAAACGGAACACGCTTTGTAAGAGCAATCACCACAAGCCCTGAATCATTGGCGGCATCAATAATTACTTGTGGTATTGACGCTGAGGATTCAGTAACGTCTACTGCTAGTGCACTTACTCCAACTGCTGTTAGCTGCTCAACGTAATGCTCATACAATATGTCCATTTCTGACAATAACTGACGAATGATGTTGTTTATCCAATCGAAATTGAATGCTTTGAGAATAAGGTCATCTCATTACAGAGCAGCACGGTTTTTGTAAACGACTTTCTGATTTGTAACGCGTATGTAATGTACAAGGGAGGCTCATATGACTAACGAGATAACTAATAGAACAACTGATAAAACAGTGATTTTTGCTAATGCACGATTAGTCGGCGCTACGAATCTTCAAGATATTGTTGTAGAGAATGGGAAGTTTACCGAGATAGGTGAGCGCGCTGCCACTATAAGACAAGAAGCAGCGAAGAATTCTACAGGTTTAGCGAAAACAATTGAAATAGTTGATTTAGCTGGAAAATTGGTTAGTGCGCCATTTTGTGACACGCATCTTCATCTTGACTATGTGTTTACCTCTCGTAAGCCTGGTGCTACTAACGAAACGGGAACATTGTTTGAAGGAATATCTCGTTGGAGTGAAACTAAGGCTGATCTTACAGTTAATGAGGTCAAGCAGCGCGCTCGTAAAGCTATTGGGATGGAAATGCGTAACGGTGTGCAATTTATTCGCACGCATGCCGACGTGTGCGACCTCAAATTTACGTCACTACGAGCTCTTTTGGAGTTGAAGGAAGAGCTGAAAAATATTGTCACTGTACAGATTGTGTCATTTCCGCAAGAAGGAATGTACTCATTTGTTGGCGGTGCTGATCTTGTTGAAGAAGGATTGCGCATGGGGGCAGATTGCGTCGGCGGTATTCCCCACTATGAGCAGTGCTACGAGTTTGGTGAAAAATCAATGCATACTGTGGTTGATTTAGCTGCTAAATATGGCAAACTCATTGATGTTCACTGCGATGAGACTGACGACCCTAATTCACGTCATCTAGAAACGCTTGCAGCACTCGCATATAAAGAAGGAATAGGCTCAATGACTACGGCAAGCCACACATGTTCTCTTGGATCTGCCGACAATAGTTATTTCTTCCACCTAACAAATCTATTGCAAGCTGCGCGGATTAATTTTGCGGTTGCGCCTACTGAGAACTTATACCTTCAAGGACGTCAAGACACATACCCAAAGCGCCGTGGTATTACTCGAATAAAAGAACTTACCGATGCGGGCATCAATGTTTCTCTTGGCCAAGATTCCATGCAAGACCCGTGGTACCCCTTGGGTAACGGCAATATGATGATCATCTTGGATTATGCATTGCATGTGGCTCAGATGATGTCATTACCTGAAATTAACAACGCACTCAAACTTTTAACTATCAACGGTGCCACTGCTATGAATCTGCGCGATTCGTACGGCATTGAGGTGGGTAAGCCGGCGAATTTTATCGTCCTTGATGCGGCAGATGAATTTGATGCTGTTTATCAAAGGTGTGCAGTACTTCGCTCTGTTCGCGAAGGGAAAACATTATTTACTCGTGAAACAACGATTGATACGGATATTGATTTGCTCTCTGTTTAGTTTATTCAGATTGTCTAATTTGTTTTAGATTGTTTAGTCTAGAGCAAAAACGGTAATAGGAACAACATTGAATAATAAAAGCGCCTTACTCTGGGAATAATCTAGAGTAAGGCGCCTTTATTTGTATAGTCTGCGTAAATCTGCGATGGCTTACTTACGTACTTATGCAAGTTTTGAAAGTTTACGCAAAAATTTATGCAAGATGTGCGCGTAGGAACCACTGGAATTTTTCGAGATCTTGAACATGATCTTGAATGATGTTGGAGCTGATCACGTCAAGCTCGTCGAGTTCGGCGATGGCCTTACGATCGTCTGCAATGAAAACGTCATAGTAGTTAACGAGTGCAGTGATGTAATCCTTGGTATTTGCTTGTCCTTTGAATTCAAAGTCAGCCCAAGTGCGGTTGCGAACTATTGCATCTGCTGTACCGTTAGCAGAGCCGCCGAGCTGCACAATGCGCTCTGCAGTTTCGTCTGCCTGATTGAGCACAGACTCAACCTCTGGATCAAGCATTTCATGAACAGCAATGAAGTTTGGTCCATTGACGTTCCAATGAGCAGTTTTCAAGACTAATGCGGCCTCTTGCTCCTGATTCAAGCGACTTTGCAAAATTGCGATGGCCTTCTCGGCAGCTTCTTCACTGAGTCCTGGAACTGTATATGGCAGAGACATTGCATGCTCCTTCATCTGTAGCCTATTTTGATTAGCTCTAATTGATTAGCTCTAATACTACCTCTGATGAGCGTGATTTACACTGATTTTTGCTACAAAATTAGCTACTGTGACGCATTGTACATTTACAGAATATTCTGGGAATTTTTATATAGATTTATGTAGTCTTATGTAAATTTATGTAGATTTTTGTTCCACGTTATGACGTACTTCAAGAGTTTGGATACGGCGTCCGTCTACTTCTGTAACAACCATGTCATAACCATCGTCTGAATGGTAGGTTGTTCCTACGGAGCCAAGTTCACCGGTTTTCGACTGCATATAGCCTGCAACTGTTTCGTATGGGCCGTCTTCAAGCTCAATGCCAGACGCTTCGCTAAAGTCTTCGATGGTCATGCCTCCATCAACAGTCATCACGCCGTTGATGAATGCATTCTCGTGGTTAGAATCATCTTGCTCAGGCAAATCATATTCATCACGAATATCGCCAACCAACTCCTCGGTCATGTCTTCCAAGGTAACGATGCCATCAGTGCCGCCGTATTCGTCAATAACGATTGCCAGATGGATTCCTCGTTGGCGCAGCAAACTCATGCTAGTGAGAATTTTGGATGTGCCAGGCAAACTAATACCCTCGCGGGTCACATCTTTTACGGTTGTGGCATTTTCGTCACGCACATCAAGCAAATCGCGCACATGTACAAACCCTAAAATCTCATCGAAATCTTTGCCAATAACGGGGAATCGCGAGTATGGTTGATCGTGCACAAAATCTGCCGCATCGCTCAAAGACATATTTCCGTCAAGAAAAACAACGTCAGCACGAGGGCGCATCACTTCTGCCACTATGGTTTCGGACGATGAGAAAACATCATCCAAAATAACGCGCTCATCCTTACTCAACCTAGTGTTAGAAGATACAAGGAGGCGCAGCTCTTCGTCGCTCACCTCGCTATCAACCTCATTAGGATCAAATCCCATAAGGCGCACAAGGCCATTAGTGTTCTTGCCAATAAGCCAAATAAGAGGAGCACAAATATTCGCAAAAGCATCTACTGCCGGAACAGCCGCTCGCGCAATCGATTCAGACTGCTGTAGTGCAATGCGTTTAGGAACAAGCTCGGAAACCACAATCGAGAAATATGAAATAACGATAGTAAGAATTACGGTGGTCAGCCCGCTTGCAAGACCGCTGGGAACTCCCCAATCCCGGAGAATAGGCACGATATACGGTGCAATTGCGCTCGCGCCAAATGATGCGGATAGGAATCCGGAAAGCGTAACACCAATTTGCACTGCAGAAAGAAAGCGGTTTGGATCTCTTGCAACCTTGGCTACACGTGCCCCGCGCTCGTCTTCCTGCTCCATTTGCTCAATCTGCGATGTTCGCAATGAAACCAGAGCGAGTTCCGTGCAGGAGAAAACTCCTCCAAGAACCATAAAGATAATGATAAGTGCAATATCAAGCCATAGAGTTGACATTTTTAGAAACTCAAAACTTCCACGAGCCCAGTGTTCATTACGTAGCGTGCACCCACGATTTTAAGAGTTTCGTCAGCTAAGTGCTTGCGAACGATATTCGATTCGTTAACTAAGCGTTCAATCAGCATAGAAATATGGATACGCTCAACGTCATCCTGAGTTTGCTCAATTTCCTCGGCTGTGGAGGCTTCGGTGAGGTCATCAAAAATTCCACCGTCATCTGCTGCTTCAACGGTTTGCATTCCTTGCTTAATCGTGAACGGAATATATGTGGGAGCTTCATCATGAGCTTCGTAGGCTTTTCGTGCAGCGGTAAGTGCGCCACAATGCTGATGAGTCATCACAACGAGCACATCTACGTCCAAAGTCTCAACAGCGTATTCTACTGATTCAATAGTAGATTGATCAAGCATCGCTCCCGCACTGCGAACTGTGAAAATATCGCCTAAGCCTTCATCAAAAATAATTTCAACAGGAACTCGTGAATCTGAGCATGCAAGCACAGCGGCATCTGGTTTTTGACTTTCAATTAGATCAAGACGAGTAGTGGAATCTTGCCAAGGGTGCTCAGCTTCGCCGCGGGCAAAGCGTTTATTGCCAGACAACATACGCGTCCAAATAGCATTTGCTTGATTTTCTTTTTCTACCTTCATTGCTTGTACTACCTGTTCTGCGTTGTGTTGTGTCTGATTTGTTGCTCATAATCATTCATAATCGTTGCTTGTGATTTTTAAGAGCAGTCCTTATTGGGATTATAGGACAGATTAAAGGGAGGAGAGTGTTTTTTTCTTATTACCGTTTTCTCGAACGTATTGTTCGAATGAGTGAACAGATTGATCGAGAAAGCACGATTGAAAAACTACATATGCTTATATTTATGTTTTTGCTTTTGCACAAACTTGCTTTTGCACAAATTCAAATATGCGAAAGCCTCATTCTGCGAAAAACTGAAGAATCCTTGCTTCTAAGAAACTTGGATTCAACAAGAAAATCACAAAATGAGGCTTTGCTAAATGAGGCTTTGCTGAAGATTTGCTAGCTACATTAGCTACTGAAACTAACGTAGCTAGCTAAACCAGTAGATTAACGATTAGCCAGTGTTCTGAAGACCAGCAGCCACACCACTCACGGTGCACAGAATGAAGTAGATGTAATCACTCGTCTGTGTTTGGCTGAGTTCTTCGTTGTCTGCCTTCTTACGCAAGGAGCGCAGTGCGCGCACCTGTCCGAGGGAGAGGGCGTCTACGTATGGGGAGCGTAGGCGTATTGCCTGGCCTAGCACATGGCGATGCTCTAGTGGCCAATCATCGCCCACGATCTTCAAAACCCACTTGCGGGTGAGTTTCATCTCATTGAGCACTTTTTCGGCGAGATCATTGCGGTCTCCCAAATCCAGATACATGCGTGCAATACGCTCGTCTGTTTTTGCAATGGACATCTCAACGTTATCGATAAAGGTGGTAAATAGCGACCATTCTTTGTATGCAGCTCGCAGAGTTTCAAGGTCATTGAACTCCTCGCAAGCTGTTCCCAAGCCATACCATGCTGCAAGATTAATGCGAGCCTGTGCCCAGCTGAAAACCCAAGGAATCGTGCGCAAATCGTCAAGAGACTTAGCGCCGAGACCACGTTTTGCAGGGCGAGAGCCGATTGGCAGCAAACCAACCTCGGTCAATGGGGTCACGATAGAGAACCATTGAGCAAAGTCATCGGTATGAAGCAAATCAAGGAATCGATTATGAGAAGACTCGTCAAGCTTTGCTGTCATAGCGTCATACTTCT
Source organism: uncultured Alloscardovia sp. (assembly GCA_963545565.1). Classification (GTDB taxonomy): domain Bacteria; phylum Actinomycetota; class Actinomycetes; order Actinomycetales; family Bifidobacteriaceae; genus CAUUJV01. Next base: position 45,526 of record CAUUJV010000009.1, on the reverse strand, counting down.
TAGTCATCTCAGTATTGATCTTTTCAATACTTGGAGCTGACTGCAGAAGCGTTGCTGCTGCTACGGATTCCACATGGCGAGTTGCCAAAATTGGATTGCCGTAACGAGCAAAGATAACTTCGCCTTGTTCGGTAAGCTTGAATCGGCAATTCACAGAGCCTACAGGCTGAGCCAAAACCGCACGGTTTGCAGGGCCGCCACCTCGACCTACAGCGCCGCCACGGCCATGGAACAGAGTCACATCAATATTGTGAGATTCTGCCCACTTAGCAATGCGTTCCTGTGCACGGTGAAGCGCCAATGTTGCAGAAGTTGGGCCAGCATCTTTAGAAGAGTCAGAGTAACCGAGCATAACTTCCATGCGGTTATTGTGCTTCTTCAAATAATCCTGCATCTCTGGAATCTTGATAATGTCTTCAAGAACATCAGCAGAATTCTCAAGATCTTCCAATTGCTCAAACAGGGGGATAACGTTGAGCTCTGGTGCATCCTTTGGATCTGCAAATGCTAGGCGATTCAACTCATACACGTCGCGCACGTGCTGTGCAGACTTGCTGAAGGAGATGAGATAACGCCCGGCAGCCTTGCGCCCATTGCGACGCTGGATTGCGCCGAGGGCACGGAATGTGTTCAAAACTTCCTGAGTCATAGGGGCAAGCTCACCGCGTTCACCGTGCAAACCGTGCTCACGAATATCTTCAAGTGCGCGTGCATGAACGAGAGAATGCTGACGGAACTCCATTTCCACCATGTGGAATCCGAAGGTTTCAACCTGCCAGATAAGAGTCTGCAGAGGGCCGTAAGCGCTGCGAACGGCGCCCGCATCTGCCAAAGACTTCTGGACAATTCTCAAATCTGCAAGGAACTCATCAGAACTTGCATACATCAAGTCAACATCACGAGCGATTGTTGCATGAAGACGATCAGCCATCACGATCATGGCTGCGCGGTGTGGTTCTTGAGTAGAAATAACGCTTGCGTGGCCGGTTAGGCGCTCGCTCATTTCGCACTGACGATTCCACAGAGCACGCAATTCTTCATTTGGAGGAGTTGTGCTCGAACCAAGAGTAAGGTTGCGACCCACTGTGCGAGTTGCTTCTTCAAGAGTTTTAACCATATGGTCATAGAACTTGCGAGCAACCTTGCGGCTTACTTTTGCAGTGACGTTCGGATTGCCATCACGGTCTGAACCAATCCAACTTCCTGGGTGGAAGAATGCTGGGCAAACAGGTGGAACTGTGCCAGACTTCTTACCAAGCGCCCAGTTATCGAAGCGGCGGTAAACCTGAGGAATGATATTGAAAATAGTGTTATCGAAAATGTCGATAATCGTGTCTGCTTCTTCAACAGGCGTCGGCTTTTTCACTGCGATTGGAGAAGTACGGAAAAGCGCGTCAATTTCGTTGTAGAGATTGCGGTCTGTTTCTGCGCGGGCAGATCCTTTAGTGAATTTGCGAGCTGCGAGTAGAGCTGAAATTCGGCGGATTTTGCCTTCAACTGCTTTTCGGCGTGCTTCAGTTGGGTGTGCTGTGAAAACAGGATGGAACTCAAGCTTTTCGAGGAGCTCTTGTGCGCCTGCGAGTCCAACCTCATCAATGAGCTGTTTGTATGCAATAGTCAACTCGTTGGTCGGGTCGATAGGGGAGTTGGTGTCCACATCTTCTGCGCGCTTTTGCAGAGCAGAAACGCGGTAAGCTTCTTCGCACAGGTTTGCCAGATGGAAGTATGTGGTGAAAGCACGCGCCAACATGGTGTTTTCTTCAACAGAGCTTTCGTCGATAACGGAAACTGCTGCTTCAAGGCCTTCTGCTGAAACTGTCTTCTTATCTTCGCTTTTTGACCAATGAGCATCTCCAGCAATAATTGCATCGTCACGGAGAGCATCGAATTTAGTAAGCAAATTAGGATCATACTCAGCAATCACATCGCGCAGAATGCTTAAGCATAATTCCATATCGTCGTTCAACGATGTAGGAAAGTTTTGCTCTTCTGCTAAGTGTTCTGCTGTGAGAGCGCGAAGATTTGAATCTTCTTGGATTTTAGATTGTGACATTTATTTATACGACCTCCTCAACCGCCCCTAAAGGTTGCTTGTCAACTGATCTTCTTCGGCTCCTCCGAAGTTTTGTAAACCAGCCGTCCCAAGCCCAAAGCCTCGTGAGCGACAGTCAATCCTCACCATTATAGGTTTCTATATTTCAAATTGTGGAATAACTAGTTAAAAAGTGGACAAATTTTTCTGAGAAGTTCCGGAAATTACTTTATGGGCGTCGGCTTTTTATCTGATATTTTCAGTTCCTAGTAGGTCTAGTAAGCACATTTAGTGTCTGCATATATGGGAACAATGGCTACTGTGAGTTGGATTCAGAATTACAGCAGAAAGCGTTTGGCTGAGCGCAAAGTTACATATGAACGCAGATTTCACAGTCATTCCATTCCATTGGACATGGCAGATATAAAAGCTGAGCTGGATACCCCGTTATTAGAAGCATCATTGGCTGCTAAGGCAAGCGTTATTATGCGTGCTGGCCTGCTCGATTTAGGCGGCGGAACGGGTAGCTTTCGCGTCAAAGAAATGATGAGCCGCATTGCAGAAGCGTTGGGGATTAACGTTCGTGCAGATATTAGCTTAACGAGTATTGACGCATCTTTTTCTGACGGTAAGCAGCGCATTACTGAGATCGTTGATCTACCAACTGTTGGCGTCAATACAGAACGCATCTGGCTTATGGAACATTACACAGACTGGCTGTGTGTGAGTCTGGGAAAGCCTGGAACATACCATGTTGACACAGATTCATCTGCTAATTTCATCTCTCACCTCGAAAACTCGCGCCGGTCTGAAACTTCTATTAAAAATATTCATGAAGATGACCACGATGTGAGCACTGCAAATAGTGTGAGTACTGCAAACAATGCGAACAGCGTAAACGAGGCAAATAGTACAGACGTATGCGCATCATTGTCTGTACGTGCAGCTCACGAGCGCTTAGAAGCTATTGAATATAAGGCAGGGCTTTATAGCGCGATTAAGAAGGGCTTTGCTTCTGCCGTTGCGTGTGCGTGCTTCGTTTTTTTACTTGGTGGTTGGGGGTATGACATTCTCGGTGCCTTCGTGGGTGCAGGGATTGGGCAGTACGTACGCAGTCGTATGAGCGGACGTCATCTTAACCAATTCTTTGTGACTGCTGTAAGCGTTGTGATTGCTGCTTTTGCCACTCTTGGGGTGCTGCGACTTTCGGCTATTGTTGATCCTTCCGCGCTCTCACATGACACTGCCTATATTGGGGCAATTCTCTTTGTTATTCCGGGTTTCCCGCTCATCACGGGCGGATTGGATATTGCAAAGTTGGATTTGAAGTCGGGCATTGAACGGCTTGTTTACGCGCTTTCGATTATCCTCGTGGCTGCGTTATGCGCATGGATTGTGGTGGATATTGTGCGCCTGCGTCCTTCAGGTTTTAATAACCCAGATATCAGCGTATGGCTGCAGTTACTTTTGCGTTTAGCTGCTTCGTTCGGAGGTGTGTGGGGCTTCTCAGTGCTATTTAATTCCCCACAAAAAATGGCCGTTATTGCTGCGTCTATTGGAGCTATTGCCAACACGGCGCGATTAGAAGTCATAGATTATGGTGGCATGAGTATCGAACTCGCGGCTCTGCTTGCTGCTCTCGCTGCCGGACTGCTTGCAACGGCTTGGCGTATGTCCGTTCGTAAGGGACTTATCGATAGAACTCTTGGCTATCCACGAATCGGCTTAACAGTGCCGTCTATTGTGATTATGGTTCCAGGACTTTATATGTATCGAGCTGTGTATTATCTTGGTGATTTTCACACGAGCCTGGCGTTGGATTGGACTTTCCGAGCCGTAATGGTAATCGTTTGCTTGCCGATAGGACTGGCGCTTGCCCGTGTTTTCACTGATCGCTCATGGCGCTACGATATTTAATATTTTGAATTTTAATACTTTGAATTCATGTATTCATGTATTTACACTCTCACTTTCTCGAACAGATTGATCGGGAAAACGAGAGTGCTATGAAAACAAAATAAAGGCGAAAAGAGTGCTTTTCTATTCTGCGCTCTTCGGCTTTGGCTCTGACTTTGACTTTACGCCAGAGAAGGGCATAGGGAATGGCTTGTGCGGAGCGGCTTTCTTAGCTGGCTGTTGTTCTTCTGCTCGTTTTGCAGCTTCTGCAGCCCACTGAGCGTACTCATCGAGTTCGTTGAGTTCTTCCTCATTGAGCTCTTCGGACTTTTTTACCTCGCCTTTATCTTCGCCCTCAGTCTTATTCTCGGCATCGTATTCTGCTTGTGAAGTTTCTCTGCTCTCGGGCGTGTCGGCGCCATTAAAATCATCCACAGATTCAAAATTCTCATCATCATGAGTAGATAATTCTTTGGCGAGCTCGTCATAATCCGTATCAGTCGTTAGATACTTGAGCTTACGGGCTATCTTTGTTTGCTTTGCTTTCTGACGTCCGCGGCCCATCTGACCCCCTCGCTGATTTCAGCGTGATTACACGAGTTTCCAATTCACCACAAAGTAGGATACCACGACTAGAGCTTGTCGGCTGAAACTTTTACCATGAGACCAACAATTTCTTCAATTTTTTGTGTAGAGGCAGGGTGCAAAATGGCTGATGAGCAGCAAGTAACTGCAGCTGGAAATGAGCTGAGCGCAAGTTTTTTGGCGGCACAAAAGCGTTCTGATGCGACTTTTGCAAAACTTGAGAAAAATCCTTCTGCTTTCACTATGCTCACAGGCGATCGTCCTACGGGGCGTTTGCATTTGGGGCATTATTTCGGCTCTATTAAAGAGCGTGTAGCAATGCAAAATCGCGGTGTGAATACCAATATCATCATTGCTGATTATCAGGTAATTACAGATCGAGATACTACTGAGCATATTGAAGATAATGTTTTGAATCTTGTGCTTGATTACTTGGCTGCGGGGATTGATCCAAGCAAGACCATGATTTTTACCCACTCTGCTGTTCCTGCTGAGAATCAGTTGATGCTCCCATTCCTTTCTTTAGTCACTGAGGCTGAGCTTCATCGTAATCCGACTGTGAAGTCTGAAATGGAAGCTTCTGGCCATGCTTTGACTGGCTTGCTGTTGACCTATCCGATTCATCAGGCTTGTGACATTCTGTTCTGCAAGGCAAATGTAGTTCCTATCGGTAAAGATAATCTTCCACACGTTGAAATTACCCGTACTATAGCTCGTCGTTTCAATGAACGATATGCCAAGAAAAATCCCGTGTTTCCAGAGCCATCAGCGATTCTGTCTGATGCTCCTGAAATCCCTGGGCTTGATGGCCGTAAAATGAGCAAATCTTACGGTAATTCCATCATGCTTGGCGCAACGGCTGCTGGGACTGCGAAGCTTATTAAGAAGAGCCCCACGGATTCTGATCGCAACATCACATTTGATCCAGTTAATCGCCCACAAGTTTCCGCCTTGCTTACCACTGCTGGGCTTGTGACTGGCCGTGATCCAAAGGACATTGCTTCAGAAATTGGTGAATCTGGTGCAGGGGCTCTTAAGGCTTACGTTATTGAATCTGTGAACAACTTCCTCGCTCCTCATCGTGAGCGCCGAGAAGAACTTGCTAAAGACATGGATTCTATCCGCGATATTCTGCATGACGGCAACAAAAAGGCTAATGCAATCGCTGAGGAAACTCTTGAGCAGGTTCGCGAAGCAATGGGAATGAAGTACTAAATCTAAGCCATTAAATCTAGCCTCATCAAACCTAGGCTAACAGCTTAGTCGATTGGTAATGGCAAATATGGCGAGAGGTCGTCACGTTCGCCTACTGCCGTGATGTTACCGGCTGCTCGTTCATCAGACCATGTGGTAAATCCGCAGACCATTCGCAGCCACACGTCAGGTGCAAGCTCGATGACGTCTGGGGGAGTGAGGTTGTGAGGGTCTGACTTGGGGCCTTCAAGAATTTTTACGGCAGCATATGGAGCAACGCGTAGTTCTACGCCGTCACCCGGGCAAGCAATAGTCGTCATATAAAGTGAATAACGCACTGCCATAGCGCGATTACTACGAGTCATAGGCGGATTGATAGTCGAGGCATTCTCGCCGTCACCTATGAGCAGTTCCGCCTTGTTTTTCCATTCTCGCAGAGCATTCTCACCAGCCATAATGTCACTTTGCTTAATAATTGCCATATCACCATTCTTGCACTCAACGCATCGTGGTACAGCTCAGCGCATAGCAGAACATAAAATTCGAGCACAGAAATTATGCAGGAGTTTCCCTTGAAAAATCTTGGAAACGGGGAAAACATACGTTAGAACGTGCAAATTTCCAGATTTCAATGCATAATGGTTACTGCACAGTACACACAGTACACACAGGAAAGAGTTTCTATGACTCAAAATAATGCAACTGACAGCACTGTTTCTGCTTCTGATTTCATTGCAGAAATCACAGATCAGCTTACCTATCATCAGGGTGTAACAGTCAGCGAGGCAACTGTTAAAGATGTTTATGTCGCAGCGTCACTGGCTGTTCGCAAGCATCTTATGGGCTCATGGACCAGCACTAAGGCAGATATGCTTGAGGGTTCCACAAAGGCAGTGGGCTATCTGAGTGCAGAGTTCCTTATGGGTAAGCAGCTCGAAAATGCTCTTCTCAATGCTCGTCTTACCGATCAGTTCAACACTGCAGTGCGCGAGTTAGGCTTTGAGCCTCAAGACGTTATCGACGCAGAGTATGAGCCAGGTTTGGGTAACGGTGGCTTAGGCCGTCTCGCAGCTTGTTTTATTGATTCTCTTGCATCCCTTGGTGTGCCTGCTTTTGGATATGGCATTCAGTATCAGTATGGCATTTTCAAGCAAGAGTTTGATGAAAAAGGCAACCAAATTGAACGCCCTGATTACTGGCTAACTGAGGAAAATCCTTGGGGGCACACTGATTATAACCGTGCTCAGCAGGTAAACTTCGGCGGCACCGTTGTTGAAAAGAACGGTAAGCGCGTGTGGGAGCCTTCTTGGGGCGTTCGCGCAGTTCCTGTGGACTACATGGTTCCTGGATATGAATCTCGCCGAGTCAACACTTTGCGCTTGTGGACGGCTAAGGCTCTCGATGAGTTCGACTTGCTCACCTTCAATAAGAGCGATTATGAGGGTGCAGTTAAGGAACAGGTGAAAGCAGAAACTATCACCAAGATTCTTTACCCAGAAGATTCAACTCCTCAGGGCAAGTCCTTGCGTTTGCAGCAGCAGTACTTCTTCGTTTCTGCTTCTATTCGCGATGCAATCCGTACTTTCTATGGTGCTGAAGAGCATCCTGACTTGACTACTTTGCCAAACAAGATTGTGTTCCAGCTCAACGACACTCATCCAGTTATTGGTATTCCAGAGCTTATGCGCATTCTTATGGACGAATACGACTATGGTTGGGACACTGCGTGGGACATCACCACTCGCTGCTTCAATTACACATGCCATACTTTGCTCCCTGAAGCTTTGGAAGTGTGGTCAGCACAGCTTATTGGCGAGCTTCTTCCTCGTCATCTTGAAATTATCAAGCTTATTGATAAGAAATTCGTGGAACAGCTTGAGCACAAGAATGTCGCTGCAGATCAGATTGAGCGTATGCGCGTTATGACCACTGGATCAAATCCACAGGTACGCATGGCCTTCCTCGCAACAGCTGGTGGATCGCACGTTAACGGCGTTGCAGAGCTGCATTCTCAGCTGCTTAAGGACGTCACATTGAAGGACTTCAGTGATGTGTTCCCGACTAAGTTCACTAATGTGACCAATGGTGTGACGCCTCGCCGCTTCGTACGCCTTGCAAACCCACGCCTTGCTGCTCTTATTACTGAGGGCTTAGGCACGGATTCATGGATTTCTGATCTTTCTCAGCTCGAAGGTTTGATCCCATTGGCTGAAGATGCACAGTTTGTTGACCGTTTCGCTGAGGTGAAAAAGGCTAACAAGCGTGATTTCTCTAACTTCGCAAAGCGTCGTTATGGTTTCGATGTTGACCCTAACACCATGATCAACTCCATGGTGAAGCGTTTGCACGAGTATAAGCGCCAGTCGTTGAAGATTCTTGCTGTTATTTCTCAGTATGCAGATATTAAGTCAGGCAAGGTCAATGCGTCAGATATCACACCTCGCACGGTTGTCTTTGGTGCAAAAGCAGCTCCTGGATATGCTCTTGCAAAGGAAACCATTCGCTTGATCAACAATGTTTCCCGCGTAATTAACAACGATCCTGAGGTAGACGGAAACCTCAATGTGCTCTTCCCGCCAAACTACAACATCGAACTTGCAAGCAATTTGATTCCTGCAACAGACCTCGATGAGCAGATTTCTCAGGCTGGCAAGGAAGCATCCGGCACAGGTAATATGAAGTTTGCCTTGAATGGTGCTTTGACTGTTGGTACTCTTGATGGTGCAAATGTTGAGATTCGTGAGCGTGTGGGGGCAGAGAACTTCTTCCTCTTTGGTATGACCGTTGACGAAGTCGAAGCACTCTATGCTGAGGGTTATGACAAGGGTCTTTCTCGTGATTACTATGAAGCCGATCCTCGCCTGAGCCAAGCAATTGATATGGTTGCCGATGGCACCTTCGCTGATGGAGATAAGAGTGCTTACGAGAATCTTGTGAAGGATTGGCTGTCTAAGGATTACTTCATGACCTTGGCAGATTTTGGTTCTTACATGGATATTCAGTCTGAGATTGAGACACTCTATGCTGACGAACATGAGTGGGCTCGTAGGGCTCTGCTTAATGTGGCAAACTCTGGCTACTTCAGCTCAGATCGTTCCATTGAAGATTACTTGGAGCGCATTTGGGGAACAGGCCCATTGCCTCGCTAAAGCGATAAAGCGTAACTAATCAACCAATTAGCAAAGGCTAGGAACCTTCGATGGATCCTAGCCTTTACTATTAAATTTTAAATTATTAAACTTTGTAGACTTCTATCGGGCAATGCCCCTATTGAGCAACGCCCTTGTTAGGCAACGCCCAGCTTATGCTGTAGCGGTTGCAGTTTCAGCAGCCTCGTCAGAGTCTTCTACAGTTTTTGCTTCATCTGCACTATCAGCTTCTTCAGATGCTTCTACGTCAGAAGTGTCGAACTCAACTGGTGAAGAGCTGTTCTCCCATGGTTCTTCCCATGGGTCATACTCAGGGTTCTGCTGCTTGTAGACGTAGGCAACGGCGAGACCTGCAAGTAGGGCGCCGAAGAGAAGTGCGAAGAACTTCCAGCCGCCTCCAGACCTATTCTCCATATTGGCTCCTTTCGGTAGGTTTTGCTGCATGTTACCCATGCAGACACATAATTTTATTCTAGCTGTAACTTGTGGCTTTTTGGTGTGAAAACCTGAAGAAACTCTGAGGAAATCCGAGGTTCTTCTGAAATTTACCAGAAATCAAGATCGCGTCGTGATGCTTTCTGCGCATAAAGTAGCGAAGCTTAGTGATGTCTAATAAAGTAATTGCTATGAGTTATGGCTATGGAAGTTCAAATGGCAATCCTTTTCCTCGCCCGGGCAGTGTTCCTCAGGAGAGTAAAGAAGAGCGCAAGCGTAGGCGCGAAAATAATCGCCGCATGTTTAAGAACCGCTTACGCAATGAGTGGAATATGAATGAACCCGTTGTTACGCGATTCCTCGTAACGATTTGTGTTGCCATGTGGATTGTGCAGATTTTCTTACAATTTTTCCCACATATATACACGCGATTTATGGTGTTTACAGGTATCTATCCCGTTGTAGGGCGCTACCTCCCGTGGACGCTCGTAACGCATATTTTCTTCCACGCAGGCTTCCTTCATATATTGATGAATATGCTTGTGCTGTGGAGCGTGGGGTCGATTCTTGAAAAAATGCTTGGGCACTGGCCATTCTTAGGGCTTTTTCTTGCCAGCGGAATTGCCGGCGGCATCTTTTACGAACTTTATTGGGTGCTTTTTGCTCAGAATCAGAGTCAATCCATTATGTACGGCGCTTCTGGTGCAATTTTCGGATTATTCGCAGCTCTTCTTATTGCGCAGCGAAAGGTAGGAACCCAACAGAGAACATCAGTAATTATTTTTCTCGTAATCCTTTTTATAATGCCAGCTATTTTTACCAATATCGCATGGCAGGCTCATGTGGGTGGTTTTCTTGCTGGGGGATTGATTTCATGGCTCATGATGCAGGGCATTCCTCAATTACGAGGTAAGAGTATTGGTTTTAGAATGGCACTTTATGACTCAATAGTTACCATTGTGCTTCTCGCCGTGTGGATAGCTGTAATGTGGACTCAAGCCCCAGCGGTTTCTTTGCTGTCTGTTCTGGGCTAATTACATGCGTGTAATTTGTTCACTAGTGTGGATAAGAATGTGGATAACTATTCTAGATAGACAGTTTTGAGATAGTACGCAAAAAGCCCTCTTAGTGGAGGGCTTTTCATATGCGAAAGTATATGTGCAAACACCCGTGGTGTGCACGGCTGTCAGTAAGGCTTAGCGCCACCACATTGACATGATGAAGCCAAGGAACATGATTGCGAAACCAATCGCCAAGTTCCAAGCACCGATATTCGGAATCGGATAGCTTCCGCTGAGATAATACACAACTACCCAAGCCAAGCCGAGCAGAAGGAAGAAGCAGAAGAGAGGTACAAGCCACGCAGGATTAGACTTTGTATTCTCGATTGACTTCTCAACGCGTCGAGTTTCTTCAGCCTGCTTCTTAACAATGCGCTTCATATTTGGGTTGAGATTATCTTCGTTCAAGCCTTCAGCCAAAAGCTTTGCAGCTTCTCTTGCTGCCTCAGACTCCTCTACAGGCTCCACATTCTTTTTCTTGCCGAAGAGCCCGCCCCTAGACTTCTTACTTGCTTTTGGAGCAGCATGCTTTGGGTCGGAATTTTCCGCGTCATCTTCGGTTTCAGCGCTGTCTGCTGCACCCTCAGATTCCTGAGTAACTTCGTTGACGGCAGATTCGGCATTTTCTGTAGCGTCTGCAGTTGCATCCGTAGTCGTTGCCTTGTCTTCGTCAATCAGTTCCTCATCAGTTGTGATGTTGCGGTCCTGATCGGCCATGAATTTCTCCTTTAAGATAATAGCTATAAGTCATAGTAACGATTAATGTGGAGAGAATCGAATAGAAAGGAGGGTGAGTCTCACAATGGTGCGTAAAAATTCACGTTCTGCACAAAAAACTACGTCTGGAGAACATCGTCGATCATCTAAGAAACATCATTATATGCGAGACTCCGTCGTTACTTTCATCGTCTTTGCACTTGTTGGCATAATCATTGTGGCAAATCAACAAATAAATGGTGAACAATCTAGTCCAACAAATGTGGAAGGTGTGATTGCTCGCAGATCTGAGCGAGTTTCTGAGCTACATAAAGAAATTAAAAGTTTAACTGAGCAGATAAATGTGCTTAAAGAGGTCGTTGGCAATAATTCAGGCAGCGCTTCCGATGATTCGGCCTCTTCCAATTCCTCTGCTACTACGGTTTTGCCGGCACTTACTGGCCCTGGTGTAACGGTCACTCTCGATGATTCCCCCCAGTGGAAACAAGTGAGTGAATCTGACTCAAATTCCATTAATGTCAATGATTACGTTGTGCATCAGCAAGATATTGAAGCTGTTGTTAATGCATTATGGGCAGGAGGAGCAGAAGCTATGACCATTGAAGGCCAGCGAGTGCTTCCCACCACAGCTGTGCGGTGCGTAGGAAATGTGTTGTCGCTGGAGGGAAAACAGTATGCTCCTCCATATAAAATTTCAGCAATCGGCAGCCAAACAAAGCTCATCAATGCACTCAATGATTCCGAAGCAATCACAGTGTACAAGCAGTATGTGGAAGCTGACGGCCTTGGATGGGACGTTCAAAAGGTTTCGACCCTCAAGTTTGCTAAGGCAACATCAACCATGCAGTCGTTGAAGTATGCTCAAGCAGCTAGTTCTAACAATAAGTAAAACAAAGTAACACGAAAATTAAACTGCGAGATTAGTAAGAACAGCAAAACAGCAAAAGCAGCAAAAAGAGAAGACGGTAAGTAGAGCATTTTATGAGAAAAGATCAGAAAAAGAGCACAACTGTGAGTTCTGTAATCGCAGTTATAGCCGAGGTGCTCATTACATGCGGAGTGATTCTTGCGCTTTACATCGTGTGGCAATTGTGGTGGACGGGCGTAGAGGCTGATCAAACTCAGTCTTCAGACACAACCGTGCAATCATGGACGAACCCGTCTAAGACTTCAGGAAGCTACAAGATTGCGCAAGCGTATTCAGTAGATACGACGCCGGTAGAAGACGGCAATTATTCTTATGCAGAAACGATTGGGAAGATTTACATTCCTCGGTTTGGTTCGAACTGGTCTCGCACAATCGTGGAAGGAACTGACTCTACTCAGCTCGCTCGGCATGGTATGGGACATTATGAGCAGACTCAAAAAATTGGTGAAGTGGGTAATTTCGCTATTGCTGGCCATCGTTCCGGCTATGGCGAGCCGCTCGCACATGTTGACACCTTGCAAAAGGGCGATTACATCATAGTGCGTACGAATAATTACTGGTATGTCTATCAATACACAAGTTATGAATTAGTAGACCCTAGCCATACGAGTGTTCTTAATCCGGTACCAAATTCTGGCGGAACGGCTACAGAACGTATTATTACTATGACCACATGTCATCCGCGATATACTACGGCTACAAAACGTTGGATAAGCTATGGGAAACTTGTTTCATGGTCGAAAGTTAGTGAGGGAATTCCTAGTCAGCTGGCTACAAAGAGTAGTTCGGGCTCTGTTTCTTTCACTCAAGAAGATTCGCAAGATATTGTGAGTAAGATTCCGCCATTAACAACTATTTTGCTTATTGCTTTAATTGCTTATGCAATTGTGTATCTTGCAGCCGCTGTGGCGTGGAAGTATCCTGCTATGCGCGTGCACAAGAAAAAACTGGCTGAAGGAAAGTCTATGAGCTTTAGCATTTACGGGTGGATCGCACGGCTTCAACCGGGAATTCGTGTTGTTCGTGCGCTTCTACTTGCTATTTTGTTCATTGCTGCAGTTGCGGTGCTTTTCCAGTGGGTGTATCCGTGGGCTGCAACGAATATTCCGTATCTGCGAGTTTCCTCAAATTATGTATCGGTAGAGTAATTGCAGAATAGGTTGAGTATAAGTTGAGGGACCCAGATTCCTCTGAGTCCCTCAAAATTCAAAAAACCTTATTACTAGATTACTAGTTCCCTGATGAGCTTGACGAGCCCGAGGAGCCTGAAGAACTTGATGGGGAACTTGAACTGCTTGAGCTGCTTGATGAGCTTGTCACCACCAAAGTAATTGTAGAACCCTTCGGAACTGAGGTTCCTGAGGAAACAGAAGCTCCGTTATATTGCATTTCTGAAACAGTTGCAGAGCTGTCAGTAGAACCTGTTGTTTTTACCGTGAAACCAGAATTTTGAAGAATCTGGGCTGCGGCTGAGTAGGAAGATCCTATAACGCCGGAGGGCAGGCTTACCGTTTCTACGCCCTGAGAAACATACACGGTGATAGTGCCACCCTTAGTAATGCTGGCTCCTTCGCTTGGGCTTACGCTAATCACGTTGCCTTCTGCAACTGTTGAGGAATACTGGGTCTCGACTGTTGTAGAGAAGCCTTTGGCTTGGAGCGTGGCGAGAACACTATCTTTGCTTTGGCCTACAAGTCCTGTTGGAACAGTCGTTGTGCCCGAAGCGATATACAATGTTACGCTAGTGCCTTTTTCGGCAGCGGTTCCTGCTGCCGGATCAGTACGGATAACATTGTTTTTATCAATGCTGTCAGAGTCTTCTACACTCGTGCCAGCCACTGTAAAACCAGATGCTTTAAGTGCGGCTTTCGCGGCTGTTTGAGACATTCCAGATACGTCGGGTATTGTTCCTGTTTTCGGCCCAGAAGAGAACCACACATAAACCTTTGAACCCTTAGCAACAGTTTTGCCGCCAGCTGGGCTTTGCTTTGTAAATGTGCCCTTGGGCTGAGTGGAGTTATTATCCGTCTTCTTCACAAATGTGAGTCCGGCAGCCTCTATTTTTTCTTGTGCGCGAGCTGCACTCATGGAGGTGCTAATTGTTGGAACGACTACGGTCTCTTTTTGACTGTTGTTGTAAACTACGAGACCAATAATGAGTGCGATAAGTGCAAGAGCACCAATAATGCAGGCAATAATAATGCGACGCTTCTTCTTTTTCTTTTTTGCCTCAGCTGCACGCTGTTGAGCACGCGTTGGTGAGGGTGATGAGGAATCTTGAATTGGATTAAATGCTGCAGTGTTAGCAAGCTGAGAGGTAGGCAGAGCTGTTGTTGCTTCTTCTTCGCGCCGTGCCTGAATGCCTGAAAGATCAGTGAGAGGATTAAATGCTGAAGCTACAAGAGTGCCACCTGTTGCAGCTGCTGTAATATCGGCACGGAATTCAGCTGCTGTGGAGTAGCGGTTTGTACGATCTTTAGCCATAGCTTTGGCACAGATAGAATCCCACAGAGCAGGCAAACTAGGCATAACAGTACTTGGAGGTGTTGCTACTTCAGAAACATGCTGATATGCAATCGCCACTGCGGAATCGCCTGTGAATGGTGGCTTCCCTGTGAGCATTTCATAGAGTACACAGCCAGCGGAATACAAATCGGAGCGAATATCTACAGTCTCGCCACGTGCCTGCTCGGGGCTTAAATACTGAGCTGTGCCAACAACGCCTTGATTTTGCGTCATTGTTGCAGAAGAATCATCTAGAGCACGAGCAATGCCAAAATCCATCACCTTCACGTCGCCCTGCTCACTAATCATAATGTTGCCAGGCTTGATATCGCGGTGAATAATGCCCATGCGGTGCGAGTATTCAAGTGCAGAAAGCATTCCGAGCATGATTTGCTCTGCATCTTTTTGACTCAGTGCACCATTGATTTTGAGAATATCGCGCAGAGTCTGACCTCTGATGTATTCCATCACGATGTAAGGCACATTCACCTTTGAGCCATTGTCATCAGTGAGCAGTTCTTCACCCGAATCGTAGATAGAAACGATATTTGTGTTATTTAACTGTGCAACAGAGTGTGCTTCACGGCGAAAACGCGTCAAGAAGATTGCGTCTGCTGCTAAATCAGAGCGCATAATCTTAATAGCCACGGTACGCCCTAGGCGGGTGTCTGTTCCGATATGTACCTCAGCCATGCCGCCATGACCGATGAGGTCGCCAACAATATAGCGTCCGCCTGCAAGTGATTTCGGTACGAACATGCTCATCGCGCACCTTCCTTCTTGACATTGGAGTAGTAGTTGTCTTCATGTATTGATGAATATTGGTTATGCACGTTCTGCGATCCTCTTGAATCTCGTGAGCTGTGTAAGCCACCTTGGAAAAGATACGTTGGAATATGCGGTTTACTCTTCGCAACCCTACGTTGGGCTCGCGTGAGTGGGCCAGTATCTGAAGCATCCATCGATGCCTCTTGGTCGAGTAGCCTGCGCTCAATCTTTGCTAGAGTACGGGAAATAATGAGGGCGTTAGCTGGCCTATCTTGGGGATCTTTAGCTAGCATCGTCATCACGAATTCACGCAGTTGCCAATCGATAGTGTCTGGCAAAGGTGGAACAGTTTCATTTACATGTGCTGCAGCAATATCAACGGCTGTTTTACCCGTAAACGGGCGGTGACCACACAAACCTTCGTAAGCCACAACGCCCAGAGAATAGATATCAGACTGCGGAGTAGCTTGCTCTCCCTGTGCCTGTTCAGGGGAAATATACTGCGCTGTTCCCACAACCATGCCGTCTTGCGTTATCTGGCCTTGATCATTGGAATAGGAGACTCCAAAATCGGTGATTTTTACTTCGCCAGTATTGGAAACCATAATGTTTGCTGGCTTTACATCACGGTGAATTACCCCATGTGAGTGTGCAACGTATAATCCGCGGGCAGTCTGAATAAGAATAGGAAGCAGCTGAGTAGCACTTAGAGCGCCTTGAGCCTTATAGATTTCTGCCAGAGATGGGCTAGGCACATACTCCATGATGAGAAAGCCGATACCATCATGCTCGTAGTATTCAAACAGTGCAGCAATATTTGGGTGTGCAAGGTTAGCAGAATTATGGGCTTCCGCACGCAAACGGCGTAGCTTACTCTCTTCTTGAGTAAGATCGCTGCGTAAAGCCTTGATGGCCACGGTGCGGTTAAGCTCTAAATCATGGCCTTTCCACACTTCACCCATACCGCCTTGAGCAAGGCGTCGATCAAGGCGATAGCGGTGATGTATGAGTTGTCCCTCAATCAGTTTCATCGAGATACTCCTGCATCAGTTCTTTCATGATTGGCCCAGCTACATCTCCGCCATGTTCAGTTGAGCCGCTAATTACTACTGCAATAGCAATCTTTGGATCGTTACTTGGCGCAAAACCAGTAATCCACGCATTATTTGTTTGGTTTGATGTGCCCGTTTGAGCAGTACCAGTTTTTGCGGCAACGGTTGAATTTGTAAGCTGCAAAGATGGATATTCTTTTGTAATTACAGACTCCATCATAGAGGTTAGTTTGCTTGCGGTGTCTGAGGAGAATGCCTGTGAAAGTGTGGTATTAGACCGAGTTGAAATAACACTTAAATCACTTGCGCGCACTCTATCTACGAGTGTTGGCTTCATCATTTTTCCACCATTTGCAATGGTTGCAGCAATCATTGCATTTAGTAATGGAGTCTCCACTGTATCATCTTGGCCAATGGAAGCAAGCGCCAGCTTATCGACAGACGTTGTTGACGGGAATGACGATGCTACAGCTTTCATTGGGCGGCCCATAGAAGAGTTTCCATCGATGTTAATAGTAGTGCCAAAACCAAGCTTCTCCGCTTGACTTTCGATAGTACTTTGGCCAAGAGTTACGCCGAGCTGAGCAAATGCAGTGTTAGACGAATATGCCAGTGCATCGCTTAATGTAATCGTGCCGTTTGTTCCTGCCGCAGCTGTAGTGGTGTTTGTTAGGTTTGTTGACGTGTTGGGAAGTGTGTAGCTAGAACCTGCTGGGATCTCAGTATCAGTATCGTAATTGCCGCTTTCGAGGGCAGCTGCAGCCACTACGAGTTTGAACGTGGACCCAGGTGAATACAATTCGCTCGTTGCGCGATTTAGCAAAGAATTATTATCAGTGTCTTGAATGAGAGACGTGTAATTGGATGCCACGCTAGAGGTGTCATGGCTGGCGAGAACATTAGGATCGTAGCTTGGAGTGCTTACCATTGCCAGAATCCGGCCTGTGCTTGGCTCAATGGCCACAACTGCGCCTTTATAATTCTGCATCAGCTCGTACGCCTTAGTTTGAAGAGCAGTGTCAATAGAAGTTTCAATGATTGCACCGGAGTTTTCACTCCCAGTAAAGAGCGTCTTGAGTCTACTGAGCCATAAACTGCTGCTCGTGCCGCTGAGCAGTGCATTACGCGATGCCTCAATGCCACGGTCTGCCGCAATCGTTACAGAATAGTATCCAGTTACAGGTGCATAGACTGGGCCGTTGCTATACGAACGTAGATATTTGAAAGTGTCATTAACTGCCGTTGAGCTTGCTAGCACAGTGCCGTCAGCGGCTAGAATCGAACTACGAGGAATAGCGTACTGGCTGTAAAGAGTTCGACGGTTTCGCGTATCAGAGTTAAGACTATCGGCAGCGAATACCATCAAAATTGTGCTAGAAATCCCCAGAAGTACGAAGAGGATAATAACCACGTTAAAAATACGTCGTAATGACTTATTCATCGCGTTCTCCTTGCTCCGGTTGCTTCTGGTCTTCGTTGCGTGCATTATCGATGTTTACTTCTACTGTAGGCGATTCAGTTGTGTCCGCACGAGCGATAAATTCTGTGGTATCTGTGGCGGCAACTGGAGCTTCGACAGATGCCGCGTTGTGAACTATTGCCATTGTTTCTTCTGCTTCGGGCGTTGCTGCTGCCGTGTGCGTAGATCCCAAATGTGCTCGCGCCTGCTGTTCTTCCTGTTCAAGTTGAGCTTGCTTAAGAGCTTGTGCATTGCGGATTACTTTAAGCGCTTCCGCGTTGAATGCGTCAGTAGAAATATCTTCTTCCGGCTTGTTGGCTTGATTCGAGATAATAAGTAGCAAGGTTGCAAGTATTGTATTTGCAATGAGGCTAGATCCGCCCGCTGCCATATATGGAAGCGTTAAACCAGTCAAAGGAATAACAAGCGTAATTCCGCCAACTACAGTGAAAACTTGGAATGCCATGGTGAATACGAGGCCTGAAGCAAGCAGCTTTCCAAAGCCGTCTTTAATGCGTATAGCCACTATGATTCCAGCACCGATAATTACGAGATAAATAGCCATAATCGCAAAGAGACCGGTAAGACCAAGCTCTTCACCAAGTGAAGAATAGATAAAGTCTGAGTTTGCCAGAGGAGTCAGTGCAGGGTATCCATTTCCCAAGCCAGTGCCAATCATGCCTCCGGTAGATAGGCCGAAAATGCCGGTAACAAGTTGCTCGGAGCCACCAACTGCGTTATACACGCTTTGACTGAACGGGTGCAGCCATGCAGTAACACGATTTTGCACATGGGAGAACAGATGCGCAGCGGCAAAAGCACTAATCGCGATGAACACGAAACCAATAGCAATCCAGCTTGTGCGCCCTGTGGAAACGTAGAGCATACACACAAACATGGCGAAGAACATAAGAGATGTTCCCAAATCCCTTTGCATAACGAGCAGGCCAATGCACGCAAACCACACCACGATAATCGGTCCAAAATCTCGCAGACGAGGTAAATGCAAGGCGCCGATCTTCTTGCCTCCTACAGCCAACTGATCACGGTGGTCAAAAAGATATGCCGCAAAGAAAAAGGCTAAGAAAAGCTTTGCGAATTCTGCAGGCTGAATGGTGTGGGAACCAATTCCAATCCAAATTCGGGCACCACCGATGGTTTTGCCAAGCCCTGGGATCAAAGGTGAGAACATGAGCAAAAGACCAAAAAACATGCTTAGATAAGAGAATCGGCGCAGCACACGGTAGTCTTTGAGAAACACAATAAGGAAGGCACACAGTGCCAATCCAATGCACATCCAGATAATCTGATTCATTCCTGCGGAAGTTGCAGAACGTCCGAGCGTTACATTCTCATAGTCAATTCGAATTATTTCAGTAATTCCAATAAGCGAAAGCAAAACCACGCATAAGAAAATAATCTGCGAAGCATATACTTGGAAAGCAGTCAATAAGGCCCAGAATATGCAAATAAGCGCCACTAGCACGCAGAAGGGGAGCACATACTTATTCGGAATTTCGTTGGCAACGCGCATGAACATCTGGAATAGTCCCACGCACGCTATGGCTAGCGTAATAAGTAATAGCGCTGTTTCTCTCAGGCGTTTTTTAATCATTAGCTTTACTCCTGAGAATCCTGGGAGTTTTGGGACTCTTGAGAGCTTTGAGATTCCTGAGAAGAGGTATCTGAAGAACTTGAACTATCTGATTTTTTCTGTGACGCTTTCTTTTTGCTTGCTTTCAACTGCTCTACTTGCTTCTTAATAACCTTGGTATGCTGCACTGCTGCCTTGTAGGAAGATACAGCGATGCCTTGCTTAATTTGCTGGCGCCATGCTGAGGGGAGAGTAGAAACTTTGATTGATGTTTCTTTAACCTCGTGAGAGAGAGCCACTCCAAAGATATTTGTTGGAACGCCTTGATAAATAGCTACTTTGCCGTTATATTCGCCTACATAGTATTGGGATTGAGACCAGTTCCATGCCGCGTATCCGCCGCCAGAGAGGGCAGCGAGTACAGCGAGAATAATAACAACGATTGCAACTCGCTTTACGCGCTTACGCGTGCGAGCTTTGGAATTAGTCTTGTTTCGGTCTTCAATAATGGCGTGTGCAACTTCAGGGTCATGCGGATCGCTGATAACAGACCCATCGTGCTTATGTACAACTGGAATTTCGCCAGTATCTGGCATTGCCACATCATAGTCAGAATTGGTTCCAGACTTAGAAGATGCCTTATGGGATGGGCGAGCCATCTGAAGCTTCCCAGTAGAACCTTGATTTGCCAGCGCTGCAGCACGGCTTGCAGGGGAATCAGAATTATCTTCCAACTCAGGTGCAAGGGTAACAGTTTCACCGATGGTATCTGCAATCGGCTGTAATTGTTTGCTTGCTGCGCCGCCGACGAGCGGTATCTGGTAACGACCATTTACTGAGGTGGCTAAAGCAGTGGAAGCATCGAGCGCATCAACGATTGCAACACTTACGTTGTCGGAGCTGCCCGCTTTTAATGCCATTAGAACAAGTTTTTGAGCGCAGTCTTCAAGACTAGGCGTTGTAGAAAGAACTTCCTCTATAGTGTCATCTTCAAGCACGCCGCATAATCCATCAGAGCAGAGCATCCAACGGTCACCAGCATGAGCTTTGCGAATAGCAATATCAGGGCGTGGATCGATGTCAAAGTCGCCCAATACGCGCATCACAACGTTGCGTTGAGGATGGCTTTTCGCTTCTTCTTCAGTGATATGGCCAGTGTCAACAAGATGCTGAACAAGACTGTGGTCTTTTGTGATTCGAATAATACGACCATT
This sequence comes from uncultured Alloscardovia sp., assembly GCA_963545565.1. Classification (GTDB taxonomy): domain Bacteria; phylum Actinomycetota; class Actinomycetes; order Actinomycetales; family Bifidobacteriaceae; genus CAUUJV01. The sequence goes on along the minus strand of CAUUJV010000009.1, from coordinate 24,937 downwards.
ACGCAGTAAATACGCCCGAGAATCGCCAATGTGTGCCAGAATCCAGTAATTATCGACAAGAGTAAGAGCGGTGACGGTGGTTCCCATACCAGCTAATCTGCGCTCGCGCTTGGCCTTACCTACAATTGCGTCATGTGCGGCAATTACAGAAGTCTCAAGTGTAGATGCCACTTCCTCAATGGAAACTACACCGTCACTGTTGAGATCTTCCTCAGGAATTTTGCCTTTTTCGAGATGAGCCAAAGATCGTATAGCAATCGTTGAAGCAGTGTCTCCTCCAGCGTGACCGCCCATGCCATCGCATACAGCAACAAGATGCTCTCCAGCAAACGAGGAGTCTTGATTGTCGTGACGCATGTAGCCAATGTCTGAAACCGTTGTCGATACAAGAATCAGTGAGCTTTCATCTCCCATAAAACCGATCCTTCTATCTCAACTCGAATGTTGTGGCCCCAATGCGCACGGGAACACCAATTGGAAGTGGACTTGCACCCGAAATACGAGATCCGTTAAGCACAGTTCCGTTCGTGCTAGCCAAGTCTTCAACAGCCCATGTGCGACTGATTGGATCCATATACACGCGCGCATGATGAGATGATACAAATTCGTCATCAAGCACAACAGTGTTTCCAGGTGCTCTACCTAAAGTGATGGATTGCGTTCCGAGTGGAAGAGTGGTTCCAGAGAGCGGGCCATCGATAATAGTTAGCAGTGTTGCAGTACTTCGTGGGGTTGGAGCGCTATGAGCGCTATTGCTACCATGCGTGGAATTTTCAGTATAAACGCCATTGGCAGAGTCAAAGCCAGCTTGTGCACCTACACTCGCGCTCGTGCCGCGTCCATGGCGCCCCTTATGCCTTTTACGACCGCTTGATTTGGGAGCCAGAGCACTAATATCGCGGTAAAGCGAGCGCACAACTAACCATACGAATAACCACAAAAGAATGAGGAATCCGTATTTTAGAATGGCAAATGTTAAATCAGTCATAATGTTAGCTCTAATACTATTAATTACCGCGTTACTTAGTTAGTTCGTAAAGCGGTAATTAGTCTTGTGTTCCGGCTGATGCCCAGAAGAGGAGGCGAGTGCGGCCAATTGTGATGGTATTACCGTCAAGCAACGTTGCTGCCGGCACTTGATGACCTTCTACGTAAGTTCCGTTAGTGGAACCCATATCTCGTGCGATCACGCCGTTTTCGGTAATGTCAATCTCAAGATGGCGACGTGAAATACCGGGGTCATCAATCACAATATCGCAGTTAGAACCGCGGCCAAGCACAGTCTTATTTGCAGTGAGCAAATATTGCCTACCATTAATTTCAAGTACTGGGCAGTCCGTGGTTTCGCTTGCACTGGTTGCGGGTGCAGCATTTCCTTGCACAGACTCGCTGGTGAGTTTGAAATCGCCGCGTGTCAAGTCTAAATCTTCTTCAAAGATCACTACAACAGGCCCAACAAATGCATAATGCTGACTTTCTGCATACTTAGTGAGGTTGTCAGCTAGCTCGTTGGCGAGTGTTTCAGAGCCCCATTGCTCAATATGATCGAAGTCTGGGGTCGAGAGCTTAAAACGATACTCATTAGGCGCTACAGTGCGGTCGCGACCAACGGGCATTGTCTGCGAATCAATCTCGCGCTCGAGTGCACTTGAAAGATCGACTGCGCTCAAATCTTTAGAGCCGAATCTGGCAAAAACGCCGTTAACGGCACCTTCGACGCTTTTTTCAAAACGGTCGAGAACGCTCATAGTTGTCCCTTTCTTAGGCTGACTCTATCGTAAACATGCAAAAGCGCACTTTAGCCAAGTCATACGCTATTATTGCAAAGTTTTTGCGCAATCTGCCCGATTATGCTGTGTTTAGGAACTATTTTTTCCAATTCTCCGTATTACATGCCAATTTTTAGTGTGTATAAGCGTTTATTTTTGTGAGATTTTTGCATTATTTGGGTCATTTGTGCGGCGAAGTGCCTCATGCTCAATCGCAATCACAGAATTTGAAGACATGATTCCAGCGTCAAGAAGAGCATCCCAAGTCACCCACTCAGAATGCACGTATTCACCTTCGTCCAAATCTAAGGGGCCTTGTTCAAAGGAACGCAGATGAAGGATTCCGACAATTGCCATTTCGTCAGTCATCCCCTCTGAAGAGTAGAAGGAGCCAACGTAGTCGAGCACTACATCTGAGGAAGTAATACCAGTTTCCTCGCGCAGTTCACGCTCCATGGCAGCAATTGGTTTCTCATCTTTTTCCATGAAACCGGCAGGAAGCCCTGGAACGAAAGCATTTGGCCCAACGCGATATTCTCGCTCAAGAAGATATTTATCTGTTGCCACATCGTGCACAAGCATCACAACAACGGGAACGTGACGCACGACTTCTCGCTCAATAGTCACAGTTTCTTCAGGAGCGTCAAGATTAACTCCTTTAAGCTCTACGGTTACGCGATCCACATTGAAAATAGGTCCGTTGTGAACCTCTTGAGTGCTGATAACGCGAGATTCAGTCATGTTTTACCTCACATTCGTAGTGCTGAAGCTATGTAGCTATGTTTTATCGCTGTGCGTTTATGCGTTGTTCTAAAAGTATGGGCTCCTTGGTTTTGTGTGCCCTAAAAATCTATTACTCTGAATAATACATGGTTGTTGCTGCGGGTGCGCAGAAGCGCTCGCACATCGAGAAAGGCGTATCATGCCGGAAACTATTGAACAAACTACTGTGCAGAATACTCAGGAAATTAGTCAAGAAGCTAGCCAGAAAATTAGTCAAAAAATCACTTTTGTGGATGACTCTCGCTTTGAAGACGACATGAATTCCACAGTTCGTCCGCTTATGCTTGCTACGCGCACTTCTGGGTGGATGGATGCGCCGTCGCACGAAGGACTTCGCGATTTAGTAGGTGCCTATGCTCCGGCGGTTTCTCATAATAATCAGCTCTACTACGACTATTACGATCTCGATGCTTTTCGTGCTGCAGGTGGAGTGTCTGTTGAGCGCCCTGAAAAAGACAGGCCAAGCGTGGTGCTTGTGCATGGTTTTACCGAGTGTGCTCCAAAATATCAAGAAATGGCATATTACTTTTTGCAGACAGGCTGCGATGTGTGGGTCATGGAACACCGCGGGCACGGCTTCTCACCACATGACACGGAAGATTCTTCTGTTGTGTATATCGATGATTGGCGGCGTTATGTTGCTGATTTGGTAACATTTATGGGCACTATTGTAAAGCCGCAGTCTCATGGGCCAGTTTATGTGTATGGGCATTCTATGGGCGGAGGTATTTCAATCGGAGTGGCTGAGCAATACCCTGAGCTAGCGATAAATATGTGCTCAGCTGCCCTATGGTTGGCCCAAACACAGGAATTCCAACGATTGTTGCTAGGTGCGCTGCCGAAGTTGCATGCGCTTTTGGGCTAGGCAAGCATCTTGCAGTTACACAGCAACCGTTTAACTATGAGTATGATGCAGAATTCAATGAAGGATTAAGCCAAGAGCGCTGCAAAGAATTACACGCTTTCCGCATTCAAGATTTGCGGTATCAGACTGCAGGATCGTCCTATAGCTGGGTTCGTGAAAGCTTGCGAATGACCAAGAGTTTACTTGATCCGAAAAACTGCGCTCGCATTAAGGCTCCGATTTTGCTAGTGCAGTCTGAGAAAGATACTTATGTGCGTCTTGATTTACAAAACCAATTCATTGACAACGTTCGCAATGCTGGTGGCGATATCACGAAGGTATTTATGCCTGGAACACGCCATGAATTAGGTAGCTGCAAGAACGAACAGCTCGTTCCTCATATGCAAGATGCTATTGATTTCTTTGTAGGAGAATTTTCTGGAAGCAATTTCAAGAAATAAAAATCTGGTGCGCACGGCGGGAGTTGAACCCGCACGTCCTTGCGAACACTAGCACCTGAAGCTAGCGCGTCTACCATTCCGCCACGTGCGCAGACAAACTGAAATCTTAACATGCTCTCACATGTTGTGCAATTCATACATGTTGCGTAATTCAGCCCTTTGAACCGTTTGCATAGAAGCGAGCTAGGTAAGAATCGCGGAATTCGTTGAAGTAGCCACCATCAATAGAGTCGCGAATATTATCGAGTAAACGGATGAAGAATCGTTCGTTGTGGATAGTCATCAGCGTTGCCCCGGTCATTTCGCCTGCTTTCAACAGGTGATGAATATAAGCACGGGAATAATGCTGGCACGTGTAGCAGTCGCAGTCATCTTCTAGTGGATTTAAATCAGTTTTGAAGGCCGCGCGCTTGATATTCCAGCGACCGTCTTTAGTGTAAACAGCACCGTTTCGAGCCACGCGTGCGGGGGCGACGCAATCGAAGGTATCTCCGCCGTTTTCTACGGACGCAAAGATATCGTCAACAGCAGCAATACCTAGTACGTGGCGAGGTTTATTCTCTGGCAACTCGTCGCAAATCCACGAGCAGGTTTCGCCAATAATGCGTTTTTCAATAGCTCCGCCGATGCCGAATCCGTCGAAGTCCAAGGAAGCAGCCTCAGATGCAGCCAGTCGCCGCAAATCTTCGTAATTTGCGCCCTGAACCACTCCGAATAATGCCTGATACGGTTTTCCAAGACGTTCCTGTGTGAGGCGCTCATGCTCTGCGACGCAGCGTTTTGCCCAGCGGAATGTGCGCTCAACAGATTTTTCTTGGTACGAGCGAGTATTCATCAAGGTGGTTAGTTCATCGAAGGCAAACATAATGTCAGCGCCAATTTTGTGCTGAATTCCCATAGAAATTTCTGCGGAAAAACGATGTTTACTGCCATTGAGAGGCGACTTAAATGTAACGCCGTCCTCGTCTACAAAAGCTAAACGCTCCTTACCATTTGCAATCACGTCGTCAGATTTATGCCCCTCAACGTCCATTGCTAAAGTTTTTTTGAAACCTGCGCCGAGTGACAGCACCTGGAATCCACCAGAATCGGTGTATGTAGGCTTATCCCAGTTCATGAATTTGCCAAGCCCGCCAGCCATATCAAGCACATCTTCGCCAGGGCGTTCAAAAAGATGGAAAGCGTTTGCGAGAACGCACTGTGCGCCGAGAGCTTCCATCTGCTCAGGGAGTACGGCCTTCATGGTGGCTTGAGTTCCTACGGGGACAAATGCAGGAGTCTTAATATCGCCATGAGGAGTGTGAATTACGCCTGTTCGGCCGTGGCGACCATCGATACGAGTTTTTACCTCAAAGCTGAAAGCACTTCGATCTCCAGGCTTTCCGTCGGTTGCTCCAATTGGGGTAAAGCGCTTTTTTACAGTGGTCTCGTTACTCGTCATGCGCTCAACTTTAGGGGATGGGCGTCACATTTATATAAATATATTTATTTTCCATTATTCTTTTTATATAATTCTCAGCTAACATGCAGATTAGTGCACTTAGCTAGCTACTAGAACGAAATGTGTAGCAAATAACGCATCAGTTAACGCATAAAAATGTGGTTTATGTCATTAAGGAGTATTGATGACGAATAATAATCAGGTTCCAAATCCTTGGAATCCTCAGAATAATGAAGGTAGCTGGCAGCCTAGCGAAATTAAGAAAGCAAGCAATTCGGGCAATTCAGCAGCTACTAGTAACTCTACAAATTCTGCTAGCTCTGCAAATGGAGCAGCACAAGAGACTCAGGCAACGCAGCCAATTACTCCAGTTACGCCCGTTTCTTCTGCTCAGCCGAACCAGCTGAATCAGCCAAATCAAGCTACTCGTCCGGTGAATTACAATCAGCCAACACAGCCTTATGGTCAATCTGCAAGGCAGGGTTATGGTCAAAATTATGGACAGGGTTCTGCATCTGCGCCACGCCCTGCACCGCAGTATGGTGCGTATGCAACCAGTGCAGGATCAGCACAATCTCAGTCTAATGGTTCAGCTGGTTCAACCTCCTCAAATGGTGCTACAAGGCCAAACGGTCCAACAGGCCCAACCGGCCCGACTAGTCCAAATAACCCAGTCAGCCCAGCTGGGCCGATGGGTCCTATGGGGCCAAACAATGGCAGTGCAGCAGCTCCAGTAAATCCAAAGAAGAGGCGCTCTGACATTTGGACCACCATTATTACAGCTCTTATTACGGCAGCTCTTGTGTCTGGATTTGGTCTCTATGCTATTTCCAGCGGTATGGTCACCGTTACGAGCTCTTCGAGTTTGAGCAGCGTAAACACTAATTCCACAGGCAGCTCTGGCAGCTCCAGTTCTTCCGTGTCAAGCACTTCATGGAAGAAGGTCGTGAAGAAGGTAGCGTCCTCTGTGGTTTCCATTACCGTTAAACTGTCTAACGGCTATGCAATGGGATCTGGCGCAATCTTCGATACTAATGGCAACATCGTTACCAACAACCATGTGATTGAGGACGCTCAGTCTATTGAAGTTACCCTTTCTAATGGCAATATTTACGAGGCAGAGCTTGTTGGTACTGACGCAACAACTGATATTGCAGTTATCAAGCTCAAGAATCCACCAAGCAATTTGAACCCTGTTTCATTTGCTGATTCCAGCTCTGTGGCAGTTGGCGAAGAAGTTCTTGCGATTGGTAATCCTTTGGGATATTCCAACACTGCAACAAGCGGTATCGTTTCTGCATTGAACCGCCCGGTATCTGTAACTTCTGACGATAGCTCCACCACGGTTGTTACCAACGCAATCCAGATTGATGCATCCATTAATTCTGGCAATTCCGGCGGCCCAACATTCAACTCTGATGGCAAGCTTATTGGCATTAACTCTTCTATTGCAACAGCAAGCTCCAGTGATGGTACTTCTAGCTCTACTGGTTCTATCGGCATTGGCTTTGCAATTCCATCTAACCTTGTAAAGACTGTTGCAAATGAGATTATTGATTCCGGTTCTGCAACTCACGTTCTCCTCGGTGTGTCAGTAACAACTGGTGAGGCTACGGCAGATAGTACAACTCGCTATGGTGCAGTTGTAAAGTCTGTAACTTCCGGAAGCTCCGCAGATGAAGCAGGCGTTAAGGAAGGTGACACAATCATCGGGTACAACGGCAACTCTGTTGAGTCCAGCTCCAGCCTTCTTGGATATGTTCGTGCAACTACTAAGGGATCAAAGGTAACGATCACTATCATTCGTGATGGAAAAGTCGTTAGCGTGACTGCCACCATGAATAATGAAGAGAGTTAAAATAAAAAACAATTCTGTAAGAAATTGTAAGAGATAAAGTTAAATGAAGTCCGCGTTGTGCATAAGCATGGCGCGGATTCATTTTGTTCGATAGGGTAGGGGTTATGACTGAAACAAATGAAATGCGTTCCTTACGAGTAGCTGTTGTGGGTGCTGGCCCTGCAGGTGTGTATGCCTCTGATATTCTTCTGCGTCAACTTGCTCAGCGTGGAGAAGAGCTTGGTATTGGCACACAAGCCACCATCGATTTGTATGAAAAACTACCTGTGCCATTCGGTCTTGTGCGTTATGGTGTAGCCCCTGACCACCCTGCTATTAAGTTCATTATGGGTGCTCTTGAAAAGACTTTGAATAATCCCCAGATTCGCCTCATCGCAGACGTTGAATTTGGTAAAGATATCGATCTTGATGAAATGCACTCTCGTTACGATGCGATTATTTTCGCAACAGGCGCTGTTGATGATCGCCCATTGCGTATTGAGGGTCACGATCTTAAGAATGTATTCGGTGCTGCTCACTTTGTGGAATGGTATGACGGTTATCCATCGGCTCCACTTGAATGGCTGCTTGAGGCTAAAAGTGTTGCTGTTATTGGCGGTGGAAACGTTGCAATGGACGTTTCTCGTTTGCTGGTTCGATATCCGGATGATTTGTTAGGTACCGATATTCCTCAGAACGTATATGACGGAATCGGCGTAAATAAGGCTCAAGAAGTTCATGTGTTTATTCGCCGTGGAGTGGCTCAAGCGAAGTTCTCCGTGCAGGAGCTGCGTGAACTTGAAGCACTTCCAGGCGTACAGATTATTGTCAATGAAGAAGATTTTGAACTCGATGAAGAAACGCTTGAGGTTGCGGGATCTGACAAACTCACTCGCCAGATGGTTGAAGAGCTTTTCGTTGTGAAAGATATGGCTTTGGACATGGCTGATGCTGGCGGAGTTGATTTCAACGGTGATCCTGCACGGCGTAAATATTATCTGCACTTTAACGCTAATCCGGTTGAGATTAAGGGTACAGATGGTTCTGTTTCTAGTATTCGTGTTCAGCGTACATCTACGGCTGCAGATGGCACTATGACTTCTCTCGAAGAATTTGATGAGTATCCAGTTCAAGCTGTTTACCATGCAATCGGCTACAAGCCAGCAGAAGTGACTGGAATTCCTTATAACGAATCTCGCTATACTCTCATGAACGAGAATGGCCGCGTTTATACGGCAACTCTTGAGGAAGGCGGTGAGCAGCTCGCAGGTGTTTATACTACCGGTTGGGCAAAACGTGGTCCTGTTGGGCTCATTGGCTCCACTAAGTCTGATGCGCTCGAAACTGTTGACAATATTCTCGCCGATTGGGCTGCTTCTGATGTTAAGGGTCGTACAGCAACGAATCCGGATGCTGCAGACGTATTGACTTATTTGCAAGGTAAAGGTGTTAAACCGCTTGATTATGCTTCATGGAAGCGTGTGGATGCGTATGAGCGTGCCGAGGGCGCCAAAGCTGGGCGTGAGCATATCAAAGTTGTTGATGCAGATTTAATGCGTAAGATTGGCCAGTAATGAAGATTCACGGTCATGCAAATGGTCTCAAGACTGTTGTGCTGTTTGGGCTTATGTGGGCTCTGATTATGGTCATCTGGTTCTTGACCGGTAGTCGTCAGTCCACTTTAGGCTTCTATGTGCTCATTGCTGTTGCGATGACAGCAGGCAGCTATTGGTTTTCTGATAAGCTTTCCATCGCTTCTATGCACGCTCGCGAAGTGTCTGAGCAGGAGGCGCCAAATCTTTATGCGATTGTGCGTGAATTAAGCGCAAAGGCTGGCAAACCAATGCCACGCATCTATATTGCCCCAACGCAATCACCTAACGCTTTCGCAACCGGACGTAACGAAAAGTATGCGGCCGTGTGCTGCACTGAAGGCATTTTGAATATGCTCGATAATCGCGAAATTCGTGGTGTTCTTGGTCATGAGTTGATGCATGTGTATAACCATGATATTCTGACGTCTTCTATCGCTTCAGCTATGTCGATGGTAATTACGTATTTGGGCTATTCCTTGATGTATTTCGGTGTTGGAAGCGACCGTGAAGATCGTGGGAGTGGAATTGGGGCTTTACTTGCTATGATTTTGGCTCCAATAGGTGCATCGCTAATTCAGATGGCAATCTCACGTACTCGTGAATATGATGCTGATGAAGATGGAAGCAAACTCACTGAAGACCCAGCAGCTTTAGCTTCTGCCCTGAACAAGATTACGAATGGTGTTGAAGCCCAGCCGATGCGCAAAACGAATGCGACTCAAAACGTCTCTGCCGTTATGATTGCAAGTCCCTTCCGCGCAGCTGACATCAACCAACTCTTTTCAACCCATCCTAAAACAGAAGATCGCATAGCTCGTCTAATGCATATGCAGGAAGAAATGTATGGTACTGCATCAATGAATCAAGCGGCTCAAGCAGCCGGCCAACCTATGGAAGGTACTGGATTTGAGCCTTATAGTCAGGCCGGCCGTCGATAAATAATTGATGAATAAGCCCGAGCCTGCTCCTCGAAGCATTCCTCTGAGGAGCAGGGTGAGGCACTGGGCGCTTCCAAGCTATTCGCCTATTTTCCTATTCGCTAAGGCTTGCTATGACCTTCTTCTCGTTGTACCGCGTGAAGATGAGTCCGCCGCCGAGGCACAGAACTGCTGCCACAATTGCGGTAATGCGGTACCCATCAGAAGCAGATCCCACTAGTGCCAGAGAAGTAAACAGAATCATTGCCACAGATTGGCCGAGTTTCATGCTGAACGTGCGAGTAGCGTAGAACATGCCTTCACGGTTCTGCTGAGTCTTAATAGAGTCAGACTGCGCAATATCTGCGAGAACAGCTTGTGGCAGAATACCAAGAATTGCCATCGGAATAGCAGCGAGAATCATCATGCCTACAGCCCATACGATGCCCGGAATGCCGAACTTTCCTGACTGAGAGGTCAAAAGGAAGCCAACAACAAAAATCATGAATGCGCAAGCTACGAGCGGCTTCTTTCCGGTCTTCTTTGCCAGAATGTTCACCACGGGGTAGAAGGCGAGCGAGAGAACAGTCATGCCTGCGAAGAACACAAAAGTCATGGAATCGTCAAAGCCCATGAGTTGCGTGATGTAGAACGGCATACCTGTTTGGAACATAGTCAAGCCAATCCAGTAAAGCACACCAGAGCTGATGAAAATTTGGAAATCGTGATTTTTGAAAGTGTTGCTAAGGCTTTCCCAAACACCGATTGTGGAAGGCTCCATTTTGGCGTATTTCTTCTCGTCAATGGTGAAAGTCGGCACGAGCATGCAGATGATTGCAATAATGCTCAAGATTCCCACAGTTATGCGGAAACTATTGGCGTATCCAAGGCTTTGAGGTAGCAATCCAGCAATATTTGGTACCAAATAAGCTACTGCTGTACCAATAAAGAATGTAGTGGAAATTGAGGTAGAAACATTGATGCGCAGTTCTTGTGTGCTGCCGAGCTCTGGGATAAGAGCGTTGAACGGGGTGCAATAGCACGTCATACAGAAGTAGAATGCGAGCACAAGCACGAAGAGCACAACGTTGTTGATAAAGGACTCATGATTCACTGGTGAAACGAACACAAGCGTTGTGATAACGCCAAATGGAATAGCTGCCCAGCGCATGACATGCGTCTGCCAAGTGGGTGTTTGCAAGCATCAGATTTTCCGCCAATCCATGGGTCAAGGAATGCGTCAATTAAACGCCCACTTGCAGTAATCAAACCAATGACTGTTAAGCCTAGAACAATGGCACCTTGGGTGATAAAAATAGGCATGCCACGGTCTTGTAAATCCTGGCTTGGCTGATAATAGTAAACAAGCCAATTGCTGATAATTCCTGAAAGAATTGGCCATCCGAGCTGCCCGACAGCGAAAAGCCATAGAATCTTCGGGCTGGCAAGCTCTTTGTGTGTGCTCTCATTCGTCGTCATTTTGTAACACCCCTTTGTGTTTTTTGAATAACCTACGGTCTATCATAAAACGCCAATACTGATGGGATGCTACACTGAATGTCGTGCTTTGTTGTGCGCTCAGGTTGTGAACTTGGGTTATGCGCTTGAGCTGTGCATTTTTGTGCATTTGTGCAAGTAGGAGAGCACCGTCTTCGCGGGCGTAGTTCATCGGTAGAATGGGAGCTTCCCAAGCTCCAGAGGCGGGTTCGACTCCCGTCGCCCGCTCTCTTTTACGTTCTATTAGTTTTTCCTATAGCCAAAATTCGGGATTTTCCATGTTTTGCAACACTTGGCTTTTAAAGTATTAGAGGAAGTAAATCGCCATGCAAAGGAGGTGCATAATTCAATGTTTGATTGGTTATTTGTAGCCAGATATGCACCATATTTTGTTAATGGCGGTTTGATGACGCTTAATATTTCGTTCTTCGGCATCATTCTTGCAATCGCAGTAGGAGTTCTGTGTGCCAGTATTGAAATTTCTCGTATTCCCGTGGCGTATCAGATTGTGCGGTTCTACGTTGAGCTGAGTCGTAACACGCCGCTTCTCGTGCAGCTTTACTTCTTGTATTTTGGCCTGCCCAAGCTTGGAGTGGTGCTGTCAGCACAGATGTGTGCAATTGTTGGTCTTGGATTCCTCGGTGGGGCATATATGGCAGAATCCATACGCGCCGGTTTCGAGAGCGTACCGAATGTGCAGCGCGAATCCGCATATGTACTTGGCTTTAACAGGTGGCAAACGCTGTCACGAATTATCGTGCCTCAAGCAGTCAGCACATCAATTCCAGGCGTTGTAGCAAATGTTATTTTCCTGGTGAAAGAGTCATCTGTCGTCTCTGCCATTGCGCTCGCAGACGTTATGTACATGACCAAAGACCTTATGGGCACGCAGTACAACACGTATGAATCGCTGTTCTTGCTCATAATTACATATTTGATTATTTTGCTTCCTATTTCCTTGTTTGGAACATGGCTTGAAAGGAAGTTCGATTATGAGCGGCGTTAACCTTCTTTTTGAGCCTGGTGTTTTCTTGCGCTTGTTGCAGGGCTTGTGGACTACTGTGTGGATTGCAGCCCTTTCTGTGGGCTTAAGCATTCCTGTTGGTTTGCTTGTGGGATGGCTTATGACGTTGAAGAATCGAGTAGTGCGCGTGATTATGCGTATATATTTGGATTTTATTCGCATTATGCCTCAGCTTGCTTTGCTGTTTATAGCTTTTTATGGTCTTTCACGTGCATGGAATATCAATTTGAACGCTGAGGCTGCGTGCATTCTTGTCTTCGTGCTGTGGGGTGGAGCTGAGCTTGGCGACCTGGTACGAGGTGCTATTGAGTCTATTTCGCAGTCGCAGTATGAATCTGCTTATGTTCTTGGCTTTTCACCTTCCCAGACTTTTGGTCGCATTATTCTGCCGCAAGCTATTCGTCGTCTTCTTCCGGGCTCGGTAAATCTTGCAACGCGCATCGTAAAGACAACGTCTCTTGCTGTGCTCCTCGGTGTGGTTGAAGTCATTAAGGTTGGCCAGCAGATTATTGACGCCAACCGATTTAACTATCCAACAGGAACGCTGTGGATCTATGGCGTTATTTTCCTTATGTATTTCTTTGTGTGCTGGCCATTGTCGATTGTGGCTCGCCGTCTTGAAAAGAGGTGGTCACATGACTGATCTGACTACAAAAACTGCAGACGCTCTAAGTCTAAACAAAGCGGGTGTTGATTTCGAGGTTTCTCATCTCGTTAAGCAGTATGAAAATGCTGATTCTCCGGTGCTTAATGATATTTCTTTTAAAGTTTCGCAGGGCAAAGTGCTCGTTGTAGTAGGCCCTTCTGGGTCTGGAAAATCCACACTTTTACGTGCTATCGCTGGTCTTGAGCCAATTCAGGGTGGAACTATTTCCATAGATGGTCAAGTAATCGAGACTGGGCATCCTGGTAATCAGAAAAGTGGCCGTTCGCAGCGCTCTAGTGAATTGCGAACCCGTATTGGAATGGTGTTTCAAAGTTATGACCTATTTCCCAACAAGACGGTCTTGGGCAACATCACGATGTCGCCCTTGTTAGTGCAGAAGCGTCAAAAAGATGAAGTAGAGAAGGAAGCGAGGGCTCTGCTTGAGCGTGTAGGTCTTGCAGATCGTGCAGATTCATGGCCGCATGAGCTTTCGGGTGGGCAGCGGCAGCGCGTTGCGATTTGCCGAGCTTTAATTTTGCACCCTGAGATTCTTCTCTTCGATGAGATCACTGCAGCGCTTGACCCGGAAATGGTTCGAGAAGTACTTGATGTAATGCTTGAGCTTGCTGAACAAGGGCAAACCATGCTTATTGTGACTCACGAAATGCAGTTTGCTCGTGCAGTGGCAGACAAAATTATCCTGCTAGAAGGCGGAAGCATTGTTGAAGAGTCTGATGATTCTAATGCTTTCTTTACTCATCCTCGAACAGATCGAGCTCAGCAATTCTTAAATACTTTTGAGTATTCACGCCCGCATCATGAATAAAAACGGCTACTTAAGGTCGCAATATTTATCTATGTGAGATCTTTATCAAGTTTTTATTGAGAAGCTTCATTGAGAAATTTTTATTGAGAAGGAAAGATAGAAAAGGTAGAGAGGTATTACATGAAAAAGCGTAATATTTCAACGATTATCAGAAATACTTTAGCTACAGGAGCAGCATTTGTCATGGCGATTTCTATGGCTGCATGCAGTGTGAGTGGAACGCCAAGCGAAGCAAGCTCAGATAGCTCAGATTCTTCAAGCAGCGCTGGCACCGCTCGTACTATCGCGCAAATTAAAAAATCTGGAAAACTTAAAGTTGCTGTTTTCTCAGATAAAGCTCCATTTGGTTATGTTGATAAGAATGGCGATTACCAAGGATACGATGTTTACTTTGCGAAGCGCTTGGCAAAAGATATGGGCGTTAAGGTTGAGTTTACGTCCGTTGATCCAGCTGCTCGTGTAGACGTTTTGACTTCCAACAAGGTTGATATCACCTTGGCAAACTTTACGGTAACAACCGAGCGTGCGCAGAAGGTAGACTTTGCAAAGCCGTATATGAAGGTCTCCTTAGGTGTTGTTTCACCAACAAATGCAAAGATTGCCGATGTCTCACAGCTTGAGGGTAAGACTCTCATCGTTGCAAAGGGAACCACTGCAGAAACGTACTTCGAAGATAATTATCCAAATATCACGCTTCAAAAATATGACCAGTATGCAGATGCATATAATGCTTTGCTTGATGGTCGCGGTGACGCATTCTCCACAGATAATACTGAGGTGATGGCATGGGCAAAGTCCAATAAGGGCTACACTGTGGGCATCAAGAGCCTAGGCGATATCAGCACTATTGCTCCAGCAGTGCAGAAAGGCAATACTGCTCTTCTCAAGTGGATTAACAAAGAGATTGTCAAGTTGGGCAAGCAGAACTTCTTCCATAAGGACTACAACGCAACACTAAAATCCGTCTATGGCACTGACGTAGATGCGGATGACATCGTTGTTGAAGGTGGGGAAGTTTAAGTAATCCGGTAGTTTTGATTAGTAATTCCGGTTTTGTAGGCAGAATGCTCTGGGCTTATCGCAAGTTTCCAGAGCATTTGTTTATCTGTGTTTTCGCTCACAAAGTCGCTAAAAATAGTGTGTATTGGGCTATGGTGCAGCCATAATGAAAATATGACGATTGCTACTTCTGAAAAATATGCCCATATGCTTGATTCTGCTCGCAAGGGCGGTTATGCATTTCCTGCAATCAATGTAACAAGCACACAGACTCTCAACGCTGCTTTACAGGGTTTGGCTGAGGTAGAGTCCGATGGGATTATCCAGATTTCTGTGGGTGGATCAGCATATCTCTCAGGGCAACGCGTAATGAATCGCGTTACGGGTTCACTTGCATTTGCGGCTTTTGCACATGAAGTAGCTAAACAGTATCCAAATATCACGGTGGCCTTGCACACAGATCATTGTGCGAAACAGTATCTAGACGATTGGGTTCGCCCTCTGCTTGACATGGAAGCAGAACAAGTTGCACATGGCTACGAGCCTATATTCCAATCTCATATGTGGGATGGTTCCACGGTTTCTCTTGACGAGAATCTTGATATTGCTCAGGAACTCCTTGAAAAATCTGATAAAGCTCACACTATTCTTGAGATTGAAATTGGTACTGTGGGCGGTGAAGAAGACGGGCATCGTGCGGATATTAACGAAAAGCTCTACTCCACACCGCAGGATGCTTTGAAAGTTGCTCGGCGGCTTGGCCTAGGTGAAAATGGCCGCTATATGGCAGCATTCACTTTTGGTAATGTTCATGGGTCGTATAAGCCAGGTATTGTGCAGCTTCGCCCTGATTTGCTTGGTGATATTCAGCATGGAGTAGCTAGAGCGGTTGAAGCGGGTGAATTCGCAACACTTCCCGGAACTCCAGCAGATAAGCCGTTCTATTTGGTATTCCACGGAGGCTCTGGTTCCTCAGCAGATGAGATTGCCCGAGCGGTTTCTCATGGCGTTGTCAAAATGAATATTGACACTGACACCCAATATGCTTTTACGCGCGCGGTGGCAGATCATATGTTCACTAATTACAACAAAGTGCTCAAGGTAGACGGTGAAGTGGGCGATAAATCAGATTACGATCCACGCTCATGGGGGCGCGCTGCTGAAAATAACATGGCAAAGCGCGTTGTGGAAGCATGCGTGGAACTTGGCTCTGCTGGTAAAGCTCTTAAATAGTTCTCACTAGTGAGCAATGTGCATTAGCAAATACGCATTAGTCGCAGATGCGTTCTTCTCTGAGTCTTCTGTTTAGTCGTCAGAGTAACCTCGTATCCGTATCCAAGCGTGGAGGTGCACTATGCCAGGAATTATTCTTATTGGAGCTCAATGGGGTGACGAAGGTAAGGGTAAAGCAACTGATTTAATCGGGCATAAGGTTGATTATGTTGCACGCTTTAACGGCGGAAATAATGCTGGGCATACTGTGGTTGTGGGAGATGAATCCTACGCATTGCACTTGTTGCCTTCTGGAATTTTGAATGAAAATACTACCCCTGTTATTGGCAACGGCGTTGTGGTTGATCCTGAAGTTCTTTTCGAAGAAATTGAAGGATTGGAATCTCGCGGAGTTGACTGCTCTCGTCTGCTGGTGAGCGAATCTGCGCATATTATTGCGCCATATCATCGTGTGCTTGACAAAGTGACGGAACGCTTCTTGGGTAAGCATAAAATCGGCACGACTGGTAGAGGAATTGGTCCCGCTTATGCAGACAAGATTAACCGCGTAGGCATTCGTGTGCATGACTTATTTAACAAGCAGCATTTGCGAGACAAGGTTGAGGCTTCACTGCATCAGAAGAATCAGATGCTTGTGAAACTTTATAATCGCCGTGCAATCGACGTTGATGAAGTAACAAATGAGCTTTTTGAGCTTGGCCAGCGCTTGCGCCCATATGTTGCAAATACTCAGCAGATTCTGAACGCCGCACTTGATGAAGGTAAGAATGTGCTCTTCGAAGGCGGTCAGGCAACTATGCTTGACGTTGATCATGGCACATATCCGTTCGTTACATCTTCTAATCCAACAGCTGGTGGAGCATGCACTGGAACTGGTGTTGGGCCTACGAAGATTACTCGCGTTGTTGGTGTTTCTAAGGCTTATATCACTCGTGTGGGCGAAGGCCCATTCCCTACAGAACTTAATAACGAGCAAGGAGAGTGGCTGCGAGCTCAAGGTCACGAGTTTGGCGTGACCACCGGCCGTCCACGTCGCTGCGGTTGGTTTGATGCGGTCGTCAACCGTTATGCTGTGCAAACTAATGGCTTAACTGATATTGTGCTCACTAAGCTTGATGTTCTTACCGGCCTTAGAACCATCCCTATCTGCGTTGCATACGATGTTCAAGAAGCAGATGGCACTCATACCCGTTATGATTACATGCCAACTGATCAAGATGCTTTTACTCGTGCAACTCCTATTTATGAGGAGATGCCTGGCTGGTCTGAGGATATTTCTGGCGTGCAAAACTTTGATGAACTTCCTGAGACTACACAGAATTACGTTCGTCGCCTTGAGCAGCTCTCAGGTTGCCGTATTTCTGCGATTGGCACTGGGCCAAAGCGAGACCAGATTATTTCTGTTCACAGCTTACTTGATGACTAATTTCCAGCCTACTAAGAGCTCATACGTTTATGATTAAGCGTTCTCCACTTTCAGATCCATGGATTTATGTTGTTGTATTCTGCGGAGGCTTTGTCGGCACCGGGCTACGTTATGTGCTTGGTCTGTGGCTTAATCCGATGCCTCAATTTATGGGTATTCATTGGGGCACACTTACCGCTAATCTCATTGCTTGCTTCGTGTATGCATGTATTACAGTGCTGATTTCTGTATATTTGCACGGCTCGTATAAAGGCGATTTACTTTCTCGCGGTTTAGGCATGGGTATGTGCGGCGGCCTTTCTACTATGTCTACTTTAGCTTTTGAGATTGCAAGCAGCCATTTAGGTTGGGTGTATGCGATTATTTCGATTGCACTTGGCATAGGCGCAGCATTTCTTGGGGCACGCTGTGGGGCTGCGCTGGCCAAAGGAAAAGCCTAGCTTAGAGTCGTACAATACGTGCAGACTGATGTTCGCATGTATGTAGGGAGCTGATATGGAAGTATCTGCAGAACCATCGATTTATGCCGACTATATGCCTGTCCTGCAATCTGTGCTCAATCGCGTTGTTACTGCCTTAGAAGAGGCGAATAAGACTGCATATGATCAGACTGGATTTAAGCTTTTTGAGCATCTTAATTCCCGCATCAAGTCTGAAGAGAGTATGCGCGAAAAATGTGAGAGAAAAGGCATCGAACAGACTACGCATAATGCGCTCAAAGTTATCAAAGATGCTATTGGTATTCGTGTTATTACAGGCTTTATTGAAGATATTCATAGTGTTGTTGAAGTTTTAAGCGGTCTGGATGGCGTAGTGATTACGAATGAAAAAGACTATGTTTTTAACGCAAAGCCCAACGGATACCGCTCTTATCATGCTATTCTTGAGGTGCGGTCAGAAGATGCTGATTGTGACGGTAACCAGCCGGGAACGTATTTTGTTGAAGTTCAGATTCGCACGATTGCTATGGATTCATGGGCTAGCCTTGAACACCAGATGAAGTATAAGAAGGGCATTAAGAATCAAGAGCGTATTTCTGCGGAATTAAAACGATGCGCAGACGAACTAGCCTCGTGTGATTTATCGATGCAAACTATTCGTCATTTAATTAACGGGGATTAGTAGGGATTAACATATGAAGATTCTTATTGCAGAAGATGAGCAGCAGCTTCGCCGCGCTTACACGGTGGCAATGGAACGTGCAGGCTATGAGGTTACTGCAGTAGAAAATGGTCAGCGCGCGGTGGAAGAAGCCGCAGCCCATGCATTCGACGTTATTATTCTCGATATTATGATGCCCGTGAAAACTGGTCTTGAAGCTCTTATGGAGATGCGTGCGAGCGGCAATAAAGCTCAAATCGTTATGCTCACTGCGATGGCTGAAGTAGATGCTATGGTCACGGGACTTGATTACGGCGCTGATGATTACCTTACTAAGCCAATTTCTCTGAAGGAACTTCTGGCGCGCCTGCATTCTATAGAGCGTCGTCTAGGAGAAAAGTTCACGCGCAAAGAGCTTAATTTTGGCGATATTACATTGAACACCACTGAACAAGAAATTACGGCTCACAGTTCTATGCGTCTTTCGTCAAGCGAATCGCAGCTCTTAGAATATCTTATGCTGAATGCTCAGAATAAGGCCGTCACACAAGATGAAGTTTATGAGCATACTTTTGCGTCGAATGATGGTAAAGATGTCGGATACGTGTGGATTTATATTTCCTATCTCAAGCAAAAGCTTAAGGCAATCGGCGCTCATGTAGAAGTGGTAGGAAGCGAAGGCGGGCCGTACAGCTTGAAAACTAATTCAAACGATATAAAAGAAAATCAGAAGTAGTTTAGAATCAAACTCAAAAAATCTAAAATAAGTTCGGAAAGTAGACGATGTTTAAGAAAATGCGTTTGCGCTTTATCGCAATTGCAAGTGTTGCCGTTCTTGTTGTGCTTATGTCAACGGTGGGAGTACTAAATTTTGCCCAGAGCTGGGAAACAGGTTACGAAACTACTCTACTTTTGCAGGTTATCAATAATAATGACGGGGAGATTCCAGCATCAGGCATTAGTGGCTTCTTTGGCACCACTATCACTAGCGCGGATCTTCAGCATTATCAGTTCTTTAGTGTGCTAAAAAAGAGCAATGGAACTATAACGATTACGAATAAAACTAATATCAATTATTTAACGGATGCTCAAGTCAAGTCTGCGGCTCGGCAGATATTCAATAACGATTTTCCGTCGTCAACGGTAATTATCAATAACCAAAATTTCTCATACCTTAAATCGCAAAAGAGCAATGGCGTACGGCTTACTGCTATGAATATCAACTCCAACGTGGAGACCCGGAATAGTCTTTATCGTCTTTCACTGATGATGGTTGCCGGTGGATTGCTCTTCTTTGTAGTGATTGCTGCTATTCTTTCACGGTGGGCAGTGCGTCCATACGTTGAAAATTATGAGAAGCAGAAGCGATTCATCACCAATGCTGGTCATGAATTGAAAACTCCTTTGGCAATCATCTCTGCGAATAATGAGCTGCAAGAAATGATGGAGGGGTCATCGGAATGGACTGAGTCTACGAAGGTGCAAGTTGAGCGCATGACGGCTCTCATCAATCAGATGGTTGCGTTAGCACGCTTGGAAGAGCAGCCAAATATTAAGTTTGAAACTCTTGACTTTTCGCAGATTGTTCGTAATGCTGCCACAAGTTTTAAGGCTCCAATTATGCGCGATAACAAGCATTTTGAGATTGCCATTGATGAGGGCGTAAGCATTAAGGCTGAGCCAAAGTCTGCCTTCGAGCTGGTCAATATTTTGGTTGACAACGCAAATAAGTACTGTGATCCTGAAGGGACTGTCACAGTTCTTCTACGCAAATCCCGCGATTTACGGTATAGCGCGCACCTCGAAGTGTCCAACACTTATAAAGAGGGAAAGAATGCAAACTTTGCAAAATTCTTCGAGCGCTTCTACCGTGAAGATTCCTCGCACACCTCAGCCAATGGTAACAGCAACGGTTTTGGCATCGGGCTATCCATGGCACAAAATATGGTCAAGCTTTTCAAAGGCAAGATTGATGTGCATTACAAAGATGAAACTATAACTTTTATAGTGAGGATTTAGGATTAAATATATGGCAGTAGGAATGCTTTTAGTAATTTGCACGTGTGGTGGCCTTGGAGCTGTAGCGCGTTTTGTGGTCGATACTGCAATTAAGCGCACATGGAGAACAGTTTTCCCTATTTCTACGCTCGTCATCAACATCACTGCAGCTATTCTGTTTGCACTCACAATTTTTTCCTGTAATCGTGCAACCGGCTATGTTCCGGGTGCTTCTGCCAGTATTCCTGCATACACGATTGCAACTACAGGCTTTCTTGGTGGTTTTTCTACTTTTTCTACTGCCATGAATGAGACTTTTACTCTACTGACACGTGGACGGGAAGACTCGAAACATTATCCAAAGTATTACAGACTTGCCGCATACTATGTTCTTGCTTCGTTTATTATTCCAGTAGCATGCATCGCAGTGGTTTTGTCATGTGCTATTTAGACTACTTTTTAGATTACTTTTGCTTCGCATAAATCAGACATGCGCTCGCGTACTACGCTTTCTAAAACATCTGAAAACACTACAGTCACGTCGTCTCCAGACTGAAATTGGGTTTTTAATCCTGGTACGAAGTCGCGCCCAGCTCTATGCACGCTGATTACAGCCACTCCTTTGGGCCAATCGATATCGCGCATTTGCTTGCCGTCTACTACGCTTCCCATCTCCACTGGAAGTTCCATAATTCCGCTAGAAATTTTTGGATTGCTTTGTTCTGCATGCTCTGCATCACCGGTCGATTTTAGATACCTATTCAGCAGTGAATGATAGATCGGGTCAATATGCAGCGCATCGGAAACAAGCATTGCAATAAACACAACGGCAGCCACCGGAAGCATATGTACAAACGAACCTGACATTTCCACAACGAGCAGTATTGAAGTAATAGGAGCTTTCACTGAAGCTGCCAGCACTCCCGCCATAGCAATTGCTGCAAAATCGGCAATCATTGGTGACTGAATCCACCCGCAGGCATAAGCGATATTCCCAAATAAGCTTCCTGTCAATGCGCCTACTGAAAGGATTGGCATGAAGATGCCGCCAGGTGTTCCGGCGCCAAAGCTTGTGCTCGTAAAAATAATGCGTACAAGTAGCAGAACAGCAATAAACAACACTTCGCTATCTGCTTGCTCAGCAAATTTAATAACGTTTACACCCCCGCCGAGTGCCATAGGGATGAGGAGGCCAACGGGCAAAGATATCGCGATTGCAACGGTAGGACGTATTGGTGCAGGAATCTTGCCATACAGAGTTTGCAATCCCAACAGCGATTTGTTCATCGCAGATCCTATAAGTCCTGTGAGAAGCCCAAGGGGAATCAGCCACCAGTATGTTTCTAAGGGCATTTGCGGCACTGTGGTGAAATTTAAGACGGGTTTTAAGCCAAAGCAATATTTAGAAACAAAGTCTGCGCTTAAGGCGGCGGTAGTGGCTGTAAGCAAGATTGCAGGTGAAAAGCTTCGGTGCACTTCCTCTAGGGCAAACATCATTCCAGAAAGTGGGGCGTTAAAAGCTGCAGAAAGTCCTGCAGCGGCTCCACCGGTAATCAGTGTTTTTTGTTCCAACTCGCTGCGACTCACTAGTTTTCCAACTGCTTGTGCTCCCGCGGAGCCAATTTGAATTGATGGGCCTTCTCGTCCGAGAGAAAGACCAAAGAGTCCTGCAACTAATCCGCCCATGAAGCGAGTGATTAGTACGCTCCACCAGCGCATTTTAAGACCTAGCAGCAATACTCCTTCAGATTGTGGAATGCCGCTTCCAGAAGCCATTGGCTCCCAACGAATAAGCCGATAGATGAGGTGTCCTGCCACCACAGCAGCCGTACACCACAGCGGTAGCCATAGCAAATGCGTTTTTAATTCGCCGTACATCCATGTGGCGAAATCTGTGCCGTATTCAATTCCTAAGCGATAAAGCACTACGAGAAACCCCACAAGGATTCCAACGAGTACTCCGCGTAAAGCCGTTGACCAGCGTACGCGGCGTGATCCAGACAACGAAGCATACGTGTGAGAAATATTCTTAGGGCGATAGAAATATGCAAAATGAGAAAAGGCGGAAGCACGGCGCTTAGCACTTTGCTTTTTGCTGGTATCCTTATTGGTCATTCCTCACCTCGCTTCTAAGCTTCTCAGTTATATATTTCTACTACGGTTTTGCTACTTTCTTTGCATATTTTTCTCTTCTATGAATTTTATGGACACGGAACATGATGAGAACGGATTCGGTGTAATCTGCCATTAGAAATAGTCTAGGTTTCAAAAGCTACGTTAAAACCGTGCGAAAACTGTACTAAATACAATAAAGTCGCGAAAATGCGTTAAAGCCGTGTGCGAGGAGGTCACAATCATGCCATTTACAGCAGAAGAAATTAAGGCATATAAGAATCGCGATCATGCAGCAGATCTTAACGCTGCAAAGCAGCGTCTTGAGGGCACTGTGCGTCACACACGTATTGAAGAGTCTCAGGTGCTTACTGATCGCACGGGCTATAAGGTGTTGCTGAAGCCTGAGAATTTGCAGAAGACTGGCTCATTCAAGCTTCGTGGTGCATACAACAAAATCGCGTCTCTAAGCCAAGAAGAGCTCGACCATGGAATTATTACTGCATCAGCAGGAAATCACGCCCAGGGCGTGGCTTTTGCAGCTCGTGAACGCGGTGCTGCTGCAACCATTGTGATGCCTCAAATTACGCCTCCTCTCAAAGTAGATGCCACTCGCGAATATGGTGCGACTGTTGTGCTCAAGGGTAATGTCTTCGATGAAAGCTCTGCCTATGCTGACAAGCTTGCCGAAGAAGAAGGCATGACTTACGTTCGCCCATTTGATGACTACGAAGTTCTATGTGGACAGGGCACTATTGCCATGGAAATCCTTGAGGACGTTCCGGACGTTACCGACGTTATTGTGCCTCTGGGTGGAGGTGGCTTGGGCGCTGGCGTAGCGATGGCTATTAAAACTTTCGCGCCTTACGTTCGGGTGATTGGTGCAACTCCTATTGGTTCTCCGGCATTCCGTGAATCGTTTGCTTCTGGTCATGTTGTTACTGCCGATTCTGTTAACACTGCAGCAGAAGGTGTGGCAGTTCGTCGCCCAGGTGATTTAACTTTTGCTCTTCTTGAAGATTATCTTGATGATCTTGTTCAGGTTTCTGAAAGCGATATTTCCGAGATGATTCTGCTCATGCTCGAAAAGCATAAGCTCGTTGTTGAAGCTGCGGGCGCGGTTTCTCTTGCCGCACTTGACCAGCTTGAGCTTCAAGCAAAGACTTTCAACGCTGCCACCGGTAAGCATGTAGTTGTTCCTATTATTTCAGGCGGAAATATCGATACGGTAACCATCGGTGCTGTGATTCAGCGCGGCATGATCTCTCGTGGTCGAATTATGCAGTTTGGTGTTGATCTGCCAGATGTTCCTGGTCAGCTTGCTCGTATCGCAACGATTCTTGCGGATCTTCGCGCAAACGTCATCGAGCTTAACCATGATCAGTTCAAGGCTTCAGGCCAATATCGCAATGGTGTGCTTCTTGAGGTCACTGTGGAAACGAATGGTCCTGACCATATTCGCCAGATCCTTGACACTTTGCGCGGCGAAGGATTCCAGGTTCATCAGGTTTATTAAATCCGCTAAATACTTTATGAGCGCTTTATAGATACTTTACGAATGCTTTGCTATGGTTTCTTCAACTAACTGTGGCAAAGCATTTTGTATAGGTTCATGAATCAGCGTAGTTGCTAAACGGTCATATTGAGTAGTTCCCATATTCATGATTGTTATAGGGACACCCGCTTGAGCTGCCACAGGCACAAGTGATGCGGCAGGGAATACCTCTAATGTGGATCCAATAACCCACATTTCATCAGCTTGCTGAACGCGTGCCATTGATTTTTCCATAGCGCCATCTGGAAGTGCTTCTCCAAAGTAGACCACATCAGTTTTAATCATTCCGTTGCAGGGCATATTGCCGGAGTATTTCAGTAAACGATGGCATCGCGGGTCGGGTTCTTCATCGAGTTTAGCCATAATCTGCGCAGTTTGATACTCATGATGGCACTTCAAGCAGTGTGAAGTCCCTATTGTGCCATGTAGATTAACGATTACGTCGCTTGAGTTACCTGCTTTCTCATGGAGTGCATCGAAATTTTGAGTTGCCAGCACGCTCAGCATTCCCGCCTGTTCTAAAATAACGAGTGCTTTGTGTGCTACGCCTGGCTGAGCATTCCATACGGGCGACTCCTTTTGCCAGCGCCAAGAATACTTACGTTCTTCGGTATTGGTGAGAAAAGCGTCTATGTCATAAACGTTCATTTGCTCGGGGTGTTTTGTCCACACGCCTTCTGGGCCACGAAAATCAGGGATTCCAGCACTCGTTGAAATACCCGCGCCTGTTAATACTGCAATCGAATAACTCATATATAAGTCATACCACTTTTGGTTTTTTGTGGTGTTTTGTTTGGTGTTTGGTGGTTTGTTGTGTTTGTGTGACACGCCGTGGTGGGGTTGTGTTTGTTGGGTTGTGGGGGTGTGGTTTGT
>CAUUJV010000008.1:0-83372 GCA_963545565.1 uncultured Alloscardovia sp. | reverse complement strand
GCTGAGGTTGTTGCTGAGGGCGCGCAGAAGTCGTCTTATAAGCAGACTATTCAGTCTGTGACTGCGAAGCGTGTGAAGATTCAGACCACTACTCGCGTCTCTTCTGAGCTTCAGTGGGCTGACGAGGATAATCAGCTGGAGATTATTCAGCATATTCAGGAAGACCAGGCTGCTTCTTTGGGTCGCGCATTGGATTACATTGTGTATCATGCTGTGAATCCTAAGGCTGGTACGGTTTTGGAAGGTTACGATAAGCTCTCTGAAAAGGCTGTACAAGTCACGATGGGCTCTGACGTGCTTGACTCGTTTGATGATCTTGTTGCAGCTGTGAATGAAGACTATGACGTGAATGGTTTGGCATTGTCGAAGACTTTCGCGAACCAGATGCGTGGGCTTCGTGTGGCTGCTACTGGCATGCGTTATTTCCCTGAAATCCCGTTGAATTTGCAGACTACTACCGTGGATGGTATTACTGCTGCAACTTCTGGAGCTGTTCCTGGTGTGAAGGCTGCTGCTGCGACTAATGTTCTCGCGTTTGTCGGTGATTTTAATCTGATTCGTTGGGGTATGGTACGCGATATTACTGCTGAGATTATTCCTTACGGTGATCCTGATAAGACTGGCGTGGATTTGAAGTCTAATAATCAGATTGCGTATCGCACTGAAGCTGTTCTTGCCTATTCAGTGCTTGACCCTAAGGCTTTCGCAGTGTTGAAGAAGAGCGCATAGTGATGGCGGCTTTGATTCAACGTCTTGTTGTGACTCCCGGTGATGAGCATCGTTCACAGCGTGATTCTCCTGTTCAACTGATTAATCCGGACGGAAGTGATTTTCTACCTCGTAAGGTTGCGTATTTGCCTGAGAAGACGACTGCCGCTGCTTTGCGTCAAGCATTATTGGATGCTGGGTGGATGGAGTCCGCGCCGTCAGGTGAGACTGAGGAAGCTGCAGAATCTACTGAGGAAACAGCTTCTAAGGAAGAAGAGACTGGAGAGTAGAGTATGGGCGAGCTGACAGAAGCATACGCAAGCGTAGATGATTTGGAAGCTCGCTGGCACTCTCTCACAGAATCTGAGAAGACCACGGCTAAGACTCTCCTGCTTGACGCCTCACAGTATTTGCTAGATGAGGGTGTGAACCCTGACAAGATTAGTAAAGCCACGTTGAAGCGTGTTGTGTGCAACATGGTGAAACGGTCGATGACTGTGAGCGCGTCTGGAGTACCTGATGGGGTGTCTCAAACCTCTATGGCGGCGGGGCCTTTTAACCAGAGTTTCACGTTCGCAAACAGTGATGGCGCGCTTTATCTTTTACGTGCTGAACGTAAGCAACTGGGTTTACTTGGTCAACGAGCTTTCCACATTCTTATGGGTGATAGCTCATGATTAGTGGCGAACAAGTTACTATCATTAATCGCATTCAGTCCGGTGTGGATGCGATGGGAGCTCCTGTTTACACCTTGAGTGAGGAAGCTGTGGGTAATGTGTTGGTTGCTCCTGACGGGCAATCAAACAGCACAGAGAATACGCATCCCGAGGGTGTGACTGTTGCTTACACACTGTATTTTCCTCGCTCATGGGTGGGAAGTCCCAACCATTCATCGAGCAGGAGCGGCCAAACAGTTCAATACATCACACTGCACATCATGGCAGGGTATCTCGCGGGCACTGATTCCACTTTTCAACGCTCTAACGCGAAAGCATCCAGCACATACGGCGTCGGTGGTGACGGCACAATCCACCAGTACGTGGACGAGTCGCAAGCCGCGTGGGCTGATGGCTCCATGGCAAGCAACAACAAGTCTATAAGTATTGAGCATCAAGGCGGTATCAGTAGCGCAGCGAATACAGATCAATGCGTGCAAGCGTCTGCGCGACTGTGTGCGGATATTGCGCGGCGTTACGGGTGGAGCAAGCTAGAGCATGGTAAAAACGTGTTCTTGCATCGAGAAGTCTACCCGTATACGCATCCAGCATGCCCAGACAAAGCCCCCAACCCGCTTCGGTGGGAAGAAATCATTAGTCAAGCAAATAATATTCTGAACACTGGTTCAGCACAGACAGAAAGTGTAAACGAAATGGTTGCAGCGATTATTCAACCTAACGACGAATCCTATTTAGTGTATTGGGATGGTGCGTTTATCCACCCATTACAGCATCCGGACGAAGTAACCGCGTTGCGCGACGCATACAAGCAAGCCACCGGAAACGATATGCCAACGTTCAAATTCGGATCTAATTCAGCTCCTTGGGCTACCCGTCTCATGGACGCGGTTAACCGTCGTAGCTAAAAAAATAGTTTTGCCCCTGCTCTCCAGTTTGTGGAAGGTGGGGGCATTTTTCGCGTCTTTTTATTGTTTCTTGCGAGGTGTTCTATTCCCCTTGCCGGGTCGCTGCATATTCCACTGCTCGATAGTTGATTGCTTCCAGCCACGCGTACGCCCGATAAGCGCATCAGGTTCAGGCAATGATAGACTACCCAACGCTCCTGTAGTAATACCTAGCAGTTGAGCTACTTGTGTAAAACTGAGGTACTGCATTGTGCTCATTGTGTACGTCCTGCCACATATCCGAGGACGCCTGCAGCGAGTGCCATTAGCGCGGCTGCTGGAGCATTCCAAAAAGCGAGTGCTGCTCCTGCGATACCGCATGCGAGGGAAGCGTATTTATATGTGTTTGTTTTCATGAGTGGTGTGGACTAGTCTGGAATGGAGAGGTTCCAGATAGTTGGTGTATTTGGAACCTCTCGTTTTTTATTTCTTGTTAGTCTTATTGATTTCGTAGATGAGTGTATCAATGCGACTGTTGAGGCAATCAGGGAGCTTATTGCGCTGATTGCGTTCCAGATGTTGTCCATTCTCACCTCCTTTCCTTACAACAATAATCATAGCACAGCTATGTTAGTTATGCAAGGTAAATACTCAAAAACATTAAAAATTTATGGAATAGACAAGGATATTCTCTGCCCACATTTTGCCCACATTTTAGAGTGAAATAGAGTGAAAATGAGTGAAATCCAGTGAAAACAAAAAAGCCGAGAGCCGTTGCAATATAAGGCAAAAGCCCCTATTTCTAGGGGCTTTGAAACCGTGGAGCCGGCGGGAATTGAACCCGCGTCCGATGACTGTACCCTCAGTCTTCTACGTGCGTAGTTTGCTGGCCTGATGGCAATTTATCTGCTCCCAACTGTGTCGCAAACAACTGTTGACGAGCATATTCACAGAAAAAGTCCCCGAACTACCCTGTGACGCAATGATTCGAGCGAGTCTTCTTAATGACGCTCAGCTTCCACCCAAAGACGAGGTGGAGTGAACGGAGCAGCTGCTCACTGGTTAGTCCTAGCGCGAAGCTTAGGCAGCGAGAGCGAACTCAGTGCGGTTAGATTTAGCACTTAATTCTTGCGGGTGGGACATTAACGAGTGGACCCCCGCGTTCTCGGCACGCTTCCCTGCGACGAACAGATCACCGTCGAAACCGATCGACCCCTTATTTATTTTTCAATTCTTCAATTTTCAATTATCAAAGCTCTTAAGCCTGACATGACTCTTTAGCCTAGCATGTTTTATAACACAATGGTTAGGCGTTTTATTCCAGTGAATTTTGCTACTCTCGCCAATTTTACCACTTTCACTAGTTTTTGCTGCCTTTGCCAGCTACTTTTCGCCAGTTGCTACCTTCGCTAGTTTCGTAACTCCACTGCTTATAATCATGTGCATGCGCATAGTTCTTCAAAAGGTTTCTCAAGCTTCCGTCTCCATTGAACCCGAAAGCGATATTCCTGAAACTCTCGATTTTAAGACACAGTCAATTTCACACGGCTTAGTTTTGCTTGTTGGAATTGAAGATTCAGACTCCGACAATAAAGTTAATTGGGCAGCTCGCAAGATTGCAAATATGCGCATTTTCGAAGATGAAAATGGCAAAATGAATCGTAGTGTGCTCGATGTGAACGGTGAAATACTTTCTATTTCTCAATTCACTCTGTATGCCGACATTCACAAAGGAAATCATCCCAGCTTCATCTCTGCAGGCGAACCGGCTCACGCACAACAGCTCTGGAAACAGCTCAACGACACACTGCGCACCGAATATAATCTTCCCGTTAAAGAAGGCATATTCGGCTCTCACATGAATGTGTCGCTGACAAATGATGGCCCTGTAACCATCATTATCAACACCGAAACATCAATGCCGAAAAAGTGAGAAAGAAAAAATAGAAAAAGTGAGCTGCCGCGTCTCGAACTCTAGTATCTTGAATCCAGTACCTTAAACTTCAACACCTTAAGCTACAGTGCCTTGTACTGGCGTTCCTGATTCTTTACCCCCCTCAACACAAATGGCTCGGAATACATCTGCGGGTCGGATTCGTAATCTTGCACAGAGTATGGGACTTTATCAGCATAAACCTTTTCATATTCAGATATGGTCAAACGAGTGCGAGCATCAAGCATTTCCTCATGCGCGTCGTGTTTCAGCCATGATCTAAAGCCAGGAGTAAGGGTCGCGCTGAAGAGCTCTCCCACTGCTCCCGAACCGTAGGAGAACAAGCCAAGCACATCGTCATCTGTGAGCGAATCATCGTTTTCAAGCAGAGACAACACACTCAACCACAACGACCCAGTGTAAATATTGCCAATTCGGCGGCCATACAAAGTGCTGTAGCGATACCGATCGTTAAACTGATCTCGCCTGTCTTGCGAAACAGTCGGCAAAATTGTTGCAAATGCTTTTGACCCCATCTTGCTGTACGGCAGATGGAAGCAGAGTGCGTCGAAGTTATCGAGTGTTTGTACAGTTTCTTGAGAATAGCGATCCCAAATTTCTTCAAAGAACCGAATATAAAGTTCAGTAGAGAACTTACCACGAGCGAGTGCATAGTCTTGGTAAACCGGGCGCCAAAAATCCTGAGCATCAGCAGACATCGCAACACCATCATTATTGAGACGCATAATGCGAGGATTCTCAGCAACCACCATTGCAACTGACCCAGCTCCCTGCGTCACTTCTCCACTAGTTTCAAGGCCATACCGAGCAATATCGGAAGCAATAACGAGAGCAGACTTTCCTGGATGTGCTGCCACATAATCACGTGCCATAAGAACGCCTGCTGTACCGCCAAAGCACGCTTCTTTGATTTCTATGCTGCGTACCCACGGTGAAAGCCCAAGCAAATGATGAATATAAACAGCACTCGCCTTACTCGCATCAATTCCTGTTTCTGTGCCCACAATCAGCAGACCAATTGCGTCTAATTCCTCTGGTGTAAAACCATCGAGGGCTTCTCGTGCTGCCGCTGCACCCATCGTCACAATATCTTGGCTGGACGGCGCAACCGCCTGCTCATCTTGACCAATACCAACAGTGTATTTATCTGGGTCTACTCCGCGATACTGTGCAAGATCTCGTAAATCAATATAAAAATTAGGAGTGTAGAGACCAAAAGAATCTATACCAATAACTTTATTTTCCACGTGGGTAATCTCCCCAGATTCAAAATTATTCGTGTTCTGTACGAATTCTATCTAATTCACGCTGAGCATTCTCAAGGTTCTTGTCAAGCTTACTCAAAGCCTGTGCAACTTGGGCTATTTCTTCACCATGCGCTCCTGCAGAAATAGCAAGTGAACGAGCGTGAAGCTTCATATGTCCCGCTTGAATTCCAGGCCCGGCAAGAGCTCGCAGTGCTGCAAGGTTCTGAACAAGCCCAAGAGAAGCCAACACATTACGCAGAGTATCTGTGCTCTCAACGCCATACTCACCAATACGAGAAACTACGCGAGCCATTGGAAGCGAACTCATTGCACCACCCATAACTCCTACCTGCAAAGGCAACTCAATACGCCCCTCAAGCGTATTTTTCTTTCTATCTACACGCCATCTCGAAAGAGGCATATACTGCCCAGTTTGCGATGCAAAAGCATGGACTCCTGCTTCTACCGCGCGGGCATCGTTGCCTGAAGCTAAAACAGCGGAAGCAATCCCATTCATGATGCCTTTATTATGTGTAACTGCACGATCCACATCTACACATGCTAAGTCACTGAGAGCTGCAATTCTTTGCGCAATTTCAATACCTGTAAAAGTTGAAGTAGCAAGTGTTGAGACATCAAGCGAAACTTGTGCAACAGTGAGTGACTCACTCGCATTGGTCAAAATTGCCACCAGCGGTGTTGCATCCAACCATTCGCTAATAGCACCTGCAACTGCTTCAGCAATTGTATTGACAATATTTGCACCCATCGCAGCTTGTGGATCGATGCTCAGCACAATTTTAAGAAAGTCACCAATCGGTTCGAAGGTAACATCGCGCAGACCGCCCCCACGCTTCACAATTGAGGGATGCGATTTTTCAGCAATTGTGTAAATATCGTCCATATGCTCAGCAAGGGTGCGGATAGCAGAATCCAAATTCATAACTTCACCATAATCACTGCTACTCGCCGCACCGGGGTTGCTATTCGCGCCGTCGCTTGCAATATCACGAAAAATAATCTCAGCCTTAACTCGATGCGGCATGCTTGAAGCAGTAACTCCCCCACTCATATTCGCAATACGCGCTCCATTATTTGCTGCAGCAACAACGGATGGTTCTTCAACAGCCAGCGGAACCTGATATTTCTTTCCGTTAACAGATAAATTACGTACTAACCCTAGGGGAAGAGCAAATTGACCAATCTGGTTTTCAATCAGTGAATCAGCTATGTCAACAGGTAAAGCAGAACTGGAAAGACTCAACCGCAAAGATTGGGCAGTTTCTACATCGATAAGACCTTGATCTTGCAAGAAAATAATGCGCGTTTCAGGAGACATCTGATAAAACTTACAAGTCATAGCATTTTCTCCCTTGCCAACCTATCTCGACTAGGCTCTTTTAACTATTTAACTAATCACAATAATGGCAATCTAGTGAGCTTTAATCTGCATAGCAATACCTATACCGCCGCCAATGCACAAGGCCGCAACGCCATTAGTCTTCTGTTCACGTTTCAACGCATGAACGAGAGTTGTAAGAACGCGCGCTCCAGAAGCTCCAAGCGGGTGTCCAAGAGCAATTGCGCCTCCATATATGTTGAGTTTATTTGAAGGGATTTCAAGCTGATTTACCACAGCTATAGTCTGAGCAGCAAAAGCCTCATTAACCTCAAAGAGATCAATATCATCCATCGAAATTTCAGTGGCAGCTAGCATACTTTCAATCACGCGCTTTGGAGCGTATCCCATAAAATCTGGGGAAATTCCTTGCTCCTTAAAGCCGACGATCTCAGCAACGTAATTTATACCGCGCTCTTCTGCCAAAGATTTACGCATGAGCACAAGAGCTGCTGCACCATCATTGATCGGACTAGAGTTGCCGGCAGTTACTGAGCCATCTTCTTTAAAAGAAGGCTTCAAATGTGCAAGTTTTTCAAGACTAGTATCTGCTCGCGGCCCCTCATCTTCGGTAATAGTCACTAGTCCCGAACGAGTTTGCACGCTAATAGGCACAATTTCACTATCGAAAGCACCATTAGCGCGGGCATGAACAGCTCGACGGTGAGATTCAAGCGCAAACTCATCTTGCTGTTCACGCGTCACGTTAAAACAGTCAGCCACATTCTCAGCAGTGATGCCCATTGGCTCGCCAGTGAAAGCGTCAGAAAGTCCATCGCGATACATGCCATCAACAAATTCAACATTGCCAAACTTGTTGCCAAAGCGCATATGTGGAGCATAATAAGGAGCTTGACTCATACTCTCCGTGCCGCCAACAACCACGACATCGGCATCGCCTAAAAGAATTGCAGCCTGCCCCAAACGCACAGCCTTCAAGCCAGAACCGCATACTTCATTAACGGTCATAGCTGTGCTTCGCTCACTCATTCCAGATTTTAGGGCAATCTGGCGAGCAACATTCTGCCCGCCATTTGCTTGCAGAACATTACCAAAGATAGCCTGATCGATTTCTTGCGCAGGAATACCACTGCGCTCAATAGCCGCACGAGCTGCAAAAACACCAAGCTCAACAGAAGAAAAACTAGAAAGAGCACCACCAAGACGACCAACGGGAGTACGAGCCACGCTCACAATCACCACGTCACTCATAAATCTTTAGCTCCATCTGCCATATCGTGTTTTAGGCATAAAATATAACCAGAACTTCCATTTTATTGATACGCAGAGGAATTATAAAGTGAACGCGCAGGATTCACACAAATTCCTTATACTCGGCAGTTATACTTAGCAGGCTACTTTACGATT
Organism: uncultured Alloscardovia sp.; assembly: GCA_963545565.1. Taxonomy (GTDB): domain Bacteria; phylum Actinomycetota; class Actinomycetes; order Actinomycetales; family Bifidobacteriaceae; genus CAUUJV01. Next base: position 75,135 of record CAUUJV010000008.1, on the reverse strand, counting down.
GGCCTGCTTGGAGCAGAAACATCAACAGTCTTATAGGTTTCACCGCTGCTTTGTAGAGTCTCAATAGTCTTCTCAGACACTGCAATTTTGAATTTCATACGGCTTGCATCCCCCCAAATTATGGTGTACCCCGTGTTCATCACAGTCGTTATTGAATCTTGAGTCTTTGCGGTAACCGAAGTGATTGTGGCACGTGTTTCTGCTGATAATGCAGACAAAACCTTTAGCGCTTGCTGAACAGCATGATTTTCTAGTGCTTTATCAACGTCTTCTACAGAAATATTGGGAATTCCGTCAGAATTTGTCACCGTTTTTGTGATGGTTTCACCGTTTTTGTCAACAGCCACTTGTGTACCGTCTGTTGCCACCAGAATTGCTGCTGGGTCAGTTGTCTTCACTGTGATTGCCAAAGCATGGGGAAATTTCTTATTGAGAGTTGCTTTACTTACTCCTGGAATATCTTCTATTTGAGTTTCCAAAGCGGCGTCAGATACAAGAAGCAACGATTTTCCACTTTGTTTAGCAGCGATATCTTTAATACTGCTTGTAGAAACCCAACTATTTACACCAGATACTGTAATTTGTGCGGTCTCTAATTCAAACAATGGAGAGAAAAACGCTGCATATGCTGCAGCTACTACCAATACAATTACCAGCACAATACTTGCCACACGCATGATTACTGCTTGGCGAGCAGCTCGGGCTTTTTCCTTTCGACGCTGTTGAAAATCAACAACTTTGGGGCGCGTGAATAAGCCAGAATCCGAGTTAACCGTGGCGTCAAGAACCTCTGCAACAGTTTGTGAAGAATCAAGACTACGAGCATCAACAAACCCGCTTTTCGTGTTCCGTGATGATGCCACATTTCGAGATGATGCCGACCGCTTAGTGGAAGGCGAATGCAACGATGACGAAGCCGTAGACCTCGAAATTCGGGACGCAGGCTTATCTGAGGAGCTAGACGGCTGATTCTGTGAACTCCGCGTTGAACGGACACTGCGCACCATTATGCGGTTGGATCCTTCAACTCAAGCTCTTGAGCAATAACATTCGCCATACTCGTAATCGATCCAGCACCAACAGTAAAAATCACGTCTCCAGGCTGGGCTTCACGAGCGATTGTGCGAGCAGCCTCTTCCATATCAGCTATGCTGCGCATAATACAACTACCCGAAGCATTTTTAGAGTTTTTAGCGTAGTTAGTATCAGCAGTATTTGTACTAGTATTTGCTTTCTTGGAATTACCGGTAAAAGCAGCAACAATTGTGTTAGGCGAGACTTGTGGCCAGTCTTCTTGTTTTTCGCGTGCAGGATAAATTCCCGTTACTGTCACGTTATCCGCAAGTACGAGCGCTTGAGCAAATTGAGAAGCAAAGAAATATGTTCGCGAGAATAAATGTGGTTGGAATAGAACACGAATCGTCGAGTTCGGGAAACGACGGCGAGCAGCTGTTAACAATGCTGCAATCTCTGTTGGATGATGGGCGTAGTCGTCAATAATCTGAACATTTTTAACGATTGCACGTGTTTCGAATCGGCGGGCAGCACCGCGGAATTCAAACACTGCTTCGCATGCTTCATGCGCATCCATCCCAAGTAAAATTGCACTCATGATTGCGGCGGCAGCATTTCGCGCATTGTGAATTCCTGGCACGCGTAAATGCACGGGAATTTCAAGATTTGCAGTGTCAGTCCCCAACAGTTCAGAAGGAATACTCAAAGTAAACTGTTCTGCGCTTTCTTCATCTTGCTTTTCTGCATCTTGAGCAAAGTTATCAGTTTGGGTTTCACGAATCTGAACTAAAGTAGCACCATTCAGATTTCCTAATGAAGCAGCATCTTGAGTGGAATACGCAACCGCATTTTTCCCAGCCTGTGGTGAAAGCGAGCGCAGAACCTCTAAAGCTCCCTTATCGTCAGCACAGATAACCACATGATCAGTTGCATGATGTGCGTGATCGACAAATGCTTGAGAGAAGGCTGTGGCGTTCCCATAGTGATCGAGGTGATCGGGCTCAACATTGGTAATCACAGCAATACTTGGATGGTACTTTTCAAAGCTTCCATCAGACTCATCAGCTTCAGCGACCATGACAGAACCAGTGCCATAGTGCCCTCCATCAACCGTGCCTTCGGCAGTACAAATCGAACCGCCAATGGCGTAGCTGGGGTCTGCAAGAGAACCTTTACCTGCACTCACAAGAATTTGTGCAATCATTGCACTTGTGGAAGTCTTTCCATGAGCACCTGCAACAGTTACAGACTGTTTTTGAGAAAGTAGTAACGCTAAAATATCGCTACGATGTGCCAGAGTGCTTTCCTGCCTGCGTGCAGCAATAATTTCAGGATTGTCATCTTTAATTGCACTCGACCACACAACAGTTTGAGCTCCAGCGACGTTGCTCTCCTGCTGGCCAATAAATACTTTTGCCCCGAGAGCTTGGAGGCGAGCAGTTTTTTCATTAGCTTCACGGTCTGAACCAGATACTTTCACCCCATTGCCTATCAGCATTTCAGCAAGCACACTCATGCCAGCGCCACCGATACCAATGAAATGCGTAGTGCCAAGGAAGTCAGACAATGTTTTAGACTTCTCGGACTCTTCAGACTCTTTGAGCTCTTCAAACTCCGCGAGCCTTCCAGCAAAACCAGACACAGTTGGATCTAACACAATAAACTCCTTCTTTGAAGAGGCTACTTCATGAAGCTTAATTCAGCGGCGCGCAAGCTCTAATACGCGCTGTGCCATCACAGTTGCGGCATCACGAATACCATAATTCCATGCCATTTTACGCATTTTTTCAAGACCGTCAGCATCAGAAAGGATTTGAGGGATGTGACGAGTTACCCAATCAGAGGTGAAATCTGAATTATCAACCATCAATGCGCCTCCTGCATCAACCACTGGAATTGCGTTGAAACGCTGCTCCCCATTACCAATTGCGAGAGGAACGTATATTGCGGGAACACCAAGCGCAGAAATTTCAGCAACGGTACCGGCACCAGAGCGGCATACGACTACATCAGCAGCAGCCATTGCAAGCTCCATATGTTCTAAATACTCAGAAATATGATAGTCAGCAGTGCCTGGCAAAGGAGCAATAAAGTCGACAGCTTCCTCGTCAGTTTCGCACACCTTAAGATCAGCTATGTGCTGTGCACCTACAGCAGCAGCCACCATTGTACGCACTTGTTGACTTTTACCTTTGCCGGTTAAATGCACAACCTGAGCATGTTTTAGCAAAGCTTCAGCAGCGTTGCTCATAGCAATATTGACTGATTCTGCTCCAAGAGAACCGCCTGTTATGAGAATAATCGGACGAGAAGGATCAAGTCCTAAACGCAAAGCCGCTTTATGCTTAGTTTCTTGAGGATTATGTTCAAGCGCTGAAGCCATATTAGAAATCGCGTCACGCAATGGCAATCCGATACGTTCGATTACACCGTTTTTGCCAACAGCGAGACCAGTATTGTCATACACTGCGCCAACGTAATCAGCATAGCGTGCCCCCATTTTATTGGCCATGCCAGCGCTTGCATTCTGTTCATGAATAGCCAGTGGAATACCAGCCTTGTGAGCTTCCGAATATGCCGGGGCTGCAGCGTAGCCGCCCACACCCACAACAACGTCTGCCTGACGCTTCTTCAAAATCTCGCGCACCGTTCTACGCTGGGCAGTCCAACGCACGGGGAAAGTAAATAAATCAGCATTAACTGTGCGAGGGAAAGGAACCTTCTCAATCGTGTCCATCTCAAATCCAGCTTGAGGAACAAGACGAGCCTCTAAACCCACCTCTGTTCCAATCACGCTTATAGAGGCTGTTGGCTCAAGTTTTTGAATCTGCTTCGCAATGCTTAAAAGCGGGTTAACATGCCCCGCTGTGCCACCACCAGCTAAAACAACATGAATATTCTGGGATTCGCTCATAGGCTTAAGTCTAGCCACAAGCATGTAACTGTTTTCTTTACTGAAGAATTATGCGCGAGACAATGCTGCTGCAATTTCTTTTTGACCACGAGCCATGCCAATGCATGCTCCAACAGCAGCTAAACAACAAATCAGTGAGCTACCGCCAGATGAGATAAACGGTAGTGGCAAACCAATTACGGGGAGTATTCCGATAACAACTGAAATATTGACGAATGCTTGAACCATAATCCACACCGTCACACACATCATCACAGTCTGGGCATACGCATCATTGTGGCGCAAAGCGATGTTGATAAGAGACCATGCAAGCACGAGGAAAAGCAAAATCACAGCAATGCAACCAACAAAGCCCAGTTCTTCACCCAACACTGCGAAAATAAAATCATTATGAGCTTCTGGAAGGTAATTCCATTTCTCACGGGAATTACCTAGGCCAACCCCAAAAAGGCCGCCTGTTCCTAACGCGTATAAGCCATGAATGGACTGGTAGCACGTTGCATTCGTGGCATCAGCAGAGCATCCGCCATAGGTTGCGGTAATTCGAGTAAGTCGATTGGAATTGCCAGACACAAAAATAGCCAAAATAGCCACAACACCTATGCCTATAGCAGCAAAGAACGGTCGCAATGGAAAACCACCAACAAAAAGCGCAGCTGCCCCAATCAAAGCAATAATAGATGCAGTTCCTAAATCTTTACCAGCGAGAACGGCAATAAGGCCAACGAGGAATCCTCCCACCGGAAAAGCATATGTTCTAACAAGATCGCGCAGTGTTTGGCGAGTTTTCTTGTAAGCGTTGTACGACACGTGAACAGCCCTAGGCATCCAAATACATAATGCGAGTTTAAGCAATTCTGCAGGCTGCACGGTGATTGAACCAACAGCAATCCAACCGGTATTGCCATTTGTAGCAACACCGAGAGATGTCATAGTGAGTGCTTGCAGACCAATGGCGAAAAGCATCAAGAAAAAGCTAAACCTATGCACCCACTTCGTTGGTAAATGCATTAAGGCAAATCCTGCTGCTAAACCTACAACCGCAAAAATTAGTTGCTTCCCCAATGCCTTCCATAACGATAGGCCGCTTGCAGTATTCGTTACCGTCGAGCTAGAGAACACCATAATGATGCCAATCAAGGTTAGCAAAGCCACGCTTGCAATCAGAACGTAGAAACAATAAATCGGATTAAAAACGGCGCGAATTCCTGAGTAATCTGCTTTTTTCTTAACGCGCACATCTTTAATGTCTGAACCGTTTGTGACAAGCGCAATCGCCATATCGGTTACATGAATCTCGTCCGAAGTTGTTCCATAAGGAATAAAGTTAGACTGAATAGAAGCCTTAATTCCCGTTGAATTTGAAGGTTTGCGCCCTTCTACACCTTTGAGTCCCTGGGCTTGGCGATTGTGTTGCGTGCGAGGGACAGCTACGAAAGTGTCAGTTTCCGAGTCCACAGTGGGACTAATCATTTTCTCCCACATTGAGTGGTTTTTATGCTGTGAGTTCTGCGATTCGTGCGAATTCTGTGAGTTTCGCTGATTCCGTCCTTGAGCCATGCATCACCTACGCTTACCGCGCGTGATTATCAGAATTTGAATCAGAATCAGAATCAGAATCCCTGTTAAAGCTTAAACGCTCATTGACCAGACGCTGCGACTGCTCAGCAAATTGATTTCCGCGATCCGCATAAGACACGAATTGATCCATTGAGGCACATGCAGGCGCCATGAGAACAACATCATTGCCTTGCGCAAAATCGGCAGCAGCATCAACAGCACGGCGCATTACAGAATCATTATCCGCAGGATCAATCACAACTCGATCCATTTCGGGAGCCTCAGAATCAAGAGCACTGAGCATTTCAGACTGGTCTTTTCCAATGATAACTGCGGCTTTAATCTTATGCTTCTGATTACGAACAAGTTGACCAAAATGAGCACCTTTTGCAAGGCCGCCTGCAATCCAAACCACACTATTATCTGCAAAACTAGACAATGAAGCCGCGGCAGCATGAGCATTGGTAGCCTTGGAATCATCAATAAAACGAATAGGGCCTTCAGGAGTTGCTAAACGCGCTACTTCCTGAATGCGATGCCCACCGGGAGCGAATGTTTTCAACCCTTCAGCTGCAGTATGAGCATCAACACCTAATCCGAGCGTCAAAGCCAATGCGCACAAAGCGTCAGCAAGTAAGTGCGGATAAATAGAACCATCTGGCTCACACAGATATGTCAGCTCTTGTACAGGCACAATTCGACCTGCGTTCAAATCAGAATTATCAACAATCCAGCCGTCACTGACGCCGATTTGACCACGTTGTGGTTCATTCAGCGTAAACCCGACTCGAATGCATCCCTCAGCTGGCTGAGCAGCAAGAGCTCTCTCAGTAACGTTGACGTCATCGGCGTTATACACGAGTGCCTTTTTAACGCCGTTATACACCTTTGCTTTATCGGAAGCGTAGTTATCAAATCCACCATGCCAATCTAAATGGTCATCAGCCAAATTTGTGATAGCAGCACAATCTAATTCCAATGAATCCGTATAGTGCAATTGGAAAGAGCTCAGCTCTACAACGAGCACATCATTTTTCGAATCCACAGCAGCAGCTGAGACTGGATCGCCAATATTACCCACAGCTGGAGCTTCAAAGCCAGCAGAGCGGAGAATTGTGGAGGTCATTTCAGTAGTGGAGGTCTTGCCATTCGTACCAGTTATGCCAATCCACTGTGCTTTATGAGACTGCTGCAATTCGCTACTCTCTGCTCGATTAACGCGCATCCTCCATGCAAGCTCAACCTCACTTAGAATCTCGATATTATGCTCAGCAACAGCAGTTAAAAATGGCGAAGCTGGTGCAAAGCCCGGAGAAGTCACCACATAATCAATTGCAGAAAAGTCAAAATTAGGAGCAAGCACATCAGCGAATGTGTAATCTGCAGGCTTTTTGTCATCAACCGTCACTACAGAATACCCAGCATCAGTGAGCACTTTTTGTGCACTCATTCCAGACACACCCAGACCAGCAATCATTGTAGTTCCATCAAGTACCATATTCGTTAATGTGCTGGAAGGCATAAGATACTCCTTAAAAAAAACTTCGTATTAAAACTTATAAATTTATGAAAGACCAGAAAGACCAATCCATGAGCCATAGAAAATGATGAGAGCGAATAGCACACACATCAATTCCATCATCCAAAATCGCACAACAACCTGCGTTTCAGGCCATCCCATTAATTCAAAATGATGATGAATTGGAGCCATCTTAAATACTCGTTTGCCTGTTCGTTTGAAGTGACTCACCTGAATAATATCCGACATTGCCTCAACCACAAAGAGTGCTCCAAGAATGACGGAGAGAATTTCCGTGTGCGTTGCGATAGAAAGCGCTGCAAATAAACCACCAAGAGCTAATGAGCCTGTGTCGCCCATAAAGATTTTTGCTGGATTCGTGTTGTACCACAAAAAGCCGAAGCAAGCAGCCACCGCGCACACTGCGATAATGGCTAAATCAAGCGGGTCGGATACGTCGTAGGTAAAGCCTTCGTGCGCAATTCCGCGAATATGGTATGCCTCCCACAAGGCAATCAGTGTGAAGCCGACGAAACTGATCATGGAACTGCCTGTAGCTAAGCCATCCAAACCGTCGGTGAGGTTAACCGCATTAGTCCAAGCAATAATGAGAAAGTTGACCCATAGGATAAAGAGTATGGACGCCAAAATTCTTCCTAAAATATTGAAATCAAAGATGTAATCGCCTATCCCACTTATACCTGCATGAGCAATCTGAAGACCGTTTCGAGCAGGAAGCACAAGGGAAAGGAACGCGTACATAGAAGCAAAGAACACCTGACCAACGAGCTTTCCGCCGACGGTCAAACCCTCATTCTGCTTTTTAGCCACTTTGGAGAAGTCATCGATGAAGCCGAGCACTCCCATGGAAATCATGGCGAAGAGCACTAGAATTGCAGCACGTGAAAAAGGAGTGCCGAAACGAATAAAACGGTAGAGTGCGCTCGTTAACCACCCTAAGAAAATTGAAAGTATGATGACAACTCCGCCCATGGTTGGAGTGCCACGTTTCGTCAAGTGCGATTGAGGACCGTCTTGGCGAATGAACTGACCATAATGGAGTTTATCGACAACGCGAATAAGAATCGGCGTTCCAATAAAAGATACGAGCAGCGCGACAATAAAACCGATGATGACGGAAATCATTCTTGAACACTTCCTTGAGAATCGCCAGTAGTTTTCGTCGGAGTCCAATGTGTTGCTAATGTGCTCAAGCCAGAAGCGTGAGATCCTTTGAGAAGAACAACCGTGTTTTTATGACGGGCTGCAATATCATCAACAATTGCTTCTGCTTCACGCGTATCAGAAACCGTATGCACACGAGCGCTGGATTCATGTGAATCAGAGTTGCTACCCGTCTGCGTTTTGTCTGTACCATCTGCGACATCTGCCTCATCAGTCTCTCTGGCATCATTGGCACTATCTGCCCCATCGCTCAGGCACTGCGCAAGACGCTGCAAATTCTGGTTTGTGGAACTTCCAACGCTAATAATTTCATCAGCGATTGCAGCTGCGTAAGCACCGATTTCTTTGTGTGCTCGCTCTTCATCTGAGCCGAGTTCAAGCATTGCACCAAGAACTGCTACTCGATATACGCTTTTGCCTGCATTGCCTTCAAAATCTGTATTCCAATGAGCTAACCCATTGAGCCCCGCACACATGGAATCGGGGTTTGCGTTGAAAGAGTCATCAATCACAGTGAAGTTAGCATGTTCACCATGGTGCACGCGGCTGATTGCCATTCGGTGCGCGCTAATTTGACGTTGGAAAGCCAATCCTTGCCCAATAATATGTTCTGGAACATCAAGCGTATATGCTACAGCTGCAGCAGCTAAAGCATTCATAACGTTGTGTTCGCCCGGAATCTGCAGCTGAATAGCAAACTGGGGAACATAGGGAAGATGCAGAGTGAATCGTGCACAGTCATGACTGTTCACACTAATTTCATCCGCATAAATAAGCACCGATTGCACACCCTTGCGCAACTCAGGAAGTTCTGCTTTCACCTCGGCCTCAGGGTGAGAGCTAAACCAAATAACATACTGAGCGGAAGTTACTGCAGCCATCTGACGCACGTTCGCATCATCAGCATTCAAGATTGCAATGCCACCGGGCTTGAGAGCCTGAACAATCTCCGATTTGGCTGTGCGAATATTGTCAACAGACCCAAAGCCCCCAAGATGTGCCACACCCACCTTAAGTACAACAGAAACATCAGGTGGAGCAATAGAAGTAAGATACTTAATCTCTCCAATTGCTGAAGCACCCATTTCAGCAACAAGGAATCGCGTTGATTTCTCAACTTGAAGAGCTGTAAGCGGTAGCCCAATATCATTATTGAATGAACCTTGTGGAGCGACAGTCTTACCTTGTGTGCTCAACAGAGTCTTAACCAAATCTTTTGTAGTGGTCTTGCCCACAGAACCTGTAATTCCCACAATGGTGAATGGAGAACGACCAGTAGAAATCAGGGCTTTACGCTTCTGAATATTGAGGGCTGCCACAAGTCCAAGAGCTTTTACAGTGTTTTCAACGACGATTTGAGCAACTGCCGCGTTCTCAACTGGATGCTCAACAAGTGCTGCGACTGCACCAGAATCAGCAACCGCCGAAACGTAGGAATGCCCGTCCACTCGTTCACCTGCAATTGCAACGAAAAGAATGCCATCTGTTACTTGACGAGAGTCGGTTACCACACCTGTGATATCGGCACTATTAACGGATTCAACGTCTTCTATAAACTCACCATCACAGTAAAGTCTGCCAGAAACTTGGCGGACTACCTCCGCTATTGACATTGCTATCATTTCAACTCCCTTGCAGTGAGCTCTTGTGAAAGACGCAGCGCACTCTTAATGCTATTTTTCTTCACGCCGGCTTGCATAACCATAGCAACGCAGATAGCCACGGTATCCACGTCATACTCTGTGGCAGCACTGCCGTGAATGGACTCGCCCATAGATTCAAGATTTTCTAAATCAGATTCCACAATCTGCCGAGACTCCTCAGTTACTTCCGTGTAATGAGTATTGTTGTCCACTGCAGTTCCGTATTTCTTCAAAATACGTTGGATCTTCGCGCGGTTACCTAAATAGCTCGTTAATGTATCTGCACGCTCATCAATCTCATAATTATTTCCCTTGCTGAGCTTTTCAGAAACTAAGCCAAGCACATCAATAGAGATTGAAGTTAACGAGCTCTCATCAAAAGTCTCATCATCAATACTTAAAACAACCGAAGTAGCACCATCTTCAAGCATTCCTGCTAAAAGTTTCTGCACATCAATGGCATTGAGTGGGTAAGAAATCTCAATAGGCTGGTCTACTGACCGTGAACCTGCAAAGGAAATAATTCCCACTGGATTTCCCAGCATATGAAGCAGTTGGCCTAGAACTTCTACAGACTTCTGCGCGTGCACACCACATACAGCAAAAATAGCTAAAGAATCAGAAGGCTGACCAGCCAAATCCGCAGAAATATGTCCAATATCTTCTTTAGACAAGTCCGCAGTAAAAACCGGGATATCGCATTGCATAAGAATACGGTCATCACTTGTCTGATCAACACTAGATTGGACAGCACTAGCTTGACCACCGCTAGCTTGGTCGTTACGAAGCTGAGTAGAATCGTGCATAGAGATTACGGCTGCATAGGCGCCGTGGAGTGAAGCTTGATTAATCAGAGAAAATGCATCACCGTAATTTACTGTAGCTGAATCATAATCTAGAAGGAATAAAGCGCCAGGAGTTACCTCTTCTACAGTATTCGCAACAGAAGTAATCGTAACTGGGTCAACATGGCTTTGAAAGCCCTTCAGGCCATAACGTTCGCGCAAATCACCCAGCGTGATGTGCTCATCACTGGCTTCGCTTAATGCGCTCATGCGTTCACCTCTCCCCTGCGTGTTCTCACGGTTCTACTCACAGTGCTACTCATAGTACTTCTCACAATGCTTGCACACGCTTGTATTCAGATGATTCCATATCTATCTCAGTATCTCACCATGTTGTACTAATAGCACTTGTGCGGGCAGAAGATGTTGCAACCTGATACTTTTGCATAAGGAATTCACCAATTTTGCCCACAATTGGACCGGCAGTGATTCCACCATAAGTGTCGTCAGGATTGCGCAAAACTACTGTAACTACATATTTAGGGTTATCTGCCGGATAGACCCCAATAAAGTCTGCCGTAATTTCCGTAAGATTTCCCGAGGAGTCTGCGGTTTCTGCAGTACCAGACTTACCAGCAACACGATACCCGTTAACACCCACGTATTTGCTGTATTCATCAGCCATCGATTCCATCATGTCCATCATGTCAGCGGCCGTACTCTTATCGATTACGCGCACTGATTTATTAGGTGTTGGCGTGGTGTCTTTGCCATTGGCATCAGTGGAAGAAGCAATAATGCTCTGCCCCATGCGCACACCTCCGTTAGCAATGGTTACTACGACATTCGTCATCTGAAGAGCCGAAGCCGTGTATCCCTGCCCAAAAAGCACAGTATTCTGCGTGCGCGCATCCCAATCACTCGTTTTTGAGGCTACAATACCAACTGATTCACCAGGGAAATTCAGGCCTGTGCTAGAACCGATACCAAATTTCTTGATGTATTTGAGTCGGTCTGCCAATGTGTAGTTTGTGGAGGCCAAAATAGTCCCAACATTTGAGGATTCCTTCATAATACCCGCTAAAGTAAGGCGCTCTGTAGAGTGCTCATGAGAATCGTGATAAGTCTGACCATCAATCGTAATCGAGTATGGAACGCTAAACTTATCACTTCCCGTGTGCAGCCCCGTTTGAATAAGTCCGGATGCTGTAATGAGCTTACCTGTAGACCCTGGCTCAAATGTGGTTGTTATTGCTCGCGATGTGTGAGTAACGGCATCCGTTGTTCCTGCTGCATATTGGTCTGTATCAGCAATCGCAATAATTTTTCCTGTTGAAACCTCTTGCACAACGGCAATTCCCCAGTCAGCATTTTGTTCTTCTTGCCCCTCCTTGAGCATTTTGTCCACGTACCATTGCACATCGCTATTAATAGTAAGAGTTGTGGTTCCGCCGTTCTTTGATGCCACCGATGTCTCTTCTGTTCCCGGAATTTTCTGGCCAAGATTTCCCTTCTGATATGTTTCTTTTCCAGAAATCCCTTTCAAAGACTTATCTTGCATGGACTCAATTCCAGCCGAGCCGGTGCCTTCATCATTCGTGCCGCCGAGTACCGTGCCAAGCAATGTTGGGTTTGGATATATACGCTTAATCGTGAGTTCTGATCCCACTACACCAGATAGATTGAGAGCATCAATTTTTCGCTTAACAGCTGGTTTTACGTTCTTTTTGACTACCACATACGAGTTATCGCCAGAGAGTTCAGCACCAAGCTCATTGACGTCCATTTTCAGCAATGGAGCTAACATTTTTGCTACTGCTGCCGGGCCTTTTCCAGTCACATTCTTACCGTTAATGGAATGGCAGGTTGAAGAATTAGTACCTGTGCATTTAATAGGCGTGAAATTGCGCGCACCATTCTGGTCTACATATATGGTGTAACGCTGAACGCTCTGGGCTAAAACTTCTCCAGAATCATCTGTTATTTCACCACGAATAGCCTGAGTTGTGCGCGTATAAAGGCGTGCTGACGTAGCTTGACTGGAATAATACTCACCCTTATACAGCTGAACATACGCTAACCGAACAATGCACACGCAAGCCAGAAGAGCGACCACTAGGAGAATAACTAGAGATCGTCTTCTAAAAGTTGAACCGTAGTTTCTTAAGCGACGTAACCGACTCATCGAAAAATTAGGCTACTCTCCGGTGCCGTTCATATCTACCGTCAACGAATCCGTAGAAGCAGTCATTCCAAGTTTCTCAGCTTTCTGAGGTAACGAGGCTTCAAGCTTTTCTAGCTTCGTTTTTTGTGCTTCTACATCTTGCGTGAGCTTTGTGATATTTGACTGTGTGTTACTAATGGCAAAGGAATTTTCAACCATCATAGTGCGTAGCACTAATGTGCCCATCAAACTGGCAAACAATACTGTAACCGCTGCAATAACATAGATGAGTGGTGCCCGGCGAGCCAAAAACCACGACTGTGCACGCGTGCCGAACGATTCATTTGCCTTTTTTTGAGATGAGACAACAGTGAGTTGAGGGCGCCGCACTTCCCGGCGACGTGCCGATGTTGAAGATGCAGATGATGAGGAGCGAGCAGAACGGCGAGACCGTGCGAGTGATTCATTAGCCATTTTCTACCTCTTCCTACTTGAGTTCCTACTTAAATTCCTGCTTGAGTGCACTGCGTGTGCTGCATGCGTAAAACGTTTAGCTGACTGTGATGCTTTCGAGCTTTTTCTACTCAGTTTCTTCTTACCTAAGAGCCCCAAGGGGTCACTAACTTGAGATTCAAAAGTCTTCATCCACTTGGTTGGAATTTCTCGACTGATTTCTACTGCTCTTAATCTCACAGATGCTGATCGCGGATTTTGCTCAATCTCACTTTTGTATGCCTTCATTGCTCCATGCGTAATATCGCTGAAGAACGGTTGAGCATCATCAGGAACGACTGGCAAACCACGCGGAACATCAACCGTCAGCCCCTGAGACATAAAGCGTTTTGTAATCTTGTCTTCTAAGGAGTGGTAAGACTCCACAACAATTCGGCCACCAACACTCATATGCTGAGCAATTTGAGGCAGTGTAGAAGCAAGCTTTGTCAATTCACCATTGACCTCTATGCGCAAAGCCTGGAATACTCGTTTTGCTGGATTTCCTGGGGCTCTATGAGATTTGGGAATAACAGCATCAACAAGCTGATTAAGTTGCGCAGATGTTTTCAATGGTTCAGATTCACGCACTGTAACAATGCGTTTTGCAATAGGAACACTGAAACGTTCCTCACCGTATTCGCGGAAAATACGGATTAAATCTTCAATATCATATGTCGCAAGAATTGCCTCAGCTGTAAGTTCCTGCGTGGAATCCATGCGCATATCAAGCGGAGCATCATGGGAATATGAAAATCCACGATCTGCTTCATCAATCTGGAGGCTTGAGAGCCCCAAATCCATAAAGACTGCATCTACTGTAGAAATACCCTGCGATTCAAGTACGTTCTCAAACTCATCAAAAGCAGCATGAACAGGCGTAAACCGATCTGCAAGACCAAGCTCTGTAATGCGCTCGGTAGCGAGTTCCAACGCTTGAGCGTCTCGGTCAATGCCAATAATGTGCGCATTCTTAGCAGTCTGAAGGAAGGCAGAAGTGTGCCCAGCTAGGCCAAGAGTGCAATCCACAATGATTGGATATTCACGCCCAGCATTATGCGCTGTTTCTTCAAGATGTGCAGTAATAAGATCGACGCACTCATCAAGCAGAACTGGCTTATGGATAGCAGATAAATCGACGGATTTATTCGACTGAGCAAATGCATCAGGTTGACCACTGCTCAGATTCATACTCATGCCTGCAATATCTGTGGGATTTGTCATCAGAAATCCACCACCGGAAGTACGTCACTGGCCATGTCGCTGTAGTCATCTTCCTGACTGCTTAAGTAAGATTCCCAGTCTTGGCGATTCCAGATTTCAGCACGTGTACCAACACCAATAACCACAACATCTTTGCCGAGATTTGCATAGTCTCGAAGCATTTGTGGAATCATCACTCGACCTTGCTTATCAAGTTCCAAATCAACAGCACCAGATAGAAACACTCGCAGGTAGTTACGTGCAGCCTTGTTACTTAGTGATATGTGCTGAATCTGCGCTGCAATACGGCGAAATTCCTCCATAGGGAGCACATAAACGCAGCGCTCTTGACCGCGAGCCAGCACACATCCGTTGCCGAGTTGTCCACGATATTTAGCAGGGAGTGCGATGCGTCCCTTGGCATCGATTTTGGGGGTGTATGTGCCTAGAAGAAGCGTGGGCAAGGCATTCATCGAGGAATCAGAAGCAGATGCCGTTTGCGCATTATCGCATGAATCCGTTGAAACATCAGCGTTTACAGCCATCACACCCCCATTTCCTCAATCTCAATTGAATTAAATACTTTCCCCACTTTACCCCATCAATCCCCAAAATCCCCCACTAATTACAAAAAAATCAAGAAGATTAAGAAAAATAGAACAATTAGGAAAATATTTTTTGTAGACCGACATGAGTAAAGTGGGCTACCTTGTTTAATCCGTTTTTGGCAGATGTCAGGGGAATTCTCAGTGTCGAATTACTCAGCACAAGTGCGCGAAGAACAGCGCATGGTTGACCGCGCGTACTCTCGTTTAGATGAGCTTCGGGCTCAAACTCGCGAACGTCTTGACGCAGTACGTGCAGCAGGTGCGCATGGTTCTCCTACACAACGTTCCGAACGTGATTCCTTCGCCACAATGTACGAAGACCGCCTGATGCAGCTACGAGCAGTGGAAGACCGTCTTGTTTTTGGGCGTATTGACGACAATGAAGGCGTTCAGCACCATATTGGTCGTATTGGTCTTTCCAGCAGCACTCATGAACCACTCGTTACAGACTGGCGTGCAGAAGCAGCTCGCCCGTTCTACGAAGCCACTCCTCGCCACCATGGCAATATTGCTATGCGCAGGCATATCACTTTGAGCTTTCGAGACGTTGTAGGCATTGAAGATGAAATACTCGACGTTAATTCTTCTCAGGTAAGCCAAGCTTCTGATTCAGGAACTTTAACAGGTGAAGGTGCCTTGATGGCATCTTTGAGTTCTCGCCGCACCGGCAAAATGACCGATATTGTTGCCACTATCCAGGGAGAGCAAGATCGCATTATCCGCGCTCCCCTATCTCGCCCACTCGTGGTTCAAGGAGGACCAGGTACAGGCAAAACTGCTGTTGCATTACACAGAGCAGCATATTTACTCTATACGTATCGACGTAATTTACAAAGATCGGGTGTGCTTGTGGTTGGGCCAAGCCCAGCGTTCCTACACTACATTGATCAAGTGCTACCTTCCTTAGGCGAAACTGGCGTGGTAAGTCGCACTATTGGAGATCTGCTTCCCAATATCAACGCCGTTGCAATTGACTCTCCACGAGCCGCTGCGTTAAAAGGTCAGCGTCGAATGGCCAGTGCGATTGCGAATGCTGTGGCAGCGCGCGCGCGTATTCCCCACGATCTACCTGTTATCAACGTCAATGGTATTAAAGTTCCTATGCTTGCAGCAGATATTGAACTTGCTCAGTCTGATGCACGCCGTTCTCGCAAGCCGCATAATAGCGCCAGAGTCACTTTTGTAAAATCTATGATCAGTCAGATGGTTCGCCACTACATCAATCAGCTTGATTATGAGCCAGAACCACAAGAAATAGATAATGCACGAGCCACTCTTCGCATGAGCGAAAAAGTGCGATACACCCTGAATGCTGCCTGGCTACCCATGACCGCGCAATGGCTGCTTTCCGACATGTTCTCAAAGCCTCATAAGCTACGCTCCTATGCTCCTTGGCTTTCCGATGATGAAATCGATACGCTTATTCGAGAGAAGAACGCACCCATAACCATTTCCGACATTCCTCTGCTTGATGAAGCTATGGAACTGCTCGGCCCAGACCCACGTGAAGCAGCTCGCCAAGCTTCAGCAAACCGCAGCCGTCAGAGGGAACAGCAGTATGCCCGTGATGCTTTAGCATCCAGCGGCGTTGATCCTAGCATGGTGAGCGCGGATATGTTGCTTGATTCCATGAATGGTGGCGATGACGAATCTCTTTCACAGCGTGCAGGTCAAGACCGCGAATGGGTGTACGGCCATATTGTGGTAGATGAGGCACAAGAACTCACTGAAATGGACTGGCGTATGCTTGTGCACCGCTGTCCTTCTCGATCTTTTACTATCGTTGGTGATGTTGCTCAGACGTCTGCTCTCGGCGGTGCACGCTCATGGCAACGCCGTCTCGATAAAATTTTTGGTCACGACGGCTGGGATTTGAATGAGCTTACTGTAGATTATCGCAACCCTAAGGCAGTTTCAGATCTTGCAAGTTCTTTTGCACACTCTGAAAACCTTTACGTTTCCACCGTTTCCGCAGTACGCAACATTGCAGATGCTGTCAAACGCGTGCAGTGCGACAACGATCGGTTACTCGCAACCATCACTGAAGAAGCGCTGAGTGCTATTCACCGCCATGTGGCTCGCGATGGCAGCGGAAGGATAACGATTATCTGTGATTCTTCTATGCGAGACACTGTAGATAAGGCTCTTCGTCTTGCACTGCGCAATGATGCATCGCTGCCCGAAGAGGAATTCATACGCTTGACATCTCAACCGCATTGGGATGCACAGGTAAGCGTATGCACTCCAAGTGAGGTGAAAGGACTCGAATACGATGCCGTTGTGCTCACAGAACCTGGGCTGATTATGCAAAATGCCGCTTCACGCCAGGTTGCTGCTTCAGACTTGTATGTTGCAATGACTCGACCAACACAGAAGCTGATCATTGTGCAGACAACGCAAGATCATAATCTCATTTCGCTGTAAGGAACGGAAAATCCTACGATTTCTCTAAACGGCTGTACGGTGTGCTATAAGTAGACTATGGCTAAAGCACTATTACTAGAGAATATTCATCCTGGTGCTGCAGAATACCTGCGCTCTAAAGGATATGACGTTGAAACTCAGGCTGGCGCTCTTGATGAAGCAGAACTCATCTCAGCACTTGAGGGAGTCAGCATTCTCGGTATTCGATCTAAAACTCATGTTACTGCAGCTGTTTTAGATGCTTGCCCAGATTTGAACGCTATTGGCTGCTTCTCGATTGGTACCAATCAAGTAGATTTGCCAGCTGCTGCCGTTCACGGCGTTGCAGTGTTCAACGCTCCATATTCCAACACTCGTTCCGTAGTAGAGCTTGTTATTTCTGACATTGTTGCTTTGATGCGCCGCGTGCCAGAACACACCCTATCAATTCGCAATGGCGTGTGGGATAAAACCGCCAAGAAATCTCACGAAGTGCGCGGAAAGACTTTGGGAATTATCGGCTACGGGAATATCGGTTCTCAAGTTTCTGTGCTCGCAGAATCCATGGGTATGTCCGTCGTTTTCTATGACCTAGAAGAAAAGCTTGCTTTGGGCAATGCTCAGCGTTGCAACACAATGGAAGAACTCCTGCGCCAATCCGATGCTGTAACGATACATGTGGATGGTCGCAAAGCAAACATTGGTCTGTTTGGAAATCAATATTTCGACATGATGAAGCAAGACGCTATTTTTATTAATCTCTCTCGTGGATTTGTGACTGATGTAGACGCACTTGCTGAACACCTCAAGGCTGGCCATCTGAGCGGTGCTGCAGTTGATGTTTACCCAGTTGAGCCTAAAAAAGTAGGAGACCCATTTGAGACTCCGCTAACTCAATTTGGTAACGTGATTTTGACCCCTCATATTGGCGGCTCTACATTGGAAGCACAGGAAGCTATTGGCGAGTTCGTCTCTCACAAGTTGTATGAGTACTCCATTGACGGCAACACCACTCTTTCGGTCAATATGCCAACGCTAAATATCAACGCAACTCATGGATTGACCCGTATTGCTCACCTGCATACTAATTTGCCTGGTGTGCTGGCAAAGCTCAACAATATTTTGGGCGATCAGAATATTAACGTTGCAGCACAGTCTCTTGCTACGCTCGGTAATCTCGGTTATGTAGTGCTTGATGTGGACGCTCGCCCAGATAAAGCAACCATTGAGCAACTTAAGAATATCAATGGCACAATCCGTGTGCACATACTCTAAAAATCTTATTTAATAAGATTCGATAAGTTATCTAAGCAAAGCCTCCCCTCGGCAATTCAAGCTTTAACGTTCTCGTCTTATAGCTTTGAACTATCGGGGGATTTTTATGCCGATTGCCCAAATCTGTCGTTATTCAAGTAATCAGCTGCATAAACTTCCTTGAGGAGTGATACTCTCAAAGTGCAAGTTTCAGGGCGGGGTGAAATTCCCCACTGGCGGTGTTGAGGTAAAGTTCTGTCGTAAATAGGCTATTTTCCAAGCTTCTTAGTCCGCGACCCACGAAAGTGGCTGATTCGGTGAAATTCCGAAACCAACGGTATAGTCCGGATGGAAGAAACGAGGCGCTCGCATGAGCAATACTTCGCATACCACAAATTCAGCAAACCGCAGCGATCACAATAATCGCAATACTCCAGATAAACATTCCACAACAGGCACGGTAAATTCGCGTTGGTCGACTCAGCGCATCGCAATCTACGCGCTTTTTGTTGCTTTAGCAATGGTTCTAAGCTTTGTAGAGATTCCCATTATGCCTGGAGTCGCATATTTGAAATATGATCCTAGCGGCATTATCTGCCTTATTGCAGGGTTCGCTTATGGTCCTTCAGCAGCCGTAACAGTTAGCGTCTTAAGCTGGATTCCTCACTTCTTCACTAATCCCTTCGGCGCAATCATGTCAGTTGCATGCGCGCTGGCCTTGAGCGTTCCAGCAGCGTTGATTTACAAGAATCAACCAACTCGTAAGAACGCAACTATCGGAATGATTATCGGCGCAATTTGTGCAGTCGTTGTAGCCATTGTGGGCAATATCATCATTACACCGCTCTATTCAGGCGTAACCACACAAGCTGTGATTGCAATGATTGTTCCAATCTTGCTGCCATTTAATGCGCTGAAGCTCGCAATACACTGTGTTGTGACATTCTTTATTTATAAGCCGGTCTCTTTATTGGTGAAGAGACAACACTAGTATGAACATAGTTTCGCGCAAGGTAGCTCACCTCAGCTCAGTAACTTTCGTCTACGCTGATTCTCAAACTCGTGCACTAGATGAAATTTCTCTTGACATTCCTCAAGGGCAATGGGTAGCTCTGGTGGGCGCCAATGGATCAGGTAAATCAACTCTGGGGCGTGTACTTGCAGGATTGGTTAGCCCAGATTCGGGCATAGTTAATCTTTGTGGTCACACTGTTTTTTCTGATAATGCTGATTCCGACGCATCAGATTCTGCTCAGCCTGGTGTAAATCCAGAAGCCTATCGCGCAGCTCGCAAACATATTGGCATCGTTTTCCAAAATCCAGAAGACCAGATAGTCACTACAATTGTTGAATCAGACGTGGCTTTCGGGCCAGAAAATCTTGGCGTTGAGCCTTTCAAAATCACTCAAAGAGTTCATAATGCACTTGCACAGGTCAATTTGCAAAATCATGCACAAGATGATCCTCTGAGTCTTTCAGGCGGCCAGCAACAGCGCGAAGCCATAGCATCTGCGCTTGCCATGAATCCGTCTATGCTGATCCTCGACGAACCAACCTCAATGATTGACCCTGCAGGCCGTTCACAGATTATGGAAGCTATTGAGCAGGCTCATGCTCAAGGCACCACGATTGTACATATCACCCACTTTTCTTCTGAGGCTGCTCAGGCAGAGCGAATCATTGAAATGGAGCATGGCGTAATTATTGCTGATAGTACTCAAGCTGAGTATGTGCTGTCACACTCCGACGAGCTAAGCCAAGCCACTCAAACTCTTATTACAAGAGAGAATCTAGTTAATGCGGGGATTCCCGTCTCACATTTTGCGCAGGAGCCTATTGCAACAAGCACTAACAGCTCTGCTCATCTTGCTCTCGATTTGCGCAATATTTCTTATTCCTTTGAGAACAAACAGCGCGGGATTCCTGATAAACAAGTGCTTTCTAATTTCTCCATGAACGTGGCACCTGGTGAATTTGTTGCAATCGCAGGCGAAAATGGCACAGGAAAGTCGACTCTTTCCACCATTATGACCGCACTTACACGCCCTCAGTCAGGTGAAGTTTTAATCAACGGCATAGAGTCAACAGATAAAGCACACCACATGGATATTCGGCAAAGCGTCGGTTACGTGATGCAGCACCCTGAACGTCAGCTCTTTGCAACAACAGTGCGCGAAGATGTAGCTTTTGGTCCGCAGAACTTCGGCCTTTCTGCAGATGAAGCTGACAAGCGGGCGCTAGAAACGTTAAAAATGCTTGGTATTGAGAACCTCGCAGACCGTGTTCCTTGGGAACTTTCTGGCGGGCAACAGCGGTTAGTGGCTATTGCAGGTGTTTTGGCTTTCAACCCTCAAATTCTTGTGGTGGATGAACCTACTGCAAGCCTTGATTCCGATGCCCAAAATCGCATTATGCATATTCTCGACTATTTGCATTCTCAAGGCCACACCATTGTGATGGTGACTCATTCCTTCGACAGAATCACTACCCATGCAACGCGTGCAATTATTCTAGGAAAAACTGATTCCGATGCTCAGAGTGGTGAGATGAGCAAAACTAACGATTCAAGTAAGAGCAGGAGTAGGAAAGCTGATTCAACAGGCAGCTCTCAACCTGCACATATTCCTACTCCCCTATTTGCAAAGCTAGACCCACGAGTTTTGACTATCGGCACAGTAGCACTCATGATAAGCATTTTCGCAATTTCCAATGCACCTCAACTTTGCTTAAGTCTCGCACTTATCATCGCTTTCACGGCGGCAAGTGGATTGACAGCAAAAACTCTATTCAAGCGTGCCCACGGTTTTATTGCAGTATTTATTGTGATGGCGCTGTTCAATGTGCTTTTCGTCCAAAAAGGGTCAGAGCTTTTCCATATTGGTTTTGTTCGCATTACTGATGTGGGAGTGTGGGACGGCGTTCTCTACGCAGCTCGCCTTGCAATCGTTATGATTCTTGGCATTGATGTGGTCAATGTACTTACGCCAACTGTAATTACTGATGCATGCGAGTCTCTGCTTTCACCACTGCGTAGGTTGGGAGCGCACGTTCACGAGGTTGCGTTAACCATGTCACTTGCGCTGCGATTTGTTCCTATTCTTTCTCGTGAGTGTATCCAGCTTCTTAAAGCTCAGGCATCACGTGGTGGTGAGGTTGAACGCGGATCTGCTTATAACCGTTTACGAGCAATCGGATCACTCGTTGTACCTGTGCTTGCTGGAACGATCCGCCATGCAACCAACGTAGGAGTTGCTTTAGAAGCCCGCTCCTACGAAGGCGGCGATGGACGCACAAAATGGCACGCAATGCGCAGTACATGGCGGGATGCCATTGCAGCTGCATGCGTTATTTTGTGGTTTGTTGGCTTGATCATGCTTGGAATTTTCTTCTGAAGAATCTAAGGAAGTAGAAATACGAGGCTACATTCGAGATCATTTTGAATCAACATCTTTTCGTTTTAATGCCCAGATCGAAAGCAAGGCTGGAACGACTATAAAAATTAAAGTCATAACAGCAAAGATAATTGAGTCTTGTGAATCCAGCCCGCTTGTACTGTTGCTATTCATCGAGATCTGCAAAAGGCTGAACGGGAAATAAAGTCCAAGGCCCTGAACATTGATTGCAAGCCCAGCAATTCCAAGAATCATGGAAAGTGCAACTGGTCCGGCAAAATTACGGATGAACAGCGAAAACGCCGATTGCACAGATATCACTCCAATTCCAGCAAACCAGCCACGAAGCATCCATATTCCAAAGTCTGCAGGAAAATCTCCCGGAAGATGGAGCACAAAGCCACTTATAACAAAGAGCGCACTGACAACGCATAGCGTAAACCCAAGAAGCAATGACGCAACAAAGATCTTTGCAAGCACAAGAGCAGTCATCGAAACAGGCTGAGTCAGCATGATATTCCAGTTGTTGCGCTGATGCTCGAAATGCCACAGATATGAGCAGATAATGCCAACCATCGCGGGGAGGAAGAAATAACACAAGAACAAGCTGTGCTGTGTCCACAGATTTTTCCAACCCGGTGTAAGCACCCCAAGGTTATTGGAATAGTTCATAGACCCCATAACCGCCGTAATCATTGGAATAACAAGAAGTATCAGCCATATTACAGAACGGCTCATCTTCAATAATTCTGCTCTAACAGTATTCACAAATATCCTCATCTAATTCTCCTTCCCGGCAAACCAACGAAGTGAAATCACATAAAGTACAGCGCTTACAACGACAAGCGCAATTACATATCCCCACGCGTAATCGGTTCGGTAAAAAGTAGTTGTGCCGGCTGCCTTATCCCAATTCATTCCGACAAAACTTAACAAGGCAAAATACGAGCTTGGAATGAATCGCATAAAGTTTACGGGGAAAAACATAGAGAAAAGTCCAAGCAGACTCAGCACAACACCAACAGACATTGGCACAAATTGATTCTCCGAGTACAACGAAATGATTTGGACCAAAATAACAAGGAATATGCACACAAGATATTGCGAAAATCCAAAGAAAAGAATATCTGATGTACTCGCAGAGTCTGTATAGTGGAACATTTTCCCTGCAATCGCAAGAGTCAGGGGCTCCACACAGGCTAGAACTGCCATAAGCAAAGCTGCTGTAACAAATTTGGCATGAAAAAGTTCGCTGGGTTTTTGCACGGTAAGCAGCTGCTTGAACGCGCTCCCCTCATACTCATTCTCACAAATACGCGATACTACAGTGGCACATAAAATCGGCATGAGAACTGCGTTATACAGCGGTGCCCCGTAAAAACTGCGGGAAAATCCCTCAGAGAGGTAATTCTCTCCTGCCGTAGCAAAATTAATCAGAAGCGGAACAGCGATGATCATGACAAGCCATATATGCTGTCTGCGAAGTTTTAAAAATTCAAGCTGAACATTTGAAACTAAATTTTTCATAGGGCTGCTCCAACTCCAGCATTGTTTCCTGTAAGCTGCAGGAAGATCGATTCAAGATCTTCGTGATGTTCTTCCAGACGCAATACATCAATCCCCCGCGTAATAACGGCATGTGATGCTCGCAAGACCTGGGAATCATCAGCAATGTTCAAAATGAGATCTTCTTCTCCGTTTCGCTGCGATATATCACCGGGCCCGTTAAATTCGTTGCGCAAAATTTCAAAAGCTCGCATATTGTCTGTCGTCCTCATGCTCATCCATGAGCGAGCCCTGCTGTGCAGACTTTCCAAGCTGCCGTCAAATTTTATTTCCCCATGAGAGATGATCCCCACATACTCAGCCATTTGATCGATCTCAGAAAGTAAATGGCTTGACACCAGTACTGTCATTCCGTACATGCCCGGGAGATCACGGATCAAATCACGCATTTCCTGGATTCCTGCCGGATCCAGTCCATTCGTCGGCTCATCAAGGAGCAGCACCTCAGGCTTTCCAAGCAAAGCCGCAGCAATACCTAAACGCTGCTTCATGCCCAGTGAAAAATGTTTCACGAGTTTTTTCGATTCAGGGTCCAGTCTCACGATGTGAAGAGCTTCAACGATTGAAGACTTCGGTAAATTTTTGAGACGGCGGATTATATCCAAATTTTCACCAGCTGTCAGATTACCGTAATAACTTGGCTGCTCGATCAAAGATCCCACCGAACGCAGTATTTCCAAACGATTTTTCTGATTCATTGGAGTCCCTAAAACAGCAACAGAGCCGTCAGTAGGATGGATCAATCCCAAAATCATTTTCATCGTTGTGGTCTTCCCGGCTCCGTTAGGACCCAGAAAACCGTAAACACAGTTTTGCGGAATATTTAAATTCACTTGAGCGACTGCAGGAACTCCTTTATATACTTTTGTGAGTCCCTGAGTTGAAATTGCATTACCCATTTTTCTCCTTCAGTACAGCGCAGATACTCCTATTCCGACGCTCTCATTACTGATACTTCAAGAGTGGATCACTCGCCTTTCAAGCTGCTTTCGTGAACCTTACGTCTTTCTTACAAAATGATGAAACAGCAAATAATTACTGCAGATCATGGGCTTTACCCATAGAATTACAGTATGGCTTCATCATCAGTAGAGAAAATATATGCTCCCAGTGTCAATTCTGAATTAACCTCGAAGCGCATTCTTGTAGTCGAAGATGAGCCACAGCTGCAAAAGTTTCTCCTCGATATTTTGAGGAGCGATGGCTACACATCCGTACAAGCTGCCGGAAACGTACGCGAAGCCTTGATCCTTTCAGGCACATGGAAGCCAGAGGCTTTCCTGCTTGACGTGATGCTGCCTGATGGCGATGGCTTTGAGCTGCTGGAAACGATAAGAAAAACCAATCAAGCTCCGGCCTTGTTCCTTTCCGCCCGCGATGAAGATGAGGCTCGTTTGCAAGGGCTCGGCCTTGGGGCAGATGATTACATCACCAAGCCATTTCTTCCACAAGAATTGCTGCTGCGGCTCAAAGCCGTACTCAAAAGAACGTACTCGCAGGCACATCAGAGTTCAGATGATCCTCAATACATTGCCGCGAACAGCGGCCAGAGTAGTGATCACGCTCATGATGTTCTGTCTTTGGGGAATGCCGTCATTGATTTTTCGACTGGGACTATCCACTATGCAGATAAAAGCAACAGAGAAGACATCTCATTGACCGCCACTGAAACAGCAATCCTCAACGTTCTGCGGGCAAACAGGGGAATTATAGTCACTACAGATTCTTTGATCGAAAACGTGTGGGGAAACTCTTTCGGGTACGAGAACAGCCTTATGGTCCATATGCATAGACTGCGTGACAAGATCGAGCAAGACCCCGCTCACCCTCAATGGATCATTACAGCCCGCGGTTTAGGCTACCGGCTCGCAACTGAAAACAGAACCGAGGGTTAGTATGCGTTTTTTGAAATCTCACTCGCCTGTTATGCGATTTCTTCGGCAGGTATTCCTTCTGTTTCTTGCATTCCTGACGATCTTGATCATTAATTGCCTTTTTCTCGTTGGCGCAGCCCGATTGAGAACAGGCAATTCCACAAATTCTCTAAGCGTTGAAAATGTATCAGACGCACTTTCAACGAATCCTTCCGGATCATTTTCACTGACTTCTGACGTGAAAAAAGAGCTTAAAGCTTCCCACAGTTGGGTAATGCTCATTGATCAGAATGGCAAAGTGGTATGGGATTATAGAAAACCAGCCGAAATTCCCACCTCATATTCTCGAACAGACATCGCATCGTTCACTCGCTGGTACCTGAAAGATTATCCAGTCGACGTGTGGAAAGGGCATGGCGGTTTGCTCGTGATGGGATATCCCAAGAATAGTATATGGAAATTCCTGTTTATTCAAGATATCAATGATTTATGGCTCTTACCTACTGAGCTAGTCATGAATATTGCTATGCTGCTCATCGTTACATACATGTTTGTGCGGTTCAATGCCCATGAACGTGACAGGGCGCGTACCGAATGGATCGCCACAGTTTCGCATGACGTGCGTACTCCTCTTCAACTTGTTCTTGCACATTCTGATGAAATCACCCGCTCTGATTCAAATGATCTACATGCCCGGCAGCTTGCCCAGCAAATCGTTGCGAACACAACGCATGTTGCACAGTTGATATCAGACTTAAATATGGCAAATCGGTTGGAGTATGCGTCTCAACCACTTAACGCGCAGAAAACCCGCATTGCCCCGCTTATCCGCTCAACGGCTGCCCAGATAATCAACGAAGGATTAGAAGAGAAATACGAGATCAATGTTGAGATCGATGACGCTGCTCAAACCGCAGAAGCAAAGGTCGACAGGATGCTCTTTTCACGCATGCTCACGAACCTTCTTCGCAACAGCATCAAACATAATTCCGACGGCTGCACTATAAAGATCCAGGCCACGATCGTTAAAACCGGGATCCTATGGCACCGAAATAGTCTGAAACTCACCGTCAGCGACACTGGTTCGGGCTACCCGGAAGAAGTGCTCAACGGCTTACAAAATCTGGCTTCACAATATTCTCAGAGCGCTTTAAAAACACTTCCCGAGCACGGCCTGGGCCTTTTGATCGTTACTCGTGTTGCTCAAGCACACGGTGGCACAGTGAACTTTGAAAATACTCCTACCGGGTCAGGCAAGGCAACAATAAAGATCCCCTGCTGCTCCTAGGAATCAGTGCAAGAACAGCAATGTTCATGTCTTGAGATTTGCAATGATGATTCGCAATAGCCCCTCGATAGTACTGAGTTCTTTATCCGAGACTGGTTCAGTTAGAAGGCGCTTAAAAATAGTCAGCACATTGACAGCATACAAATCCGCCATTAAAGAAGTTGTGTCTGTCATACCGATTTTCTTCAGGTACACGTCTTTTAGGAGCTGCAGGAGTTTATTTTCGAAAGAAAAATTCGGGTTATCAATTTTGAAGAGTGATACAAGTTTGTTTCGATTCGGCACGAGGTAAATTCTCTCTAATTCATGAATATACAAAACAAAATCAGAACAAATATCCTCATTCAGACGTTTTTCAAGCAGAGCACGGTATGCAAGAACCTGTGAATCGACCAGCGCCTGAAACAATGCCTGTTTGCTCTCGTAGTGCGCGTAAAAGGTAGACCGTCCACACATCGCCTTCCTGCAAATCATGTCAACTGTAATGTTGTCATATGAATATTTATCAAGGAGGTCATATGCCGAATCGTGGAATGCATTGATTGTTTTATATACGCGCAGATCCATGCTTTTATATAAACATATATGCCTGTATTTTCACATGTTTCAGCACATTTTGAAACACAGTGTTCAACAACATACATATTATTTATTATTGTTCTTCCATTGCCTCGCATTCATTCATAACGTCGTGTTTAACAACAGCATCTTTTGCCCTTCGAAATGAGGAACTTTTGGAGGCCATAACTGGGAACACACAATTTGATTTTCAAATTGAGCGATTTACTTCAGCCTATGTCAATCATGAGTCAGTGCAGCGTGACCGCTTAGTCATGCGCTCCTGCATCCATGATTTTGATTCATGGATCGATTTCTTTCTCTTACGAGCACAGCGCTATGCACAGAACAATGAATTCCGCATAGCAGCAAGTTATTATCGTGCGGCTCTGTTCTACATGACTGACGACACTCAGATACAAGAAACATACAAGCTGTACCAACGCTATTTTTATTCCAGTTATTCAGACTTCGAATATGAGAAATACGAGATTCCCTATGAAGGCTCCTCTCTTCCCTGCTTATACCTCAAAAACCCCGGCGCTTCACGGACTCTGCTTGTGTTCGGAGGTTTCGATGGATATTTGGAAGAAGTAGCAACATTTTTTACAGATATGCGTAATACCGATTACGACATTCTTATTTTTGACGGCCCTGGTCAAGGAATTACGCCTTCACGAGGCTTACGATTCACCCCGCATTTTGAGAAGCCAGCCAAAGCGGTACTTGATTATTTCAAGCTTGAAGAAGTCGATGCTATTGGGCTTTCCTTTGGAGGGCTGCTCGTAATGCAAGCAGCTGCACATGATGAGCGGATCAAACGAGTGATAGCCATGGATATCTTCTACTCGCCTATGGATTCCTTACGTATGGAAATGACTGCACTCCAATACTGGGGAATGCAAGTGTTATTAACGCTCCATACACGCTCGCTGCTCAATGCGGTTGTAAAGGCTCAAGCAAAATCAAATATCCAGCTTCAATGGCAAATCAATAACGGATACAGATTGACCAAGGAAACGAATCCGTATGATCTTATAAAAAATCTAAGCAAACATAATGCTAAGTCTGTTCTTCCGCTTGTTACTCAGCCATGTTTACTGCTCGCAGGCTCCGAAGACCACTACGTTCCCGTATACCGTTTAGAGCAGATCAAGAAAGAGCTTATAAACTCCTCTTCAGTCCGCACCAAACTCTTCACAAAGTCAACTGGAGGAGAACAACACTGCCAAATGGGAGCGATGAACCTAGCATTCGATGAAATAAAGAAATTCCTGGGTTCAGCTCACTAACCCGGATATTCTCATTCTCGATGACCCCACAAACTGTTTGGACCCAATAGGACTCGGACGCTTCTCTAACACTGCCTGCATCCACATTCTCCACGGTCTCAAACCCCTCCACAGCAAAAACTAACCGTGAAAAGGTACAGCACTCACATTTAATAGTGACTTACGTATTGAAAAGCCAAGTAGTCTGTTCTCTTATTATATCTTGGCTGGTATCTCTTTGGGAATGGGATGCCCCTGGCACAGTAATGATTTGACTATTAGAACCTGTACGTCTAATCTCCTGCGCATACTCTAGTATGTCGTTGTTATTGACATTGTGGTCAAGCTCATTGATCGTGATCAGGATTGGGGGGGGGTAATGCTGTTCGCAAATATTTTCGAGCGGCGACCATTGTCTAAGTGCTTCAATTTCTTGATAATTTGCAGGGTCACCATATTCCGCTATATCGCGGTTTCGCCTAGGATTCGTGCCATCATTAACTGCTCTTAAGGGCGATATAAAAGGTGCAGATAAGAATGCAGCAGCGAACCTTTGCGGCATCTTATTGAGTGCTGCCGCCGCAATTGTTCCTCCTGCACTTGCTCCCGCTGCAACAAGTTTTGTATGTTGCACACCCGTGATTTGATTAGCATGCGCAGCGACTGTTAGGTAATCAATAACTGAGTTAATTTTGTTACGACCACATCCTTGTGAGTGCCATGCTATTCCTCTTTCTCCGCCTCCTCTCACATGTGCATAGAGGATATACATTCCTTGATTAACCAAGTACTGTATCGTGGGATCATATTTAAGTGGGATTGATAGTCCATAAGATCCGTAAACAAAAATGATGATATGTGGATCATTGCAGGAAAGATCTGTCTTCCTTTGTGGAAGAATAGCTGTAACCGGGATTAAGCAGGTTTTGTCGTCACTCAGAATTGAAACCTGTATCACTATATGATTCTGTGTGCATTTTGGCATCGGAAAGTGTTTTGGAAACGAATGATCAGTCGAGATAGTAAAAGAAAAAGGTACACGAGGACATGCTGGACACTGAATAATTCCCCGCAAAAGAGGACAATTAGGATCGGAAGAGCGAAATAGTTCAATATCGGTATAATGCTTTTCTTCACCTGCTGTGAAAGATTTCCACGTAAGATCAGCATTTGGGTTGTGCTTGTCGAGAGATTCTGAAACCAGAATCCGTGGTTGTATCCCTCTTTTCGCGTAC
This sequence comes from uncultured Alloscardovia sp., assembly GCA_963545565.1. GTDB lineage: Bacteria > Actinomycetota > Actinomycetes > Actinomycetales > Bifidobacteriaceae > CAUUJV01. The sequence continues at coordinate 45,207 of CAUUJV010000008.1, read as the reverse complement.
AGGACAATCCGGTTGCATACAAGAACATAATCTTCAATGGTCTCAGCATCAACTATATTCCATTTCCATGTACCTGGACTAGTCAGATGATCACTGCCGAATATAAGAATAAGCCCATTCTCATTGGCTGAGTTGACCCCTAAACCGATAAAACAAGGCGCACCGTTCAGATTCAGACTGTCGAGCCTATGGACGGAAGATAGTTGTTCGCATCCCCTGATTATCCGTTCCGGTTTTTCATTAGTTTCCATTTGAATAATATCTGTGGTGCTATGAGACACTACAACATATTGCCGTGAAGTTGTTGCCCGAAAGAGGCACCATTCATCAGGGTCAATAGTGAGGACTGGAAAGTCACGGCGGTTCCCCCGCACCCTTCTCTTTCGAATTTGTTCTATTGCCCCGTCCGCTGTCACTACTGAGTAGTACACGCACGAATCATCATAAGATATCGCGCTCCGCGCCCCACAGTGACAAAGAGTTGTTATAGTATTCCCCGTATTAAGGTCAATAACACATATTTGATAGTGCTCTTGGGAGCGCACTTTAAGGGTCAGAGTCCCTATTTTGCCACATAATCCCACTTCAAAAGATTGATAAATAAAAGCACTTGTATCTATCAGGTTCGGATTAAGACATTCAATACTTGTTCTTATCCCTTCTTCTATCTGCTGTGGTGACAGATCCCATTGAGTTTCATCAGTTGATAGGAAGCGAACGACTTGAAAAGAACCCTTCTTACGTACATACCACCAGTTACCTACTCGAATTGGATCCTCGTAGGAATGAGAATCCCATGAATCTTTACGATCACTATCCATAGCGTTCACCTTGATTTTCGTCTGATCATACTGACAACAGTTTCTCCGCATTGGGCACAGGCAGGAAATCCCAAGGACTATGAGACATAGTGTTCAAAGCAGTGAGGATTCCAGCTGAGCCCGTTGAATAATCTGTTGACAGACGAAGTAGTGAATCTCCAGGAAACTGAAGAGTGTTGTTCCATACAAGTGCGTAACTTCCCAGCTGAGAAAAAATTTTATCTCTTTCTTGTAACAATTGCGGAGACCATTGTGAAGCGAATTGATTAGCAATTATCATGCCGGCGCATCCATTATTCACACCACAAAAAGCGTATTGCGATGCACCACAGGCGCGCACCAAAGATTCCCACTCTTGAGAAAAAAGTTGATCGTCACCTGTAATCTGCCGTGCAATACAGATGGCAGTGAGAATTCCTGCCACCCCATTGCTAAAGTATGGTAGGGATCGTTGGTATTGATCAAGTATTCCTCTAGAACCCGAGTTACGATCAACAACCGTATGATCAAGATCCTTGTTGAGACAATGAATAGCATACTCTAAATACCGGTCGCGATTAGAAGAATCACTTGCACTCAAAGCAAGCCAGAATAAAGAAATACCAGACCAACCACGCAAAAAGCCAGGTGTCCTTTCCAAAGCCTGAATGGCCGAAGGCACCTTCTCATCAATTATCCGCCATTTGAGGACTTCACCAATACTGATTGCACTGTCTATGTATTCCTTATCATGGATAAGCTCACCATATGAGATGAGTGCAAGTCCCTGCCCCGCAAGTCCCGCCTCGAGATTGGACAGTTGACTTTCAGTCCAATGTCGTCTTACCGCTGAAAGTTCTTGTGCAGCAAAATCATGATCATTGAGCTCATATGTTGCCAAGCCGATTCCAGAAATTCCTGTATACAATCCTAAATTGAGATGAGAATCATTTGAATTCATATAAACAATATCTTTCAACCAGCTAATATCGGACGAAAGAATTCGTGCCCTTGATCTCGCCATCGCAAGGAGAACTCCTGCAGCACCAGTATCAACACTAGCTCGCGCAAGAGTGTCTGTGTGAACGGCATCTCCCGGGAACAGACTTCCTTGCACGCAATGTCGTGTCGCACTGATCCCTGTCAAAATATCATCTCGTAAAGTATCCAAATTCTCCTGAGTCGGTACAATGAATCGGTCACTCTCAGGATTAATCGACATAGGCCTGACACGCTCCTTTGGCGTGAAGAAAACTCTGGCTATACCATTGTCGCTGGCAAAGCGTTCCTGTACGCCAAGAATAAGCCTTAGATATTCTTCTCCAAATGTTTGACGAATCTCATTAAGAGTTCTCGCCCAGTGTTGTGGACTGAGCATTGCCAACGAGAAATGAATTGAGCATAGCGAGGCGAGTGTTCTAGAAACAGCAAACCAGTCCGCCTCTTCTGCAGTACAGCCTTCAGGTACCTGGAATCCTAAAGCGTTGTGAGGTGGAGCCTCCCGAGAGCTGAGCGGTCGTCCATCTTCAAAATCAATAAGGCGCACACTAGTGGAGTCCGGGTCAATCATAAAATTGCCTAAATGGATATCTCCATGAACATAACCCGTCTGATGAACTTTATCTATGGCTGAAATAATTTGGGTGCCTATGTCTAGAATACGGTTTTTATACGTGTTGAGTTCTTCTGGTCGCCCAATCTGCCATTGGTAAGGGTAATTATTTGCCAGCCAGTGATTGAGTGTAACTCCCTGCAGATATTCCATTTGAAGATAGTGATGCTCCCATGCCTGAAACTTCTTCAATGGCTTTGGTGATACTCCTGTATTAGAACAGATATTAAGTAGCTTCCATTCAATATCCAGTCGGCTGATAGCATCTCGCATCTTACCATCAATACCAGCATAGGGACGTGCCTCCTTGATGAGAGTGATAGCGCCCTGCCGATCAACTGCTTTATACACGCCACCCGCATTCGAGAAATGAAGAGGTGTTAATGTGAACTCATCCAGAGGTGTAGATTCCGTACGTCTGTACTCATCATATGCCTTCTGCACACACTGTGGCTTTCTGATATGGTTGCCGGGATCAACATAATGTGGGAGTCTTTTATCCTCGATGAGAATCCCATCATCGCCCGGAATAAGCAGTGTTTCCTCACCGAACTCGTTGCGTTTACTGACATTAATAAATCCCCCGTAGCGAAAATATATTGGGCTGTTAGGGTAACGTAAATCACTGAGAATATATGGGCTGTCTTTGCCCTCTAACAACGGGTAGAGGTCTTGTACTATTTCAGTGAGTTGTTCATCGGATGAGGGGTACACCGTGATAAACTTGCCACTACTTGAACGTATTGCTGACTCAGAATTGCTCCGCAGGAACTGCTGCTTGGAACACAAATACTTAAAACTCACATTCCGTTGACAACAAACGTGTACCGCAGCGCGTAATATCTCTTCTGCGTTATCACAAGTTGCCCCCCAAGTGAATTTTCCACCCAACCGTTCTCATTCTCTCGGTAAAGGGTCTAGCATAGGTCCACGGAACCCGCTTTATAATAACCCACGTAGGAGGAATGTCTTTCTCAGCCGTCCATGGTTCTTCACTAGCTAATGAGTATGCAGCAGAATCTGAGTAAAAAACCGAATCCTGTGAGACTGCTGATGTATAATTTTCTTCCCCGATCATGATGACGTATCACCGGCTCTCCATAAATTAAAACTGCCCTTTTAAGGTTCAGGAGTAGCATCTGAAAGATCAAATATAAGGTGATTTCTGACATCTGGAGATGACAGTTACATGCCTGCCTTGTACCAATTGACAGCTATTTGGGTTCTGTCATGCAACTGAAGATGTGAGAGTATTCGACTGATGGTACGACGAACAGAAGCTGGCTCCAGAACAAGCTGTTCTGCTATCTCACTATTTGTTAATCCATCGGCAATCAGAGCACAAATTTCTCGTTGTCTACGAGGCAAAGTATAAAATTTTTGCTGGAGTTGATGCTGATGCTTATCTGCCGTGCGCTGCGGTAATGCACGCTGTAATATCTGCCTGGTGATACGAGGAGTTACAACGGCATCTCCACGTACAACAGCACGAATAGCTTCGAGAAGTGTTTGCACATTTGCATCTTTGAGGAGGAAACCAGATGCTCCTGCATTTAATCCGCCATACGCGTAATCGTCTTCATCCCACGTTGTCAGAATAATCACCTTGATAGACGGCCAGCGACTAGTTATTCCTTGAGTTGCTTGTATCCCATCCATAGTAGGCATACGAACATCCATTAAGATGACATCGGGCAGCGATTGATGTGTCTCAGCACGGTATTGAATAGTTTCAATTGCTTCTTGCCCATTACTGGCTTCTGCAACAATATGAAACTCTTCATTCCTCCCAATCATCAATTGATAACCCAACCTGGCGTAACGAAGATCATCCACAATCATCAGCCTTATCATCATGCTCCTCCTGATGCGTCAGTTGTGGAATCGTGGCGCTGACTGTCCATAAACGGTTCCTTGCATCATAATCATATGTAAGAGAACCCCCCATGGTAGCTATACTTGCCGTGAGGAGCTGAAGTCCTTGCCCTGTCTGTTTTATCCCCTGTGTGGAATTGATTCCATCGTTCTGTACACTAATTTTTAGTGTTCCATTCTCGCAATGATCCCATTCGATAGAAATCATTGATAAATCAGCAGCATGTCGAACAGCATTTGTTACGGATTCTCGAGTGACACGAAAACATATATCTGCTTGCTGACTATCATCAGATCGAGTCCCTGTTTCACGAAATTCGACAATAACTCCAGACTGTTGGACAGGATAAAGAATCGTATGAATATCATCCCATGTATAGGTATGAACCGAACATGAGGAGGTACGACGAGTGTCATCGTCAGAATCGTTTAAAGCATGCAATGCTTGCCTAGCATTATCCAAACTTCTTTTTGCTGTAATCAATGCCGCCTCTACCGCATCATTGATGGCAGGCGCGGCATTAACGTCATCAAGTTGAACCTGTACCCCTTGAAGCAATGCAATAATTGTTGTTAAACCGTGTCCGACACTATCGTGAAGTTCCTCCGCTATTCTGTTACGTCGCAGAGCCTCATCTCGTTCCTTAGTAAGAAGCAGTGTTCGTTGATGTTCAATAAGTTCCTTCTCCTGCGTGGCGCGAGCTAGTCGACTATTGCGAACAGTTAAAGCCACTACAGCGATAACAATAACCGGAAGAACTCGCGGAAAGGACTCTGTCCAATAATTATTCAGTGTCAGAGTGAACATGGGAATCAACGATGCTACTGCAGCGACTAACGTTCCCAAAATCATCATATAAATCTTTGATGTTCTTAGGATTAATACATACTCAGCGATGAGTAAAAGAGGAATAACCCATGAATCTAGTCCGACGACACAAGCGGGAAGAATACTTAAAGATTCAAGAATCAATACTCCAAATGGATGACGATACCGTCCAAACAGAAGACAACACTCTCCCACAAAATATATGCAGATAAGTATAAATGCATATGGGATATGCAAAAGCAAGTATGAGCGGTCTATACGAGGAGCAATAAAACGTTGTAGACCCAAGAGTAGGCATCCGCCAATTGCACACACTACGGGGAGCCCATAAACAATCCAGACTGATGGACGATCGTGCATAGTTAACTCGTACTGCATAATCGCATCGTTACCATTCCTCAATTTTATCCTACTGGACATATTGAGTGAGCGTCGTTATAGCAGGCCGCATAATACTCTTCTGAACCGTAGCCCAAGAAAGAAACATTCCAATGAGAGTAAACACTACGTATAGGCTTATCCATGTAGACCACGGAACAGTAAAGATAGATGCGCCTAATAACCTTCGCAATCCTATCACGTAAACAAACATCGATACTAGACTCGTTCCAAAAGCAACAATCATACTAGTCGTCACAGTGATGAAACCATCAAGAACAGCAACTGCATTTTCTTGGCGTGATGTACTACCCGATATTGACAATAATGCTAAGTCCATACCTTGTCCTCTTGATGCAATCAAGTATCCTGCTCCTACACCAGCGAGAGCGACCACCAGTGCAGGACCTAGCAAAGTCAATAAAGTGGAAATACTGGCAGACTCAATAGATATATTCCCTGGAAGCACTGTGCTTGAGGCGGCCCCGACACGGTAGTACCCATCAATAGTAGTAAGAAGCATCACTCCCACAATAAGAGGTATCATTATAGAACTCATACGCTGTGTATGGTCCTTCGCTTGACGACAAGCTATTTTCCACGGCACCCAAGGAATCCGTATTAGCGAAGTCCACAGCGAAGTCACAAATGTTAGGACAAATTGACCCCCTATACTGACAGCACAAGCCATAAGAACAGGAGCAATAGTCAATGCTCCAACCAAGGGTGCCAGTACTTCACCTGAGTTTAAAGAAGCCACCTGCCGCGGCGACAGCGGCGTCGCAGTTACCACAGGAATAACATACAACAATACTGCGCAGATCAATACCAGAAAAAATCCTAAACGACGCGGTAATCTGAGTTTGCGGTGAACAGGGACTTCCTGTCTCAAAGCTTCCACTGGCTCCAATCGCGACATAACCCGAAGGGTCGGAAGCGTTGCACAAAGGACAATCACACAACCTACTACCAGTGCTGCACCCCACGCCCACCAAATCTGATTGAGATACAGAGGCTGCCTACCCACATATATCACAGATGTCACTAAGGGATATACTATCGTCGTCACTGGTTCTATCACGACGAGAGACCCCAACGCTGCCACACCCTCAATAAGCAGCACACGTACACAGGTCAACATCGTTAACTGCCACGGGGTCATCCCCTGTATCAACAGCAAAGCAAGACTACGACGTCGTTGATTAATTGCAGTCGTCACAATTTGAAGAACGACAACAACTATCGCAGCCATAAGAAAGAACAGAGTAATTATTAAAGTATCATGAACGACTGTCGCTTTTTTCTTCATTCCCGGTAACTGCTGTTGGATGAACGTTGAAGACAACATCGCAAACACCACACTCAAAACAATTTGAGCTATTAGCACAACAATAGCCACGCCACCCCAAACTACAGGAGCATCACGAAACTCACGTGTCACTAATCGCATTATGAATGCTCCCGTCTATTACTATCGACACCTAGATAACCATCCTGCATACTCACCACAGAATCACAATGCGAAGCGACTACCTCACTATGTGTAACCATGACAACAGCGTGATCAACACGATGTGCAAAATCACTAAGCTCAGAAACAACTCGTTCACTTGATTCACTGTCCAAAGCCCCAGTTGGCTCATCCGCAAAAACAATCTCTGGATCCAACAGCACCACGCGTGCCAATGCAACACGTTGCTGTTCGCCTCCTGAAAGCAACGCTGTACTTACCTGATATAAATGTTCAATGTTTAAACGCTTCAATAGCGAAAGTGCTTTTCCCTCAGGGAAATTCCGCTTCTGTAAAATAAAAGGTAACCGGAGATTGTCTTCTACAGACATGGACAGCACAAGATTATATGATTGAAATACAAAACCTAGGTGGTTTCGTCTGAAATATGCAAGCTGTCTCTGTGTCATTCCTGCAATCTCTCGTCCTGCCACCCGAATTGATCCCGAAGAAACCTTTTCCAAACCTGCAAGACAATACATCAAGGTTGACTTACCTGAACCAGATGGACCGATGATCCCCGTCATTTGTCTCCACTCTGCACGAAAGTCAACATTTCTGACAGCTTTGACCTCTTGCCCTTCTCTCGGAGAAAAGTTTTTACATAAATGTTCTGACACCACAGCAGAAGAACCCTGTCCGACATCTATATCATTCTTTGTCAGCCGTATCATTATCGATCCTTCCTTAGGAAACACTTCGAGAATGTCTTATTTATGCCAACTCTCACTTACAAACGACTTCTTTCAAAATCAAGTCCAACAACTGTTATATCGAGATGACAAAAATACCTAATCCAAATCAAGAAAGACCGCTGCCACACGCTAACAAATGCGACAGCGGCTTTGAACACATAAGTCATTTATTCATGTTCTATTAGCAGAACATAGCACTACCATTACTTGGAGCACCGATACACATGAAATAGCTCACTGTGCTCTGATGCATGGCATCCTCATTAATCTCTTCTGAATTTTGCAATTCAAGGATTTTATCCATGGCCTCCCACCCCTTCCTTAGCTCACGTCTGCAAACACAGACACCCTGCACAATATGGAATTACTTCAAACTACGTTGACGATAATTCCAGTATCTATCTTCCAATTGCTATACTGACGAATCAATGTTATTCAGTTGTTTGTCATCTTAAGATGACAAACAACTGCTTCCTAAGAGGAGATGAATGGCGCATACAACCAAGAGGAATCATAAAAGCCTTTGTTCTTTCGCGAGAGTCCAGTAAAGCGGAACATTCTCTAATAATTCCTCATGAGAACCACATCCTATAAGTGTCCCTTTATCAAGAACATAAATCATATCAGCATCACACACTGTAGCAAGTCGATGCGCTACAATAATCAGTGACCGCCCTTCACGCTTTAATGTGTTTAAAAGACGAATGATTAAGCGTTCATTAGCCGCATCAAGGTTCGAAGTGACTTCGTCCAGTAAAATAATTTCTGAGCTAGACAGCAAAGCCCGAGCAAGAGCAAGACGTTGACGCTCTCCACCTGAGAGAGTGACTCCTCTCTCTCCAATCTCTAAATTCAACCCATCATATTCAAGTAAGTCACTCAAATTTACATCCCGAAGAGCCTGTATACAATCCTTATCAGTACGATTGTCAATCCCCATAAGGAGATTTTCACGTAGAGTACCTGATAATATTGGGGAATCCTGCTCAATATACGTAATATGTGAACGTAAATTCGTGCGGTTATACTCCAATATTTGTTTATCTAAAATGAGGATATTACCATCGTTTGGTTCATAAAAACGCTCGATCAACTGTAGAACCGTACTCTTTCCAGCACCTGAGGGACCAACAAAAGCCACCATGCTCCCCCGTTGAACAGAAAAAGAAAGGTCACTAATCGAAAAGTTTCGGCTTGAGGAAGGTGGCGGAGCCTCTTCTGGCTGCACCGCTACATAGGAAAAACTCACATGCTCAAAAGTGACAGCTTGCTTGAGTTGATCAGTGTTCGATCTGATAGGTTCTGTTCTGGGGGAAACAACATTCTTAACATTCCTACTACTATCGTCTGCCTCTTGTCTCAACGCAAGAATTTCATTGACTCTCGTCATAGCAGCAGCTGAATCGCCAATCTGAGATCCACCATATATGATCTGACTCAAAGGAGAAACTGTAACGATAAGCAATAAAATAAATTGTGTAAGGGTACCAGCCGACAACTGTCCTACCGTTACCCTCCACAGGCCAAACCCGACTATTAGAAGACTCACAACCTGTAAACATGCACTAGCAATCGGACTAATAACCGCCTCAATTTTAGCCATTATCAATCCTGAATGACGAACACGATTAATCAGCTCAAGGATCTTTTGCATTTCGTGGGACTCGCTATTAGTTGCACGTAATGTTCTGATTCCTGAAATATCACGATCAATGACTGCAGTCAAAGCTCCTTGGTCTTTCTGATTAGAAAGACTCGTCCTCTCTACCAAATGACCTGATACCGCCATCAGCAAAAAAACCATAAGGAACATCAATATTGTTAAAGCAAAGAGCCCAGCATCTAAGAACAGCATAGAAAACATGGCTCCAACAACGGTTATCGAGCTTGAAACAACTACAGTAAGCCCCTGCTGAAAAGCTATCTTCAGATGATTTGTATCGTTATTAATACGACTCAATAAATCTCCAGTCTGACATGTATCAAAATCTGCGATAGGGAGATGAAGAATATGATCACACAAGACAGACCGAACATCACGTACTATATTTTCTCCAATCAACCGCAGTAAATATTCTTGGACTGCACTAAAAAACGCTATGCATACAAGTAAAACTACGATCCCACATACAACAGATAGCTGCGGAACGTGAAAAGTATTACCACGAAAAAAGTATTGTGCACATTGAGGAAGAAGTAAAGTTGAAACAGCAGATAATACCCCTACACATATAACACAAAATAATTCCTTCTTATACGGGATCGTAAGCTTCACAAGCCCGTTAATCATCGTCTTCATAAGAATATTCGGCGCCATCCCATCATTAGAACTCTTATTCACCAATTCTGGCTAATATGTGAATCGAGAAAAACTAAAATCCTCGAAGCGTCATCTCAAGATGACAATGAGATATACCTTTAGCCATTTTTCCGTGTATCGTTGACGCGACTTGGTCCTAGTTCCGTTTTTTTAATTCAGCAATGGAGATAATGGAATCAAGGGCAAGGCTTTACGCCTGTTGGAACAGTCGGGGTTATAGGCCATCCTTTTTCCCCGCTTTCTTTAAACACCTTTAAAAAGCCTTTCTACAGTGAATGCAATTGGAAAATCTGTGGTCTGTACGTATAACACCGCGCAAATCACACCCAAAGGTAGAAGGGGAAAAATGGAGAACGAAAAAGGCAGCGTATTTGCACTCGCAACTACGAGCCTCACAAAAGTTTTCAAAGGCCACCCAGCAGTGACTGGGATCGATCTCAATGTGCCAAAAGGCTCAATTTACGGGCTGCTTGGCCCAAATGGCGCCGGAAAATCGACTACGCTCAAGATGATTACCGGAATGCTCAAGCCCACTAGTGGTTCAATCTTCATCAATGACCACGAATGGACCCGTAACGATTTGTATTCTATCGGTTCGCTCATTGAACAACCAGCTCTTTACTCGCACTTGACCGCATTCGAGAATCTGCAGGTTCGTGCTCTCCTACTTTCAATCCCCCAGCGGCGAATCAATGAAGTTCTGCAAATCGTTAACCTCACCGACACGGGAAAGAAAAAGGCTGGTCAATTTTCACTCGGAATGAAACAGCGTTTGGGAATTGCACTTGCACTGCTCACTAACCCGGGTATTCTCATTCTCGATGAACCCACAAACGGCTTGGACCCAATGGGAATTGAAGATTTGAGAGCGCTCATTCATTCGTTTGCTGAGCAAGGCATTACTGTGATTGTTTCAAGTCATATTCTTGCAGAAGTCTCCAAAATCGCAGACCACATTGGAATCATAGCCGATGGCCAACTCGCTTACGAAGGCGCAATTGACGAATCCACAGATCTTGAGGCTCTCTTCATGAAATCTGTGCAGCAAATCTATAAAGGTAATTATAAAGATAATTCAGAAAGCGAGGTTCGCAGTGATGCTCGCTAAATCTACTCAAATCTCAACTCCATTTTCACGGGCATTTCAATCGGAACTAGCCAAAGGGCATCACTCTGCGCCACTAATTCTTGCAATTCTGATGCCTCTTCCACTAGCTTTACCGGGATTCGCACTTAGTCTGATGGGGTCAACAGGCATGAATCGCACAATAATGTGGAACTACTGGTACTCCTCCCTTATGCCTATTTCGATTTGCCTGATTTCGGTCAGCACAGCCTTATGGGAAAAGAAATTTGCTCTGCGTTCTATTCTTGGACTCCCGGTAAATGTAAGGACGATTTTCTACGCAAAGACCCTTTATGTTTGGATGCTCTGTCTCATATCTAATTTCGAGATCGGCATACTCTCCAGCATTGCCTTCCTACTAGGGGCGGATTCCCCAAATATTGCGGATTCTATGGCAAGCGCACTGCTTATTACCGTGATGTCTGCGTGGCTAGCTCCCGCTGTAATTGCTCTAACAACTGCATGGAATTCTCTGCTAGGCATTGTCCTTCCGTTTCTTCTGAATCTTGCTCTCTATGTTGGGCTATGGTCCAGTTCAGTATGGTGGATCCTTCCTTCAAGTGCTATCGGACGCGTTGTTCAGCCACTCTTGCACATACTTCCCTCAGGAGATCCTATTGAAGTTGGTTTTGCAGTAGCTTTTTGGCAGCAGAGCACCGCAATTTTGATTGCCATTATTCTCGCTATTGTACTTACTGCAGCTTGTGCTCACTGGTATTCAAAACAAGAGGCAAAATAATGGAATCTGCACAATTCCCTCCTAAGATGAAAGTTCAAAATGCTGTTGCCTCCCAGTACGTGAGGTTGAAACACAGCCCCCTTCTATGGTTTCATTTCGCAGCAGGAGTGCTAAGTGCAGCTCTGAGTGGTCTCTACTTCTCGGTCTCCCCATGGAATACTGCTTTGGGCGCAGACGCGTATGTGCAATTTATTGGCGCCCTTCTGCCGCTTACAGTGTGCACTATTATGGCTTTCGATATTGATATCGAGCGTAATTCTGGCGAACTTTCAACTGTTCTTGCGGTGCCGTCAAGATCAATCCAGATTCTTGGAAAGATCATTGCTTATGCATTATTAGCTGCCGTAACTATTGCTATTTCAATCTTTGGATTCGCATTAGCTCTTATAAGCACTGGGAAAAATCAATTACCCTTTATAACATACGTAAGTGCAGTATTCTTCCTCTGGCTTGGATGCATTGTGCTCTATGTCTTTGCAACATGGTCAGCCTTATCATTCGGACGTAACGTCACAATTGGAATCGGTACAATTTTAACGATAGTCGCCATTTCATCACTCGGCGGTTTGGCGCATGGATTAGTCAGCGGAGAACTTACTGCAGCTCACAGTCCGGCAATCCTCACCATTATGCCAATGTCATGGTCTACACAGATGGGAAGCCTTGCAATTGAGTCAAGCATCAATCCGGCTATCAACAACCTAAGCATGACTTCACCCTCGCTGTTGATATATGGCGTGATTGCCAGCGCAACAGCCATAATCTCTATTAGCATAGTATGCGTGTGTATAAACGGTTTTGAAAACCGCAGGAGAGCATCATGAGTCAAGAAGATACAACTAAACGTGCGAATGTGCTCGTAGTTGATGATGACGTTGCAATCACCACTTTGATCACCGCAATGCTCACCAAAGCAGGGTACGCTGTTACCGCAGTGAATGATCCTCGCCGAGCGCTCGATATGAATCTCAAATCGCTTGACCTCATTATCTGCGATGTGATGATGCCACACATTGACGGATTCAAACTTGTAACCACTCTGCGCACTCAAACCTCTATTCCTATCGTGTTTTTAACTGCCAAAGTCAGTGAAGATGATGCCGTTCATGGTTATGCAACTGGTGCAGATGACTATATTCGTAAACCGTTCTCTATGGCAGAATTAATAGCAAAAGTTGACGCGCAGATTCGCCGCAAATATCGCAGCCACCATAACGCACTAATCTTCAATAATCTCAGTCTTGATCTTGTCGCTCAAAAAGCAACTGTTGATGGCTCCCCTATTCCACTGACCACAACTGAATGGTTTATCTGCGAATACCTCGCAACTCACCCAGGAATCACCTTCTCACGTGAGCAAATTGCAGATGCCATCAATGCCAGTGTCTTCACAGCCGATTCTGATTCCAACATGGGTATCGGATCTATAACCGATTCTGAACCTACTACAGAGCAGGCTGTCGCAATGCATATCAGCAACATCAGAGCAAAATTCCGTGCTCGAAACATAGCCCCCATCAAAACTGTATGGGGCATTGGATACAGGTGGATCGCATGAAAATCCTACAAAAGCGTCACACATACAGTATTGGCCTCATCACGGTGCGCTACACATTATTAACTCTTCTAGGCATTGCACTCGTTGCACTCTTAATAGATTATGTCTTTTCCTATAGAGTTCTCTATCAGGCTAATTATGGGGAAACTTATGCCGTTTCAGAAATTATGGAGTTAGCTAAGAAGAAGTCAACAAAAATCAAAGAATCTGACATTCCTGCCGCATATCACTACGCAATTTATTCCAGTAGCGGAACTCTAATTTCTACAGATTTGACTGCCATACAAGCAAAGTCGCTACGTAAACAAGTTTGTATAACACGGCATTCAGATATGACTGAGGACGATTTACAGCCTACTAACTCAGCCACATCTAATAAGAATTCTGAGACCACAACTGCAAAAGTATCCTCAACATGCTCAACACAAATACGTAATAAGGCAGAATTCGTAGGGACAACATTGAATAATTTGCCTGATACTTCGGCGCTATGTGACGAAACAGTCAACGGCGGAAACATCATTCTCTCATATGCAGTTCAAGCACGATTTACAACTCGCGCTCTGCGAGATAATCTCCCACCAGCCGAGCTTTTCGTAGATATTACAGTAATCTGCTTAGTATTTCTGATTATTATCCTGTTCAATAGTTTGCAAAATCGTAGACTACGTAAAGAATTTAATTCTCTATCTAAGATCGCTGAAAGCATTAATACCGAAAACCTTGATTCTGAGCTGATTCACAGCAAGGTGACGGAAGTTGAAAACGTGGTTGACTCCTTTGACATCATGCGCCACTCTTTGGCTGACTCACTTAATAAGCGCTTTGCAGCTGAGGAAGCCCAACGTTTACACGTCGAATCACTTAGCCACGACATCAAGACTCCACTGACTGTTGCCCGTGGAAATGCTGAGCTAATAAACACAACAAGTCTTGATGACGAACAGCAAACATATGCATCTTCTATCCTATTGGCAATCGACACGATTGATTCTTACATCTCTGCGCTTAATACGCCAACCAGCAAGAAGGAAAAGATTTCAATCACCGAATTTGCTGACTTTACCTCGCAATATTGCAAAGAATTAGCCGCATCAGCTGAATCAGAAATCGCTGTTTCTCGACTATCTGATTTAGAACACATTTCAGGCTTCCTGTCATTGGATAAGACTGCGTGGAAACGCGTTGTGGGAAATATCACCTCAAATGCAATGAGCCATGGGAAGTCAAACCAGCCAATCGAGCTCAGCATAGCTGCGGAAAATAGCCATGTTATTGTGAGTATTCGCGATTATGGCACAGGGTTCTCCGAGAATGCTCTAAAACATGCTACAGATTGGTTCTACACCACTTCTACTGGTGTTCATACCGCAGATGGAAATACTCGCGATTTAGCACGAACACCCGGCTCACATAAAGGAATCGGTCTCGCTGTAGTGCAAAGTATTATTTCTGATTTATCAGGAACTCTCGCCATTGAGAATGTCCCTGACTATTCGGGAAACATAACGGGATCAAGAATAACAATCACGTTACCGATATTGAGCTGATAAACATAAATAAATTGGGCTGAAGCAATTTTCGCTACTTCAGCCCAATTTATTAGATTCTAGTCATTGTGAAGACGATACTTCTTCCCTAGGCGTTTCCGCCTTGTACCGGAGAACCTTGCTCCGCTGAATCTACTTGCTGTGTTTGAGATTCTACAGAACCGATTGGCGCCTCAGCTGTAGCACCAACTAAAGCCGACCGCTGCCCTTCAACTTCAGCATTCTCAACTGCTGTTGTGTCAACGAAAGGACGGCTAGAGAATATGAATTCTCCCAAAATACCTTCGCCCTCAGCATCAACAGTGATTTGCTCATTATCATTAAGCTCACCCATGAGAATTTTCTCTGAAATTGCGTCCTCAATATCACGCTGAATAACGCGACGCAGCGGGCGTGCACCAAGCAATGGGTCGAAGCCCTTTTCAGCAAGCAAATCCTTAGCAGCGTCAGTCAATTCAACCGACATGTGACGCTCGAAGAGGCGATCATTCAAACTATTCACGTCAAGATCAACAATTTCACGAACCTGAGGCTCTGTGAGCTGACGGAATACGATGATATCGTCAAGGCGGTTGAGGAACTCTGGGCGGAACTGTCCCTTAAGCTCACTCGTCACCTGATCTTTCATACGCTCATAGCTGGATTCTGCGTTGTTGCCAAGGTTAAAGCCAGTATTGGCAGCCTTAGCAATATTGCTGGTACCAAGGTTTGTGGTCAGAATAATCACAGTATTCTTAAAGTCCACCTTGCGCCCCTGGCCATCGGTCAAATGGCCATCATCTAGCACTTGTAACAGCGTGTTAAAGATATCAGGATGTGCCTTTTCGATTTCGTCGAATAGAATCACAGAGAATGGCTTACGGCGTACTTTTTCAGTCAATTCGCCACCCTCTTCGTAGCCAACATATCCTGGAGGTGCACCGAAGAGTCGAGAAGCTTGATATTTCTCGCCAAACTCAGACATATCCACACGGATAAGAGCTTCTTCATCGTCAAAGAGGTATTGCGCTAAAGCCTTTGCAAGCTCAGTCTTACCCACACCTGTCGGTCCTGCGAAGATAAAGGAACCAGATGGACGCTTAGGATCCTTCAATCCAACGCGCGCACGGCGAATAGAACGAGACAATGCCGCCACAGCTTCATCCTGCCCAATAATACGCTTGTGCAATTCAGCTTCCATGTTGAGCAGCTTCTTAGACTCCGCCTGAGTGAGCTTAACAACTGGAACACCCGTAGTAGCAGAAACTACCTGCGCGATAGTTTCTTCATCAACTACCATCGAAACGTCAGATTCACCCTCGCGCCAAGACTTTTCCTTTTCTTTGCGTTCAGCTTCAAGTTTCTCCTGATCATCGCGCAGCTGCGCAGCCTTTTCGAAGTCCTGATTCTGAATGGCCTCATCCTTTGATGCCTTGACTTTTGCTACCTTGGCGTCAAGCTCCTTTAACTCAGAAGGCGCAGTTAAACGCTTGATGCGCAAACGTGCACCCGCCTCATCAATAAGATCAATAGCCTTATCTGGCAAATTGCGGTCTTGAATATAGCGAGCGCTGAGTTCAGCAGCAGACTGCAAAGCCTTATCTGTAATAGTCACATGGTGATGATCTTCGTAACGCTTGCGCAAACCCTTAAGAATCTCAATAGTTTCCGCAATAGTTGGCTCAGCAACCTGAATTGGCTGGAAGCGGCGTTCAAGAGCAGCATCCTTTTCGATATACTTACGATATTCATCAGTTGTTGTTGCGCCAATGGTCTGCAGCTCACCTCTTGCGAGCATAGGCTTAAGCATGTCAGATGCGCCCATTGCCCCATCAGCAGATCCCGCACCAACAATAGTATGTATCTCATCGATGAATAGAACAACATCGCCGCGGGTCTTGATTTCTTTGAGAACTTTCTTCAAGCGCTCCTCAAAATCACCGCGGTATCGAGATCCAGCAATCATGGAGCCCAAATCAAGCGAATAAACCTGCTTACCCTTCAGAGTTTCCGGAACATCGCCATCATTAATCTTTTCAGCAAGGCCTTCAACAACAGCAGTCTTACCCACGCCAGGCTCGCCAATCAACACTGGATTGTTCTTGGTGCGGCGAGAAAGCACTACCATAACACGCTGAATCTCATTGCTGCGACCAATCACTGGGTCAAGCTTGCCCTCGGCAGCTTCTGCAGTGAGATTACGCCCAAACTGATCAAGCAAAGTAGAACCAGACTGGCTCTGCTTGTTATTTACACCGCCAGCATTAGCAAGATCGCCCTTACCGCCTTCACCCTCACGAGTGTCGCGAATTGCGTCAATAACAGACGTGCGCAGTTCACCAAGATCAACTTCCATCTTGATAAGAACCTGAGTCCCTACGCCTTCACCCTCACGAATCAGGCCTAAAAGCAAATGCTCCGTGCCAATATAACTATGACCAAGTTGCAAAGCTTCGCGCAAGCTAAGCTCCAAAACCTGCTTTGCATGCGGCGTGAAAGGAATATGACCATTAGGAGCTGCACTACCCTTACCAATCATTTCCTCAACCTGCTTGCGCGTGGCATCAAGCTCAACGCCCTTTGCCTCCAGAGCTTTAGCTGCTACGCCTTCACCCTCACGAATCAGGCCTAAAAGCAAATGCTCCGTGCCAATATAGTTGTGCTGCAAGGAGCGTGCTTCCTCCTGAGCGAGCACAATAACGCGCCGCGCCCTGTCGGTAAACCGTTCAAACATACGTTTCCTCCATATTTCTTACATCAAACTCTACAGATTTAACGTGACCTTTGTTCCCATAAAACACGCTTTTGCGCTAATAACGCAAAACTTGCGTCAACTTGACTCAACTATTGTTGTTTATTTCAGGTTATTTTTGGTTATTTCGCATTATTTTGGATTATTCTCAATATCATTTCAACACTGTAAAACGTCTCGATAAAACGTCTCACATTGCAATAATCTGAAGGTCATAACTCTCTGCTTTCCTTTTATTTCCAATGCATTTGAACTATGATTAGTGCATCAGCATTATTGCAAGGAGGCTGCAATGGCTACTCAAATAAATTCCCTCCATCTAGCAGATATTGCAGTTGGCGTGGATGGCACTCCTGAATCTTTTGCCGCGCTCACATGGGCAATGCGCGAAGCAGTTATTACCGGGCAAACTGTAAATGCGGTATATGGCTGGACTCACTCTTGGGATATGGGCGACAAACCAGTTACCGATGACGAATGGGCACGAATCCGCAAACTCATAAGAATTGAGCTAAAACAGTGGGCACAAGAAGCAGGTAGGGGGATTGATTTTGATTTCGACAACAAGTTGGAACTCACATCTGTTCATGCAGCTGGCACTACTGCTCTATTAAATATTGGCACAAACGCTCATCAACTAGTGGTAGGACGCCGTTCAATGAGCCGAGCAGCACGCTGGTTCTTCGGCTCTACTTCCACTTCGCTCATTGAGAAAGCTCAATTACCAGTCACTATAGTGCATGAGGATTCTATGAATCCTGGTGAGTCATCTGAAGTAGCCGTTTCCGCTCTGCGAAGCAGTCTTTTGCGCGATGCCCAGCGTCAGGCTTCAAACACAACAAGTATTTCTGTGCATACTTCGAACAACGGTTCTACAGAAACGATAACTGAGACTGAAGTAACTGAAACAATTTATGATTCTTCCAGTCTTAGGCAACAATCAAGCCAGCAAACAGTGAATAATGCTTCAGCTGATATTGTGACCGAAGAAACGATACTCGGCGAAAAGCTTCTGCCTATTGTAGTTGGCGTTGATGGATCACAATCTTCGATTCGAGCACTTGAATTTGCTATTGAAGTAGCTCAAGCAACTCATAGGCATCTCTACGTAATTTATTGCTGGAGCATGCGTCGTTTAGCTGAGGAAACAGCCCAAGAGCATGGTGTGATCTCGCAAGAAGAAGGCCAAGCACACGCCGAAAAGTTTGTTCAGAGAATTGTTAGCCAAGCTGATATTCCTGATTTTGTTCCCGTACGAGTGCATGCATATCACATGCCACCAGCTAAAGGGCTCATCATGGCATCGCAGTATGCAAATCGTTTGGTAATTGGCACACGTAGATTGCAAGGACTGGATGCCACGTTAGGCTCTGTAAGCCGCAAGGTAATTGACGACACTCAATGCACCGTAACAATCGTGCACTAGGATTGCTCCACCAATAATCCGCCAATAAATTTAGGCATTTACGCCTGCGTTTGAGAGTCTTTCGAGACTCTCAAACGCAGGCGCTTCTTTTACTTCTTCACCGTTCTCACCTTCATAAGTGCGGCCCCACCCCGTAAGCACAGATGCAAAAAGAACGCAGAATAACAAGAATGGGTAAATCATATGCGTACCAAGCGCAGCAACAGAAACGCTTGTAACACCCTTATATCCGGCTGTTAACTGAGCTCCTAAGAACACAAATACACTTAAAAATGGCACGCATAAAGCAATGCTATTTGCGAATCCATCAAGCAGATTAGAACGGCGATAAGGATGAAGTCCTTTGCTCTGCCCGAGCTCATTCTGAATCTTCCCAAAGGTTGTCATCGCAGCTGAAGTAACTCCACCGAAAAGCAGTGTAGTAATAATAATGCCAAGCATCATAATGATTTCAGTGCCCATAACGGTTTTACCCAGCCGCGTAGATTGCAAAGCATTCAAGACCATTTCAAGCGCACCAGCAGAATGCAGCACGCCCATAATCCCATAGACCGAAAGCACAAGAATTACAGTGCTCATCATGCCACTGACGCCTTCAACGAGAAAACCTGTTGGAGTGCTGTCTTTTACACTCAAAATATCAGAAACCTGAACAGTGCCCGTCAGCAAACCGACAATTACTCCCGTAATGATGCCGAGAGTAATAGAAAGATAAATATCCTTTTTCACCACAACAACAATGAGCATAATTGCCACAGGAATCAGCATAAAAAGATCTCTAGGATTCATATTCACATTAGCCAAAGCAGATTGTGAAACAGCAGAAGAACTTGCACCAAAAATAGCGAAGACGATGAAAGCAATCGTTCCTGCAACTGCAGAATACTTGAATCTGCTGCGCACTACTCCACCTACTTCAGCCGTGCCCTCACGGGTCACATAGTGCTGAGTAGATGCGGAAATAATCGTAGTGTCAGAAATAGGTGCAAGATTATCTCCAAAAATTCCGCCACCTACAATTGCTGCCGCTAAGAAAGCTGGATCTGCCCCTAAGAGCACACCTGCAGGATAAAAAATTGGAAAGCACGTGGCCATAGTCCCCAATGAAGAACCAGTTGCCGTTGCAATTACGCACACAAAGAGGAACGTTAAAGCAGTGAACAGATTCCCACTCACATGGAGATTCTGAGCAACCCACACAAATCCGCCAGAGAGATTAGAAAGCTTAATCAGCTGTGAAAACATACCAATAACAAGCAGCAAAACAAGAATTGGCGCTGCTTCGCGTACACCATCATATACAGCATTCCAATAGTTTGCGCGTTTGTCTCCCTTCACAAGGAAAGCCGTAACAAGCAACGCAATCAGCGCAGCCATAGCGAGCGCACCCATATCAAATGCCTTCAATACTACAAAGAACTCAATGCAGAATCCAAGGAATATCACTAGTGGCAAGAAAGCCACGAGTTTGCCACCATAAAAATCAATATCATGTTTGTTTGTAAGAGTCATGCGACTATCCTCTTTCAGATGTAACGCTTTCAGGAGTGCCACCTTCGGCTTCATTCACGCGGATAATGGAACGGAAAATAGAGTTAGGGTCTCTTTCAAGTTGATAAGGCTCACCCTCCACTGTTGGATACTGCGCGAGGAATGAATCAATCTGACCAATTTCATTTGGCTCAAAGTCGAAACTGAAAATTTTAGCGTTATCCGCCACATGCCGCGAGTTACGGATTCCAATAATCGTAGCCGCTACCCCATCTTTTTCAAGAATATAGCGAGTTGCTACTTGAGCAATCTGCACCTGATGTGTCTGAGCAATCTCGTTAAGCAGAGCAAGAAGCTTTTGATATCCATTGAAGCCAAGAGAAGCTTCAATTACTTGCATATACTTCACCTGCGATCGTGTTTCCAGCTCCAATTCATCCTTATTGACACCAAGATAACGCTCACTAACCAAGCCACCTGCAAGAGTTCCAAAGCATATCTGCTGAATTTGCGCAGTTTTTCCGTATTCAATCATAGTTTTTTCAACCCTGCGATCAAATACTGAGTATTGGCTTTGGCAAGAAATCACTGGGATTCCGCCGTCTACAAGTTTCTTGAGATGTTCAGTATCAAAGTTCGTGACGCCGATATAACGTATTTTGCCTTTTTCTTGCAATTTAACAAGATTCTGAGCAACGTCCACATAGCGGTCTACGTCATAATCCCACCAGTGATACTGCATTAAGTCGATATAGTCTCGTCCCAGCTTCTTCAAGCTGCGATCAACAATGCGCTCAGTATCAGAGAATTTTACTGTTGTCAGAATGTCGTAATCTGGAACATACTTTTCATGAATCTGAATATCCTCTGGCTTTAATCCACTGCCATTCTTCAAATCTGCAAGGAATGAGCCGAGAACATCTTCTGCAGCACCGTAAATATCGGCTAAATCGAAAGTCGTAAAACCTTGATCAACAAGCTGCGAAAACGCATACTTAATATCATCGATATCTAAAGTTCCACTTATGGTGTGGCCTGGAGAAAGCTGCCATAAACCATTGAGAACGCGGGAAATTTCATATCCTGGTGTGAGCTCAATACGATTCATATCATTCTCCTAATTCTGTTGAAGATTCTGGGACTGGGTGCTCTAGAATTGAACATTTTTGCACAGGAACAACAGTTGTTTCTCGGTGTGAATAGCGTTTTTTCTCTACTCTGGTAATCCTGAAAGCTGCTCCGCAATTCGGGTCTGGACACGCAATAAGCGAGTCAGTAAGCATCCAGTCTGCATCTTGCAAAGGGCGCTGTTTTGCAGGAAGAAGCGGAAGAAGCGCAGAAAGTGCATACATAGAAAAAGATGTCCCCTGCTCGAAGATGAGATTTTCTCCCTCGGCAATGAAGTAATCTCCCACATGATGCCCACACACAAATGGTTTTCCGGTGTCTACTACTTCCACCTTGAGAGTGTAGAGATCAAATTGATCGTCCGCCATTTTCCACTCCCCTAAATTCTCACTAATTTTTTAATTTTTTCTGATATTTATGTTTGATATTTATGTTTGATATTTATGTTTGATTTTGGCAAGCGATCTTGGTGGGTGGAAAATGTATATTTCTATCATAAAAAAATCCCATCTAGTACGTATCTAGATGAGACATTCACGAACTTATTTTCCCCAATTATTGTTTTTGTTGAGAATCAAAGCTGATTTTGGAACTCACATAGATACCTTGCGCCTACCACGTTGCATCTATGTGAAAACATACATGCAATCTATCCTTGCCAGATGCGCCAAGCACGCCAAGTACGCCAGCCACGCCACTGTGAATAGGACAGATTCTGCATGTTTCATCCCCTTCCATATAAGATTTCATACAAGAAAACTTCAGATAATCTTTACGATAGCATCAGCTTAGTTATTCGTACCAAAAATCAATCCATAATATGAAACATCCCGCCACACCACATGTATAACGGGACGTTTTAATAACTGAGCGATAATTGGAATCACTCAGTTCTCCTCAGATTCTTCTATCGTCCCACTGTCGCGCTCAATTTCGGAGTTTTCAGCATCTTCTAGAAGCTCAACCTCTCCCATTTCCTCTGGGCGAGATTGCTTCACAACCTTAATCTCGAAGTCATAGCCATCATTGATTGTAGGCTCAGGCTGAATCCACATTGGAGTTGGATCAGCGGGAAGAATCTCAGAATGTTCTCCACAACCGTGGTCGCGCGAGACAACCTTGCCGTCATCTTGACTCCACTTATTTGCACATACGCCAAACATTTTTCCTAGCTCACCTTGGAGCGGAATAAAGAAGCCGCATTCCTCGCATGTTCTGCCGCCAGCAGTACGCGTAGATAACGATTTTGGCCCGTGTGGGCCGTTATACCAACGCTCA
Source organism: uncultured Alloscardovia sp. (assembly GCA_963545565.1). Lineage (GTDB taxonomy): Bacteria > Actinomycetota > Actinomycetes > Actinomycetales > Bifidobacteriaceae > CAUUJV01. The sequence continues at coordinate 22,161 of CAUUJV010000008.1, read as the reverse complement.
GCTGTTTCTGCGCGCCCCTTAGCAGAAAGCACATGGGTGCGGCCAAGCTCAAAACGATCAATAGCTTCTTCGAGATCTTCACGAGAAGTTTTTGAAGTCGCTACAGAAGAAGTAGCAGTAGAAGAAACTCCATCAGATTCATCATCAGATTCATTGAACCCACCAGATTTATCAGATTCATCAGAGGATAAATCTTGCGCGGAAACGCCCTGCTCTATGCGCTCATCATCAGGATCTGTCCCAATACTATCCGTTGGAGATAAGTCAGAGGCTAGAATACGATCTTTCCAAGGAATCCAGTCTGGGGCGAGCAGAGACTCATCAGTCGGAGTAAGCGAAGACTCATTCACAGTCCACGAATCAAGCTCAATATCGTGGTATAGAGTCACTGACCACTGCCAACCCTCATATCCAGGTAGTAAAGAAACAAAGCGATAATCGTAGACATTATCGCCTAATTCGATACTCTTGACGAAGTCACCGATGTGCTCAGCACTATCAGCAACCTCATGTAACACCTCTTCGGCAAGCTTAAGAGGCTCACTCTCATTACTGTGGCCATTCGTGTTTGACATAGTGCGTCTATTCTTGAACGTCAAAGTTATCAGCTACCGCACGAAGTACTGTAGCAAGCTTCTGGGATTCCTTGGTACTTGGATACCTATGATGACGCAAACCATTGCCCGCATGATCGAGAAGCTTAATGAGATCCTCAACAATTGCTGCCATATCATCTGGCTTAGGACGCGTTGCCTTAATTACTGAAGGAGCTGGCCCAACAACCACAATATTCATTGCTTGTGGTCCACGGCGTGAATCAACTACTGAGTACTCAACCTTTGCATTCTTGCGCAATGTTGTTGCACCGGCAGGTAGAGCCGTAGCCGGCACAAAAACGTCCTTACCATCGTCGCCAGCAATAAAACCATAGCCTTTTTTTGGCTCAAACCAACGTACCCTTCCGCTGGGCATAAAACACCTCTTAAACTCTTATAAAACCAAGTCGCTAACTATTAATACTTATGTCCAAATTCTACCGCACAGGAATTTCGCGCGTGGCATCATTATCTGAGCTACGCCGATTACGCTTTTTCCTGCTCTCTTTCTGTGCATCAACTACGGAAGTTCCCGGAATATAAGCAGTTGGGTCTTGGTTATCTCGGAAAAATTGAGTCTGGGAGGCGGGAAGAATAACAGTGTATGTGAGTCCTCCACCAACAGTTTCAGTTGCCACAATAAATCCGTGATGAGCCTTTACCACGGACTGTGCAATAGACATTCCTAAACCAGTACCACCTTTTTCGCGCGCCCGCGAAGGATCAGCAGTATAGAAACGTTCAAAGATTTTCTGACGTTCTCCAGCAGGAACACCCGGACCATGATCACTAATACGAATAATAACGAATTCACGCCCAGCATTCGAAGCTCGTGCAGCTGTGACATAGGAAATGAACTCGTTCAAGCCTTCCTCGCTGGAATCAAGTGTGTTTAAATCATCAATTGCTGCAGCAGCTTGAACTGTTCCGATACCAATTTCGACAAGAGAATTAGCGGGAGTGTAGCGATGAATATTGCCAATAACATTCGTAATTACCTGACGTATACGAATTGGGTCTCCGCCAATGGTAATCTTCTCAAGTTCACCAGGGATAATCGAAATTGGATCAACAAATCCTTCATTCTCCATTGCTGAATTATCAGATGCTGTATTTTGAGAATCTCTATTTTGAGAATTTTGAGAAGATTGATCTGTACTATTGATATTTTTAACCTCACTGGATTTACTCGGCTCAGTTGTCTTCACTAACTGCGCAATCACAGAGGCCGTTGAACTCGTGTCAACTACTGCTCTACCAAGCTGAATTGGGCGAGACGGATCTAACGCATGCAAATCATCACTTGATTCGTATACAAGGCGTTCAACATGGACAGACTGGTTGAGGTCAATTCCGCGCCCCTCGTCTAAACGAGCCAGCGACAAAAGATCTTCTACTAGCGTCTTCATACGAGCACTCGACCTATCGATATGGTCAATGGCGTCATCGGCGCGTTCTAGAACACCAGGATAGTCACGCTGCATTCTGTAAAGCTCAGCATAACCACTAATTGCTGCCAAAGGAGTGCGAAGCTCATGGCTTGCATCAGACACAAAGCGTTTCATCTGATTTGTAGTATCTTCTTGTTTTTTGAAGCTTTTCTCAATTCGGCCGAGCATCGTATTCAAAGAAGCCGAGAGAGAACCTATTTCGGTAGTTTGAGGATAATCCGGAATACGCTTTGTTAAATCTCCCCCAGCAATCTGAGCAGCAGTTTTTTCAATACGCTTCAAGGGTCTCAAAGCCCTGCGAATTGCTATTAATGCAAGCACACCAGCGGCCACAAGAGTTGCACCACTGATAATAGAGAAGTATTTCAGGACATCATTAGTAGTCTGATACATGTCGTACAAGGACAATCCAATGTACACAATATATGTGTTCCCAGTTCCACGGCCTTGGTATTTCAACGCTAACACGCGCCAATTTGCCTGAGCCATTTCAAGATCAGAATTACTAACGCTGCTCCCCGTAACTTCCACAGTTGCAGCAACTGTTGTGGGAGTGTTGAGCTCAATTGAGCCAGCAGAACCACTCGCAGGAAGGGTAGGAACAGAAATAACTCCTTCTCGCGTAATTGGTATTAGAGGAGTCGACAGAATCTTGTACTTACTATCGCGGATTTGCAGAAAATAATCAGTTGGTCCCATTGTAGATGTGCCACTAATGCCTGGGTTAGCGTCTGAATTAGAATCACCATCTGGCAGCGCAGATAATCCTGATGAACTTGATCCACTAGAATTGCTGGAAAGTGTTTGGCTCTGCAGATAATTAACATTGCGCAAAATCAAATCAGACTGACGCATAAGTTGCGTGTCTGTTGTATCGAGCAAAGAGGACTCCACAAGTTGGCGTGCCGATAAAGCAAGAATACAGGAAAAAACAAGCAAAACAACAAAAACAATGGCAACCAGACGCGTAACCAATGGGATTCCTCGCGAGAAATCCTGCAGCCTTTTCCACCCAGATATGAAGAAGCCCCCGCTGTGCTTTTTATCGGCAGCAGCAGGGTTCTTCACAGATGTTTTTCCCTCGGACATTATCTTATTTAAGCCTTAGTCTTCACGTGGAGCGCGAATCATATACCCTATTCCTCGCTTAGTTTGGATAAGTGGGTCGACCTTTTGCTCTTCGCCCTTTTCATCAACATACGTGATGCCATCAATCTTTTTGCGCAAATATGAAATATAGGATTCTACAATTGCGGCGTCTCCACCCCAGTCATATTGCCAAACATGGTCAAGAATCTGTGCTTTGCTGAGCACGCGGCCTTCATTATCCATAAGATAGCGTAAAAGCTTGTATTCTGTAGGGCTAAGATCAATCAACTCGCCGGCACGAGTGACGTCATGAGAGTCTTCGTCAATTTCAAGATCGCCAACGCGAATAATAGGATCGTCTTCTACCTGCCCCTGAGTACGTCGCAGAATTGCGCGAATGCGAGCAACTACTTCTTCTAGGCTGAAAGGCTTCGTCACATAGTCATCGCCGCCAACCGTGAGACCCATAACTTTGTCTTGCGTATCATCACGAGCAGTGAGGAACAGCACCGGAGCATCGATGCCTTGCTGGCGAATTCGGCTGGTCACTGTGAAACCATCAATATCTGGCAACATAACGTCAAGCACTATCAAATCTGGATTGCAGGATGTAATAACATCGATTGCCTCAGTGCCATTCGATGCTGTCTTTACGTCAAAACCAGAGAAATGGAGAGATGCGAACACAAGCTCGCGAATTGATGGTTCGTCGTCAACTACTACAATTGTTGCTTCACTATTCTTTGCCATATTTGTATATTTACAGCATTGCCTGAATGTTTTCTGAAAACTACCCAAATGATTTGCTGATAATTCTCATTCGACCACATTGCTTCGTTAAGCTTCCAGTAACCATAAGCTTTATTTACTCTGAAATTACTTCATAAAACATCTCTATGGACACTAAGGAGTAAAAATGCCACAATTTCACGTTAATTCAGATTCAATGCAGTCATCTAGTGCTGCTGTAAATGCATCTGCGCAAACAATGAGGCAGGCAGTTCAAACCATGCAAGCAAACCTTAACAATCTGCGCAACTCATGGCAAGGCGGTGCAGCAACTCAATTTGATTCGGTCATAACTCAGTGGAATACTGCACAAAAACAAGTGGAATCTTCTCTTGATTCCATTCAACGAGCTCTTTCTCAAGCATCTATTGTCTATTCTGATGCTGAGGCACAGGCTAGCCGCTTATTCCAGTAGAAAAATAAAAAAGGAGGAGCATCATACGATACTCCTCCAAAACCTAATACTTGCTTAATGTATCAAGGTTGACGCATCAAGTATTAGCGTCGCGTAGCTTAGCTAACTCAGCTTAACTTAGCTAAGCTGAACTTTAGTAGCCCATATCAGGTGCTGCTGGAGCAGCTGGAGCTGGCTCAGGCTTGTTAGCCACAACTGCCTCAGTAGTGAGGAACAGACCAGCAATAGAAGCTGCATTCTGCAGAGCAGAACGGGTCACCTTAACAGGGTCAGTCACACCTGCTGCCATGAGGTCTTCATACTCACCGGTTGCAGCATTGAGGCCAGATCCAGCAGGAAGTGCACGAACCTTGTCAATCACAACGTCGCCAGAAAGACCTGCATTCTGAGCGATCTGCTTGATTGGAGCTTCGATAGCACGGAACACAATATCTGCACCAGTGGCTTCATCACCCTCAAGCTGAACCTTATCCTGAACAGCTGCTGCTGCCTGAATAAGTGCTACGCCGCCACCAGGAAGAAGACCTTCCTCAATAGCTGCCTTTGCGTTACGAACTGCGTCTTCAATGCGATGCTTACGTTCCTTAGCTTCAACCTCAGTAGCTGCACCAACCTTGATGACTGCAACACCGCCAGCAAGCTTTGCAAGGCGTTCCTGAAGCTTTTCACGATCGTAGTCAGAATCAGTTGCTTCGATTTCTGCACGAATCTGTGCAACACGTGCCTCAACATCTTCAGAAGAACCTGCGCCGGAAACAATAGTGGTTTCATCCTTGGAAACGATAACCTTTGCAGCACGGCCAAGGACGGTCTCATCAATGGAATCAAGCTTCAAACCGAGCTCTTCAGAAACAACCTGAGCACCAGTAAGAATAGCCATATCCTGAAGCATTGCCTTACGGCGATCACCGAAACCAGGTGCCTTCACTGCTGTTGCATTGAAGGTGCCACGAATCTTGTTAAGTACGAGAGTTGGGAGTGCTTCTCCATCAACATCTTCAGCGATGATAAGCAATGGCTTACCAGACTTCATAACAAGTTCAGCGATGTGTACGATGTCTTGCTGGCTAGAAACCTTGCCAGATGTCAAAAGGATGTATGGATCTTCAAGAACTGCAGTCTGATCTTCAGCATTGGTTACGAAGTAAGGAGAAATGTAGCCCTTGTCAAAGCGCATACCTTCAGTGAACTCAAGGTCGAGACCGAACTTATTGTTGTCTTCAACGGTTACAACGCCGTCCTGACCGACCTTGTCGAGTGCTTCAGCAATCTGAGCACCAACCTCTGGATCTGCTGCAGAAATAGTTGCAGTAGCTGCAATCTGATCCTTGGTTTCAACATCCTTAGCTTCAGTAAGGAGTTCCTCTACGATAGCTGCAGTTGCCTTCTCAATACCGCGACGCAGTGCAACAGGATTGCTTCCTGCGGTTACGTTCTTGAGGCCTTCATGCACGAGAGACTGTGCAAGAACGGTTGCAGTAGTTGTACCGTCACCTGCAACGTCATCAGTCTTCTTAGCAACTTCTTTTACAAGCTCTGCACCAATACGCTCATATGGATCTTCGAGCTCGATTTCCTTTGCAATGGAGACACCGTCATTAGTAATAGTTGGTGCACCATAGGTCTTATCGAGAACTACGTTGCGCCCCTTTGGACCCAAAGTTACCTTAACAGTGTCTGCGAGTGAATCAAGGCCTGCAAGCATGCCCTGACGTGCTTCGTCATCATAAGCAATAATTTTTGCCATGTTTTCCTCCACGATGGCTTTGTGTATGGTTCACCGAACAGTGAGGGTCAAGCGCGGCCGTCAGCTACCGCGTTATCACTCTCGAGTGCCGAGTGCTAAAAAGAAGATTAGCACTCTCCGGTGGAGAGTGCCAAAAATATCAGAAGTTCGCTGGGAGAAAGAATGGGAATATGCGAACTATTTAAATATGCAAATTATTTAGCAATAACTGCAATATCTGCAGAAATCCCAGTGGTCTGAACCACGTTAGTGTATCCGAGTCTAGAAGCAATATCTTGTGCAGTGGCTTGATCTTCAGAATTGGAATACCACACAGTACCAACGCTTGGTAAATTGCTATAGCTGGAAGGGTTCTTAGAAGTAACATTCGTATACCCAGCAGTAGTAAGGATTGCAGCCTTTGCAGCAGCATACCCACTCACTTGGTTGCCATTGTAAACAATCACGCTTGCAGACATATCTACTGTTCCGCTTGAAGATGCAGTTGCGCTTGAAGATTCGGATGCAGATGCACTTGACGAGCTAGAGCTGGAATCAGAAGAAGAGTCTGCACTTGAACTTGAAGAGGAGGATGCTGAGCTAGATTTTGACTTCTTAGCCGTTGATGTTGATTTTGACGCTGATGTAGTCGTCGTGCTTGAAGAGCTTAAGCTAGAGTTTGAACCAATGAGGCCGGTCAGCCACGCAAACACAAGCATGCCTGCACACGCAGCTACAACAATCACCACAAGGTATGGCAAAAGGCGTGAGAACGACGACTTTTTACCACGATGCGCGCCTGTAGGCCCTGGTGCTACAGAATCAAATTCATCTTGCGGAAAGTCAGACTGCTGTGCTGCCATATATAGCTCCTCCTCAAATAACTAAAAATGAGTCTATATGGTGATTTCACACTTCAGCGATTATTCATAGCATTTTCACTATTTACATACGCTTTTACACACGCATTTATATATTAGAAGCTATGACCGAGCACTTACCGCTTTCGCAAATTATCGATCCAGATTGGGCCAAGGCACTAGCCCCCGTTGAAGATACGATTCACGAAATGGGCAACTTTCTGAGAGAAGAGCATGCAGCTGGTTATAGAACACTGCCCGCGAATAAGAACGTTCTGCGCGCTTTCACTATCCCTTTTAACTCCATCAAAGTACTAATTGTGGGTCAAGACCCCTACCCAACTCCGGGACACCCAGTGGGGCTCAGCTTCTCGGTAGCACCAGGTGTTAAGCCCATTCCTCAGAGCTTAAAAAATATCTTTGCAGAATTGAATGACGACCTTCACATCAAAGAGCCCCTGAACGGCGATTTAACTCCTTGGACAAATCAAGGAATCATGCTGCTTAATAGATGTTTAACCGTGCGCGAGGGGCGTCCAGCAAGCCATGCGGGCAAAGGCTGGGAAAAAGTTACCGACGCTGCTATCACCGCACTCAATAATCGTAAAGATTCTAACGGAAAGCCCCTCCCCCTTGTTGCAATTTTGTGGGGACGCCAAGCCCGCAATCTTGCTCCTCTACTCACTCACGTAGCCATAATTGAGTCCGCTCACCCAAGCCCACTTTCAGCACGCCGGGGCTTCTTTGGTTCTCATCCTTTTTCACGCACAAATAATGCTTTGATTGAGATGGGAACAACTCCTGTAGATTGGTCTTTGCCAAGCTATTCACAGGATTCAGTCATAAACGGCTTATAAGATTGCCTTCATGGCACTATTTTCACAGAAAAATGAAAGTGAATCCCTCAGTGATTCAGCTTCGCATAAACCTGCTCTTTCTACAGCAGTACCGCCCATACCGCAGATGGCGGCAGCTGCTGGAACTGCTCCAATTACTTCAGCAGATACAGCGCAGCGAGCAAGCGAATTAGTCAACCGTATACGTAATCAGTTCTCCAAAAGCCTTGTTGGGCAGGAGGATTTGCGTGAATCTCTTATTGTCACCTTGGTTGCAGGTGGGCATATTCTTATCGAATCCGTTCCAGGCTTAGCAAAGACCACAGCAGCACGAATTCTTGCATCCTGTGTTTCTGGATCTTTTAAGCGCATTCAGTGCACACCAGACCTTATGCCTTCCGATTTAGTAGGCACACAGGTATTTGATTTCAATACTCAAAAACTCAACACTCAGATTGGCCCAATCCACGCCAATATTGTGCTTCTCGACGAGATCAATCGTTCCAGTGCAAAGACTCAGTCTGCAATGCTGGAAGCTATGGCTGAAGGAGCAACAACGATTGGCGGCGAGCGCGTAAAACTTCCTAACCCATTTATGGTCATTGCAACGCAGAATCCTATCGAAGAAGAAGGAACATATAATCTTCCTGAAGCTCAGATGGACCGTTTCACAATGAAAACCGTTATGACATATCCAACCTCTCAGCAAGAGGTTGATATGCTCACCATGTTGACTGCACGCGGTAATGATATGGTCGATTCTACCGATACTTCCTACGCAGTCTCTTTGCAGGATATTACCTATTTGCGTAATGCAGCCCGCGGAGTTCATGTATCTGACGCTGTGAAATCATATGTGGTCGATTTGGTTGCAACTAGCCGCGGCGGCGGAAACAAACCTATTAACGGGCTTGCTTCTCTTGTGCGATTGGGAGCTTCTCCACGTGCATCTATCGCTCTCGTGCGTGTGGCACAAGCTCATGCTCTGATAAGCGGCCGCGATTACGTTATTCCCGAAGATGTCAAAGCGCATATTCATGACGTTCTTCGTCACCGCATCTTACTCACTTTTGAGGCCTTGGCTGATGGAGTGAACACAGACCAAATCATCGATTCCATTGTGGAGACTGTTCCTGTACCGTGAGTCAACGTAAAACACAATTAGGCAACGACCCAGTCCGCCGAAAAATTGAGGCACTCGGTTCGAAACTTTCTTTGCCTACAGTTAAGCGAGCTCTAGGGGCTTTAGAAGGCGACCACCCCTCCCGTAGACGCGGAAATGGTTATGATTTTCTCGATTTACGCCCCTACACCATTGGTGATGAAGCTCGTTTAATTGATTGGAAAGCAAGCGCACGTTCTGGCCGCCCTATGGTAACTGACAAAGAGCACAACAGCACTAGCAAAATCTGGATGCTGCTTGACGCAGGCATCGAGATGAGTAGCACTACTGTTTCTGGAGAACGCCAAATTGATGTGGCTCTGAACGCTTTGCGCATGTTTGCTACTCTGTCTTTACGAAGATCTGACGAAGTTTCTCTGGTAATCGGTGACGCAAAGCGGATTTCTCGCATTCCTGTTGATGGCGGATATTTAGCATTTGACAATACTCTGGAGCGCTTTGCGCGGCGTGGTTTTAAAGCGCACCGTGATTTATCAGCAATTTTAGATTATGCACGGCGCATCCAAGATCGTTACGCCATGATTGTGATCGCAACAGACGATAACGCGTGGAATGATGAGAACATCAAAGCTCTTGGTCTTCTTGCTCAAACACACCCAATGGTGATTGTGAGCGTTAATTCCATCAATCCTTTTGATACTTCTACGAAATTTGACCATATTGTCAATGCAACTTCTAGCCAGAGAATTCCAGCATTTTTACGTACTCAAAAAGTCAGCGATTCCGTTAAAGTGCACCGTGAATTTGTGACGAAAAGCTTAGAGCAGAAAGTCCATCAGCTCAACGCCACTATGATTCGTGCAGGGTCTAGCCAAGCCATGTTTGACGAATTCGTGCACCAAGTTTCCCTATCGCTACATGGCACACCAAGTGGATATCGTGGGCGCATCGCCCCCGAAAGGAGCACAAGAACCGCATGATTCTTTCTGCAACCTTCACAGCAAATCCTGATCCTCTTATCTCTTCTACTGGTTTTATCGTTGCTCTCATCGTAAGTGTGCTCCTTGTTGTAGTAATTATTGCTGCACTCGTTCGCATGCATACCAAGGCACAAATCTCATCCCAACAATCGACTCTACCTCCGGCACAACCAGCAGATACATGGAAAAAACGAGTAGAATCTGTGCAATCCGCCTATGCACAAGGCGCGATTTCAGCCGATGAGGCATTCCATGAGCTCTCACTTATCGCTCGCCAATTCGCGTCACAGCACCTGGGCAAGGATATTACAAAATACACACTGGCAGATTTGAAGTTCGAACAACGAACCGCTCGCAATGCTTCTGGCATCGACATGCTCCGTCAGACTATTGAAGCGCTGTATCCTCCAGAATTTGCTGATGCTGCAAAAAATACACAAGCACGAAACACAACCGTTGATCAGGCATGCTCATGGGTTATCACATTGATTATGAGGTGGTCTAAATGACGTCAATCAGTATTCAATGGAGATGGCCGATTGTCAGCCTTGTGGCGCTGGTCGTTCTTTTCATCGTTGCTTTTTGCACATGGCGATGGGCACGAAACAAGTGGCCGCATACGCGATTTAATCCATCTTCAGCAAGTGTTCCAACTACTTCTGACGGTTCACGGGAAGAAACCAGCGCTCATGCTAATGCTCGTGCGAATGCTAACACTCATGCCAGCAGCAACAATGATGCAATTGTGTGGAGCCTCAACGAAGACCTTAAAACTGACGCCGCCCAATCTGCATTGCGCCAGTACAAGCGTTTCTCGCGCTGGACAGTTGTTTCTCTTGCAATTTTAGGGATACTCTGTGCCGCTTTGATCGGCCGCCCGTCAACCGTAAATACTGACCACACTAATGCTGGATCTCGCGATATCGTTCTGTGCCTTGATGTTTCAGGATCAACCCTGACATATGACAGGCAGATCATTGCAGCGTATCTCACTTTAATTGAAGATTTCCAAGGCGAACGCATCGGCTTAAGTATTTTCAACTCCACATCACGCACGGTGTTCCCTCTAACAGATGACTACTCTGTTGTGAAAGAACAATTGGAATACGCTTATACACTCCTTGAAAATGTGCAAAGCCAAAAATCAATTGACAAGATGTCGAATAAGGAATACCAGCAAATTAACGATTGGCTCGAAGGCACTCAAAATGTGTCTGATTCCACATCACTCATCGGCGATGGTTTAGTGTCGTGTGAAACAATGCTACCTCAATTTAGTTCTGATTCAACTGCCTCTGCATCTGTTAAACGTGCTCGCAAAGCCCGTAATGCCTCGATCGTGCTGGCTACAGACAATGTCGTATCCGGTTCCGAAACCTATACTTTAGAAGAAGCTATGGCACTTGCTAAGGCTTCCAAAATTTCTGTGGACGGCTTATATTCTGGGGCAGACGAAAATAGCACCTCATCGGCAGCACGATCGATGAAGAAAGCCATTACGAATAATGGTGGCACATACGTCGATTTGAACTATTCTGGCACTATTGAAGATCTTGTGCGCGAAATTGAAACCACAAAATCAGGCAGCGGAAAAGAAACGAATCATACAAATTTGGTTGATTCCCCTGCCTTATGGGTGGCTCTTATTGCTCTTATCATGGCAATTTACTTCGCATTAGCTGGGAGGATACGCCGATGAGTTTGACTTTTACTCCTGTTTTTGGATGGATTGTTTCCCCCCTCATTGCCGTAATAGTACTTGGCATAGCAGTCTACTTTTTTGTGAGGAACCGTCGTCTTGTTGCTCATGGAGAGCCAACCGATGCCACGATGGGTATGGAAATTCGTCGTATTGCAATGGCTGTATGCGTTGTGATTATGCTGATAACTCCGAGCACTACCGCTGCAACATCTACTAAGGCTGTCAATGCAACAAATGTGTTCGTAGCAGTTGATGTGACAGGTTCTATGGCAGTCTCTGATGCGCATTACAAATCAGAGAAGACTATTACACGCATCACAGCAGCAAGCAAAGCAATTAAAGATATTGCGAAATTATATTCTGATGCAAGTTTTAGTGCAGTTCGTTTTGGTGCATCTACTTCAGTAGATTTGCCGTTAACGCCAGATTCTCAAGCACTGGTTAATTGGGGTTCTACTCTTGTGACAGAACCTACGAACATCTCGCAAGGTTCAAGTTTGAGCGCACCTTTGAAGGCACTAACCACCGCTATGAAAAAAGCTCAAAGCCAGCATCCGAATGATACAACGATTCTCTATTACATTTCTGATGGAGAGAATACGTCTGCGCAAACTCGTGAGACTTTCTCTACTCTGCGCAAATACGTGGATGACGCTGTTGTAGTAGGTGTTGGCTCTACTACAGGTTCTACTATTCCGCTCACTTCCACAGGTATTGCAGTAGGCGAAAACACAGCCGACGCCACACAATGGGTTCAAGATCCTTCAACAGGCGAAAACGGCATATCAGCAATGAACGTTGATGCGCTTAAAGAAATTGCCGATGAATTGTCTGGAAAAACAGTGATTACTTCTGCCACTAAGGGCATCACGATGAAGCAATCCACACATGTGTCAAAATCATATCGTCTCAAGACCGTATATAAAACAGTGAACCACACATCGCCAATTATTTGGCCATTCGTCATCATTCTGATGTTGCTTGTTCTGTGGGAAATTATTGAGTGGATCAAAACGTCAAGGAGGTTAATGTGAGTAAAAAGGCGAAAAAATCTGGCTCGCACGAGTCACATACTGCGTCAAACAAAGTATCGCACAAAACTCGCACGGCTATTCTCCTAGTGATTGTTGGGTTCCTCGCCGCATGTGCAGCAGCTTTTGCCATATTAAATCTTGTGGCAGTTTCTTCATACAACAGTGCGACTTCCACTTTGATGAAGAATATTAAAACGTATTCTCAGGCTGCACCTGATTTGGAAATTCTGGCAGCTAGCCAAGAGCAGGCAGATGCTCAGTTTGAACAGGCGGCATCTGCAGCATGGAGCCATATACCCTCAGTCCAAAATTCAATTGAGAAGAATGCCGCTATCTCAAAACGCTTAACTAAAAGAATTGCTGAAGATCAGAAAAAGACAGATTCTTCAGGCTCGGCACAAAGCTCAGATAGTTCGTCATCGGGATCTACTTCAACTTCAGGAAATTCCAGCGGATCCTCGTCCAGCAGTAGCTCAAGCAGCTCAGATTCTTCAAGCTCCTCATCAAGCGCAACTTCTACAACGACGAATAATCAAAAGAAGCTCAAAAAGCTTTTGAAACACAACAAGACAACAAATCCTAGCTACTCTTCGAGCTCAACATCGTCAAGTACTTCATCTGCCAAGCCGTGGTGATACTTCACTATTCACATTTATGCACAATGCTCAGTTTGACTTGTATCGGTCTGCTGAGCATTGCCATTATGGGGTTATGAAATCACACCATAGATATTCTCTAAGTTCTTGTAAGGGCATTCCAATCAACGCTCCAGCGATTCCCCTATCTCCTGGCATCCCTCAAGCAAAGGGGCACATAAACGCTATAAGTGGACTACCTGCGCCAGCAGCTATGTGTTCATCTAAGTATCTTGACCAAGCAAGTGCAACGCTGCTTACACAATTGATTCGCCAAACCGATGATGTGCTCAATAATACCTTATCTCTTCTCCACAAAACTTCTCATATGGATTGGAATGGAGCCGCAAGCGAGCACATGCGTAATAAAACTAGGCAAAGCATGCAACTTCTGCAATCAATTCAATCCCAAGCACATACTGCTCGCACACAATGCTTGTTGGCGGTGGGGATATGACGAAGGAACTTCATTCTCCGGCTCCCTCATCGCAGGATACTCTCCCCTCAATTACTTCAGTTATACATTCTGGTTCTTGCAGCAATTCGCATAATGGAATCAGCACGGAAACGTCATGCTCATGGGAAGAATTTGAAGCTTTTGCCCATGTTCTGCAGCACCAAGCAGAAGCCTTAGAGATTCAGGCACGCAAATGGAATATTGCGCACGATGAGTTTAAACGCAGCCGAGTGCTATGTCAGCAATGTGGTGCTCATACTGCGAGCGCATCCGAAGCTTCCCAATTCCCTTATTTGTCAATTCTGCAGTCTTCTTCAACAGTTTCTTATAATCTGCAGTTGTGCGCAGAGAAGTTAAGAACTATTGCATTTGGGCTACTACATTCACACTACGCATATTCGCATGCAGAAGCAAAAATACATTCACTTCTCAACTCAGTATTTAGCGCAGAAGCTACCGCCCACCCATTTCTTTCCTTTATGGCAATTGCAGCTTCCGGCGCACTCGGTCAAGCAGGATATTCAGCCGCGAATAATTCACCGTTCAAACCTATCGGCTTAGTCACGCAAAGTTCATCCGCACACGAGGGCTATATGAGGGGCCTTTCACAAGCCATGGGAGGAAAGAATGTAAACCAAGCAGCAGCAGGAATCAGTAAAATCAGTGAGCCTCTCACAAATCTTATTCAGGGTGACAAACTCAAAGTCAAAGCAGTGCATCCAAAAGCTCAGCTCAATCACCCTTATTCTATTGCAGAAAGTCTTGCAAACCAAGAACGGTTAGGAACAGGTAAATTAGGGGCCAAGTACGCAACTGTAGGAATCCAGCGATTCACTACAGCCGATGGATCTCACTCATGGTTAGTCACAATTCCCGGCACCGATGGGCACTCTGACTCGCCACTAGGGTGGTCTCAAAACGTTGACTTGATGAGCTCCGACTCTAAGCAACGAGAAAAAGCAGACAGTGCGCAATTCGTTGCAGCCGCAATGCGTAGAGCAGGAATTAGTTCAACGGATAAAGTAGCTATTGTAGGGCACTCACAAGGCGGAATTATCGCAGCTACACTAGCAAGTGACCCTACCCATGAGTTTAATATTCAGCATATTGTGACTGCAGGCTCCCCTATCGCTAACCACCCATTGCACAAGTCAACATGGTCTACAAGCATAGAGATGAACGACGAGCTTGTTTCCAGCCTTGATGGCAATACGAATCCTGTTGGAAAGAAGCATCTGACGGTGCGCGGTTACTGTGACACAAATCCGCAGGAACTCACTCACGGCATGGAATATCAGCAGAGAGCTTGGAAAAATGCAGTAGACCAAAACAATCACAGTGTTCAAAAGCATGACGAGCATTTTCGGTCAATTGTCAGCGGCACAATGGATAAAAATCTGTACTACGAAGGGCGCATATCGCACTGATATCTCCTAAAGCTATCTTTGAGCTGATGAAAGAATCCACACAGGGAAATCTGCACAAAAGAATCTGCATAGAGGCAATTTCGGTATCATATTGTGCTCTAGCGTTCATGCCTTAGCGTAGTCTGAGCCTTATGAAGCTCACAGATATTACCCCAGCAATTGCCCTTGGACCACTTGATGGCCGCTATCATAAGCAGACTGCTCCTCTAGCTGAATACCTTAGCGAACCGGCTCTCAATCGCGAGCGTATGCGAGTTGAAGTGGAATGGATGATTCAGCTTGCTAACGGCTCTGTGAGCACGCAAACAGCTCAATCTGTTATTCCAGGTGTTCAGCCATTTACTGCTGCTGAAATTGAATATTTGCGTGCTATCCCAGAAGACTTTGATGCTGCGGGAATTGCTGAGCTTGCAGAGATTGAGGCTGTGACTCACCATGATGTGAAAGCAGTGGAATATTACATCGATCGTCGTCTTGAAGTTGCCGGAGAAAAACTTGGCACCGATTCCCAGCTTCCACAGCTCAAAGCACTCGTACACTTTGCATGCACAAGTGAAGACATCAATAACCTCTCCTACGCGCGTTGCATTAAGAATGCCATAACCAAGGTATGGCTTCCAGCTCTTGAGGAGATTATTCACAAGCTCAGCGATTCTGCAGATAAGTTCCGTGATTTATCTATGTTGAGCCTCACTCACGGTCAGCCTGCTACCCCAACAACTTTGGGAAAGGAATTAGCTGTTTACGTTTATCGTCTCAACCGCCAGCTGCGTGCTGTGCAGTCTCAGGAATACTTGGGAAAGATTAATGGCGCTACCGGCACTTTTGGCGCTCACATGGCCGCTCTTCCTCAGGTGGATTGGATTTCACTGAGTGAAAGCTTTGTCACCGAACGCATGGGATTAACGTGGAACCCTCTGACTACTCAAATCGAATCTCACGATTGGCAGGCAGAACTCTACTCCACAGCTAGCCATATTAATCATATTCTGCACAACCTCGCTGTAGACGTGTGGATGTACATCTCCCGCGGAGTATTTGCTCAAGTTCCTGTTAAGGGTGCAACAGGTTCTAGCACTATGCCTCATAAGGTGAATCCAATCCGCTTCGAGAATGCTGAAGCAAATCTTGAGCTTTCATGCGCTATGCTCGATTCTTTGGCTTCGACCCTCGTAGAATCTCGTTGGCAGCGCGATTTAACCGACTCCACAACTCAGCGAAATGTTAGCGTAGCATTTGGCTACAGCATGCTTGCCCTTTATAACTTGAGCGGCGGGTTGGACTCTATCCATCCACATAATGCAGTAATTGAAGCTGAGCTGGATAGCAATTGGGAAGTTCTAGGCGAGCCCATTCAGACTGCTATGCGCGCTGCTTCTCTCGCAGGTGTTGAGGGCATGGATAATCCGTATGAGCGTGTGAAGGAACTTATGCGCGGCCACTCTATTGGTCAAAAAGATGTTGAAGATTTTATTGCCACATTAAATTTTGACGAAGAGACTTCTCGTCGTCTCGCAAGCCTGACTCCAGCAACCTACACTGGGGTTGCAAGCAAACTGGTAGATCGTCGATAAGATTCCCTTAGGAGTTTTATTGGGATGGATACAGAAGAAATCACCATAGTTGACACACAGCCTCAACGCGTACACGACATAACAGATGCTATTGATGCTGTTGTGTCACTTGTGGGCTTGATTCTACTCACTCTTATTACCATGTATTTGCAAGGTATCACGAGCGGTGTTGAGTCAGATGTAAAGAATCTTGGTCATGTTTTTAACAGTTGGCTGATTATTGTTCCTTTGACATTTATTCAGCAGCTCATGACGGTCTGCATTGTTATTGCAGTGCTCGTTCAGCTTCTTGTTAATCGTGAGTGGATTCAATCGATTATTGCCAGTGCATCTTTGTTAGCCGGATACATTGCTTCAGGACTTGTTACATTCGTTGTATTGAGTGTGAAGATTCCGCTCCTTACGGCGGCTTTAGATTCGCCGACCAATCTAGGCGGCGTTCTTCTTCCTGATGCTTTCGCTGCGCTCGCCGCGTTTTTAACTGCTGCTGGTCCTCATAGACTGCGTTCAACTGTTAAATGGAGCTGGAATTCACTGTTTACAGTTGGAGTGATTGTTGTTCTCGCTTCCTCACAATCTTTAACAGGTGTTGGCGTTGCGATGCTCCTCGGCCGTATGGTTGGGCTGATTATCCGCTATTTTATTGGCACTCCCAATGTTGGTGCATGGGGAATGCAGCTTGTTGAAGCTTTGCACACTATTGGTATCTACCCATCTCGTTTGATTTCCCGTTCTGAAAATGCTGATGGCTCAGTGCTAAGCACAACAAATTCTGCTCGTATTACTGAAGATAGTGCTCATCTTGATGATGATTTAGCCATAAATTCACGTATTTACGATGTGACAACGGCGGAAGGCACTCGTTACGTTGTGTCGGTGACAGACGAGCAAACTCACAGCATCGGTTACATACGTCAGTTATGGCACTGGATTCAACTCAACGATATTTCTTTACGCCGCGACCGCTCGGTTCGCGATAATTCACATCATCATCTCGATATGCTTCTTGCACTGCGCTATTTGGGATTGACCACAGCAAAACCATATGCAGTGACGGAAACCCGTGAGTCTTCCCTTCTTGTGTTTGAAGCTGATGAAGCATTACATTCATGCGATTGGGATTCGGTGACCGATGATGATCTTGTGGACGTTATGCAATACCTTAATACCGCAAATTCGCGCGGTTACACTCATCGATTTATCACGCCAAGCTCTATTGCCCGTGATTGGACGAATCATCTCGTTATAGCAGGCTGGGATAAGGCCGATGCTGGCAGTAATGGCGCAAGTATTTCTATTGACCGCGTACAACTTATTGCAGCTCTTACTCGTTTTATTGACGCAGAACGCGTGCTTAACGCAGCTTGCACGGTGTGGGGCGCAGAGCAGACGGCACAGCTTGCTCCTTTTGTGCAGCGTGTGATTATTCCCGCGGAAACGCGTGCATCTAAAAATTGGGATCGCCACTCTGTCAGTCAGCTAAGTCAAGCGATGCTCGCCCTTGTTCCTGATCAGGAAACTATCAATGACGAGAACATGACGCTTTCGCGATTTAGCTTGCGAAACTTTATCGGCGCTGTGCTCATTATTGTTGCGGTAATCGTTGTATTTACTCAGCTCGACGTGCATGCCGTTGTAAAAGCAATTACTCATGCAAAGCCGATGTGGGCTGTGCTGTGCTTCTGCATTGGATCATTGACTTGGCTTGGAAACGGCATATCACTCGGCAGCTTTATGGACAAAGATAAGCGCCATTACGGCGGTATTTTTGCTTCCCAAGTTGCTCAAGGTCTAACCTCTGTAACTATGCCTGCCGGCATTGGCCCCGCCTTCGTGAATCTTCAGTTCCTGCGAAAAAGTGGGTACCGTAATGACACAGCTACAGCCATCATGAGCGTTATCGTGGCATTGCAGTTTGTTTCCACTCTTGGACTCATTATTCTGATTGGTATTTTTACTGGTCGAAATACTCTTAGCGGAACTGTTCCTACAAGTACTATCGCCATTGTTTTGGGCATGCTTGCGTTGGTGATTTCGCTCGCCATGGTGATTCCCTACACTCGCAAACTTATTATGAACCGGCTGATTCCGTTGATTCAGTCATATACGCGCCAGCTTGTAGCACAGCTTTCCCACCCTAATCGTGTGATTTGGTGCTGTGCTGGATCGGTTATTCAAAGTCTTGCAATTGGTACTGGATATTGGGCTGCACTCAAAGCATTTGGGCAGAATGCAAATATTCTGGAAACACTCTTTGTGTTCCTTATTGCGAATACTTTGGGTTCTGTAGTTCCTACTCCTGGCGGCTTAGGAGGCGTTGAAGCGGCCGTTACTTTGGGCTTTACAGGAATAGGTATTCCATCTGCAGTGGCATTGTCGGCAACAATGCTGTATCGAGTGTTGACGTATTGGGTACGAATTCCGCTTGGAGCCATAGCAATGCAATGGCTAAACAAGCATGATCTCATATAAAAATACTCAAGATTCACTCAAAAAGATTCACTCAAAAAAGCTCAGAAAATCGAATGAAATGTGAAAATCAGAAGAAACACATAAAAAAACCGCGTATTTTTGCGCTTTTTAGCTACTCCTAGCCGATTTTTACGCTAATATCGATTATGTTGAACAAAGGCTCTTACACCGAGAGCCCCGTAAGAAGGATATTTACCACTATGGCATACAACAAGTCAGATCTCGTTGCAAAGATTGCACAGAAGTCCAACCTCACTAAGGCACAGTCTGAAGCGGCCGTTAACGCATTCCAGGAAGTATTGGTTGAGTCCTTGCAGTCTGGCGAAGGTCTGCGTCTCACCGGCGTTCTTTCCGCAACTCGCGTAAAGCGCGCAGCTCGCACCGGTCGCAACCCTCGCACTGGTGAAACTATCGACATCCCAGCAGGTTATGGCGTAAAGCTCTCCGCTGGTTCCCTCCTCAAGAAGGCTGTTTCTAACGACTAATTATTCAGCTAGTAACTAGTATTTTAGGGGATACACAATATGTGCATCCCTTTTTTGTACTCTACGAATTACCTCCTAATTTTTTGTAACTCACTATTCGCTCTGTATAACAGATTTCAGTTACCGCACGGGTGTAGGAGATCTAGTAGCCTTTCACTGAGTTCGCCATGCTTCAGGCCAATTAGCAGTCTGCGGGAGCTCGTTCAGTGCTGGCAGTTTATCGATAATCTTCACTGTTTGTAATGAAACTGTAACTAGCGACTCAATCAGATCAACAAGATAGCGTGGGTTGCCTGTCTGTTGAATCCATGCATTGGGATCGTTGACAATTCCACTGGTTGTATCAGTCTTGCACTGGTATTGGTCGATAATCCACTCAATCGGCGAACGCCCGGATACCTGATATTCGTCGGCTTTCTCAGGAATTCCTGTCAATGTGAGATTTGGATTGTAAATGATACGCGTACGGTCTACTTTCTTCCCAGACTGTGAAGAAGTGGAGTTCTTGCTCATCTTGCCGAAGGCAAGCTTAGATACCTGTAAATCCTCAAAGGTTGGCCCAGTAGGTGTGGCTCCGTCCGTCCATTCTTCCTGAATTTTACCCTTACCAACATAGTGAGGAGTGTTCTCATAGTTGAGATGCAGCTGCGCAAGTTGGCGGCCGGCTTTAGCAAATACAGAGAAATCCTGAGCAAGTGGAATGCGAGCCAACTCTTTTCTCAACGTTTGTTCGAAACGAGACCTATACTCTGCAGAGTGAAGAACTCCATAAACATAGTAGAAAATCTCTTCCTTCGCCGCAGAAGAATCAGCTGAGTTCAGTATCTTGTTCTGCGAATACGCCTGACGGAACACATCAAGTGTTTCATCGGTAATAGCATCATGACGAATGAACTTCGTGCCGCCAGAAGCAGTGATGACGGTAGTTGACCGGTTCAATCCCCAACCCTGAGAGCCGGAGACAGTTCCGTCGTCTGTCTCTTCTTCGTATTTTTCATACCAGTAAAGTGGGAAGCACTGACCTTTCTGAATGGCGTCCAAGCAAGTCACTTCATCTGTGATTAAGGTAGAGAACCACTGTTACCTTTACCGGTAACCACAATGCATCTGTTGACGAAAGCAGGCATAGAGGCGGAGGAAGCATTCCTGTACATCCTCTCGCATTCCTGTACATCATCTCGATCAGTCGTGGATCATAATAAAGCCATTGCTTCACAAACGGACGATACATGCTCTGCACCATGAATCTTGGCGAGAAATCTATTTGGTCACCCCTGCCAAACTGATTTTGTAGAGACCGATTCCATTTGATAGTGTGCTCATCCACATCTCGGGTGGTAAATGCAGAGACCGTGTCACTACTATGGTCAGACAGATTGTGCCATTCCTCAAGACGCTGCATATATGCAGCTACAAGTCCCTGCATCTTCTCAACAACTGTATCGCAGGAGAAACCCCATAGGAGAATGCATCACGTCCCGTTGCTACACCGAGTGAGAAGGCTTCAAAAATCCCTGTCGGAGACTTCCATTTCTTCAAGCCTACCGGTATAAAGTCATAGAAGCTATCGTCGCGCTGATTAATCCAATCACCATGTTTATCTGGAGCAATAGTTTTCCACTGAATATCTAGGGGTTTATCAGTCGCGTCGTTGAGAACGGACAGTTTGTCATCACTGGTCAAATAGTCGCCAACTGCAGAGTAATGTATAACACCTTGGTGGTCTGCTTCAGGGTCGCGAACCAGAAGAGTTATAGCAATTGGAGTCTTAGATTGGGAACCAAAAACATTATCGCCTTGTCTTTTTAGCTCATCACGTGAAAGCCTTCTAAACTCCTTATTCCCTCGCAAATTGAAGACGTAAATATCTGAAAACTCTTTTACAAGTGAATTTCGGAATCCATCAAAAGCAACGTTCTCAATCCATCCGCCACCCGAAACGAAGCAAATCACACCTTTGCCGTCTGTAGTCCCTGCAGCATTCTTACCAGCAATGCGATCAGATGCCCACCGGAAAGCCCGAATATAGGAATCACGAAGCTGGCGAGTATTTGTCGCCTTTGTCCCTGCTGCATAAGTCTCTGAAATGCGGGCGTCAAGTGTTGGATAAGAATCGTTGGCATTGTTATCATTAGCGCTTTTCTGCCCTGCAGAATACGGTGGGTTGCCGAGAATCACCGTAATGGGCTGATTGTTCTGACGAAGGACACGATCACTGTTACGGGCGAACACCTTTTCATCGATGGAGTCATTCTCCTCTGTCATCTGGAATGTGTCAGTGAGAACACCGCCTTGGAAAGGTTCATAGTCAACACGCTCAGCTGAATCTTCCTCCATCACAGCATAATATTCAGATTCAATGTTGACCATGGCAATGTAATAGGCCAACAGCATAATCTCATTGGCAAAGATCTCACTTCTGTATTTATTTGGAAGCTTATCACGCGGGATAAGACCAGAACGCAGCAACTCAACAATAAAAGTGCCAGTACCTGTGAATGGATCAAGTA
>CAUUJV010000007.1:0-83991 GCA_963545565.1 uncultured Alloscardovia sp. | reverse complement strand
TTATTGTTTCCTCATTATTGTTTCCTCATTGTGTTGAGCAGGTTGCGAGGGTTGCCCCCTTACCTTTACCAATGGCTACAAGTGCTGAATATGCTTGATTGAGATTCGAAACTTTAACCACATTGAGACCATCGGGAATATGCCCGACAACTTCATCGCAGTTAGAGCTAGGTGCAATAAACCATGTTGCACCATCGCGCTTCGCAGCAATCATTTTTAGTTGGATACCGCCAATTGCCCCCACTGTCCCATCTTTTTCCATGGTTCCTGTGCCTGCAATGATTTTTCCTCCTGTTTCATCCACTTTTGTTAATTTTGCGATGGTTCCCAGAGTGTACATCATTCCTGCAGAGGGGCCGCCTACATCACCCACGTTCATTGTGATTTTGATACCGGAAACGTCATAACCCTTTTTTTGGAGGAATGCTAGAGCCCTATTCTTTGCAGAAGATTGCGCAGTAGTCATTTCCTCGGTGCCTTCATCGTTATAGTCTTGACTGGTTTCATCCACGGTGTAAACAACTTCTTGAGGAGTTGCCGTTGCAGCATTGCTGAACCATGCCCACACGGCAGTTGCAATTGGAGTAGGATATCCCGGAACTCCCGTTGCACTGATGGTTACGAGACGCAGTTGTCCAGAACTTTTATAGGTTTTCGCACCTTTAATTGAAATCATTGGCAAGCCATCGTTAGTACTTGAGTCATCCACTTTCGCAAGTACATTCGCAGTTGGCCCAGGCATTTCCACTACATATGGACTAGGTAGGCACAACACAACAACACACAGAAATACACACAGAGAGACCACGTTGAAGTGTATATAGTGGAAAATATTTCTCTTGCTAAGCATATTTGTTCGCGCTGTGAGTGAAGACTCATCACTTTTAGGCTCAGTGGGATGCGGTGAAAACATATCTCCCATACTATAGAATCAGCTGAACGAAAATAGTGCGAACTCAAGCACTATTGCACGAGAAATGATGTGTGTGATGGAAGAAAACGAACTTCATAAGTGGATGATTGAAGCTTTTGGGCCATTCCAAGGGGAAATGGCATGGCAGGAGTTTCAGAAACTGCCAGAATCGATCCGCGAACAGATGCTTTCCCAAGATGGGGCTGCCCTGCCCCAGCCTAGTGAAGTTCAGTCTTTGATGGAGGCTTTCACCGCCGGCAATTTGAATACCATGAGCGATGTGAATCAGGCTCTTGCTGAAGGACCAATTAACTTAAAGCTGGCGCAGTCTCTCGCATCAAAAAAGGCTCGTGAGGGAGAAGAACTTACCACAGTGAATGCGCAAGTCGGCAACAGTGTGCGCTCTGCAGCTTCACAAGCAAATTTATGGCTTGATGCCGTCACAGATTTCAATCCTGCTCCTGGTTCTGTGCAAGTTCTTACGCGCGATGAGTGGGTTGATGAGGCTTTGCCATCGTGGATTGCTTTTGCCTCCCCTGTTGCTCAATCTATGAATACTGCTCTCGCAGATGTTTTCTCTGAGAGGCTCGGCGGAGCGCTAGACGGCGAAATTGCCGGTGTTTATGCAGGGCCTGTTTCATTGCCTCTTCCAGACGATTTGAAAAACCCTAATAAGCTGATCCAAATTTTGGGCAATACCTCTTATGCAATGCAATTAGGCCACGCTGCTGGGAATTTATCTCATGAAATTCGCGGTGGATTCGATCAAAGTATTGCTCTTATAGCTAATAAAGCCGGTGCACTAGTTCCTGAAAATATCCAAAATTATGCTAAAGATTTAGATATTGATTATCAGGAAGTTTTGAATTATTTGGCTTTGGTAGAGGTAGCTCATGCCCGCCTATTCGCTTCCGTTCCCTGGCTAATGCCACGTTTTGAAGCACTTATCGGTAAATATTCTCGTGGTGTTGAAATTGATTTAGACGCAATGGAGCAGCAATTGCGCGATGCTACACAGATGAATCCTGAATCCATTGCGAGCGCTGTGAATTTAAGTAATGTAGCCATGAATGACACTCCTGATCAGCGCGCTGCTTTACATAGCATCGAAAATCTTCTCGCACTTGTTGAGGGCTGGGTAGACTGTGTTGTATGGCGTGCTGGCATGGCTCAGATTCCTCATATTGAGCAATTGCGCGAAATGCATCGCCGCGAGCGCGCTATTGGTGGAGCTGCTGAACTTACCTTTGAATCTTTGCTCGGCATGAAGCTACGCCCAAAGATGATGCGTGAAGCCGCAGAATTATGGGAAACTATTACATTTGCAGAGGGTATTGAGGGGCGTGACTCTCGATGGTCTCACCCAGATAAACTCCCCGTAATGCCAGAAAATGCAGTCTTAATTTCACCTACAGATTCAGAAATCGACAATTTTGATGCTTCACTCTTCGAAGAAAAAACTTCATCGAAGGACTCTAATGAAACGACTGAGGCTGTAGAATCTTCGTCTACTGCTTCGTCAATTTCTGCGACAACTCCTGTGTCTGATCCTTCATCTATCTCTTCAACGGATAACGAGGTAGGTAACGAATCAGACGATGCATCAAATAACGATGTAGCAGCTTCCCAATCAGATAGTGCTGATTATAAGAGCGCCGATTATCAAGACGTCACTTCCCTTTCTGCTAGTTCAATTGATTGGGATTCTGAGCTTTCTCAATTATTGGACTCAGAGAATTTAGCAAAGGGCAATTCTGAAAATATCGGCAATTCCGCTACCCCGGATAGTACGGAGAGTTCAGAGAACACAGAAAATCTGAATGACTCAGACAACCACTCCGCTAGTGATGATATTGATGACAATGAAGACAAACACAAGGATAACTCCTGAAAGTAAGAGGCGAGAACAGAAATATCTAAGAACACGGAACTTAGCTAAATACCACAACTAAATACCGCGATAGAGCCAAGCAAACCTTATCTAGATAACCTCAACTAGATGAGAAATCTGCTTGGCTCTCGCTGTATTCCAGTAAACGTTGCATCCTTGAACTGTGCATACGAAAGATACGCGCACTCTTCAGCGCGAGTAATGGCTACATACATGAGCCGTCTCTCTTCCTCTAGCTGTTCGCCCGGTTCAGGCGAACCGTACGGCAGCATTCCTTCATAGCATCCAATCACAAACACATGCTTCCATTCCAGACCTTTTGCAGCATGAATTGTTGAAATACTCACTGCCCCAAGAGCGCGATTCTCTCCCAAAGTTTCTGCTAAAACTTGTGCACGTGCAGCCACTGCTGTGTCCGTTGTCTGCGCTTCTGAAGTGGCAACAGTACTCATTCCTTTATCAGCAGCATCGGCAGTAAACTCAATATCCTTCGGAAGCGAAGCAGTGTTCCACCCATACTCAGTGCGCAGCCTAAACGGAATCACATTTGCTTTCAAGGCAGCGACGATTGGTTTATTTTGGGCATTGATACGCATAAGAATCGCAATATCTTTAGCCGCCACACCTTCGCTCATCAGTTGAGAAATATGGCGAACAACTGCTTGTGCTTCTTCTTCATCCGTCTTAAATCTAATCTGCTGAACGCGAGCTCCTACTCTTCCATCAGATTGAACAGACTTCAAAACAAGATAGTCACTTCGCACGGGAGAAGCTTGCAAAATCTTATTCGCTTTATTCACAATATGCTTGGTTGATCGATAATCGGTATCTAATCGAATATCTTTGGAGTTTGTACTAAATTCATCGATAAAAGTTCGCAAATAGTAGCTTGTTGCACCCGCAAATGAATAAATCGTCTGTGCCGGATCACCTACCACGCACACATTGTCGTTCTTCTGCCCCATCCACAAAGTCATAAGCCGATGCTGCAGGGGGGACACATCTTGATATTCATCTACGGTCAACCACTTAACAGATTGGCGAATAGCCTTGGCCTCATCCTCAAAATTCTCAAGAATATGCGATGTCATCAAAAGAATGTCATTGAAATCTATTTCGTTACGAATTGTTTTCTCATCTTCGAAAGCGCTCATTACGTCTGCCATACGCTCAGCTTCAAGATCAAGCGGAATTTCACGCCCCTCAGAAGCGCAGATCCGCACATAGTCACTGGGAGAAATCAAAGAGACTTTTGCCCAATTTATTTCGTCCAGAACAGCACGAAGCTCATTATCTTCATGCTCGTCAACGCCGGTAACTCTGCGCAAAGCATTGTCTGCAATAGTTCGCGCATCGGTAACCACTTGGGGAAAATAAAGTTCAGAGAGCGTGTACCAACTACTGCGTAATTGTTTTAACGCAGCTGAATGAAATGTAGAAGTTTCCACGCCACGCACTCCAAGGCGTGAAAGGCGCGAGCACATCTCCTCAGCAGCACGCACAGAAAAAGTAACAGCCAAAGTTTGATGTGGATTCCACTCGTGGCTGGCACATGCATACGCAATGCGATGAGTGATTGTGCGCGTTTTACCAGCACCGGCACCAGCAATAATGCGGACGGGACCATTTATGCTCGACGCTGCCATGGTCTGGTTATCGTCTAGCCCTTTAAGAAAATCGTCCGCATGTAAAGTCATGGTTCCATTGTGGCATTACAAGGTGTCAAAATGCACTCAGTATGTACTAATGTAGATAGGGTGAGTCAACGTTCTATCTTTGAAATAGCTGCCCTTGCATCAGCTGCCATGCCCGAATTGTCAGTTTGGACAACGCGCGGATCTGAACAGTTCATGTCTGCTGGAGATCGCGAAGACATTACAACTGCGATTATTAAAGATAATTCAGGCAACGAATTTGACGTGAGCGTCAGCAGCACAGATGAGGGAAAAGCACTTCTGAAATCGCGTGCACGAGCCGCATATGTGCTTGACAACACTAAAGAGCCTGCAGGGATTGGTTTTTCGCTTGACTCAATGACTGCTTTTGTACCTGGAACTGACCCAAATGGTTCTACCGGCCTCACCGCAGTGTTGATTATGCCTCATGCTGAGGGTTATTCCACTCCTTTGAGTGAACTCACTGAAAATCAGTGTATAGCTGCAGGAACGGCAATTGGCGCAATTCATCGTATGCGTGGTCAATTCATTGTGAATGCTAAATATCCTGCATTTAGTGCACAAGATATTCGTCAACAACTGGAGTATTGGATTATCAATCTTGAATCCGCTGGCCATATTCCGCATGAGATTACTGCCAATTGGAAGGAAATTGCTGCTACCGAAGGCTTGTGGTCTTTCCAATCATGCCCTGTGCACGGCGGTTTTCGCGATGGTGATATTCTATTCAGCAGCATAGGCGTTGTTGGAATTCATCATTGGGAAGATATGCAGTTCAATGATCCTGCCCGTGATTTGTCATGGATTTTTACGCAGCTTGATTCCAAACGGCGTTCTACTGTTTTGACTGCTTATAGCCGCATTATGGGTTCACGCCTTGATGACATGATTATGCTCCGCGCTGGTTTGTGGGTGCAAATGGCTCAAGTGGGTGATTTTCTGCGTGCTCTCGACCGCGCCGACACTGCTAAAATTTTGCAGTTCAAATCTCAAGTTGAGTCTTTGGCTCACCAGATTGCTCAGGCAAATCCTGACGCTCGCGATGAGAACTCAAGTACTCTAACCGTAGGCGACTTGCTCG
Organism: uncultured Alloscardovia sp.; assembly: GCA_963545565.1. Classification (GTDB taxonomy): domain Bacteria; phylum Actinomycetota; class Actinomycetes; order Actinomycetales; family Bifidobacteriaceae; genus CAUUJV01. The sequence continues at coordinate 78,430 of CAUUJV010000007.1, read as the reverse complement.
AAAATCGTGGCGGAACGCATGGGCCACATGTGGCTAAACGAGCTGATTCTCCTTCTACTCCTGCACCCGTTTCTGTTTCACAGAACTCCACGCTTCGCGAGTCTGCCGAAAATGAAGATGATGCAACAAATTCTGCAGTAATTGCGCATGCTCACACGTATGGAGCTCCAAAGCCAGAAATTGCACACGCTAGACTACATGATCACCGTTCAGAAGACGGCTCAGGGCCGCAAACTCACTTTGTGGTAGATTCTGGCACTCGCACTATCGTGACACAGCCAAAGGCACAGCAGACAGAATCCAGCAATCCTGAGGATTCTGGATTTGCCTCTCACATGCCAGTTAATGCAAATGAGCAAGCTCACAGCACTGACAAATCAGCAACGTCGCACACACACTGGGATGCTGAACCGGCTGAATCCATGAGCTTTAGCCTTGGCACAATTCCTGCAGCACCTCAACGTTCCCCTCAGCGCTCCCTTGTTAATGATGAAACCACGATCAGTATGCCGGCTCAGACTCCTGTTGAGGCTAAGTTCGGCAAAGATTTTGTTGAGTATGTTCATGAGGACGCCATTGAAGGCTATGGTCATGAGTTTGATGACGAAGACGATGACAACACTGGCGAAAGTGTAATCGCGGCTAATAGCCATGCTGTCTTGAATTCCTCTTCAAACGCTGCTTCATCGAAAAATTCTCCTTCCCTTCCACAAGCGCAATCAGAATCATTTGAGACTCTTCCAGTGCATAATCCTCCTGCGATATATAACGAAGACGGCACTGAAACAGCTATTTTTGCAGCAAATCAGCCAAGCAAAATAAAAAGAAGATAACACTGACAGCGATAATTCTGCTCACTACTCAGATTTAGCCTAAACTAAGTAAGCAGCACAAACAAAGTAAAACAAAAATAAAATAAAGTTTTTTGAAAAGGATTGAACATGGATGTAGAAATCGGAATCATCAATGTTGCTCGCCCTGTTAACTTCGCAACTGAGGCTAGCGCAGATGAGGTATCTAAGGCTATTGATGAAGCAGTTTCCAATAATTCTGTTGTAAATCTCACCGATTCAAAGGGTCGCCGTATCGTCATTCCTGCACAATCCATTGGCTACGCGATTATCGGTTCTGAGACCTCTCACCCAGTTGGTTTCGGTGCTCTGAGCTAGCCAGGACTAGTCCAAGCTAGGTAGATGCAAGATTTTAGTATCCCCCAGTAGTGTTAGCTGTAGTGTTAACTGCTGAGGGATTTTTTTAATTCGTCTACGACTAAATCTCTTGGGGCAACCTCTTAGGGCAACACACGAATTTTACCGCGGTGAATAATTTCAGTAACTGTTTCAAGATCCGTTGTGTTTTCACCCATAACATTCGGCTTCCCAAAACCATGCCAATCCGAGCCACCAGTTTGAAGAAGCCCTAGTTGTTGAGCAAGACAGTTAAGACGCTCCTGCTGCTCTGGAGGATTATCACGATGATGCACTTCCAAACCATCTAAACCACAGTCTGTAAGGGAACGGATCTGCTCATCACTCAAAATATATTTATTACGCGAGACCGCCCCAGGATGTGCGATTACCACTACCCCACCAGCCTGTTTTACTCGTTTGACAACATCATCCGCTTGTGGAGAACGAACAGGAACATAATACTTATGATTCCTCGCAGAAACTGCCCCCTCAAAAGCTTCAGAGCGCGTAGAATAAACGCCTGCAGCAACAAGCGCATCAGCAATATGTGGTCTGCCGATAGTAGTGTCATCACCTTTGCGAATTTGTGCAGCAACATCGTCCCATGTAATCGGATAATCGCGAGAGATTAAATCAATCATGCGGTGAATGCGCGCAACACGATTCTGGCGAATCTGAGCGAACATATCTGCCACAACCTTATCTTCACAATCGTAGAGATAAGCCAAAATGTGCACACTCGTTTTACCGTATTCTGCAGTGATTTCCGAACCTCGAATTAGTGGATAATTCTGAGTGATAGATGCTTCCTTCGCCGCCCCCCAACTCGCAATTGTGTCATGATCCACAATCGCTACGCCGCTCAATCCTCGTTCGGCAGCAATTTCAAGTGTGTGTGCGGGAGATTCTGTGCCATCAGAAAAAACCGTATGGCAATGCATATCCCAACCTAATTCAGTCATAACACCATCGTAAGCTGAATAACCACAGAAATGAATTTTCCGGAGGAAAAAATGACACAAAATCCAACTCAAACGAGCATAAGAACTCTTCGAGGTTGGCGTCATCAATCCACATGGACATATGGAGTTGCTCTTTTCGCCTCGATTATTGCACTCATCGTGTCTTTTGCTCTCAGTGCTGAAACTTTGCAGCTTGCCCGCCACCCAAACCAAAGTTTGGGCTGCGATATCAACTCTGTGGTCTCGTGTTCAGACGTAGCAAATTCGTGGCAAGCGGAAATTATAAAATTTGGTTCCTTAAGCTTCCCTAACGCCTTCTTTGGAATTGCAGCCGAATCAGTATTCGTCACAGTTGCTGTAATTGGCCTAATTCGCGTAGCAGTTCCACGATGGTTTGCTATTTGCACATGGTTGGGTTCCTTGACTGCATTGCTTTATTCTTATTGGTTGTTCACTCAATCTTTGTACGTGATTAATGCTCTGTGCCCCTGGTGCCTAGCACTTATGTTTGCTACAACTATGCAATTTATGAGTTTCACGCATGCCACTGTTACAGTACACAATATTCCACGTAAGAAGGCTCGTAAAGCTATCACGAGATATTACTATCTCAATGCTGATTTGCTTGTTGATGTAGTGTGGATTGCAATTCTCATCGCAATGATTGTGTTTCAAGACGGGGCTGCAATCTTTGCCTCATAAATTTTTGTGTTTTCATACTTAGATTTCGCGCATGGGTGAGCGATTCCAAACTCGCACTACACTTTATTCGTAGGGAAATTTAAAGAAGGTTGTTATGACTACCGGAATTATTGATGTTGGTGGCGGATATCGCGCTATTTATGGCGCTGGCGTTCTCGATGCATGTCTTGACCACAAAATCAGTTTTGACCGCTGCTATGGTATCTCAGCAGGCAGTGGAAATCTAAGCTCATTCCTTGCTGGTCAGAATAAACGCAATTATCGTTTTTATGTTGAGTATGCGTTCCGCAGTAAATATGCAAGTCTTATCAACCTTGTGCGTACAGGTGAATTTGTTGGTCTTGACTACGCATATGGTGAATTAAGTAATTCTGATGGTGAATATCCCCTCAATTTTCCTGCTCTACAAGCAAATCCAGCATCATTTACCATTGTGGCATGCAACGGCTTAACGGGCGATCCAAAGTACTTTGATAAAAGCGATTTACATCAGGACGATTATGCACCGATTAAGGCTTCGAGCACTGTTCCCGTGGCAAATCATGCGTACATGATTGATGATGTGCCCTACTTCGATGGTGGGATTGTAGACCCTGTGCCAGTTCAGAAAGCTTTTGACGATGGCTGCGATAAAGTTGTTTTGATTCTCACTCATGAGCGTGATTTTGTGCGTGAGCAGAAGAAAGATAAAGCTCCTGCAGCTATTTTGCGCCGCTCCTACCCTGCGGCAGCAGAAAAACTTGAAAATCGATATGCCATATATAACGCCGAGATTGAGCTTGCAAAAGAATACGAAGCGCAAGGCAAACTGCTCATCGTGGCTCCAGAAGAGCTCTATGGTTTGAATACATTGAGTAAAACTCGTAACGGCCTTATCAAAATGTATGAAGAAGGTAAGCGAGATGCTTCAGCGATTGCGGAGTTTTTGGCATGAGTGCAGCTATGGCTATGGACGAGATTAAGAGCTCAAGTACAGATCCTATAGGTATTTTTGATTCTGGAATGGGCGGGATTTCTGTTACACGCCAAATTCACGCCGATATGCCATACGAAAACCTCATCTTCTTTGGCGATAGCGCCAATGCCCCTTATGGAACTCGTTCAACATCTGAAGTACGCGATTTAAGCTTTGCTGTTGCAGACAGACTTGTAAATCAAGGTGTAAAAGCCATTGTGGTTGCTTGTAATACTGCTACGAGTGCGTGTGTAACGGATATGCGTGAGCACTATTCTATTCCAATTATTGGCATGGAGCCAGCGTTAAAAGTGGCGTGTGATCGAGGTAATGGGGTTCCTCAGAATATTATTGTTACTGCTACTGAGCTGACTTTGCGTGAAAAAAAGTTTTCTCGGCTTATGGCTCGATTCCAAAATGAGCATACAATTTATTCTCAGCCCTGCCCAGATTTGGTCACGATTGTTGAATCAGGGAGTCTCGACAACGAGCATATGACTACCAAGGCAATTCAGCGATATCTAGCCCCTTACGATCTTGACGAAATTGACTCTATTGTGCTTGGCTGCACGCATTTTGTGTTCTACCGTGACTTATTTAGAAAGCTGACTCCTCCAACAGTTGAGCTCATCGATGGTAACGCAGGTACATCGCATCATCTGCAGGTTGTTCTCGAATCATTAGGTAAGCTTGCTCCTACTCAAGAAACAAGTAACGAGGATATAACCCCCAGGCTCGGCACAGTACGTATTGGTAATTCCAGCACAGACCCACGCATGATTGAGCTTTCTCAAAATTTGCTGAACCGTCCAATCCAGGAATAATCTAGAAATAGAGCCAAAGATAGAACTTAATAAAGCAGGCTTTAACAGCAAGGATTTAATATCTGTTGATAACTTTTACAGGGTCTTTTGCATAATCAAATCTATTTGAGGATCATCACCCATAACGAACACATGCGAGCTGATTTGAGTAAAACCAAATTTAGTATAGAACTTCTTTGCTGGCTCATTGTGCTCCCACACGCCCAACCATACGCGCTGATATCCTTCGCGTCGCGCAATATCCAATGCGAGATTCATCAATGTTGATCCTATATGTAAGCCCTTGTATTTCTTAAGAATGTAAAGACGTTGGATCTCAAAATCTTCTGGGTAATCTGGCTCGCTTTGGTCACTGCCCCAATTCATAGTGATGTAGCCAACTGGCTGCTGGCTATACTTATCTACCGCCAAGTATGTGATGGAGTTATGACGCTTAAAGTCTTTTTTCGCTTCCTCATTGTTGTATGCACTAGCAAGAAAATCATCCATATTACGTACAGAATTAGTACTTGCAAAGGTTTCTTCAAACGCGTTTGATTGCAAACTTTGAAGTGCAGACAAATCAGCTACTGAGCATTGTTTAATCTCTACCCCAGCAAAAGACTCAGCTGCCAACGGTTCAGGTTCATGAGCATACTCTGTTATGCCTTTATCGACCAATACGCCGCGCATATAATCACGCAAAATGTGTGCATGATTCACAACCGGATCTTTTGCTCCGTAGACTAAAGTAATTCGAGGATTTTCAGGGTTATCTATAGCGTATTCAACGATGAAATCTACGAGTGCGTCTACAGCTTCTGGATTATCATCAAGCTCAGTGCGATACTTCTGCGCGAACTCACTATAAAGCCCCGGAACATGATTCCACCATTTACGAATTTCTGGGCTTGGAGCAATGTCCTTATCCCACAGGTCTAGTTGAGCTTTTTCTTTTGAAATTCCTCTCGGCCAAAGCCTGTCCACAAGTATGCGAGCACCATCGCTTTCAGATGTAGCAGGCTCATAGGCTCGTTTAATTTCGATAGAAATAGTGAGGTAAAAGTTAGGCATATGCTCTATCGTAGCTCAGAGAAGTTACGGCCGGCTAACTTCAACTTCTCATAGCGAGCTGCAGCAAGGATAAGCACAAGACCACCAAGAGCAAGCCAAACCCACCAATTCTGCTGGCTAAATGCTACTAAATATGACCATGTTTGCGCTACAACATGTGCTATAAGCACTACTGCCCCAACAGTAATGGGAGCGTTCCAGCGCTGAACAGCACCGTAAATAATCGCAGCAATTGCCAATATAAATACAAAAATTGCTCTAATGGTATGTGGAGCAAAAGTCATATTGATAATAAGAGATGGAACCAGCAGAGCAATCAGAGGGTAACCTACTCCGCGCCAGCTACGCAGCATAATATTTCGTGACATTGCGATATAGCCGTTCACAAGCCATGCACAAGAAATAATAATCAACGGCAAATCAACAGGCATATAGTTTGCGCTAGATACCCATACGAGGAAGATGATGATTGCAGAAATAGTAGTAGCAATGCCTTCATGAATTCCAGGAAGAATCTGCTCAAATGTTAAAGAATCATTGATTTTCTTGACAAAAAGAGCAGCCATTGCGCCCAGAATTATGACGAGTACAAGATCATAAATAGCACGACTAAATTGAACACCCATCACGCTTATAACTGACAGGCTAATGCCTAATGCAAACGCATAAGTGAAAACTGTGTATTCACGAGAATCAAAGTAAATTCCCGTATACCCTCGGTCTGCACGTTGATTCAATTCTTCAATTGTTACGCGAGTGCTTATAGGAGCTTGCAGTCCATTGTTTGCAAACACGTATTGGGCTTGAGTAGGCGCTTGCTCAGCAGGAACATCGGTAACATACTTGCGGGCATACACACGAATTGCTTTATTCCCTGCCGATTTATTCGATGCAGAGACTTGACGAGGTAAGAAACAGAAAACGAAGTATCCCACAGAGAAAATAATCAGAGATATAAATGCATAAATATTCTCTGCGCCTATACCAGAGTGCTCGCCAAGAGTTGATCGAGGAATAATAAGCACAAAGACATAAATACATAGCATAACGACGATATCCGCTACCATGCGAGTACTTCGGCTTGCTGCACTGAACACAACCATGCGCCATATCACAAGTACGCACGCGGCAAGAGCACAGGAAGCCACCAATGTCATACCTTCAAAACTTTTACCAAATAGCATAAGCATAACAAGGACTCCGCCGAACCACATGCCAAGGAGATGCACGGAGCGCAGCATCGTAAAATGCTTTACGCGAGTTTTGCTCCAAAATTCTGGAACAGGATTTTCCTTATTCGACTTTGCATTATCAACCACATAAGTAAAAGCAGTCAATACAGCAAGCGCAATAATCGCAGCTAAAGAAACTGAATCTTCTTGTATGAGACTTGCTGCATCAATAGCAAGCCACAGTACGGCTGCTGGTGCGAGCCAAGGAAGCTGAAAATCAGTGAACCACAAGCTCACTACTCCAATAACAGCAAATAAGCCAATGCTTATCAAAGATGCTGAAGTAGAGGAAAGAACCTCAATTTTCTCAAAATCGTCTGGGCTCAGCAGTGGGCGCATTATGCCATAGGTTAGTGAAGCAATTGAAAGTATAGCCTCAATTACAACACTCGCGATTACGATAACTCGTATAAGCGTTCCGGCATACTGCTTATATTCCGTGTGAACCCACTTCATATTTTTGAGCAGACCATAGGTGCATGCAACGATTGCACACCCAACTTGAGCAAGCAACGCTGCGAGATAAAAATCATAATGATATCCGCCTTGAGTCCACGAACCTGAGCATAATGCCAATCCACCAATTAGGGTGATAGGAATCAGAACTGTCAGCGCAAGAGGGCCAGCTTTAAGAGCTCGCCGAGTATAAGTGCACGCATTGGAATATCCCGCCACAACAAGTGTTGCAATAATCATGCACATCAAAAAAGCACCTTGCTGATTATTGAGAATAACGTTGCTGACGAATCCTGCATCGATAGCCACAATTGCAGCACCAAGCCATCCCAAGCCCTCAGCGGTGACCCGTAGTTTCTTCGCCACAAACCACGAAATAACAAGTGAGATAACACCAACAGCACCAATGCCAATGGCTCTACCCGTATCATCCATAAGCGAGTACGCAAGAACACCAAAAACAGCGACTGCTAAGCTGACAAGAACTATGCCAAGCACAAGTAGAAGAATTTGAGTGTTTAGAGCAATCCCCCTACTGGCTGTTTGAGGAATACTTTGTTGCCGATAAGGCGGCAAAGTCTGAGTAAGCTGAGGTTGTGGTCGAAATTGAGACTGACGCTGAGGCACTGCCTGAATGGGCACTGTCGTCTGAACAGGGATAGACTGTGCTGGAGCAGGCTGCATTGGGGCTGTCTGGACTGGCATTTGGAAGGATATTTGCCCGAAATACTTCTTGCTATCTTCAACAATGCGCTTCATCAAAGTCGTACGCTGATCGAATAGGTCAGCTGCTTGGTTTGAAAGTTCAATGATTCTGCCAGCATTAGGGCTCGTCATTATGATTCCTGTTGACGTAGGAATACGAGGATCCTTTAACGGTTCAAATGTGTCTGGAGCAAGATTCCACGATCGTAATTGCTCAACAGATTGTGGCCACGAATATGTGGTACCTAATCGCAATCCAAGTTCTGCACGCACAGCATCCATTGCCTGCTTACGCTGATTCAACACAAAGAAAATCTGATTACTAATTGCCCACAAATTCCCCATAAGAGGATGATTCACATACATTCCGGTAGGCGTAAAACCGCTTCCATCTAATGCAGTAAAAGTATCTGGATTCAAGCGCGTATCAATGAGCTGCTGAGGCGACGTTGGCCATGCGAAGTCCAAAATATTATTCGTAGTCATCTAACATACTCTCCTTTAACTAGTCAACATGGTACGCGAACTCACTTGCTAGTCCAAGGAAAATAAGCAGATGTGCATAACTTGCTCAACTCTAAGTATCAAGATTATTAGGAGGAGAAAATCACACGAATAGAAGATGCTAAACAGCAAAAAGTCTGCTACCCCATCGAAACCACATACGGCAGTGGTTCGAAAAAGACAGCAGACTTTTACTATTTTCGATTATTTCCTGTTATCTCAGGCTTTTGATTCAGAAAAAAAGGTCGAACCTATGCTTTTGTAACCTCAACAGTTAGTTCTGCATCGCCACCATCAACAGGATTGATAGCAAGAGACGTTGCAAGAGTCTCGGAGCTGATAAGGTCGCGGAACTGCTCAACCTTTGCTGCATCTTCTGCAGGCACATTGAGAGTTAACGCAATGCGATCTGCAATGTCGAGATTTGCTTCCTTACGAGCATCCTGCACTGTGCGAATAGTGTCACGAGCATAGCCTTCAGCAATGAGATCATCGTTGAGAGTAATGTTCAGGAGCACGAATCCGCCGGTTGGAAGTGGGCAAGAAACAAGCTGTGCTGCATTCTCAGATGAATCTGAAACAGCAGAATCAGCCTGCTCCACACGAGAATTCAACTCGTATTCACCTGCTTCAAGAGCTAAATCACCATTAGGCGTCTCAACGATTACAGCACCAGATTCATCCGTGCGCCATGCTCCAGTCTTCGATGCCTTGATAGCAAACTGAACCTGCTTACCAAGGCGCGGACCTGCCGCACGTGCATTCACCTTGAGCTCATTCACTACCTTCAAACCATGCTGTTCTGCCTCGTCAAAGGTAGTGTAATCCACAGCTTTCACGTTAAGCTCGCTCTTAAGAAGATCCTCATATGGCTGGATTGCTGCAATATCTTCCGCGACAATAGTCATATTACTCAATGGCTGGCGAACACGAATCTTCTCAGCCTTACGCAGGCCAAGAGTGCTGGAAACAACTTCGCGAACCTTTTCCATAGATGATACAAGTGCATCATCTGCACGCAGCACTTCGCCAAGCTCAGTTACTTCGCTTGTGGTTGGACTATTCAGGAACGGCCAATCAGTAAGATGCACAGACTCCCCACCTGTCAAGCCACGCCACACGGTCTCAGTCTCCATCGGAGCCAAAGGGGCCATAACACGGCACAAAGTTTCAAGAGCTGTGTACAGAGTGTTGAACGCCTGCTCATCCTCATTCCAGAAGCGGTCACGAGAGTTACGAATATACCAATTAGTAAGAGCATCAATATATTCAGCAACCTTCACGCATGCATCTGCGATTGCGAAATTCTTCAAATCAGCTTCTACCCCAGCAACAAGGCTGCGAGTACGAGCCAATAAGTATCGATCCATTTCGCCAAGATTATCAATGTCTTCTGGGCGCAACAGACGAGCATCATAACCTTCGCCCTTATTCGCAGCATTCGCGTAGAGGCTGAAGAAGTAATATGTGCTCCACAATGGAAGCATGATTTGACGAACCGTGTCACGAATTCCATCAGCGGTTACAATCAAGTTCCCACCGCGCAAAATTGGCGAGCTCATAAGGAACCAGCGCATTGCGTCAGAACCATACTCATTGAAAACGCCATTCACATCCGGGTAGTTGCGCAGATGCTTACTCATCTTCTGCCCATCATCACCAAGCACAATGCCGTGGCAGATAACATTTTCAAACGCAGGACGGTCAAACAAAGCCGTTGCCATAATATTCATGGTGTAGAACCAGCCACGAGTCTGACCAATATATTCCACCACATAGTCGCCTGGGAAGTGCTGTTCGAAGTATTCCTTATTCTCAAATGGATAATGGAATTGCGCAAAAGGCATAGAACCAGACTCAAACCAGCAGTCAAGAACGTCAGAAATACGGCGCATTGTGGACTGGCCAGTTGGATCAGATGGATTTGGGCGAGTTAATTCGTCAATCCATGGACGATGCAGATTGGTTTCACCCTTGTCATCCGTTGGATACTTGCCAAAATCACGCTTGAGCTCGTCCAAGGAACCATATACATCCACACGTGGATGGTTAGGATCGTCAGAAACCCATACAGGAATTGGCGAACCCCAGTAGCGGTTACGAGAGATAGACCAGTCACGAGCGTTGGAAACCCATTTACCAAACTGACCATCACGCACATTGCTTGGAATCCAGTTAATCTTCTGGTTGTTGGCAAGCATCTTATCTTTAATATCCGTCACACCTACAAACCAGCTAGAAACAGGCTTATAAATGAGCGGAGTGCCACAGCGCCAGCAATGTGGGTAACTGTGAACATAAGACTTTTCCTGCAAAATAAATGCACGCTGCTCTTCAGGAATGCGAGCCAATGGTCCATCTCCTGCACGAAGATTACGCGTAATAGGCATATTAGCCTCAAATGCCTGCATTCCCTCGTAATCAGGCACAAGCGAAGTGAAAGTTGCTGCTGCATCGAGCACATCTACAGTGCGAATCTTATGAGCATTCAAAGTGTTGATATCATCTTCACCATAAACAGCTTGATGAACCAAACCGGTACCTTCGGAGGTATCAACATAATCTGCAGTGAAGATGGTGCATGCATTAGGATCTTCGTCTTTTTCGCCAGTTGGGCTTGTTGCAGAACCATCAGCAAGATAATCAAAAACTGGCCAGTAACGGCGGCCTTCAAGTTCCTTGCCCTTAAGCTCACGTACTACTTCATAATCCTCGCCAAGTTCCTTAGCGAAGTTAGCGACTAAGTCTTTAGCAAAATAAAGCTTCTTACCCGCGAAAGCACCCTGGACTGGCTGAACTTCAACATAGTCAATTTCTGGGCCAACAACGATTGCTTGGTTAGAGGGGATAGTCCAAGGGGTGGTAGTCCAGAACACTGCATAAGCATCTTCATCACGCATACGAACTGCAACAGACAACGTATTGTCTTGACGATCTTGATACACATCGGCGTCCATACGCAATTCATGATTGCTCAGAGGGGTTTGATCCTTCCAGCAATATGGAAGCACTCGGTAACCCTCATAAGCCAAGCCCTTATCGTAAAGCTGCTTGAAAGCCCAAATGATGGACTCCATGTACGTAGTGTCAAGAGTCTTGTAACCGTTGTCAAAATCGACCCAACGCCCCTGACGATGCACGTACTCCTTCCATTCCTTCGTGTACTTGAGTACGGAAGTACGGCAAGCGGCATTGAATGCTGCGAGTCCCATCTCATCAATCTGAGACTTATCTTCGATTCCAAGCTCTTTCTCAGCTTCAAGCTCTGCTGGAAGGCCATGAGTATCCCAACCAAATACGCGGTTTACCTTGCGGCCGAGCATAGTCTGGAAACGTGGAATAGCGTCTTTTGCATAGCCTGTAAGCAAGTGACCATAGTGAGGAAGACCGTTCGCAAACGGAGGACCATCGAAGAAGACAAACTCGTTGCTGGAGTTGTCTCCCGCCTCACGCTGATCTACAGACTTGGCAAAAGTATTGTCTTTATCCCAATAATTCAGCACGGATTCTTCCATATGCGGGAAGCTCGGATTTGGAGCCACCGTCTGCGCAGAAGCATCAGTAACTGCCTTAGGGTAAACACGAGTGTTGCTCACGCGTACTCCTCATAGCTGGTTGTTGCTACGAGGACGATTCTCGACTCTCTTAGCCGAGTACCGCGGTACCACCTCGTTTGCCAGTGTAAAAGCACTGACCACTTGTATAGGCTATGTCGGGCCACACCCGTCAGTTCTACTAGGAAAATCTTTTTAGCAAGATTACAAGATTAATTGCCTCTGGCCTTAGTCAGATTTTCTGTTCTTCTGAGGACTCCCCGCTGATAACGGATCAAAGTCACAATGTACGGAATTCTAGCACTTCTGCCCGACTCACAGCGCGTTTAGCTCATAGAATCTTCACTGCAAGTTCTAGTCAATGGTTAAAGAGCAGATTTAATAATCGACAATAAATTTATAATTTTGTAGATTTGTAAGCTCGCACAGGAGATATTTCATTTTTGTTCTTTATATGTACTATTCGTTTCTCTCTATATCTCCCATATACATACTCTCCATATACATACTATTTTTTCATTATTACTTTCTCGAACACTTTGTTCGAACGAGTGAACAGATTGATCGAGAAACCGCAAGTAAAAATACATACATGTAGGCTGCTTACAACTGTGAATTCTTAGAATTTTTCAGGGTCTTTCTGAATCTTTCTAAATTCTTCAGAATCCTCTGGAATCCTGAAACCTCAAAAACTAAAGATTTAAAGCTCTAGAGTCTTTTCGAATACAAAACGCTCTTTGTCAACTGGATCGGCAGCAATATAAATAACCCCGCTGCGAATAAATCCAAAACTTTCTAACAACGATTGCATACGAAGATTCTTCTTGTGAGTGTCTACTCGAATTTCTTCAAAACCTAGTTCTTGAGTGACTTTGAAAAGGTTGGTAAAAAGTTTACGACTCAAGCCTTTTCCCCGATAATTGGCAGACACTGCAACACGGTGAATTGCAGCGTATTTGAGTTCGGGATTCTGCCAACGCCCCTCATAAATCGTGGCGTAATCAGCATCTGGCCCGGGGATAAGGCAGGCAGTAGCCGCAACAACATCGTCCACAATGAGAACATATGTATGACCATTTTTAATATCTCGCACAAAATCAGCTTGGTTTGGGTGACCATTCTGCCATTGCGGACTTCCATCAGCCTTCAATAATTCGCGAGCAGACTCAAAGACGTCCATAACGCCGTTTAAATCTTCCATACTTGCCTTTTTAAAACTTATTACATGTATCGTCATTCGTTATAAACCTTTTATTACGTAGTATGCTGCTTGCACTAATCCAAAAATCACAACTTGATGTATCAGGTAAATCTCAAGAGAATATCGCCCCATCCATTCAAGTGATTTTCCACATATAGATTTTGATTTCGGCTCTAGATTCTCCATTACGCGGTTTTCATAATTTTTACTAAGGATTTTGTAGGCAAGATAGCCCGATAAAAATACAAAAATCCAAGGAATTAATGGGTAGTAATCAGATGAAATAAAATCTTGCGCGGGGAAACCCAAATAAGCAGTGAAAGAATTTACGAACCACGATTTAGGCAATTCCATACCGAAGAATAAGCCAGTCTGGGCATCAAAAAGTCCGCCAAAGAGTACGAGCGAAATTATTAAAAGTAAGGTATTGACTACGTTTTGAGTGACTGTATTTTGTATTGAAAAAGGTGCGTTTTTGAGATATATGGTTTGAGAGGAAGATTGCGAGGAGTGCGCAGGCTGCCCAATCTTTTCAACTGTTCCTGAATAAACCTTATCCAGCGCAATCATCACAAGCATACAAGAGCCAATGAGAGTAAGCACACCAAAATGCACTGGAAAATCTGGCATAATAAGCAGCGTTACAAGAGAAACTAATTCGCCGGCTAAAAGTACGGTAATTCCGCGCTTAAAATGCCGAGTTCCCAGCGACCAACAGAAACCAGAAAGAGCTATAAAGCCGAACCCAATCCCGTGGTGCCATATTTCGCCTGGAATGGTCGATAAAAAGCCAAACTCGACCCCGAACGCATCGGATACATCCCACAAAATGTGGTAAATCACCATGTTAACGATGATGAATCCGCGTAAAAGGTCGAGTCGGTTATATCGCACTGTTTATTTATAGCACTTTGCACTTTAGATATGCGAGCTGCATGAGTGATATGTTATGCAGCTAAACGCTATGCAGCCAAATCGCTATCAATGCGAGCACGATGAGCTTTTTTCGCTGCAGCAATCATAAGCTTGATGCGGTTAAGCTGATTTGCCTCAGAAGAACCAGGATCATAATCGATAGAAACAATATTTGCTTCTGGTTTCTGGCGGCGAATCTCGTGGAACATTCCACGACCCGTTACATGGTTTGGTAGACATGCGAATGGTTGCGCACAAATAACATTCGGCGCACCTTCATCAATCAAATTCATAATTTCAGCAGTGAGCAGCCAGCCTTCACCAGCTTGAACTCCCAGAGATGTAACTCGCTTTGCCTTTTCGATAAGCTCTGGCATAGGAGCATCTTCTTCAAAGCGGCTAGACTCTTTCAAAGCCTTTTGAACAGGACGTTCATATGCTTCGAAACCGTAGCGTCCAAGCTCTTTAATAAATGGCTTTCCGCCAGTGCCTAGATTCTTATTGGTCCATGTGTAGTCATAGAAGTGCTGAGTCATAAACTCCATCATGCCTGGCACAACAGCTTCGCAGCCTTGGGACTCAATCACGCCGACAACATTGTTATTTGCATCTGGATGATATTTCACAAGGATTTCGCCCACAACGCCCACTCGAACTTTACGAGGAATATCACGCAACGGCAGTGTATCAAAGGATTTCACAATTGCGCGAACCAGCTGAGCATAGGTGTAATACCCCTTGCCAAAATGCTTTTTAGACGTCTTAGAGTAGCCATGATGTTCCAAAGTCTCGCGAGCGATAGTGTCCCACAATTCATAAAGATTATTTGCTGAGCCTGGTTTTACTTCATATGGGCGCACACGATAAAGCACCTTAATCATCAAGTCGCCAAGAATAAGAGCTTTTACAGCACGGTGAGCAAGTGGCAAAGTCAACTTGAATCCAGGATTAGATTCAAAGCCCTGCGTAGATAATGCAATCACTGGAACCTGAGGGTAGCCAGCATCTACAAGTGCCTTACGTATTAAGCCAAAGTAGTTCGTTGCTCGGCACATACCACCAGTCTGAGTGATGGCGAGCGCAACTTTATCCGGGTCATACTTACCCTGAATAATTGCGTCTACAAGCTGACCAACCACCAAAATAGATGGATAGCAAGCGTCGTTATTCACATACTTCAAGCCACATTCCACATCTTCACGAGATGCGTGCTTCAAAACATCAAACTTATAGCCACCGGAGCGCACAGCAGCTTCAATTAAGGAGAAGTGTGCTGGAGACATTTGAGGAGCCACAATTGTGTAGTCCTTCTTCATGTCTTTTCCAAATGGAATCTTGTTTGCGTACTTTGACATATTTGTGCCAGCATGCTTCTCACTAGCATACTTGTCAACGGAAACGAGCGGCTTAGTCTTGCGGAATTCACCCTTCTTAGGCAACGGCTGAGCCATATTCGGGTGCATGCCGTTTTCTATCATTTCGCTCTCAAAATCGAGTGCATAATTTGGTTCATGGGCTTCAGCTTCAATCTGAACTGCTTCGGCTTCACTAGCTTCAAGCTCCAACTGACGCTGTTTTGCTTCGCGTGCAAGACGTGCTTCACGCTCTTCTACAGCAGCCTTCAGCGAGCGCAGACGAATCTTTGCAGCGCCAAGATTAGTAACCTCGTCAATTTTCAGAACAGTATAAACGTCTTCTTTCTCGCCCAAGACTTCCTGCACTTGGTCTGTGGTGACAGCATCAAGACCGCAGCCAAATGAGTTGAGCTGAACAAGTTCAAGGCCTGGATATTCTGCTACAAAGCGTGCTGCAGCATAGAGGCGAGCGTGATATGACCACTGGTTCATCACACGTAGTGGAATCTTACCCTTCTTATTATCCGCATATACAGCACTGGAAACTGCGAATGCTTCCTCTGTTGGATCTTCTTCATTCGCAATCGCTGCACAATTATCATCAGAGCTTAATCCGCCAATTATCTTGGCACCCGTCAGATTATAAGGATCGTAAGAATCATCAACCTTGCGGAATCCATCCTTATTGCGTTTGCGAGGAGAATCTTCACCAGCAGAAAGGAATGGCGTAAGGTTAAGCTTTTTTCCTGGTTCAAGCCATGAAACAGAGTCCTCAGAAAGAACAACCATGCCCAAAGTGCAGATTGCTTCAGGAATACCGTGGTTGATTTCAGGATCCACATGGTAAGGGCGGCCAGCAAGCACAATTCCTTTAAGATTATGCTCTTTCATATAAGTCAGCGCGTGCAACCCAGCCATCTGGACATCATGCTTAAAAATACGATCTTCCGCATAAGCTGCAGCTACAGCAGATTGCGCCTCTTCACGAGTGACGTGCGCCCACTCAAACTCATCAACAATGCGATCCACCATCAGCTCATGGTCTGAAAGATTGAAATACGGATGTATGTAGCGAATCTCAGGGTCTTGCAACTCCTCCATATTGGAGCCGATAACGCCAGGATAGTTTGCCACAATCGGGCAGTTAAACTTGTTATCCTGCTCACCGGTCAAATCTTCTTCAAAGAACACACAAGGATAAAAAATAGTCTTGTTGCCCTTCTCAATCAGCGCTTTAATATGACCGTGTGCCAACTTTGCTGGGTAACAAATATTTTCAGATGCGATAGAATCAATGCCCTTTTCAAAAAGATCATGATTTGACCGCGGAGAGATATTGACTTTGAAGCCCAAAGTAGTAAGCAACGTAAACCAGAAAGGATAGTTCTCATACATATTGAGAACACGAGGAATTCCAATGCTTCCACGAGTTGCTGCTTTATCAGTCAAGCGGCGATAACCAAATGCGCGAGTGTACTTGTAATCGAACAAGTTAGGCAGTGGAGACTTCTGCTTATTCTTATCACCGCCGCGCTCACAACGATTTCCGGTGACATACCGAGAACCATCTTGGAATGTTGTAATGGTGAGTTTACAGTGGTTCTGGCAGAGCTTGCACACATCACGCTCAGTAGTCATGGAGAGATTATCGAGTTCCTCCCCCACAAGCATATTAGACTTTTCGCCATCTTCATAGTGCATACGGGCTGTAAGAGCGCAGCCGTAAGCACCCATAAGCCCTGCAATATTAGGGCGTTCAACCTTGCGTTCAGTCAAAAGCTCAAATGCGCGGAGCACGGCATCATTCAAGAATGTTCCACCTTGAACAACGATTAAATCACCCAAATCATTGGTGTCACGCAGCTTAATAACTTTGTAAAGCGCATTACGAACTACGGAATAGCACAGGCCAGCAGCAATGTCATCCATCGTTGCACCTTCTTTTTGAGCTTGCTTTACGGATGAATTCATAAATACAGTGCAGCGAGAGCCCAAATCAACCGGAGCAGTAGACCGCAAAGCTGCTTCAGTGAATTCCTGAATTGTCAATCCCATAGACTGCGAGAAAGTCTGGAGGAATGAGCCACAGCCGGAAGAACATGCCTCGTTCACAGAAATAGACTCAATCACACCGTCATCGATGGAAAGGTATTTCATATCCTGGCCGCCGATGTCAATAACGGAGGTGACACCAGGACTAATAAGCTCAGCACCACGGTAATGAGCCATAGTTTCCACCACGCCTTCATCAAGATGAAGACCAGCAGTAATAAGCCCTTCACCATATCCTGTTGCACATGAGCGAGCTATGAATGCTTCCTTGGGCATTTGGTCTTGAATTTCGCGCACAATCTTTGCCGCAGCAAGCAGCGGGCTGCCGTCATTTGTGCCATACGATGACCATACGATTTCACGATCATCATTAACGAGCGTAGCCTTAATAGTGGTGGAACCAGCATCAATACCTAAGAAGTGAGGACCCGAAGCACCTTCTAAATTCTTAATGGCAATGTGCTCACGACCATGGCGCTCATCAAATTCTTGGCGTTCGGCATCGTCAATAAAAAGCGGACGCATAGTGTGATTACCACTTGGCAGATTTCTGAGATTTTCAAGGTCTTCGAGCAACTGATCACATGTGCGCGCCTCAAAAATATCGATTTGCTTTCCTTGGGAAGAGCGGGAATCTTGAGAATTTTCGCCCGCTGCAACAGCGTGAGTCTGCGAAGTGGTGTCAGCAGCATCAGGATCATTTGCGGCCAAGGCGGCACCATAAGCAACATACAGATGAGCGCTTGGCGGTGTAATAAATTCATCTACTCTATCGTTGAGCTTATTAACAAATGCTTGACGTAGCTCACTCATAAAGAAGAGTGGACCACCGAGGAAAATAACATTTCCACGAATTGGACGTCCACAAGCCAAACCTGCAATCGTTTGGGTTGCCACAGCGGCAAAAATAGAGGCAGCCAAATCAGGCTTAGCAGCACCATCATTTATCAAAGGCTGCAAATCAGACTTAGCAAACACTCCACAACGAGAAGCAATCTGGTAAAGCTGCGTGTAGTTCTTAGCATAATCATTCAAACCTGATGCATCAGTATCAAGCAACGTTGCAGTTTGATCAATAAACGCACCAGTTCCACCAGCACAAGAACCATTCATACGCTGCTCAGGAGTTGGTTTCAGATACGTGATCTTCGCATCTTCACCGCCAAGCTCAATAATCACATCAGCATGAGGGTACGCCTCATTAATTGCATCTGTTTCTGCAATAACCTCTTGGATAAAAGGAACATGAAGATTGTCAGCTAAACTCAATCCACCAGAGCCAGTGATTGCAAGCTGAATGCGCTCATTCTCGCGCCCTAGAGATACAAGTTTTTTATCGATGTCCTGCAGGAGTTCAACAGTAGTTGCACGCACGTTTGCGTGATGACGGCGATAATCAGCAAAAAGCACCTGATCAGAATTAGGCTCGAACGGCTTATGCTCACCATCAGCCCCATAATGCGTGTCAAGCACTACGGCTTTCACTGTGGTAGAGCCAACATCAAGCCCTACACGCACATACTGAGCATTTTGTGCCATTACATCCCCCTAGCAGTGCAGGTAGGTAAGTTCCAAGGACACACCAATGCCCATTACTCCCCTGCGAAACACTTCACACTAACCAATTATTTTAGAAGAGAAAGCATAAAGCAAAGTTTGACGCAAGTGACGACACTCACATTTCATCAGTGAGCATAAAGAGGTTCATCACACATCAACGTAGTGTCGAGTAATTTTTGCAATCGAGTATGAGCTTTAGTATTGAGCTATGTCTGATTCACTCTTCACTATGCCGCTTTCTGCACAAGGGTTACCATCAAATCAGTCTGTGCAGCCTGCAGAACCACAGCAGATCCCTCGGCTTGCCCGTGAAACAACTGCAGAGAATCCTTGGCCAGTGAGTTTGCTCAGCCAGAAGTATCATGATGCCATTGCAAAATGGCCAGGCGCATGGGTGGAAGGTCAAATCTCAGAAATCAATACTCGACGCAGCGGCTCCGCGTATTTGACTGTGCGCGACAACTTTGAAGACATTGCCATTAGCGTTACAGGTTTTGGTCGTTTTGCTAATCTCGCCCGCGAATTTCATCAGGGAGATCGCGTTGTTCTCCATGGACATCCAGATGTTTGGATGAAAGTAACTCGTTTAAGCTTCCTCGCAGACGATATTCGCCGCGTGGGAAAAGGCGATCTTATGGCTCAGATTGAAGAGCTGCGCAAAAAGCTCAAGGGTGAAGGACTCTTTGACACAGAAAATAAAGTCTCAATTCCTGCTTTCCCTCACCGAATTGGCTTAATTTGCGCTCCTCAAGCGCGTGCAGAAGGTGATGTAATTACCAACGCTCGACTTCGCTGGCCAACTATTGAATTTTCTGTAGTTCATGCCCACGTTCAGGGGCCAAACTGCCCTCCTGATGTGATTGCAGCTATTCAAAAGCTTGATGCTGACCCAAGCGTTGACATTATCGTTGTAGCCCGTGGTGGAGGCTCTTTTGAGGATCTTATGGGATTTTCTGATGAGGGAGTTGTGCGAGCTACTGCAGCGTGTATTACTCCAATCGTTTCTGCTATTGGACACGAGGACGACTGGACTCTTATTGACTTAGCAGCAGACTTACGTGCCTCTACCCCAACTGATGCTGCAAAAACACTCGTACCAGACGTTATGGAAGAGCTTGAAATTGTTGCCCAAGCTCGGCGCCGACTAGACGACCGCATCCGCACGCGAATAGAAACCGAGCAGCAGCGTCTTAATGCTTATGTAACCCGCCCAAGCCTAACTCAACCTCAAACCATGCTTGAGCGCCCGCAACGTTTTGTTGATGATTCGCTTTTGCGATTAGATATTGGCCTGCGAAGAATCGTAGATGATGCTTCGTTCACTGTTGAGAAAATGCATGCAAGTTTGACTGCCTTAAGTCCACAATCCACCTTGAATCGCGGATATGCAGTTATTCAAAATACTGATGGGCATGTGCTTGATGATGCTTCTATAGTCTCTCAGGGAGATAAGCTAATCCTCACATTGAAGAAGGGCATAATCACGGCAACAGCTGACTAATCTAAAACTAATTTAACTAATTCAAAGGAGTCATCATGGCAACCAAAAAAGCTGAAGATAAGAAAACAGAAAACCAGCCAACAGAAAATCTGTCTGATGAGGCCACTTCCCTAGCTTCGAGTCTCACAGAGGAAGAACGCGCAGCAATCAATGAGCTCTCCTATGAGCAGGCTCGCGATCAGCTAGCCCAAGCAGTTCAAGATCTCGAAGCTGGAGGCCTCGATTTGGATGCTTCAATGCGTCAATGGGAGCTCGGCGAAGCATTGGCGCAGCGCGCGCAAACTCTACTTGATGAAGTTCGCAACAAGCTCGATGCAGCCCAAGCGCAGCAGGCAAGCGCCGGAGCGAACGCTGGGACTCAGGGAAATCTCGAATAAACAAATAAGTAATGAACCTTCGAAAACATAAAGGAAATATAGGAAAACTTAAGGGAATAAAAGACGTATTTTGCTCATGTTGTACACGCTACCGTCCATGAGCATGTACACTAGGTCTGTGCGCCCCGGTAGCTCAGGGGATAGAGCACCACTCTCCTAAAGTGGGTGTCGTGCGTTCGAATCGCATCCGGGGCACAAGGTTTTTACCTTTATCAAGATTTCTATTATCAATAGTTTTTTACTATCAGGGATTTTAACTGTGCCAAATTCAACTCAGAGCATCGCAAAATTGCACATCGGAACGCAAGTCCAACAAGGCCCGATTGAGGTAATGTGGCCACTTTACAATTACTTCGTTGAGCGCGCAGCCTCACTTGAACCTGGCCAACGAATTTCTGAGGCAACCGGCGGTAAAGCCGATTCTGAAGGAAATCCAAGCGCAATCTTCGTCATCTCACTCCACCGCGATATTGATATTTGGCTTGAAATACCTGCTGATGAAAACTCTGCACTCTACACCCAATTCATGAATCAACTCAGTGCAACATACGATGTTTTGAACCTTTAGTGAGAGTTCGATAATCCACTCAGCAAAATGCAAAAATTGAATTGTGAAGGTTTTGTGATTCAAACTTATGAGGAATGCGAAAAACTCGTAACGTGGTGCTGTTAACTCACGAGTAGTGCGAGCGCGAAGACGCGGAGGAATCGTTGAAGACGATCCCTCCTTTTTTATGTCTTGTGCCATGAATTTTACATGGAAATCGTTTGAGATTTCTGGAAAATTTTTCATTACGCAGTTTGAAGGAAGCCCCCTAATCACAGGGATTAGTGTGTAGAAAAATGAATTTAGAAGGAGAAAACCGTGGCAAATTCGCAAACAGCGAATACTAATACCTCGGCTGCCGCAGCACCTCGTGCTCGTGTGCAGGTCAAGCACCCCTATCTCACCCTTATGGGTCTTTATCTTGGTGGATTCACCGGTATGTATAGCGAAACGGCATTAAACATTGCTTTGCCGTCGCTTTCTAAAACTTTTGGAGTAGATACCTCCGTCACCCAGTGGCTCGTTATCGGCTATATGCTCGTTATCGGCATCGTTCTGCCGTTTGCTGGCATGCTTATGCGCCGTTTTAAGATGAAGTCACTCACTGTATTTGCTTTGTGCGCATTCATTATTGGCGCTATTATTAGCGGTCTCGCACCTGATTTTGCAGTAGCTTTGACAGGTCGCGCAATTCAGGGCATTGGCACAGGCCTTGTGCTCCCCATGATGTTCGCCCTCGTAATGGAGGTTATGCCTCCACAG
The DNA here is from genome assembly GCA_963545565.1 of uncultured Alloscardovia sp. GTDB lineage: Bacteria > Actinomycetota > Actinomycetes > Actinomycetales > Bifidobacteriaceae > CAUUJV01. Next base: position 56,023 of record CAUUJV010000007.1, on the reverse strand, counting down.
AAGATGGGTGCAGCAATGGGCATTACAGCTTTGGTGATTATGTTCGCCCCCGCTGTTGGACCAACTCTCGCAGGTATTTTGCTTGGCGCAATTGGCTGGCAGGCAATATTCTTTAGCTTCGCAGTTATTTTGGTTGTTGGCTTGGTCTTCACCTTTATTTTCATGGTGAACCCTTATGAACCAACAAAGCAGCCATTTGACATTGTTTCTGCCATTCTCTCAGTGCTTGGTTTCGGCGGTATTGTGCTCGGCGCAGGTATGGCTTCCCTGTTTGGATGGTTCTCTGTGCCAGTTATTGCTGCATTCATTATTGGTGTGATTGGTCTTGTGTTCTACTCCTTGCGTCAGCTTCGCGATAAAAATCCAATTCTCAATTTACATGCGTTTGAGATTCCTGCATTCCGCGTTGGCGCAATTTTGATAATGGTCAACTTTGGCATCACATTATCTGTAATGTATATTCTTCCCCAGTATTTCCAGAATGGCATGGGCATTGCAGTTGCCATGACGGGTGTTGTTATGCTTCCTGGCGGCATTGTTAACGCACTTGTTTCTATGGTTGCCGGTCAGCTTTACGACAAGATTGGAGCACATATTCCTGCAACCGTTGGTTTTGGCCTTCCAATTATCGGCGCTGCAATGCTTTTGGCTGTTTCTCCAACTACCTCCCTTGCATACGTGATTGTATGCCACATTATTTTGATGGTTGGTGTACCACTGGCAATGAGTCCATCTCAGACTTATGCGTTGAACTCCTTGCCTCACCGTCTTTCTGCCGATGGTTCAACTATTTTGAATACTCTCCAGCAGGTTCTTGGCGCAGTTTGCACCGCAGTGGCAACCAGTTTGCTTATCAACGGTGAGAGCTCCTACACTAACGGCGGTGGCACTAGCACTAAGATGGCATTCTCCACCGGTTCTCGATGGGGCTTCACATTCGCGCTCTGCCTTGCAATCTTCGGCTTCATTGTCACCTTCTTCATGAAGAAGCCGCAAACCGCACAGCGTAGTAAGGAAGCTGCTCCAGCAACATCAGCAGCTGTGTCTACAACAGCACAGACTTCTGCAGAAATTGCTCCAGCGCTGAGCAGCCTCATGAAGACAGATGTCTACACTATTTCCGAGTCTGCAAGCGCAATGGATGCAATGCGTCTCTTCTCTGAAAAGGGCATTTCAGGCGCTCCGGTTGTTAACGCCGCCGGCGCAGTAACCGGCTTTGTTTCTGACGGTGATGTGTTGAGTATGCTTGCAGATCAGAATCCACAATTCTCCAGCTTCTACAACGCAGTTATTGAGCACAATGGCGAAGCATTCTCCGAACGCGTGCGCGAGGCAATGGAGACTTCCGTGGGTGAAATCGCAACAAAGAACGTCATTACTGTAGACGCAGATGACTCTATGACTCATATCTGCCAAGTACTCGTTCAGAACCACCTCAAGAAGGTTCCAGTAATGTCTGACGGTAAGATGGTGGGAATTCTCAACCGTTCTAACATCTTGCATTACGTAGTTGGACAGTACTAAAGCACAAGTTAAGACATAAAGCAGATCAGGGCATAAGTTTGGCAGTTTTTGAAATTCACCAAATTTGTGCCCTCTTTCTTTTCTTATTTTTTTACAATCAATAATTTTCACGGTAGATAACGCAGAGAATTTATACCTATTCAGACACTTGCACTTTTCATATCAAACTGTTCACCACATTGAACAAAGTGATCGAGAAAACGTGATTGGCTAGTCAATTGACTAAAAAAAGGATTCTTCCTTGCTGTCTCCTCTGTCTCCTCCACTTTTCTTTTCTTATTTCCCCCTATTCCCCTCTATCTTCCTATTCTTTTCGCTCCGCTAACCCTAACTTGCTCTTGCCCTGTTCAAACCTTATTTATATTTATTAACGTTTCTTCCAACCTGCAATATCGATGCGAGCGTCAAAAGGCTCATCAATTGAGATTTTGTAAACTTCCTCGTACTTTGTAACTTTTTGCTCATAATCATTCTTCATCATCCACGCAACGTTCTCGGAATCAGAAAGCTCAGGCTTGGGATAAATTGGGTCAAGCACATGCATGATGTAGCGCACGCGCGTAAATTCGTCATTATCTCGCTCTGCTCGACCTGTATCGATAATCTCCACAAAGCATGGAATCACAGGAACGCCAGCAGCAACTGCAAAATCAAATGCACCATGCTTTTCAGGGCGTGGACGACGGTAATTAAACCACATCTCTTCCTCTGGATAAATAAGAACATATCTGCCAGCATGCAGCAGTTGATTCACAATAGAGGGGAATTGGTGGCTCAAATACTCATGATTCTTGGTGATTGGAATAGTGTCAAAATACTTCATCATGAAGCCCACTACTCCACTCATCTCAAGGTTTGTGTCTTGACTGACCACGTAAGTGCGAGCCTGCCCACCACGGCGCATAGCTTGGAAAACGGTCATATTCTCCAGCGGATTGAAGTGGTTTGAGGTCACTATTGCACCTGTTGTAATATCGCGTAGTTTCTCTGTGCCCTCATAACGCGTGAACAAGTTGAGATACTTACCCACTATGTCCACAACGAAGCGCGCCACAAGATTACGACTGCGGTATCCAAAAGTCTCCATGGAATCCAAGTGTTGAAGAACAAGTTGAAGCTTATCTTCCTTCTTAAGCACAGGGTCGCCTACTTCAACCTTGGAATTTAGCCGTCCTTCGTTGAAAGCTTTTTCCATGTTGGCAACAACCTGCTTTTTACTACCGCCGAGAATCATAGAAATTCCTTAACCTGTTGTCGTAATCGTAGTCATAACCTATCAATGAATGCAATATGTCAATGAATGCATTATGGTCAGACCTAAACCCGCACTCGCACCCCTTTATCTATCAACTTCTTGAACGTAACAGGTCTGCCAGGGATTGCCAATGCATGCTGGATAAGCTTTGATTTCTTCAATGCATCCGAATTTGCTTCCGTCTGCGTAAAATCTGCAAGAATATGGCGCAAATGATGATAATAAGGGGTCTGCGGAGCATAAGCCCAGAAGCGATCCGCGTTCGTTGCATCCTTATAATGCCATGGCTTACCGAATAGATTGTAATGAATGATTTTAGGATTTTCCGGGCCATCTGAACCGTCAGCCATCATGGTGTTCCATTCACGGTCCAGCATCTTAATTTGTCCGTGGCACATTACATTCAAATAGTCTTGATCCGCAGCGATTGACTCCACATGATGCTCATTTAGTAAAGCAGTGAATCGTCCAGCAAAATCGACGTCGCGCAGCTGCTTCAAGTCCATTACGAGCACACCAGAATTGATGTAATCCCCCACCGGCATGCCTAAGGCGTCAACCACATAGTCCGTTGTCTCTTTATTCGCAGAAATGAAATTATCATGCACTGCAGCAATCAAATTTCCTTGCAAATCAATATCAAAGAGTTCAGCAACATCCGCGTCGATGACGGTGTCAGAATCCAGATACAAGGCTTTATCGATATGAGGAAACATAGTAGCGATGAATAAACGGAAATAAATCGTCATCGTCACATAGTCCGCGCGAAGCTTATTCGTATCCGAGCTGATGGCATTTACGAGCAAATTATCCATAGGGAAAAGCTCAACTGAAACATTGCTGGTTGCCATAGATGCTAAGCGTTCTTGGGCATCCTGGGAAAGATCCTGATGAACAATAATCGCACAGTATTTTCGTGAAGAATCGATTGCGCCCGCATTCTCAATCAGAGATTCCAAAGCGACAGACAAATAAGGTGCGTATTTTTCGTCACTAGTAAAGAATATTGGTACAACAGGCTTTGTGCCATGCGTGACCTCACCACTATTTTCTTTATTGTTCGCAAAGGTCATAGGGCTTGTACTTCCTTCGTCTTTTCCTTGTACTCGTCAAAAATATCGTCATATTCGTGAATTTTAAGCACATTCTGCACTCGCTCTATCTCCCACGGCTTTACCGTAACAGTGCGAAGCCATGGGAAAAAACGAAAACTAGTGGTGAAATGCTGGAACACAGTGTTGCTATGTAAAATACGCTGCTCATTGAATTTGCGAGGAGAAATTACTTTCGTGCCGCACAATTTGTTCAGTGCAGACTGGTCTGGCATAAACATACGCTTGGTAGCGCAGCGTTCACGGCAGCGAGCAAATAAACCGGTGTGACGAATCAGCCCTAAATTCAGCAGCAGCATACCAGAGTTGAGATAATCACGATGAATAGTCTTCAAATCACTTTTGAAAAACCAGCTACCGTAATAATCAGGCACGCCTGCAAGCTCATTTCCGTCTAAATCTTGATGATAAAACTCGCTAAAATCTTTACGGCAAATAATATCCGTGTCCAAATACAGCACGCGGCTTGGAATCTGCTCAACTAAATCGGCATAAAGCCGCAGCATGCAATACGGTGTGAATCGAGTCCTCATATTTGCCGTCGGTGGATTCGCAATGAACAAATCGGTAATGTCAATATATTCAACAGTGTTATGCGAGTCGCTCTCCTTAACTACACCATCAAGATATTGCGCATAGTCACGCGTTAACGGTTCAAAATCTTTTCCACCATCTTTGACAAACCCACGGTTAGAAAGCTTCGCAGTAAGGATATAAACGTGCACCGGCTCAGTAGCATGCTTCATCACAGATAAAATCGAAATTAGAAGTCCGTCTTTCATCTTGGAGTCGCCGCAATACAAAATATTCAACGTGCTCTCTCCTCTCCCAAATTATGCTGATCTGTGTGCTTATCTGCAGCAGGACGATTCGGCTGATCCTTTTCCTCATAACGTACATAGCTATATGTTGAGGCTTTCGCTCGCTCAATCATAACTTTTCGTATAGTTTTGCATAAGTCTGCTTTCTGGGCAGATTCATCTCCCCTTATATCTCTAGGATAGAAAGGACCATCAACATACACAGTGATTTTCGGCTTACTGCCGAACACACGCCTTTGATAAGTCACAGTTGATGTAAAACTCGCGGTACCGTAACGAACCGGATAACGCATTGAAGTGTCAGTAAAATCGCGAATCTTGGTGTAATACGGCCACACATGTGCTTCCGGATAAATAATAAAGCTCACGCCATCATTGGTCACAAGCCGCGTCATTGCATCCTTGTATTGCGCCCGCTGCTTATCTGTTTTAGGCACAGGCAAAAAATTCATATTCTTCAAAATCCAGCCAATCACAGGAATTCCCATGTTGGCAGGACTCATTACGGCAGAAATTTTATGAGGATAATTAAGCAGAACTGTCATAGCAATATCGCCAAATGGCTGCGTATGATTGCCATACACAAAATACGGTTCATCAACAAAATCACGCAGAACTCTACGGTTTTTAAATCGCACACCTAACCACAAATATGCGTAAACCCATGAGACGATATAAAAAATAAAGTAAATAACGTTATAAACCGCGTTATGCAATGGAGTATTTTCGCGATACCAAATGTGGTCATCAGAAATTTGATAATCCTGATGAGCGGAATGAACGAAATCTTCTAAGTCAGATTCCACTTCAAACACGCGCTTTTCGCTCTTTTTCACACGCATAATACTAACAAAAAATTGTTGTATCTTCAATGAACAATAGACAACACAGTGTCGAGCAATACTGTACTATCTGGAATATGAATAAACATGAACTCAAGCGCCGTGCAACTATACAAGCACTTGAAAATGCATTCTGGGATCTCTATTGCGAGCAGGATATCAGCCACATCACAGTCAAATCGATCACAGAGCGCAGCGGAGTTCATCGCAGCACATTCTACTTATATTTCGAGGATGTGTATTCGTTGCTCGAAAGCATCAAGCAACGTGTGATTCAAGAATGGGTAGAATCTATTCAGTCTATTGGGCCAGATTTTATAACGATTCTTACGTCCGGCAAGAAAATTCCAGCGGCAATGATTCTCAAGATTTCTGTGCTGTATCGCCGCTGGGGAAAATATGTTTCACAGTTTATTGGAGAAGGTAAGGATCCTGATTTTGCACATCGATTGGAAGGTGCACTGAAGCCTATTTTCTTCCAGAATGCAAAGCTTTCACCGGAAGATCCATACAGCAATTTCGTTATGGGAATAGTGGTGAATACTATTCTCACAATTTTGGCACGCTGGTACCCACTTCGAGACACTTTGGACGTGGCTAAATTGTTCCCAATGATTAGTCAGACGATTTCTGGAATTATTTCTCCGATGACTGTTCTGTCTTCATCAGTTGGGCCGGACGCGCCTCGAGCGCAGATCGCATAACAATTCCCTCGCGAAGCTCTTGAGGGCATTCCAATGAAAATTCTTTTGTCGGATTGTTTGCAGCGTCAACTCTATGGCCAAATTCATCACGAATGTCTTCAGAAACTGTGAGCACATATGGCTGTTGCCCTGGGCGCACAAATTCAACAATCTGACCAGGCACGATCTTATTCTTAGCTTTGAACGTTACACGGCCTTCTGACCAGTTCGTTACTGTGCCCACAACCTGCCAGTCGCGCACATATCCACCCTTATGAGTGTTTTGGTTTGCAGGATGCTCTGGATAATAAAATCCTGTGCAATATTCACGGTGTGTAACCTTGTTGACCTCATCTTTGAGCCATTCAGGAAGCTCAATATGGCCTTCATCTCCTGCTTCACGAGCCGCAACGTACATATTCGTGGCCGTCTTATAAGCATTTGCAACGCTTGCGCTATAGAAGCCAGATTTTGCACGACCCTCAATCTTCAAGCTTGTTGCACCCGCATCAATAAGGTCATCAATATGCTCAAGCATATTCATATCTTGTGCATTAAACAGATATGCACCATGTTCAGTTTGTTCAATTGGGTAGAATTGCCCTGGACGCTTCTCCTCTACTACAGAATACTTCCAACGGCATGATTGTGAGCAATCACCATGATTTGCGTCACGACCAGTCATGTACTGGCTAATCAGGCAGCGGCCAGAAAATGCCATGCACATGGAACCATGCACGAAGCATTCAATATCGAGATCTGCAGGCGTATTTTTACGAATAGCGCGCACAGCATCTAAACTCAGCTCACGAGCAAGCACAACTCGTTTTGCTCCCAACTCGTACAGTGAATTAGCAGCAAGATGATTGACAACACCAGCCTGTGTAGAAACATGAATCTCTAGATTTGGGGCAATTCTCTTAGCAGCCATAAGAACGCCAATATCGCTAACGATTACTGCATCTACACCAATTTCCGAAAGCGTGCCAATATATTCTTGAATTCCTTCAATCTCAGGATTTGTAGGCAAAATATTGCACGTGATAAAAATGCGAGCCCCGCGGTCATGAGCATATTTCACAGCTTCTTGCAAATCTTCATTACTGAAATTCTTGGGAGCTGAACGCATACCAAACATCTTGCCTGCACAATACACAGCATCAGCACCATAGTCAATTGCTGACTTCAATGTGGCCAAGTTACCAGCGGGAGCCAGCACTTCTGGTCGGCGGCGGCGAGGCATTGGATTCACTTCAGAATAAGGAGGCAGAGCGTCCAAGTGTTCAGGTGCAATACGTCCCCAAGTATCTTCTAGTTTTTCACCAGAGTCAGCAGCTGGACCAACAATGCGCATATTCTCAACCGAAGCCATGCCAAAACCTTTTCTCGCGAAATACAACGTCACTAGTCTACAGACAGTGCGAGCCATACAAGCTTGCGCGCGTTGAAACCACATAGCTCACAGACAGCTATCTTCAATTACTGAGAGTGTATGCTCCATCGCTACTTATTAGCCACGTGTACATATTGACATCATCATTACTCATCTGATAGTTACTCGCCAACTGCTGCGTAGATTCCACATTTGACGCCTGCCCGCTTGGAATGTAGCGCCATGTAGCGCCTTGACTATCTTCCCACGACATCACACCAGTGGCGTCATCTTTGCTGAAGCTGTTTGCACTGTATGCATACGTGGTTGTTGTGCTTCCATTGCCGTTTCCGCTATCACTTCCGCTGTCGCTTTGAACCGTGAGAGAACAATCAGCAGCAAGCGTAATCGAAGCATCGCCTTGCCAGAGTAAATATGTAGCAGCAATCGTGGAGCACCGCGTTGCATCAGCTTCCTGAGCCTGTTTAGTGGCAACAGACGCGTTCACTGCCGTTATAGCATTTTGAACATTAGTGTTTGCGTCAGTGTACTGTGCTTCAGTTGCTTTCTTATTATTCAAAACCTTTTTAGCTGACTTAATAACCTTTTTAAGCTCGGTAATTGTGGCAGAATCGGCTACATTGTTTTGAGCAGAATTTGCTAACTCTGCACCCGTGTTGATGCTCGTACTTAATGTGCGTTTTGCTTCACTCTTTGTCACCAAATTAGCAGCTTGCTTAAGCTTCACATCAATATTTGCAACGCTCTTCTCTTTTTGCTCTAACTGTGCTGCTCGCTGACTCAATATAGCAACGCTTAAGCTTGTTTTGCAGAATTGCGCATCATCTTCTTGGGAATACTTCCCTGCTTCCTCTACATACTGTGCAAGTTTTTTAACCGTATTTGCATCTGAGACTTGATCAGTCGTAATTGCTGATGCCGCAGAAATCTTAGCTAGATCTGAAACTAGTGTAGAAACGCTACTGTGTTGTACGAACTCAAATTCTGTGCGCATGAAGTCTCAGCAGCATTGCGTGCGTTGGCATCATTATTGCTCCGATACGAATAAACCGCCCAAATACTTCCAGCAATAACCAATACGACAGATATGACGCTGGCAATAATAACCTTGGCCTTCTTAGAAAGCTTAGAAGAAGGAATAGGAGTAGAAGTGAGAGCATATGCAGCTGTGATAGGTCTTGACCTTTTCAGATTCTCTTCGTTGCCATTCACACTCTCTTCTTGCGCAGGCTCAGCTGTTATCACGGCGTTAAAAACTTCAGTTTTGCCGTCATGCTGCTGATTGTCGCTCATTCTTCTTCCTCACTGCATGATTAGAGTTCGCCCCGCAATAAGCAAGATTCTACTTCTTGTACAGCTCGACTGGGCAGAAAACTTCCAATGCACTCAGAACAAACACCACCTCAAATACCACTTTAAGATAAATAAACTCAGAGTGAATCAGTATACTGTGAGAACGAAGGAAGTCATTGGATTTATAAGCTCATCGGAGGGATTATGGCAAAACCGCAGAAACCTCGTAATACCTCCCAGAAATCCTCTCCGCTTGTTTTTCACGACGACCACAAAACTCGCGCTAAAGGTGCTGGGCAGGCTTACGAGTCTGCAAAAAGCCGTCACCTTGTGATGACTGAAGTCGAGAGCAGAACACCATTTCATCGTTTTATGCGAATCGGTGCCATTGCTGTGACGATTTTATTGGTGCTCGTCATCGCCGTGTGGAGTTCGATCACGTACTATCGCGAGCAAAATTCGCCAGTCACCTCAGGAAATCTCGTAACCAAACTGAGCGATATCTATTCCACAACGTATCAAAATCGTGCTCTGCGACGCATTGAAAGCAAAAAGAACTCTGGCCACTATGATCAACACCATATGCTGGTTCTTCTCAACCCGTACGACACAAACACCACTTCTGCTTATGTGTATTTCCGAACCGAGAGAGTTGCCAAGGTTTCTTACACTATTTCTGCTCAAGACACGAAATATCCAGATTTTAGTGCGGTGGCATACCAGCAAAACGCCTATCAACACGAGCATGAATTCACGGTGATTGGTCTTATTCCTTCAACCCGAAACGCTGTTACTTTTACGATTACTTACCAAGACGGAACCACCGAGCAAGTGATGCGCAAATACACATCACGCGATTTACTTGGCGAAGAAGCTATTAAGATTTCAGCCAAAACTGCTCAATCTGGTGTACAAATTCAGTCATCGAACACAAATATTTCAACTACACATGGCGAAACGAATGCAAATGCCATCGATGATTCAAGTGCCTTGGCTGCCAGCTCAATGAGCTCTGGGCTTTATGCCATTTTAGGGGATGCCCGATTCGATCAGCGGTTCCTTCTTTTTTACGATGCTAATGGTGTGCTTCGTGCCGAAATCCCGCTAAATGGATATCAAGCCACCAGGCTTCTCTTCAGTGGCGGAGTTATGTATTATGCGAGCGCCAATAATCAGATTTCTGCAATGGATAGACTTGGCCGCCTTGTTAATATTTATAATCTTCCGTCCAACTACACTTTGTATAACGATTTTGCATTCGATTCTGACGGAAACATTGTGGCAATTGCTACAGATAAAACAGATACTGAGTTCGGCTATGCTGCAATTGACCAAGGCAGTGCAATTATTCAAATTGACATTCATAATAACGGCAGTGTGAAAAAACTTGTAGACCTGCGCGATGTTCTTAAGAAATATCGCACGCAGGTTTATACAACAGTTTCTAAAAAAGTGAAGTCTGTTGACTGGCTGCAGCTCAATTCAATCCAATGGATGCCAAACGGTAGTATTTTGCTTAGCTCTCGCGAGACTTCTTCGCTGATTAGTATTTCAAATCTTGAGTCAACTCCTAAGCTAAATTACGTTGTGGGACCGAGCGAGCTGTGGAATTCCTTTGGCTATACGAAGCAGGTTTATTCACGCAGCAGCGATTTCCACTACTTTGCTGGGCAAAGCAATGTGTCTGTTGAACGTACGGCAGACTTGAGCGAAGGTCAGTATTACGTAACAATGCTGAATAACAACTATGCGCATAGTTCTACTCTGCCTGACTTCGATTGGGACACCGTAACCCCATATGCCACCACGAGCACGAATGGAAAAGCGCATAATCATTCACGGTTCTCGCGTTATCTTATAGACGAAAAAACCAATACGTTTACGCTAGTTTCGTCATTCACAGTGCCCTATAGTTCTACGCACGGCGATGCTCAGCGTTTTGGAAACACCATTCTAGCCACAGTATCTAATAGCGGATCTTGGGCTCTATACACTACTTCAGGCAAGCTGCTTCGCAGGTACACAGTAAAGCCGCAGCTCAGTGTTAAAACTCTCTACAGGGTGATGGCATATGATATGCAAGGCTACTGGTTTGCCGATGCGAACGCAGCAAACAGACTCAGCAATATTCCAAGTGATTCTTCGTCTGAAAGCTCTACTTCCCCTAGCTCTGACTCCGATTCTAGCGCCAGCGAATCTACTGAGTCAGAAGACGATTCGGACTCTACTGAAATCGGAAAAGCAGAGAGCGCCTACAGCACGTATAGCACCTCAGCTATTTTTAGCTCCACTCCAACCGGTGGATTTGATGCTATCAATGCAACGGCTACTTACGGATTGAACACACTGATAGTCAGCTCAAACTTCTTGGATTAAATTTTCTAAAAATAGAATCTAAAAATTAAAGTTCAAAGCCGAGGGCTTCAGCGGCGTCTGTTGGAACAGGATCGAAAGCCCAGTACTCATCAAGATTGTCGTAGGAAGACAAGCTGCGAATCTCAGCCTTATCGATATAAACCTCACCACTTAAATGATCGGTTTCATGCTGAAAAATGCGAGCTGGCCAGTTGTGAAGCTCTTCTGTATGTTCTTCACCAGTCTCATCAACCCATGTCGCTTTAATATTTAACCAGCGCTTACGAACCGCCTGATACCCATCGAGTGATAAGCATCCTTCATAGTAGCTTGCAGTCTCATCATTTAATGGCTCATACCTTGGATTAATAACTGCGTGGAAAGGAACTTCGGCAATGCCACGAGGATCATCCTCATCATCGCGCACATGATCTTCAATCACGGCAATAGCCAAGCCCAAACCAATCTGTGGGCCAGCGAGACCAACGCCAGGTGCTTCAAGCATTGTTTTACGCATTACGGTAATAAGCTTTTCAAGGGTACGAGCAGAAAGCTGACCGTCATATTTCACAGTATCGAGACGAAGCACCGGCTCCCCCATCTGCACGATAGGAAGATTGCCATCACCATCTACTTCAGAAATAAGCTGTAAAACGTCACGGTCGAGTGCTTTGTCAATATTGGAGGTATCCCAAGCCATGTTATTCCTTCAAAAAAATTAAAACTTAAAGAGCAAGTTCTCGTGCTACTACCTTTGCAAGGCGGTTGCATACTTCATCAGCTTGCTCCTGCGTTGCACCCTCTGCCATAACGCGTACAAGTGGCTCAGTGCCTGAGGGGCGAAGAAGCACACGACCAGTGGAACCCAAGTACTCTTCTTCCTTAGCTACTGCTGCCTGTACAGCCTCATTTGTGCTGGCAGCAAGCTTGTCAACATTGGGAACATTAACGAGCTGTTGAGGTAGCTGAGGGAAATCTGATGCAAGCTCTTTCAAAGTTTTTCCAGAATTCACTACTTCGAAAGCCAAACGTAAAGCAGTAAGAGTTCCATCGCCCGTGGTAGCAAACTCACGGTTAATCACATGCCCAGACTGTTCGCCGCCCAAGGTATAGCCGCCTTTGAGCATTTCCTCAAGAACATAGCGATCGCCTACGCCGGTCTGAACAGTCTTGATTCCCATCTTTTCTAAGGCAAGAATCAAGCCAAGATTACTCATCACAGTAATGACGAGAGTATCATGCGCGAGTTTGCCCGAGTTCTTATAGGAACGTGCCAAAATTCCCATGATCTGATCGCCATTGACGAGTGTGCCTTCTGCGTCAACTGCCAAACAGCGATCTGCATCACCATCGAACGCCACGCCCATATCTGCTTTAGAAGCCACGACCATAGCCTGAAGCTGCTCTGGATGCGTGGAACCAGCGTGATCATTGATGTTATAGCCATCTGGAGAAGCGTTGATAACAACCACATCTGCGCCAGCCTGGCGAAGAGCTTCAGGGGCTACAACAGACGTTGCACCGTTGGCACAATCAGCTACGATACGCAAGCCTTTTAGAGGTTCAGGGCGGCTCTTATCAGCGTTGCGCGGAGCAACAGAGTCAACGAGATGCTCAATATACAGGTTGGTTGCTGTAGTGGAATCGTGAGAGATACGCCCCACGCCATCACCAGTTGGGCGCTCCCAATCTGTGCCCATCAATGCCTGAATTTCATCTTCCTTGCTGTCTGGAAGCTTAAAACCACCGCGAGCAAAGAATTTAATGCCGTTATCTGGCATGGGGTTATGGGATGCAGAAATCACTGCTCCCATTTCCACGTTGAGCACAGAAGTCAAGTATGCAACACCAGGAGTTGGAATAATCCCAGCATCGATAACGTCAAATCCGCCAGCGCTCATACCTGCAGAAAGAGCAGAAGCGAGAAAGTCTCCTGAAACGCGAGTATCTCGACCCACGAGCGCGCGACGGCGGCCTTGAGTCTCATCGTCTGCGAACACACGCACTGCAGCATCACCCATCTCAAGAGCAAGCTGAGCGGTGAGTAATCCGTTTGCAAGTCCACGAACTCCGTCAGTTCCAAAAAGTCTTGCCATATGCAAACTGCTCCTTATACCAACTACGACGTATGAGCTTATAAAGCACTATTGTATGACTGAACCTTAAGAACACGTTCAGAGGAATCCACATTCTCTACAACCATGCGACGTAATGCGCGGTCTGCATCTACATGAGATTCAAGCCATGCGTGACCAGCATTCACCAAAGCTTCAGCATCTGCTTGACTTGGATAAAGTCCAGATCCACGAGACGTACCTTGCAAAAGTGCTTCAGACATATGGAAAGTCTTATTCTTCCACACCCAATCAATGGAATCAAAATACTTCGCAACATAATCGCTGTACAAAGTAGAATCTGTGTTCAAGGAGAATCCACCAGCAACATTCTCAATCTGAGAATTTGTGAGGTTATTGTTGTTCAATGACTGATCCCACGCCCATGCTTTTGCCTCTGGTGTTGGGATTGCTGCTTTTGCCATAATTGCAAACTGTCGATTTTCAGTGGTATCTCGTGCTGCAAGCTCAGCGTCGATGGCTTCTGCGGTGATAGCGCCTGCTGCTGCCTGCGCAATAACGATATTCCAACGCATGTTGTTGTCAATCTGCAAACCGTTAAGCACCAAGTCTCCATCAAGCAGACCCTGTGCGCGGCGAGCAAACTCAGAACCACGGCCGGCATTCAAATAAGCAGTAACGAGCTGCAGCTGCTCGTCAGAACCCGCAGGAGCAGACTGAGCAAGCTGCCACAGTGAGCTAGCAACATTTTCTGCTATTTCACCGCGCTTTGCAGGATCAACATAATGGTTAACAGCAGTTGCAACCTGCCCTAGAGCATAACGGAATGTAGTAGATTCTTTCTCGGTGCCCAAAGCCTTCAGACTAGTGTTGATAAATTCCTGTGCCGGAAGTTCAGCATCGCGAGTCATATCCCACAAACTCAACCACACAACTGCTCGGGAAAGCGCGTCAGAGAAACGATACAAATTATCTTGAGCAAACTTGAGTGATTCAGCGTCAAAACGTAGCTTCGTGTAGGTCAAATCATCATCATTGACCATGATAAATGCTGGACGCTTCAATCCCTTAGCTTCTTCAACAACAGTGCATTCCCCTGTTACATCAAGCTCGAAGCGATCTGTGCGCACAACAGAGCCCGTTTCATCAACATTGTAGAAGCCGATTGCCAAACGGTGATTACGCAATACAGGATATTCTTCGCTGGCGGTCTGAGTGAGAGCGAGCTCAGTGATAATGCCTTCATCATCGGTCTCAACACTAGAAGTAATGGTGTTGATTCCTGCTTGTTCAAGCCACTGCGCAGACCATGTCTTGAGATCGCGCCCAGAAGTCTCCTCTAACTCATTAAGCAAATCATCTAATGTTGCGTTAGAGTAAGCATGCTTAATTAGGTAGTTATGAATGCCTGTGAAGAATTCAGTTCGACCAACGTATGCTACAAGTTGCTTCAAAACGGAAGCGCCCTTAGCATAAGTAATACCGTCAAAGTTGACCTCAGTATCGTGCAAATCATCAATAGGAGCAACGATTGGGTGGGTCGTTGGCATCTGGTCTTGGCCTTGTCCCCAGCTCTTTTCACCAGAGCAGAAAGTTGCCCACGCATTAGTCCAATTAGTTCCCTCAGACGTTGCCAAAGTAGACGTAAATTCTGCGAAGGACTCATTGAGCCACAGGTCGTTCCACCACTTCATGGTGACTAAATCACCAAACCACATGTGTGCTAGTTCGTGAAGCACGGTAATAACACGGCGCTCGGCAAGATAATCTGTAACCTTTGAGCCGAATACGTACGAATCACGAATAGTAACAGTGCCAATATTCTCCATTGCACCGGCATTATATTCAGGTACAAAAAGCTGATCATACTTTGCGTATGGATAAGCTACTCCCCACGTTTCGTTATAGAAGTCGAAACCTTTCTTTGTAACATCAAAAAGATACTCAACGTCCGGCTCCATAGCGTCTTTCAAAGCTTGACGGCAGTAAATTCCCATAGGGACTACGCGACCGTCTGGATTAGTGTGAGTGGTGTGCCAACTTGTATACGGGCCAGCAACGAAGGCAGTTAAGTAGCTTGACATCTTTGGTGTTGTTGGGAATGTCCAGCGACGAATGCCATGCTGACCTTCGTCTTCCATATTTTCTGCGCTCTCTGCGTCTTCTGCGCTTTGAATCAGCTGAGGCTCGCGGGCAGGCATGATGGAAATAACTTCCCACTCGGCTGGAGTGTCTACAGAAAAGTCAAACTGTGCCTTCAAATCTGGCTGGTCAAACACGGCATACACGCGGCGAGCATCTGGAACTTCAAACTGAGTATAGAGATACACGTTGCCATCTGTTGGATCAACGCTGCGATGCATACCTTCGCCAGTGCGAGAATATTGGCACAAAGCAACAACGGTAATTTCGTTATGTTCTTCAAGATGAGACATCTCGATGCGGGAATCTATGAAAACTTGAGTAGGGTCAAGTGGTTTTCCATTCAAAGTAACAGATTCAACCGTATTCGCGATTAAGTCAAGGAAGCTAGAGGCTCCCTTTTCTGCGTCAAAAGTGATTGTGCTGGTAGACATAAAGTCTGTATCAGAACCAGTCACATTAAGATGAACCCTGTAGTGCACATTAGAAATAATCGATGCGCGTTCCTGTGCTTCAACGCGTGTGAGATTTGCTCCTGGCATTGCTTCTCTTCCTTGAACTCTTGTATCTAGTTCCCTTGTACCTTGTTCCCACTATATACGGGACTATATAAGTGATGAGCTAACGAGAGTCACGTTCGGCCCTCATATAACTGCCGAAAGGCTTATAACTGTCTGCTTGAAGATGGCGATAAACTCGGCGGCGATGGTCACCTTCATAAACCACAGGAGTAAAACTTGCGTAAGCGTAGTGCCCTTTATCGTCGAGCAGTGAGTCGTCAAGATATCGCTTTTCAACCGAGCATACCCAGTTGGTGTAATCACCGAAGCTATATGTGTGGCGCACTTGAGCAAGTAGAACAAGCTTTGCACTGGTCAGAATCGGAACATTGAGTTCTTCATTTACCTCGTACGATTCCCCGCTCTGTTCCAGCTTTTTGCCAGCATGCTTAATACCCGCAGCCTCAACCATTGGCATCTTATCTTCTTCAAAGAAATTCATGCTGAATTTTCCAGTTTTGTTAATTTGCTCGGCGGCATTCGTATCCGTGGTCATGCCAACGGTAACCATGTCGCCAAGCGAATAAGACGAACTGCATGTAGTGATGTTATACCCTTCGTTCTCATCTTCGAATCCGAGTACAAAAATCGGAAATCCGTAGTAGAACTTTTTGGTTTCATAAGGTATCAGCATATTTTTTATTCTAGAGATGGCAATCGCGTTCTTTTTACTTTCTGCCTATGCTGTTTGCTTCTGTACGTCCACTGCAATATCAGCAACTACCGGCACTAGCATTGGGTGACGGCGATGCAACTTGCGCGAAATCCATGTGCCTAGGGTGCGGCGCATGATCTGCTGAAGCTGATAAGTATCTTTTGTTCCGCTCAACATGGCATCTTCAAGAGATTTGACGATTTGAACACGAACTTGGTCAAACTCGCTTTCATCTTCTGCAACCGCGTTTAAGTAGATTTTTGGCCCAGAAACAACCTCGCAGACTTCAGTATCAACCACTACGAAGGAGGATACAAAACCTTCTTCGCTCAAGATTCGGCGCTTTTCAAGCTCATCTTCAGTGATTTCACCAACAGAGTTACCATCTACATACACATAACCACATGGAACATTGCCTACTACAGCCGCCTGACCGTGATACAAATCAACGACATCGCCGTCTTCAGCCAACACAACATTCTTAGGGTCAACGCCTGTTTTTACAGCAATCAAGCCGTTTGCAACTAGATGGCGATGCTCTCCGTGAATCGGCATGGCACACTTTGGTTGAACAATGTTGTAGAAGTACAGCAGCTCACCTTCATCGCAGTGCCCGGAGACGTGGATTGCGGCATTATCTTTGTTGACAACGCGAGCACCCATACGAGTGAGCTTATTAATAACTTTATAAACTCCGTGCTCGTTGCCTGGAATCAGTGAGCTTGCAAGAATAACAGTATCGAACTCACCGATGTGAATATCAGGATGATTCCCGTCTGCGATGCGACCCAAAGCAGCCATTGGTTCGCCCTGAGACCCCGTGCACATGTAGACAAGCTTATCGTCTTGAATATCGCCAGCCTGCTTGATATCTATCACGGTGTCTTCTGGCAGATGCAAGTAGCCAAGATCAGCAGCAATACCCATGTTGCGAACCATGGATCGACCAACGAACACCACCTTGCGACCATACTTATGTGCAGCATCTACAACCTGCTGTACACGGTGAACATGGCTAGAGAAGCTTGCTACCACAATTTTGCGAGAAGCTTCGCCAAATGCACGGTCAAGCGCCGGACCAATCGTAGTCTCTGGCCTTACAAATCCTGGCACTTCAGCATTGGTGGAATCAGACATCAGCAAATCCACGCCCTGTTCGCCGAGACGTGCAAACTCTCGCAAATCTGTGATGTTGTGATCAAGTGGAAGCTGATCGAGCTTCATATCACCGGTGTCAATAATGTGGCCCGCTGGAGTCTTCACAGACACTGCAAGAGCATCTGGAATGGAGTGAGTTACCGTAATAAATTCAAGGTTGAATGGACCGACTTTCATCTTGTCTCGCCCTTGAACCTGCTGAAGCACAGGAGTAATGCGATGTTCCTTGCACTTAGCCTCAACAAAAGCAAGTGTAAGTTTAGAACCAATAAGCGGAATGTCCTTACGCAATTTTAGAAGGTAGGGAACCCCGCCTATGTGATCTTCATGACCATGTGTTAAAACGAGAGCTTCGACTTTATCTAGACGATCCTTGATATAGGAGAAATCAGGCAAAATAAGGTCTACACCAGGTTGCTCCTCTTCCGGGAACAGAACACCGCAGTCGATAAGCAAAATATGCCCGTTATACTCGATAACGTTCATATTTCGGCCAATTTCACCGAGACCCCCCAAAGGAACAATACGCATTGATCCCTTGCGATACTTTGGAGGAGCAATAATAACCTGCTCAGGAGCTACAGCTTGTGTTTTCTGTGCACGGCTTCGAGAGCCGCGTTGAGTTGTGCGCTTCCCACCGCGTTGACCATTCTTTTGGCTCTCGCGGCGAGTTGTGCGCTTCGTGGTGGACTTTGTTTGAGCACCAGTGTTTGGCATTTTTCTTTTCTTTTCATTGAAGCCGCAAATAGCGGCATAATTATGTACGCGCTCAGTGCGACTTAATCAAGAACTCCAGCTGCGCGCATACCTTCTTCAGCTTTTTTCAGTTGCTCGTCAGTTGGTCCAACATTTGGTAAACGCATAGTGCTACAAGGAATATATCCCTTGACTTGTGCAGCAGCCTTTGCCATAACACCTTGGAATCCATCACCGTTCAATGCGTGAACGAGTGGGTCAAGCCGCGTAGCAATGCGCTGTGCTTCATGAATATCACCGCGATCAAATGCAGCGGTCATATCGTGCAAAGGGCCCGAAGCAGCATGTGCGATAACGGAAATAATGCCAACAGCACCAATAGACATAAACGGCAAATAAATACCGTCATCACCGGAATACCATGTAAGACCAGTACGAGTGTGGCGCACCTGAGCTTTGCCCAAATCGCCCGTTGCATCCTTAACGGCAACAACGTGATTGAGCTTAGCTAGGCGGTCATAAGTTTCAGTTGCGATGCGTACGCCAGTACGGCCAGGCACATCGTAAACAATCAGCGGATTTTCAGTGACTGAATCAACAGCCTTGTAATGCTGATAAATACCCTCTTGTGAAGGACGGGAATAGTAAGGTGCCACAATGAGCAAAGCATCTGCACCAGCTTCTTGGATTCGTTCAACCATTCGCACAGTGTGAGCGGTGTCATTGGAACCAGCACCAGAAATAAGAGGAACATCCACAACCTCGCGCACAGCACGTACTATGTCAATTTTCTCCTCCATATGAGTTACTGGTGATTCACCAGTTGTTCCATTGAGAAGAATTCCATCCGCACCGTCTGCAACAAGGTGTTTAGCAAGATTCTGAGCAGCATCGTAATCGATGTCACCATTTTCCTTCATAGGAGTAACCATGGCAGGAATTACACGACCAAAAGGTGCAGGATCAAGCAAATGAATGTCAGCAGTCATACTTCAAAAATAGACGTGAGGTAGGACGCTTTGCCTAGATTTTTTTCAGAACGAGAATGAATGTTCCAAAACAGCTCACATCATGAAATTTAGTTCAAATCTAGGTACTTATCCAAACCAATTTCTAAGCCAGGATTTTGCCCAGCATGGCGAATAGCCAACAAAACACCAGGCATGAACGAGACCCTGTCAAAGGAATCTGCACGGATACTCAACTGCTCCCCTGCATTGCCGAAAAGCACTTCTTCATGAGCGTTGAGACCACGCAAACGCACCGCATGCACATGAATATCATTCACAACTTGACCGCGAGACCCACCATCAGTCTGAGTAGCATCTGGGCTTGCAGCAACCCCCGCAGCCTTGCGCGCCGCATCAATAGCAGCTGCAGTATGCAGGGCTGTGCCAGAAGGTGCATCTACCTTATCAGGATGATGCAGCTCAATGATTTCAACAGATTCAAAGTACTTTGCTGCCAGCGTAGAGAAATATTCAGCAAGCACAGTTGAGATAGCAAAATTAGGGGCAATAAAGGCGCTCACTGTTGGATGCTCAGCAAGTGCCGCACGAATCGCGCCAAGCTTGTCATCCGTCCAACCTGTTGTGCCAATCACCACGTTGACATCATTATTGATAACAGTTAGAACATTATTCAGGGCGGCAGATGGAACAGTAAACTCCACCACAACGTCAGTATTTTCAGGAGTGATAGCAGTCAAATCGTCGCCAGCATCCAATGCAAGAGCCAGTTCCATATCTGCAGCAGCATTCACAGCATCAACAACGTGGGAACCCATTCGGCCTTGTGCACCAGTAACAGAAACTCTCACAGCAAAAACTTCCTTCTTTTTCTATTTTCTATTTCTACTTCTATTTACGGCTCAACATACGAGAACGAATATATCCAATAATAATCAATGGCAACGTTATTGCAGTAAATATGCACAATGCATCTAATCCACCGTGGGGGCCATATGCATCGATAATAATGCCGACTACTGCTGAGCCCAGTGAAGCACCCATTGTTCCCGCCGTGCTAAGCCATGAGAGCCCCTCAGTTAATGAATGTGCAGGAACCGTTTCCTTAACCATCAAATTCCCGGTTGCAAAGGTTGGAGCAACAGTAAACCCTGCAATAACTTCAATGATGCCAATAAAAATAAAGTTATTCCCGGAATGAGCAATGATTGCAAACCCGCTCGTCACCACTGCGATGAAAATAAATAAGCGAATCCAAGGATTCCCCGTGACCTTAATGGAACCATATATGAGTGCGCCGATCATAGATCCTACTGCAATAAGAGCAAGAATTATGCCCAAAACACTTTGCATTCCGAGTGCCTTCGTCAAAGAAGTCATGGCGACATCGAAGCCGGAGAAGCTCATATTAAAGAAGATGAAAACAAGGCATAAATTGGCAATGCCTGGATATGCAAGAGCTGTGGCCTTATTTGAACGCGAAGTTTGAAGTGGCGAGTTATCCAGTGAACTAGTCGCCATATCTATTTTTTCAGTACTATTTTCAGTAGCACCGTTTTCAACAGACACAACCTCAATAGAGCCCAAAACGCTATGCGACGCACTGGGAAGATTGAAGAAAACTACGCCACCTAAGCCGCACGCAATCATACATAAAACGAATGGCGCGACAGGATTGATTCCCGTGGAAAGAGCAGCCGCAACAATCGGACCAATTACAAAAATCGACTCATCGACGGCAGATTCGAAAGCATACGCAGTGTTCAAAAGTGTTTCATTCTCTGCTGAGCTCAAACCACTATCTGAAACAGTCCACGCCCAGCGAGTGCGTACGAGCGCGCCAACAGAAAACTGCGTAATACCAACAAGTACTGCAAGAGCAAAAAGCAGAGCAAGGGGAACACGAGAGAATGCAGCGATTGCAAAGACTGCGAGCGCAACGAACTGTGCGATAATCGCGATGCGCCCAACCTTTTTCTGCCCATACCTGTCAAAAAGTCTCGCATAAATAGGCGTTACAACGGCACAGCTCATCACATAGACGGCGCTCATTGTTCCTGCGGTTGTCCAATTGTTATAAATGGAATTCAAAGCTAACACCATGCTTAAGCCAATAACAGACATGGGAAGTCTTGTAAGAGCCGCACTTAGCGAAAATGCTGCAGCTCCGGGAAGCTTGAAAATCCTGATGTATGGGTTAGGCGTGGATGCCATCTGCTTTCTCCCTGTATCCACACGTAAAACGTAAGTAATTGCTTTGTAACTCTGTACTGTTCTGTGAGCTCCTAGCGAGTCTACTGGTGGGTGTGCCCCACGTAAATATACTTCTCAAGCGGTTCTCCCATAATGCCCACAGCATCGAGATTTTCGGCAACTCTTGTAAGACCATTGTGCTCGTAATACTGCCAATCGCATTCCGAATCAGTGTAGAGATAATACTTCTCAACACCACGCTCACTCATAAGTTTTTTCGCTTGGTTAAAAAGTTTTGCTCCCACTCCATTCCCACGAGTTTGTGCGTTTACTATGAAAAGCTCAATTTCTGCTTGAGTCTGCTCTTTGGCCTGGGCTGCAAGCGCGTCAGTATCTTGTGCATCTCGTTGGGTTTCTTGTGCAAGTTTGCGGCCAGACGGAGTTTGAGAGGCTTTATTTTCTATTGATTCAAAAATTTTGTCAGCATTAGCAAGGGCGAGCTGACTTTCCTTAAAAATTTCAAGCATGACTACGCCCACCGGATTTCCGTGGAGTTCAGCAGTCAAAGAAATATTGGCTCGACATAAATACCACAGCACATCGTATTGAGCGCCAAATCTTAATTCAGCTGTTGTGTGATGTGCTGAATCCTCTGAATGCCAAGTATTCTGCACAATCTCAGCAAGCACATCAATGTCTTCTTCAATTGTCGGGCGAAGAATTACGTCGTTAGTCATTATCGCTGTCATTGTCATTATTCGTTATCATCTCCAAATGCTACAGATGAATTCTTCTCAAAAGCAGCGCTCAATTCTTCTTCAATATCGTGACGAGACTTTGGCTCTGCAGGAATAAGCCTGCGAGATTCATTTTCCTCACTCACATAATAGAGAGCTGCATCAATTGATTCGATTGGCCTGCCAAGAAACTCTGAAAGTAGTAAACGGTAAACATCTAATTGAATAAGTTTTGCAGCCTCTTCATCTTTATTTTGCGGGCGACGCCCAGTTTTCCAATCAACAATTGTTAAGCAATCTACGTTCTGAGGATTGGCAAGACTTCCCTCAAAGATTGCATCGAGCTTACCCTTGATAATACGACCCCAAAGATCTACCACAATAGGCTGTTCAACCGAATATACACGATACTTCTGCGCCCACTGCGATTCCATTAGCCGCTTTTTCCACTCACGCAAATCTTGTGGATCATCATCTGAGATATCAGGATTGCGAACAGAAAATTCGTCAATCCCAAGGTACTCCTCAGCCCATGCATGGAAAATAGTCCCTTTCTGAGCTTGCAACGAAGCTACTTGAGGGATTGGGCGAAGCACGCTGCGAGCAATCGCAAAGCTAGCATCTGATGAATCTTTAGCTGAATTTTCGGCCGAACCTTTGACCGAACCTTCCGAAGCTTTCGAAGCTAAAGTGATGCGACTTTGCATAGCAGTTACGCTGTTCATACTGGAATCAAGGATTCTCGCAGCCTTAGCAATCAGTTCATTACGAGTATCAATAGATTCAGAATTGTAAGACCCATTCTTTGGCTGTGAGTGTAAATTCTCGATAACTTTATGAGCACGCTCAAGCAGAGGAGTTTTGGCATCGCTGAAATCGTCATATTTGCTTTCAGCATTTCGCACGGCATCTGCTGAATCTCGCAAAATAGTTCCGATATTGTATTTCAAATCCTTAGGCCACACAGTGTTCTCGTTTTCGCTAACTATGAGAGAATCCCTAGCATCCACTAATGCTTGCTCCACAACATCATGCAGCAAGTCATCCGCATTCTCCCCAATGAAGAATCCCACAGGAGCAATGAAGTGAGGTGCATCAGGAGAAGAATTATCTAAGCTCACAGAAACACTCAGCCTTTGCGCAGAAGCCCGCGCAATTGAACCGCCAGAAAGATAATGCTGATACAGTTCTTGCCAGAAGAATGAAGCATCTTTGTCGACATCCACCTCTTTTATGTTTTCATTATCGTCACGAGAAAAACGAACAGGCTTAAAAACGGTAGCCTTCGATGATGCATTTGAAGTAGTTGAGGTATTTGTTGAACTAGCAGAAGCAGCATTGTCTTCTTTCTGCTGAACACTAAATGTCAATAACGCTTCATGCTTCGCACGAGTCAATGCAACGTATGCCAGCCGCCGCTCGTCAGCAAAAAGACGTTGACCATACTCACTATGCTGGCTCAGAAAATCACGTGCACGAGGTTCATCGTCAATGGTGACAAGCCAATCTAGCACCTCGATTTCAACGTCATCTATAGTTTGCAAAATATCAAGATTGCCCGTATGAGGAAACTTGGGCAAGATTTGACTGTCTACACGCAAAGGTGCTGGGACAGCGCAAGAATCTTCCAACCATGTGCTCGATTCTGCGAAGTACTGAGGAGATTTTTGAGGATTCACAGACAAATCCTCAGATGGCTTTGCCAAGAATTGAGTTTCCCTCGTAGATGGGAACCCTTTTCTGCTCATTCCTACAATCGCAACAGCATCCCATTCCAAGCCTTTTGCTTGGTGAATCGTCATCAAAATGACTTGCGCGTGCGAATCTGCTATCACAATGGGGTCACTGGCATCATCTGATGCTTTGCTCAGCCATGCCATAAATCCACTAATTGTAGGAGTAAGCTGCTCTTGCAACTCAGAAATATACGATTGACTCAATGAAATCAACGTGTCGATGCAGCTTTGTGTGCGCACTGTTTCATGAGGATTGCGCGCTGAAGCCAACGTGTGTGCAAGCTGAGTATCAATGTCAAGCCCTAAAGCAGCACCAGCAGTACGAATCACATCAGATAACGGATGGTCGATTACTCTCTCTACAGATTGCACAACATGAGCAGCCTTGACAAGCTGTTTTTGACCGATTTCGGTGATGCGCGTGTGAGTGAGTTGCTCAGTCAGGTTATCTTTCAAAAGAGCATCTACCAAATAAATACCAATAGGCAATCCTTGAGGAACATCCCCCCGATGAGAATGAATAATCTCTTTGCGCTTCTTTGGGTTCCGTTCCAGCTCCTCAATGCCGCTTTCTGCAATATTATTGAGAATTCCAGACTCTGCAAGAAAATGAATTTGATATATTTCGTTAAGATCATCCGCGTAGCGTGCAAAAAGACGTAAATCAGAAGGCGACAGCCCAAAGCGTGGAGACGCAAGAAGTCTCATTAAGGTTGCAGAATCACTGTGATCTACAAGCACTTTCAACAGCGCAGTAACATCAAGTACATCAGGACGATTCATGAAGTCAGAAATTCCAACAGTTTCGCACGTGATTCCAGCCTCTTCCAACGCTTCGCGATAGGTAGGAATATTTTTCTTTGACCGGAAGAGCACAGCTACATGAGTTTCGTCAGTCTTATCTTCAGAAGATGCATAGCGTTTAAGTGCTTGCTTCACAAAGCGCACCACTCCATCCACTTCTTGCGGCAAGGTTTCATATCCTAAAAGACCCAAGGAACCAGTGCCAGTCTCTTCAATGCCAGTAAGCTGTGGCACGCTAACTTCAGATTCCTCAGCGCTAGTTCGACGATTCAAAGGGTCTGGAACACTCATGCGCAAAGGCTCTGTGAGGAAATTAGCCGCGTCCAAAACAATGTGAGGATTTCTTCTCGTCTGTGAAAGAGTCAAAGCGTCTGCTGCATAGTCATAGTCTTCTTTGAATAGCCGGAATGCGCCAGGACTTGCTCCTCGCCACGCATAAATCGCCTGGTAGGGGTCTCCCACTGCTGTAACTGCTGTGGCAGCCTCCTGCTCTGGGAAGTCTTGCTCTAAGGAACTCTGCTTAGGATGAAAAAGAGCTACAAGAACCATTGCCTGTGTGGTAGATGTATCTTGATATTCGTCTAAAAAAACGTGGCTGAATCGCCGCCGGTATTCGCTCCCAATCCACGGAAAACGTGTAACTAATTGATAAGCAGCGATGGTGAAATCAGAAAACTCAGCCAAATTGGTTTCTTGCTTTGCTTGATAGTACCGAGACACAAGCTCTACATAAATATTGCGCTTCTTAGTGGCCGAAAGCAAAACCCCAATAGCAGAGAGCTTATGCTTGCGGTTCTTATCGCGATTTACCCATTCTTTATAACTCTTTTCACGCTCTCTTGGGTCATCCTTTTTCAGGAATTTTTTTGCAGCATCGAGATTATCTTTTTTCTCATAAGAGAGCGGCAAATCACTGAGCTTATCAAGCTGAATTCCATAAGAATCTGTAGTAACAATTTTCTCCAGATGCACAATAAAATCAGAATCCCACTCTTGTATCTTTTTGGTTGCTTCAACAAAATCTGAGCAACCGGTGCCAATCATAGAATTCGAGATAGCAGAGGAAAGAGCCAGCACATTCTTTGAGAAAGTATCAATGGAAATATCAGAAGCTTTAAGCCCGTTAGAAAGAAGATAACTCACAGAATCTTCTACGACTTGAGTTGCGAGCTGAGTTGCACCCGCATTACTCAAAGGCTGTGTGTTCGGGTCAAAGCCAACGAGTAGACCATACTGGCGCACTATATTCTGAAAGAAAGCATCATACGTGTACACTTCAGGCTTCATAAACATAGAATTGGCGTCAATTTGAGAGCCTAAACTACTCTGCTTATCTTGCTCATTGCGTTTATTTTCAATAACTGCTTTGGAAACGCGGGAAAGCAACTCGCCTGCTGCTTTGCGGGTAAAGGTCAGGCCCAGGATTTTTTCTGCTTGCACACCATTGTTGATTAGCGCGATAATGCGCTGCGTCATGGTGAAAGTCTTGCCAGAACCCGCGCCTGCCACAACCAGAATGCTGCTATTGCTCGGAGCATCGATAATACGAGACTGTTCAGAAGTCGGAGTGAAATTTCCCATAATTTAGCCCTCCTCGATCACAGATTCAATGCGTTCCGAACATGCCGGGCATACGCCATTCTTATAGTTGCAATAGTGATCATGATGCTGCACCACAGGCAGTACGGAAGAGTTAAGTGCTCCTGCAGCATAGAAAATACGAGCAATCATGGTTAACGCCCACTGTGTTGCGGGGCCGCCCTCACCGCGTGAACGCTCGCGTAGAGTACGTTTGCGAGTATCTTCACTCATTCCTGTGCACTGCAATAGCTGAGCTTCATCGATTAGTTCAAGCGTGGATCTAAGCTCCCATTTTTTCAAGTATGGGCGGCCTAATTGAGTGGTAGTAGAAATATGCCCATCCTCAAAAAGTGCATTTTGATAATTTAATTCAGCAATTTTATGCGTGCTACCAGGTGCCTCGTCTAAACGAACATCAAAAAGGTTTGCCTGAGTAATTAACGGCATTTTTTTAAAAATCTCACAACGGTCGTCATCACTTCGACATGCTTTTTCATCGAAAATTAACCCTAATTGATAGCACACAAGCTGTAAATCGTTGATGCTGTCTTTACTGTTATGTCTCTTGCGACCTGTTTTATAATCGATAACTCGCAGAGTCTCACAGCCATCCATATCGCGGTGCTCAAGGCGGTCAATAGTTCCACTAAGCTCAACAATAGTGTTATACGTTAGCCCCTCTGGAAAACCGCCAACAAATAGACTCATCATGTCCCAAAACTCTTCACGCGTTACGGGCAGCTCTTCAGGAACCGCGTTATATGCGTAGTAAATATCTTCCATGGAGAATCGTGCTGTGAAATGTTTCTCCTGCTCAACACTGGTCAAGGTTCCCATGGTGAAGTTACTGAACTTTGACTTTTCTACATACCCCGGTTGATTGCTTGCTACAAAGTAATGTGCGATATTGTGAAGAATGGTGTCAGTATCTTCCTGATTTTTCAGTGCCGATATTTGGTCTCCAATGTTGGCGTCTTTGTCAAGAGGTTGAGCAATCTCATCATAAATTTCACGCATTCGAGCAGTTATTTCCGCAACTTTTTGCTCGGTGGTAATACTCTCTGACGAGAACCGATGAGACGGTAAGTCAAGCCCTTCTTTACTTGCTAGCTCTGCAACTTTATGAATAAGTGTTCCAAAACTCGTTGCAGTGCTGCCTCCTCGCGGCCCGGAAAGACGATTTTCAAGCATGTAGCAGATTGCACAACTCCACAGAGAGTCTGCGCTTGAGGGCGAGAGACGAACAACTACAGGGGTTTGCTGATTATCATTCTGTTCAAACTGTATGCGATTAGTTGCTGCGCGTTCAGTTGCCATGTGGTCAGCTGCTGCATACTCAGGAATGAACGACCACTCATCTGGACTGGCTAAATCAAAGCCTTGAGACTGAATATACTTTAATGTTTGAACTGCATCATTAACAGCTTTTTCACTGTTTTGAGGGTATCCTAAAGCTCGTGCGCGCGTGATAATTGAGCGTGCTCGACCGATGAGTTCACGCACAGTAGTTTCCGCAAGATCAGTATCTAGCTCAGTGGAAGAACCTGAGAGCTGAAGTAAAGTTTGAGTGAACTCCGCTTTTGTAGGGTCATCAACTCTTGGCAATAGTTCTGGCACATATCCAAATAAGAAATCAGAGGGAGTAAGGTCTTCACTGAAAACAGCACTAAGAGTTATCTGCTTAGCAGCTCGTGACAGAGCAACAAGAAAACTTTTCTTTTCACTTTGCAGCACTGAAATTAAGCGAGTGTTATGGGTCTGCTCAGTTCCACGAGAATCCGCGAAAATATTGCCAGTCAGCATAACGTCAGTCAAATCATCGGCACCAAACATTGTGTTACGCACCGCTAAATTTGGCCACACACCTTGCTGCATAGCAGGAATCCATACATAATCCCATGTTTTACCAAAGCTTCCTGCGGGAGTAGTCAGCGTCACAGCCTCTTCAATCGGCCCCTTTTTGGCTAATGAATCCGCCACAATATCCATGGACTTCACATGCTCAATAAACTCATCAATGTTGGCAAAAGCATTCGATTGAGATGCATACGAGAACAGCCGCAACACAGCATCGAGCCGCTCATCTGCAAGGGTTGAAATATCTGCACCAGCGAGTGCTTCCGTTTGCCATGTGTCCGCAGCATTGCACATGTCCCATGCCGCCCACAGCGCTTGCTCAGGGCTATCAGCAACTAGTTTATTTTCAAGCTTTTTTGCCAACTTGTTGATATTTACAACAAGCTTGTTAAAACATGCCACATCTGCAGAATGAGTATGTTGAGAAATCGACGACAGCACATCAAAAATCGTCTGTTGGCAATCATCTGTGTTGATAAGAAGTTCAAGATAAAGCGCATTTGAGCTTACCGACTCAGGTTGCTCACTAGATGATGTTAGTTGATCACTAGGCGATATTGGATTCACGAGTGAATCATCGACGATAATTCCTGCAGATTCCTGGGCTTGAGTGCGCTGCTTCTGAGCTTCATCGGCTCGGCGGCAATACGATTTCCACGTACTCTCGATTTTCGCCAAATTTGCTGGCAATTGGTGAGAGCTCTGACCCGTTTGAGCAAGCTCAATTAAAGTCTTCATCGATTCAAGAAGAGAATCAACAGCCTTCAAGCGGAGCATTCGATGCTTCGAACCGAGTGTTACACGAGCGTAGGGGCTGGAAAAATACGTAGTGAACAAGGATTTCACATACGCCCCGGAATAATCCACGCCTTTGTTTTCGATAAGAGCAAATGCTCTGCTGCCCTTATTCTGAGCCAAACGAGCAAGCTGAATCATAGCAAATAGACCACCAATGGCAGGTTCTTGCGACATTGGTTTTTGCACTGATGAAAAGCGAACAGGAATCCCTGTCTCGCGTAATCGCTGCCCATACGCATGCACTGTTGAATTATCGTGCGCAATAATAGCCATGTCGTTGTATGACACTTCAGTGTTCGTAATATGCATGTGCGCAATCTGACGCACAACGTCATACATTTCCTCGCTAGCATCGTGATACAGATTTACACGCACAGAATTATCATTCGCAAATTCTTGAGAGGTATTAGTAATTGGTGAAATTCCAGGTATCCATGCGGGTAATTTTCCTGCACGATTCATCAACACAGTGCCATCATTTATATCCGTTGTGATATTCAAACTGACGCGTGCAGCAAGCGCGTCCAAGAACAGAGGTGATTGGTGAGTAGACTCGCTTTTGCTTTTCTTATTTTGGCTTTCCTTATTTTTTTTCTCTCTTTTTGCAAAATACTGTGGTTCTAATTCAAGATGCTGAGCTCCAAAACGACCCAAATCTTGCGCAATAATGCCATGTGAAAGACCAGAAGTCTGCGAATCAGTCGCATGCGCTGTTGCCCTCAAAGACAAAAATTCAGGGTATGATCCACGGAAGGTTTCCACCGATTCATCATCACAATCAACCAAAATAAGCTGCGACCCTTTATTGAATAATTCCTGAAGAAGCGCAACTCCAGCAAAAGTCATGTCTTGATAATCATCAACCACAATCACTCTCGGAATATTTTTTTCAGGAGCCACGCCCTGATTGAGCACTTTCGTTGCTTCTACAAGCAAGCGTGAGGAATCAAGCCTGAATTCATGCGGATACGCCGTACTAATGGCCACTGCATACTCTTTACGAAGCTCAAAAGCGAGCTCCCACTGCACTTCATGGCGGCGAACTGCAATATCACCTATACCCATATGCGCGTTCGACCGTGTAGCCTCTAATGCACCAAGGATTTCCGACTCTTTAGTGTGTGACGCTCCAATTTCATTCATGCGTGCAAGCATGTCACGCAGCTGGGCGATGAATGATGGCGTGAAGCGTCGAGCAAGTAAAACGTCACTTGTTTCAGATTGCCCGAAGTCTTTACCTTCGTTATTACCTTTGTCTTCTTCTTTTTCTTCCGATTTCAAAGAGGAGCCGGAAGCAACTCCAGATTTTTGTGGTTTGGCCATTGAAAAATACTCAAGCAACAACTCGCATGTTGGGCACATATCCCCCGCTGCTACGTGTTCAACATGCTTTTCAAGTACCGAGCGCAGCAATGATTCTTGCTCTGCACCATTGAGGAGTCTAGGTTGAGCGGTTCCCTGAGACTGTGCGGCAGCTGAGAGAATACGAAATGCTAAAGCTGCAATCGTAGTAACCGGGCGAGATTGGCTACTTGCTTTAATTGCATGCAAAACGAAAGCGCTTACTTCATCTGCTAAAAGACGATTTAAGCGCAGCATCACCGCCGAGTCACTACCATAAGATTCAGTAGCAGCCAAAAGTGCCAACGTAGCAAAGGTGGTCTTCCCGCTGCGCACAGGGCCTGTAACGAAGAAGGAAGGAGCTTCTTTGCACCCAGAAGCATTGGATTTAAAGGTCTCACGAACCATATCTACAGCCTGGTCAACACTGACGTAACGCTCGCTCATGGTTCCTCCTCATCGTATGGTGCTACTAGGTTATGCACCTATTTGGACGAGAAATTTTTGTTATGTCGAGAAGATCACCACCGCGGAAGCAATCATCCCATCGTGACTTAAAGAGAGGAAAATTTTAGGAATACTCCCTAGCGTTTTTTCAAATATTTGCAATACATCAGGTCTAAGCTCGACATACGGTCGCGAGCGCGCATCCACTAAAATCTCTATTCCATTCCACGGAAAATTCTCAATTGTATAAGGATGTGGATCATCTTCGAGTGCCTGACTCCATGCTTTAAGGAAAGATTCTTTACCTGCCCACCGAACCGCTAAATGCGCGTATTCACTGCTATGACTTTGATTTGCTTTCATATGGGCTTGACGACGCTCTTTTGCAGAGAAGAATTGCAGAAAACGAGACCCTGGCACCTCGCACTGCGCAGAAAATTGCTTAATATCAACTACATCATGACCAACTGAAATCACAGAACTCGGCATTGAGCCGGATGCTGAATTGAACAGCAAATCTGAAGTTGAGTCAAGCATTGAATCATCAGACATATCAGAAGTATTCATAACACTGTCTATCTTACAAAATTAAATACCCCACCAAAAATGTGATTAGCAATCACATAATACGGGGGGTAAAATGTGGTTAACAATCACATTTATATAGGGTAAATCTTACATGAAATTAAATAGAACTATTATGGCCAGTTTGGAGGAGTGGAGAAAATCCTCTAAACGCAAGCCTCTTTTACTGCGTGGAGCGAGACAGACAGGTAAGACATGGACTATGAATGAGTTTGGAAGAACGTCATTCAGAGATGTTTTACGAATAGATTTCATGAGAGACCCCGATGCTCAACAGTTTTTTCAAGGGCGACTTGATCCACATGAAATCGTCGAAAGCCTATCAATTTACACGAAGAAAAGCATCAATCCAGCTACTACTCTGATTATTTTTGATGAGATTCAAGAGTGTCCGCAGGCATTAACGTCATTGAAATATTTCTGTGAAGATGCACCGGAATACTGTGTTGCAGCTACAGGTTCATACATGGGAATCTCACTACATAACAGCTCACCTTTCCCCGTAGGCAAGGTCACAATGATGACACTGTACCCGCTAACTTTTCAAGAGTTTCTTTATAACTCCGGTTACGCTCAGCTCGCAGAACGGATTGCACACGGCCAATTTGACAAGATTAGTGACGCCTTCACCAATAAGTTAACCGAGCTGCTTAAAACATATTTGTATGTGGGCGGTATGCCCGAAGCTGTATCACACCACTTAGATGGTGCCGCTCCTCAAGAGGTGCGAATTATTCAGCAGGATATTCTAAACACTTATGATCTAGATTTTTCCAAGCACGCTGCTTCTCGGATTCTAGAGAGGACGAGACTAGTGTGGTCTTCCCTGTCAGGTCAGTTGGCAAAAGAGAATCGAAAATTTGTGTATGGAACCGTCAGAAAAGGTGCACGTGCTCGGGAATTTGAGGAATGCATTCAATGGTTAATTGATTACGGAGTGGTGGAGAAAGTCCAATGTCTCTCTACTTTTCGACTGCCCCTAGCTGGTTATGCTTCTGATTCTGCTTTTAAACTTTTTGTATTGGACGTCGGTTTATTATCAGCTATGTCCGAATTATCTGAATCTACTCTTATTGCTGGTTCTAGTATTTTTACAGAGTTCAAGGGCGCATTAACAGAACAATATGTGTGCCAACAGTTGGTAGCTGAAGGATATCGCCCATATTATTGGGCAAATCCACAAGGGCATGCTGAGGTGGATTTTGTGGTTGAGCAAGATTCTGCATTTATCCCCGTTGAAGTAAAAGCCACAGTAAATCTGCAGGCTAAAAGTCTCAGATATGTTTACGACCAGTATCATCCCCACACAACTGTTCGCACAAGCCTTGCTGGCTTCCGCAATGATGACTGGGTGCAAAACATTCCTCTATGGGCAATTAACGGTTTACGCGCGTATATCCATTCTATACGAACAACTAAATAACTTCCATATTGGATACATTGAGTCAGAAATAGAAAAATCCCCACATCAAAAGCTGAGCAAAAACTTTACGCAGCCCAAGGAGAAGAAAAGCAGATGTGGGGATTATTTGGCTAGCAGAAGGACAAACCACTAGCCAAGTTCTTATTTTTAATTGTGCCCAGCCAGTTTTACGCCGACTGAGCAAATGTTCGATTATCGTTTGATTTACTCGTAGTATCCAGATTCACCCAGACGCGCTTCAGGGTTCAAAAGCATTGCTTTCTCTACCTCATGTGCATCATAATTACGGGAATCCTCACGGAAACGACGGCTATCGATCGGCTCATACAGAGCAGCGTGCCCAAGCATGCCCTGTTCACGATGACGTGCACCTTGAGCTAAACGTTGGTTCGCACGCTCACGCCACTGAATCAGAGCATCTTCGCCTGCAGTGTTAGCAACTGCAGCCTCGAACGCACCTGGGTTTACGATTGCAGCAAATCCAGAAACATGACCAAAGCCGAGAGACGTGACTAAGCCAGCCTTCACAGTGCAACTAGTCTCGTTCAAGTTAATTTGATGCTTGAGCCATACCATCAGGTCATCCTTCGCGAGCGCGGGGTCAACGCAGTCAAGAGAAGCATTTGCAGGAATAATTCCAGACTTGAACAGGTCAGTAAGACCATGAATCTGGAAGATAGCTGCACCACCCTTTGCATGACCAGTCAAGCTCTTCTGAGAAATAACGTAGAGTGGATTACCTTCGCTGCGACCAATCGCATGAGCCACAGTGTTATGCAACTCAGACTCATTAGGGTCATTCGCGTTAGTAGAAGTGTCATGCTTAGACACCACAGAGATGTCGTCTGCAGAAACGCCCAACTTAGCTAGATCACGAACGAGCCGCGAATTTACACCACCCTGAGCTGCTGCCAAAGCACCGAGACCTGGAGCAGGAATGGATGTGTGCGCACCATCTGCGAAGGAATGAATGTAACCGACCACGCCTTCAACCGGCAAGCCCATCCTCAAAGCGATATCGCCACGAGTCAACAGGATGGTTCCGCCACCTTGAGCTTCAAGGAATCCTCCACGACGGCGATCATTCGCGCGGGAGAAGAAGCGGGAGCTAATACCCTTGTTATACATCTCTTGAGAGTTTGCAGTAGCGTTCATGTAGCCGAAGCCATTTACAGACTCAGTGCCGATATCATCAATCGCGCCGGTGACTACGAAGTCTGCCTTGCCAAGCTTAATCTTGTCAAAGCCCTCTTCAAGAGACACTGCTGCAGTTGCGCATGCAGATACAGGCTGAATCATGTTGCCATAACCGCCAATATAAGACTGCATTACGTGTGCTGCCGCAACGTTCGGAAGTGCTTCTTGAAGGATATCGGATGGATATTCCTTGTTGAGGTATCGATCCAAATAGAGCTTTCGCATGGATTGCATACCGCCAAAACCAGTGCCCTGAGTGGAAGCCACATGGGATGGGTGCACAGACTGCAAAATCTCAGCAGGAGTGAAACCTGCGGAAATATATGCGTCTACGGCTGTGACAATATTCCATTGTGCAATCGGGTCAACAGAGCCAACCATAGAAGCCGGAATTCCCCACTTAAGTGGGTCGAAGCCCTGAGGGAACTGCCCACCAACCGTACGAGTCATCACTGCACGGCGTGGAACGTGAGCAGAAGAACCCTTTGTGCGGGTGACAATCCACTCCCCTGCTTCCTCATCTTTTTCAATTGAGGTATGAGCAGGGTCTGCATTCACATACTCGCGTGCAATTTCTTCGGTTGGAACAGTGAAGGAAATATCGTTGCTCAAGAAGACTTCTGCTGCATCCTCGTTTGAATCATCCTTAAAGTCATTTCCCATGCCTTCATCGAACGGGCGAATGCCGCTGCGAGCAATAACTTCATCATGGTAACGATCTGCAATCTCTTCTTCTGGAACGAGATTAT
Source organism: uncultured Alloscardovia sp. (assembly GCA_963545565.1). Taxonomy (GTDB): domain Bacteria; phylum Actinomycetota; class Actinomycetes; order Actinomycetales; family Bifidobacteriaceae; genus CAUUJV01. The sequence continues at coordinate 21,043 of CAUUJV010000007.1, read as the reverse complement.
CGTCGGTATCATACCAGCCTGGCTTTGGAGAATCTGCCCATGTGAGCAGTCCCATGTTCCATGCAAGTTCAAGAACACCGGTAGTGCTCAAATCGACATTGCCATCAGATGTGATACCGAGTTCGGCTTCAAAGCGAGTGCGACCAAAGCCCCATGGACCAAGCTCGCCAATGGAGACGATAACAACTTCATCTTCTGGGCGTGCAGTTACTTCAGACCAGTCTTCTGCACGAGTCACAGCTTGACGTGGAATGCGCGGAGTTGGAAGAGCCTTAATCATAGTCTGAGGAGCCTCTTCAATCTCGCCGCGAGCTACTGCAGCTTCATCCTGCCGACGAGCCTCTTCAGCCGCATCTGCTTCTGCCTCAGCACGCAAATCTGCAATGCTGATTGGTTCAGAACCAAGCCCACCGGTCAAATCCGCATCGAGAGGAGCAAGCTGTGCCTGCTGACGAGCTTCAGAAGTAGAGAGATCGAGCAGCTTCTTAGAGATTTCCTCAGTACTGTAAGTAGTTAGTCCTCGGCGCTCAATAACTGCTACCAATGGGTCGTTTCCACCCATAAGACCAGTGCCGCGAACCCAACCAATACGAGGATGAGCAAATGTGACGCGGTCAGACCAATTCTTTTCAGCACGAGCACGGTTAACGATTGCATCGAACGCGCTCTTGACTTCACCATAAGCGCCATCACCACCGAATACACCGCGGTTCGGGGAGCCAGGGAGAACTACGTGCAGGCGATGCTCAACATCAACATCAGAGCCAAGTGCTGCAAAACCGCCGATTGCACGTTCTACACCCCAAAGCATCAAACGCGCTTGAGATTCAAAGAGTTCACCAGAGTCAGCCAAAGTACCGTGCACTGGAGGTGCCGCAAATGGGAAGAACAATGTTGGTTCAAATGCAGGCTTCACGATCTTGGTTGTTGCGCCAGTTGTGGTCTTCTGCTCGTTACCGACCCACTTCACAAGTGCGTCAACATCGCGATAGCTGGAAAGATTTGCTGGAACGATCCAAAGCTGAGCATTCCCTACCGCGTGGGTACGATACAATTCCTTTGCCCATGCCACGAATGTCGGCTTGAAACTATGGCTTGTTGCAATAACTGTTGCACCACCGCTCAGCAGGCCTGCAACCACGCCGCCTGCGATGGAGTTTGCAGACACACCAGTTACTACGGCAATATCATGAGCAAACTGTGCCTGGGTATCATCTGTCTTTACAGTATTTTGAGCTTCCTGCTCAATGCGCATAAACACATCAGCAAGCGCTATTCGGCCTTCACTATTGGCACGCTTTGCATACCATGCAGCTTGATTTGCAACAGCTTCACCCGCTCCTGTAAAGGAAAGCTGAGCAGCAGACTCGTCATCACCATAGAAAATGTGTGCCAAGTCTTCGCGAGCAGATGCCCAGCGGTCATCGAACAAAATCGCCTTACGCTCGTCAAAGCGTGGAGCAACCTGCTCTGGCCAATCACGACCGAGTTCAGCAGCAACTGCTTCAACTACAGCTGTATTCTCGTCTTCTTCAGTTTCTTCAACGGGAGCTTCAGCACCAATCTGCTTCAAAACAAAGTGAGCAGTTTGTGCAAGCACACCATTATCGCCAGTCACTTTTTCAGCGAACTCATTCAAAGCAGCAGAATCAACTACGCCACCAGATACTGCGACACCCGCAGACTGCATTGCAACGGCAATGCCACGCGCAGAAGCAACCTCTTGAACAGCTTGATCAATCAGAGCATCAGCTGCAGCCGCATTGGAGACTGCCTCAGTAGAAAGTGTTGCCAAATCGCCGCCACGAGTGCTTGTGCCTTCGCGAGTTGCAAGAAGAATCTGTGCTGTGGTGAACGCAATCCAACCTTCTCCAAGCCCCCAGACGCCACTAACACGCTTAGCAATCTGTGCAGGTTTTACACCTGCCGCTCCGAAGAGTGAATGGAGGCGATCGCGGATTGCGTCAGAGAGTACTGGACCAAATGCCTTGTAATGCGGGGCAACAGAGTTCACGATATTCTTCAATGCGCCGATATTCGCCTCAGCCGCACCTTCAACGCTGGCAACAGAAAGCTCAGAACTGATATCCATCAGCAACTGATTGCGACGTGAAGAAACACCGTTCGTCAATGTATCGGTGGTATCGGAATCACCAATCTGCTCTGTGCGCACCTTTGCAGAGTATGCAAGCAATGTTGTGATTGCATCTGCTGCAGTAAATGTGATGTCTTCTGCAGGAGCAGCACCGGCAGTAGCAACAGGCGCAGATTCAGTAACTACCTGAGCAGTAGGTGCAGTAGCAGCTTCAACAGCGGAAGCTGAATCAGGAGCGTGAGAAGAAATAGCAGAATCTGTTTCAGCGCTAATATCTTCATCTTCCAAAGATTCAGGCTCATTATCTTTAACCAAGGAGTCTGTATCTGTGTCAGTCAAATATACGCGAGATTCATCGCGACCCACGTTGTAAACAGTCACTTGACGCTGCGCGAATTGCGCAAGAGCAAGGGTGCGCGCGCCCATATTCGCCAAAGTTGGAGAGTTGCCCAAACCAACCTCAACATACTGTTCTACTCCGAGACCCCCTTGATTCTTCTCGCTAAAGAGAAGTGCTTGAGTTTCAATCCAGCGCACAGGAGAAGCGAACTGCCAGCACAAAAGTTCAACAAGGAGCAAACGCCCAAGTTTCTGCTCATCTGCTGCATAAGTATTCCATATTGCTTCGTTCTCGACGGCTTCCTGCAAACGCTCAGATGGAACAACTTCAAGAATTGACTGAGCGAATTCACGAGTCATCTCAAATGGGCGTGCTACAAGATTTGGAATATAATGCCCAACAAGCTTCTGATAATCAATATGTGCCGGGAGCAAAGCGTCAAGCTTTTCACGGAATTCAGGAACTCCCTTGCGCAGTAGAGTCGAGTGGAATGGAACGTCAATACCAGGAACCAGCATGAATGGACGCTTACCACCAGCCTCAGTTGCACGGCGTTCCGAATCCGCTTGCAAAGCTTTCAATCCCTTGATAGTTCCAGCAATTGCATACTGAGAACCAGCTAAATTGAAGTTCACAATCTGAAGGAATTCACCGCTAGCCTTGGCAACAGACTCAACATAATCTACTACGGTGTCATCGCCAACACCGAACTGATTAGGGCGAAGAGCTCCCATGCGGTAATTGGAACGTCCCTTCTCATCGCGTTCAATAAGGTGATGCATAGTGGAGCCACGGTGGAATACGAGTTCAAGAACTGTTTCCAGAGGGAAGATTTCTGCGAAGGAACTCAAGGCATTGTATTCACCCAAAGAATGTCCAGCAAAGTAAGCCGGCTCAATTGTTACTCCTGCTTCACGCATGCGAACAGTCTGAGCGAATGCCACAGTTGCCAAAGCCACCTGAGTGAACTGAGTCAAATTGAGTAAACCATCTGGGTGGCGGTATGCCACACCATGGGCAGTGAGCTCAGTCGGATTATCGCGAACTACAGCAAGAATAGAGAATCCAAGTTTTTCGCGAGTGAGCTTATCTGCACGCTCCCACGTCTCACGAGCCGCTGGAGAAATTGCGCGCTCATCAAGTACCATACCCTGCTGCTGAATACCTTGACCAGGATAAACATATGCAGTGATTGGTGCACGGCAAATTGCTGTGCCACGGGAAACAATTTCCTTATTGATACGGCAAGTCACCTCAAGAACAAGTCCGCCGAACTGAACCTTGCCTACACGCTCAACAGAGATTTCAACTTCGTCACCCAGCTGCACCATGCCGTACATGGTGTAAGTCCAGCCTTCAATCTGCCAGAAAGCACCCTTAATATCCGTAGCTTGAACAGCATGCTGAGCAGTAGCAGAAAGCCACATACCATGAACAAGCGGAGCGGAAAGCCCAGAAACATCTGCACCTCGGTAGGAGGTATGGATTGGGTTAAAGTCTCCTGATGTGCGTGCGAAAGCTGTCATATCATCTGGAGCAGTAACGCTAACACGGCGCAACAGGCGGCGAGGAGTGTCCTCAATCTGAGCTTCGACTCCACCATATGGCGCTACATCAACAGGAAGTGCAGAAGAATAGGCACGTCCACGAATTGCAAAGCGCTCAACTTCGTCTGCAATAACAGTGCCACTCTGCAAAGTGTGCTGTACATGAATGGTTACAACACGGCCAGAAGAAGACTCAGCATACTGCTCTGCCCAGCTGCGCAAGTTAATGGTTTCGCCCGTATGAGAAAGAAGCTCCTCTTCATTAACGCGCAGAGCCATCATATGGTCTAAATGAACTGCATTGAGCAGACCTTCAATAATTGGCATTTCACCGATATACACAGAACCAAGAGCAGTGTAGATTGCTGGCCAAGCTGGGCCTACGAGCGCATCCGGAGCAATTGGACTCAAAACAAGCTCATTGCCCAAAACTCCGCCAGTCGTAGCCTGATGGTCGAAACCAAGATTAGCACTCAAAGTATAGTGAGCATTTGCATGGCCAAATGGCTCAGTTGCTTTCTCAGCCTCTGTTGGAGCCACTACTGTAGGCATTTCAGTGAGCTTATCGCCTGTAATTGCTGTGTTTCCAATACCAGCAGTTGCGGCGAGCATGTTATACACATGCTTGCTCAAACGCTCACGATCCACTACTGGAAGACGCGCTGGCTGAGCCGGAACAACATTGAGAGGAATCACAATGTCGCGAACAGCGTGCTTGCTCAAACCCTTGTCTGGGTCATTATCCCAATAAGTGTCAAGGTGAATATCCAAGTCAAACTTCTGAACGCCGTCTTCTACACCCAGATCAATGAGCTCGTAGGCGGAATCACCCATAGGAGAACCATATGCTGGATTATCCATAACATGGCCTACCCACGAAATAGTTGGAGCATTGCGAATAAAGGCTTCTGCAGTTTTACTATCGTTTAAGCCGCTGAACTCTTCGGCTGCTTCAGATGCACCCTCGGCTTCTCCAAAACCTTTAGTTGCGCTCTGGACGCGCTCAAGAATTGCCGTATCAAAGCGACCCAAAATATCTGCAACTGGTTCATCAATAGTAGTAATGCCACCAACAGAGAGTGGTCCAGGAATAATACGCACAGAGTCTGCGCTATACCGAGCATCCTCAGACTGCCAAAGCTGATCTTGCCCCCACCAACGAAGCAAATCACCATCAAGCACAGGAACAAATGGCAACGGCTTTGGGTATTCGCGAGCCAGTGTTGGGAACCAAGCTGCATCTGTTGGGGTTACAAGCAAGGTGAATGCAAGCGGATAATTCTCTTCAAGCTTGCGAAGTGCTGGAGTCGGATCCATCACATCATCTACAGAAGTGAACAGAGACGCAAACTCACCTCTATCTTGCTCGGTTGTACGGGCTTCAATGCGCTGAAGTAAATGCAGGAAACGATCTGCATAGGTGTGATCCGCCCACGGGTAAGCGAGCTCAGCAAAGCGTTGCGCCCACTGCAAGTAGGTCATGGTCTCTAAATCACCAATATATGGTTTGGAAGTGGCGTTGAGAGCCTCGATAATTTCATCACGGCGAGTGACGAGTTCCTCAGGGTTCTTCTCCACATGGGCAATAAGACGACCCGCACGAGCGGAGGCATTCTCAATCTCGTAGATGTCTGCATGTAAATGGCTTAATCCAGAAGTGATGCCGCCGATTGCTTTACCGGATGGAACCCAGCTTTCGCCAAGCGGTGCGAATGGATCATCAGACTTTTCGAAATCAGTAATACCCTGAGTTTCTACAAGGAATTGCTTAACTTGCGAACTAGTGTGAGCTTCCTTTGCAGTCATCAAAGCTGTGCCTACAAGCACGCCGTCAACAGGCATAAGCGGCATATCATAGCGAAGCGCCCACTCACCTGAGATGTAGTCAGCAGCACGCTGAGGAGTACCAATGCCGCCGCCTACTACGAGTACAACATTAGATTGTGCGCGAACCTCTGCATAGGTGCTAATAAGCAGATCATCAAGGCTTTCCCAAGAGTGATGGCCGCCTGCAGAACCGCCTTCAACTTCAACAATTACACGCGTTGGAGCAGCTGCCTTAGCAATAGCAACCACCTGAGAAATCTGCGTTGCAGTGCCAGGTTTGAATGCCACATAGGGGAAACCGTCAGCATTCAACGTGTTAATAAGTTCCACAGCTTCATCCAGCTCTGGAATACCGGCTGAAACCACAACACCATCAATCGGAGTGCCAGACTCACGCTTCTTAGGAACAATGCGCTTGCCGCCAAACTGCAAATTCCATAGATAGCGATCCATGAACATTGCATTAAATTCAACAGTGCGCCCTTCATCAAGAAGACCCTCAAGAGTTTTAACATGCTCATCGAAAACTTCTTCTGTCACCTGGCCGCCACCGGCAAGCTCCGCCCAATAGCCAGCATTTGCAGCTGCTGCAACAATTTCAGGATCTACCGTTGTTGGAGTCATGCCTGCAAGCAAAACAGGCGCACGACCAGTGAGCTTAGTAAAAGCAGTACTTACCTTGTTGCCGGCAGCAGTCTTAATAACACGAGGAGCAAAAGTGCTCCAGTCAGTAGTGCGAGCAAATTCTTCACCAGCAGTCATGAGCTTGGTACGATCATTCGAAGTTGCTGCGCTAACAAGACCAGCACCACTGCCTTCGATGAGGGCAGAAGTCATATTGGAAATAACAGCGCCTGGGCCAAAGTCTACGAACCACAATGCATTGCGATTATTATTCTTTACGATGCTCGCAATGTCGCCTGCCCAATCCACATCGTCAATAAGAACACGCTGCGCTAGAGAACGCGCATACACACTGTCTATTCCAGAAGCAGCAGCCCATTTTTCAACCTGATCTACAGCAGGATTCAAAAGCTCAGAATGGAATGGAATAGTAACTTCCAAATATTCCATCGAAGGATTAAATACGGAGCCGCCACGAACCTTTTGGGCACGAAGCTGTTCCTGATGCTTATGCTCTTTCTCAGCCTGAGCTTCAAATAAGCGCAAATCGCTTGGGTAACCGGAAATAACAAAGTGGTTACGAGCATTTTTTACGCCAATATTAATGTGTCCGCGAGCGTTAGAGATGCGCGAGATAAGGGTATTTATTTGCTCCCTTGTTGCGCCCTTTACAGAGAGCATAGGAGTGGCAGAGCCTACTGGGGAGATTCCATCAATGCGGCTTACGCGGGTGCCAGCCAAACCAATAAGCATTGAAATCGCAACAATGTCAACAATGCGCTTATGCCCTTGAGCCCTATCAATTTCACCGGAGGAAACGGAACGGAACACATTGACAATTTCTGCAGAAAGTAGCCCCTGAGAATGTCCTGTAACAGCTACAAGATTGCTGCGCCCCAAATCTAATCCCAAATCCTGAGCATCAAGAACTGCACCCAACTGAGAAAGCACAATGCCCGGAACACTAACTGTTGCATCCGCTGCAGCACCCAGCATTGGGGATGTGCTTGCATACGAGAAGATATCAACACGCTTGCCAGTAGTAGCAAGCAGTTCATGAGCAACCGGGCTCAGCCGTGCTTCAGAATCTGCGGCTACTCGGCGAAGGCGCTCAGCAACACTATTATTGTCAAGAATCTGGGCAAGAGCATTAGTCCAAGGGGTTGATTGGCCACCAAAGAGAATGGCGTACGGCTCAGTGTTCACTCGGTTGAAGAATGAGGTGCTTGTCATTGTTGTCCTTTTCTTATCGCCCCAACGGTTGCTGAGACAAAATCTCTAATTTTGTAGTGCTAAATATTTGTTGTGCTAGATACTTATTGTGTGTAAATCTGATCAGTAGGTTATAAAGGCTGATTATCATGCCTCTTGCTGCGCTTTTGCACGCTTTTCTTCGTGCGCAGGAGTCGGAGAGAACATTCAAGCTGAGTTCTGGTTTGTTCTGGGTCAATCATGGCGTCAATTTCTCCCATTTCAAGGGAAAGATTTGCATTCACAGTGGTCTCTTCATACTCTTTAACGAGCTGAGTACGCACTGCTTCCACATCTTCACCGTTATCACTTGCCTTGCGCAGATCTTTACGATGAATAATATTGACTGCTCCTTGCGCACCAAGCACTGCAATCTGGGAATTTGGCCATGCGAGATTGATGTCTGCGCCCATAGATTTGGAGCCCATCACAATATAAGCGCCGCCAAATGCCTTACGCAAAATCACGGTAATCATTGGCACTTGAGCACTTCCATAAGCGTAGATAACCTTTGCGCCGCGGCGAATAATACCAGCATGTTCTTGGTCACTACCTGGCTTATAACCGGGCACATCTACTAATGTGATAACAGGAAGATTAAAGGCATCACATAACCGAACAAAACGTGCTAACTTTTCAGAAGCATCTACGTCGAGAATACCGGCGCGCACATTCGGTTGATTTGCCACAATGCCTACGCATTCGCCATTGATGCATGCAAAACCGACCACAATAGACTGCGCGAAAAGCTCGTGAATCTGCACAAATTCGCCGTAGTCAACAAGGTTGTGAATTACTTCAAGCACATCATATGGCTGGCGGTCGTTGTCTGGAACGATAGACCCAATGCGGCGTGCAGCCTGCTCCTCCGCATGACCGTCTGCATAGCTGTATTCCACAGTTTTTTTATTGCAGCTATCCGGTAAGTACGCTAAAACTGTGCGCACATAGTCGATTGCATCAGGCTCATCTTCTCCAAGATAATGAGCCACGCCAGATTTAGCATTGTGCACATAGCCGCCGCCCAAGTTTTCCATAGAAATATGCTCACCAGTTGCAGCTTTGACTACATCTGGCCCTGTAACGAACATATAAGAATTTTCTTTCGTCATTACGATGAGATCTGTCAAGGCTGGGCAATACACGGCTCCGCCTGCACATGGCCCAAGGATTAAAGAAATTTGCGGAATAAGACCAGATGCTTCGCACGTTTTCTTAAAAATTCTGCCGTACTGGGTTAAAGCTCCTACGCCTTCTTGAATACGAGCGCCGCCTGAATCAATGATGGAAACTACTGGAACTTCCAATTCCATAGCCATATCAAGCAAATGACAGATTTTACGGCCTTCAGCCTCACCCATCGTGCCACCACGCACAGAGAAGTCTTGTGCATAAACGCCAACTGTGCGACCGCGAATTTCACCAAAACCAGTGACTACTGCTGAGCCGGGAATGCCTTTGTTGATATTGCCACCATTAAAGCGGCCAATCTCTTCGAATGTTCCGTTATCAAAGAGTAGGTCGAGACGCTCACGTGCAGTGTATTTCCCTTTTGGATGTTGGCGATTGCGAGCATTATCTTCCGCTTTGCTAGCTAAATCTGCTGCCCGTGCAATTTCTGCTCTGATTGGCTGATGAACACTTGGCTCAATAACAGATGAACTGGCTGGAGCCGGCAGTTGGATATCAGTAAGAGATGTCATTACTTATTCCCCTTTAACTGCTCAGAAGTTTCAGATTCCTTAGGATTTTCCACACTCTCGTTGGGCTTTCCATCCGCTGAAATAGTCAAAATACAGTCACCTGCATCTACACCGTCAGAAGGCCCTACGAGAATTTTGTCAACTGTACCGGCGATGGGTGAATACACATAATTTTCCATTTTCATGGATTCAAGCACTACGAGTAGGTCTCCCTTTCCAACCTTTTGACCGCTTGCAACACTAATTCGTGTAACTACTGCCTGCATTGGGGCAACGATTTCACCGTTATTGCCTACTGCTGGTCCTTGTTTTTGGTCTTCCCCAGCATGGTTCATGCCTGTGCCACGCAAAGGCTGAGTTCTACGGTTAGTTGCAAGGCGACGACTAGATCCCAAAGCTCCAAGCAGATCCAGAGGAACATTAACCTGCACACGCTTATCATTCACTTCAACTGTGAAGGAGCGTGTTTCGTGGGAGGAATTATCGAAAGATGAGGATGACGAAGATGAGGAAGATACAGAAGACGTAGAAGAGAATCGCGAAGCACTCAAAGAAGCCGGCTGACCAGCTCCTGCAGACTGTGCTTGTGCACTTAAATACTTCTTTTCAAGCCATTTGGTTGTTACACCGAATCGGCCATACGAAGCAGCAAAATCAGGATCTTTAAGAATCACTTCATACAGGGAAACTGGCGTGGGAATGCCTTCAATCACGAAGTCTTTCAACACGCGCAAAGAGCGAGCTATCGCAGTGTTGCGGTCTTGTGCAGTAACGATAAGCTTGCCCATCATGGAGTCAAACTTTGGAGAGATAGTGTCGCCTTGAGCCACGCCAAAGTCAACACGCACACCAGGGCCAGTTGGAAACTCAAGTTTTTCAATGGTTCCAGAACCAGGTGTCAAATTCTTCGAAGGGTCTTCACTAGTGATACGGAATTCAAAGCTGTGACCGCGGGATGCCGGAGCAGTGGTCAAAATACCGCCAGAAGCAATAGTGAGTTGTTCACGCACCAAATCAATGCCGCTGACTTCCTCCGTTACTGTGTGCTCCACCTGCAAACGAGGGTTCACTTCAAGGAAATACACATCGGAGGTTGGGGTCACCATAAATTCACAAGTGCCCAATCCCACGTATTCAGCAGAATCGAAAAGACGGCGAGAGTAAGTGTACAAGCGCTGCTCAATCTTTTCAGTCAAAAAAGGAGCAGGAGCTTCTTCAATAAGCTTTTGATTTCGGCGCTGCACAGAGCAATCACGCGTGGAATATACGGTGAAGTTTCCAGCGCAATCGCGGCCGCACTGAGTTTCTACATGACGAGCGCGATCAACATATTTTTCAATGAAATAACTGCTTAAATCTGCTCCCTGTAAAGAGTCATGAGCCATAAAAAATGAGCGTAATTCGTCATCGTTTTTCACCACAGTAATGCCATGACCGCCACCACCATCGGTGCGCTTCATCATAACTGGATAATCATACGACTGTGCAAAATCAAGCAACGTGTGAATGTTATCGACAGGCTCACTAACACCTGGAACTGGAGGAACCTGTGCGCGCTCGGCAAAGCGGCGGGCAGTAATCTTATCACCTAATTCGTCAAGTGCTTCAGGCTTTGGTCCCACCCATACGATTCCAGCATCGAGTACTTTTGCAGCAAATTCACTCGATTCAGAGAGAAAACCATAACCTGGATGGATTGCGTCTGCGCCACTTCGGCGGCAAATATCAATGATGAGCCCTTGATTTAAGTATGTTTCGTTGTAAGTGTCGCCTGACAAGCGATACGCTTCATCAGCCTGAGCCACATACGGTGAATTACGGTCTGCCTCGGAGTAGACAGCCACTGTGGCAATGCCCATCTCTCGCGCAGTGCGAATTACGCGTAATGCAATTTCACTTCGGTTTGCAATCAGCAGCTTTTTCATGAGTGAACCTCATCTCCATCTGTTGGGGCTGTTGAAATACTTGAATATGCGGTATTCACTGTTATTCCAGCTTTCGCGCTAGATTCGGCAATATCAGATTCAGCCATCACTCCCACGTCTGCAGTAGTCACAGCTATCAGCTGCCCTTCCGGTTCAGGAGTAGTCGCCTTAATAACAAGTGCTCCATTAGGCAGAATTGTTTGAGCAAAGCCTTCGATGATTGAACCATCTGGGCGGCGCACAGTAACATGTTTCCCCAGAGTCCAGCTATTAGCTTTACGCTCGTCAAGTAGCCCACTATTTTCCACATCATCATTGGCAAGATAGCTCGTCATACGCTGACGTAAGTTGCGAACAATCGCCTTGCATAAATCAAAATTAGTGCGCGTAACGTCTGAAACAGGAATATAAGAATCAAGACTCGTGGCATGGAATTCTTGCAATACTGTTGCTCCGCTTTGCGAACCAGTGTTTTCTGTATAATGCACCGCAGAGTTAACTGCAATATTCAGGCCAACCCCAACGATGACTACGCAATTATCTGAGTCAAAATGAACAGCTTCGGAGAGAATCCCGCCTAATTTTTTGCCTTCACAATAAATATCGTTAGGCCACTTCAGTACAAGCTTTTGCGTTAGGCCAGCACCACCAGCTGCTGTTGCTACACCGCGCAGTGCATCGAGAACAGCAAGACCTGCAATCGAGGTAATCCACCCAGAGTTTGTGCCCTGAGCTAACTGGGTTGGAACCGCAAAAACGAAAGATGCCACGAAGGATCCACCCTTAACGCTTTTCCATTCGCGCCCCAAACGCCCACGACCGCTGGTCTGTTCTTTTGCAAAAACAACGTGTATAGGAAAATTCTCTATAATGGGTTGTGCATCGCAATTCGTGAGTACTGAAGCATTGATGTTCTTATTCTTAGCTATTTCACAAACTACTTCACGAGCTGCCTCGCCAAAGCAGTAACCACTGAGAAGGTGCAAAACAGACTCAGCCCCAGCTACCGAACTTGAATTACCTGAATTACTGTAAGCCTTCCGGAAAATTTGAGAAGCTAATGAGTTCGTTGAATCAACAGACTCAATAACGGTAACGCTATTGGAAATCTGTGGAGTCCAGCCGGCCACTTTTATGCCTGAATCTGGCACATTGCACACATCAGGCACAGCAGACCCTTTGGACACGTCTACAACATTATCTTCGTAACTCATATAGTGCCAAACTACCAATCATCACATTTCTGGCACAAGTTCAGCACTACAAAAAACAACTCAGTAATTTGTTTATTTTTACAAACTATAAAAATTTAATTAAGCAATATACTGTGCTCTAGAGCCGTTTATAGCATCATAAATTAAAAATTCAATTTCAATAAACAAAATTTTTGTTTAATCTTGACAAACTATTTCTCGTAACTAAAACTCAATATGAGCAAAGCAGTAACGAGTTATTTTAATAGAAACACCACAAAGAAAGAAGCAACAAATTGTTGAAAAATACAAAAAACATAAGCATTCCATCGCAATCTAAGTCTCTTCACCGCGAATTCTCATTCAGTTTAATTCGCATTGTAGGATTCACTGCACTTCTCTGTGCAGCTGCAATGGTTGGGCGTATCACTATTCCAGGCACGCCCGTTGGCATCACTATGCAAACCTTCATTGTGATGTTGGCTTGCCTCACCTTGAGTATTCGTGAATCCACCAGCTCTATTCTGCTTTACATCACCATGGGAGCCCTCGGTGCACCTGTTTTCTCGGCGGGCGGTTCTACTCTCGCGCTCATTGGACCTAGCGCCGGATTTATTTGGGGATTCATTCCAGCGGCACTTATTACAAGTATTATCGCCGGTGCAACATGGACCTCAAGCGCATACGCTGCAGCTAATTCACGAATTGCTACTCAGAATCAGATACAAGAACCGCAGCTGAATTCAGCATACTTTGCTCAAGTACTTTTTATTCTCCGCTCTGCCGCAGCGTGTGTTATTGGTCTTATAGCAGTTCTTTACATTTCTGGAATCGGCTTAGAATCTCTTATTTTGCATACTGATCCGCTAACGATTGCTCTTGCATCAACCGGCTACATCGCAACCGACATGCTAAAAGTACTAGCAGCGAGCATACTTGCATCACTCTTTATCCGCAGAAACTAATTTATTCATAGGAATCTACATAGAATACGCGCGAACTATCTTTTTTAAGAGCATAGCTGTAGATTTGAACAAAACCCATGAGAGAAACCATGAGAGAAGAAAAAGAAGGAACGATGAGCGTGAATACATCAATCTCTATCCAAGGTAGCTTGCCGTCATCCACTGCTTCCTCAGAGGCTCTATCTGTAGCTGCGTCTGAAACCTCATCGAGTGCAACGTCTGGTGTAACGTCGGGTGCAACATCTGATACGACATCTGAGCGTTTACAACAATTCATTCAGAATGCTTCGATCAAAGCCAGTAATTCTGTGAGAGCCGAGTTGCCTTGGTATAACAATCTTGGCTCTGATGAACGCCAGTTTGTAGATTTAATTATTCAAACGGCTCTTGAAGATTTTGTATTGTGGCTTATTGAGGATCCTGATACTCCTGGGCATGAGAATATTTCCGCGGATCATCTTTTTGCGATTGCTCCACTTGAGATTACAAGCGCTATTTCGTTGACGAATGTGCTTGACGCTGTACGCGTGTTGACAAATGTGTTCACACAATCTGTTTCGGAACTTGGCGATAAATTCTCTGATCGAGATCTCACTAATGCAGCAATGTACTATTCGCGTGAATGCGCGTTCTCTGCGGCACGTGTGTATGCAGGAGTGGCAGAAAGCCGCAGTGTATGGGGTGCGCGCGACGAGGCATTAATTATTGAGTCCCTGATTGACCATGAAATCAGTTCTTCTTTGCAGTCACGCATGTCCACTTTCCAATGGGGGCCGAGTGAACAGTTTGTAGCAGTCGTAGGAACACTGAGCAAGAAGGAAGAACTGCGCACTGGATTTACTCAAGCAAGCGTACGCAAGTCGATTCGTGAAATAGGCGGCAGCGCCTGCATGTCACTGCACAATAATGAAGCTTTTGTAGCACTCATAGGCGTGGGAACAATTGATAACCTTGATACTATTATTGATGCTTGCTCCCCACTCTTTGCAAAAACTAATACTATTTGCATTGGCCCAGTTTGCGCTGGCTATGAGGGAGCTTCTTACACAGTTCGCGCAGCGCTCAACGGATTTCACGCAGCTATATCAGTTCCAGGACATCCTAATCCACTCATGGCAGACGACGTGCTTGCAGAGCGTGCCCTTTTTGGAGATACGGATGCACGTCAAGCTCTCTACGATTCCATTTTTATGGCACTCAAAAAAAGTGAGCATAAAACTGCTATTCTCACTACTCTCGAAACATATCTGCTCACTGGTAATTCATTGGAAAAAACTGCTCAGATTCTTTCTGTGCACCCTAACACAGTGCGCTATCGTTTGAAGAAATCCGTTGAGCTTACTGGATGGGATGCTAATGACCCTCGTGAATCCTACGTGCTCCTGACAGCTCTAAAAATCGGACTCCACGAAGATGCCAAAACTCAAGCTCAGCAAATACCCGTCGCAGAAGGTATGCTCCGCACTGCTCAGCAATAGCTTCAAAGTAGACGAAGGACTGGCAAAGAATAGACGAAAAATAAATGTAGAATCATTAAATAATGAAAATCATCAAATTTTCTTTGCTTTCTAAATTTGCTTTCTAAACTTCTAAACTTGCTTCCGAGATATCTATTCTTTCACTCTCGAGTGAGCGATCACTTTGTTCGAAGTAGTGAACAAAGTGTTATGGAAATAGCAATGGAGAATGATAATGATAAAAACACTGATTAATAGTGAGAATGTATTCCCGCTCCCATTTCTGCTCCTGTTCTCTCTCCTATCCTCTACTCCCATAAGCCCTCGCAGAAAAAGGCTCTGCAGAAAAATTCCTGAATCAGTTTAGAATTCCTCAAACTTCTTCAGATTTCTACAGAGCCTCTGCCTATATTTATTTATTTTGCTTTAACTACCTACTCTTCTGCCTTCTGAGCTTCCTTCATTTTGCGGCGTCGAATTACGCGACGAGTAGCGCTCCAAATTCCAAGGCCTAACAGGATGGTAATAATGCCGTCTACACCATACAAGCACCACTGCCACATTGGCGTTACAGTTACAACTTTAGAGCTTCGCGTCATGCCATTCATTGCATTAGAACGAGAAATCACGTATGTAATATTCTTCGCTGCACGCTGCATGTTGGCAATCACATCCTTGGTCATTTCTTCATCGGAGAGCTTCCACAAGGTTCTATCAGTGCATAGCCACATATCAGTTCCAGCTTCTAAGCCTTCTCGCATATCCTCGTAGGCAAAGGTGCTGAAGGAAGCCTGATCGGTCACCACGATTCCTTTGAAACCCCACTCATTACGTAGAACATTGGTAACCAAAGCTTTGGAACCACCCGTCCACGTTGTACCAATGCGATTCATAGAAGCCATCATTGCACGAGCGTTACCTTTGCGAACCGCCATTTCGAAAGGCTTCAGATAAAGCTCGCGAATCGATTGCTCATTAGCAAATGTTGCCACGCCAATTCTATTTGTCTCCTGATCGTTAATTGCGAAGTGCTTAACCGTTGGGATTACACCCTTGGACTGCGCTCCTTTGCAAATTTGAGCAGACATTATGCCAGAAAGGTAGGAATCTTCAGAGAAGTATTCGAATGCGCGGCCACCATATGGATTACGGTGAATATTGGTTGCTGGCGCATACCATACCGTCACTCCGAGTGCCAAGCTATCTTCGCCCACCATCTTGCCATACTCTTGAGCAATCTGAGAATTCCATGTAGCAGCAATAACAACTTCCGATGGATAACCCATGCCGTTTGAACCACCGACAAGTGTTCCAGAAATTCCAGACGTTCCGTCCTTATCAACAGTTCCAGGAAGCTGCGTAGATTCAATAGCCTTCGTAGCATAACCGCCAAGTCGAACAAGCTTGTCAAGTTCGGATGTGCTCATCTGCTGGATAAGTGAAGTCCAACTATCGTCATCATAGTCTGTCTGCATCAGCATGGCTACAGTCAGCTTACCAAGCTTTTTACTTATTGTGCTGGTCTTCACCACAGAAGTTGCCTTCGATTGCTTTGTGTTTATCTTTAAAGCCTTAAGCACACTTGCCGGAGCCTTCCACTTA
This sequence comes from uncultured Alloscardovia sp., assembly GCA_963545565.1. Classification (GTDB taxonomy): domain Bacteria; phylum Actinomycetota; class Actinomycetes; order Actinomycetales; family Bifidobacteriaceae; genus CAUUJV01. The sequence goes on along the minus strand of CAUUJV010000007.1, from coordinate 4,514 downwards.
CCGTTTGAGTAAGTTTCAGGCATTGAACCCGTCCAGTCGGAACGAGTCAAATACGTGTAATTATCGTCATACTTAGTCATAGATGCATTAGTGAACTGGTTACTTACTGCATTGCCTGTTTCCTTAGACTTAGCGTATGTTGTGTGATCAAGACTGCTTACAGTCTCTTTACTTACAAGCTCAGCATTTCCTGCGTAATCCATGCCATCATCAGTAGTCTTACCCTTCGCAGCTAATATGTTATTGAGGGCATCATGAGCGTTGGAACCTGCTGCAAAGTAGTAGTCTCCCTCATCCATGATGTAGGGTACCGTAGCCTTTAGAGTCGTAAACTTTCATATCTTCTTTGTCAACATGGACAGTAACAGTTTGGCTTGCATTAGGCTGAAGTTCCTTCGTCTTGGCATAACCAACAAGCTCAACAGAAGACTTTTCAATACTATTCTGCTTGTCATAATCTGTGTATGGGCTTGGCAAATAAATTTGAACGACGTTCTTACCAGCTACTTTTCCAGTATTCGTGACTGTAAGAGAAATATCGTATTGATCTTTATCCTTGTTATAGCTCTTCTTAAAATCAGACCATGTGAAGGTGGTGTAGCTCAAACCGTAGCCGAATGGATATTCAACCTGCTCTGAGTACTTGTAATCCCCAGTATGAGAAGTGCCCAACACAGAATCTTCATAGCGGGTTTCATAATAGCGATATCCTACATAGATACCCTCAGAATAAGCTATGTATTTGTTACCACTCGTAACATTTGAATTCGTAATAGTGTAATCACCCGTATTACTTGTTGATGGCGCGCTCAAAGAATCGTAAGCATAGGTATCTGACGTGTGCCCAGAAGGATTGACTGTTCCATTCAGCACTTCCGGAACGGCAGCAGCACCTGTTTGTCCTAGAGTTCCAATCCAAACAACAGAGTCTACGTTGTAATCACTCAAATCACCAAGTTCCATTGGATTAGCAGTGTTAAGGAGCACAATAACTTTGTCAAAGTTTTCACTGACCATCTTGAGCATTGCCTTCTCAGTAGGGTCAATCTGCAAATATGTTACTCCAGCGGAAAGGCTACTCGTTGGCAAGTCAGAAGATTCGCTACCAGAGCGGCCAAGAACAACAACGGCTGCATCATTATATTTTGCAAAAGATTTCTTCACAGCACTGGTATATTTGCTAACTGGAACTTCATTAACCGCTAACGAACCTGTGCCGTAAACACTCAAAGTTGATTTACGATAGTCTTTTCCTGCCCCATCAGTGTAGAACTTCGTTAGGGTTGGGTTTACGGTAAATCCTGAATCTTCAAAAGCATCCTGAAGTGAGATTGCTTTGGATGTATCGATAGATCCAGCCCCAGTACCACCATATACCGGGTCTACGTAGTCTTGTCCAAAGATAGAAATCTTAGATGTTGATTTCAGCGGTAAAGTTTCATCATCGTTCTGAAGAAGAGTTATGCCTTCCTCAGAAATTTCAGTGCCAAATTGAGCTGTGGCATTTTCACGCTGAGCTTGTGTTTTATATGTTGCTGTATAGTAGTTTGATTTTTTACTATTTGCAGACACAACCTTTGATGATGATTGGCCAACATAGTTTGTAATCAAGCCTGAATATTTAACAGCAAGCATATTGATAGCACTAATTGCTACTGCTACCACAATTACTATGAAATACGTAAAAATAATGCCAAAGAGATTTGGCTTCTTTGCAGCTTTAGCAGCTTTCTTAGCGGCTTTGCGAGCAAGCTTATCTACCCGCTTTGAGCCTTATCGTCCATTTTTCTTATCCTTTTTCTCATCGCATCTATGCGAATCTCGAACGCAACATTGCTTCGCAGATGGCTCTATTCTAAAAAAGATTGAACTTGGGCTAAGGGTGTTGGCATTAACGACTGTTTTCTGTCACAAACAACGTATTATTAAAACATATTATTAAAAAGTACAGTTTACAGTTTCCAGATGCCGAGGAAGTTTTATGCCACTGTCAATTGCGATTGTTGACGATGATTCTTCCTACCGCGAGCGCTTACGCAGCTATTGTACTCAATACCAAAAGGATCATAATTCCAACTGCATAATTACAGAATATTCTAGCGGCGATGACTTTCTAAACGCTTCAAACAGTTTTGATGTGCTCTTCCTTGACATAGAGATGGAAGGTATTAATGGTTTGGATACAGCGCGAGAAATCCGTAGAACTAATCAAGATCTCATTATTATTTTTGTTACAAATTTGGCTCAGTATGCCCTTGACGGATATGAAGTCAATGCAGCAGATTATCTTTTAAAGCCAATCACTTACCCGGATTTTAATCTCAAGTTTTCCAAGGCACTTCGCTTCCTCAATATCCATAAAAGAACCACTCTTATGCTCTCCAGCGTTGAGGGAATGCAATCAATCGATGTATAACAATCGATTATGCAGAAATTTTTGGCCACTATATTATTTTTCACACTCGTATGGCTGATAATTCTACAAAAGATTTAAGAGCCCGAGGGAAAATGAGCGACTTGGCTACAGAACTTGAGCCTCATGGTTTTTATCGCATCCATAAAAGCTATCTTGTTAATCTCATGCACATTGATGAACTTCACACATCTACGCTACTGATCAACGGAATTGAGCTTCCCATTGGACGTGTATATAAGGCAAATCTTATGCATACTTATATGTCTTACTTGGCTGGCCAGTAGGACTGGTCAATAAGAGCAGCCAATAAGAGCCGAGTTGAATAATGCAAAATTATATTTCTTTGATTACTAGCAGCACTCTCTTTGCACTGCCCTATCAGGTTGATGCTTTCCGTGATTTTCTAGGTCTTTTCGTCTTCTCTTTAGTGTTTGTTTATCATGCGACCACGAAAAGCCTAATTTTCCTTCTCGCCTAGCTGCCGGCACTGTTATTATGGCTGGAGTTGCCGAGCTAAAGCTTGTCTCTTTTGCGTATCTTTACTCCACTCAGGCTGATTTACAGGATTATACGATGAGCAGCTTGTTCAGTTTTCTGCTGGGTTTCGTGCTTATCACTGCCATATTGCATTGGACTTTTTACATATCGTAGACGAATACGCTTTCTAGAGTGTTGATTGGCTCATGTATTGATCGTTTCTTAACTGTGCAGATCCGCGCTGTTTTGGATTTGCAAGACCGTTTGCCACTTGGAATTTATATTCTCAGTATTATTGCGATCTATGCGTGTGCTCTGCTTCTATGTAATTTTGTATCAAAAAAGTTCTTTGAGCATGATGTGTACCCTAATGACAAGGAAAGTAAGGGACTCATATTTTTCTACATCATAAGTTTCATCTTTTTGATTGATTTGTACTACGCTTCATGGAGCATTATTGATTATTCATTCCCTCAGATTCTTGAGATAACACAGGACAACGTGTACACGGATACCATTCTTGCATACGCTAAAATTGTGCTTTCCGTTATCCCACTTATCATCTTTGCTTTCCAATTCTTGGTGTACTACATGACTCGCTTGCAGCAGGAAAGAACAACACTTTCACTCCTAACCGCACAGCAAACCAAACAATATGAGCGTACGGCTCAAACAATGGATTACATCAATCAAATCAGTCATGATTTGAAACATAGAATTGCTGCACTGCGCGTTGAAGAAAGCGAAGATTCGTTGGGGATTGCTACTTCCGATTCTAAGTCTGCTTTTCTTAACGATATCGACACTGCCATAGCTCAATACGACTCCACAATTCATACCGGGAATAAAGCAATCGACATACTTCTCACCGAGAAAAACTGGATGTGTCAGCAACGCAATATTCGATTTTCCTGCGTTATGGATCATATGGATTTAAGTAGAATTGAGCTTTCTGACCTCTACACAATGGTGGGAAATGCACTCGATAACGCCATTGAGCATGTCAACTCTTTCGATAGTTCCGTCGACAGCTCTTTGAACAATGGTGCTCAATCTAAATCTGAAATCGATTCTAAAATTGATTCTGAGGTCGATTCTGGAATTGACGATATGCGCACTATTTCTCTCGTAGGACGTCTACGCGGAAATATTGTGACTCTAACAGTCGAAAATTATCTCTCTGCGAATGCTCTCAATCTTGCAAAAGATGGTCAATACGGCGGCGATTCATCAGTAGCAGGAACAGATTTGCCAAACACAACAAAGCAAAACAGGATTGCTCATGGGCTAGGACTAAAGTCAATTCGCCGTATTGCTCGCTCTTATGGCGGCGATATCCATGTGAATACCGATAACGGAATTTTTTCTCTGCAAATCAGCTTTACTATTTAGTTTTTACTATTTAGCTTTTCATCAAGGTTTTATTTAGGTTTTATACAGGGATTCCATACGCAGTTTTTTTAATTCTTTTGTATGATAATATACTGGGTTTTATACACTCACGGGTGAGCGATCACTTTGTTCAAAGTAGTGAACGAAGTGTTAGAGAAAACGCAATAGTAAGAAAGTACTTTCCCTCCTACCCCCTCCTTCCCTCCCTCACTTTCTCTCCTCTACTTTC
>CAUUJV010000006.1:0-99954 GCA_963545565.1 uncultured Alloscardovia sp. | reverse complement strand
GGTGCATAAGCTTATCTGAAAGCAAAAGTATAAGCTGTCGCAAAAAGTAGCTAAGAATTAGGGGAAGAATCACATAAGGTTCTTCCCTTTTTTATATTTTCTGTTGGTAGATATTGGTTAAGAAAGACGCAAAGACAAGACACAAAGTATAAAGACGCAAGGTACAAAGTGTATTGCGAAAACACTCACAAGTGAGCGATCACTTTGTTCGAATAATTGAACAAAGTGTTATAGAAAGTGCGATTGGAAAAACTAAAAAGTATTGATAGGGAAAATAAATGCCACTTCCCCAAAGTGCCGTTTCCCCAAAATACTGCTTCCTCGAAGTCAAACCTTGCGCGTCTTTTTCCTAACCTTCTCCTCCCACTAGCTCTACCGTCTCCTTTCCTTTCCTCTCCTCTTCGCCCTATGCATATGTGCTGACCTATGTATCTGCTCATGTATTAAGATAAAAACATCTAGTGGAGAGGTTGCTAATGCATCGTATCGGAATTGTTGAAGATGATCCGCTCAGTGTTGACCTCATTAAAGAGTATCTCAGTCGCTACGGCAAAGAACATAATGAAGAATTCCGCATAGATGTTTTCACTGATGGCAACCAAATAGTCTCAACTTATCGACCAATATACGATATCCTCTTCCTTGATATTCAGATGGAAAAGATGGACGGAATCGAAACTGCACGACATATTCGTGAAGTTGATGGCTCTACCATTATTATCTTCATTACCTCCACCCCACAATATGCAATCAACGGATATCAGGTTGGTGCACTCTCCTATCTATTGAAACCTTTGCCATGGTTTGCCTTCTCTCAAGAGATGGATCGCTCGATGCAAATGCTGAAGACTAAGCTGGAAACTACTGTTTTATTTGATGTGGGGTCTTCTAAGTATCGTCTGGCAATGAAGGATATTCTCTATATCGAGTCAATCAAGCACAACATTATTGTGCATATCGCTAACGGAGAGACCTTGCAGATTAACAGCTCGTTGAAAGTGCTCGAAGAGTTACTTGAACCACATGGCTTCTTCCGCTCAAACTCCTGCTATTTAGTCAATATGGATCATGTGATTGCGCTTGAAGGGCAAGACAGCGTGATGTCTAATAATGAAAAGCTACGTGTAAGCCGCCCTCGTAAAAATGCTTTTATGGCTGCTCTAACTGACTATATTGCTGGAATTGGCATGAATACGGTCACTCAAGCTGAGCTCAAGGCTGCAGCGCAGATTATTGTTCCTCCTGCAAAAAAATAGAAGCATATGTTTATTTCTACTTTCACTCAGTCGCTTCCAGACATTCCTCGTTTTTATACTGCTCTCGCCGAGTGGGCCGCATGCTTGGTGTACATCATTTGCATGACGCGAACAGTGACGTTGAAACGCACAGTTACTATTAGTGCTTTGGGCTGCATAATGCTGATTGTCACGCAGTATGTTGCTGGAACTATGCCTCTGCCTCTCTGGATTCCAGGGATGTTGATGTCGATTGTGGTTATGCTTGTTACCATCATGTCTGCAACAGGCACACGAAGATTCGTAGAGGGACTATACTTCGTTTCCCGTGCCTTCGTACTTGCTGAACTTGTGGCGTCCCTTGAATGGCAGATTGATGTTTTTATTCAAGACCACTATGCCCGCTGGAATATGTGGATGTCGATTGCTTTCATGACGATTGTCTATGCCCTTCTCTTCACTGTCGCTTGGCGGCTTGAGCATAATGCAATTGATGAATTCCCACAGTCGACCATTGCGCCTCAACATATTTTGATGGTCGGCTTAACAGCAATCATTGTGTGGGCAATGTCAAATATGAGCTTTATCAGCACAAACGAGCTTATTACGGCACAAACTGGCTATACAGTGTTCTACATTCGAACCCTTGTTGATTTGTGCGGTTACGTAATTTTATATGCACAGCAAGAGCAGCTACGTGATATGGTTTCACGCACCGAGCTTTATTCCATCAATAATCGGTTACTAAGCCAGCATAATGAGTATCTGCAATCTAAGAAAAATCTAGAAGCAGTGAGTACCATGGCCCACGATTTAAAACATCAGATTGTCATACTGCGTGCTGAAATTAACGCTGATTATTCATCCAATGCTTCTCAAAGTCTTGATGCTCTTGAAGACTCTGTTAATCGTTTCAGTGCACAACAGCATTCAGGAAACCCTGTTTTAGATGTTATTTTGACATCGAAGCAACAAGTCTGCCGAGAAAAAGGCATAAATTTCACAGCAGTTGCCGATGGTGCCGCACTCACCAATCTGAGCTCAATGGATATGGCAACTTTGTTCGGAAACGCACTCGATAATGCGATTGAAGCAACTCAACGCCTCGACGACCCACAGAAACGCCTTATTAAGCTTGCAGTGTATTCCCAAGATCATTTTGTGGTGATTCGCCTAGAAAACTACTTCGAGGGGAAATTACAGCATGATTCTGAGGGCCAGTTAGTGACAACAAAGCGAGATAAACGTTCACACGGCTACGGTCTTAAATCTATCCGTCACATTGTTGGACGCTTAGGCGGTCATGTTACCTCGCAAGTAAACAATGGGTGGTTCGATTTGCGAATTCTCCTGCCAAATAATCGATAACTGATAATTAATAACCAGTAACCAAAGGCATAGTTGAGTAGCAAAGTAGTCAACCAGTCGAACGCCAAGCAAGATCTAGCACAATTTCGTCAGACTTTATCCTTTATTTTTTATAGCCTTCAAGAAGCACGTTCATAGCAGCCTTATGCAGCTTAGTGTTAGAGGCGATGCCACAGCCGCCCCAAGGGCCAGGCTTTCCACTAAAGTCAGTGAATGTTCCGCCGGCTTCCGTCACAATAGGAACTAGAGCGGCCATATCGTAAAGATCTAACTCAGGTTCAGCAGCGATATCTGCTGCACCCTGAGCCACAAGCATGTACTGCCAAAAGTCACCAAAACCTCGCATGTGCCATGTTGCATCACTGAGATTCTCAAGATTCCCAAGTAATCCTCGCTCTTTCCACCCTGCCATGGATGAGAACGAGAAGGAAGCATTTTCAAGATTATCCACATCAGAAACATGAATCTGTACAGCATCATCTACGCTGCTACCCATGTATGCTCCACCGCCCATCACTGCGAACCAGCGAGAATGCAAAAGCGGTGCAGATACCACTGAGGCAACAATCTCATCGCCTACTTGAAGGCCAATAAGCGTTGCCCACACTGGGACTCCACGCACAAAATTCTTCGTACCGTCAATTGGATCAAGAATCCAACGGCGACCATGAGACTCAGATTTGCCGAGTTCCTCGCCGTACACATCATCACCCGGGCATTTTACCGAAATAATCTGACGTATTGCAGCTTCTACTGCACGATCAGCATCTGTAACAGGCGTGTGATCAGGCTTATCGCTCACTCGCAAATCAAGTGCACCAAAGCGGGCAGTTGTGATCAAATCCGCCTTATCAGCCATATCTAAAGCTGCCTCTAAATCAGCAAAATAAGGATTTGATGCGAGTTCACTTCGACATGAGCGAGTGGAGTAGATTGTGCGGGCTGCACTGTCCATTCCATCGTCAGGCGAAGCAACATACGTAGCGTGCGTAGCGGTTTGGACAGCCGGCTGCTCAGAAGCTGATTGGACTAAGCACCTCCACAACCCTGGAAAATCGGGGATTGTTTTACGAGTCGTTGCAATATTAACAACACGAACATCTTTTAATTTCAAGCCGATCATTGCAGCAAAAGTAGCCATACGATGATCAGCGTAGGTTTGTATCACTTCACCATGCATCTGAGACAGAGCAACAGGATTAATCGAGATGCCGTCTTCCAATTCTTCTGCATGCGAACCAATGCGGTTAATCTCAGTAACAAGTGCTTTTAAGCGATTAGTCTCATGCCCACGCAAATGACCAATTCCCACAAGCTGCGTTGGAGAATCAGCGAGTACGCATAAAGCAGCTAAAGAAGGAGCTATCTCCCCTGCTGCAGACATGTCATAACGTCCAAGGCCATGAATAGTGCCATCGGAATTAACAACCATCATGCGGTCACCATGCTCATCGTTTTCGAAAGTTACAGTTGCACCAAAATCAGTTAAGTATTGAGGAAGCAAAGCACCTGGCTGAGTCGTCTCCTCAGGCCAGCGAGGAATACGCACTGTTCCCCCAGCAATTAAGGCAGCACCAGCAAAAGGAGCAGCATTAGACAAATCTGGTTCCACAACAATACGACTTGGAAGTTGGAGCTGCGTGTTGCCAGTATCTCCTAAAACAGTCCACTGCGCGTATCCTGAAGGACTTTGCTCTCTAGCACAATATTCAGTGGGAATTCCTGCCATCTCAATATCGTGCATAGTCATACGAATGTGCGGCATACTTGGAAGCTTCTCACCGCTATGCTCAATCGCAATTGTGTGCTTGCTGCGTGCAGATGCCAACAAGAGACCAGAAATGAACTGAGAAGAACTGCTGGAATCAATGCGAACTTGCGTAGGTTCGAGCGCATGTTGGGGAGGAATCACAGTGAACGGTAAAAAGCCTTCTGCGCCATGGTATTTCACTGATGCACCTAGCTGCTCTAACCCATCAAGAACAGGCTTCATAGGGCGCTTATACGCCTGCTCATCACCATCGAAGTGCACCGGACCATCAGCATAAAGCGCCAAGACGGGCACAAAACGCATTACTGTGCCTGCAAGCCCACAGAAAACGTTAGTATTCCCGGTAAAAATTCCACGTGCAGGAGGGGTAACGGTCACAGTTGTTTCAACGGAAGAATCTACGTCGCATTCAACACCAAGTGCGCGTAAAGCATCCATCATCAGTTCTGTGTCTCGCGAGCGCAACAATCCTACCAATCGAACAGGCTGCTTCCCCATGGCTGCCAAAATGAGGTATCTGTTAGAGAGTGATTTACTGCCTGGAATCTCAATTGTTGCATCCACCGGTCGTGTAGTTACTGGAGCAGCCCATAGATTTTCATCAGCTTGTGTAGGAGCATGTAAAACATTGTTGGCAGTATTCGAAGTCATGCCACTTATGGTAGTAAAAAGCTTCGATTACAGATACATTTCGTTCAAAAAGATTTCAATTGTGAGATAATGCAGATATGCAAATTCGACCAGGTTCAATGAGTCCACTCGGAGCAACCTATGACGGTTCTGGAGTGAATTTCGCTTTATACTCTCAGGCAGCAACAAAAGTAGAACTTTGCCTTTTCGATAAGCAGGGCAAAGAAACACGTATTCCATTGACAGAATGCGATTCTTATATCTGGCATAACTACATTGTGGGCGTGCAGCCTGGCGATGTATATGGTTATCGAGTTTATGGCCCGTACGATCCCGCGCAGGGATATCGCTGCGACCCTTCGAAACTCCTGCTTGACCCTTATGCAAAGGCTATTACAGGTAATATCGATTCTGATCCGAGCTTGTTCTCGTATGACATCAATCACCCGGAAAATCTCGTTGGCCGCAATACCGAGGATTCCGCTGATCACACGATGAAATCTGTCGTGATCAACCCGTTCTTCGATTGGGGCACTGACCGCCACCCCGAGATCCCCTACCATGACTCAGTCATTTATGAGGCCCATGTGAGAGGGATGACGAATCTCAATAATCGCGTACCTGCTGATATTCGTGGCACGTATGCTGGCCTTGCACACCCGAATGTGGTGAATTATTTGAAAGATCTGGGCATTACCACTTTGGAGCTCATGCCTGTGCACCAGTTCATCAACGATTCAGTCCTGCAGGAAAAAGGCCTGAACAATTACTGGGGTTACAACACTATCGGGTTCTTCGCTCCTCACAATGATTACTCTTCGCTGGGGCCTGAAGGCCAGCAGGTCAATGAATTCAAGTCCATGGTAAAGACGTACCACGAGGCAGGCATCGAGATCATTCTCGATGTGGTTTATAACCACACTGCAGAGGGCAATCACCTTGGACCGACCTTAAGTCTGCGCGGCATTGATAACTCCTCATACTACCGTCTTGTGGAAAATGATAAGTTCCACTACTTTGACACCACTGGCACCGGTAACTCCCTGAAGATGAGTTCTCCTCACTCCCTGCAGCTGATCATGGATTCCCTGCGCTACTGGATGACGGATATGCACGTGGATGGGTTCCGCTTCGATCTGGCTGCTACCCTCGCCCGTCAGTTCCAGGAGGTAGACAGACTTTCCGCATTCTTCGACATCATCCAGCAGGATCCTGTGATCTCACGTGCAAAGTTGATCGCTGAACCTTGGGATCTGGGTTCAGGCGGATACCAGGTAGGCGGGTTCCCTCCTTTGTGGAGCGAATGGAACGGTCTTTACCGTGATACTGTGCGCGATTTCTGGCGTTCACAGCCTTCTACTCTGCCTGTATTTGCAAGCCGTTTGATGGGAAGCTCTGACCTTTATAAAGACGATGGACGCAGACCGGTGGCTTCGATCAACTTTATTACTGCCCATGATGGCTTTACGCTCAATGATCTGGTCTCATATAACGATAAGCACAATATCCTGAACGGTGAGAACAACAACGACGGCGAAAGCAACAACCGCTCATGGAACTGCGGTATTGAAGGCCCTACCAATGTGAAAGATATCGTAGATCTGCGCGCACGCCAAATGCGCAATTTCATTGCAACACTGATGGTGAGCCAGGGCATTCCTATGATTTGCGGCGGTGACGAAGTTGCCCGCACGCAGAAAGGCAATAACAACGCGTATTGTCAGGATAACGCTATTTCGTGGACCCACTGGGATCTGGATACTTTCCAAAGCGACATCCTGGCGTTTACTCAGAAGATGATCCGTGTGCGTAAGGAACACCCTGTGCTCCATCGCCGTCGATTCTTTGAACCCATCAACTCGGATTCTTTGATCCCTCAGGTGCAGTGGTTCGACCACAACGGCGAAATTATGGATCAAGGTGATTGGAACAATACTCATGCCCTCACAATGATGGTGTTCCTCAATGGCCATGATATTCCTGAAAAGGATGTGTACGGTGACAATATAGTTGATAACGATTTTATCCTCATCTTCAATGCTCACTATGAAGCGATTTCGTTCATCCTTCCTGAAAGCAAATACGGCAATCAGTGGCGGCTTGTGGTCGATACTTTTGATCAAAATGCTCCAGAACTTGTGTACGAAGCAGGATTCAACATCACTGCTCAACCGCGCAGCTTCATCGTGCTAAAAAGCTCAGAGGACGAGATTTAGCAAAGCCTTAGTATGGATTCAGCATGAATTCACTATGGATTTAGCTGAAATCTGGTAAAGAGCTAAGTTTTACACGCCTGGGCTGAGTCGCGACTCTAGCTCAGGCTCTTCTTTAAGATCAAGTTCTATCTCTGCTTCGAGTCGATCTGCTTCCATAGCAGCAATCTGGCGAGTGAACACAATAAACCACGCCATAAAAAGAATTCCTGCAAGCGCCTCAACCACCGTCAACGTGAGATTGTTGAACGTATACCATTCCACACCGCTAATAATAAGAATCAACAAAATCAGATCAGACACGATGTACACAATTTTGGACATCTGTGGAGCAAGCCACGGCAAAAGCAACATAAGCAGCGTCATTGGTAGCACAAGCCCGCGTGCACAGAGATTATGAATAATAGGATGAGGCGTGTAACGAAATATTCCTACGCCCGCAAACATTATTCCTGCCGTAATCAAAAGTGCCACAAGAAGCATAATTCTCGCATGATAGTGTTGAGGATCTTCCTGCCCCTCTCGCCTTCTTAATCGATGAGTTGCTACAAGCTCAGACACACAGAAGTAGCTGATAATCACAATGCTCACACCGGCAAGCACAAGAGTCATATTGAAAATCCGTGCCGCGAATGTAGTGTTATCGCCAAGCTGAGAAAAATTATTCTTCCACCACCATTGGTCATCCGAGCTTAGTCCAGCAGTTGTAACACCAGTAATCACAAACAAAGGAAGCAGACTCGCCAAAGTCTTCGCCGTGATCAATTCGCCCTGAATAAAAGTCGTATAGCCTGTGAAAGCTCCCGCCGCCGTCACAATCCACTGCATATATGAGGCAGTCATTGACGGAACCATGAGGTTAATAGCGGTGAATAATGCGTATAGCACCATCAGTACCGTCACAGCATAGAGAACGGACAATGCCACAAGTTCAATAAGCCTGCGCACACGCAGTACCCAATAAACTTTTTGCTGTAAAGACTGAGAATGACGCCCAAAAGCAATAGAAAAAGAGAATAGAGAGCACACAGCAACAATCGCTGCTGCGATGAGGAGTCTACGTGCCGTAAGCTGCCAGATAGCCGGAGTATTTTGAATATAGAAGTTATATCCAGCTAGTGAAATCAGCGAGCATAACAACGCAGAGACTAAGCCTCCCGCTTCCGCACGCTGATAACGCCCCATCTCACTCCCCTTTGCTTTACATCTATACTAGCGAGCAGCTCGAAAAACAAATTTCTTCGCTGTTTTTTAACTAGCCATCCAAAACCGCGACACTCGCTTAGCCAAATTCCACACTGTCGGTTATAGTAGTACCTGTTGTTTTAAACAAGGTCGCTTGATTGAAACATCGGGCTGTAGCGCAGCTTGGTAGCGCGCCTGCTTTGGGTGCAGGATGTCGTGGGTTCAAATCCCGCCAGCCCGACCACTTAAAACTTCGCTTTCGCTTGAAAGTGGAGTTTTTCTTTTTATTCGAAATCGTTTCGAGAATTAAAAGAGTTCCACTAAGTTTTTACTGTAATCGCTGGATACTTTTTGTTAAAAGCGGAATCTTTCATCCTCTTTATCTCATCAAATAATAATCCCTTACATTCTGGCAACGTTTTCCAGAATTGTTTGTTATCATCTGCGCTCCGTTCTAAAAGCGAATATTGAACTCTAATACCGCACTTTCATATATCTTCGTAATACGAGATAATGCTTGCCAAGAGCCACAAAATAACCGACCCCTCTTGCAAGGAGCCGATGAGATCACAGGTAGGACGGAACCTACCCAGGTACATACTAGAGTAACATTGCCAAAAGATTAGATAAATACTTCGCTCGCGGATAGTTCGATGCATCTGTATTACGAGTCATGCCTGACGAGTAACAAAAAATATTTCAGTGAGAAAATACCCCGCTAAAACAGGACGTCATAGGTTCAAAATCAGGATTCACTCGCTTGAACTACTGGCTGGGAATAATTACTTTCTTCTTGAACTTCAATAATGATATCTACGTCATCAACGATGTTATTCTGCATTTGCTCATTCATGAGTTTTTCCTTGAACTCTGGATTCAGCTCTAACCCATCATCATCAACTAGCTCGCCTTTCGCACGTTTTACCAGCATATCTGCGAAGCGTTTACCCATTGGGCGAAAAGTTGCATAAGTAATTACGCCTGAGACTGCTCCTCCGATGACTGGAACAGCCTTCGTTACTACTCGTCCAACGGTTTGTTTAGTTATTTTTACGCCAATTGCAGCCAACAGCTTTTTTAATAGCGGATACCATGCTGTCTTCGTCAAAGCTTTTGCGGCAATTTTCTTACCCAAGGCAGCACTTGAGGTTTTTGCTACATACGGTATGAGAGCCACAGACCCGTTCATTCCAAGCATCGCAGAAAGGTAAAAAACGATTCGAATCTGCGTTTTTTCCGAAAGCTGGCTCACATCATCTGAGAACAGATTATCGTCACCAAACAAGTAAGCAAGCTGTTGGGCTAAGTTCAGAGCAAAGCCGAAGTATTGTACGACGTCAGCGCCTCCAGCAGCAACCATAATAGTTGGATTGCTAGGCAGCCCAGTAGCAAATGAAGTAAGTGAAGTTGAAATTGTGCTAGCAGCGATAATTTTGTCAGCCTTTTTTCTTAATGATTCTGGCGTATATACGCTTTGCGGTCCTTTCTTCAGAATCTGATCCAAATATTCAGAGTCTTTAAACTGCTTACTGAGAAACTCCTCACGATTAACCCTCACGACAGGAACTTTAGCTAGTGCAGTTATGGTTTCAATAGCTTTCCGCGCCATCATGTCGTTATCAATCTTCACCATATATTTCTTCCTTTTACAGGTAACACCTAGCTAATATGCAAATTCCACGGATTCGTGTTGAGATTAGTCAACGAAATTTCGATGGCTGATGCTTGATTACCGTAGCGAGAACTCAGCTCACTCTTGATATCTTGAAGTCCATAGACTTCTAGCCACAGTTTCTCAATGGAGCTGTGCGGAGTATTGATGAATGCAATTGTCGGAGAGCTGCTCCCCTGCTGACGCCCCTCAAAATAAGCCTGCTGCATTGCGTCAGTAACTGGATGATGACGCAAATCACTCGTGACGTATACATCTGCTTGCGCAGCAATAGCATCGTCAATCATAGAATCACCAGATCCAGGAAGAACCGCAACCGTTGAGATAGGAGCATCCAAGTCTCCAGCAACGTCTATGCCTTCATGAGTCTGTGGAAGCGCTGCTGCCACTCTATGGGCAAAATCATTTAAGGTTTCTGGTGTGCTTAAGCGACCAACACGTCCTAGTCCCACAGCCGAGTCAGAACTAGGATCATCAATGACTTGCAGCGGCCCTAGATCTTCAAGTGCAAGCTTTTCAACGAATGCCAAGCCTTGTCCACGATTCACACTGTCTGCATTAGTATGACCGACCCATAAAGCGCAATGATTTTCAATAAGCATTTCCATGATTTCGCCACGGAAACTCTTACCGGAAACCTCATGCACAGCTTTAAAGAACAGTGGATGGTGAACAATAAGCATATCTGCACCGAGCTTAATGGCTTCTGTAATGGTTTCAAACGTTGGATCTACTGCACAATGAATGCGTTCCACAGCCCAATTGAGATTTCCCACAATAAGCCCTGGAGCATCCCACTCCTCTGCTAAATGTAATGGATATAACTCCTCCAGTACTTCAGTAACCTGCCCAACAGAAACTGTTTGAGTTAATGCTGCTGAGTTTTCTTCAAGACTGCGAATCATAGATACTCCTTCATAGCCACTTTAGTGAGCTGCCTGCTGCCAGTCTGCGCCGATTCCGGTAGAAACATCAAGAGGAACAGCTAAAACAACCGCATGCTCCATAGAATCGCGAACAAGCTGCGTCACTTGCTCTTCCTCACCATGCGCAAGCTCTACGACTAGTTCATCATGAATTTGTAACACAATGCGACTTTTTACGTTAGCTTCTTGTAACGCATTATGGGCATGAATCATAGCGATCTTCATAATGTCGGCTGCAGTGCCCTGAATTGGTGCGTTCAAAGCTCCACGTTCGGCAGCATCCCTAGCTTGACGACGTGTAGAGCGTAAATCTGGGAAATAACGGCGGCGACCAAACATCGTCTCCGTATAGCCTTTCCTCTTGGCTTCAGACACCAAAGATTCCAAATAGTCATGTACTTTGCCAAAGGTTTCAAAATATTTATTCTTCAAAGCATCTGCTTGCGCAGGCGAAATTTTAAGCTGCTGCGCCAAACCATATGTGCTCAAGCCATATGCTAAACCGTAGCTCATGGCCTTAATGTGGGAACGCTGGTCGCCAGTTACCTCCTCAACCGGAATCTGATACACCAAAGAAGCCACATACTTATGTAAATCCGTTCCAGACTTAAAAGCTTCAATAAGAGCTTCATCTCCAGAAAGATGAGCCATAATGCGCAGTTCCACCTGTGAATAATCCGAGCTAAGCAATGAAACAAAACCCTTGCCTGGCACAAACGCTCCACGGATTTCACGACCCATCGCGTTGCGGTTAGGAATATTCTGCAGATTAGGGTCTGTGGAGCTCAAACGACCCGTAGCTGCCACAGTTTGCTCAAAAGTGGTGTGAATACGCCCATCACGCTTGTTTACAGCTTTAGAGAGCGATTCCACAATTTGCTGTAGCTTAATAACCTCGCGATACTTAAGCAATGCCCCCAAGAAAGTGTTTGCACGCTCATTGTTGACAGAACGAATATACATTTCTTGAAGTGCGGCAGCATTCGTGGTGTATCCGCCAGATTTTGTTTTCTTCGTAGGAGCCAGTCCTAAATCATCAAAAAGAACCTTTTGCAACTGCTTCGGACTCTTCAAATTAACTTCATCGCCAGCAATTGACCATGCAATGCTCTGTGCTTGAGAAGCATCAGCCCCAAAGCTCGTAATCATTTCAGCAAGTCTTGTTTGATTAACTGCAGCTCCCCATGATTCCATTTGCGCCAACACTGTAGATGTTGGAATCTCAATGTCAGCAAGTAAGCTTGCATGGTTACGCTCGGCGATTATTGGCTCAAAATGCTTTGCTAAAGCGAGCACACATCCGGCGTTGTAAGCTAACGCAGCATTACGAGCCTTCTCCTGTTCTAATTGGCTTTGACCGTTATCCACTGCGTCATCATCACCTAAGTCAAAAGCCCCCTGCTCAATCGTCTCCTTCTCTTCCTGTTTTTCATCAGCAGTGACATTAAGGAAATATTCAGTGCTTTCCTCAATCGTTGCAGTCTTAGTACCAGCATCAGGCTCAACAACATACCCCTCAAGCTTTGTATCGCGCGCAGGCTGAGGCAAAGTTAATCCAAGCTGTGCAAGCATATGCAAAGTTTCTTTATAACCATGTACGCTCACTGTTGATGCATTCTCAGCAAAAGCCTGTTCTAGTGCTTGCTGCATCAGCTCATTCTCAAGCACATCTGTAGCAGATATAACGAGCGAATTTCCATGTTCATTACCTGCACGGATAACAAGAGTCTTTGCACTGGAATTCCCAGGTTGAGATTTACCTACAACAACAAGCGACCATGGCAAATGAGGCTGCGATATGTACTTATCAAACCAACTTCTTACTACATCAGCCAAATAGGCCAAATCAGTCAATCGAGCTTCATCACCTGAATCTGAGATACTTCCAGCATACGTAGCGAGTTCTGTAACCGTTTCAATATGAGCATTGCCACCAACAGGATCTCCCGCCTGGGCTAATGCCTCTTCCCCAACGGAACCCTTAGAATCCACCCCTGCTTGCATTGCGGAAAGGATGCGATTTTTTGTGCGAGCACCAAATTGGAGTGACGTAAAAATCTCATCAACTGCATGAGCATCGGGAGCATGAAGCTTTAATTCATCAAGCGTCACATTCATCTCAACATCACGCACAAGTGCGTTCACTTTACGATTCAGCTTGACTTGCTCAATATTCTCACGAAGCGCTTCACCCTTTTTACCTTTAATTTCGTCAATATGCTCAATAATGCCTTGTAAACCGCCATACTCTGCAATCCACTTTGCTGCATAACCGTCACCGACCCCAGGCACGCCAGGAATATTATCAGCAGTTTCGCCACGCATTGCGGCCAAATCTGGGTACTGCTGAGGAGTTACTTTATATTTCTCAAAAACAGCTTCGGGCGTCATATGTTTCAAATCTTTGAAATGGTGACCGGGATACAACACCGTAATTCGATCGTCAACAAGCTGAAAAGCATCGCGGTCTCCGGAGAGCACGAAAGTTTCAAAACCCGCATTAGCTCCCATAGTCGCCAAGGTTGCTATTATGTCATCGCCCTCGAATCCTGGTTTCTCGACATAGGAAATATCAAGAGCATGAAGCAATTCTTGAATCAAAGGAAGTTGGCTCAATAAATCTTCTGGAGCGGCATCGCGAGTACCTTTATATTGCGGAAGCATCTCATTACGGAATGTTCCACCTTTAACATCAAATGCTACTGCCAAGTGAGTAGGTTTTTCGTCATGAAGCACCTGAGCCAGCATCGTTGCAAAACCGTAAATAGCATTCGTTGCCTGGCCATTCGATGTACTGAAACTATCAGCAGGAAGGGCAAAATACGCGCGAAAAGCTAAAGAATGTCCATCAACAACAAGAAGGCGCCCTTGATTTTGAGCGCCTTCAACATTTGTATTCGAAGTATGAGCCATACACACATCTTATGTGAGTGTATGGAGGTTATGACTGCCTAGTCTTTATCTCCCTCAACCTGTGAAATAACTGCATCAGCTACTTCAAGCATAGTTAAACGGCGATCCATAGAGGTTTTCTGAATCCATCGGAATGCTTCTTGCTCAGTTAGCCCCATATGCTCCATTAGTAGCCCCTTGGCACGATCCACGTGCTTACGAGACTCTAAACGCCCCTTAAGATCTGCTACCTGTTCACGCAAAGCTGCGAGTTCTTCAGAATTATCTTCACCTGAAGCTGCATCATTGGAGTCACTAGGAATTTCGCTCAGACGATTACGCAGCGCCTTCATCTGTTCGAAGCGGCCGAAGGCAACATCTAATGCAGGGAAAAGTCTATCTGGAACGAATGGCTTAACAACATACGCCATAACACCTGTATCAATTGCTTCAGCGACAAAATCTTTCTGTGAAAAAGCAGTGAGCATCACAACTGGAGCAATAAACTCGTCATTGATTTCACGCGCAGCAGTAATGCCATCTTTTATAGGCATCTTAATGTCCATCACAACCACATCTGGATGTAACTCTCGAACCAAATCAACCGCTTCTTGCCCATTAGCAGCTTCACCGATAACCTTGTAACCGCCTTCATTCAAAGATTCAACAATATCCATGCGGTTAAGAGCTTCATCTTCGGCAACAACAACTGTGCGAGAAACTTGATTTTGACTCATTGCGTACCTTCTTTCCGAGAGAACTCAAACTACCAACTCCGCTAGATGTTCACGCATTAAAAGTGCCCCGGGTGGGACTCGAACCCACACTGTACAGATTTTGAGGCTGTCTCCTCTACCAATTGGGATACCGGGGCCTCCTGAGAGAGGTTACTACAAATCTGCGATTGATGCCACTCGGTGTGTTTTGAAACGCTTTTAACAAGATCTCGTTACGTGTTCGAATGAATTTGAGTAGTATGAGAGTAAAGTCGTTGCAAACAAAGGAGTTGACTATGGCTGAGAAAACATATCGTGAATTTGATCCGTGGCGTCCTGCCCCAGTTCGCGAAGTTAGCCGTGAGGAAGTGTTTTCAGCTCATTATTTTGATATTGACCGCGTGACTCTGTCTAACAAAGAAGTGGGGATTTTTACACGTAATATTCTGCGTGAAAACGATGGAGATACTATTGCAGTGCTCCCTATTACAGCCAATAATGAGATTATTTTGATTGAACAGTATCGAGTTCCAAACCGCATGTGGACTTTGGAAATTCCTGCAGGACACGCAACGCATAATGAAAAACCTCTTGAAGTGGCGGCTATCAAGTTGCGTGATGAGGCTGGCTATGAAGCAGAAAACTTCTCTGAGGTTGTTCGCTTTATCAATACCCCAAGCTTCTCCACACAGCATACAGCGATTTATCGCGCCACAGGATTATCACTCACTGAGCGTGGAGTTATAAGCCCTGAGTCTCCTTCATCCACAGCACGTCTTATTCCACTTAATGATGCTTATGAAATGGCTCTTGGCGGTATTATCGTAGATGCAAAATCAATTATTGCAATCTTAAATGAGCACACTCGTCAGCTCAGTCAAAAACTATAAACAGCTATAAAACTATAAGATTGCATACAAGACTGTAAAATACAAAAATTCTAGAAATTGATTTCCTAGATCCTACAACCAACTACAAGAAGTTACCACTCCTATAAAACGAATAATCCCCCTCTCCAATTGGTGAGGGGGATTACTTTTGCAAAATAAAAATTAGTCGCGTGCACCTACGGTGTGGAGGTAAACAGAATCTGTTGCACCTGGTTCAGTGCTGGAAGGAGCAGATGCGAGGATTACTACGACGTCGCCATCTTCAAGCTTTCCTTCTGCCTTAAGAGTCTTATCTGCAAGAGTCATGAGCTCATCACGCTTCAAGCCATGATAATCCTGATCAAGCAAGAATGCCTCAGTGCCCCAGCTCAAACCGAGCCAGCACTTAGTGTGCTCGTTTACGGTCAAGCCGTAGATAGGAGCTACTGGACGCTCTGCAGATACACGATGAACAGTGTTGCCAGTGGAAGAGAATGCAACAATTGCCTTAGCGCTGGTCTTATCTGCAAGCTCAACTGCTGCAGATGCCATTGCTGCAGAAGTGTTGAATACTTCGTCGCGGATTGCTGGAATACGGTCGTAACCATTGGTAGAAGCATACTCAGAAATGCATGCCATGGTGTCTACTACGACTACTGGATAATCGCCAACAGCGGTTTCGTTAGAAGTCATGGTTGCGTCGGTACCATCAAGAACTGCATTTGCGCAGTCAGATGCTTCTGCACGGCTTGGAACCGGTGAATGAACCATGGAGCCCAAAACCTCAGTTGCAACGATAACTGGCTTGCCATATGCACGAGCGAGCTCAATGCAGCGCTTGGTAATAAGTGGAACCTGCTCAAATGGCATTTCCACAGCCATATCGCCACGAGCAACCATAATGCCATCGAATGCCTTGACAATATCCTCAAGGTTCTCAACAGCCTGTGGCTTTTCAATCTTTGCTACAACTGGAATACGGCGACCTTCTTCATCCATAATCTGGTGAGCACGCTCAATATCGCTACCAAAGCGGACGAAGGACATTGCGATAATGTCAGCGCCAGTCTGGATGCCCCAGCGAAGATCTTCTTCATCCTTCTCGGACAAAGCAGGAACAGACACTGCAACACCAGGCAAGTTGATGCCCTTGTGAGAGGATACTGGTCCAGCAACGAGAACCTTAGTGTAAACGTCGTTGCCCTCGACCTTAGTGACTTCAAGGCGAACCTTACCGTCATCAATCAAGATTGGATCGCCTACGTGGCAATCCCCTGGGAGACCCTTGAAAGTAGTGGAAACACGCTCTTTGTTACCAGTTACTTCATCGGTAGTAATAACGAATTCTTGACCCTCATCGAGCCAAACCTTGTCATCACCATCAGCGTTTTCTTCAACCCAACCACAGCGAATCTTTGGTCCCTGAAGATCAACCAATACTGCAACGTTCTTGCCAGTATTCTTAGCTGCCTGACGAACGTTGTTGTAAACGTTCATATGCTCTTCGAAAGTACCATGAGAACGGTTGATACGTGCAACGTTCATACCAGCATTGATAATCTTCTCAAGAGTTTCGAGGGAAGATGAAGCTGGACCAATGGTATCGACAATCTTAGCCTTGCGCATGAATGCCTGCCTGTTTCTTTCTAGTAGGAACGGGATTATTCCCGTACTTTCACAGTTCTTAGCTTACCCACAATATGCGACTGTGGGCAATGCTGTTACTTACGTGGCGTTTTAAGCAAACTTGCCGCAGCTGAGCCGCCAATTGCGCACACAATAACAACCAAAGAAAGCCATGTCGGGATTTCTGGAACGGCCGTAATATTAGCTCCCCCATTGATAAAGGGAAGAGTATTGCTATGCAGAGCCTCAAGAATCAACTTAATACCGATAAACCCAAGAACTACAGAAAGACCAATAGGCAAATATACGAGCCTATCGAGCATTTCACCAAGCAAGAAATACAACTGCTGTAAGCCTAGCAACGCGAAGACATTGCCCGTAAACACGATGAACGGATCTTTTGTTAAGCCAAAGATTGCCGGAATCGAGTCAAATGCAAACATCACATCCGTGGTACCAATCGCCACAAAAACAATCAGCATAGGAGTGAAATATTTAACACCATTCTTTACTGTTCGTAAACGTTCCCCATCGTATTCATTGGTAACGGGAACAACTTTGCGCATCCATGTAATCAGAATATTTTCTTTATACTCATCATCATCGCTATCGCCTTTAAGCAAGCCGAAAGCTGTATAAATTAAGAACGCACCAAAAATAAAGAATACCCACGTGAATCGTGTAATAATTGCTGATCCAAGGAGAATAAAGATACCTCGTAAGACCAATGCAATCGTAATACCAACGCTGAGTACGAACTTTTGCAAATTCTTCGGGACAGCAAAATTTGACATGATAATAACAAAGACAAAAAGATTATCAATACTCAGCGAATATTCGGTTAACCAACCTGAGTAAAACTCAATAGCAGGCTTCGAACCACCCACGAACCACAGAATTGCACCAAAAATTAACGCCATCACAACAAAAAATCCAATGTGCTGTATGCATTCCTTTGTGCTGGGAATATGCGGCTTACGGCCAATAAGCACCAAATCTACTGCGAAGAAAATCGCAAGCACAATAAGTGTTACAACCATAAAAGGTACGGGTAGCTCGTGCATACTTCTACTCTATCCTTATCTTTATTTCTATCTCTCTGGCAAAATCTACTTTTCAGCAATTCTTATTGCTTGGTCATTTGTCTAAGTTCTTTCTTCAAATCCTGAATCTCATCACGTAATCGTGCAGCCAACTCAAACTGAAGTTGTTCTGCAGCCGTGTGCATTTGGTCGCTAAGCTGACGGATAAGATTAGCCAAATCTTGTGCGGGTAAACCTGCCTCCATCAACTTCTGGTGACGTTTATCAGCCTCTTGCTCATTAAGAGTAGGAATGCCCAAATGAGAATTACCAGCTTTACCAGCGTTGCGATACCCACCCTCAAGAAGCTCTTGCGTATCTACATCTTCTTTAGCAAGCATATCGTTTACATCACTAATTTTCTTAATCAGTGGTTTCGGGTCAATGCCGTGCTCTTTGTTGTATGCAATTTGCTTTGCTCTGCGACGTTCCGTCTCCTCAATCGCCTTATTCATGGAATCTGTACGATCATCTGCATACATAATCACCGTGCCGGAAACGTTACGCGCAGCTCGTCCAATAGTCTGAATAAGGGAACGGTATGAACGCAAGAATCCTTCTTTGTCAGCGTCCAAAATCGCAACAAGTGAAACCTCTGGTAAATCAAGGCCTTCTCGCAATAGGTTAATACCCACAATTATGTCAATCTTGCCTTCGCGCAATTCTCGCAATAGCTCAACGCGACGCAATGTGTCTACATCGGAGTGCAAATACTCCACTTTGATATCTCGCTCTAACAAATAAGCAGTCAAATCTTCTGCCATTTTCTTCGTCAGTGTGGTAACAAGTACACGCTCATGTTTCGCAACGCGATCTTTAATCTCCCCAAGTAAGTCATCAACTTGACCTTCAACCGGACGCACATCAATCTGTGGATCAAGTAATCCCGTAGGACGAATAATCTGCTCTACTACTCCATCAGAAAGATTCATCTCATAATCGCCTGGAGTTGCAGAAAGATACACTGTCTGACCGATATGAGTGAGGAATTCATCCCACTTGAGAGGACGATTATCCATAGCACTCGGAAGACGAAAACCATGCTCTACCAAAGTACGTTTACGGCTTGCGTCACCCTCATACATAGCACCGACTTGTGGGACAGTAACATGTGACTCGTCAATAACGAGAAGAAAATCATCTGGGAAAAAGTCCAGTAGAGTATGCGGAGGAGTTCCAGGTTCACGCCCATCAAAATGCCGCGAATAGTTTTCCACTCCAGAACACGTACCCAACTGAGCAAGCATTTCTAAATCATATGTTGTGCGCATAGTAAGACGCTGCGCTTCAAGTTCCTTATTTTGCTTACGCAATTGCGCCACACGCTCGTCTAACTCAGCTTGGATAGTTTTCATCGCGCGATTCAAACGCTCAGGGCCTGCAACATAATGTGTTGCCGGGAAAACATGAACTGATTCTTCATGTGAAATTACATCGCCTGTAAGAGGGTGAAGCGTTGTAATACGGTCAATCTCATCACCAAAGAACTCTATTCGTACAGCTAGCTCTTCATACACAGGAATAATTTCAACTGTGTCACCACGCACACGAAAAGTTCCACGAGTAAAAGCAATATCGTTGCGCTTATACTGCATATCTACGAATGTTCGCAACAAATCATTGCGATCCATCTCCATTCCTTCATGCAGAAACAGCATATTTCCGGCATATTCTTCAGGAGTACCTAAACCATAAATACACGAAACTGTTGCAACTACTACGCAATCACGGCGCGTAAGGAGCGAAGCAGTCGCAGCATGGCGCAAACGTTCAACATCGTCGTTGATAGAAGAATCTTTTTCAATAAAGGTATCTGTTTGAGGAATATACGCTTCTGGCTGATAGTAGTCATAGTATGACACAAAATAGTTCACGGCGTTATCTGGCATAAGCTCACGAAACTCTGCGCATAATTGAGCAGCTAGAGTTTTATTGGGCTCTAAAATCAATGTTGGGCGCTGCAATCGTTCAATAAGCCAAGCTGTTGTTGCTGTTTTGCCTGTACCTGTTGCACCCATGAGCACAACATCGCTTTCACCATTTTCAATGCGCTGAGCTAATTCTTCAATTGCTTGCGGCTGATCTCCAGAAGGCTTATACGGCGATTTAACAACAAAAGGCTTATCTATCCGTTCAATTCCATTAAAACCCATACGCTTCATCCTAGAGTGCGGGCTCTATCAAAAATACTTGAATTGGTTCTTACTCTGCTTTTTTGGCTTTGAGCCAACTATTAACGTATTTATCAACCTCACAGAGCATATCTTCAACCGATTGCTCAGAGCTGATTACCACATCAGCGATCCGTTCTCGGTCAATTTGAGAAGATTGGGAGTTTATGCGAGATTGTGCTTGTGCAACGGTCATATTGCGCGTTTTCATCATACGTTTAATACGAATTCCATCTGGAGCCTCAACGGTGATTATGTGGTTGAATATAAGGCCAACTCTCTGAGCAATATCAGCAGTTGCCGCAAGTAGCGGAATATCATGAAAAACTATCTCTCTACCAGCCTTACACAATTCAGCATCACGTTGAGCCGCAATTTCATAGATTGCTGGATGCATAATATTGTTAAGTTTTTGCAATTGCAATTTGTTATTGAATACATTATCTGCCAGCCACTGACGATTGAGCTGACCATCTTGTGTAAGTGCTTTTTCACCAAAAAGATTTGCAACACGTTGCAATATTTTACTGTTAGGGCGCACAATCTCACGCGATATTTCGTCATAGTCAATAACATCAAAGCCTTGATCAATGAGATGCTCACTTACAGTAGATTTTCCCGCTGCTATTCCCCCTGTGAGCGCTACTCGCAAAAAATCATGCATGGGTGTAATCATAACAAAAGGCTCTTCACACCCGAAGATGCAAAGAGCCCAATGTCAAAAAAGCTGAATCAGCTTATAAGAACTTCATTATGTAATACGGTAATACGTATCTATGCATTAGTTCTTTTCGCTGAGGAGCTGTTCACGCAATGCTGCAAGCTGATCGTCAGCAGCAAGAGTACCTTCAGCAGTTGTTGCGGAAGAATAGTTTGTTGCTTCTTCTGCTGCTGGTGCTGCTTCAGCTGCGGACTGACCGTCCTGAGCTGCAGATTCTGCTGCTGCTGCAAGTTCCTTAGCTGCGAATTCCTTGTGAGCTTCCCACAAGTCGTGAGCTGCTGCATACTGAGCTTCCCACTCTTCGCGCTGCTGCTCGAAGCCTTCAATCCACTCATTGGTTTCTGGATCGAAGCCTTCAGGATACTTGTAGTTACCATTCTCGTCATACTCTGCTGGCATACCGTAGAGTGCTGGATCGAAATCTTCGGAAGATGGATCGACAGATTCGGTTGCCTGCTTGAGAGAGAGGGAAATACGACGACGATCGAAATCAACGTCGAGAACCTTCACGAATACTTCTTCGCCTGGCTTTACAACAGTCTCTGGGTTTTCTACGTGGCGGTTTGCCAACTCAGAAATGTGTACAAGGCCCTCGATGCCATCATCTACGGAGATGAACACACCGAACTGAACAATCTTAGTGACCTTGCCCTTGACAATCTGTCCAGGAACATGAGTGCGTGCGAAGCGCTGCCATGGATCTTCCTGAGTTGCCTTGAGAGAGAGGGAAATACGTTCGCGATCGAGATCAACGTCGAGAACCTCAACGGTGACCTTGTCGCCAACCTTAACCACTTCACTTGGGTGATCAATGTGCTTCCAAGAGAGCTCGGAAACGTGAATCAAACCGTCAACACCACCGAGATCGACGAATGCGCCGAAGTTAACGATAGAGCTGATAACGCCTTCACGAATCTGACCCTTCTTGAGCTGAGAGAGGAAGGTCCCACGAACTTCAGACTGGGTCTCCTCAAGATACTGGCGGCGGGAAAGAACAACATTATTACGGTTCTTATCAAGCTCAAGAATCTTAGCCTGAATCTTCTGGCCGATGTAAGGAGCCAAATCACGTACACGACGCATTTCAACGAGAGATGCAGGAAGGAAGCCACGAAGACCGATGTCAACGATGAGACCACCCTTAACAGCTTCGATAACAGTACCCTCAACAACGCCGTCAGATTCCTTAATCTTCTCAACGTCGCCCCAAGCACGCTCATACTGAGCACGCTTCTTGGACAGAATAAGACGTCCTTCCTTGTCTTCCTTGGTGATGACAAGTGCTTCTACAGTGTCGCCTACTTCGACAACATCGTCTGGATCAACGTCTTTCTTAATGGAAAGTTCACGGGAAGGAATAACACCTTCAGTCTTGTAGCCGATATCGAGAAGAACTTCGTCGTGATCAATCTTTACGACGGTACCTTCAACCAAATCACCATCATCAAAGTTCTTGATGGTTGAATCGACTGCCTTGATGAAATCCTCTTCGGAGCCGATATCGTTAATAGCTACCTTCTGGATTTCTGCGTTGTTATCTGTCATTTATAGTTTTTCTTGAGTGGATGAATAGAATCGTTATTAAATTATTCGTGCCTTATGGGCACAGATGGATTTAATGATAGCGACACGCCTAGTCAAAACCTTAATTAAACGCGCTGGCTCATTCTCTCAGCAGCATCTACCACATTTCGCAGCAACATCGCCCGAGTCATAGGGCCTACTCCCCCTGGATTTGGACTATATGCAGAGCATTTCTCGTAGCAGCTAGGATCGATATCTCCGCGTACACGCCATCTGCCAGCTTCTTCGTCATAAATCCGAGAGACTCCGACATCTACGAGTACAACGCCATCTTTAATCATTTCCGGCTTAACAAAATATGCTTGTCCCATTGCCGCAATAACGACATCAGCCGCAGCAATTTTCTCCTCAATATTTTGCGTTCGAGAATGGCAAAGTGTCACAGTTGCGTCTACACCACGAGTTGTAAGTAGCATACCCATTGTGCGCCCAATGGTAATTCCACGGCCGAGCACACACACATCTTTGCCCGTTAAATCGATACCATAATCATCAAGTAACTCAAGAATTCCGCGAGGAGTACACGGCATAGGAACTCCTGTAATTCCATCGGTATGCAGAACGAGTTTTCCAAGATTATACGGATGCATACCATCAGCGTCTTTTGCTGGATCTACGCGATCGATAATCACGTTTGCATCCAAATGCTCCGGCAGGGGAAGCTGAACGATAAAAGCAGTACATGTGGGGTCATTGTTCATTTTCTCAATAATCTCAATGACTTCTTCTTGCGTTGCAGTTTCCGGTAAATCATAGCGGATAGATTCAATGCCAACTTCACTACAATCTTTGTGCTTTCCTGCAACATATTTCTGAGAGCCGGCATCATCGCCAACAAGCAAAGTTCCAAGACCAAGAGCGACACCTTTTTTCTTCAATTCTTCAACGCGCTTAGTCAAATCTGCTTTAATTGCAGCAGCCGTGACTTTTCCGTCTAAAATCAAAGGTGGCTTGCTCATTAGAATCCTTCTATATCGTTTTCTCTGAACTTCGTAGGCGTCTGTAATTTTCGTATTCAGCAAATACCGCAGGCATATGAATACTACCCTGCACTCTCAACACATTTTTCACCATATCCATGAGTTATTGTTATACATAGGAGATTTTTAGAGGGAGTGACACATGTCTAAACTCGTCAAGAACGCAACTCACTCAATTGTTGCAGTTGTCTGTTGCGTAGTACTCGGATTTGCAGGGGCTTGCGGCAGCTCTCAATCCTCCAGCAATTCAACGAGTAACTCAAGTAGCACAGGCACATCTTCCTCGTCGAGCTCAAGCTCAAGCTCAAATTCAAGCGAATCCTCCAAACTCACAGTGGTAGCCTCTGTTAATCAGTGGGGGTCTCTAGCTGCTGAACTGGGAGGAGATGAAGTCGCAGTAACTTCTATTATCAATTCCACTGCTGTTGAGGCGCATGATTACGAAGCAACTACTGCAGATATAGCCAATATCGAAAAAGCAGATATCCTCATCGTTAATGGCGCAGGCTATGATGCATGGGCCACGAAGACCAAAACAAACGCTCAGTCAACTATCAACGCTGCGTCAATTATGGGAGCTTCAACTGGCGATAATGCCCACTTGTGGTTCTCCAAAGATACTCGCTCAAATGTGGCAAAATCAATCACAGAAGCATATGCTAAAGCAAAACCAAGT
Organism: uncultured Alloscardovia sp.; assembly: GCA_963545565.1. Lineage (GTDB taxonomy): Bacteria > Actinomycetota > Actinomycetes > Actinomycetales > Bifidobacteriaceae > CAUUJV01. The sequence continues at coordinate 75,637 of CAUUJV010000006.1, read as the reverse complement.
AAAAAGAAGTATTTCACAAAGCTTTTAACTGCTTGGAAAACTGAAGAAGCAACTCTCGATAAGACTATTGCACAGTTTAAGACTGACCACTCGGATACCACTTATGCAGCAACTGAAAGCGTTGCATATTATTTAGCAGAAGATCTTGGAATGGAAGATGTCACTCCTGAAGGCTATTCCAACGCAAGCAATAATGATTCTGAACCTTCTTCTTCAGACTTACAAAAATTCCAAGCATTGATTGAAAATCATAAGGCTGACTTACTTATCAACAATAGCCAAGAGGCTTCTGATACTACTAATTTATTAACCGGAACTGCTGGAAAATCCGATGTTCCTGTTGTAGATGTATCGGAACAAATGCCCAGCAACTATAAGACTCTGGCTGACTGGATTACAGCTTTGATAAGCGACTTTGAAACTGCTCTTAATCAATCCGCTGGGTCAGAGAGCGAATAGAACCAGCTGCGGTACACACATAACCATACAATCAGATATATTGAGAATTGTTCTTTATAAACAAATTCTTTGCGTAAATTCGTATACGTGTGCCTTTGACTGTTATGAGGAGATGAGTTGTGGTTGACTCCCAAGCTAATTCCCCAGCTAATGATTCATGCATTATTTTTGACAACGCAGCTGTAAAACGTGGGGGAAAAATAATCTGGGAGAACGGTAATTTTGCTATTCCCCGCGGATCAGTTACAGCTATTGTCGGCACTAATGGCACAGGAAAGACCACTATGCTTTTCGTTGAGCTAGGGCTCCTCCCTCTTGCAACTGGGCATGTTACAGTACTCGGCAAGCCAGCCGGTGAAGCAAATAGTAGAATCGGGTACGTTCCACAAAGCTACAACTCTGTTGGTGACGCCAATATCACCGTGGAGCAATCTGTGCTTCTTGGTCTGACCGGTACAAAATTTGGCTTTCATATAACTACTCGTCAAGAAAAGCAAAGTGTTCAGGAAACTCTAGAATTCGTGGGTTTGAAAGAACAATCCCGCAAACGTCTCTCTGATCTTTCAGGAGGGCAGCGCCAGCGCACAGCCATTGCACAAGCCCTTGTGAGCAAGCCAGAATTACTTCTTCTTGATGAACCACTGGCAAATCTCGATCTTCCAAGCCAGAGTTCGCTCGTTGAACTCTTAACGCAGCTCAATCGTGAAATGAATATGACTATTCAGGTTGTTTCACATGATCTAAATATGCTTTTGCCAATCCTGACCGGCGCGATTTATCTACTCGACGGGCACCCTCATTATTCTGAGATGGACTCGGTTATGAATTCCGAACTCCTTACACATCTCTATGGCACAAGTATTGAAGTTATTACCACCCCGCAAGGTGATATGTTTGTTACACATAATTCTGCAGTAGAACCACCGAACCGCACCTTACACGATACTCATGATGTATCAGAAGTCGCAGCATTCCACACCCATACTCCGAGTGATTGCATCGATACTCCTCAAGCAGAATCCAATCAAACAGCATCCGAAAATACTTCTTCGAGAACTTCTGAAGAATAATCCACATAGTGCAAGAAATAAGCGAGAAATAAATATGAGCGCTCTTACCTTTGAAACTCAATGGCTCACTATTTTGCAATCTTCCTTCATGACTAACGCTTTTATCGCTGGTCTACTGATTGCGCTTGCTGCAGGAGCCTTAGGGTATTTTACAATCAGTCGCCAATCTACATTTGCAGCACATTCCTTAGCGCATATTGGATTACCTGGCGCGACGGGAGCAGCATTACTTGGTGCACCAGTTTCTGCAGGCCTCGGCATCTTTGCTATAGGCGGCGCACTCGTTATTGGAGCTCTAGGTAAAAAAGCTTCTCAGCGTGAAATTGCCACAGGAACAGTACTTGCTTTTGCAACAGGTCTTGGATTATTCTTTGCCCGCATGTCCACTAGTGCATCCCAGCAGATGCAGTCGATTCTATTTGGGTCCATTTTGACTATCGCCGACGCTCAGCTTATCGGTTTTGCAATCTTTGATGTAATTTTGCTGCTAGTTTTAATGCTGGCTTACCGCCCGTTACTTTACAGCTCCCTCGACGAGCAAGTTGCCCGCGCTAAAGGCGTTCCAATTACTGCCATGAGCATACTTTTTATGGTGATGCTTGCAGGAGTTATTACAGTAGCTGTGCCAGCCGTTGGAACTTTACTGATATTTGCCCTTGTAATTACACCTGCTGACACAGCTCTTATGCTTACAAATTCTCCAATTCGAGCAATTCTAGTTTCTATGGTGATTTGTTTAATCAGCATCTGGGGGGGATTAGTTATTTCAACGATGTTCCCTATGCCGCCGAGCTTCATCATCGTAACCTTCAGCACGCTCTTTTGGGCAGTTGCTAAGGCAATTACGTCTCTCAAGAATCGCTAGAATAAAGCTAAAACAAAGGCTGAACACCATAATGATGTTCAGCCTTGCGAAGTATAAAGTGCAGAGTAAAACTCTAAGCTCTAAAGCATCTACTATTTCTATCTACTACTACTTCTTCTTAGCTTTCTTAGCAGCTTTAGCAGCCTGCGCTTCCTCAGCTTCAACACGTTTCAAAGTAGCACTTGCAGGCTCTTCTGGGGTTTGCGCATCAAACTTTTCGTCGCCTGGTTGAAGATCTTCATATCCAAGGTTCACATCCAAAAGATGCTGTGCCTGATCATCATCAATGTTCTCACTCAGTGCAATCTCAGCTGTCAAAATATTGCGAGCGCGACTCAGCATACGCTTCTCACCAGCGGAAAGGCCATGTTCATCGTCGTCACGTTGTGCCAAATCACGCACAACCTCAGCAATCTTATTTACATCGCCCGTCGCAATCTTTTCGACATTCAACTTGTAGCGGCGAGACCAATTCGTCTTCTCTTCTACAATTGGAGTGCGCAAAATCTCGAAAACTCTCGCAACTGCAACAGCATCCACAATGTCACGAACGCCAACCTCTTCAACAGCATCAGCTGGAACATTAATAGTTAAACCGTCAGAAGATAAAACAGATAATTTTAGATATGTGCGAGTCGCTCCTCGAAGAGTACGCTCTGTAATTTCTTCGACGCGTGCTGCACCGTGGCGCGGATAGACAACAGTATCTCCGACCTTATAATCCATAAAATATAACGCCCTTCAAGCTGAAAATAGACCGAACCAGTATGCCATATGCCACGGACTAAGACATCGTTTTACTTTTAGCCTCAAGCCGCATAGACTAGGCGTATGAGTCAATTAGAAGACACAGCAGCAGTGCAGCCGCTCACAGTATCACAGTCCACTCTCGACAACGTCAGCAATGGTGTCTACTACAACCCTCACGAAGTGCTGGGTGCACACATTCCTGACGGGATCGAATCAGAGCAGGAAACTGACACAATTTACGCCACTATACGTGTGCTCAAACCCCTTGCCCGCACAGTTTTCATCATTACGCAGGACGGGGAATATGAAGCTCATCATGAATGGAACGGCGTTTTCACTGCTGTAGTGCCAGCTCATTTTGCGAATAAACAATGGTCTGTGCCTGATTATCGTGTGCGCACCACATACTCTTCCGGCATCTCCATCACTCAGGACGATCCTTACCGTTATCTGCCCACCGTAGGCGAACTCGATATTTATCTCTATGGAGAGGGACGCCATGAGCGCCTATGGGACATGCTCGGTGCCCACGTTCGCACCTATCTTGATCCTATGGACTCCCCTGATGGGACTTCCTCAACAGCCATCACTGGCGTTTCCTTTGCTGTGTGGGCTCCTAATGCCCGCGCGGTGCGCGTTGTAGGCGATTTCAATTCATGGTCTGGCCGCCAGCACGCAATGCGTGAATTGGGTTCCTCTGGCGTTTGGGAACTCTTTATTCCCGGCCTCAAGGCTGGCGAGCGCTATAAGTATGAAATCTTGAACGCTAATAATGAATGGAAGCAAAAGGCTGATCCTCTTGAGCGCGGTCACCAGATCCCACCTGAAACTGCTTCTATAGTGGTTGATTCTCAACACACATGGGAAGATTCCGATTGGATGCATAAGCGCGCTGTTTCCAATGCTCATACGGGTCCGGTCAGTATTTATGAAGTGCATGCTGGCAGCTGGAAGAAGAACAGTACATATCGCCAGCTCGCAGAAGAACTCGTTACCTATGTTAAGGATATGGGCTTCACTCATGTGGAATTCATGCCTTTGGCCGAGCATCCATTTGCAGGCTCCTGGGGATATCAGGTAACCGGTTATTATGCTCCTGATTCACGCTTCGGCAGTACAGATGATTTGAAGTATCTGATCGACCGTCTGCACCAGGCTGGAATTGGCGTGATCATGGATTGGGTCCCTGCTCACTTCCCTAAGGACGATTTCGCACTCGCACGCTTTGATGGCACCCCTTTGTATGAAGATCCAGACCCGACCCGTGGCGAACACCCGGACTGGGGAACGTATATCTTCAACTTTGGCCGTTCTGAAGTGCGCAACTTCCTTGTTGCGAATGCCGGCTACTGGCTCAGTGAATTCCATGTGGATGCTCTGCGTGTTGATGCAGTGTCTTCTATGCTCTACCTTGATTACAGCCGCGAAAATGGTCAATGGCATCCAAATATCTACGGTGGCAACGAGAACCTTGAAGCGATCGACTTCCTTAAGGAAGTTACAGCAACAAGCTACCGCAACAATCCCGGCATCATGATGATCGCTGAAGAATCCACCTCATGGCAAGGCGTGACGGCCCCTACCTCAAGTGGAGGTCTGGGATTTGGCCTGAAGTGGAACATGGGCTGGATGCACGACACTTTGGAATATCTCAAAGTTCCTCCGATCGACCGCAAATGGCATCATAACGAAATCACATTCTCCATGGTCTATGCATATTCAGAGCACTATTGCCTGCCAATTTCCCATGATGAGGTTGTGCATGGCAAGGGGTCTCTCATTGGCCGCATGCCTGGAGATGACTGGCAGCGCTTCGCAGGTGTTCGCGCACTCTTCGCCTATCAGTGGACCCATCCCGGTAAGAAACTCACCTTTATGGGTAACGAACTTGCTCAGTATGGCGAGTGGAACGAGAAGGAAAGCGTGGATTGGGACAGCCTCAATTGGCAGGAACACCGCGGGGTCCAAAAACTTGTTGCCGATTTGAACACGATCTACAAAAACAACAAGGAACTATGGGATCTGGATAATGATCAAGCTGGGTTCCAGTGGCTTACCAGTGACGACAGCGACCACAACACTCTGAGCTACATGCGCTTGGATTCTGAGGGGAACCCTCTCGTTGTTGTTGTCAACTTCTCCGGAAGCGCCTGGAGCGATTATCAGGTCCCACTGCCTCAGGGCGGCCTTTGGACGGAAATTCTTAGTACCGACGACTCTCAATATGGTGGTTCGGACATCCATAATGGTAGTTTTGAAGCGGACAATGAGCCTTATCACAACCGTGATTGGTCAAAACGACTCACTATTCCAGCTCTTGGCGCTATATTACTGAAGCCAGAGAGCACAGAGAATAGCTAGCGGCGATGATGCAAAGCGTCGTCAGCCATTGCAAGTAAGGAAGCATTTACGCGGATATGATTAACAACACAACAAGCCGTGCACCTCAGCACACTATCCTTGTCGTTGAGGATGAACCAACTCTCGCAACTGCTATCGCTCAGCGTTTAACTTCAGAAGGTTGGGCAGCTCATGTGGCTGGCGATGGCGTTAGCGCTGTTCAGGCAGCCGCACAGATTAAGCCTGACTTAGTCATTATGGACGTTATGCTGCCTGCTATGGATGGCTTGGAAGCAACTAAGCGCATCGTAGCAGCACGCCCTGTACCCGTTATGATGCTCACCGCTCGCGATGACGAAGCTGACAAGGTCATTGGCCTAAGTGCAGGCGCAGACGACTACATGACAAAGCCATTCTCAATGCGTGAGCTCATCGCCCGCTGTAAAGCTTTGCTGCGCCGAGTAGAACGAGCCAAGGTTATCGCTAAAAACTCCGAAAATGAGAAAATCCTTGATTTTGGCGACCTCGTTATCGATCCAGCTCAGCGCATCGTAACTCTCCATAATGAAGAGGTTCATTTGACTCCTACTGAGTTTGATTTGCTTGCAACCCTTGCACGTAAGCCAAAGTCTGTTCTCACCCGCGAAAAGCTTCTTGAAGAAGTGTGGGATTGGGTTGACGCTTCAGGTACTCGTACCGTGGATTCTCACGTAAAAGCATTGCGACACAAGCTCGGTCCCGAAATGATTCGCACAGTGCACGGAGTGGGCTACGCATTCGAAACACCTGCTGCACCAGCACAATAAAATATCACATGTTGAAAGCGCCTCAGGTCTTATGATCCAAGGCGCTTTTTCTATGAAAACGAAGAGAATTGTACTGAAATACTCATGACCAATCCACATCACTCTCGCCAAGATTTTTCTCAAATGTCTCAGACATCTAGAACTTCTAAGGATAAAGCTTCTAAAACCTCCAAGTCTTCTAGCCCCCAAAAGATATCTCGAATGTCACAATCTCCTGCCAAACGGCTCAAGGGAACGATTCACCGCCCTATAGGGTTTTTCTCATCACTCAAAATGGAATTGAGTGTGCTCATAGTTCTTTCCACAGCTATTGCCTTTGCATGTGCATGGTTTTTGCTTAAAGCACAGCTCAGTGGCTGGATTGCAATGCCGCTAACCCTAGTCGTTGCACTAGGCGTAACTTACTTCTTCTCTCGTGGCCTTACTGCTCCACTTATTGAGATTCGAGACGCAGCAGAATCTATGGCTGAGGGTAATTACGATGTACGTATTAAGTCAGCTGTTTCCAGTAGTGATGAAGTCGGCCAGCTTGCACGTAGCTTTAACTCCATGGCAGAAGAACTTGAGCATGCTGATCAAATGCGCAGAGACCTTATCGCAAACGTGAGTCACGAACTACGAACTCCTGTTTCTGCTTTGCAAGCACAGGTAGAAAATATGGCTGATGGAATTGTGGATCCAACTCCAGCAAATCTTGAAAGTATCCTGAATCAAACGCAACGTCTTTCTGACCTAATTGCATTCCTCCTTGACCTTTCACGAGTAGAAGCGGGCGCAGCGAGCCTTGAAATCACTCGATTCAATGTGCATGACTTCGTTGACGAAGTAGTTGAGCCCCTAGAAATTGCTGATGGTGGCCATGGACATACAATCCAGCTTAATATTGCCGACTCCATCTATATGGAAGGTGATCCAGACCGTTTACATCAGCTCTTTACAAATATTATTGCCAACGCGCTTAAACATTCTGCAGATGGTACAGCAATCACTATTGAAGCATATGAAGACCAAAATAATGGCACAATTGTGTCACATGTGATTAACTATGGGTCACAAATACCCCGAGAAGCTCGCTCCGATATTTTCCGCCGCTATGTAAAAGGGCAGGGCAATCGGACTGGGACGGTGTCCGGAGGGACTGGATTAGGTCTTTCTATCGCCCGTTGGGCAGCTGGATTACACGGCGGATCCGTCAAAGTTGTTGATGATCCCCGTGGAGTAAATTTTGAAATTATTCTCCCCAAATATCACATTGCTTCATGACGGTTTTCTGCTTCTCATAGTTCAGCTATTCCCCTAAACTAATATTTTCAACGCTTTCGCCTCAAACCCCTTGTACGATATAGCGTGTCGTATAGGGGGTTTCTGTCTACCTGAACTGAAATACTATTCGAACAAATGTTCGAAAGGTAGTGTGTTATGAAAGTTCCTATGGCGCTTGAAGCCGTACATGCAGGCTTCCCATCTGTAGCTCAAGATTATTTCAGTGGAGACTTTTCTTTCGACGATAATGTTATTCTTCATCCAGATACCACTTTTGTGGCAACGGTTGCAGGAGATTCAATGGAGGGTGCTGGAATATATGATTCAGATATTCTAGTGATTGATCGCTCTCTTGTCCCCCAAGAAAATGATGTTGTTATTGCTGTTGTTAATAGTGAGTTGACCGTTAAACGTCTAATCATGGATTCACACAATAATCCTGTGCTTCATCCAGAGAATCCTACATATCCTGATATTCCCTTGTACTTCGAAGAAGATTTAACTATTTGGGGTGTTGTAACAGGAAATTTCCATTGGCAATGTCCACGAATTCAGGCTAAATCTCAAGAACGTGTAGTGAATAATGACTTCAATGATGAACAATGATAACGCATTCAAATTCCTCTGCTTCTTCTATTTCCTCTATTTTCCCCGCTTCCCCTGTTTCCTCAGATTCCTTAGTACTAGCAGATGCGAATAGCTTCTTTGCCTCGTGCGAAAGAGTGTTTGATCCATCCCTTGTAGGCAAGCCAGTTGTTGTGCTCTCTAATAACGATGGATGTGTTGTAGCCCGCAGCGCAGAAGCAAAGGCCTTAGGGATTTCAGAGGGCGTTCCGTGGTTCAAGATTCGCGAATTTGCTCATCGCAACAATGTTGTAGCCCGCAGCTCAAACTATGAGCTCTACGCAAGTCTTTCCAGGCGCATGATGTCTATTTTAGAGACATATTTACCTCACCAAGAGGTGTACTCCATTGATGAGTGTTTTCTCCACTCCCCTTATGATGACATCACTACACGCAAAATAGCAAGCAGCATGCGCCATGCTGTACTCAAAGGAATAGGAATACCTATTTCTATTGGTATTGCCCCCACGAAGACTCTGGCGAAAGTGACAAACCACTGGTCTAAAGATCACCCGCTTACGCGTGGAGTTATGTCATGGGAACAAGCAACCCACAATACAAATGAAGATATTCTTCAATCAATTCCGGTCGGAAAAATCTGGGGTGTTGGACGCCACTTAACGCCCAAACTTATGAGCACCGGAATTGCTACAGCAGCTAACCTACGAGATGCAAATCCAGTAGAAATTCGCCATCAATACTCTGTACTCCTCCAACGAACAGTACTTGAGCTCAACGGGATTTCATGCATTCCTGAAGATTCTGATGCGTCGCAAGGTGAGAGAAGCACACAAATAATGTGTTCTCGCATGTTCTCTAAGCCTATTAACGATTACAACACTTTATGCCAAGCATTGAGCGTTTATGCACAGAAAACTGTGCGCAGATTGCGTAGGCAAAAAGGCTTATGCTCAACAGTCGCTGTTTTCTGCTCAACAAGTCATTATGCGCCTGCAACAGAAAAATCACGTATCTGGTCTGCAGTGCATCTCGACACTCCTACCGACGATCCTCTTACTATTACTCGCGCTGCGTGCAAAGCGCTGCAAGGAAAAATCAATACAAATGTTCATTATGCCCGTGCAGGTGTAATTCTTATGGATTTATGCAAAGCAGACAACTTCTGCACTCTCGAAGGTTTTGAGGCAAAACGCGACGATAATAATGTCGGAGATGTGCTCGAAAAAGTTTCTCAAAAATTTGGCCCATTCCATGTTGGAATCGGCTATGGAGGCATTCGAGGTAACGGCCGCAATAACGCAGATACTGGAGCTCAATGGACCATGAGAAGAGAGTTCCTCTCTCCTCGCTGCACCACACGATGGGATGAAATGCCTATTGTTAAGGCACAATAAATTACGTCAATGCTAATCAAGAAGCTCAGGATTTTCTACATAAGCCAAGGTAAATGCTGCACATATGCGTTTCGAAACCTTTTCTTTCAAAAAGCGGTCACACGCCCGAAGAGTTGAACCAGTGGTCATAATATCATCGACGAGGATAATGAGACTGTTATCAGGTATTTTCCTTGAGTATCGTAAACGGCCTTGTAAACGATTTACACGCTGGCGCCCCGAAAGCTGAACAGATTTGCGACGGGTGAATTTGTGCCATACCGCCCTCCCCTGATTCGAGTCTGGCTGAGATAACTTAAATAGCAATATTCTGTCCACAAAAATTAGGAAAGCACTTTTAACCTTCAAAGCAGGAATCATAGAAGCGCTATAGCCCATATTGTTTAGCTCTTGAGCAATCGCTCTAGCAAGAGGCAAGACTTGCCATCGGCCACGTTTACGAATAGATGATGGAGACGACGGAACAGGAATAACGCAAATATGCTGATTACTTTCAAAGCTTTCAAGTGCTGGAATACTCGTTCTATGAAAGTAATTGTGAAGCGTATCGCACAAAAATTCACAGAGAAACGACGTTAATTCTTCATCATCATGATCTTTCCATGCAAGAATAGCATGACGAGCATATCCTTCATACAGAGTGCAGGAAAAGACTCGTGCAGAAGTTGGTGCACGAGAATACAGCTTCTGGGAATGAAAACGCTTAAATAAAACCGAACAATCGCCACACAAAATTTCATCTGGATAATCACAGCCAGCGCATCCACGAGGTAATAAAAGAAAGAGAATGTACATCCAAAAATTTTTCCAAGTATTCATCATATACCGAAAATAACTCGCACGCTCAAAGTATCAAGGATTTTCAATTTATGTGGATAAATAGACGAATGTACTACACAAAATAAGCGAATATACGAACTAGTAAATGAAACAAATATTTCTACAGCGTGAAACGATACCCCACAGAGCGCACCGTTGTAATATACGCAGGAGCTTGCGGCTCGTCCTCAATTTTAGAGCGCAAACGTTGTACCTGCGTACTGAGCATATGCGTGTCACCAGCAGAGTCATAGCCCCATGCACGTTCAAGAATCCAATCACGGTCTAAATCTCGATTTGCATTGGAATATAGGGTGATGAATAAATCATATTCAGTAGGAGTGAGGTTGCAATCTAGACCATGCTTATAAACACGATGATTCAAAGAATCAATACAAAAATTCCCACTCGTATGATTAAGAATGAACTGCATAACCTGCCTAGTATCGTCTGGTTTAGTTACACGAACAGGACGAGCACCTTCTCGAATAGCGGGATAATCATTCCCCTCAATCCCCATGCGATCACCAACAAAAATAATAGAATCGATCGCAACATTGAGAATTGAGGAAAGCATGTGCATTGCATAACCTTTATCTATCCCTTTATCCGAAATATCGATACTCGTAGCTCCACCTACATGCACAGCAAGATGGGGTAAATCCTCAGCAATGGCAGCAGCTAACGCTTTACGACGTTCACCAGTTGGATCCCACTCTTCTTTCTTATCGAGGGGAGCTTGTTGACCAAGAGCAGAAAACGTTATTTGACTGCCACGATCTTCAATACGCTTACCCCACACATTCTCATACCAAAAACCCATATCACGAGCATGCTTCTCAATAGAGGAATAAGCAGCACGCTTATCTTCCAGCTTGATATTGATTTCATACTGGAGTCTCCACCGCACACCATCCCAAGAATAATATCGTGTTCCAGTGGTCGGCATGAGATGTAAATTACGCAGATTAGCACTCTGACCAATTACATCCAATATTTGACTTTCAACTAATTCGTAGCGACCGCCAGAAACAATTGCCACAGGGAAACGATATGTCATCTCACTGAGAAGCTGCGCAGTATCACTCCTCATTGGTTGCTTTGACTGGGCTAAAGTACCGTCTAAGTCAAAAGCAACAGCCAATGCCCCATTGCACAGGTGCTCATAATTTAGCTCAGACCACAACGGAATATCAGCACCCATATATGGCCCCTTCTGTAACTCCTTGGATCGTTATCTTTTATCTTTCTATTCTAACGGATGCCGCACCACAAATAGAGCACACACAAACTCACAAAATACGCTAATTCAAACAACACGCTATGCTAAAACCATGAGTAACAAGGTCGAGTCACTAGGATCATCTAAGAACCATGAAGTTTCGCAGAATCAACCTTCAAACTTTGACTCTTCAATCGTTCCATGGAATCAGCGTAGATACCGTGACCGGCATGGGCGCGGAATACGCCAACCCCTGTACGGTCTCCGATTACCTCGATTCAGAACACATTCAGGGATATTCGACAACCTTGTTGCAGCACAGTTGAGACGCCTTCAACGCGCATGGCCTGAGCTCCTCCAAGGCGTGCAGTGTGCAGTTGAAGATGTACCCCCCTCTTCTCCCCTTGTGTGGGAAGAAGCTACAGTAGCGCTGTCACAAAGCTTTCCAGCCCGTCATTCAATCCCCGCACGTATTGTGCTGTACAGGTTGCCCATTGAATCTCGTTCACATTCACGCTTAGATTTGGAATTGTATGTGCGAGACGAAATTGTCCGCCAACTTTCTGAGCTAAGTGGTTACAATCCTGAAGACATTGATCCCTCTTATAACCGTTAGCTGTTAGTCGGCAGACCACAGCCAACGGTCGACCAGATGAATCTAACAATATCACCTTTTATACAATATTCTATTGTGGTGTCTACTAGTTAACGAGTGAATTGCTGAAACTAGTATTGATTCTTGTGACAGACGGCTGCAATGAGGTAGATTCTAAAGCCGTTATCGCACGAGTATCTGCATCATTCAAAGACGAATTTGACAATGTTGCACCCAGCACAATAGAGCCCTCTTCAACATTTGTGCCCTCTTCATCCTCTTGAGAATCTGTTCCAATTCGCTGAGCAGTAATAGCTGCAACCGAATCCCCTAAGGAACTACTACTAAGCATCACACTTGACTGTGCTGGAATAGTAATAGTTTTGGTTCCTACATGTTTTGACGAGGAATTGTAGCTTTTAATGCGGGCACTAATATCTTTCGAAGAAGTGTTTGTAACAGTAACGTTAGCGGAAGTACTACTTGGAATAGTCAAGCCTCGTAATTCCGCACCGTTTTGTCCGTTGATAAGAGCAAAGTCAGATTGTCCACTTTGAGAAGTATCCAATTCAGCTGATGCACTTACAGCAACACTCGAATTGATATAAATAGCCTTTGCTTTACTAGGAATTGATCCTAAATCAGTGAGTGAAACTTGGTTTGCATCAATTGAAATAGTCTTAGCGGCAGCTAAACCATCCTCCGTTATCCAAGAAACTTTCACGGTGCCAGACTTTTTTGCAAACAATGAAAGGGAGACAGCTGAAGCCCCATCAACCGTTGGAATGACTTGCTGCTTACTTGTTGTGCTTATAGCATTAGCATAGTCGATTCCCTTAGCTGTCAAACCATCAACATGATTGACACGAACAACAGCGGCAACAGGCGTGACGCTACTGGTCAGGGTAATATATGCAGCATTTTGATCTTGAATCGCAGCACTAAGATTCACCGTTGTTTCAGACGATGCTGCAACTGTTGATGTAGCGTTCGTGAGCAAAGCTAACTTACCGGAAGAATCAGCACTATAAGCAGTCAACGTAACAGTAGTAGCTTTTGTTGAACTATTCGCAATAACAAGCTGCTGCGCCCACCCACTAGATGCTGAAGGGACAAGGAAAGACTGCTTCAAAGCGCTTGTAACGCAGGTGGTTGAAGCAATGCCAGTCAAATCACCAGTAGTTGCCCATGAAGCTGTAGAACCTACTGCACCATTACCTTGATCTGCGCTCAAAATTTGAGTATTGAACCAGTAGGATGACTGTGAAGACGTTCCTAAAACATGTGCCAAATAGTCATCATTGCTCGTCCCTGCAGATGAAGAGTCTGAGCCTGAAGCAACAGCTTGTACCTGCGAGGCATCAGAAACTTGGACAAGGTTTGAAGAGAAGACAGATCCGAAAGCGGTTACAAGCGTAGATCCGGTAAGGTCTCCCTCCGTAGCCTGATATTCAGAGTCGCCATAAGCGTCAGAATCTGCCAGTTTCATTTGCGCTGGGCAATACTGCATAATTTGTGTTTGCTTCACAGAATGAGTTGTTGAATTCGTGACATTACGAATATCAATAGGATATTTAATTGTTGATGAAATACCAACAAAAATGCATAAACCCACAATAATTACAAGAGAAACCCCTGCAAGGCCAACTGTTCGAACAGTATGCCATGTATGTGAATGAGTTGCGGTTTCATCAACTTTATTACCATCGCCGCGAGAAGTAATCGCCGTATCTGATGAGGCCTGGGAAATATCTTCCTGCGGATTCAACCGTGAATTACTCATGCTCGCTCCTCACCAAACTTTCGCGCGCGCGGGAATGCAACAAGAATGTATCCCAGTGCCGTCACAATCAACGCACCTATCCATACTCGTCGAAGCACTGATTTTTCTGCAGCTTTTTGACTAGACTGCGAAATACCCTGCTGAGACATGTCTTGCAACGATAGGCGAATATACGTTCCGGAATTATTGTCAATTACCTGCTCTGTGCCATCACTCGCAACAATATTCGAAGTGACAGCATCATAACCGCCATGATCTACCCCAGTGACATAGATTGCACCATAGCCAAGCTGAGAAAGACCTTGAATTGCCTCATCGCTGCTGTCGGCAAGCAGTTGCGCAACATAGTTTTGAACCTTCTTGTCAACCTTTTGTGCTTGCTTGAAGGAAACTGTTACGTTACCAGAGTGAGCTGCAGAAACTTGCTGAGCCCATACAGATGGTGAAGCATCGATAATATCACCGCGAGACGTACGCATAACGGTGTAGGAAGCAGAAGTCTCAGATGTTGCGTCAATGGTAAGAATTCGATATCGAGATGCACGCCCTAAATAATCCTGTGAAATAAGAGGAAGGCTTGACGAGGTCTTTACCGTATTTGATGTGCTGAAAGACTGCAAAGTAGACCATGACCAGACTCCTGCAATTGTAAGGAGAACAAGGCTCATAAAAATCCGCAATACTCGCTGAGCTGTCTGCCGAGCTGCTGCCAGAGCATGATCACGAGCAGTAATTTTTCCCTCTTCTAAATCAATTTGAGCTTTACGACTCAGAGGATTAAAGACTTTCACGCCACAGCCTGTAACCATGCATGCAGCTATCAGTAAGCCAATCATTGCAACCGCTAATCCAGGAAGAGCAGAACCTGCAATAGCAGTATTTGCTTCTACTGCAATTGTGATTCGAGAAGAGGCTATAGCCAAAATCATGCCTACAAGCACAGTAATCCACATCATGCGCGATAACCGCAGGACTGACGGGATGAATAAAGATATAAGCGCTAAAACAATAAGCACAATCACGGTGATGATAGTCAAAATCTTCAGCACCGTGGGTAAAGCAGTGCTTTTCACACTAACGCCAAGAGTATTCAGCACCAAATAAAGGAAGGAATGAACATTAGTAGCGTATGTACCAGAGTTAGAAGTAGAAGGAATCATAGCATCGGCAAATAGCTGACGATATGCGCCAGAGAAAGCGCCTTGAATAATTTCAACTAAAGTTGGTGCAATCACAACTAATGAAGGAATAGGTATAGCCCAGAACACGCGACGGCGAGAACGAACCACAAAGAAGAAAATAATACTCAAACTCAGTACAACAAGAATAAGCTGAGGTTCAGCAGCTACGGATACAGCAAAGCATAAAGCTGCCCACGCTGCAGATTGTGCGGATGGTGTTGGCACAGCTGGCTGATCTGTTCGATACATTCCCACTGCTTTACATACGAATGCAAAAGCAGCTGGAAGGAAAATACCCACAACAAGCATAGGTAAATTAGCCGTAGCGTATAAACCGAGTATTCCCAAGAAGGATGCCCACACGAGACCGGCAGCTATTCGCACAACATTAGAGCGCGTAACAATACCCGCCAACGCCCAGAATGCAAAAGCACTACACGGGGCAGCAGCTAGCACAATCACAGAATACGCAATGGACACGTGTCCACCTGTAAAAACGCTGAAAAGTACGAGAACAAGAAGGAAAGGTAAAGGAGCAGCAGTTGTTCCAGAACCATAGCCATACGTCCAACCCGTTGTTGCAGAATGCATCAGCTGCGACATTGTTGCACCCGTTGGAATAAGAGTTGCAGACGATAAAGCCTCACCGCTAAAGATGCCAGTCAACAATGAGCGATACATAATAAGCACGCTAATAAAAGCAACGAGCATCATCAGGATAGCTAGAGAATAGCGCAAAACCCTACGCTCACGTAAATGTTTACAAGCAAGGCTGCTCAATATGGGGCGATATTGCTCGTCTTCAAACGCTGCAGTGCGTTCCTTCCACAAATTGATTTGCTCATTATGAGCCATCAATACGCCCAACTGGCGCAGAGAAACACTCGACTGCGATGCAACAAGCCTGCGCACAGCCATAAAGGAGGGGAATGCAACAAGGGTTTTCCACGGTGCTAACAACTCGCACCACGCTTGATACGGCTTTTTGTGCGTAAGAAGTCGAATAAACACACCCCACGAACGGATAAGACGAATAATCCACAAGTAAAACCAGCGAATCGCTGAAACATCTGAGTAAAAGTAGGCATCGCGAACAGCTATTTGCTGAGCATAAGTGCGTCTGGAATGATCAATAACACCATCGCCATCTTTATCGACCTCTTCAATGGCCTCACCGTTGTGAGTACGAATACCTTCGAGACGAGCGCGCCTATGTGCAATACGCGCTTTTGGAGTAACTAATACTCGCCCACCTGACAAACAAACACGACGGCAAAAGTCACGAGACTGTCCAAACGTGCCCATCTGTGCACTTGGTCCTAAACGCATCCATTCAGAGAGAGAAACAAGGGCGCCAGCAAGAGAAACTGCATACACATCTTGGCGGCCATCATACTGTTCCTGATCTGCTTCACCATCAACAACAAGTGAATTCACACGATGCCTAGGAGCAGCATAATATCCAACATTATGAAGATTCTTGCCAGACCAATCTAACTGCTTAGAACCAATAACTACAGCACTTGGAGTATTACGTGCAGTCTGTACAAGAGTTTCAAGATACGTAGCATCATATGGCCTAGAGTCATCATGAAGCAACCATAAAAATCTAATGTGTGAAGATACTTGTGCTTGAGCAAGTCCTGCATCTACCGCTTGCGCGAATGAATGAGCAGAAACTGGAACGATGCGAATATCCACTGTGCGCATGTTAAGACGTAGCGCTTGAGTGTTCGTAAGCCCCTGCCCATCAGCCCCATCAAAGCTATTGACATTAACGTATGCTTTATCAGACGCATAGTGAGGAAGGCTAAGAGAAAAACTTGAGGCAGAACTTCCAGCATTTTCAGAGCAATCCGCAATGATAACGATTGAAGGAACTGTGGTTTGAGATAACACCGACGACAAAGTCTGTGCAAAAAAACGCCTATCCTGCTCTACCGTTATCACAGCAGCGACAGAGGGCTCAACAGTCTGCTGAGAATTTGTTGGCGCCGCAGCAGCTATCTTTTCAACAGCATCGCGTAATTCTAAGGTGTTATCTATAAACTCACTCACTTGAACGATTTTAGAGATATATATTTACTTTCGGTCTAAAAACAGCAGATATTAACGTCCCTTTCACTCAATCTGCCAGAAATCATCTCAAAGCACGATAAATAGTAGGTATTCTGCAGATTATTTTAGGCGATAATACTTAATTTTCAGCTTTGGTATGTATTCTAGAAACTATTCTATGTTTGAATTGACTAATGTAGTAAATGGAGAAAGGCTTACGTGTGGCACAAAAGCATAGCCATAGAGGCACTCATTCGTCACCTGTGACATTCATTAAGGGCAAGGCACACCATGTACGCAATACTGGTTCAAGAGCCGCTGGATTGAGCTTTCTAAAAGTACTTTCGTTCATTGTAACTTTTGCACTTGTTTTCGCTGGTACTGCTGCAGCCGCAGTCTACGTTGATATCAATAAAACTGTTTCAAATACTGCGGTAAAAGTTATTGCTCAAGGAACTAAGACCACGAATACGGTTGTTGACCCTAATGCCGGTAAGACAATTAATATTCTTGTACTTGGTCAAGATACTCGTGAAGGATCTGATAACGCTGCTATTGGTGGCACCGACGGAGCAGAAAACCATCAGGCAGATACTACAATGGTTGTTCAAATTTCTGCAGACCGAAGCTATATCAATATTGTCTCTATCCCTCGCGACTCATTGGTAAGCGTTCCAAGCTGCGAGACTACGAACGGCACGATTGCTGCGCAAAGCAATATTATGTTTAATTCCATTTTTGCAACCGCATATTCGAAGGGTGGAGATATCTCCTCCGCAGCAAGCTGCACGATGGCCGCCGTAAATTACTTGACTGGATTAAGCATCTCCCAATTTATCGTGGTTGACTTCTCTGGTCTAAGCAAGATGATTACAGCACTCGGTGGCGTAGATGTTTGCGTGGCTGAAAGCTTTAGCGATAGCTACACAGGATTGTCGCTCAGCGCCGGCCTCCAACACTTGGATGGAACCCAGGCTACGCAGTATGCTCGAGTACGCCACGGAATTGGTGACGGAACTGACGTTATGCGCACTACCCGCCAGCAGTATCTTATAAAAATGCTTATGAGAGAAGCTCTCAATAAGAACCTCTTTACACAAACAAACCAGCTCTATCAACTCGCTAAAACAGCTCTATCGTCTCTTCAAATGAGCGAAGGACTAGCAAAGACGAACGTACTCGTTGGTCTTGCAACGAGTCTAAGCAGTTTCGGCACAGACAATATTTACGCTGAAACTATTCCGGTACAAACATCGTCGTACAACACAAACCGTGTTGAATGGGCCAGCTCTGCTTCTGCTGTGTGGGCAAAACTCATCAACAATCAGCGTCTAACAGAAGCAACAGAGACAACTACTGCAACTTCCTCCTCATCGTCAACATCAAGTTCTTCATCTTCCTCATCTTCTTCGTCCAATTCTGCGAGCTCATCAGCATCATCGGATACTTCAAGTTCTGCGGATTCCAGCTCTTCTTCGAGTACTGTTGACCCTAATACTGGGCTAATTACCGAGTCTGATGGCACTTTGATTGACCCGCAAACAGGAGGAGTGGTAGATCCAGATGACGCAACAATTAAGGATTCTTCTACAGGATGGTATGTCGGAATTGCATATAAGTATCTCAACTATCACTTCTGCAATATCACAAGCTAGTCTGTATTAGTCCACGCAAATGTGTGGCATTACTGAGTAGATGCCGATATTTGATGCCCTTCGATTGTGTTTTTGGTGCATAGTCGAAGGGTATTTATTTACTTTCACTGATTGATGAGCAGGAGAATACGGTGACTGACCCACATAAGAATCAACCTACTCCCCCAAGTTTTGCTCCATCGTCATCAAAACCACGCCGTCACTCAGTAGCAGCCTCATCTGAAAATAGCGCGACTACCTCAAGCTCGACTACTCCACCAAGCTTTCGCCCCAATAATTCATCTAGTCGTGCAACGTCAAAAAAGTCTCAAACAGCTGCTGAACACCGTGTATCACAATCCCGGCTGCAGCCACAGCAACAGCAACAGCCGAAACCACGAACTTCACGTGGAAGCAGTAATTCTAACGCCATACGACCACAATCAGATAACGCAAGTCTTGGCTCTCGCATGTCGACTTTGTGGAAAGAAAATTCGCGTAATAATCCCATTACGTCCTCAAAGGGCTCCTCAAATAGTCTGAGATTCGGATCAACAGCTGCACGCATCAACGGGAAGAAGATAACAAAACTCATTGCTGTGATTCTCGGAATTCTCCTCCTTATTGTTGCTGGAACTGGAACCTATTTATGGTTCTGGGTAGATAACAATCTTAACCATTCCACTATGCTGTCATCTTCATCGAATACAACTGGATCAACGTGGCTTATTCTAGGCTCTGACAAGCGCGATGGAACCGATAATACGGGAACAGCGGCCGATGTTAGCGGCTTTAGAACTGACACAATCATGGTTCTGACAAAATCTTCCAATGAAACAAGTTCTCTTATTTCTATTCCTCGTGATTCCTATGTGGAAGTTAACGGCACTGGACTAAAAATCAATGGTGTTGCAGAACTCTACGGATATGACAAGCTTGTTTCCGTAGTTGAAGGAATAACCGGTGAACATATTGATCATGTGACAGAGATTGGTTTTAGTGGCGTAACAAAAATTGTCAATGCTTTAGGTGGAGTAAGACTCTGCTATGACAGCACAGTTAATGATTCTTATTCAGGACTAAACTGGACTGCAGGCTGCCACACAGCCAATGGGGCCACAGCCCTTGCATTCGCACGTATGCGTTACTCAGATCCAACAGGTGACATTGGCCGTGCAGCTCGCCAACGTCAGGTAATTTCTGCAATTGTCAAAAAACTGGCGAAGCCTTCAACCTTCCTCAACATAAAGAAAATACAAAAGGTATCTAAAGCTGGTTTTAATTCACTGACCGTGGATGAGGATGCTGGAACATTGTCCATGATCCAGATGCTTCTCGCCTTCCGCTCTGCATCAGGTTCAAAGGGCGTAACTGGTAGCGTGTACTACACCAGCACAAACTACACTCCTTCGAGTTCTGTTGGATCATGCGTGAAACTTGCCACTCAAAAGAATCTCGATCTCTTCAATAGCCTGAGCAGTGGATCAATTTCTGGAAGAACAACCGTAGGCGGTCTTGCAACCGAGGATTAAAATTCTCATTCGTCCACATTGACCAAAACCCCTACAGTGTTAAAGCGCTTTGCGTCAAAGTATATGCATGAGTGAGCGCTTGAATCCTTTTATTTACCAACTGCCACTAGTTGCTTCTTTCTTTGGGCAGCTTATTATCTTAATCGTTATGATTAGCCAACATCAGTGGCTTTATATGGCTTTTGTGGTGCCTTCGTTGATTAGCACCCTTTGCTCCTTCATACCAATCCTTTTAGAGGCTCATAATCAAAGCAAATCCAAGAACTCACAATCTAGCGAGTTTGCACAAGACGGCTTGGATGTGCCGAATAGTGCAGAGAATGATGTTTTCGAGGAATCTCTTATTCATCCTAATACAACAGGAAACGTTCTTCCCTCATGCAGTCTTCTTTCGACACTGCTGCCCCAGCGCAAAAATGAAGATGCACACGTAGTTCCGCAAAACACCGCATTATGGCGAGCATGCGTATATTCTTGGCTTACTCATGAAGCTTCTATTGACGCGTTATGTACAGAGATTGGTACTACTGCTTATATGCATACCAAGTACACAGCGTATAACCTTGACCTTATTCAGCAGGGACCCCATGCTTTAGTTGCCGGCACAACAGGATCAGGAAAGTCTATTTTCCTTGAAAACTGGTGCTTAGGGCTGGCATGGAAATACTCTCCTACTCAGATTAATTTTATTTTTCTAGATTTTAAGGGCGGAGCAACGTTTCAGAGATTGCATAGCTTACCTCATACAATCGGTTTTGCAAGCGATCTTGATGTAACAATTGTAAGCCGTGCATTGCGTGGAATTGAGACTGAGCTAAGCAGAAGAGAATATGCTATGGCTCAAGCAGGAGTCAGCGATTACACAAAGCTGCCAGACGATCTCCGATTTCCTCGACTCATAATCGTTATCGATGAATTTCATGCTCTTACTAATCTGCTTCCCGACTATATGGATAGACTCATTCGTTTAGCTTCTCTTGGACGTTCACTCGGTATGCATCTCGTTGTATGCACGCAAAATCCTCTTGGCCAAGTTAATTCGCATATGAAAGCAAATATTAGCCTTCACATATGTTTGAGAGTTAGAGATAGCCTGCAATCCCAAGAGCTAATTGGCACAAAATATGCATCCATGATTAGTCCACAAACTCCAGGTTTGGCCTATATAGAGGATGGTGATTCTCTGTCACTTGTACGAAGCTACTCATGCACAGAAACCGAAAGCAAAACCCTAGTAAAGGCAATTCTTAGGACTCATGAATTCATAAATTCAGATAGCAAATATGAAAGCAGCTCGAAAGACAATGCGAAGAATGAAATATGCTCAATTCCACAACAGCTTTTCAGTCCATCTCTTCCCAAGAATCTCAGTGTGTCCCATTTGCATCACATTATGCATAACACAGCAGATATATCGTTAAATAGTACGGACGAAAACTCCTTGCTGATTGGCTTATACGATACTGGAATCGTATGTTTACCATGGTTTTTACATTTAGACGGAAGTAATATTGCGATTATTGGCGCACATTCACAGGGGAAAACAACACTATTGCACGCTATTCGTCAACGTTTAACAGAAGAAACTTCACAACGAGTACTCCTCATTGACGACGCTGATGATTATCTTGATCCTCTGAAAATTCCTTTTACTGACCCATCAGCGACCTGTAAAACTACTGCCTATGAAGCAGTGAGTTCCAACGATTTCTATACGGCGCTTTCTGATTCATCTATCACTGTTATCTATTGTGTTTCCAATCCTCGAAACGTTCGCTTTCCTGATAATTGCACTATACGACTCATTTTTCCCACAGGCGAAAAGACTACTGATACGATGTGGGGAATTCCGAATTCAATCGATAATGCAATTTGTAAGGAAGCTGCCACAATACCAGGCAGACTCATAATTGTGGATTCAGACGCCCACCTAGCACACGTTGTGGAGCCGTCTATAGAATAAAAATATTTCTAAGTATTGAAAAGTCGTAGCTTTCATGGTTACCTCTTATGTAGACTTATTTTTTGGAGGCGAAACGTGAGTAGTAGTGCATACGATTGGCGAGCAAAAGCAGCATGCCGCGATAAAGATCCTGAACTCTTCTTCCCAGTTGGAAATACTGGTGCTGCATATCAGCAAATTGAAGAAGCTAAGACTGTTTGCCGTTCATGCGAAGTTATTGATGCTTGCTTGAAGAGTGCGCTTGATACTAATCAGGATTATGGTGTGTGGGGCGGAATGAGTGAGGATGAACGCCGCGCTCTAAAGCGCCGTGCTATGCGCGCTCGCCGCAGTGCAGCAGCACAAATGCAGAAGTAGTTTTAGGGCTCTATCTCTATAAGTACTTCATAAACTATTCAATACAAAAAGGTGGAGAGAATCGGATAACCGATTTCCCCACCTTTTTGTGTCTCTTACACTCATATTTTGTACAGGTGCAAGAGGAGCCAAAATACTACTGATGAACTGCGCGAAGCTTGAGATTTAATTCAACACGTGTTCCCTGATCTCTGCTAGGCAGCCATTTAATGGTGCCACCAAAATCATTCGTTACAAAAGTATTAATAATCTGGGTGCCTAAGCCCGAACCTGATGCGCGTGCTGCCTTACCTTTTTCATTGAACTCAGTGTCAAGCCCGTTACCATTATCTTCCACAACGATATTGAGAACATTCCTGGAGCGACCAACAGAAATCTTAATAAGACCATCCTTTCGGTTCTCAAAGCCATGCTCAACACAGTTCGTAATAAGTTCCGTGAGAATCAGTGACAACGGTGTTGCATCTTGAGCTGGCATTTTTCCAAATTTGCCAACATATTCAATGCTGATATGCTGATCTAACGTTGTAGCAACTTCCACTGCCATCTTGAGCAAATTACTGATAACAGCATCAAAGTCCACCACCTCATCCGCAGTTTGGCTCAATCCCTCATGAACCACAGCAATAGTAGATACGCGGCGTTGAGCCTCTTCAAGCTCTTTACGTACTTCATCACTCTTTGTACGGCGTGCCTGCAGACGAAGCAAAGCTGAAACAGCCTGCAGATTATTCTTTACACGATGATGAATCTCAGAAATAGTTGCATTTTTTGTTTCGATATCATGCTCTTTACGGCGAATTTCAGTGATATCGCGCAGCAGTATAACTGCCCCAGAACGTTCACCATTTTGCCAGAGCGGTAAGGAACGAATTGAAATCGTAGCCCGTACTGTTTCAATCTCTGAGTCTACGGCCATTTTCCCAGAAAGAGCTATAGGTAGTGATTCAGGAACAATATCATTCTCATGGATATGCTCAGTCACTACTTCACTGAGATACTTACCTATGATGTCATCATTAGACCCCAGATGACGGAAGCAACTCACAGCATTTGGAGCAGCATATTCAATCACTCCATCAGCCGAAAGAATCACAAAGCCGTCAGAAACGCGAGTGTCATGATAACGAGCAGAAACCGCAGTCACGGGATATGGGAAACGACTATCGGAGATCATCTCGTACAGAATTTTGCCGACCCCGATGCTTTCGCTCTCATAATGCCCATTCGCCATACGAGTGACCATATTAGTTTCACGAATAACCACGCCAAGTACTTTTCCGTTATGCATCACTGGAGCAAAAACATCACATACTGTTATCGGACCAATCATCCGATAGTGATCTAAGCGCGAAATCACAGAATTGCGCATAGCACTTTCAACAGAAGGAATAAGCATTGAAGGAATTTCTTCTCCCACAATGTCATCAACGGCGCGTGAAACCACAGCTGATGAGCGGCATTGCGCAGCAACCTTATAGACAAGCTCATTATTATCATTGATTGTAGGCACTACCAACATCAAATCCGCAAAATTTAAATCGGCAATGGGCTGCCAATCTGCCACGAGATGATGAAGCCACTCACGGTCGGAATCATCATAATCTTTGCACTGTGAAAGAAGATACGTAAAACTTGCCATACCCTTATCGTAGAGCATTTACAAGATTCTGACTTAAGAGTGTGTAACCTTTTAGTTTCAGAACACATTACTAGTTACTAGAATGGCTCATATATTCTTGTAAATTTAGGAGGGCACAAATGAGTAAGAGTGCAACTCGCAAAATTCGTTATGACGTTCATGGACGCCGCAAACCAGCGATGCGGGGATGGATTCATTTAGTTGCTGCTCCCCTAGCCTTGGCCGGCGGAATCGTACTAATCTGTCTAGCCCACGGAGCCGCTCTTAAGTGGGCATGCGCTGCATATATGACGTGTTCACTCATCTTGTTCGGCAATTCTGCATGCTACCACTTAGGTGACTGGTCTGAAAAAGTTACAGACGTGCTGCGCCGCTTTGACCACGTTAATATTTTCCTTCTCATAGCCGGTACATACACTCCTATAGCTTTTGCGCTTGACCCAAGATGGCGCGCTATAATTCTAGGCTCGATTTGGAGTTGCACTCTCGTTGCACTGCTTATTCACGTATTCTGGATTAAAGCTCCTCGATGGCTATACACAATGGTGTACATTGTCTTTGGGATTTATGCGGCTGTATATCTAGGACTTTTCTGGCAATCTGCTTATGCTGGCCCAGTTGTTGTGTGGCTAATTATCTCGGGTGGAATCTGCTATATCATCGGTGCAATCATCTATGGACTGCGTCATCCAGACCCATGGCCGCGAGTATTTGGCTTCCATGAAATATTCCATCTTGGAACAGTTGCAGGGTATGTGTGCCACATGGTTGCAATTTTCTTCGTTATTGTGGCTCTACGTTAAAAAGAAATCCGCTAAATATCAATGAAATATAAATATTTTTCACGAAATCCAGCGGATTATGTACATATGAATATATGTCTTAACAAGTCCTTTAGAAAGGCTTAAAGATTCTAAATTAAAGATACTCTAAAAAGTGCCTCTAAAGTGGTTTTGCTTCTTTAATAACGACTGTAATGTCACGCCCATTAGGAGCCTTATAGGTTACTGTATCTCCTGCATTGTGACCAAGAATAGCTGCACCAATTGGTGATTCTGGACTGATAACATCGTAATCCGTCGCAACAGCAATCTCGCGCGTCCCCAGAACGTATGTCATTTCACGACCCATAACATCGAGCACTACGACAGAACCGTTGCCTACTACGCCCTCAGGCGGAGCTTGCAAAATCTCAGAATCGCGAAGCTTAACAGTGAGCTCTTCGATGCGACCTTCGTTTTTGCTCTGCTCTTCACGAGCTGCATGATAGCCGCCATTCTCACTCAAATCGCCTTCAGCACGAGCAGCAGCAATACGCTCAGTTATTTCAGAACGCAACTTAGAAGAGCGATATTCCAGCTCTTCCTTCATCTTGTCATATGCTGCTTGAGTCAGCAGAAAAATCTTTTCTTCAGCCATAATGCCCTTTTCAAAAGAATCTAGCGGGTTGAAATAATGTCAATAACAAATACCAAAGTGTCTGTTCCACCAATTCCAGCCTGCGGAATACCGCGAGAACCGTAGCCATATTCAGGAGGAATAGAAACAACAAGACGTGAGCCAACATTATGACCAGGAACAGTGTTATCCCACCCACGAATAACCTGACCAACGCCAATACCGAAGCTGGCTGGCTGATGGCGGTCAAAACTGGAGTCAAAAGGCTTATCACTGCCCCAGACTACGCCATGATAGTTCACGGTAACGGTGTCACCCTTGCGGACTACTGGACCATCTCCTTCTACAAGTTCAACGCTTTTCAAACCAGCCGGCGCTGTTTGCGTTGGGAAAGTGATTACTGGCGCTGCACCAAATCCGGCATTAACCTCAGGCATATCTTGTGCACTCATTGTTACTCCTTTGTGCTGCTGCCGGCTCAAACCCATCTATATACACCAGCCCATTCGTACCCCAGGTGGGACTTGAACCCACACGTCCAAAGACAACGGATTTTAAGTCCGGTGCGTCTACCGATTCCGCCACTGGGGCTTATGCAACTTGACCATTATGCCACAAGACATGACTTAATGCGAACTCGTTGCGTTTAAGATTGCAATAAGCGTAAACCTAAATCCTTAACAATGCCGTCAAGCAGACCGTGTTCACTCGCAATAAATGTTGTTATCGGAGCTGAATCAGCTGTGTTACCGCCATCATTATCTGCAAGCACAGTTTGTTTTACAGATTCATGACGAATACGTTCTAAAACACGTGTGAGGACTAGAGCTCCGCCACCAATAACGTCGAGACGCCCCGGATGAATGACTCCAAGTTCGGCACGCTCAGCACGAGACATTCGCACCACTCGATTATTTACGGCTGTGACAGCATCAATATTAAGCACTGCGCCATCTACGGCATCACGATCATATTCTTGCTGACCAAGTGCCACAGCACTCATTGTGGTAACAGTACCGGAAACGCCAACAATAGTGCGAGTTAATCCCGCAGGAACTTCTCGAAACGCTTTATCGATATGAGCATCAATGTCTTCAATAGCCTCATCAATAGATTCTTGGGTAGGCGAATCAATCAGCTTATGACGTTCACTCATACGCACAGAACCGATATTCATGGAAAAAGCAGATGCTACCTGATCAGCAGGAGTGTGAACGCCATCTCCACCCAAAACCAGTTCCGTTGAACCACCGCCTAAATCAATCACCATAAATGGAGGCTGAGCGTTCTTATTCTTTTCGATTACGCTTAAAGCACCGAGGAAGCTTAAACGAGCCTCTTCTTTGCCAGATATAACATCAGGACGGACGCCAAGATGCTGTTCAACGTAATCCTCAAATTCACTGCGATTACGGGCATCGCGTGTAGCACTAGTTGCCACAAAACGGATAGCGTCCACATCGTAATCGGCAAGCATCACTTCAAACTCATCAATAGCCTCGAATGTGCGTTGAAGAGCAGCCTCACTAAAGCGCTGAGTTTCGTCGATATTCTCCCCCAAGCGAACTACACGCATCACGCGCGGGAGAAGAATCTCATACGTCCCATCATCGAAGAACCGAGTAACCATGAGTCGTATAGAGTTTGTGCCGCAATCCACTCCGGCTACTGTTACGCTACGTTTACCGGTTTGGCTCATAGTGTGTTCTCCTTAATAGAGCTGTTTGAGGCAACAGAGCATCTACAAACTGTAGGGTCAAATTCATCTTTTATCTGATCAAGTACCATGTCACCAATCGGATTGATCCCTCTGCCTAGGCTCAGAGATTGACCAACTAAAGCGTGAAGGCATTTCACACGTTCAGGCATACCACCAGCGCTGATATTTTGAATATGTTCTTCACCATCTCCTAAAGCAACTGCAAGTTCATGGCGGAATTCAAGATAAATCTCATGAGCTTTCTTATAGGCCGCGCGTACTTCAGGAACGTTGGTATCCTGCCCAACCATCGTGGAAAATACTGCCATATCTCCTGCTGCTTCCACACGGGAAACAGCTTTTGTTGCCACCGGATTACACAGATAGAACGTTGTTGGAAATGGTATTTTTCCGTTCACAAGCGGCCGCGTAACCGTTGTCAGTGGCTGCCCGCACACACAACGTGAACCAACTGCAACCATTCCACGTGGATACCGACCTAATTGGTTTTCCACTGCGGCAATATCTTCTTCAGAAACACCAGCAGAAAGAAATTCTTGAACCTTCGCAGAAATATTAAGGGAATCAAGTGCTGTCGCCATTACTGCTCCGAACTTGTGGTTGAACTTGAAGAGCTCGTAGACTGCTTCTTCGCCTTCTTTGTCTTGTTGCCGAGTTGATCAGCTTTTTGCACGTTATAAAGCATTTCCTGGTACCACGGCAATTTGCTGCTGGTATTGGATGACGAAGACGAAGAACTAGATGAACTCGTGGTAGAGCTATGTGTCGAATTCTGAAGTCTCACAGACTTTTCGCCCGAATAAATGAAGCCAAGACGCTCACGAGCTAACGCTGTAACATACGCATCATCATTCCAGCGCGAAATCTGATTCTTGAGCCGAGCTTTTTCGGCAATTAATGATGCTTCCTGACGCTTCAACGAATTGAGCTGTGACACGTTGACTGCATAAGTTTGAAAAACTACGAGAAATTGGAAAATTGAAAAAATAACGATAATGACCATAACAAAAAACGCAATTGGCCCCGCACCATTATTTGAGCCCACTTTGCGTACACTCTTCTTAGTTTTCTTTCTGGCACTCAGCGTACTCTGTGTACTCTCGGTACGCTGTGCTCTTGAGGGTGTGCGCATGCTCATGCATACGAAAATACCCGCCGCACTCGACGCTTGAGGGGCGGGTATTAATTCAGCGCTTTAAATTTAAGCGTGTTACTACTTGGTGTACTTCTTGCAAGCCTTGAATGCAGAGTAGCCAGCATACTGAGCGTTGGAGCCAAGCTCTTCTTCAATCTCAATAAGGCGGTTGTACTTAGCAATACGCTCACCACGTGCAGGTGCACCTGTCTTAATCTGACCGGTGTTCTTTGCAACAGCGAGATCAGAAATTGTGGTGTCAGAAGTCTCACCAGAACGATGGGAAACCATAGAAGTGAAGCCATTCTTGGTAGCGAGCTCGATTGCGTCGAGAGTCTCAGTAACAGTACCAATCTGGTTGAGCTTTACGAGCAAGGAGTTAGCTGCACCAAGATCAATGCCCTTAACCAAACGTGCTGGGTTGGTTACGAGCAAATCGTCGCCTACGAACTGAAGACGGTCACCAAGGCGTGCAGTAATTGCTGCCCAGTCTTCCCAACCTTCTTCCTGGAATGGATCTTCGATGGATACGATTGGATACTCGTTTACGAGCTTCTCATAGTAATCGAGCATGTAAGCTGCTTCACGCTCTTCACCATCGAACTTATACTTGTTGGTTTCCTTGTTGTAGAACTCGGAAGATGCAACGTCAAGAGAAATACCAATCTGCTTACCTGGCTCATAACCAGCAGACTCGATTGCGCGGATGATGTACTTGAGGGAGTCTTCATTAGACTTCATCTTAGGAGCGAAACCGCCCTCATCGCCGAGGCCAGTTGCGAGACCTTCCTTCTTAAGAACGTTCTTAAGGGTGTGGTATACCTCAACACCAGCGCGGAGTGCTTCGCTGTATGTTTCGAAACCGTAAGGGGAAATCATGTATTCCTGAATATCGGTTGCGAAGTCAGCGTGTGCGCCACCATTCATAATGTTCATGTTTGGAACTGGGAGAATATGACCATTTGTACCGCCCAAATAGCGGTACAAAGGTGCTTCTTCTTCCTCAGCTGCTGCATAGATAGCTGCGAGGGAAACGCCGAGGATTGCGTTTGCACCAAGCTTACCCTTATTTGCAGTGCCATCAAGCTCAATCATGGTTGCGTCGAGTGAACGCTGATCGGAAACTTCCATGCCGATAACAGCTGGAGCAATAACCTCGTTCACTGCCTTTACTGCATCAAGGACACCCTTGCCCATGTAAACGGACTTATCGCCATCGCGGCGTTCCCAAGCTTCTGCCTCACCAGTTGAAGCACCTGAAGGAACAAGACCATTTCCGGTAACGCCAAGTTCAGTTGTCAATACAACTTGTACGGTTGGGTTGCCACGAGAGTCAAGAATTTGACGTGCGTATACACTTTCAATTGCAGACACAACTACTCCTTTAAACTAGGTTGTGATGTCAATCACTAGGTTAGTGGTTTTTATGGACGTTTAGATGAATATTTTATGAATTATCTCTGAGAATTTGCACGCCATTGTAAATCGTCAAGAAGCAGGTTTGTCCACTCGATAACTTCATTACTTGGCATAGGGTCAGAGCCTAAAGATCCTTGGAACGGCGTTGGAATAATGACCGTATGAGTTACTGGCTTATATTGCACTGTTTTATAGATGCGTTTTAACCGTAACATGACCGAATCTTGCGGGTCGATACCCACAATACGAATATTTCGACCTTGTACCACAAGATCTGTTATTCCCATGGATTGAGCACGAGCACGAATACGAGCCACTGCAAACAGAATTTCCAAAGATTGTGGTGGCGCACCGTAACGATCTGTAAGTTCAGAACGAATCTCTTCGTAATCTTCTTCGGTTCGCGCGACTGCAATCTTGCGGTATGCTTCCAGTCGCAGCTTATCAGAATCGATATAATCTTCTGGAATTGATGCTTCAACTGGAATATCAACGGTTGTAGCCACTGCTTCTACGCGGTCTGGCTCTTTATATTCTTCAACAGCTTCAGAAACCATACGAACGTAGAGATCAAAACCTACACCTTCGATGTGGCCTGACTGTTCTCCTCCAAGCAGATTGCCAGTGCCTCGAATTTCCAAATCCTTCATAGCTACGTCATAACCAGAGCCAAGTGCAGTGTTTTGAGCAATCGTGGCAAGACGGTCATGGGCGGTTTGAGTCATAGTTTTTGTTGGGTCATAGAGGAAATACGCGTAAGCACGTTCGCGCCCACGGCCAACTCTTCCACGCAGCTGATGCAATTGTGAAAGACCAAAACGATCCGCTCTATCTACAATCAAAGTGTTAGCGTTAGAAATATCGAGACCCGTCTCCACAATCGTGGTGCATACGAGCACATCAATGTCTCGATGCCAAAAATCATGAATAACGTTGTCGAGAGCCTTCTCACCCATTTTTCCGTGTGCCGTAGCAATATGAGCTTCAGGAACAAGTTCTTGAATATGAGCTGCTACTTTTGCAATATCTTGTACCCGATTATGCACAAAGAACACCTGACCGCCGCGCATTAGCTCACGACGAACAGCTGCTACAACTTGAGAATCTTCATACGCACCAACATAAGTCAGCACAGGCAGGCGATCTTCAGGAGGGGTTGCCAAAGTAGACATCTCACGAATACCGGTAACTGCCATTTCTAGAGTGCGAGGAATAGGCGTTGCAGACATACTGAGCACATCTACATTCGTGCGTAGCGCCTTCAAAGTCTCTTTATGCTCCACGCCAAAGCGCTGTTCTTCATCGATAATAACGAGGCCGAGATCTTTGAATTTGATTGAAGGATTGAGTAGCTTGTGCGTACCAATCACAAGGTCAATGGAGCCATCTTCCAAGCTTTTAAGTGTTGCAGACACCTCCTTAGCTGTTTGGAATCTGCTCAAGATTGCAATCGTAACTGGGAATCCTTCATACCGTTGGCTAAAAGTCTCAAAATGCTGTTGTGCAAGCAAAGTTGTTGGAACAAGCACTGCAACTTGCTTAGAATCTTGAATCGCTTTAAAGGCAGCTCGGATAGCGATTTCCGTTTTACCAAATCCTACATCTCCGCAGAGCAGACGATCCATAGGAATTGGTTTTTCCATATCGGCTTTTACCTCGTCAATGGTGGTGAGCTGATCAGCCGTTTCTTGATACGGAAATGCTTCTTCAAGTTCACGCTGCCACGGGGTATCTAGGCTGAACGCAAAACCTTTCGTCTTTTGACGGGCAGAATACAGTTTAACTAAGTCTTGGGCAATTTCTTTGACTTTTTTACGGGCTTTAGCCTTCGTTGATGCCCAGTCAGAGCCGCCTAATTTATTGAGTTTAGGGATTTCTGCACCCACATATTTGCTCACTAAATCAAGCTGACTTGTTGGAATGAAAAGCTTATCTGGTGGAGCTCCACGCTTGGATGGCGCGTATTCGATAACGAGATATTCGCGCTGTGAACGAGCATTTCCAGCACCAACCATACGTTGCTGCATCTCCACGAATTTGCCAATGCCGTGCTGTTCATGCACAACAAAATCACCTTTGCGCAACTCCATAAGATCAATTGCTTTACGGCGGCGTTGCGGAGTTTTTGTTTGAGCTGCTGCACTGCTGCGGCCGGTAATATCGCGCTCTGTGAGAAGAGCAATTCCTGCCTGCTCGTCTATAAAACCATCTTGAGCAAAGGAAAGCACAAAATTGAGCCCAGTTATACCAGTTTGAGTGAGTATGCGCTGAAGCCGCGCAAGAGTACCTCGAGCAGCCGCAGTAACAGTAACAGATGCGCCATGCTCTGCAAGGCCTGCAATGCCGTGAGCTGCTTTAGTTTCATCACCACGATACTCTTGAGGAGCAATGGCACTAAGTGTGGCATGCCCTTCTACGCTTGAGTCAACGCCAAAACTAGAAAGTTCCCACATCACGCTATGAGTTTCACGTAGAGCATGGCATACGTCAGAAAAATCAAGAAAAGCAGATTTCTCAAAATTAATAGGAGCTCCGCCCTGCCCACTTGCAGCAACATGCCAACTAGCAGCCAAAAACTCGTTAGCTGTAGTCGTTAAATCCTCTGCAGCACGGCGCAAACGTTCCATATCACTGAGTAAAATCACGCTTCGCTTATCAAATAAGGAATACACAGGAATAACGTCATCAATTAAAGCCGGAATAAGAGATTCCATGCCCTCAACAGGAATAGCTTGAGAAATAGATTCCAACATGTCATCAGCATTAGGAATCTTGCCGATCAAGCTCTTTGCGCGCTCACACACCGCAGAATTAAGCTGTAATTCACGGCAAGCAGTAGCCCACACAGTTGCAATTGAATCGCCATACGTGCGCTGGTCTGACGCATGAAACTCGTGAATATCATCGATTTCGTCACCAAAGAAATCAATACGTACAGGATGTGGCAAAGTTGGAGGGAACAAATCTACAATTCCGCCGCGTACAGCAAACTCACCGCGCTCCATCACAAGTTCTACACGCGTATATGAATTCTCCACTAGACGCGCTATAGCGTCATCCATATCAAGGGATTCGCCGCGCATAAAAACTAATGGCTCAACATCTTGTAGGCCTGCAGCAATCGGCTGAATAAGCGATCGCACAGGCAAAACCAGCACCCGAATTGGACCAAATGGATTAGTTTCTCCATCTATTTTGCTCTCAACAGGATGCGCTAAACGGCGAAAAACAGCCATTCGTTGTGCAACCGTGTCTACACGAGGAGAAAGGCGTTCATGTGGCAAAGTCTCCCACGCATCGAGCATTGCAATATCTTGCGGTTTACCTGAGTAAAAAGAACGAATAGACTGCACATATTCCTGGGCATCGCGACTTGAAGGAACAACGAGCACAACTGGTTTCCCGTTGTTGGCGAGTGCTGCGGCAACAGCAGGACGCACACCATCAACAGCCCCAACAACTCGAATATCTGACTTCCCGGCGGAACCCTCAGCAATTAAATCGTTAAAAGTGTGGTCAGATTCAAGTTCCTGCCTCAGCGGAACAAGAGTAGATGTGAGTTTCATGGCCTCTTTATCTGCCATTAAAACGCTCCTGAGCCTTGCTTAATCCTTCAAAAATAATTGTTTCAGCAGCATCCGCAGCATCCGCAAGTAAAATTTCAAGATCTTTGCGCTGTTGAGAGTTAAACCCGCTAAGCACCCAATTAATCGTATTTTCGTGTGCATTTGCGCCACGCTGAGAATGCCCAACCCCAATTCGCACACGGAAATATTTATTTGTTCCTAGAGAACGGTCTATGGATTTTATGCCATTGTGCCCGCCTGCGCTTCCACCGGTTTTAATGCGCAGACGCCCAAAATCAATATCCATTTCGTCATGCAAAATAATCACGTGAGATGGACCAATATCATAATATGAACAAATTGAAGCAACAGCGGTGCCAGAATCGTTCATAAAAGTTAACGGCTTGGCGAGCATGAACTTAGTTTGCCTACCGTTCAATGACATCACGCCTTTTCCAAGCTGAGCCAGCCCCTTGTGATCACTCAAGGAAACAGACCAGCGCTCAGCAAGCACATCTGCACACATAAAGCCCATATTGTGCTTAGTGTCTGCATATTTCTTGCCAGGATTGCCTAATCCAACAATTAACCAAAAATCAGATGCCATAGCTCTGCTCTATTTCCATTTCTTAAAGTTCTTTGTACCAGTAAGAAACATCATAAAAAACTCCACGATTTTCAACTGCTTTAGGGAAAAGACCCCATTGAGTGAATTTATAAGACTTCATCAACGCCTGAGAGCCGACATTGTCTGCAAAAATAACAGCAACAACTTGCCTAAACCCACGCTTTCGGGCTGCATTTAATAGCCAATTAACAAGCGCACGGCCAACTCCACGACCACGCCATTGTGAGCCTACGTAATAGCTCAACTCAGCATTACCCGAATAGCCCTCTCGCGCGTGAAAACGAGAAAGCGAAGCAAATCCCATTATCGTTCCATCTTCAGGGTCTTCTATGACAACGACGGGAAACTTCTCACGGGGTTCATGCGAATCAATCCACTCTTGACGCTGTTCAAGTGTGCGTTCTACAAGATCTGCCGAGGAGCCTCCCTCACGCACTGCCTCGTTGTAGATATCGGTTATTGCCTGAGTATCGACAAAACTAACTTCACGAATAACAAAATCACTCATTTGTATATAAAACCGCCTTGAACGTATTTCTCGTGACGATTGTAATAGCAGCACGGCATCTGGCTACAGACGTGTTTCATCAAGCTCTGTCACTTTCTTATCGCTCACCTATTGTTCAACCGTCACTCACCTGCTTACTGTTCTTGCTGCCGTTCATCGGCATATTACAAGTATTTGATTAAAATCAGTTGTATAGCTGTGTCAAAAGTAAGGGGTTCTCGTGCCACAAGAGCAGCAGTTTTCTCATATACATTCCAATGCGGGTTCGCACAATCATTCACACGGCAATGACAATATGGTCGCAAATCGCACTCGCTTAACGTACGCTCTAGCTATTACAGGAACTGTGCTTCTTGCTGAATTAGTTGGTGCTGCGTGGACTGGCAGTCTTTCGTTGCTCGTTGACGCTGCCCATATGCTTACAGATACTCTCGGCCTTGTTGTAGCTTTGATTGCTTCTATTCTTGTTACTCGCCCGGCGTCTTCGCATAGAAGTTGGGGATGGCGCAGAGCTGAAGTGATTGCTGCCGCTGCCCAGTCTGCGATTCTTCTCGTGGTGGGGCTTTATGCAATCGTGGAAGCTGTACAACGACTTATTAACCCACCAAATGTACTGTCACAAGGGCTTGCTGCTATTGGCTTCCTTGGTCTTGCAGCTAATATTCTTTCTATGCTTGTGCTTACTGGCGGGCGAAAGAATAATTTGAATATGCGAGCAGCTTTTTTGGAAGTTGTGAATGATGCTTTGGGCTCTATTGCTGTTCTCGCCGCAGCAGCCGTTATTTATTTCACTGGTTGGAAACGCGCAGACGCAATTGCTGGCCTGTTCGTAGCAATGCTTATTCTTCCGCGAGCAATTAAGCTGTTGAAAGAATCAAGCGCTATTTTGTTGGAATCCACTCCTGAGGGACTCGACTTAAATTTAGTAAAAGAACATATGCTTGCCCAACCCCACGTGGTTGAAATCCATGATTTACACGCGTCGACAGTTTCAAGCGGACTGCCTGTTTTAAGTGCCCATGTTGTGATTGAGAATGAATGCTTTAAAGACGGGCATTATCTTGCAATTCTAGAAAGATTAACTCACTGCATCAATGAGCATCATGCAGTTCATATTTTGCACAGTACCTTACAGTTAGAGACCGCCGAAATGGCGGCCTCTCATAAGGAATCAGTAGAAATCTAAAACCTGCGCTGAAGATTAAATCACAGATTAGACGTTGAATTTGAACTCAACTACGTCACCGTCTTGCATAACGTAATCTTTGCCCTCAAGGCGAAGCTTTCCTTCTTCTTTTACCTTTGCGTAAGAACCGGCTTCAACAAGATCAGTGTATGAGCAGATTTCTGCTTTAATAAATCCACGCTCGAAGTCAGTATGAATTACGCCCGCAGCCTTAGGAGCCGTCCATCCTTTGTGAATAGTCCATGCACGAACTTCTTTCTCACCAGCTGTTAGGAACGTTTGCAAGCCCAGTGTGTCAAAACCTACGCGCGCAAGCTGATCTAATCCAGACTCTTGTAAACCTGCATCAGCAAGCATCTCACGAGCATCTTCATCATCAAGCTCAGTCAGCTCAGATTCAAACTGCGCATTGAGGAAAATGGCATGAGCAGGAGCAACCATATCTGCCATCTCCTTTTTGATGTCCTCATCATGGAGCTCACTATCATCACAATTAAACACATAAATGAACGGCTTGGCAGTGAGTAAATGCAAATCGTAAATATCTGCCTTATCAATCTTGCCATCATTCGCAGCTTGATCAATCGTTGTGCCAGATTCAAGAATCTCTTTAGCCTTTAGAACGGCATCTAGGTACTCTTGCTTAATCTTCTTACCACGCAAATCCTTTTCCAAACGAGGAATAGCATTTTCAACAGTTTGCAAATCAGCCAAAATTAGCTCTGTATTAATGGTTTCAATATCAGAAGTCGGGTCTACCACTCCGTTGACGTGCACAATGTCATCATCATTGAACACACGAGTCACTTCACAAATAGCATCAGCTTCACGAATATTCGCAAGGAACTGATTACCCAAGCCTTCGCCTTCTGAAGCTCCCTTAACGATTCCAGCAATATCCACAAAAGTAACCGTCGCTGGAACAAGTTTGGTGGAGTTCACAATTTTTGCCAACTCACCCAAGCGAGAATCAGGTAACGGAACAATGCCTGTATTGGGCTCGATTGTAGCAAATGGATAGTTCTCAGCAAGAACGTTATTACGGGTTAAAGCGTTGAAAAGAGTGGACTTGCCAACATTTGGCAATCCGACGATTCCGATGGTAAGAGACATGCCTCATAGTCTAGGCAAAGCCATGACCAAAGCTCTTAGCGAGATTCTTCAACTGCATCAATCGCGGCAATAATAGTTCCTCTAAAGCCATTACTCTCAAGAGACGCCACACCCTGAATAGTCGTACCCCCCGGAGAGCAGACTGCATCCTTCATAACGCCAGGATGCTGACCTGTTTCAAGCTGCAAAGCGCTTGTGCCACGAAGCATCGCAGAAGCTAAACGATAGGCGGTAGCGCGCTGTAACCCATGCTTTACACCAGCATCTCCAAGAGCCTCAATAAACATAGCTGCATAAGCCGGGCCACATCCTGCAACTGTTCCAGCAACTGAGAGGTGCTCTGAATCCACAAACTCAACGGTAGAAACTGACTCAAATAATGCCATAAATATGGCTAGCTGCTCATCCGTTAAAGAATGCTTTTCCTCAGCAACTACCACACCATTTGCGATAGAAATAGGAGTATTAGGAATCGTAGAAATATGATGACTTGTTTCGCCCAAAACTTCCTCATACATGCCAAACAAACAGCCTGCAGCAAGAGAAACCACAAAAATATCGTCTGGATGAGCCACAAGGAGCCCAACAGCTGGCGCAAAAACAGATTCCACTTGATATGGCTTAACTGCCACAATTACTACATCTGCAAAATCAACTACTTCTTCAGCAGCCTTAGCAGGATTTATACCGTATTTTGCGCAGTTTGTTTCCAACTTTTCATAGTGAGCAGCGCACGCGATAATATTACGCGGATCGACAACGTTTTTTCGAAGCCATCCCTGCATAATTGCCTGAGCCATTGTTCCAAATCCAAGGAAGCCTACTTTTACATCTTTGGTATTTGGCATATCTGTAATGCTTGGCGCATCATCAATATTCGACATATGTATCGTTTTATTCCTTTCCGGAGAATACATAGCTGAGGTCTCCCCTGTTCTTGGCCTCATCAAAAAGATGGGAGAAGACTTTACCAGAGCGAACACCATCATGTTCAAACTGGTTAGTGACCCACGCATTTGAAGCACCCACATGACTCAGTGTGTCAAGCTGTAAGGTAGAGTCCACATACATATCATCAAAATACACAGCACATTGCAGCGGAACATCATTCGATTCAAGACGTTCAATGTTGTAAATCGTTCCCCACTCAGTGTCTTGCATCAAAATATCCACTGCTGGTTTGAACGGTTTCAAAGAAGAATCTTCATCAAACATTTCAGGCAAAGCCGCTTCGCCGATGAACATCAAAGGATTGGCAGAAGTGCTCATCTCGGGGGTATTTTCAAGAACCTGATGTGCAGCCCAGTTGATTGGCTGGTCCAGAGTTCCATTTGCGTAGATAAACTCCTGTAAGGTCCAATATAACGGACGTTCAAACGAAGATGTTTCAGTCAAAGCTGCCATACGCAAGCCATCAGTAACGTGAAGCTCTTTCAAATTCTCCTTATTCAGAGGGACTATTGACCCATCACCATCAGAGAATGCTTCATCCATACGCCAATGCATGCGTTCAAAACTGGGCTTCATACCAAAATCACTGCCAAGAATCTGTAAACGACGCACACTAAACGGGTCACCATTGGGCAGCGCCACATCGCCCACAGCAAGACGCTGAGCAAGAGTATGAACACGCTCAACGTCATCTGGATATCTTTTGTAATACTGCTGGGTCTTCTTTATCATGCGAGGAACAGTATGCTCATAAACGTTGCAAGCATTAGAGAAAATATGAGGAATTCCACCGCATACAAAGCTTGCATTCAGTGCTTCCGGAAAAGTCGACAGATAGGTCAGTGTCAGGAACCCGCCATAGCTCTGACCCAGAGTAGTCCACTTAGATCCGTCAAATTCTGTGCGACGAATATAGTCAAAATCTCGAACAATAGAGTCAGCTAAGAAATGCTTAATGTAATTGGCTGCTGTTCGTGGTTCTCCTTCAAAACGTTTCATAACAGTGCTGTCCACACGGAAACTGCGGCCAGTTCCACGCTGATCTGGAAGAACAACCCTAAAATGTTTAATTGCATCAGCTAACCATGGAATAGAGTCTGCGCTTGTTGGACGAGGGCCTTGCCCGCCTGGGCCTCCTTGCAAAAACACTAAAAGCGGAAGGTCATCGTGCGCATGCTCTGGGGCGCAAACCACACGGTAAAAAATATCAAGCTGTTCATTAGCAAAATCGTTGGCAAAATCCT
Source organism: uncultured Alloscardovia sp. (assembly GCA_963545565.1). Lineage (GTDB taxonomy): Bacteria > Actinomycetota > Actinomycetes > Actinomycetales > Bifidobacteriaceae > CAUUJV01. Next base: position 36,451 of record CAUUJV010000006.1, on the reverse strand, counting down.
GTGAATATATGCGTGAAGAATCAGACGAAAAGCCAGAATTACTGGCTGTGTACCAGTCCAGAGGAACTTTCGTAGAATAATCACGAACAAAAAGACCAGGAACATAGTACTGCGATAAAAGTGTCATAAATCGACTATACAAACAAGTAAATATTTTCCGAAATGAATGCTCAAAATCGCTCAAAATCAGCCAGCACAAGCTACGCTATATAGGGTGAGAAAGTTAATTAAACGCGTATGGGACGCACATAGCATAACAAAATCGACAGTACGTGGAACTATTGCCGACTTTTTTCTCACACTCCTTGTTGTTACGTTTACTCTTTCGCTTGACTACGCACCGTTAAGCTTATTTATTTTTAATCCGGATTATCCGACTCAGCTCTGGGCTTTTGCAGCTTTTATCCCCATGCTTATGCGTCGACGCGATCCTCAAAAAGCCGCATATGTTTTTGTTGCCATCACTATTGCACAGTTCCTTGTTGGCCCCGTTTTTATTGAGACAGATATTCTTTGTGTGTTTATTCTGTACTCAGGCATTGTTAATTCAAGCTCCAAGATTGCTATGCGGCTTGTCAAAATTGCGTATGCCCTTGTGCTCATCTTCTCAATAGAGCTTGCTATTTCAGATAGTTTTGGATCTCTTCTTGCCCCACAGAAATATTACGATGGACTCAATGTTTGCAATATCAACAAGGCACGATTTGACGCTAATCGCTGCGGGTTTAGAGTTAGTTCTTTCGCCATCGTCTTTATGCTGATTGGGATTTCGGTTATTTCTATCACAATCATTATTGCTTTTTGGCAGCTTGTGAGTAAAAGGTCTGTTTCCCTTATACAAGAGCGCACAAAAATTCTCGAAAAGCAAGCAGATGACGCACAAAATGTGGCCGAAGCAGCTGAGCGTGCACGTATTGCTCGTGATATGCATGATGTGGTAGCTCACACGTTATCTACCATAATCATTCAGGCCGATGGTGGGCGTTATGCAGCGATCTCAGATAGGAATAAGGCCCGCGAAATACTCCATCTCATTGAGCACGAGGGAACGCAGGCCCTGAACGATATGAGCCAATTAGGAATTCTACAAGATTCGGCATCACTCACACATACAGAAACATTAGAAACTACCTCAGAATATTCTCCTGACAAAGCACAATCTGATAAATCTGCTAAGCCCTATGGGAGCGATAAGGACAATAAAAATCAGGAACCAACTTCATTAATTCCTAGGGTGAACAAACTAGTTGAATCTGCTCGAATCACTTTTCCACCACAGACAATTACTCAAACAATTCTCAGCAGAAACGAAACCAAAAAAGATCCTGCTTTTAATCTCAGCTCCGAGGGGCAAGAAACCGCTTACCGCGTTGTACAAGAATCGCTAACAAATGCTCGCAAATATGCGGGGAAAAATGCGTCCATCACTATTATCGAGTCTTGGGAGTCAAACCAATTGCGTTTGACTATTGCAGACACAGGATCCTCCACCCCAAACCAGCAAACGTGGAATACTGGCGGCTATGGTTTAAAAGGTATGCGTGAGCGTGTAGAAAAGCTTGGTGGACGGCTTGTTTCACAGTATAGGCAGAATTCCAATGGGTTTATTGTGGAGGCAACTCTTCCCTATGCAAGCGTGAATGCGGACACCCTAAATCTGGCGCCATTCTCCTTAAACCGCTTCTTGAAGTACAGTTTTTCATGGATTTCAAATCAAGAAAGCGACGAAGATGCATCATATCTTCCACTATGGATTCGCTTTATTGAGCGTATCGCATCAAGCTCAGCACAGCACTACAAACTTATAGACTCGGTTTTCGCGCTTATTCTGATTGCAGTGTGCACTCCAGGCGATATCGCTTACGTCTCAGGCTATTGGAGTTGGCCACTATTCGCCATCAGCGTGCTCCTCATTGCCCCTCTCACACTACGACGCAGTAATCCGCTGTTAAGTATGAGTCTTATTTTCTTCGTGACCGCTCTTCAGACAGTTTTCCTTGGTACACTTATTTTGGCAAATATCTCTATCCTCATTTCACTGTATTCAATTATGGTGTATGGAAAACGCACATGGCGCTGGAAGATTGCCTGCTGCACACTGGCTTTATGCACAGTGATGGGCGTAAGCTTCATGTATCACACGGCTACAGCAATTCAAAATGATTTCAATGGTGTAACAGGTGAATCTATCAGCGTTATGTTCAACGGATTATTCGCGTATTTAGGAGTTTTCGGTTCCTCTACTTCAATGATGAGCACTCAGGAAGCGATATTTAATGTTCTACTCATTTCTGTTTTCACTACAGCTTTATGCTCGCTTGCAATGACCTTAGGATTGTGGGCTCGGCAAAGCGAAACAAATATGCTTCTACTTTCCGAACAAGAAAAGGCACTTTCAGATGAGTATCAACGCGCTGTAGTTGTAGCCACAAATCGCGAGCGCGAAAACATTACTTCTCATATACAAGACGATATTGTGTGGGCTATTTCAAGCGTTCGCACGCAAACTTCCGATGCTCTTCTCCTACTTGATTCTGAAAGTACTACCGACGAGCAGATTGCTCAAATGTTTTCACAGATTTCATCAGCGGGGCGCAAAGCACTAGCTCATATGCGTGAGTTACTAGGAATTCTTCGGGACACAGAATATTCAGATTCACAATTATCGTCGCGTCCGCGCACAAATACAGGTACGATTAAGCTCGAACCGGCACCTCCACTACATGAACAGTTGAGTTCAGCTAGTCAACAGTCTTTGTCGCAATAGCAGTTGTGATAAATACTGTAATGAAGATTAGGACGATGAGAATCAGGAATAACGCTATAAAGGAGCTCCTATGATGAACGAACAAAAACCAATCCGTGTGGTTATTGCTGATGATCAGGACTTGGTGTGCACTGGTTTTTCCATGGTGATTAATTCCCAGCCTGATTTAACAGTTGTTGGGCAAGCCGGCAATGGTATTCAAGCCGTTCAACTTGTGCGTGATCTTAATCCTGATGTTATTTTGATGGATGTACGCATGCCTGATATGAATGGCATTGAGGCTACTAAGGCAATCACTGAATTAACAGATACTACTCGCGTTATTATTTTGACGACTTTCGATTTAGATGAATATGTGATGTCAGCTATTGAAGCCGGGGCTTCCGGTTTCTTGCTTAAAGATGTTGAGCCGGAAGGTTTGCTCAATGCAATTCGTACCATCCATGAAGGCAATGCAATTATTGCTCCAAGCGCTACAAAACGTTTGATTCAGCATATGAGTGAGCATCCTAATTTCGTCTCAGAGGTGAATGGCTCTACTACAAGGCATTCTTCCACCAACTTGGTCAGCAGTAATAACAGCAACAACAGCAACGGTGCTTCTGCTTCTAATACCACAGAAGTGCCAGCTGAAGAAGATTATCGAGACCCTGAATTGGCCACTTTAACCGCTCGAGAATTAGAAGTTCTTATTGAAATTGCGCATGGTCTTTCTAATCAAGAAATTGCAGATAAGCTTTTCATTTCATTGCCTACAGTCAAAACTCATGTTGGGCACCTATTCTCTAAAATCAATGCCCGAGACCGTGTTCAGGCCGTAGTTTTCGCCTATGAGAATAAGCTCGTTTAATTACTGAAACAGCTGACCATTAAAATTCGACTATAGAACTCTGATTATGGAACAAGCAAACTTAGATACCAATCAGCAGCGCGTCCTTCACTTTATTATTTCTCATGATGGCGCTACGAAAGCTGATCTCGCTGAGAACCTTGAGCTAAGTTTACCTACCGTTTCAACAAATTTAATAGAACTTGAAAAACTCCATCATATTGTTAAAGGCTCTGCACGAAGTTCAACTGGCGGCCGCAAGGCAACTGTCTATGAGTTTAATTCCATGAATCGTGCCGCTATCGGCATACGGCTATGGAACCATAAAGCAACAATGTTTGCTGTCAACTTAGCTGGTGATGTGATTTGCCGGCAGTCAGATCAACTAGATTTTACTGATTCTACGGCTTTATACACGTCATTAGGCGAAGCGATTAACGAATTCACTACCCATTTGCACGTGCCGCGTAGCGCAGTTCACGCCGTGTGCTTAACCGTGTCGCCTGTTACAACAGCTGGCTTCCCTAATCAAGGCTCAGCTGGACGAGCACAACCAGTAACGCATAAATATATTGAGCAACTTCAGCAGCATATTCAACCCTTTATCGATTTCCCCTTGGTTGTTAGCCGAGAATCATATGCACTTGCACAAGCTGAAGTATGGATGAACCAGAGCATCAATCCGCGCGTTGAAAGCACAAGTAACGCACTGTGCATATACCTCAATAGGTATTTAACGAGTTCACTGATTGTAGATGGAAAGCCGTTCGGATTAGCTCATCAAAATAGCGGATACTTAGAGCACATGACTCTTATTGCACGTGGCGAAAAATGCTACTGTGGGCAGCAAGGTTGTGCACAGGTATATTGTTCCTCATCTGCTTTGGTCAATATTGCTCAGGTTAAGTCCATCGAAGGTACCTTAAGAGCATTTTTTAATGCCGTGCGTGAAGATGATTATGCTGTAAATCGCGTTTACAATGCTTATCTTGATCACTTAGCCATGCTTATCCATAACGCACACATGATGGTGAATGTACCTATAATCTTAGGCGGAGAAGTTGCGAAGCTTTTTGACAGCACAGACCTTGCAGATTTAGAAGCACGTGTGCACAGGCTGAGTCCACTTCCCTATTCTCAATCATCAGTTTCAATTTCACGCGGCGTGTGTTCTACAGACCAAGCAGTGATTGGGGCAGCATTAATACCAATTACTGCATATGTTGACAGTCTTCTTGGCTCACATTGTTAGTTTTGTTGAGTTTATTATTGTTTTAGGGTTAATGCTCGAAAAAAATTGGCCGAACTCCCCCTGTGATGGAATCCGGCCATGAATTTTATCTACCGATTACTAAATTATTACTAAGTTACTGAGCAAGTCCAGATTCACGAACTGCTTCAAAACCATTCTTCAAATCGTCGATAATATCATCGATGTATTCAGTACCAATTGAAAGACGAATTGTGCCTTGGTTAATGCCCTGATCTTTAAGTTCCTCCTCGTTTTCCTGAGAGTGAGTGGTGGATGCTGGGTGAACAACAAGACTCTTTACATCTGCAACATTTGCAAGAAGGGAGAATAGCTTCAAGTTATTGATGAATACACGGGCAGCGTCCTTTCCACCCTTGATGTCGAAGGTAAAGATAGAGCCTGCGCCATTCGGGAAGTACTTTGTGTACAAATCATGGTCTGCGCGGCCCTCAATAGAAGGATGGCTGATGGACTCAACTTCTGGAACAGTCTTCAAATAGTCAATAACTTTCAAAGCGTTCTCAGTGTGTCGCTCAACACGCAGAGACAAAGTTTCTGTGCCCTGCAAGAGCAAGAACGCATTGAGTGGTGCAAGCGTTGCACCTGTATCTCGCAAAAGGATTGCACGAACGCGTGTAACAAATGCTACTGGGCCGAGTGCCTCGTAGAAATTGATGCCGTGGTAGCTAGGGTCTGGCTCAGTCAAGGTTGGGAACTTTCCTGGAACTGCAGCCCAGTCAAAGTTTCCGCCTTCAACGATTACACCACCAAGTGCTGTGCCGTGGCCACCAATGAACTTTGTTGCAGAGTGCACAACAATGTCTGCGCCGTGCTCCAGTGGACGGAAAAGATAAGGAGTTGCAAAAGTGTTATCCACAATCACAGGAATATTGTGGCGGTGAGCAATCTCAGAAATAGCTTCGAAATCAACTAAGTCTGCATTTGGATTACCAAAGGTTTCGAAGAAGAAAAGCTTAGTATTTTCTTGAATTGCATCTTCAAAATTCTGTGGGTCGTGAGGATCAACAAACGTTGTTGTAATACCATCGCGAGGAATGGTATGGCGCAACAGATTGTAGGTGCCACCGTAAATATTCTTTGCAGCAACAATGTGGTCACCAGTCTGAGTGATGTTGCGAATTGCATAATGAACTGCCGAAGCACCAGAAGCCACAGCGAGACCAGCAGTGCCACCTTCAAGAGCAGCGATACGGTCTTCAAAAACGCCCTGAGTAGAGTTAGTTAGGCGCCCATAGATGTTACCGGAATCAGAAAGATTAAATCGAGCTTCTGCATGGTCAAAGTCGTGGAATACAAATGCAGTGGTCTGATAAATCGGGACTGCGCGCGCATCCGTTGCTGAGTCTGCCTCTTCTTGACCAACATGCAACTGCAGTGTCTCAAAATGATACTTTTGCTCTGCCATAATAGCTCCTCAATTCTTTTGCACATATGTTTGTGCATCTGCTGGTTTTCGTTATGTTGATTACTCTGGCTGTGCGGATAAGCATTGAGTCTGATAATCACTAGTTTTTGACCATACGAGCACGTAAGCCTATCTGCAAGCCCACACACGCAAATTCGATATTGCCTTTACTTATGACGTTCTATAAAGCGTTGAAAACATTTGAATTTATGCGAATCTTCCTGTAATAATGAACTAGTACGATGGTGCATACCACTTCAGAGGTAGAATCACTACAAATGCTAACCAATATTGTTTAATTTCAACTTTGTTCAACTTTGTAATTAGCAAAAGGAAACCGATAAAATGAGTACGAATATTTCGCTCTATAACCGCACACCCTCATATATTCCCCGAGTGGCCGCAGTGCACGATATGTGTGGCTACGGAAAATGCTCGCTGACAGCCGCTATCCCAATTCTCTCTGCCGCAGGCTGTGATGTTTGCCCTGTCCCAACCGGCTTGTTCTCTGCGCACACGCGCTATGAAGTTTTTACTTTCCACGACACCACTGATATTTTGTCGGGCTATTTGGATGCATGGCGTAAAGAAAACGTTGAGTTAGACGCAGTATATTCCGGCTTTATGGGAAGTGCAGAGCAGGTTGGCCTTGTTGAACGACTTTATGAAGAATATCCTTCCGTTCTGCACCTTGTGGATCCTGTGATGGGTGATGGCGGCCAGATGTATCCAACATACACGCAGGAAATGTGTGATGCTATGGGGCGCTTAGCCGTTGGAGCGGATATTCTTATGCCAAATTTGACGGAAGCTTCCATTCTAACTGGTCAAGAATATCGCGGTCAGAACCTCACTGATAATCAAGTTGACGAAGTTCTTCAGGCTCTTCTCAATCTTGGGGCTCACAACGTGGTACTTAAAGGAATTGATCGCGAGGATGGATTCTTACGCAACTATGTTGTTAGTGCGGATGCCGGCGTGACGGATAAAATTGAGCTCAGCCATGAAAAGCTCCCCTATATGATTCATGGCACAGGCGATGCTTTTGCCTCTGCACTCTGTGGAGCCGTAATGGCTGGCCGCTCACTGAATGAATCTGCTCAGATTGCTGGAGAGTTCGTGCGTTCTGCCATGATTTCTACTCGTGATCAGCCTCATTTTGAGGAACGTGGTGTCAGCTTTGAACTTGTTCTCAATCAGATGACCGCTCTAGTTGAAGCATAACTAAATATAGAAGAGGCTTTAGCTTTTACCTTTTTTGAGCTGCATTTTATGAATGCAGCTTTTTTATGCCAATCACGCCCAGTATATGCTGATTTATAGCAGTCGTTGAGTATTTTTACTTATCCACATTCGACCACATTTCTAATTTCTCTTGCCACTCGCATTCATTATTTGTCAATCTTGAAGCATGAATATGTTAGTAGAGAAATCCCGCGCAACACTTGGCAAGCTCGGCGAAGAGTACGCCCAAAAGTATATCTGCGAAAATCTAGGCTGGACAATTTTAGACGTAAATTGGCGCTGTAGATATGGTGAAATTGACATAATTGCACTAGATACATCATCATCCATTGTTTTTCTAGAAGTTAAAACTCGCAGCTCAAAAAATTTCGGCACTGGAATAGATGCTATTACTCCTGTGAAAATAGCAAAGATTCGTAAAAGTGCTTACGTGTGGATGCGCAATGAGCATCCACATATCTCACATCATCCATGCCGACTCGATGCTCTTAGTTTAAGTGTGCGTCCAAGTTGGAAATTCAATGAAAAAGTCGATAGCACAAATACAACTATCGAACATATACAAGGGATTGAATTATGAGGATTGGCAATGCGCTCGCAATCACACTTGTGGGAATGAAAGCTTACGTTGTAAAGCTTCAAGCCTTTGTTGCGCCTGGCCTTCCCCATTTTTCAATTATTGGTTTACCAGATACTGCACTCAATGAAGCTCGCGAAAGAGTTCGAACCGCATGCTGCGTCACAGGATTTCGATGGCCTCAAACTCGAGTAACTGTTAACTTATCTCCTGCTTCTCTGCCAAAAAGTGGATCTTCATACGATTTAGCAATAGCTGCATGCATTATGAGCGCTAGTGGTTTTATTGATTCGCGCAGTCTTGAGGAATCACTCGTGCTCGGTGAACTCAACTTAGATGGAACTGTTCGACCAGTTAATGGGATTCTTCCTATCCTGATACACGCTCAATCCGTCGGTATTACGCGAGCATTTATTCCATATGAAAATCGTGAAGAAGCAGCTCTTGTTTCAAAAATTCAGATTATCCCAATTAGGCATATCGGTGAACTCATCACAGCTTTAGGCGGCACACATCGCATCGAGAGTGAGTGGTGGAATTATGCGCAAACTATCGAAGATTCAGCTGATAATTCTGAATTTGCACCACCCCATGCCCTATCACACTCTTCTCTAGGCTCACTAACAGATTACGATCATCACATACTAGATATGAATCAAGTTATTGGCCACTCTCACACGAAGAGAGCATTGGAGATAGCGGCAGCAGGAGCTCACCACATGCTTATGAGTGGGCCTCCAGGATCAGGAAAAACCATGCTGGCAACTCGCTTATGCGGAATTCTTCCTCCACTCAACCACGATGAGCAGCTTGAGGTTGCTTCCATTCGCTCTGTGTGTGGCATGCTGAAAAAGTATGGGATTAGCGATATTCCACCATTCGAGGCTCCACACCATACGTCTTCAATTCCAGCTCTTATAGGAGGAGGCGTAGGTGTTGCACAGCCTGGAGCAATAACTCGGGCTCATCGTGGAGTTCTTTTTATGGATGAGGCACCAGAATTCTCAACAAAAGCATTGCAAGCCTTACGAGAACCCTTAGAAAGCGGAGTAGTAAGTCTTTCGAGAGCCAAAAGTTTTACTCACTACCCTGCCCAATTCCAACTTATTATGGCTGCGAACCCTTGTCCATGTGGATATAACTGGTCTGATGGGAGTAAATGCACGTGCACACCTTTGCAAAGGTCACGATACTGGAGCAAGCTATCTGGGCCAATTCTTGACAGAATCGATATCCGAATAGAAGTCAGAAATCCACAAGCATTAGAAAATTATAAATCCCATTATTCTTCACAAGACTGTGAATCAACTCATGATATTCAAAGCAGAGTAATCCATGCGCGGCAAGCAGCTCAAGATCGGTATTCAAAATTACATTGGACTGCAAACCGCGATGCTACTGGAGAATGGTTACGTGCCAACACTTCCGCGAGTGCACAAGCCTCTATAACTACAGCACTCAGCAATTCTCAACTCACTATGCGAGGAGTTGATAGGTCTTTGCGCCTTGCGTGGACTATTGCAGATTTAGCCGGTCACACTTCTCCAACATCTGAAGACGTAGATGAGGCACTTAGTCTACGCATTAATTCACATCTATAAACATGTAGGGGGTATGAAAAAATCATGTATCAGTCTCGACAATCAATTGCACGATCTGCACTTGTTTTCGCTTGCGATGGGTATGACTACTTCATGTACTGTCTATTAGAGCAAAAGATTAATGTTATAACAATGGTCTCGTATTTGGAAGAACTGAGTTCCTTCCTACCAGCAAATACAGATTTGCAGACACTTCAGCGAGCAAATAAAAAAGAAGTAAAAGAAGCCCAAAAGAATAGCCAACCACCGCTCTTCACATCACCTTATAAGGATAGTCAATCATATAAAGAACTTCAGAGAGCGTTTGAAAGAGTTATTGAAAAATATCACTCTAAGAGAGCAGATACTATTCGAAAAATTTTTAATCAGCATCTTATCGCGTGGTCTTACCGCTTCAAATCTCTGCTGCCTGTAGATTGGAGACGTTGGGAAAAACAATTTACACGTGATGGTCAATATTGGATTATTACTCCGCACGATTCTGCATGGCCACGTTCTATCAATGAGCTAACAAAGCTTGATGAGGAGTTCCCACCGCTGTGCATATGGGGTGAAGGCAACCCAAAAATACTCACTAAATGTGATAAGCCTCTTGCAATTGTTGGATCTCGAAATGCTAGTGAATCTGGAGAAGCAACGGCATTTACTCTTGCCCGAGAATGTGTGTCACGCGGACATGTCATTGTTTCTGGTGGCGCAGTCGGTATTGATGCTGCTGCACATTGGGGAGCTTTAAGTGCTCTTGACTCTCCTACCAAGATTGTGGATGAATTTGGAAATATTCAGGAATTTGATAGGGGTGGAACTATTGCTGTTATTGCGGGTGGGCTTGATTTACGGGGCCCGAGGAGAAATGAAAAACTTTTTGAGCAAATATTGAAGCACGGTGGTGTGCTCATCAGTGAGCTTCCTCCTGGAACAGTGCCAGAGAAGCACCGCTTTTTGGAAAGAAATAGGATTATCGCAGCACTCGGATTTTGTACTGCAATCATTCAAGCACGCCGGCAGTCAGGTGCGCTGAATACTGCACGGTGGGCGGTGGAGATTCTTCGTACTGTTTATGCAGTTCCAGGAGATATCAACAGTCCTACAAATATTGGATGCAATAATTTGCTCATGGAACATCGCGCTGAGCTTCTCTGTGATGCAAGTAATATCGATCAGTTTGAGCTTGATAATCATGCGAAAAATAAGGAATCTTCAAACAATAGTGAGTTAGCTCAGACTAAACTTCTCTGCTCAGGTTAAACCTCTCAATTCTGACTAAACTTTCCACTGGCATCGTGAAAGATCAACTTTCCACTCTGGTGCACCTGCAAGCTCTGCATCAGCATCGACATGAACCAGTGTACATCCTTCATTTTTTAGCAATTTAAGTTGAGCATTCGGACCACCAAAAGCAAAACCCGGAGCTAATGACCCATCACGGAATACAACGCGATGACATGGAATAACCCCCTCTGCTGGATTAGAGTGGAGGGCATATCCTACGAGTCTCGCAGAGCGAGGAGAACCTATGAGGCTAGCTACTTGACCATATGTAAGAACATATCCCTGAGGAATTTGCTGGACTACTTCGTAAACGCGCTGATTAAACGGCAAATCCATATTCACATGTACTTCACTATTGCTCATGTCTCTACTCTACTACCCTTCAGCATAACGCGCGTTGTTACGCCACTGTGGCACAATCAAAAGCATGAGTCCCACTACTATTCTCAAAGATTATGACCTTATTGTTGTAGGAGCTGGAGCAGCAGGATTGTCAACGGTTCTTGAGTTCTTGCGCTCATGTAAGAAGTCTGCCGAATTGCTTCCGCACAAGCCAAATGTGCTCGTCATTTCAAAGCTTCAAGCTTTAAGGTCTCACACAGGCTCTGCAGAAGGCGGAATTGCCGCAAGCCTTGGTAATGAAGAAAAAGATCAGTGGGATTGGCATTTCTTTGACACTATTAAGGGAAGCGATTGGCTGGCAGATCAGGATGCCGCAGAAATCCTTGCACGTGAAGCTGCTCAGACGGTTATTCGTCTTGAGCACGACGGAGTAGCTTTTTCACGTCGTAGTGATGGGCATATTGCACAACGTCGTTTTGGCGGTCATACCAGCGAATTTGGCGAAAAGCCTGTTCGAAGAACCGCTTACGCCGCAGATCGCATTGGACACCAGATTCTCCATTCACTGTGGCAGCAATGCGTTCAAGAAGGAGTGCAATTTGCCGAAGAATGGTATGTAACTGACTTAGTTCTTTCTCATGGTGACTCGCAAAAAAACTCTGACAGCAAAAACGATTATAACGAAGACTCTTATGTGAATGGAGTTATTGTTCTCGATACCCATAGCGGTGATATTCATGCACTCAATAGTGCACGTGTAGTGCTGGCAACGGGCGGTGCTGGCAGACTATTCTATACGACCTCTAATTCTTGGGATTTAACCGGAGATGGAATGGGTCTGGTTCTCAATGCTGGTCTTCAACTTGAAGATATCGAGTTCATGCAATTCCATCCAACTGGTTTAGCTCACACTGGGATTCTACTGTCGGAAGCTTCACGTGGAGAAGGCGGGATTTTGCGTAATAGTCAGGGCGAAGCATTTATGAAGCGCTACGCTCCCCATCAGGCAGATCTTGCTGCTCGCGACGTTGTTACTCGCTCCATTATGGCCGAAATAGATGAAGGCCGCGGTGTGGCTGATCCTTTAGATCCAACTGGGCCTCGTGATTGTGTGTGGCTTGATTTAACTGAAATTGATGACGATATTCTAGAAGAAAAATTACCGGAAGTTGTCAGCATTATTCGGCGCTATGCTGGCCGCAACCCTCACACCGAGTTTGTTCCTGTAAAACCAACAGCCCATTACACTATGGGAGGTATCCCAATCACAACTAACGGCGAAGTGTACGCATACACTAACGGTGAGCAGCACATAGTCAAAGGACTTTACGCCGCTGGAGAATGCTCATGCGTGAGCGTTCACGGAGCAAATCGTTTAGGGGCTAACTCACTCCTCGATGCATGTGTATTCGGAACTCGCGCTGGTCATAGTGCATTCAAAAATTGGGCTTCTGATTCTGAATCTCACTCTGACTCTGATGAATCTTATGAATCTGCACCTAATTTGGAAAATAAAGCCGAATCTGTGATTGAAACTATAAAAAAACAGCGGAAAGCTGCAATTAAAGCGCTTCTTACACTCAATACTGAAGATACAAAAGCAGACGTAGAAGCGGATGCACATGCAGAAGTAAACGAAGAGCTGAATAATAATAAGTCAGATAACCCATACAAGCTCATGGCAGATCTGGGCGCAATGATGGAGACGAGCTTCGCAGTTCGCTGTACTCAGGAATCAATTGATAAAGCGATTTCAATTATCGAAGAATCATATATACCGCGTGCAAACGCTCTAGTAAGCAGCTCTGATTCTGCAGCGTTTAATCAGGAGCTCACTTCCATCCTTGAAGTACGAAATCTATTGGCCGTTGCTTATGCGATGCTCGATAGCGCGTCCCAGCGCCATGAGTCCCGCGGCTCATTGCAGCGTTTTGACTTTCCAGAACGCGATGATACGAACTTCTTAAAGCACAGCATGGTCAACAATAATCATGAAGTAACTTATAAAGACGTGGTTATCACACGATTCCAACCTCAGAAACGCTCTTACTAAAATCTCTTACTAAAATAGATAGTGATTCAGGTGCTGTGCTAGGGGTGCTACAGGGTGAAACGCATTGTGACACGAGTCGTAAAATCACACACCGCCACCGCTACAATACGAAGCTGAAGCCATAAAAAGCTAGAAAGGCTTCATAACATCTGGAGAATACAGGAGTCATAATGGCGCAAGGAACCACTCTTACCGTCACATTCCGAGTATCCCGCTTCAAGCCGATGCCTCAAGGTACGGTTTCTGCACGTCGCAGCTCCTCTCCATTCGGAAATACTCGCCGTAGCTCATCACCCTTTGGTACCAAACGCGAATCATCATCTCCATTTGGTGCGAAAAAAGTTTCGTCATCTCCATTTTCGTCATCTACGGCTGCTACGCCAAGACACCAGCAAGCTCGCGGGAAAAAATGGGTTCAGGAATATACCATCGAAGCTTCTGCTCATGACACAATTTTGAATTGCTTACTGCGGATTAAGCGAGATATCGACCCAACACTCGCATTCCGCTATTCATGTGGGCACGGAATGTGCGGTTCGGACGCTGCTGCGATTAATGGCACTCCCATGCTGCTGTGCACCACAACTATTGGTAAATTTGTAGAGGACCACACCGTAATCTCCGAAAATACTGCATCTCACGCTTCTCTATCTGCAGACGGATTCCGTAAAACGAGTGCAAGTGTACAAGCCGTGAACAACACACATGGCACAGCTACGGTAAACGATGAAATAGATCATCCAGTAGAACTTCCAGAATCGATTACCCTTTCTATTACGCCGCTCCCAGGCTTTCCTGTTCTTAAGGATCTTATAAGCGATATTGAGCCAATGCTGGATCAAATTCGCCGCTTAAAGCCTTTCCTTCAACGCATTGGGGAGCTCAAAACCACCGAAGAAGGTAAAATCGATGCTTTTGAGTATTTACAATCCCCTGAGCAGCTTGCTGTTTATGAAAAACTCACAACATGCATTGCTTGCGGCGTTTGCGAAGGGGCTTGCCCTGTATTTACAGGCGGCGAAGCATTTGTAGGCCCTGCTGCACTCGTCAGCTCAATCCGATTCATGAATGATTCTCGAGATAATGCTTATCAATCAAGACTGGAAAATTTAAGTGATTCCGATGGACTCACAGCATGCCAATCTGTGCGTGCATGCGGGCTAAAATGTCCACAAGGAATCGATGTGGGCGAAGTTATTTGGCAGGCAATTCAGCTTGTGCCTCGAAACCGATAGGATAAAATCATGAATACTACCGTGCATAACAATTTGGTAAAGGTCTGGGAATACATCGAGCAAAATGCTCAAGATGCAGAAACGCCTCTTATGCGCGAAGTACGGCTAACCATGAGTTCCAATGGGCACACACCAGGTTCTGCCGCACAAGCCGCATTCATCGCTCAGCAAGTACGACTCATGAATGCACAGTCTGTTATTTTGCTCGGAACTGAGTCTATTATCGAAATCTTGCACGTTATGAATGCTTTGAGTGACGGCGCACAACTCACCGTAGTTGATCCCTCAGCACGTGGATCTGAGTTGACTCGCTCGCTGGTCACTAAACCGCAGGATTCAACTCATGCGAAATTGCGTAACGTTAACGCGAACGCAGCAACATTTCTTCCTAAACTCAACGCAGGCGACTATGATCTCATCATTGTTGCTGGAGATGTTGAAAACTATGAGCCTGCAATCAATGAAGCCACTCGTTTACTTCACAAAAGTGGAGAACTAATTCTCACCGATGTGCTCGCACTCATGAATAATGATTCAAACGGAGGCGTTCCAAATCCCGCAGACCGCAGCACAAAAGCAGTTGCTATGCGAGAAATTATCGCATCCATTCCGGAAGATGAACGCTATACCTCGTCGCTCATGCCAGTAGGAACCGGATTGTTCCTAAGCGTCAAAAATTAGAGTAATTAGTAATTAGTTAAGAGGGCGACGCGCTTTT
Organism: uncultured Alloscardovia sp.; assembly: GCA_963545565.1. GTDB lineage: Bacteria > Actinomycetota > Actinomycetes > Actinomycetales > Bifidobacteriaceae > CAUUJV01. The sequence continues at coordinate 21,134 of CAUUJV010000006.1, read as the reverse complement.
AATGCGTTGAAAAGCTTATCAACTGCATCTTCAGCTGTATCTGCAAAAAGTATATGATCCAAATCTTGTTCACCAATGTACTTTTGAGCCATTACTGACGAACGCAACCAGTCAAAAAGTCCTCGCCAGTATTCAGTATTGACAAAGACAATAGGATCTTTATCTATTTTCTCGGTCTGGCGCAGAGTTAAGACTTCTGAAAACTCATCGAGAGTCCCCATTCCTCCTGGGCATACAATAAAACCTTCTGATCGCCATGTCAGCAGAGTTTTACGTACGAAGAAATGTTCAAGCTGAATCGAAGTGTCGATCCACTTGTTCATCTCCTGCTCGTCAGGAAGCGTGATGCCGATACCCACAGAGCGACCGCCGGCTTCATATGCACCCCTATTCGCTGCCTCCATAATTCCAGGTCCACCGCCTGTTACCACAGCGTAGTGATGTTGAGCAATGAGAGAACCAATTTTACGAGCCGTTTGGTAATCACGATGATCTTCACGCACACGAGCAGAACCATACACCGTAATAGCTGGCCCAGCTCCATTCACAGCACGAATCCCGGCAGTAAACTCATCTGCAATATCACTCGACCATCTTGGTTTTGGAGTATCAATACTTGTCATAATTCCTTATTCTATGATTTATTCTTAGCAAAACTCTTACTCTGAAGATGGAAAAGAGCTCCAGCAATTCCTGCAGAAATCAGCGAGCCAATAAGCACACCAAATCGAGCTTCGTTAGTATACAGCTCATTCGAGAATGACAGTGAAGCCATGAGGAATGACACAGTAAAACCAACACCACATGCTGTAGCCAATGGGATTAAATCCTTGAGCATCAACTCTTGTGGCAATTTAAGTTTCAAAATACGGGTGGATACCCATGCAGTAGCCATCACTCCTAGAGGCTTGCCGATAACGAGAGCACAGATAATGGCCATAACCACTGGAGCTGTAAACAGCGATACTCCAAATGATTCGAAATGGACTCCAGTTGCGAACAAAGCAAAGATTGGTAATGCAATAATGGCTGAGAGGGGATTAAGCTTCTCTCCATAGCGTTCAGCACGCGAAGTTTTTTCGTCGAAAATCGGAAGTGAAGGCGTCAATAAACCAACTAATACGCCGGCAAGCGTTGGGTGAATTCCAGCCTTAAACATCATAATCCACGTAAGAATGCCAATTATGCCAACGAGCAGCCACGGAACTTTGCGCATACGTACGAGGAAAGCCCAAACTGCAGCGCATAGTGTCACGCCCAAGAACCAATACCAAGCATTCAGGTCAGAAAAGAAAAGAGCGATAACGATAATTCCCAACAAATCGTCTACTGTAGCAAGAGCAATAAGAAAGGCACGAATAGAGCCAGGAAGATTTCTAGCAAAAAGAGCAAGAACAGCCAAAGAGAAGGCAATATCTGTTGCCGTTGGAATGGCCCATCCACTCAACAACTCAGAAAAGTTTGTTCCTGTGCCTGCTCCTACAACTGCAATAACTGAGATATAAATCAGCACAGGAGCTATCATCCCGCCGACTGCAGAAATCATAGGAACAGCTGCAGTTCGAGGATTCGCCAAGGAGCCTGTTGTTAGTTCCTGTTTCAAGTCAAGACCAACCACAAGGAAGAAAACAGTGAGCAGGCCATCTTGTGCCCACTCACTTATAGGCAATTCAATATGCGCGTAGGGAATCCCAATTTCAAATTCAGAGATTAATTCAAATACATGTGCAGTAAACGGCACATTAGCTAAGAGTAAACCTGTGAGCGCAAATCCAAGCATAATCAAGCCAGAAATACGATCTGAGGATGCAACATGTCTCACCACTCGCAAACAATGTATAAAGCAACGAGCAGCTTGAGCACGCACCCCACTCTTGCCACTGGGAGGACGATGTTGCGCAGCAGATAGCTTTCTACTATTGCGATTCTCAGTATTCTTAAGGTTCTTATCGTTCTCAAAGCTTTCAGTATTTTTAAGGCTCTCAGGCATATCACTCAATTCTGTCTGGGAAAATACAAGCCTATCGTAGGGTCTGAATAGCCTTGCTCATCGATTCGAAAGCCATGCGTAATTGCTTGGTCGGATATGCGAGATTAATGCGCTCAAATCCTTCACCTTCGGCACCAAAAATAGACCCTTCGTCTAAATAAACACGAGCCTTATTGCGCATAAAATCGCATAACTCACCGGCAGTTAGGCCTAATGCACGAAAATTAACCCATGCCAAATAGGTTCCCTCAGGCTCAATAAGCTCTACGCCATCCCACTGAGAAACATAGTCACGTAGCATACTGAGATTGCTATTTAGCACAACACGCAGCTCATTCAACCACGGCTCACCCTTAGTGTAGGCAGCTTCCGTAGCTCCCCATGAGAAAGGCGTTGTTGGGAACTCGTTCATCTGGCGTACACCACGATCGAAAGCAGCCCGCATAAGTGGGTCAGCAATAATCGCGTTAGCACATGACAATCCTGCCAAATTAAAGGTTTTAGACGCAGCTGTGAGATCAATACCAATTGCCGCATATTCTGGGCCAAGATTAGCAAACATCGTCTGTTTATGCCCATCAAGCACAAAGTCAGCATGAATTGCATCACTAATAACGCTCACACCATTCGCACGGCAAATATCGCCGATATGACGAAGTTCTTCTTGACTCCACACACGTCCTGTTGGATTATGCGGGTTGCACAGTAGCATTGCAGTACATTGAGGATCTGCTGCCTTAGCTTCTAAATCGTCGAAATCAATCTCATAGTGACCATTGATGAGTTTCAAAGGATTATTAGAAATTCGCCGCCCCATGTTGCTCACAGTATTAGAGAATGGATAATATACAGGGCGCTGAATAATAACAGCATCGCCAACGTTAGTAAGAGCATTCAAAGCTGCCACTACCCCGTTCATCACCCCAGGAGTAATGCGAATCCAGTCTTTCTCAATTTTCCACGAAAAATGATTCTCCATCCAATCAATGATGGACTGATAATAACTATCGGTGGCATCGTCATAACCGTAAAGTGGCATATGAGCTTTCTCAATAAGTGCCTCACGAATTTCCGGTGCCAAAGCGAAGTCCATGTCTGCAATAGATAACGCAATCACATCATCAGTTCCCTTTTCGCCCATATCGCGCTTAATAGCATCCCATTTGTGAGAACCAGTGTTATGGCGGTCAATAATTGTTGTAAAATCGTACATGAGTCCCTCATTATCCCCCTACATTGGTATCTTCTACATCATAAAGATTGATACGACCATACGGCAACTATGCCAAAACACGCGATGCGAGGGTATCGTCAACAGTCATATCATTCAAGATTTAGAAAGTAGAAAAAGAAAAAGCTGGACTAAGCCAGCTTACGTGCGCCAGACAGGATTCGAACCTGCAACCTCTTGATCCGTAGTCAAGTGCTCTAATCCGTTGGGCTACTGGCGCAGTACCTGATTCATATGTTCAGGCAACTCGAATATAGTAACCGCTATTTGCTCATTACTGCAACTCGGCGTGTTGTTTCTTATGAGATACCCCAAAAGCAGCCCGTAATGCCCACAGAATACTGCCAACATCAATTACTTCTTGTAAGAATGCACCCACAACAGCCGGAATTATTCCACTCGCTGCTACGCACATCAAAATCACAGCTACAGCAAGACCACCAATAACAGCCTGTAGCATAATGCGAATTGTTCTTTGAGCAATATGCACTGCTTCAGCAACAGCATAAATATTATCGTTCATCACTACAGCTTGAGCAGATTCAGATGCAGCAGTTGATGACCCACCAGTAATTGCAACCCCCACATCTGCAGCAGCCAAAACAGGTGCATCATTGACACCATCGCCAATCATCATGGTTGTAGCCCTGGGATTATTTCGCTTTGCAGAGGAGACAATATCAAACTTATCTTGCGGAAGAAGCTGCGAATAAACAGATGTAATTCCAACGCTCTGAGCAATACGCTGAGCAGCTTCATTTCTATCACCCGTGAGCATGCTGATTCGTTGCACACCAGCATGGCGAAGAGCCACAATTGTTTCCTCTGCATTGTCGCGAGCAATATCACGTAAAATAAGTCGTGCCGCAAGACGACCATCCACACTCACATAAGAGACCATTTCATCACGTGCCGCAGCAGGAAAAATAGCAGCAATATCTATATTTTGAGCGGTCAAATCGTCCAAAATATAGCCAATTCGACCGATTTTGATGATATGCCCTTGCACACAGCCTTCCATTCCCCTTCCTGATGCTTCGTGCACGTCTGACGCAGTTAAAATAGGGCGAGCGTCGGGGCTGTGAGCTGCCGCAGCAGAGCTAATCCCCTGTGCCAAAATATGCACAGAATACGCCTCTACAGCACCTGCTGCCTGAAGCAGCCAATCAGATTCATCACCAATGTGTCCCGTATGAAGCAGATTCTGCACTCCACTCCAATCCCAATCAGGAACAAGCTCAAGGCGGGAAACTTGTGGCTTTTTCACAGTCAAAGTGCCAGTTTTGTCAAAGAAAGCATCAGTGATACATGAAAGCTGCTCAACAGTTTCTTGGCTTTTTACTACAATGCCAGCTCGTGCCAAAACATTTGTACCACCCATAAATGCCACAGGTGCTGAAATTAATAGCGGGCACGGAGTTGCCAGTACAAGCACTTGCGCAAATCGAAGTGAATCCCCACTCGCTGCCCAAGCAATAAATCCGATAACAAGGGATAACACAGTGAATGGCACTGCCAAGCGATCTGCTATGCGAACGCTCGCAGACTTAGATTCCCGAGCAGACTGTACTAAATCAACAATGCGTTGGTATTGAGAGTCACCAGACACATGCAGAACGCGCATAACAAGTGCATGAGAAGTGTTGATTGATCCTGAGAGCACTTGTTCACCACGCTGCAATTTCTGAAGAATAGGCTCTCCATTAATCATCGACAGATCCACAGTTGCATAGCGACTCAGCACGACGCCATCAAGCGGCACAGTTTCTCCGGGACGCACCATCACCGTGCGCCCAATCGGCACCGAATCAACAGTAACTGTTTCCCACTTAATCGCATCAAAATCAATAGAAGCAGTAGCTTGCAAGGCTGCAGAATCTTCCACTGCTACATTCGCTGTAGCAGGAGCAGCAGCAACTAGCACAGACAAGCCATTTTGTGCCTGGCGTTGAGCAAACGTCTCAATAACTTCACCAGAACGAACCATTAAGCACACAACCCATGCTGCCCAAAATTCATGAACAAGGGCAGTCGTTGCTATGGAGATGAACGCGAGTAAGTCGCTCCCCCAATTGCCCTTTCGCACAGAGTCAATAACGTCTCGTGCTACGTCGACATCTGTCCAGACAGCCACAAGAACAATAATTCCAAGAGAAATGTTATGGCCGTAACTCGGCGCGAACCACAAAATACCAGCCACAATGCCAGAAATAATCATGGCAATCATGTCCGGATACGCTTTAATAATCTCTAGTATGCGACTGAAAACCTTTGTATTGTTTTTCAAATAAGCATTCATACCAGCTGCTCCATCGCTAAAACGCCACTTTCTGCACGTTTTCTGTGGACTTTTAGGATTTTTTAGGCTATTCCATACAAATTTGATTCAATGGCATCGATGAGTTGATGGAGAAGTTAGGATTGGAGGGCTTTACCCCCTCTTCAACGAGATTGACTCCAAGCATCGCAATCATAGCGCCATTATCTGTGCAAAGCTTCAGCTCAGGCACATGAACATCCACACCGTGATTATTACCCACTTCAACAAGTTTCGCTCGAAGCTGTGAATTAGCACTGAATCCACCGCCCACAATTAAAGTGTCAGAATCGTACGATTCACAACCTTTAATAGCTTTATTTGCTAAAACTGTAGCCACTGAATCAGCCAGAGATGCACATACATCGTCTACAGGAATGGTATTACCATTTTTATCCTGCTCTTCTATCCATCGTGCAACAGCAGTCTTTACTCCCGAAAAACTGAAATCATAGGGATGCTGAGCTGCGGACCTACCCTGCGTAAGCCCCTGTGGAACGCGGATTGCGCTAGAGTTGCCGTTCTGAGCGTGCTTATCAATATGAGGACCGCCAGGGTATGGGAATCCAAGCAAGCGAGCAATCTTATCAAAGCATTCACCCGCAGCATCATCCAATGTAGTTCCAACAACGTCGATTGAGGTTGCAATATTGTTTACATGAAGCAGTGACGTATGTCCGCCGGAAACAATAAGTGCAAGCGTATTAGGGGGCAAAGTGCCAAATTGCAACTGAGTTACCGAAATATGCCCAATCACGTGGTTAACACCATAGAGTGGCTTATTGGCAGCATACGCCAGAGATTTTGCTCCCGAAACCCCCACAGCGAGGCAACCGGCAAGGCCGGGCCCTGCAGCCACAGAAATCGCGTCGATATCACTTAAATCCATATTCGCATCGGCCAGAGCTTGAGAAACTACTGGAATAAAAGCTTCAGCATGCGCACGGGAAGCAATCTCAGGAATCACGCCGCCAAAGCGGGAATGTTCATCCATAGAAGAAGCTACCACGTTTGACAGTATTGTGCGGCCTTGTAAAACGGCAGCAGCAGTTTCATCGCATGTAGATTCAATGCCCAAAACGATTGGTTCTGACATACTTCTCCCTAGTTTTCTTCATTCGAAGCTGAGTTACTCATAAACCCTGTTATATGAAATTCGTCAAAAACCTTCGAAACTTTCGCTTCAGATATTTTAGGTTTTACAACGGCAGCCATCGTGTATGCGTCCTTATCCTCAGACTGATAATAGCGCTTGCGTACACCAATCTGCTCAAAGCCATTTTTTCTATACAGAGTAAGAGCAGGTTCATTATCTACACGCACTTCGAGCAACATACGGTTTGCAGCAAGCTCCTCTGAAATTTGACGTAATGTTGCTAAAAGCTGTGTGCCAATACCCTTGCCTTGCACACGCTGATCCACACCAATTGTCATGATTTCTGCATCATCACCGTCGAACCATAAACCAGCATAGCCTACGATATTGCTAGACTGATTCCCCTCTTGCAGAGTTGATTTAGCTTGTTTAGCTGAATCAGCAGGTTCATAGGCAACGTAATAATATCGTGAGATACCATGTAATTCTTCTAATACAGCGTTCTGGCTCCAAGCACTTGCACCAAAAAGCTCTTTCTCAAGCTCAACCACACGCAGAATGTCATCTTCCACCATAGAACGAATGAATATATGCGGTGATTCATCAGTCATGATTTCAAGCTTTGCTCTGTAATTGCAGGTAAACTGATAGCCGTTTGACCGAGCTTATGTTTAGAAGCATTAGGGATGGAAATATCAGGACGCCGCAAATATAAAGGCTCCGTAGAACATTCATCACCATTCTCGTAATGTTTTATAGCTATCTGTGCAAAAGTCTCAACGCCAGCTGCTCCTGCATCATGCAACATAGAAAAGTCACTAATAGCACCAACATACTCGGCTAGCTCCTTGCCCCATGCATCGCTGTAATGTTCTGTACCAGGGCCAAGAATATCAACAATAATCTTCTGATTACTCGATTGCACAGTTTTTATCTGCTGAATATACTCATAGACGACCGCAGCAATATCTGTAGCCGGAGCAATATCCATAGGAAGTACTTCACGAGATTGTGAATCATAAAGTGCGTAGTACAACTGTTTGCGGCGCGCATCATTAACAGCCAACGTGAGGCGGAGCACGGAAAAGCCCTCAGAATTATCTGAGCCGGTGGTCTTTGAATGCTGATTATTATTCCATGCTGCCTGAGGCTCAAGCACATTCTGACCAAGCAAAGTTGCGCCAGTCGCAAATGCAAGCGCTCGGGCCGCAACAATTCCTGCACGTAGCCCTGTAAATGGAGCTGGCCCATTGCCTACAATAATCGTTGAAATCTCAGATGGCTGTAGCCCAGCAGCCTTAATTGCGTAAGCGATATTAGGCTGAAGTTTTTCTACATGAGATCGCGAATCGGACTCATAATGTGGATTGTTGCCAACTACTGCAACTGTTGCCCCAAATGACGTGTCAATAACAAGCGTATTATTCGCCATTTATTCTCTCGCTCCTCACCGTTGCTCTTCATCATTTTCTGAATCGAAAACACTTTCACTCATGTCAGCTAAATATTCTTCGTCAACAACGTGCACGGAATCCGACTCTGAAATAGTATCAGCTATGATACGCAGTCTACGAGCCCATTGTTCGCTTGATACGTTCAAAGTAATGTGGCGCTCACCATCTGAGGTTAAATTACCGCTCGCATCAAATACTGCATAGGTTGGCCGCTCAATCATAATGTCTAAGCGATCATCCGCGAGCACAGATGCCATCATCGAACCCCACTCAATAAGGATTACAGTGTCGTTACTTGGATCTTCCAGTTCCTCATCTAAGCCTAATGATTCAAGCTCATCTAGGAGTCGTCCCGCAGCGACTTCCGGATAATTCATTTCATCATCATTATCTGATCCTGGAAGTCTATATGCGTCAACATGTACAAGATGGGCAAGCTCGCCATTGCTGAACTCTCCATTAAGTTCCCTAGCAATAGTGAAGGTTGGAGAGACGACCGGCTCCAAAATTTTTAATCCTTGACCAATACCTTGTGAAAATGTTGTTTTTCCCGCACCAAGTGGACCAGATAATACGATAACGTCATGGCCGTGCAGCACCGAAGCTACCGCTTGCCCAATTTCGCGCATGTCTTCAGCGGTTTGAGCGGTATAAGTTAACGACATCGGCAACTTAGATAATAATTCCGGCTGATCTATTTCATTCATCTTGGCGTCACCCCTTTCTTCGATATTCCGCCTGTTCATTGTTGATTCACCCCTAATGACACATTCCTAGGAATTCCCTTAGCTATTCATCTTCGGTGTACTTATTTGACCACGCGAGGCAATTGCTTCTAGAGCTTTTTCAAGTGCATACACTGGGTCGGTACCACTAGTCTTGCTCTGTTCATCTGCCCATGCCAGCATTTGGATGCATGTGCCTAGTCCTTGCGAAGTCCATCCACGTAATTGCCTGCGAGCCTGGTCGAGCTGCCATGGTGCAGCTTTAGCTTCAGTCTGAGAAATCTTGCCTGATGCAACCGCCGACGCTTTCGCCATCATGCGCAATTTCATAGCAAGCGCACCAATAATCGCAATGGGATCTGTGCCCTGCATCACTGCATTACGCATATCGACAATTGCTCCTGCGATATTACCCGAAAGCGCTTTGTCTGCCACGTTGAAACCTGTTACTTGAGGATTTGCAACCATATATACTTCAACGATTTTCAAAGGTATGGGGTCATCGTCGAAATCACTACATAATTGATCACACAGCAACGCCATTTCACCCGTGTTATCTCCAAGTACGCCAGCGATAAGTTCTACCGCACTCGTCTCCACACGACGTCCATGCTGTTCAAAGCACCGGCGAACAAAATTCTTGCGAGCTTCCGGCTTTTTAAGATCTTCAATTGGGATTTTTTCTGCACCGGCTTTGACCATACGATTTACAAGAGGTCGCGCTTTCATTCCACCATCATGATGCGCAATAAGCACGCTCGTCATTTCGGAATTTTTAGTAGATTCCTCACAAAACTCTACTACCGCATCTTGCAGCTTATCTGAAGCATTCTGAGCTGATTCTAGAATGACAATTGCTACATCTGACAGTAAGGAAGGACTCACAGCTTCTATAAACTCATATGGTTCACAATCGGTGGCATCCAGCTCGAAAATATCCGCATCAGGAAACTCTCTTTGTGCTTGATTTCGCAATATTTGAATCTGCTGACGAGCTAAGTATTCATCAGACCCAAATACAACACGGATCAACCCTTTTGTCATGGTTCCAATCTCGCTTTATCTGTGGACAAGGAGACACTATAGGTGCCCTACCAATGAGACGTAAATACTATCTGCAAAGTTTCTTTACACCACACTCGTACTATTTTCATTCCGCTTATTTTGAATTTATCTCCTTCCCTAATTTCATTTCGATTAATTGTATGTTGTGCCCGTTTCGACTGAGTTTTCAATACTCTCTTCACAACGCGAAACGCATAATATGCGCCAATAAATCCTGTATAGAGTCCACATAAACATATAATCCCTCGTTCTCCCTGAGGCCATGCAACTGCAGAATACGCCGAGTGATACATTATTGTTGCGATTCTCTCCATTACTTGTGTAATCAAATCTGCTCCGGTCATGAAAATTTGCGCCACTTGTGGTAAGCACCATGCACATACCAAAGCACACAGACCGCAGATTGTGGCAATCGCAACCAAAGGAGCCATAGCAATATTCGCAGGAATGGAATATATAGGTAGGTTTGGAGTTAGCAGAATGCTTATCGGTAAGCTTAAAACCTGGGCGCAAGCAGTCAAAGAAACTTCCTGCGCAAGAATCTTTGGCAAAGCTTGAGACAACCACAAATACACTGGCTTATAAAACAATAGAATCCCATAAACGGCAGTACATGACAACGCAAAGCCATAACTCACAGCAAAATTAGGTTGAATAATCAGTACAAAAAGCACAGTCCAATTCAAATTTGCAATCGAGCATGATGGTCTTCCTCGTGAATAGTAAAACAATACGATGATGCCCATTACGAGTGCTCTTACTATGGATTGAGAAGGAAACATTACAACCGCAAAAATTACATAGAACAAGCCAGTCAAGCCAATAAGCAATAAACGCTTTCGCAGCAATATAGACCATATTTTTCGCGCTAACTGTGCAGCCAATACGAAATGACTTCCTGAAACGGCCATAAGATGCATAATTCCCAAGACAAGGAAAACTTGCTTAATGTGCTTGGCATAGGCATCTGACAGCTCTACGCCTGTGCCTTTGTCCTCGGATGCAGACGAATTATGAAATGTATCTTGCCCCATAACGCCTAGCGTCAAGCCAGGAGTGAGCACCTGCGACTGCTTGCTGTAGTGCAGGTTCAAGCTCAAAAATGATTGCTGCACATAATCAACTGCATAATCAATCCGTGCGGGTGGTTGGATCATCTTAGGGATATTGCTGCCGGCAGTGTCTGCCCATATATCCATCGACCCGTACTGAGCATTAGATAATTTGAGTACGGTAAAGTACGTTCCTCCTCTTTTGAACTCACACCCTTTTCTTGACGAATAATAGCGAACTACGTGATGCGAAGGTACTACAACATTGTATTGATTTTGAATTGCCTGTAATTCCACATCTGTTTTACAATCAAACCCTCTTCTATCTGATGCCATAATTGGATTCATAACTTTGAAAATTACTGGTGTATCTTGCCCTGATTTAAGAACACCGTAAACTGCGTCAGAACTATTGACATACGAATAGCTCAGACTGCCGAAAACAGCAATAAAGAGCATGCACGAGCTTACGAGAAAATGGCCAGTCAGAAGCTCTCCTGCCCGCACACGAAGCATAACGCAGATGACACCAGTTATGCAGCAAAGCAACGCGATTACACACAGAATCACATCATATTGTGGGTATTTCTGCGCCATAATGCTTGCCGCCCACAAAACCGCAGCCGTAGGCAATAAGCGCATGTCTTGAGAGCCGCGTTCCCGAAACTCATACAGACTCAAGCCATTTTCAATCATGACATTACACCGTAACTTGCGGACGAATCTTGGCTAAAGTTTTCGCTCCGATACCTGGAATATCAAGTAACACATCAACTGAAGTAAATCTTCCATGGCTATTACGATAATCAATGATTTTCTGTGCAGTGATCGGCCCTATTCCCTTAATATTTTGAAGCTCTTCGAGTGATGCAGAATTGATATTTATGAGATTCGATGATGAAGTTTGTGACGATGCGGAGGGCTCACTTGAAGATACCGCAGAATTAGATTGGCTCTGAGCTGATGGTTCTGGCTGCAAGTTCTGCAAATTCTGCGAATTCTGTAATTCCCGCGAGTTCTGTGCCACATTTTTCTTTCGTTCCTGAGCCGCAGTTCGCGAGGCGAGTTCAACAGCCTGATGCATCACCGCAATATTGCGCGCTTGCGTAACGAGCAACCCAATGCTCATAGATAAGGCAAAAAGTAATATCAGAATAATTCCAACAGCAGCTTGAGGAGTTAAAAAATAGCGTGCCTTACTGCGCACATTGTCTGTAGGTTTTTCATCAGTAGATGTGCTCCTCACCGTATGCTTCGCGTGTTTATAGACTCTTTTTCTCTCGCTCATACACTTATGATGTCAACAAAAATGGAGCGGATAAATAGAAATCAGGCAATGTGGTCGAATGGAAATAAAAAAGGACTGCACTAATAAATGCATATAAATACATATAAACATATATCAGTGCAATCCTGAAATTAGCTAACTAACGAACTATTCAAAGATCTAACGGTAAAAACCCAACAGTATAAGTCTTTACTCTGCAGGAACGATAGACACAATCTTTGGAGCCTTAACAATCACCTTACGAGGAGCTTTGCCTCCCAGTCGCTCTTGAACAGCGGGGAGAGCCATCGCTTTTGCTTCAAGTTCTTCAGCAGAAATGTCTACTGAAACTTCAAGTTTGCCGCGTACTTTACCCTTAATCTGAACGACTGCGGTAATTGTATCTTGCCCCACATAGCGCTCATCAGCCACTGGCCAATCTGCATGTGCAATAGATTCGCTGTGACCAAGTTTCTCCCATAGTTCCTCAGCAATATGAGGAGCAATTGGAGCAAGCATAAGTAGCAGAGGCTCAATAGCCTTGCGAGACACGCTTTTCTGAGTAGTCAAGTGATTATTGAGCACAATAAGCTTGGAAATAGCGGTGTTAGGGCGCATCTCTTCCATCTCGGTAGTGACATCTGCAATGGTGTTATTGAGGAGCTTCAGAGTCTTCTCGTCCAAATCATCGTCGGTGAGGATAACCTCACCAGTAGTCTCATCGATGACGTTGCGCCACAAACGCTGCAAGAAACGCATGCTGCCGATAACGTTGCGAGTATTCCATGGACGGGACTCGTCAAGCGGGCCCATACTCATTTCATACAAGCGGAAAGTATCTGCACCGTATTCGTCATACATATCATCTGGAGTGATGATGTTTTTCAGGCTCTTGCCCATCTTGCCAAACTCGCGGTTTACCTTCTGACCGTTCCAAACGAACTCAGGCTCAGAGCCATTGCCAGGAACTTCTTCTACCTCATCGGCAGGAACATATTGTCCACGTTCGTCGGTGTAAGCATATGCCTGAATATATCCCTGATTAAAGAGCTTATGGAATGGTTCTGGCGTGCTGACATAGCCAAGATCAAAAAGAACCTTGTGCCAGAAGCGAGAATAAAGCAAATGCAAAACAGCATGCTCAACGCCACCAACGTACAAGTCCACACCGCCAAATTCACCGGCAGTATCATTGTGATTTGGACCGAGCCAGTAGTTGAACTCTTCGTCGCTCACCATTTCCTTATCATTATTAGGATCTGTGTAGCGCATGTAATACCAGCAGGAACCTGCCCACTGAGGCATAGTATTAGTGTCACGGCGATATTGCTTAGGCCCATCTCCCAAATCGAGTGTGACGTTAACCCAATCCTCATTACGACTCAGCGGAGCTTCAGGATTGGATTCGCTATCCATCGGGTCGAAAGTGCGTGGAGAATAGTCTGGGACCTCAGGCAAGTCAATCGGCAGCATATTCTCTGGAACAGTATGTGCCACACCATCCTCATCGTAAACGACTGGGAATGGTTCGCCCCAATAACGCTGACGGGAGAACAACCAATCGCGCAAACGGTAAGAAGCAGAAGCCTTACCGACGCCCGCCCGCTCAACCCACGCTGTTGCCTTCTTCAAAGCATCGTCGACACTTAAGCTATTCAAATCAAGCTTTGTACCACCAACATGGGTAGCTTCAACGCTGGAGTTAATGACAACGCCATCGTGATCAATGTAGGCACGACCTTCGTAATCAGCAAGAGTTTCACCAGATTCAACAGTTGGTTCAACGGTATAAATAACAGGGAGCTCGTATGCCGAAGCGAAGTCGTAATCACGCTGATCTCCACCAGGAACTGCCATAATTGCGCCAGTTCCATACGTCATCAAAACGTAATCAGATGTAAACACAGGAATCTTTGCGCCAGTAATTGGGTTAATGCCGTATAAGCCAGTGAAGAAACCTGTTTTTGCACCGTTATCGTCTACGCGATCTTTGGCAGTTTTCGATTCTGCAATACGGCGATAATCCACCACAGCAGTCTTAGGATCTGCATACCCCGACTTCCACACCTCAGGAATGTCGCTTTCCCAAGAATCAGGAACCTGAGCCAGAATAGGATGTTCTGGGGAGACAACCATGAAAGTCGTGCCAAAGAGGGTGTCTGGACGAGTGGTATAGACTTCCAAATCTTCGCTACCCGCAGCTGTGGGAACTTCAAAGTGCACGGATGCACCATGAGATTCACCAATCCAGTTACGCTGCATAGTCTTAACCTTCTCAGGCCAATCAATACCGTCAAGATCTTCAATCAGACGATGACCATAAGCGGTGATACGCATTGACCACTGGCGAAGTTCACGCTGGAACACAGGGTAATTTCCACGCTCTGAGCGACCATCAGCAGTTACTTCCTCATTAGCAAGCACAGTTCCTAGGCCTGGGCACCAATTTACAGGAGACTTAGAAATATAAGCCAAACGGAAATCATTAAGCACATCAGACTGCTTAGCTGGAGTTAAACTAGACCATTGGCGGCCTGCAAACCCGGGGATTTCGCGAGAACCATCAGCAAACTTCTCAACGAGTTCTGAAATTGGGCGAGCGCTGCCTTTACCACCATCAGCACGCACGAAATCTTCGTCATACCATGAATTAAAAATCTTAGTGAAAATCCACTGAGTCCAGTGAACATAGCCAGGATCAATCGTTGCAAAAGAGCGGCGATTATCAAAGCTTAAGCCCATACGATGCAGCTGGCGGCGCATATTTGCAATATTCTGCTCTGTAGTGATGCGCGGATGCTGACCCGTCTGCACAGCAAACTGTTCGGCAGGGAGTCCGAAAGCGTCATATCCCAATGCGTGTAGAACGTTCTCGCCTTTCATACGGTGATAGCGAGAAACTACGTCGGTTGCAATGTAGCCCAAAGGATGCCCAACGTGCAAACCACGGCCAGATGGGTAAGGGAACATGTCCATAACGAAATAAGGCTTACGACCATCTGCATGATTGCCTTTGCCATCTACAAGATCGCCTGAAACATTAGCAGCCCAAAAAGCACCTTCCTGATCCCATTTTTCCTGCCAATGCTCTTCAATTCGACGAGCAGTTTCAGCGTTATAACGATACTGTGGTTCGCTCTCATTGGCCACGTTGGACTGTGCCATTATTCTCCTTTTTCCATCCTGCAAAATTCACAAGGCAGGAAACACATAATGGTCAAAATTATCGTCGTTCTTGTGGACACGTGCAAACTTCGTCCACATTATTTCGTAGCTGAAGGAACTGCAGATTTCTCTAGCTGTATATAGGGTGTAAATTGTTCAATTTTATACGATTTTGCTATGGATTGCAGCGAATTATCTTGCGCAGATTCTATAAGCTTCTTCACACGCGTGATCCATGCGGAACTTTGCATATAATTTACGACGGCCGAATTCACCATTTTTTCAAGCCTGTAGTCTCCCTCAGGCAAGGCAATTCCATAGTTCAAAGACTGCAAATTATCATCTACAAGCGTCATAAAATTTCCGCCAGTGGCTGCTGCTAGCGATGCAAGAATAAGATTATCTCCCATTACACCATCTACCGTTCCTGAGAAAAGAGCAGTAATACAACTGGAATATTTGCGCTGAATAATCTGCCTCGTGCTTCCATCTGCAACCAATGAGCTTAGTTGAGAGTTCGAATCTCCCTCAATAGTGCATACGGATTTCCCACTTAAACTTTGCACAGATTGAAGCGACGAAGAATCGCTAGAACGAACCATAAGAGCCTGTTGCATTGTCAGATACGGCTGAGAAAAAGTAACGTCATCTGTGGTGCCATTATTCGCTTCATGCACGCCCACAATCATGTCGACATGACCATTATTAAGCAAGTCTTCACGTGTGGCATTCGACGCCTCAACCCACGTGATTTGTGAGGATGAATACCCTAATTCATGAGCTACTTGAGTAGCGATAGACACGTTGAGTCCGCTGAAATGCTCTGCATGTTCCAAACTGATATTTGGTAAATCGTATGCAATGCCAATAGTGATTTTGGGGCCAATAACGTCGCTCATCTCCACGCCGCATGCAGAGCTTCCTCCAATGAAAAGCACAACAAAAAAAGCCGCTAGCACGCGAAGAACTCTCTGCATTTGAGCTCGCACGCCTTTCATATCCGTGCTCTCATATCAGTGACTTTCACCTTTAAAGAACTTCGACCTTGTAAGCACCCACATGAAAACAGCTGTAATTGCGCACGAAAGAACCACACAAATTATGAATCCCCATCGGTTCTGAGAGCCAGGAATATTGACAAAATTCATGCCGTACATGGAAAAAATCAAGGTCGGTACAGACAACACAATGGAAATAATCGTGAAGATTCGCATCACGTTATTCACATTATTGGAAACAATTGTTCCGAAAGCATCAGTCATGCCTTGAAGAACGCTTTGATAAATTGTTGCCATCTCAATAGCCTGCTTGTTT
This sequence comes from uncultured Alloscardovia sp., assembly GCA_963545565.1. Classification (GTDB taxonomy): domain Bacteria; phylum Actinomycetota; class Actinomycetes; order Actinomycetales; family Bifidobacteriaceae; genus CAUUJV01. The sequence goes on along the minus strand of CAUUJV010000006.1, from coordinate 4,458 downwards.
TCTGTAATAACATCATCAAGCAAATCTTCGTCTTCTTCATACCGGCGAATTCTGTCGATATTGGTTAATTTTTCGAGCACAACTTCATTAGATTTTAGTGAAGTGGTGAAGTAAACCAATGATTTACTTAGTTCCATCAAAGACAAAATTTCCTGATTTTGCATGGAGTGACGAGAACGGGCTTCAAGCTTATCTGATTCAAGATCGATAATACGCAGATATCTCAAATACATTGAGGCATTACGATACAGCACTTGCAAAATAAAACGCGTGTACATATAGGTGTTAAAACCGCGTACAGAACCTTCCATAAAAGGATGTAGCAGCAGAGTATCTTGCATACACACAGTGACGATTTCATTATCAGTCACGATAATTGCAAGAGGAATTGTCTCATACCAATTGTGCCCGCCCCGCTCTTCAACTGTTGGAATATCAACGATAATCACGGTGTAGTTATCTTCAACATCGATGCGAGACCTCTCCTCATCATCCAGAGGAGCACGAAGATCAGCTAAATCAATATTGCATGTTTGAGAAACGTTTGCGAGCTCAACATCTGTTGGATTAGACAGTGAAATCCACGATCCGCGTTCAGGCTTACTAATCTGCTCTGTTCTGCCGTTTACGGTATTAAAAACTCTCAACATGGGTTTCACCCACCTCTCACTTGGTATGCCGCTATAACGACCCTCTGCAATTAATTACCCAAGCGTTTATCTTAGACAACCATTTGTACACTTGCACGCAACACGTCCAAGGATAGAAGAAGCCTTACTCAATTCAAAACCGCAACCGTAGATAGGAGGAAGTAATCGATTACTCCCCCATCAGCGAGGCTCTTCTTACAGCTCTATAATGTGCGGCTTTACTGCTGTATCATGATTTGCGAGAGACTCTACACAGTCCTGACTTATGCTCATCTCTCTAATCCATGCCAATGACTTCTTCTGCGCAACCCTGTCAGACGCAACTCCAGAAGCAATCTGTTCCTTCCATGATTTCTCTGCATAACCGCCATCGGCAAATAGCAGCACATACCTACCTTCACTATTAGTAATTTTCAGTGCACACTGTCCATCGGTATGGCCAGGAATATTAATCATCAGAAAACTTCCGTCTCCAAAAATGTCATAGGATTTTCCAGCAGAGCCTTCTGTACCATTCCAATCAAAGCCTTCAAGCTTTGTGCCTTCCCACCACGCAGGATTGTAGCGGTTCTTATTTACTAAACCGCCTTTTGTAGCAAAGCGAATTTCAGTGTTCGATGCAAGAATTTTCTTTGCTCCTGCAACTTGCCTTAGCCCATTTACGTGATCACAATCCAAATGAGAAAGAAATACCACATCAAGGTCACTATCTTTGATGCCCAGCCCCGCAAGCTGCTCATCAATAGACTCTCCCATAGGCAGCACACCCTGATTCGTCTTATAGAGGAAGAAATTACCTAAAGATCTAATCTGCGCTTTCCTATCAAACTCTCCATTAGGACTCATATCTCTATGCCATCCGCAATCAAACAGGATTTTCCCGTGCTTACTTTCAATCAAATATGCAGATATTGGTAGCCACAGGCGATCTTCCTTCTTCCCAAAAATACCCGATGCCTTGATTGGGCTGCAATTTTCACCACCGAAGGGCAGCTCAGGTGCAACACATACAGTGCCGGTATGAAAATACGTGAATTTTGAATTCAGTCATAAAAACCTTCCTTAATATCTTTAATAAATTTCTTTAGCTCAATTATGGGTTATCTTTCTATCAAAGAACACTACACAGAGCAAAAAACGCGTACACAGGAAGCACTGCAAGACCATTGAACTGGAATAATGAAAGTACAGCGAAGATATCATCTGAACAAAGAACCAGCCGGAAGATTATGAAAATATGTACTTAATGAAAACAAGGCTCTGCTTGCGTTTGAGAGAACCGGAGAAGTTCTGGTTTCATGTATATCGCTGATATTATCCGATTTCAATATAAAACCGTGGTCAAACTGGATGTGGTGGCTGATTGTATCTTTTCTATTGATGGCTCTTTATGAGCTTTATTAGATTAGATATTTCAAAAGGGAAAAGACCATGAGAGATTTTTATAGCAGTGTACTTGGAGTCCCAGCAGCCGGAGCAACACTTCCCTTTTTGGCTTTTCTGCTGTTAGCCGCTTATGGGAAAAATATCCTGCTTGGAGTTTCGGTCTTGATTCTTGGAATCAGATATACTGGCATCCATTTGGGGCACAAGGGGGGATACATAAATAGTCTCAATTAAGTAAACAGTAATTATGAGGTGAGCAAAATGAAAAATGGAAAAATCCCTAATCCGAATGTGATCCATCCAATTGCAGGATATGACAAAGAGATATATGTAAAGCCAACAATAACCAATCCGAATGTTGTTGTCGGGGATTTCACGTACATTGCCGATTCTGATTTTGAAAGCCATGTGACGCATCACTATGAATGGAATGGCGATAAACTGATTATAGGCGCGTTTTGCCAGATAGCGGCGGGTGTTGAGTTTGTTATGAACGGTGCGAATCACCAAATGAATGTAGTATCGACCTTTCCGTTTTATACCCTGGAAGGATGGAATATGAATCCGCCTGCACCTTCTGATCTTCCACTCAAGGGAGATACTGTAATAGGTAACGATGTGTGGATTGGACAGAACGCGGTCATTCTTCCCGGTGTTAACATCGGTGACGGTGCTATTATCGGAGCCAACAGTGTTGTTGGCGGCACAGTTGAAGCATATACCGTTGTGACCGGAAATCCTGCGAAGATACTGCGAAAACGCTTTGATGATGAATTGATTGATTTAATGCTTAAATTCAAATGGTGGGAAAAGAGCATCGAAGAAATAGACACGTTGATTCCACTTTTAACCTGCAGTGACATAGAGAAAGTCAGAGTTGAATTAAAGAAGCAACTTCTTTGATTCTTGATGAGAACACAATGTACGCAAAAATGGGATAAGTTACTGAGCAGAATCCTTTCTCTATCAAAGGATATGAGATTTGATGAATTGAAGAAGGCTCTCGAAAGCTACGGCTATGAGATGAATGCGCCAAAGAGCGGAAGCAGTCATTACACATTCCGCAAACAGGGCAGGAATCCGATTTACAATTCCCAAGCATGAACCAATCAAGAAGATATACGTCGAGATGGTTCGAGAAGTAGTGGAGGAATCAGCACATGAAAACGATTGAATATTATATGAGCCTTCCGTATCGTTTGGAAATCCTTCCGGATTTAGATGAAGGCGGGTATGTAGCACGTTATTCGGATCTTCCTGGATGTATTACAACTGGAGATTCTATGGAGAGCGTTACAGAAAACGCCGAGGATGCAAAGAAAGAATGGATTGCTGCAGCCATGGAGAATGGTGCCTCGATTGCGGAACCGGTGAGTATGGAAGGATATTCTGGACAGTTTAAGCTCCGTATTCCCAAAAGTCTTCACAGAAGGCTTGCTGAACATTCTAAGGAAGAAGGAGTAAGCATGAATCAGTATTGTGTCTACCTACTCTCCAAGAATGATGCGTTGGAAAAAAGTATGATCATAGCGTGAAACATTTCGTGATAACGAATTGATAACAGCAGTTCGTATACCCTGTAGAAATGAGATAACTAAAATCAATCTGAATCAAGTCAGATCAAGAGACAAAACTCAAATGGGTTAGAATCTATATTTCATTTTCAAAAACTAACAAAAAAGCTTGTTCGCCCAAAAGACAAACAAGCACTCGTGGAGCTAAGGGGATTTGAACCCCTGACCTTCTCAATGCCATTGAGACGCGCTACCAACTGCGCCATAGCCCCATTACAAACCTACGATAGGTTACATGCTTTTCACCATGTGTGCAAACCGGTGTGTCGATAAAATTATTATCGAAAATCCTTGCTCACTCAGTAGATGATGTTGTTCCAATTTGCCTACTCGTTGCACCACTTGTCGATCCACTGCCCGATGTAGAACTGCTTGTGCTATTTGATGTGGAACTAGAGCTGGAACTAGGCGAACTCGTACTGCTCGACGTTGAACCAGACGTACTCGAATTCGTGCTATTCGACGTAGCTCCAGAAGTACTTGTAGACGTACTCGTACTACCAGAGCCGCTTGTAGACGTGGATGTTGAACCAGACGTACCTGAGTTTGTGCTATTCAAATTATTTCGAGAACTGCCCGGTTCAGAGCTCGATTGTGACTGAGAGTCATCGTTTGACGTACCAGTAGTTGTGCTCGTTGTAACAGTTGTAGTAGTTGTAGAGCTTGGATGTGTTATTGAGTCCGTTCCCTGCCCACCTGTTAAAGCAAGAATAATCAATGCTGTTGCAGCAACAGCCACAATCGCACTTACAATGCCAACAATAAACAGCTTTTGTTTTCCTGTCAGCTGCTTCTTTTTATTTATATTCTTATTACTATTCGCATTCTTACTATTTACCGCATTCTTA
>CAUUJV010000005.1:0-108760 GCA_963545565.1 uncultured Alloscardovia sp. | reverse complement strand
AATCCCGCTTCCTTGTAGTTCCTCACCTGAGTCATGGAAACTACTCCTCCATTCTTAGATTTTTCAACCTGCATATTTAATCTGCATATTCCCGTTCTTGCACAAGTCAAAGCCTAGGGGAATTAAGCAAAACAGTACCCTCAAGTGTCCCATTTGCGCGAGACAGACACCCCAGAACAAAATATCGTTACCTATACTGTGCCTTAGACGGAAAATCTCATACTTCAAAGGAGATGAAGAGATTATGCGTTTCGAAGATATAAAGGTTATTGCAGCTGTTGGATCAGGAACTATGGGGCATGCCACAGCTATGGAATTTGCAGTAAAAGGGTACCCTGTTCATCTGATAGATCAGACTGAAGCATTACTTGCGCATGGTATGGACTCGGTTAAACACGATGTTCAAGCTCTTGCGGACCATGATTTGATTGGTGAGCAAAGTGTTGATGATGTACTCTCCCGTTTCACACTTTTCACGGATTATGAGGCTGGTGTGCGCGACGCACAATATGTAACAGAGTCTGTTGCAGAGAAGCTGGAAATTAAGCAAAGTATATTTTCTATGATTGAAAAGTCTATTGCTTCTGATGCAATTTTGGCTACAAATTCCTCTGGATTAAGCCCAACAGCCATTGCTTCAGTACTCAAATATCCTGAGCGTTTTGTTGTTGCACATTATTGGAATCCTGCACACTTGATGCCTTTGGTTGAGGTTGTTCCTGGCGAAAAAACATCACAAGAAACCGTTGACGTAACTATGCAGCTGATGACAGCAATTGGCAAAAAGCCTGCTGAAATTAAAAAAGAATCTATGGGATTTGTCGGTAATAGAATTCAAATGGCAGTTGTGCGTGAGGCACTGCATATTGTTGAAGCAGGAATTGCGAGCGCTCAGGATGTTGACACTATTGTGAAGTATTCACTTGGCCGTCGCTGGGATATTCTTGGACCGATTGTGAGCGCTGATCTTGGCGGACTCGATATTTTCAACGGGGTAAGCTCATATTTACTTGCTGATTTAGATAACTCAACCACTCCAAACAAAATGCTGGCTCAAAAAGTTGCCAAGGGAAATCTTGGTAACAAAACGGGTGAAGGTTTTTACACGTGGAGCGGTGACGAAGGTGCAAAGCTCGTAGCACAGCGCGATGAGCAACTTATGCAGGCACTTAAGCGAGATCAAGAAAGAAGCATGCAATAAAAAAGTATTATCTCTGAATCTCATAATGTAGTGCCAGCCTTGCATACTCGCTACAAGACTGGCACTGCATTTATTTTGTTAAGCAGCTGCTGAAATTATTTCTAATTACTCGCAATTATTTTTCATTACTTCTCAAATTTAGAAGTTTTTTCTTCGCTTGTCATAATGTTTCCGTATGCAATTTTGGCGTTGACAATAACGTCGTCACAACCGCCCTCAGCAGCAATGAGCGCGCACTGGCGAAGTGCGTCCATGCACTCTTCGTATTCTCCTTCAATCACAGTTTCAAAGGGAGTAACTCGCGCCTGAGGAAAACGATCTTGCAGATAGTAAATCACGCGATCAATATCGGGGATATAATCTGCTGTTTTCATAGGTAATACTTGGATTGCAATACTGCAGTTTTGTGCCATATTAATTCCTTCCGCTGGTATTATCCAGATCAAGTGCGGTCGAAGTCGAGTGACTTCCTCTCAGCCCACCATGGGCTCCCGTAATTTTGAGTATAGGCGCACCACTGACTAAATACGGCAGCCTAAGTATGCTAACCTAAGTATTGCAAAGCAACGTTTAAAACTTTTTATGCCATTTGGCAGTTAAATAATCAGCTTCGATTTTCCACACGGCAACACTTTTTACCTGAGCATCGGTAAATTCAACTTGTGAAATAGGCATTTTTGCCTCATGCTCCATGAGCAATTTCAAGCCTTTACGAGCTTCATTAACGTCTTCTACAATACTCAAGATGCCATTGCCAATAACGGATTTATACGCTCTACCCCAGTTGCATAACGTGCGTCCTGGCAAAATTTCAAGTTCGGTGTCCATTTCGAAAGAAACCGGCAGTGCATTGTTATGAGCTAAAACGGCGTCATGCTTGCGCCCTTCTTTTGCCCCATGTGCATACATCACAAAATGTCCGTCAGTATTCACCATTGCAGAGTATTCGTAACCGAAATCAAGTGGAACAATCGTAAGTCCCTCAGCATCCACATAGGCTAGCCGCACTATCTCACAAGAGTCAATGATTGCCTCAATGATTTCAGTGTTAAGCACTTCTCTATCTGCCCTACGCATCTTACGATGTTTGCCAGCGATGGTTTCCTCATTGTGGCGCTTCGGCAACGGTTTTTCGCGTTTAGTATGCCTTAACTTTCTACCTTCTGTACGATGCCCAAAATGAGTCTGTGCACCTACTGCTCCCGTTGCATCCGCTGTATCCACTATTTTCTCCAATTTTCTCCAATTGCCGATAATCACTGCTCGTTTAAATACTGTCCGTTTAGGCTTTTTAAGATCACTCACGCTCTAAATAAGCTCAAGAATCACGTTCAGATTCATAGGCTTTGTTGCGTCAATCTCAAATTCTTTATGGACTGGTGAACCCCAAGAGTCGTCTCCGCCTACGCCTTGTTGAGCCGCGAGTAAGCGTAAGAATGTGTGAGTGTGTGCAGGCAGCTCGTTCTGATGCATCGCTTCTTCCAACATGAGAGAGCTATATGGCAAGGCGCTGAACGCAAACGTATGCGCGTAGTCTGCTGCCGTGATTCGCATTCCATGACCTTCATCATTTGTTATTTCAACGTAGCGAATTTCCTCATGATTTCCTGTTTCTTGCGGGAGTAGATATGGCTGCACATCGTCGAAAATTGTTGTTTCCCACGTTCCCAGCTTTGCACCGTGTTTACGGTCTGCATACGTTTCAGCTGGCCCTAACCCGTAGAATTTGGTGTGTATACGAAGCCGGAAGCGCCCATTCAATCCCAAATGCTAACAGATTTGAGTTGCTATTCGCAGAACTGATTCCAGGGAAATGCACAGTAAGATGTATGGATGCATCGCGCTGTACACTATATGTAACAGTGACTTGCGTGTGCTCGATATCTGCTAATTCATACGAATATGTACCAATAAGCGAACCTTCTGCACTACCATATTCAAATTTTTGTCCAGTCATTTTTGCAAAGCGTCCAGCAGCCATCCACTGAGCTCTGCTGAATCCAGCTTGATAACCACGGTCGTTATCTGTCAACGCTCGCCAAGTAGTAAGTTTGGGTGTGCGAATCACAAGATCATCAGTCTGACTTATGCGTTTATAGCTAACGATTCCACCCGATGCGCGTGAGAGAAGGACTTCACCAACTTCGCTTCGCAAACCGGCATTCCATACTCCATTGCTGATTACAGCATGAGGACAGATGGAGTGAGTGGAATTAACGTCTTCTTCATCGTCCACATCCTGCGAGCCCTGCAAGTCTTGTAAGGCAATGCGTTCTACGCGCTGACCAAAGCACAATGCGTAACCTGCATGTGCCCAATTGGTATCTTCAGCCAAATTCTGCTCAACTTCATACACAATTTCGCTGTTTGATTGAGGCGTATGCTGTCTACAAATTTCTGCTTCTTTCAGAGCTAATTGCACGGCCTTAGCTTGAGTAATTTGCTCCCAATCTATTGGAATTTCACGACTCTCACCAGCTGGAATATCCCAGCAATAATCTTTCTTACTCAACGCTTCCACTCCGTTTACCAGCACACGAACTGTAAATGCGTATTCAGAAGTATTAGTGAAGAGGTTGTTATTGGTAATATTCACGCCACTCTCGGTTACGGCAATCTTCACATTAGAATAGAGCTGCTTCACTTCAGTGGCCTTAGCACTGACTTTTCTATCCGCAAAAACAATGCCGTTGCCACTAAATTCATAATCAGAGGGGCGCTCATACCAATCTCCGCCATAAACAAGAGATTTAGAACCATCAGAAGCAGTTTGGGTAAGAGCCTGATCTACAAAATCCCAGATAAAACCGCCCTGATACTTCTCATATTTTTCAAGCTCTGTGTATAAATGCAAACCGCCTACAGAATTTCCCATGGCATGCATGTATTCGCAAGAGATATAGGGCTTTGTAGGCTTTCCAAGCTCTGATTCGCCTGTTAAATATTTTTCGATGGCATCTGGATGCGCATACATACGAGATTCAACATCTGTCACATGGTCAAACTCACGTTGCCATGTGGTGCCTTCATAATGAACTGGACGACTCGCATCTGCTGTATGCACAAAATCGCTCATCGCTTCAAAAACAGATCCACCATAAGATTCATTCCCCAAAGACCACAGCAAAATACTCGGATGGTTATAGTCGCGACGAATCATGGAATTGAGACGATCAATACACGCATTCTCCCAAACTTTCTTACTTCCAGGAACTGCAGTATCTTCTGTCACAACGCCGAATGGATTAACCCATGTTCCATGAGTTTCCAAATTGGTTTCATCAATAACATAGAGACCATACTCATCACACAATTCATACCATCGCGGTTGATTCGGGTAGTGAGATGTGCGTACAGCATTGATATTCAGGCGTTTCATAATCTTGATGTCTTCAATCATCTCAGATTCAGTTACTACACGCCCAGTTCTTGGCTCGAACTCATGACGGTTCACACCCTTGAAAAGAATCCGCTTACCGTTGAGTTTCATCACTCCGTTATCAATTTCAAAATGGCGGAAACCAACACTGTGTTCTGAAACTTCAATAATTTTTCCATCCGAGTCGAGCACATGAATGCGTAATCTATAAAGGTACGGTGACTCCGCACTCCACGGCTGAACCTGAGTGATGCGAGCCCTTACAGCAATGTCAAGGTTTGTATCTGTTGGCTGATAGAAGGATTCCTACTCATCCCAAATTTTCTTACTAGTTTTTGCGTCGACTAATTCAAATCTCAGGCTTCCTTCTCGGCAAGCTCTAACCCGAGCAAAACCGCTCAACTCACCTTTCCCTGTTCGATAGTCATAGTCGCTATTGATTTGAATGTGCTCCACATGAGCTTCGGGAATAACGTCAAGGTGAACGCTGCGGAAGAGACCATGTAAACGCCAGAAATCCTGGTCTTCCAACCAACTGGCGGAAGTAAACTCATAACACGCCACAACTATGGTGTTACCTGTTGTTTTCAAAGCATCTGTCACATCAAATTCGCTTGGCGTAAAGGAGTCTTCACTATAACCAATGAAAAACCCCATTCAACCACACATAAATCGCGGTAGCCGCACCATCAAAAGTTAGAGTAATCCGTTCACTGTTGTTTCCACGTGATTTTTGGAACACTTGAGAGCAACGACTTGTGAAATCAAAGTCTCGAGCGTAAACACCAATATGATTTTTCTGCGGAATTTCAGGCGGCACCAACTGTTCATGGCCATCCCATGGATATTGCTGATTGACATACTGATGACGGAGTAAACCATCAGTTTCTAAATGTCCAGGAACGCGTACGCTACATACAACAGAATTCTGCGAATTATGCGAAGATACGTCAGATAGAACCTGCGCTGCACACGCATTCTTTGTTGCTTGAGAAATTACGCTTATTACATCACCATGATGCTCAATCAACGTAGCATTTCATTGAGTTTCACTATCGAGACTGACCCGAAAATTATCGAGAAAGCATTCTTCACTTGCAAAAGTAGCGTGTGAACTGTGCGCTGGAAGTCTGTTTACCCCGCACACCTGTGGATCATAAATCCAATCTGAAAATGCAATATCAGAAGTAATAATAGTAGGACTTTCAGGTGATTCAGGGTGATAATTGTTCATAATTTTACTTTATACTATGACGCGCGCTAAATCTTTCATTCACGAAACATTGCCTACATCGTTATGCAATCAGAATCGCATCTGCTGTAGCTGGATGAGTAACTGTTATCGCATAAGGTCAGCGTTTTGATTCCAAATTTGCAATGCTGCACCATCATTAAGTAGCGTAAATCCATTCTGCACATAAAAGGATGCATTGGAAGCTTCATCTGGCATCACATCGAGATAAAGATAATCTTTATAATGTTCTTTTGCCATCGTAATAAGCTTACCTGCTATACCTCTACCTTGATATTCGGGATCAACAAGAACATATTTTATGTAGGCATTAAGCTCACCGTCATCCAGCGCGCGCACCAATCCGATGAGTCTTATTCCGTCCCAAGCTGTCACTACGAAGGAAGAGTCCAGCAGTGCTTTATATAGTCTGCTGGGGTAGTCAGCTGAATGCCAACCGACGGATGTGAAAAGCTCCACTACGTCATGTTGAGTAAATTTTTTCTCATCTGTGTATTCAAACTCGTCTGGTTGAAATTCGTTTGATTCAGCTACCATATTTTCTTAAATACTTCGATAGAAAATTGTTCTACTAAAAGCTCTTCTAAAGCTTTATTTTAGAATGTCCCTGGAATCTTATAGGCGCTTCCGTCACTGACAGATTGAGTAAATGCTACAAGATTTGCGATTGCCGCATCGGCATCAGCAAGCTGCTCAACAACGCGTTCGTAAGCTGTGCCACCTTTACCCAAACGAGCACTAACAGATCCCTGAGTTGAGAGCACAGAGCGAACCTTTACTGATGTTTCCGCAGGTAAGAAATCCTTAAACACTGTTATGAATTCATTATCAGTTAAATCCCATAACTCTACGCCACGGTCTTCCGCAACTTGCACACATGCACCGGAAAGCTCATGAGCATGGCGGAATGGAACGCCTTCACGCACAAGCCACTCAGCAATATCAGTTGCAAGTGCAAAACCTGTTGGAGCTTCATTTTCCATGCGCTCAAAATTAAACTTCATTGTGGTAATCATGCCAGTAAATGCCGGTAGAAGCACTTCAAGAGTATCGACTTGATCGAAAACAGCTTCTTTATCTTCTTGCAGATCGCGAGCATAAGCGGTTGGAAGCCCCTTCAAAGTTGCCATTAAACCAGTTAAATCACCAATCAAACGGCCAGACTTACCACGCGTAAGCTCCGCAATATCTGGGTTTTTCTTCTGAGGCATGATGGATGACCCCGTAGAATAGCCGTCATCAAGAGTAACGAATGCAAATTCCTGAGTATTCCAAATAATTATTTCTTCAGACAAACGAGAAATATCTACGCCAATCATGGCTGCCACGAAGGCAAACTCCGCAACAACGTCACGAGAAGCAGTGCCATCGATGGAATTATCTGTTACGCGCGAGAAGCCAAGCTCAGCAGCCACAGCCTGCGGGTCAAGACCAAGAGTATTTCCTGCGAGAGCTCCTGAACCATAGGGGCTTGCGTCAGCACGCTTATCCCAGTCCATAAGACGCTGAACATCACGAATTAAAGGCCATGCATGAGCCATAAGCTGATGGGCTACGAGCACTGGCTGAGCGTGCTGCATGTGTGTACGCCCAGGCATAACAGATCGACCTGCCGCACGGGACTGAGAAACAAGAGCTTCAACAAGCTTCAGAACTTCGACAGCAATAACACGGGAGTGTCGGCGTAGCCACATGCGAATAAGGCATGCAATCTGATCATTACGAGAACGACCAGCACGTAGCTTTCCGCCAAGTTCATCTCCAGCGATTGCGAGCAAGCCGCGTTCAAGAGCGGTCGCCTCATCTTCGTCGCTTTCCTGCGGTTGAAATACACCTGAGTCCACTTGACGCTGAAGCTCGTCAAGAGCATTCTCCATACTGACCAATTCAGCTTCTGTCAGTAATCCTGCAGCACCTAACGCACGCGCATGCGCACGGGAACCAGCAATATCATCATCTGCAAGCCGCCAATCAAATTGAGTTGATTTACTTAGCAGCGCAAGCTCAGCTGAAGGGCCTGACTTAAAACGCCCACCCCATAAAGCGATGGATGGTGAAGATACAGGTAGTGAAGATGATGAATTCTCTACGCTTGAATTGCTGCTATTAGCTTGCTGTTCCATGATGCTCCATTCGTGGAAAAATACTTTTTCAGGTTACACGGCTCCCCCGAAGGAATTAGGCGAGCTCTATGAGATTGAGTATCTGAAGGAAAGAAGCGAGTTAGGAGAATCTAATTGAGAAAATCCAACCCGCTTCTTAAACATACATTTATTGAGTTTTATTCAGTACATTCAGTGCATTGTTTGCACTGCTCACATCACTCAACTGTATTTTCTGGAACCTCAACTGCGTTGCCAAACTTGACGTCACGAGCAGCAGCAACCTTGCTTGGCAAGCCATAAATCTCAATGAAGCCATTGGAAGCATTCTGGTCGAAAGAATCTCCAGATTCGTAGGTAGCCAAATTGTAGTCGTAGAGGGAGGAATCAGAGCGACGTCCCACAACTACTGCACGTCCACCATGAAGAACCATGCGAATCTCACCAGAGACGTATTCCTGAGTATCTTTGATAAACGCATTAAGAGACTTCACCGCTGGAGAATACCACTGTGCGTCGTAAACAAGTTCAGCCCAGCGCTTGTCAATATCGCGCTTGATGCGGTGCTGTTCACGTTCAAGACAGAAGTTCTCAAGCTCCTGATGAGCAGTAATCAAGGCAACAGCGCCTGGCGCTTCATAAAGTTCGCGAGACTTGATGCCAACTAAGCGATCTTCGATCAAATCAATACGACCAACACCTTGTGCCCCGGCACGACGATTCATTTCCTCAATAGCTTGAAGCGCAGTGACGTCACGACCATCAATCTTGACGGGAACACCCTGCTTGAATTCAATAGTGACTTCATCCTCAACCGCTGGGAAGGAAGGATCGTCTGTGTAAGAATAAACATCCTTTGTAGGAGCGTTCCACGGATCTTCGAGGTAACCCGTTTCAATTGCACGACCCCATACGTTCTGGTCAATGGAATATGGGCTCTTTTCGGTCTGCTCAATAGGAAGATTGTGCTCCTTGGCATAAGCAATTTCAACATCGCGAGTCAACGAAAGATCTCGAATAGGGCTGATTGCCTTGAGCTCAGGATCGATGGACTGAATAGAGACTTCGAAACGAACTTGATCATTGCCTTTACCGGTGCAGCCGTGCGCAATGGTGTCTGCGCCAAACTGATGGGCAGCACGTACAAGATGCTTAGTGATAAGTGGGCGAGAAATTGCAGATACGAGAGGGTAAACACCTTCGTACATTGCATTCGCTTGAAGTGCAAGCATGCAGTACTCGTTTGCAAACTCATTACGAGCATCAACGATGTAGGATTCTACTGCGCCACAAGCCAAAGCACGCTTACGGATTGTTTCAAGACGCTCGCCGCCTTGGCCTACGTCCAGAGAAACAGCAACCACGTCTTTGCCTGTGCGATCCTTCAAATAAGGAATTGCAACAGAGGTGTCCAAACCACCGGAATATGCCAATACGATGCGATTCTTGTCTGCCATCATAATCCTTTTCTTTTTGTCTAAATATGAAAAAATCTAAGTCTTTTAAATTAAGCTAAATTCGTCTGGTCGTCATTCACCCGAAGCCAGAGTAAGCAGCCATTCGGCGCGTGTTCGTGCACAACGCTCATCAGAAGTGATTACCATTATTGTGTCATCGCCTGCAATCGTTCCAAGCACATCTTCAAGATATTGTTTATCCAAAGTACTTGCCACATACTGAGCAGCCCCTGCAGGAGTGTGTATGACCACAAGATTCTTAGCCGATGCAACAGAAGTTACAAGACCTGTAATAGCGCGGCCAATCTGCATTTCAACCTTATTAAAAGCGACATTATGGCCATCTTGCTCACCTTCAAGCATACGGCGATACGCTGAGGGAGTATGAGAAGAACTCACTATGTCAGTAGTGGGTAGAGCGTATGAAACCACACCATCAGCATTCCTGCGCTTCGTCGCCTTCATCTCATCAAGATCGCGACTCAGAGTAGCTTGCGTAACCTCAATGCCATCATTAGCTAGAATCGTCGAAAGCTGTTGTTGTGACGTCACGATATATGACTGCAAAGCGTATTCAATCGCACTCTGGCGTGCAGCACGGCTCGTTGGCCGATTCACAACAGAGTTCAGCGAATTCGTGTCCGTCATATGCTATGCCAGCTCTCCGAGAAGTGATGAATCTTCACGCTGCCAAGCAATAAGCCATGTCATCAAAGCTTTCTGAGCATGAAGACGGTTTTCTGCTTCATCCCACACCACAGATTGTGAACCATCAATAACAGAGGATGTTACTTCCTTACCACGGTATGCTGGTAGACAATGCTGGAACAATGCATCTGGCTTAGCTAACGCCATGAGTTCATCATTTACCTGATAATCCCAGAACGGCTTGGAGCGAATAGCATATTCAGCTTCCTCACCCATAGAAACCCATGTATCCGTAAAAATGCAGTCAGCATCTGCAACTGCCTCACGAGCATCAGTTGTAACAGTGATTGATCCGCCATTAGCTGCAGCAAGTTTAGTCGCATCATCTACAATAGACTGCTTTGGCAGGAATCCTTGAGGGCCAGCTACACGCACATTCATGCCCGATACCGCACCAGCAAGCAAGTATGAGTTAGACATGTTGTTTGCAGCATCACCAACATACGCAATGGTTTTACCCTTTAAGGCATCCACACCACCGCGAAATTGAGCAATAGTCATAAAATCTGCCAGAACTTGGCAAGGATGAAAATTATCAGTTAGTGCATTAATCACTGGAACCGTAGCATTTGCAGCCATTTCTTCAACACGATTTTGACCAAAAGTACGCCACACAAGTGCAGACGTCATGCGCGTTAAAACCTTAGTAGTGTCAGAAACAGGCTCACCACGGCCTAGCTGCGAGCTAGATTTATCAATAACGAGTGGATATCCGCCAAGTTCAGCCACACCAATAGAGAAACTAGAACGTGTGCGTGTGCTTGGTTTGTCGAACAGCACGCCCACAGCCTGAGGCCCCTCAAAAGGGCGAGAATAAAAACGATTTTCGCGGAACTTCAAACCAAGTTTAAGAACAGTCTTCTGCTCTTCGTGGTTCAAATCATCATCGCGAAGCATATGACGTAGCTCGTGTGCCATTCTTACCCTCTACCTTCTCGGCATCTAGTTACCTATTATCTCTATCTCGATAATTCTGCATATTATGCAAAACTATTCACTACAATGAATATACTATTCAGTACGGAAAAACCCCGACATTCTGT
Source organism: uncultured Alloscardovia sp. (assembly GCA_963545565.1). Classification (GTDB taxonomy): domain Bacteria; phylum Actinomycetota; class Actinomycetes; order Actinomycetales; family Bifidobacteriaceae; genus CAUUJV01. The sequence goes on along the minus strand of CAUUJV010000005.1, from coordinate 97,618 downwards.
GTGTTTTCCCATATTTTGAGCAATCCTTACAAATTTCTGTTTATAAACTCATATGAATATCCATAAATAAGAGATAAATTAAAAAAAGCGATTTACAAACGTGTGCAAATCGCTTAGGGAAATCATATTTTTCGATTAATCGTCTACAAGGTCACAGGGCACATCTGCCAAAATGTTAACCCCTTCTTCAATCTCCTGCTCGGTGATAACCAATGGAGGTGCAAGACGAATTGCGTCGGGAGCCACAGCATTAACAATTAGTCCATGGCTCAGTGCCCAGTCAGCCACAGCGTGAGAACAAGGATGAGCAAGCTGAATTGCATTGAGTAAACCTGCACCACGCACGGCAGCAAATAACGGGTTCTGAGACTGCATAAGCCCCTCTCGCAGCTGCTCGCCGCGAGCCACCGTGTTTTCAAGCAACTTTTCTGCGTCAATCGTTTCAATAGTTGCAAGCCCAGCCGCTGCACCCAATGGATTTCCTGCAAAAGTTGATCCATGAGACCCCGGGGTAAAGTAGTTAGAAACCTTGGTGCCAAAGGTAATTAGACCGCCCATAGGGAATCCAGAAGCAACTCCCTTCGCAAAAGTAATGGCATCAGGCATCACACCGCCACTCAAAGTCTCATCTTGGAAAGCAAACCAGTGCCCGGTTCTACCCATGCCCGTTTGCACTTCGTCAATAATGAGTAGCGTACTATGCTCATCGCAGAGTCTTCGTGCAGCTTTAACAAATTCGGCACCAATTGGCAATACACCTGCTTCACCTTGGATAAGCTCCATAATCACTGCTGCCACAGGGCCTTGAGCCTTACCTTGTTCATCTGTCGAGTTAAAAGCAGCGGTTAAAGCCTCAATATTAGATGCTTCTACAAACTGAGTGTCTGGCAAAAGCGGCTCGAATGGAGTGCGAATTACTGGTTTCCACGTAACACTTAAAGCGCCGAGTGTACGACCATGAAAACTATGCGTCATAGCAATAATGCGCGAATTCAACCCTTTTTGACTGCCAGTGGCTTGTGCTTCCAGAGCATTACCGTGAAGTTTCGCAAGTTTAAGAGCAGCCTCATTGCCCTCAGTACCTGAATTACCAAAGTAAACCTTTGAACCAGCAGGAGCACCAGCCTTCTCAACAAGTTTTTCGGCTAACTTAATTTGAGGCTGAGTAGCAAAGTAATTACTCGTATGAACTAACGTTCCAGCTTGAGCAGAAACAGCTTTGACCCAAGCAGGATGTGCATAGCCGAGAGAATTCACTGCAATACCAGCAAGAAAATCGAGATAGGAATTGCCATCAACATCCCACACGCGGCTTCCTTTGCCGTGATCCAGCACACGCAATGGTGTACCAAAAACATTCATGTGTACACCGGAGTATTCGTTGAGAAGCTCGCTATCCTGCGGCCCTAATTTTTCAACTTTTTTTATATTTTCAGTCATCTAAGTCTTCTTACTTTTTTTCTTGCAGTATCGACCGCACCAACCACGTTTTTGGATTGTATTTATTAGGTTCGCATCCGCAAATCATTGCCAGGAACAATCATGGTTCCGATGCCCTCAGTGGTAAAAATCTCATTGAGGATAGAGTGAGGACGCCGACCATCAATAATGTGCACTTGCTTAACTCCACCATCGATTGCGCGTATGCATGCCTCCATCTTCGGGCGCATTCCGCCAACGATTTCAGGGAACATTTCGCGCAGCTTATCTACGCCTATATTTTGTACAAGAGACCTCTTGTCTGGCCACCGTGAGTAAAAACCTTCAACATCAGTCAATAGTACAAATTTACGGGCACCAAGAGCAGCAGCAAGCGCGGCGGCTGCAGAGTCCGCATTAACGTTAAGAACTTGAGTTGCATCATCATTATCTGGAGCAACAGTAGAGACAACTGGAATTCGGCCTGCGTCGATTAAATCTTGCACAGCACTCGCATCAACACTCACAACATCGCCTACAAGGCCAACATCAACTTTTTCACCTTCAACAACGGCTTTGCGCTTTGCCGCGCCGAAAAGTCCACCATCTTCGCCTGAAAGACCGACAGCCAACGGGCCGTGTTGATTGATGAGTCCAACAAGTTCACGAGAAACCTTGCCTGTGAGAACCATACGTACAACGTCCATGGTCTGATCATCAGTAACACGCAAACCGCCCTTGAATTTAGATTCAATCCCTAAAGCGTCAAGCATATGAGAAATTTGAGGGCCACCGCCATGTACAACTACTGGATGCATGCCTACTTCGCGCAAAAAAACCATATCTTGCGCAAAATGCTCACGCAATTCATCATTAATCATGGCATTTCCGCCATATTTCACCACAATGAGCTGACCACGGAATTCCTCCAACCATGGCAGCATTTCCATAAGGACTTCTGCTTTTTGACCAGATGTTAAATCCTTATGAACGTCAAGATGATATCCAGGACCTTTTGGCAATGGTTTTTCATGTGCCATGTCTACCCTCTTTTGCTTATTTACTTATTTTTGTAAGACCAAAACTTAGGATTTGTAATCTGCATTAATATGCACATATTCGTGTGTTAAATCATTGGTCCACACAGTAGCCTCGTAATCTGAGCCAGTATTGAGATTAATATCAATATCCACTTCACGCTGCATCATAGACACCTGAGAGCGTGGCTGGTCAGGTTTGCCACCATCACATACGCGAACCCGGTTGATATCAACGGTTACAAGATTAGGATCGTACGGAGCTATCTCAACAGGAACAACACCAAGTGAAGAGACAACTCGACCCCAGTTAGGGTCTTCACCAGAGATTGCGCACTTAAGTAGATTGGAATTTGCAACCGCACGGCCACACGCAAGAGCCGCCGCCTCACTTGTAGCGCCAGAAATATTCACGCGAATGTCATGAGACGAACCTTCTCCGTCACCTATTATCATTCGAGAGAATTGAGAGCAAATATCTTTTATGTTTCGAGAAAATTCCTCAAAATCTGGGGTTACGCCCGACGCACCAGAAGCAAGTAATAGCACCGTATCATTGGTTGACATACAGCCGTCTACATCAATTCTGTCAAAGGAAGCCGCAGTTGCAGCCCTAAGAGCCGAATCAGCCTGCTCAGCTGTGATTACAGCATCAGTGGTGATGACGCAAATCATCGTGGCAAGCTGTGGAGCAATCATGCCAGATCCTTTTACCATCCCACCAATTTTGTAGCCATCGCCATCAATATGAGCAACCTTTGGCTTCGTATCGGTAGTCATAATGGCTTCCGCACTAGTAAGACCCGCATTTGGATCATTCGATAGGTGTGGGAATGCAGCATCAATGCCAGCAAAAATCTTATCCATTGATAAAAGTTCACCAATAACACCGGTAGACCCTATAAGCACATCTGAGCCTTTAATTGACATCAATTCGGCCATATGAGCCGCCGTAGCCTGAGACTGCTTATATCCTTCCTCACCGGTGCACGCATTCGCAGAACCGGTATTGATAACTACTGCCTTAGCATGACCATCTGAAATAGCCTGACGCGAATATTGCACAGGAGCAGCTGCAAAACGGTTGGCGGTAAACACACCGGCTGCTACGTCGAGTGGCCCATTGTTAACGATAAGAGCCAAATCTTTTTTGCCTGCAATAGCAGAAACTCCTGCCGCGCAGCTACTTGTTGAAAATCCTTGAGCAAAAACTACACTCATGGTGCAACTCCTATGATTGAAAGACCTGTTTGTTCATTAAATCCACATGCAATATTAAGAGCCTCGATAGCTTGACCCGCCGTACCACGGTTGAGATTATCGATTGCACTGAATGCATAAAGACGCTTACTTCGTCGGTCTGGTACTACCTGAATATGTGCCGCATTAGAACCGATAATATTTGCTGTTGAGGGCAGCACTCCCTGAGGTAATACAATTATGAAATCTTGATTCTTATATGCATTAATCCACTCGTTGCGTATTTCCTCATCCGACATACCCAATGCTTTATCCGTCATGGGAGCACTAACTGTTGCCATAATTCCACGAGACATTGGAGCTAAAACAGGGGTAAATCCAAGAGTAAATTCCTCACTTGCTTTAGCAGTACCAGCACCCGCAGCATGTGCAAAGTTCTGAAGAATCTCTGGGATATGACGGTGACTGCCGCCCACAGAATAGGCAAATGCAGAACCAATTGCTTCCGCAGCAAGAAGATAAGGCTTTTTCAGACTTTTGCCCGCGCCAGAATATCCCACAACGAGATCAGCCACAATATCATTCTTAATAAGCCCTTGAGCAATTCCAGGCTGCATAGCTAAAGTCGTAGCGGTAACATTGCAACCAGGGCCGGCAATGCGCTTTGCGCCTACAAGATTGTCATACTGATACTTGTATGTATCATCCGAATTCTTACCAACAATAAGTTCAGGCATACCATATGCCCAATTATTGAAGAACTGCCCACCATAAAACTCATTCCATGCCTCTTCATGCTCAAGTCTATGGTCAGCACCTAAATCAATGATGATGCAATCCTCCCCCTTCGCTTCAAGTTCGGCGGCGAGAGCACCTGAAGCACCGTGCGGAAGAGCCAAAACAACAACATCATGACCAGCCAGAACATCAGCAGTTGTGTCTTCAATAACAAGGTCTGCAAGCTGCGGAATATGCGGAACGTATGTACCCAGCTTCTCCCCCACGGAAGAATGACCAGCCACACACGTAACTTCAAATTCAGGGTGCGAGGCAAAGATTCTTAGAGCTTCCCCACCTGCGTAACCGGTTGCTCCAGCTACAGCTACTGTGCGCTTCACGACAACTCCTTTATGACAACTTTATGATTATTCATGCAGTTTTATGCATAATTATGCACTCCTGCTCTGACATTATCAGATCGTGTCCATAAATGCTCATACAAAATGAGCTGCTTATAAGCAGCTCTTATTAACTAATTTCTTTGCAATTTTCTCAATAAACTTCTAGCTATATTGGCTGATTATGTTTGAAATCGTTGAGCTATCAACCCCCAGCGCGTTGCCCATCATCGTCAACACGTCGGTCAAACTTGTGCCGGTTGCCCACATCCAAATCTGAATTACGCACATAATGGTGCCAAGAACTACGGCAGCGACAGCTAGACCATAGCCCTTCATATGAAAGCGCTTCGTTCGGCGCATCGAAATAACGCCTAAGAAAACGCCAAAAATTGGAAAGGTCATAAACAAAGAAATAATGAATCCCAAAATAGCGTTAGGATCCCAGTGACCATAGAGTGGATTTGAACGCGGATCGTCAGGGTTAATGCGTTGCATAGGAACGCCATTGATATTTACGATATTAGGATTTTGTTGTTTATCACGGGCTTGCTGAGGATTCTGTTCGGACCGATTATTGGCGCCAACACTTACATGGTTTACAATATTTGCACTAGAAGTTGTAGAAGTGGCAGTATTTTCCTGCGTTTTCTCCGGCTCCCCAAATGGATAAGGATTCCAACCTGGATAATTGCTCTTCAACTGTCCGTATTCAGGCACATACCGCTGCCCATATTCAGGCTGATTTACCTGTGGCGCCTGCGATTGCGATATCTGCGACGATTGCGAAAGTTGCGGCTGATTGGAATCAGGGGTAGTCATTCATTTCCTCCACCGTATTAAACGTGCTAAACCCCAAGTGTACTGGGAAAAATGAAAAAGCGCTTGTATTTTCTACAAGCGCTTAAATCGTTTAGCCTCAAATCTTCTCAAAATTTGAAGGAATTTACTGTTAGTTCCGACAATCCCTATAGGTTATTCCCACAAGGCTATGCGCGAAGCTGTGCACCGATTTTCTCAGCAGCTTCGACAATTGCTGCACGCAAAGCATCAGAATCAGAAGATTCCAAAGTTTTGTCTTGTGAACGGAACGTAACCGCGAAAGCAAGAGATTTAGACCCCTCACCCACCTGTTCGCCAGTAAATACATCAAAAAGTTCAATGGATTCGAGAGCATCACCTACTGCCTGACGAATCACAGACTCAAGCTGAGCTGCTGTGACAGCTGATGGCACAGTGAATGCCAAATCCTGATGGACAGGAGGATAGGTAGAAACTGGCTTCGCCTGAAGTGGTTCATCAATCACGCCTGCGAAAAGTGCAGTTAAATCAAGCTCGAATGCAGCGCTATGGGCTGGGAAACCGAAAGTTTCATTGACGTGTGGATGAAGTTCACCAAAGTGTCCAATAACAGTACCATCTGGCAATGCTGCATATGCAAAGCGACCAGGATGCCATGAAACAGGAACATCCTCAGGAGCAGGCTGTTGGAATTTCAAATCAGCGCCAAGACGGTCACTAATGCGGCGAACTATCTCAACAGCATCAGTCCAATCAATATCGCGACTTTCACCTATCCAACCAGTTTCAGTAGCTTTACCAGTCAGGATACCTGCAACATGCTCAGGCTGATTTGGCAGGCCGTCGTTAAGAGCCTTAATTTCGTCGTCACTTGGACGAACCCCACCAGGAAGTGCTGGAATCGCTGGAGCTTGAGGATCCCACTCAAATACGCTTCCCATTTCGAAGAGACGAACATTAGGATTTCCGCGGCGAATATTGCGCTGCACGGTACGAGATAACGTCAGCAAAATGTCACGACGAAGGAATGGACGGTCTGCAGCTAATGGATTCTCAAGTTCCACGCTAATTGGCTTAATGTTGTCTGTATCAAGACCAAGATCCTTGAAATCAGCGTCACCCACAAATGGATAGCTGGTTACTTGCACAAGTCCGTACTCAGCCAAGGTATTCGCCACGAATCGACGACGCTGCTGGCTAGACGTTAAACCAACAGAACCAGTTGAGTAAGCAGACGGAACCGTTACAGGAATCTCATCATAACCAATAATTCGCGCAATTTCCTCAACTAAATCGCAAGGATACGTCAAATCTGGGCGCCATGTTGGAGGAACAACAGAGAGGATTCCATTGCCTCCGCCACCAACAACACAGCCAATGTCAGTAAGAATGCGAGAAATTTCGTTGATTTCTACCTTCAAAGCCGTTAATCGCTCAACTTCGCTCGTCTTGAAGCGAATAGGGGTTCGATCAACAGTCTTGTCATAATTGGTTGGAGTATTGCTTGCAGTGCCACCGCAGATGGAAGTAATCAAATCGACCGTCTGTTGCGCGGCTGCTGGCTGAAGCTTGGTATCAACGCCTCGTTCGAAACGGCGAGATGCCTCAGAAGGAATCTTATGGCGACGAGCCGTACGAGCAATAGAAACCTGATCAAAGTGTGCGGCCTCAATAAGCACGTTTGTGGTTTCGCTCGTTACTTCTCCGTAGAGACCTCCCATAACGCCAGCAAGGCCAAGAATACGAGAGCCCTGCTGCCCCTGAGGAGAATCCGTAATCAGCAAATCTTCTGGACTGAGCTCATGCTCTTTTTCATCCAGTGTGATAAGCTTTTCACCCTCAACTGCGCGACGTACAACGATTGGAGCCTCAATCTTATCTGCATCGTATGCATGCAGCGGTTGACCCAAATCAAGCATAACGTAATTAGTGACGTCTACTGCTGGGGAAATAGAACGCATTCCAGCGCGCAGTAAACGCCGACGCATCCATTGAGGAGTAGACGCATTCGCATCAATACCCGAAATCCCACGCATATAATAACGATCACAACCAGGAACACCATGAATAGGATTGGAATCATTGACGATTACCTCAATATCGCCTTGAACCTCTCCTTGGATTTCTGGAGTCTTCTCATTAAGAGCAACTACTGGATCAGTAAAAGTTGCACCTGTTGAATGGTGGAATTCACGAGCAACACCACGATAAGAGAATGCATATCCACGATCTGGAGTGATATTAATTTCCAGAGTAGGGTCATTGAGCTTGAGCAATTCCATAGCATCCTGCCCCGGCTCTAATGCCTCGTATTCTTCCTCGGTAAATCCATAATTTCGCAATAGAATAATTCCGTTATGGTCACTTCCCAAACCAAGCTCACGTTCAGAAGCACACATACCGTCAGACATATGACCATAAGTTTTACGCGGCTCAATGCGGAAATCGCCAGGGAGCACAGCCCCAGGAAGCGTTACAACAACTTTCTCTCCTGCTGCCATATTTGGAGCACCGCACACGATTTCACGAGGAACCTTGTTACCGTTCTCATCTTCATGGTTATATTCGCCCACGTCAACATGGCAGAAGTTAATAACTTTGCCATTTTTCTGTGGTTCAGGGGTTGCATCCACAACATAGCCTACAACGATAGGGCCTGTAAGCGTAGAGTAACGAATTTCTTCTTCTTCAAGACCAACGTGAACTAAATCTTTCGCAAGTTGTTCATAAGTCTCGTCAGTAGGCACTTCAACGTGGTCATTTAGCCAGTCAATATCAATAAATGGCATCTCTTACTCCCCCATCACGAACTGTTCGCTGAAACGCTGATCACCTTCAACGAGATCATGCATGTCATTAATATCATGGCGAAGCAGCAAAGTGCGCTCCATACCCACACCAAACGCAAAACCAGAGTAAACAGTTGGATCTATTCCAGCAGACTCAAGAACCTTAGGATTCACCATGCCGCAACCACCCCATTCAATCCAGCCTGGACCTCCCTTTTTATCAGGGAACCATAAATCCATCTCGGCACTAGGCTCAGTGAATGGGAAATAGGATGGGCGCAGACGAGTCTTTGCTTCAGGCCCAAACATTGCTACAGCAAGCTTATCGAGCGTTCCTTTAAGATCTGCCATAGTTAAATTCTTATCGACTGCAAGCGCCTCACACTGGTGGAACACCGGAGTGTGGGTTGCATCAAGTTCATCAGTGCGGTACACGCGACCAGGGCAAGCAATATACAGTGGCACGCCACGCTCAAGCATTGCACGAGCCTGAACAGGCGAAGTATGCGTGCGCATCACCATGTTGGAACCAGTAAAACCTGCAGCGTCTTTAGCCTGGTTGCCCTTGATATAGAAGGTATCTTGCATCTGGCGAGCAGGATGGTCGGGGCCAAAATTCAAAGCGTCAAAGTCAAACCATTCAGCTTCAACTTCAGGCCCTTCGGCAATCTGCCATCCCATAGAAACAAAGAAGTCTTCAACATCTTCTAATAGCTTAGGAAGTGGATGACGCGCACCCAATGGATTGCGCTTAATGCTCTGAGTCATATCAACAGTCTCAGCAGCAAGAGCAGCTTTCTCAGCTTCTTCTTTGAGTTGTGCTTCTTTGGTTCCATATGCACGACCGAAGTCAGCACGCAGCTTGCCCATTGCCTGCCCAGCAGCCTTCTTATCTTCCGGAGCTAAACCGCCTATTGTCTTGCTAGCGGCAGCCATAGCGGAATCCCCGCCGGAATACTGAGCACGCAATGCATGAAGCTCATCGAGGTTGGTTGCGGCCTTTATGCGTTCAATACCTTCGCTAACTGCAGCTGTTACTGCATCAACGTCGAACACTGATGTGTCTGCCACTGGTTTACCTTTCGCTTTTCACAGTCTTGTAAAAATCCTCAAGAACTTGATTTCTTAAGACCAATCCAAAATTCCATATTTACAATGTCACTAGACATATACCCCTAATGCAGCGGCATCGTTTCTAACTTCATTGAGATTCTGAAGAATCTAAAGGTTCTCAAGATTTCTCAAGATCCTCAAGATTTTATTTTGCATACATTGCATATGAATACAGCAAAACTGCAGCACTTGTAGCCACATTCAACGATTCTGCTTTGCCATAAAGCGGAATTTTTACCACGTGAGCACTCATATTGATAACGTTTTCGTCAAGACCGCGAGCCTCGTTGCCAAATAAAATTGCACGCGAGCGATTACGTACGTTAGCATCATTCTTCACTGCCTCGATTGCATCGGGAAGCTCAACAACTGGATTTGCTTGAGTACCGTACGCATCTGCTGCCACAACATCTACACCATGCTTAACCGCATACTCGAAGAATTCTTCAGTGCCCATATGCATTACAGGAATATGGAATAGTGAACCAGCTGTGGAACGCACAACCTTCGGGTTTGTCATATCAACACATTCATCAACAAGAATCACAGCAGCACAACCAGCGGCATCAGCAGCACGAATAATTGTACCTGCATTGCCGGGGTCTCGCAGCTGCCAGCACGCTGCCACAAGAGAACCCTCAGGAATCTCAATATCTTCAGCAGTTGTTCCACCTTGAATACCCGCTCCTTGCAAAGCAGAAAACTCGACTACTGCAAGAATTCCTTGGCAATCCTTGCTCATGTGAGCCATCACTTCCGTGGTTGCTGGATGCACATAAATCTGAGCGTTAAGTGCCTCTTCAACAATTTTTGCAATTACAGAAGAACTATCTTCGAGAAACGCTTTATCAGCATAAATATCGCGCACACCCTCAGTGGCAAACCGCACTGCTTCACGCACAGACTGAGGGCCTTCAGCCAAAAATCTTCCAGATTTACGACGCCCCTTTCTACTCACTAGGTCAGCCACAAAACGCACACGCTGGGCATGCGGATTATCCAACAGCTCAGAATGAATAGGCATCACTTTCCCCCTAAGACTCCAGTATCCAGCAATAGTAACAACAGTAATTCATTATGAATCTACTATGAGTGATTTTCTGTTCTAGTTTATAAATCAGACACTAGCTAGACACTATAAGAAACACTATAAGAGTAGTTAGTCGCCAAAAGTGAAGTCAAAAGTAAGATTAAATACTAAATAAGCGCTTCCCAATCATTGCCACTCTCAATCATTGCTATTTCTCAAACACTTTGATCGAATAATCAAAATTTAATTAGTGTGATATACGCCATGGTTTATGTGGCATAAGTCACGCTATTTTTGCCGTGAAAACAGCTGAACTCGCATAAACTTTAAATTACTCATCGCAAGCGCAGTGCACGCCTTGCCACACAATTACACAAGGAGCCTCAAATGCCAATTTATACTCTCCCAGATCTCCCTTACGACTACTCTGCTTTGGAACCATTTATCTCTGGCAAAATTATGGAGCTGCACCACGATAAGCATCATCAGGCTTATGTCAATGGCGCTAATCAAGCACTTGAGCAGATTCATGATGCTGCAGAGTCTGGCAATGTAGCACAGTCTAACCTGCTTGAAAAGAATCTTGCATTCAATTTGGCAGGGCATAAGAACCACACTATTTTTTGGAATAATATGGCTCCGGCTGATGGTCAGCGTCCAGAAGGTGAACTTGCTGCAGCAATTGATGAGCAATTTGGCTCTTTTGAAGGCTTCCAGAAGTATTTCGCATCAATGTGCGCAGGAATCCAAGGCTCTGGCTGGGCTGTTCTAGCGTGGGATTCTTTGGGCGAACGCCTCGTAACCCTGCAGATGTACGATCACCAGGGCAACCTCCCTGTAACCGTATTCCCACTCGTTATGCTCGATTTATGGGAGCATGCTTACTATCTCGATTATATGAATGTGCGCGCGAACTATGTAGACGCCTGGTGGAACATCGTCAATTGGGGCGATGCAATGAAGCGTTTCGAAGAAGTTCGCAATATCAATACTGTTCTCGCAAAATAACTAAGGAAAATAGCTAAGAAATATAGTGGCAGCCACCCGGTCTGTTTTTATGACCTTGAGGCTGCCGCTTTTTATATTTCCTTGATGATCTCATTTACTTGGTTTCAGTAGTCAAGATGATGCTTAATGTGCTCTCTTCCAACGAAGCATCGATGTGTATTCCCATTGCTGTTACGAGATTTTTTACAACAGATAATCCCAGCCCTGAACTGCTGTTCGTTCGTGCAGGATCTACCCTGTAAAAGCGTTCAAAGAGTTTGGCTACATCAAGTTTGGCTGCAAGTTCAGAATCTACAGAGTTTGTCACAATAATTTCGCTACCTCTCTGAGCTACTGATAACATTCCATCGCCGTATCGTAAAGCGTTTGAGATGAGATTATCGAAAATTCTCGCGAGCGCAGCATTATCTCCCACTATCGTAAAATCTTCCTCAGCAAAATCAACATAGGGTTCAAATCCCAACCGTTCGAAATCAGCTTCATATTTCACCAGAATATTGACAATCAGCGGAAGTACGGACACAACTTTCCGCTTGAACTGGGCATCCGGGTCACTTGACTTTGCATACTCAAAGAGCGAATTCAACAATGTAGAAGTGTCGTCGATTCGCCTCATTGCAAGATTAACATGGCGAAGCGCAGACTCTTGAGCATTCTGTATACCTAGGTTTGACTGATTTTCTTGTCTTGTTCGACTTTGCTGTTCCTGCAAATCGGACACTGCAAGCTGTAAATGGCCGCGGGCGCCTGTTAAAGGCGTACGAATATCATGGGAAAGACTGGAGAGTTCTCGTTGAAAATCTTTGCGCAAATTTTCTTCTGTGATATACGCTTTTGTATCTCTCTCAAGAGTCTCATTCACAGCATTTGCAAGGTCTCGAACACGCCGACTGAGTATGTGAACCGTCAATCGTTCATTACTGCCCTGTTCACGATCCTTCAACGTTGAAGTGAGCTGAGCGATCTCGTGCTCGTAGAGCGCTATTACACATAGCGCACCGATTATGAGCCCAATTATGAGCGTTATTACAATAACCACTGTCTCGCCTCACTTTCGCTGATTTCCAATTCCTGATGAATAGTTTATTGTGTTCACTCAGATTACAGATTTGTACATGCATACACAGATGCGACCATCTCAATACGCTGCATATGTTGCACGAAGCAGCGAAGAGGTGGCCGCAAATTTTTATTTATTCATCAAGGGAGATATATCGTTTATATTTTTAGAAATCACGTTTCCTGACAACTAGAGCCGCAATAACTATTGCAATCACGATTGGCCAGGCAAAAACAAGTACACTATATACTCCTGTAGGCATATTAAACGTTCGCGTTACGACCCCTGCAGTTGTTACCAGCCATGTTGAACCGTTGGAAAGCTTTTCATTACCAATTGTGTAAGGAAGCCATTGGGTAACGTGAACAAGCCAACCAATTTTCAATGATGCAAAATTGAGAACTATTTTCAGAATACTATCAACAACACCAAGGGTAACAAGGATCCCTGCAATTATCCCCGCACTACTACTGTTAAAAAGAAGAGCAATAGCAATTGCAATGCATTCAAAACAGAAGATAAAAAGCGCTACAAGCATCATCCATAGCAGCCATGTGCCAAAGCTTTCCACAGTAGATGCTGCAAAAGTAAAACCGGCTATTCGATGCCCAAGTTCAGCAATTCCAATAGTTGCAAACAGACTAATAAACGTAATGATGAATAAGAAAATAAATTTTTCTGCAATGCATGTTCCTCGTTTGATTGATTTGCCTGCGAGTACATTGCGAATAAACCCAGTATTCGAATCCAACATCACAACAACGACTGAGAGAATAACAAGAATAAGCGTAACCACAGCAACAATCGGAGAATAACCACTCGTGTGATTAGCCATAATTGTTGCGTTATCCTTAACACTCACGCTCAAACTCAAAGATCCTGGATTCGAACGATCCACCAAAGCAGCGTACATGGGAGTTGTGATCCACCATCTAAACACGGCAACAGCCACGGAGGTCAGCACCATCAAAATACTCGAAAGTTGGAATGCGCGTGTGCGCACAAAACGGTAGAAATCTGAAACGAATAAATTAATCATTTTTGTTTCCTCCATTCATAAGAGCAATGAAGTACTCTTCAATGTCACGGCTCTGAGAAGAAATCTCTACCACTGTTTGCCCGCTGTTATGCAGTGTTTGAGCAATAAATTGTGTATCAAAATCGCCGGTGATAACAATAGATTGATCTTCGTGCACAGTTGCCTGCAAATTCGGCAAAGCATTTTGCAAAGCAACAAGAGCAGATGGAGTGTCAAGAGTACGGACTTTAAGTAAAGAACGACATTCATCATCAACCTGCTGGGCACTCATTTCACGAACCATGCGTCCGTTGTAAATCACACCGTAGTGCGTAGCCATTCTGCCAAGTTGATCAAGCACGTGGGTGCTGACCATAATGGTGATGCCTCTCTCTTGATTGAGTTTGATAAGCAGATTACGAATGTCATGCACACCCTGCGGGTCAAGACCGTTAAAAGGCTCGTCGAGGAGCAAAATATCTGGACTCGTTACCAATGCCATCGCAATTCCAAGACGTTGTTTCATGCCGACGGAATATTTTTTTGACTTTTTACGGCCAACACCACTCAAACCCACAAGTTTCAGCATTTCTTTGCTGCGCTGTGATGGATTTGCTACACCATATACGATTGCCTTAGCTATTAAATTGTCATAACCGTTGAGATCAGGAATCAAGCCTGGATTCTCAATGATTGCGCCAATGCGGTTACCATTATGGTTCTTCTGCCCATTGAATAAGCTAATTTCACCCGAAGTGGGGCGAACCAAAGAAGCAATCATCTTCATTGTGGTGGATTTGCCTGCGCCGTTTTGACCAACAAATCCATAAATCTTACCGGCTTCTATATGCATGTCCAAATGGTCAACCACTGTTGAGTGACCAAATGTTTTTGTGAGATCTATGAGATCTATAACACCCATCGAGATTCCCCTTTCCTTCCGATATCTCAATCGTAGGAAACAGATATTCAGAAACCCTCAGCAAAGTTTTAAGAAAGTTTAAAGATTGTTCAGGAAATGGTTACTGAGACTATTTGTGTGTGATCATTCAGTCGGCAATGATGCTCTAAAGCCAAGCCCCCCACACGGTTTTGATATATGTATCAGTGTGAGAATCCTTGAGCTTTGCACGTAAATTGGAAATGTGCACATTCAAGCTGCTGTCACCTGCCATATACGGCTGGCTCCATGCAGCTTCATAGAGTTCCTGCTTTGTAAACACACGGTTAGGTTGACTTGCAAGCAGTTCCACAATCGAATATTCAGTTCGAGTTAAATCAATAGTTTCTTTCTCACTTCGATTTTCCGCATTGACGATTGCCAAAGTCATTGCATCAGCGTCAATAATCCAATCACCAAAAGTAGTGATGTTTTTTGAATTTGCTTCATCTGAGAATTGCCCATCAACAGACATTTGTAACGTCTTTGAGAGGAGCTCACGTTTACGCAGCTGCGCATCCACACGTGCCGCAAGAACACCCAGATCAAAAGGTTTAGCAACATAATCGTCTGCGCCAAGGCTAAGCAAATCAATGACGTCATTCGCAGTATTGCGGGTGGAAACAACTACAATTGGCGTGTTATTCCCTGATTCACGAAGCATGGAAACAATCGACTCGCCTGTAGCACCAGACAGCATAAGATCACTGACAATCACATCGAAAGAGTCGTCCTTCAAAACAAGCTGAGCCTCCGTGCCAGAATATGCACTCACGCACGTCGCACCACAGCCTGTCAAATACTCAGAGATAACGGAATTAATGTCAGCATCGTCTTCGATAACAAGAATTTTTGAATCCTGCAATCGCTCAAATGTGACAGTCATTTCTCTATTCTCCCTGATCCTGTGCGGTTAAACGTATCTAAAGAGCCTATACAAAGCATTAGAGTACGTGAAGTTCCGTACCGAGGAAAGAAAAAGTCCCAGCAAGCGCAGCAACTACAAGGGCAATGACAGGAACAAGAACTGCAATGGCAGTAAAAACATAATCTTGAGCTTTTACCGTTGAGATTCTCCAGTGCGTTCGCTTTATGTCCGCTCCAAAACCACGAGCTTGCATAGCAACAGCTAAAGCAGACGATCTGCGGATGGACAGTACCAATAAAGCAAAACTCTGCTGAGCGAATGCTTTCACTGATTTATTTTTGTCAAATCCAATGCCGCGCGAACGGCGTGAGGCTGCAAGCGCAGCCCAATCATCTTGAAGTACTGGGAATAAACGCATTCCAGCCAGCCCACCGTAAACAAATCTGTCAGAAAGCTTGAGCTGCTGTGAGAAGGAATCTGCCAAGTCTGTAGGATCAACACCATAAATCAGTAGGATTGCAGGGATTCCCATTGCGATAATACGAAGTGCGGTTGCACATGCCAGCTCAAGAGACCCCTGAGTGATATGGACTACCCCCCACTCCACATAACTAGTTCCGGCTTGATTACCGTAAAGAGCTACCGCTACCGATGAGCCAATTGAACCAACCCACACTGGCCATGTAACTTTGAAAATCTTCCAAGGAGTGAACCCAAGAGCCACAAAGCTAACAAAAACCGCAATGAATTCAACTATTGAAGAAACTATATCGAGGCTCAATAACATCACAATGCATACCAACAAAGCTGCTAATAGTCTAAATACAGGATTGATTCCAGCAATTATTGCGGAAGGGCTTTTACTTCGCGGCTTCTCGGTGCGTTCAGATGTGGGAACTACTGTGATATGGGTCTTATTATAAGCCGTCTTTATTGAAACCTTATCTTCAGGCTCCTGATTGTTCGCTCCCATATCCGCAGCTTTCGTTTCTACGGATTTCGTACCTACAGCTTCCATATTCATGGTTTCACTCAGAATGACTGTGCGGGCACCGATTGCTTCTATCAGCTCTATATCGTGCGTAACAACGATAATGCACATTCCCTCACTAGCACGAGCATTGATTGTATTTACGATTGCCTGCCATGTTGTGCGGTCTTGTCCAAAGGTTGGCTCGTCCAGAATAAGAACCTTTGGCTGAGCAGCAAGAGCACATGCCACTGTAAGTCTACGTTTTTGTCCACCTGAAAGCGTGTAGGGATTTGCTGACGCAAACTCGTCAAGACCATATTCACGCAATATATCGTGCGCTAGTCGATCACCGTGTTCAGCATCTTCATCAAGCCCCACATTTTTTAACGAAAGTTCAACTTCTTGGAGCACACTGGCTGTAGCAAACTGATGCTCTGGATTTTGAAACACATATTGAATTCGACTTGCGAGTTCAGGTGATGTCCATTCGATTGGATGGGAACTTTGAGCCGCTCCTTGAAGCTGCCGTGATGCTGTAACTTCACCAGAAACAGGACTAAGTAAACCAGCGAAAGTCATAGAAAGCGTTGACTTCCCTGTACCATTTTGCCCAATCAGAGCAATCGTTTCCCCTGATTTTGCAGTGAAATCAATACCTGACGCTATAGCCGCCTGACCTCTGCCAATTGCCAGATTATGGGCGGTAAGCAAAACTGGTGACTCAACACCCGTCAGAAAATCATTAGCATCACCAACAGTGTTAATATCTGGCGTTAACTTAGGTTTTCGATACTTCTGAGGAACCCAAATGCCGAGTTCGTCCCAATCAATATCTGCACGGTTAAAGACGTCGTCAGGCTTTCCATCAGCAACAATAATGGTGGAATCAATGGGGGAATCAGTAGTATCTCTCACCCCAGCGGCAGTATTGAACACAATAACGCGGTTGATGAGATTAAGCCATGCGTCAGCTCTATGCTCAACCATTACAAGCGTTGAATTTTGTTGGGTAACTACGTCAGTTACTGCGTCGACAAGTTGCTGAACACCTTCTGGGTCAATGTTTGAGGTTGGCTCATCAAGAACAAGCACATCGGGCTGCATTGAGAGCACGCTGGCAAGTGCTAAACGCTGAGCCTGGCCACCGCTTAAATGTGCTGTGGAACGATGCCATTGCAGGTTTCCAAGCCCCACAGCTTCTAGCGAGGCCTCCACGCGCTCATCAATTTCAGAACGCTCAACACCTAAATTCTCAGGCGCAAAGGCAACATTATCGGCAAGACGATCAAAGATAGTTTGAGCTTCAGGGTCTTGCAGAACAAATCCACAATGACCAACTGCTTGAGAAGCTGAAATCCCATCTATAAGAACTCTGCCCTCGGTCAGCCCACCATCTTCATCGATACTACTGCCATCGCCCGTGTGTGAGCCGCCCAGCAATCCTGCAATAGCATGCAAAATTGTTGACTTTCCTAAGCCAGACGCACCAAGAATCATCACCCGTTCACCTGCCGAAATTTTGAGATTCAAGTGGCGAAACGCAAAATTCTGGCGAAGAGCATACTTGTATCCCCAATCAATGAACTCAATCGAAGATGAATCTGATGAAGACACTGAAATCGTTGGGGATACAGAACACGAAGTTAATGAAGTCACAGCGTGAATCTCGCTAGACTAAGCATTTTCTGCTTGAGATGCTGCCTGATTTTCTGCCTGTTTCTCCGTCTGGCGTACAATTCTGCCAGACTCGAACCGATCAAGCGCACCTGTGCGAGCAATTGCTTTGTACAAATACCACATCAAAATTCCAGAAATAACTGCTCCAGAAATCAGTGTGGTAATGAGGTTCAGTAATCCGTAGGAAGAATCCCAAGTAATACCTTGCAAATTTGTGAAGAAGGTATATGCCCAGCATGCTAATCCTGAAAGCGCGCCAGAAAGCGTTACAAGCGAGGCATTCCATACCTTGTATGCAACAACAATAAATACGATTTCAACCGCAGCACCCTGTGCCAACGCAATAAGAAGAGTCTGAACACCTCCCCACTGATTGCCAATAAGAGCTTCTAAAAGCGCTGCAACTACTTCGGCGTAAAGCGCTGCTCCAGGCTTGCGAATAATCACTGCTGCAAGAGGTGCAGCAAAAAGCCACAAGCCATTCATCAGCCCCAAAATACCTGGGACCAATGCTTCCAAGCCACTCAAAGGAGTGTAAAGAAGCGCAGCAATCCAATAAATAACAGCGCTTGCAACACCAATTACTGACGCTACAGCGATATCGACAACACGCCATTTAAGGTTGACTGATTGCGCAGAATTATCTGTATTACTAACTGCAGAGTTGCTCATAATATGTGCCTTTCTTCAGAACTCTGGAAAAGGCACGGGGAGAGATAGACGTCCGTGCGCCGGCATTATCCGGTATACGTTCAATCGGTCAAGGTCTAGGCGACCTTTTCTCAGCTTTGCTCAATCCCCCAACCACCATCATGGTAGCCAAGCGAGCGCAGCACCCGTGTCATCGACAATAATAAGCATAACCTAGGAATAACAGAAATAGCGTATCAAATATCTAGTTATTACTGAGCCGCTAATCCTTGCAAAATAAGGGCTTCAGTAATCACATTGTTTTTCAATCCAGGCAATGAGATGGACTCATTTGGGCTGTGAGCATTAGCTTTAGGGTCTTCTGGGCCTGTTACGAGCACTTGAGCTGATGGGAAGATGCGCTGTAGTTCAGGAATAAATGGAATCGAACCACCCTCACCCTTATTTACTGGGTCAACGCCAAATGCTTGTGTCATAGCGCTTTCAGCCACAGTAACAGATTTAGCTTGTGGATCCATTGCCCAGCCTTGACCGTTCTCGCCCATTTCTATAGAGACTTCGGCACCAAATGGAGCATGCGTAATAAGGAAATCTGCAAGAGCCCCCTGCGCCTCAGCTGGCTTCTGATGAGGAGAAGTGCGCAGTGAAAGACGGAATCGAGCAGAGTCAGCAATCACGTTGAAAGATCCTTCGACAGGATGAGCATCAAAACCAATCACAGAAACTGAGGGTTTGGTCCACACTCGGGAGGCCAATGAACCTGTGCCAGCCAAAGTGTATGAGTCTACGACTGCAGCATCTGCTCGGAAAATTGACTCATCTAAATCGCGCTGTAAGCCGCCGATTGGCTCTTCAGAAGTAACACCGGGAACAATCAATTCGCCCTGTTCGTTATACATAGAAGAAATAAGTATGGCAGCTAAAGTGTTCGCATCCAATATAGGACCACCAAACTGACCCGAATGCACAGGGTGACCAAGCACACGCACAGTCACATCCATATCAGTATTCCCACGCAAAGAAGTAGTCAAACTAGGAATTTCAGCAGACCAATTGCCAGAGTCCGCAACAATAATCACATCAGACTCAAACTCTGCCTTATGTGCCTCAATAAATGGAATAAAGCTTGGAGACCCCATCTCTTCTTCGCCCTCAATGAAGATTTTGATGTTAACGCCCAAGTCATCACCCAAAGCATGCAGAGCGCCAGAATGAATCGCAATTCCACCACCATCGTCAGCAGAACCGCGGCCGTACAAACGTCCATCTTTTTCGGTTGCAGTGAATGCAGGAGTGTCCCAATCTACTTCATCCGGAACAGGCTGAACATCATGGTGGGCATAGAGCAGAATAGTTGGAGCATTCTCATCAACAATGCGGGAACCAATCACTTCAAAAGCGCCAGGAGTTCCATCTGGATTAGTGGATTGCTCCACGCGAGCGTCGATGCCAACTTCGCGCATCTGCTCAGCCACAAATTCTGCAGACTTCTTCATATGCTCGCCAGTAATACCTTTTGCTGAGACCGAGCCTAAAGCAATCTTTTGGGATAGCACATTAACAATGCGCTGCCAATCCTGTTCCACACGTTCACGAATCTGTGCTTGTGTTAATTCGCTCATCACATCTCCTCTGATATAGCTCCAGCAGTTCTAATAATTTCTCGTTCTAATAATTTCTGTTGAGAACAACTCTATCCATCAGGGCGTATCAAAAGGCGTCGTGGGATTCTCGTAACCTAAACCCTATGACATGGAACCCTTTTTCACGCAAAAAAGATGAGGACACACTCAACCAGAAGAGTAGTGAAGATTCTGCTACAAAGTCTGTTGGCAAAGGTAAACCAACCCCTAGCCGCAAAGAAGCTGAGCAAGCTCATCTAAACCCAATCGTTCCTAAGGATCGCAAAGCAAGCCGCAAAGCTGCTCGTGCACGTACTCGCGCTCGTGAAGATGCCGAATATCAGGCAATGCAATCCGGAGACATTGCTCACATGCCAAAGGCTGAGCGACTCCCTTGGCGCGTTTATATTCGAGACTACGTTGACGCACGTTACAACATGGGCGAATACTTCATGCCTTTCGTTATCGTGATGATGGTTCTTTCCCTCATTGTTGCTCAGGTTTATCCTGTGCTCTCTATGGGCGTGCTTATTGCAATGTATGTATATTTTGCAATCGTAATCATCGACTTGTGGTGGATGTGGCGCGGGCTCAAGAAAAAGCTCATCGCAAAGTATGGCGAAGAAAGCGTAAAACGCGGAAGTCGCTCCGGCTACTACGCGTGGGGCCGCGCTCTGCAAATTCGCCGCTGGCGTTTACCGAAGCCACGTAACAAGAAGCATGGTGTATGGCCAAAGTAGCCGCTGAGTAACTGCTCAGTAGCTACTGAGTGACCCTGCACAGTTATTTCCTGAAATATTTCAGAGAATATTTCGGAAAAGCCCAAATTTTTATTACTAAGCCCCCTATTACCAAACTTCTATCGCCGACTCTTCCTTCTCTTCATCGAGATTCAAGGTTCGGCGATTTTTTTATTTTTGTTAGAGCACTCTTCATAAATTTAAATTATTTGTCATTTGCGCAGACCACAAGAGAACAAGAGAACAGAACAACAGAGTCAAGTAGCAGCGATGATAGTAGTAATAGCAGCAATAGCAATGGAAGTAATAGTGTTCTAAGACAATCGAAGAAAGTCGAACGCTTTGTTTAACTATTCGAACGAAGTGTTATAGAAAACGATAGTGAGTGAAAAGTATCTTTGCCGATTCTTGCCGCTCCTTTACGACTCTTGTACAACTCCTTTTACTTTTTATCTTTTACCTTTCATCTAATCTCTGAGTACTTTTTGATATGAACCTGTGACATAAATGAATAACATAAATCTCAATAAGCTCAGATATAAGCCTCGCGCTAAAAAATGCACTGTGATGAACAAAATTGCCAACAAAATCATCAAAGTACAGTACAAATAAAATATGAGTGAAAAATCGTATGATCTTATTGTTATCGGCAGTGGAACCGGCGGATATTCCACTGCTCTGCGAGCATCTGAATTAGGCATGAGTGTTGCACTTATCGAGCGCGATTCGCAACTTGGCGGAACGTGCTTGAACCGTGGGTGCATCCCCACAAAAGCTCTCATCACCGCAGCCCACACTGTAGAAGCCACACATGCTGCAGCTACTTGGGGCATTACCACCGAAGTATCGTCTATTGATGTAGATGTGCTGAACGCACAGAAAACCAAAGTTGTTAACACGATGGTCAAAGGTTTAACTAGCCTTGTTGATGCACGAGGAGTCGAAGTAATTCATGGAGAAGCAACGCTGATTGACTCCTCCACAGTTGAAGTCGTAGGAGCTGATGAAGGCACAGAAACTGGTGAAGCCACAGAAACTAGTGAAGCCACAGGAGCCGAGGCGGAGAAACTAGTTTTAACTGCTACTGATATTGTGGTTGCAACTGGTTCGCATCCTCGCCCACTGCCTTACGCGAATTTCGGCGATTACAACGATCGGGTTATTTCTTCCAACGAAGCCTTGAATCTTAATGAAATTCCCACTCATCCAGTGATTATCGGCGCTGGATCTATCGCTCTCGAATTTGCTAGCTACTGGAATGCTATGGGTGCAGACGTCACGCTACTTATTCGCAAGGCTCAAGTTTTTTCAGCTTCAGATAAACACGCAACTTCTGCATTGATGCGAGGCTTGAAACGTTCTGGAATCAAAATCGTTACAAACAGTGCCGTACATGGCATTGAAGAAAATCCCGAAAATCCATCCTTACCTATTTGTGTCAATTATTCTGTCACAGACAAAAAGGGTGCTATTGCTGCCAAAACAATCGAAGCAGACTATGTTCTAGGAGCTATCGGGCGAGACCCAAATACTCAGGCAAGTTGGTTTACACAAGTCGGCATTGAACTCGATGAACGCGGCTTTGTAAAAACCGATGCATATGGTCGTACTAACGTTGAGCATGTGTGGGCAGTTGGAGATATTCGCTCAGGCAATCTCCTCGCACACCGTGCTTTCCAGCATGGAATCGTTGTTGCAGAAACAATTGCAGGTATTGAAAGCCGGGCAGTTGAAGAGTCACTCGTGCCTCGTATCACCTATTCCACTCCTGAATTCGCCAGCATTGGGCTAACAATGCAGGAAGCACAAGAAGACGAAAATCTCACTGACGTAAAGGAAACCGTAGTACCACTACTCTCTAACGCCCGCGTTGTAATGTCTGGAGTGAGTGGTTCTGAAACACTCGTAACAGCAATTCACAAAAATACTAAAAGTGATAGCGATAACAAGAGCACTCGCATAGTTGTCGGTATGCATATTACTGGCCCGCAGGTCTCTGAACTCATAGCACAGGGTCAACAATTAATCGGCAATGCGATACCAGTCCATGATGCTGCAAGCTTAATTCAGCCGCACCCAACAATCAGTGAAGTCGTTGGAGAAGCATTACTCAAGGCAGATGAACGTCCGTTACATTTGCGTTAGTCAGCTCATCACGTAATATGGTCTAGTTAACGAGTAATTGCTTGAATCGCTTGAGCACAACGCCACAGTGTCAAGCGAAACCGCACAAAAAGCAGAGTATGAGGGTGTAACAATGGCAGAGAATGCTCCTAAGAAAAAGCGGAACAATATGTTCACGCAGATTAAGCAGATTTATGATTTCACCAAGCAAGATGATCCACAGGTCACTTGGTGGGTTGCCGGAGCTTTCCTCATTCCGTTCGTTGTTGTTATTCTTATCGGTTTCCTCCTAAAAATCGGCTGGATTATGTGGATTTTTACCGTAATCCTCGCTGTGATGCTCGGTTTTCTCTGCGCAACCATCGTTTTAACTCGCCGAAGCGAAACCGTTGGATATCGTCGTTTAGAAGGTCAACCTGGTGCTGCAGGCGCTGTGCTTGATTCATTAAGTAAGCGTGTATTCACTTTCCAGAAGGAACCAGTGTGGGTTGATCCACATACTAAGAATGCTGTTTGGCGCGGCACCAGCTTTTACGGCGTATTCCTCGTTGCAGAAGGTCCTGCAAACCAGATGAGCAAGGTTCTAGACCGCGAAGAAGAAAAAATTAGGCGCGTAACCCGCGGTTCAGAAATTCCCATGTTCCGTATTTATGTTGGCAATGGCGAAGGCCAAATTCCTTTGAGTAAACTTTCTCGTGAAATGCGCAGACGCCGTAAGATTCGCTTTACTTCAGATGAGCTTGATCACGTCAACGACCGTCTGCGTACACTGCAAGCTAAGAACGGCATGGGCATTCCAAAGGGTATTGATCCAAACCGCATGCACGGCGTGAGTCGTCGAGCAATGCGCGGCAAGTAAGTACGCAACTTGAGTAGATTCCAATAAAAATTTAGCCGAGTAAGCTTTATCTTTATCTCCTGCAATTTTTATCCCCAGCACTGCATATTCGCCTTGTGTTGGGGATTTTTCTTATAGAATCAGATTACGAAACATAGATGTAACGTAAACGTGTTTTTTTGACATATCCGTTCTTTACACTTAAAGAGTTACGTTCGTTGCGAAAGGAGCGGTCCTGTGACTGCTATTACCACTAAGGAAGACGTCGAAGCCCTTATCAATCAAGAGGGCATCGAGTTTGTTTCCGTCCGTTTCACTGATTTGATTGGTGTTCAGCAGAACTTTAACGTGCCTGCAAGTGAATTTTTGAAGGATGCTTTTGATGAAGGCATGCCTTTTGACGGTTCTTCGGTGCAAGGCTTCCAGGCTATCAATGAGTCTGACATGAAGCTTATTGCAGATCCTCACACCGCATATGTTGATCCATTCCGCAAGCATAAGACCTTGAACGTCGCCTGCTCTATTGTGGATCCAATTACTAATGAGCCTTATTCTCGTGATCCACGCCAAGTAGCAGCTAAGGCTGAAGCATACTTGCGCTCAACTGGAATTGCAGATACTGCTTCCTTCGCGCCTGAAGCAGAGTTCTTCCTCTTCGACAGCGTGCGCTACGAAAGCTCTATGCAACGCTCTTTCTATGAAGTTGATTCTATTGAGGCTCCTTGGAACACCGCTCGCGAATATGAAGAGGATGGCACTCCTAACATTGGTTTCAAGAGCCAAGCTAAGAAGGGCTACTTCCCTGTTCCTCCAATTGATCACTCTCAGGATATTCGCGATGATATGACAGCAACTTTACAGCAAGTTGGTTTGATTCTTGAGCGTGCTCATCACGAAGTAGGTGCTGCAGGCCAGCAGGAAATCAACTATCGCTTCAACTCCCTGCAGTATGCAGGCGACGATTTGATGAAGTTCAAGTATGTTGTTCACTCTGTAGCAGCAGCACATGGCAAAGCTGCAACCTTTATGCCAAAGCCAATTGCTGGCGATAACGGAACAGGTATGCACTGCCACCAGTCCTTGTGGAAAGATGGTAAGCCGCTATTCTATGATGAGAATGGTTACGGCGGTCTTTCCGACATTGCTCGCTGGTATGTTGGCGGTTTGATCAAGCACGCAGGCGCTGTTCTCGCCTTCACCAACCCATCACTTAATTCTTACAAGCGTTTGGTTCCAGGGTATGAAGCACCAATCAACTTGGTATATTCTGCTCGTAACCGCTCAGCAGCAATTCGTATTCCACTCGCAGGAACTTCTCCAGCTGCAAAGCGCATTGAATTCCGTGCGCCAGACCCAAGCTCTAACCCATTCTTGGCATTCTCTGCTCAGTTGATGGCAGGTCTTGACGGTATTTTGAACCATATTGAGCCACCAGCGCCAATTGACAAGGATCTTTATGAGCTTCCTCCAGAAGAGCATGAGGGCATTAAGCAGGTTCCAGCTTCCCTTGAAGAAGCACTCGACGAGCTCGAAGCAGACCGCGACTTCCTTACTGCTGGCGATGTATTCACTGACGACTTGCTTGACACGTGGATTAACATCAAGCGTGGTGAAGTAGAACGTCAGCGCCTTGCTCCTACCCCACTTGAGTACGAGCTCTACTTCCATATCTAAGCTAGACGCAGAAAAAATCCCCTTTAGCCTGTTATAAACAGCTAAAGGGGATTTTCTATACTCTGGTCTTACTCATCTAAAGCTTTTTAAGCTCTGTCCAAGTCTTGTAGCTAGGAACTGATGAATCAGTAGAAATTCGCTTTGCTTCCTCCATCGCTGCTAAGGTTTCTAAATTGTATTAAATATCTGTTGCAGAAGACGGCCCGCAGTGGAGCAAGCACTTTTGTAAAACGTCATCGATGTCATCATTGATGCAGATTGAGCGATCTACAATTTCCTGCGGCGGGTATGCCTCACCTTTGTTTATACATGCATATATGGCTTGAGGATTCTGATATACACTGTTCCAAAATGGGTATTTGATTATCCCCGGAGTATTCATACCTACACCAAGTTCTAAGTACAAAGTTTTTGTATTCAGATGGGTTTTAGCAAAATCAGAGTAATTTTGGGCAGCCACATTCCAACCATCGTCTTGCACAAAAGCACTATCAACACGCAGATTTGTGGTCATTTCTTCACCACACACCGGGCACTTTGGCACAAGTTCTTCTGGAATTTCCATAGATATTGGAACACTACCATTAGTTTCCACATCTGGAAGAGTAAGCGAATTATCCTCCGCAATTGTGAAACCTTGTGATTCAAGCATTCTACGCATGATTGACTCGTTATCATACGTTTTCTGATGGCAAGGCTTTGAGCACTGTAAAAGACCGTAATCGCCTTGAGTGTAAAATAAGCGCGACTTATCAAAGCCGGCTATCTGAAATTGATGATTCACATTTGTTGTGATGACGAAATAGTCTTTATTTTTCACTGCATTAAGCAGAGTTGGGTAAGTGTTCTTCGGCGCCGCAACGAAACGATTCAACCAAATAACTCTGCCCCACCATGCCCACTTCACACGACTATTCGGAAATGGATAGAAACCACCCGAATACATATCTTCTACACCGAAAGTCTTGTGGAAATCAAAGAAATACTTCTCAAAGAACTCGCCAGAATAGGCAAATCCAGCAGACGTTGAAAGGCCAGCGCCAGCTCCTATAAATATGGAATCACATTCAACAAGAGCTGCTTGTAAATCTGAAATATCAGTTGAGTAAGTCACGGTAAATCCTTGCGTCATCATCTCCAAAAACGTTGAAAATAATGCGTTTTAGCGATGTACCTGAGTTGTCATTTGAGTTATTACTGAGGTTATTGGGATGGAATACTCGATATTTTCGTACTGTATCAACAGCAATCTGGGCGGCAAATTCTTTCGGAAATGCAAAAACACCCGTTGAAATACAGCAGAAGGCAATACTTTCTAGGCCATTTTCCGCCGCACAATCTAGACAAGATATGTACGAAGAGCGCAATAACTCCTCATCATGCGGACTCACTACCCCATTGTTAATGATGGGGCCAACTGTGTGAATCACATACTTGCTGGGTAAATCATAGGCAGGAGTAATTTTGGCTTGGCCAGTTGGTTCTGGATGTCCCTGTTTTTTCATAATCCGGTCGCATTCGTTGCGAAGCCGTACACCGGCGAAAGTATGAATCGCATTATCGATGCATAAGTGATTTGGCGCATAACAGCCTGTCATAGCATTATTTGCAGCGTTAACGATGGCATCTACCTTGAGATGCGTAATATCTCCTTGCCACATGCCAATGCCGTCTGTATCAACTGGAATATATTCAACATCAACCACACCGCCAGCAGCTTTCAATTCTTCCGCCAAATACTCATCTTGAACTTTTAAGAATTCTTCGCTAATTGGAGCAGCCTCACGCACATTTAATAGCGCACGCAATAACCTCTTTTGTTCATCGCTCTCATCTGGAATTGGAAAATTTGCATACTCAGGGTCTTCGCTAAGCAGATATTTAATTTGCCATAAGCAGCGTTCGTTTTGGTTCACAATCTCCACTTCCATCAATCAACCGAAAAATAGACACTCTTACACTAGCTCTCATTATGAGAGTATAACCTATTGCCAGAATTGTCTTATGTCAAATAACCTACCCAGATATACCAGCGTTTCCTTCTGAATCCACATAATCGCATCGCAAAAAAGCTGTATTCAAATAATCAAGATTTTCCCAAGAGATTATTCGAATACAGCTTCCAGTTTCATGTCAAATTATTGATTCTTCTAATTAAAAATCAACTAAAATTTGAGTTCTGCCCCTAGCTTCTTGTCAGCAGTAGATACCCGCAGACTGCCAGTTTTCACAACAGATACAGCTGCCAAAGCACGGCCGTGATACATAGTACAGGTTGTTCCCAAGAAGTTTCCATCTTGCGATGGTGCCGCACTTCCAAGACCAATAAGTGAAGCTCTACCTTCAGTAGATACAGAAATCTCAAAATCAGTATTCACGCAAATATTCCCCTGAGCGTCAACAACAGATATTTCAACAAACCGTACGTCAGAATCGTCAATCGCAGCATCAGTTGCATCTACAAGTTGAATTTCAGCAGGAGATTCAACAGTCACTACGCTAAATTCTCCTGAAGCAACACCATTGCGATATTGCACAACTTTGAGCTCACCAGGCTCATAAGCAACAGCCGCACGAGCCACATATGGAATATCTGCCCCGACTGCAACACGAGCTTTTTCCACACCGTTTACAAAGAACGCAACCTCATCCGCGTCCGCATATGCTTCAGCTACAACTGGTGTACCCACAGGGATATCAAAAGTCCAGCTTTCGAGCGTATCCGTCCATGACCATGCGCTTGGAGAGAATGGTTCATCGAGCTTATCTGTGTTCTGCACACACATAAGGTTCTTTACGCAAACCATAAACAATTTCACGATAATACGACACTGTGCGGCGACGACCAGTAATATCGATATCTCCGCAGTTGCCCGTGAGGTAAGGATACTGAGCTGCGAACCCCATATCTCCATCAGATTCATACTTTGGCCGGCCAACCCCAACCTCACCAAGGTAATCCCACCCAGTCCACGTGAAATCACCGATGAGATACGGCAGTTTCTCAACACGCTGCCATAGGTCGCCAATCACCGTCGGAAATGTTTCACTGCCGACAAACACGCGGTTCGGATGATTCTCATGGTCTGGCTCATATCGAACTTCACCATAATTAAGCCCGACCACATCGAGGCCTGCAGAAGCACCTTCAATCAGGTTGCCAATTCGCGGACTCTTCATCATCTCGGTAATAGATCCACCTTCAGCAAGAACCTTATTAAACTCATCAATTTCAATAGCATCATTAGAATTGCTGCGTCCAGGATTTTGAATAGCCATGCCACAGTTGATTGCGTTCGTAACAAGTCGAGTAGAATCCATCGAGCGAATATAGGAGGAAATTTCTTGAGACTGCACACTTGCTTGAGGTAATGCAATCTCGATAATTTCATTACCAATGGAGTACATTACAACGCTTGGGTGATTATAGTCTTTGACGACCATGGCTGCAACATCTTTTTTCCACCACTGTTCAAAACGTACTGCGTAATCATCAAAATTCTTAACCGTATGCCACATATCAAATGACTCATCCATAACAAGCATGCCTAATTCATCACATGCTTGCAAAAGCTCCTTACTCATAGGATGATGACTTGAGCGCAGGGCGTTAAATCCTGCATCTTTCATAATCCGCACGCGGCGATATGCAGCAGATTTATACTCTTTTGCCCCAAGAATACCGTTATCATGATGAATGCACGAACCACGCAGGTTCAGTGATTCACCATTAAGAACAAAACCTTGTTCAGGAGTGACCCAGATAGTTCTGAAACCACAGTTGTCTGTAGCCGTGTCGAGAAGTCTATTATCCCCTTCTACTGCATAAATTTTCGTTTCTACGGTATAGAGGTCAGGATTCTCTGGGCTCCATAATTTAGGTTTGTTAACATAGAGAATCTGGTGAGCAGCACCTTGAGAACGTGGCTTTATAGTAACAATAGATTTTTCTTCACTGACCATTTCGCCAGTACTGCACTCAGTAATCCGATTATTTACTTGCACTGTATGCGTGACATTGTCATCGTTGTTAATTGGGGCATCAACCTCAAGTTTGCCAACTCCTCCAGCAAGGACCTGTGGGGTGAGCCGAGCCCCCTCTACATCAATATGCACTAATTCACCAATGTGCAGCCATACTGGGCGATAGATTCCTGCGCCGCTATACCAGCGTGAATCCTTGTGTGCTCGTAGCTCTACACGAATCGTATTCTCTTCGCCAAAATATAAGAACGGATTTAGATCAACAGTAAACTGGCTGTAACCATAAGCCCACTGTCCTGCAAATGATTCATTGACATACACCATACCATCGCGATAAACACCTTCAAATTCAAGGAAGACTCGTCTATTTCGCCATGATTCATCTGCCGTAAAAGTCTTCTCATACTTCCACTGCCCACCCTTAAAATATCCAACAGAAGAACCATCAGACTTTTGAGGATCTCTCCCCTCGGCAAGCATTGCGTCATGCGGCAAATCAACAGCCACAGGATCAGCCTTTGGCCCGAATGACTCAAACATAGAAAGCATCTTTGAAAAGCGCCAGTTTTTATTAAAATCAATTTTCTGCATAATTATTTCCTCTATATTTTCCTTAAAATCTGACCTCAAGTTCTGATACTTTGTGCTACCTGACGTTCTTAATCATGTAAATACCAATCGCGCCAAGAATGCAAGACACAATCATGATTGCGAAGACTGTTGTATAACTTCCAGTAAGGGCAACAATTGCAGCCACAGCAGCAGGCGCGATAATCTGTGGACCAGCTGTTGCAATATTCATGATTCCAAGATCTTGCGCTGCTGTTTCATTACTCGGAAGAACACGGCTAATCAGAGCAACATCTACTGCAGTGTAAAGCCCAAATGCAAAGCCAATAATTCCCATTGCAATCATTGCACCAGTCTTTGTAGGTATCACCCAGTAAACAATTCCTCCTGGAACGAAGCACAAGGTTGCAAGAACCACGAATAGCTTCAATCGATTTAGCTTATCGGCAATAAATCCACCCAGAACAGAAGCAATAATGCCTGCAACAGTAGAGATTGAAGTCAGAGTGACCATGAACACGGAGCATGCGTTAATGTCACCAACCTGAATATGATCTCGCAGAATATAAAGCTGGAAACTTGCTACAGAGAAATAGCCAAACACCATAAGGAAACGACCAATGAATGCCCACCAGAAATCACGTGCCGTTTTGAAGCTAGGAAGTTTAATAGAGAAGTTAGGTTTGCCATCTGTAGATTTAGACTGTGCAGCAACTTCCTCTTGACTCATCACACAGTCATTGTCATCAAGCACATATTCTTTCGTAGTAAACGCAAAAATCTGGCAAATAACCATGAACGATGCAGCAACGAAGAGATATCCGACAAACAAATTAGTGGATAAACCTGCCAAAGACACACCAACAAGCTGTCCTAGAGTCTGTGCTGCGCCACATACGCCCGAAATACTTCCACGAATCTTAACCGGCACACGTTCAGGAAGAACGGTAGCAAGAGCAGACTGCACAGAGTTAAGTGGCCACATCAAGGCAGCCCACACAATTGCAAGCAAGACTGTTGAATGAATTGAAGACTGAAGAAGTAAGCCAAGACCACCAACAATACTTGCCGCACAAATCCACATGTTTCTGCGACCAATCCATTTGAAAGGCGTGCGATCACATAACCAGCCCATAATAGGCTGTGAAATAACGCTGGAAATAGCAGCAACAGACGTTACCATTCCCAAAGCCGTAGTTGATTGTGTTGAACCGGGGACGATCTAAGCAATTTGTTTTGCAAGCAGAACTTGCATAACACCGCCCCACACAATGCTCATTGCCACCATTCCAACTGGATAAATAATCCATAACCAAGGGCTAATGCGTTCCAAAGGTTTCTTCACCACATACTCAGCAGTCAAGTCGATCTTACCCGTTTGATTGTCACTGATAGCTACAGACTTTATCTTTTTGCTAACCATACCTATTTCACCGCCACTTTCAATCATCATTGATCTACTACTCGTGTTACCAGTGTTAGTCACACGTGTGACTTATCATATATCATTAATTTCAAAACAGCAACTTAGCGAGAATTGAAATACAAAATTTCTTACAAGATTTCCTATAAGATACGTAGAGAAAAGTGTTACATAGGAGCACACAGGAAAAAGAGGAGCATCATGGCAATCAAGAGTACCGACGTAGCAAAAGCTGCGGGAGTCTCACGATCGACTGTCAGCTATATTCTCAATGGCTCAACCGACCGTTTTTCAGAAGAAACAGTCAAACTTGTGAAGGAAACTGCTCATAAACTTGGGTATCATCCCCAAGGTGCCGCAAGGGCACTCGTTACTGGCAAAAGTGATGTTGTTGTTCTTGTGCCACCACAAGCCCCTAATGTGCTATTTTTCCGTCAGATTCGCAACCTCAGCGCAGCACTTGCTCAGCATAAATTTTCCCTGATGCTTGTACCGCCACTGCCTGACTACCCTTCTTTTGAGCGTGCACTTATCACAACTCAACCGCGCATGATTCTTGCTTATGCAGCCCTTCCGATTGAGCACGAGAAGCTGGTTCAGCGCTTATCAATTCCAGAATTTGATTTTGCCTCACTCTCATCCCACCTTGCGGGAACGCAATTCGAAGTTGGGCGGCTTCAGGCAGAACATTTTATCAAACGAGGCTACAATCACTTCGTTTATGCGCGACTTTCTGAAGCACAGGGCGATGTGATTATGAAGGGACGTGAGCATGGTTTCACCCAAACATGCTCTCAGCACGGATTGAATGTTACAGCCATTGATATTTCCCCGAACCCCGTAATGGACTTGGAAAAATTATTCAAAAACTCGACTTTTTCTCAAACTATGCGTCATAAAGAAAAAATTGCAATCGCTTGTTACAACGACGATACCGCACTGCTTCTTATGCCAGCATTGAAAAATTTCAACCTAACTATCCCTACTCACGTGGGACTTTTTGGAGTTGACAATACGCCCGCCGCTCAAGCCGCAACACCAGGGCTAACAACAATTGCAGTACACATTGATCCTAATGCTATCGCGGAATATCTTGTAGATGACGATGCAAATCCTCAAGATTTTGGGCCTTTCCTCGAAAGCAATACTTCGCTCAAGCTGATTGAACGCGAGACGGTGTAAACATTGAACTCAGAGACAGACTGTATCAGTGAACAATCTATTCCTTATCAATACTGCAGGAATATTTCCGCCCTCTTTAATACCAATCAAACCAGCCAGCGCTTGAACTTGATAATCTCCTCAGCAATTTGACTACAATGAGATTCCAAAGCAAAGTGGCCGCTGTCTATGGGAACAATACGAGCGTCGTGAAGATCTTTTTTAAAAGCAAGTGCACCTGCCCAAATAAATGACGGATCATTCTTGCCCCATACTGCCAACAGACTAGGCTTTTTCTTCACGCAGATATGCTTGGAACTGTGGGTAAAGAGCCACGTTTGTCTGATAATCAAAAATCAAATCAGACTGCACTTCATCGTAATTTGGACGCTGAGCATAGGCTAAATCAAGTTCATAACCATCCGGAGAAACAGAATTTTCAGGAGTCCCAAAGGTATATTGTCCTACTACCGTTTCACGAGAAAAAGCACTTTTGTAACACTCACGAAGTTCTGCAGTGGGATGCTTCCAATATTCTTTGCGATTCTCCCATTTTGCCCCTAAGCCGTCTTGATATATGTTTCCGTTCTGCGAAATAATGCCAGTTACCCAGTCTGGGTGCTTCATAGCAATGCGCATGCCAATTGGAGCTCCATAATCGAAAATGTACATCGCAAACTTTGAAAGTTCGCGATTCTCTAGGAACTTCTCACAAATCTGGGCAAGATGGTCAAAGGTGTAGTCAAAATTATCTTGAGATGGCATGTCGCTCTGCCCAAAACCTGGATAATCCATGGCGATGCAATGAAAATCATTGCTCAAAGCTGGCATTAGCTCACAGAACATGTGCGACGCTGACGGGAAACCATGAAAAAGCACTAAAGTTGGGAGTTCCTCAACCACACCTAAACGGTTTACAGCCGTTCTGTCAGTTTCACGATAAAAACTTTTATGCTATCAGCTGCTCAACAATATGTTTAAAGGCTTCTGCTAGCGGTGAGTTATCTAAGCTTCCACCTTCTTTGAGTACTGCCGGCCGGCCGCTCTCTCCAATCTCACGAATGTCAGTTTCGAGTGGAAGCTGCTCAAGGAGGGGAATTTCCTTATGAAGCGCATTTGTAAGTTGTTCAGAGACGCGCTGTCCACCACCCTCACCGAAGATACGCAGCTTTTCACCTTTGTGCTCATACCAACTCATATTCTCAATAACACCAGCAACACCAACGGGAACTTGTAGAGAAACTAGTCCCGCACGCACAGCAATGTCAGAAGCAGATGGCTGTGGAGTCGTAACAACAACGAGCTCAGCATTAGGAAGAGCTTGAGCCACGGAAATCGTCATATCTCCAGTGCCAGGAGCCAAATCAAGCAGCAACACATCAGGCTCACCCCACCACACATCAGATAAAAACTGCTCAAGAGATCGCTGCAAGCGTGGCCCACGCCACAAAATTGCTCTATCTGAACCGGCAAACATACCAATAGACATCAGCTTTACACCCCACGCATCCACAGGCATCAGCATGCCATTGAGGTTCGTAGGCTGAGTATGCACACCAAATAGCTTTGGCAAGGAAAAACCATAAATATCAGCGTCAATAGCGGCTGTAGAGTATCCCATCGCTGCAAAAGTTGCTGCTAGATTGGCGGTAACAGAAGACTTTCCCACCCCACCTTTGCCAGAAGCAATTGCAAAAATCCTTGTTTTTACGCCAGACTTATGGAACGGATTTTCACGTCGAGCAGCTTTGAGTTCATTGACGAGTCCAGTCAATTTTTCCTGACTCATTGAGCCAACCTCGGTGGAAATATTGAGCTTCGCCGCAGGATAATCTTCTACACACTGCTTAATTTTCGTAATGATTGCTTCGCTAAGAGGGCACCCTGGAACTGTGAGCTCAATGTGGACTGTCACATCATATTCTGGACGCTCTTCAAGGCTTCCGGATGCCTGTAATTGCTCAAAAGTTTGGCTACCATCATGAGCATTAACATCAATCCCAACCACCATATTGAGATCAGTAATTGTGCGACCAAGCTCTGGGTCAACAACCGCGCTCAAACGATTAAAAACGTCATGGGCAACAGTAGAGCGGAAGGATTCTTCAACAGCAGAAACCTCAGAAACTAGATTCTCAGAAATAGAATTCTCCTCAGAATTATAGGCATGAGCGTTACTCAGCTCAGCCTTGTCGGCACTCATCATCGACCCTGTCATTTATCCGCGTTCTTTCTGTTCATTATTTCTCAGCTGCGCTTCCACATGCACATACGTCCACATATCCACGTACTCACATAGGCAGAGCTGCACAAGTATCAACACACCTAATCAGTGTAAATACTGTCCTCACTAATCACCTGAATATGATGGCCTTGCGAGCGCAATTCCAGTGCTTTCTCAACTTTTGTGCCATATGAGCCGAAAGCATAGCGCTCCGAACCATGTTTACCCACAACAACATAGTCAATTTTGCGAGACACGCCAGAGCGCACAACCCCACCGAGGCTCTCAAGATACGATTGCACACCTGCTCTGTCATCGTGTTCAAAGTCGCCCGTTAGCACGAATACTCTACCCTTAAATTCCACTCGTCCATTGAGCTGAGTGAATGGACCTACTACTTTCCCAGTCACTGCCTTCCCTGCCACTGCTTTCTCAGCTATTGTTTTTCTAGTTACAGCTTTCTTAGCCGTTATTTTCTCAGTTGTTTGGCGATTGGCTCGCTCATTAATTGCAGTAACGTCAACAAAGGGCTTGAGCAGAGCAATTAAATCTTGATTTTCTTCAGCATCAATGTATCCGTCTGCAACAGTGCTGGAAACAATGGTTTCAATAGTTTCTACAACGCGAGGTGGCAAATCACTGCGATGCTCATGGGTCCATTCAAGAATTCCAAAAGCCTCACCCACACTGACAACACCATCGTTGAGCGCTTCAGAAATAAGAGACTGAAAATCTGCAAACACAACGCGTTTATCCGTACGAGTGTTACGCGCAGATGGCCTATACCGCTTTGGATTAACTACGGCTGGACCGAATCGCTTCATCGATTCAGAAAGAATCCCAAAGCATGCGGCAGCATCATAACTAGCATCGTGATGTCTCTCAAGATTTACATTGAGATATGTACTGACAGTGTCAAGCTTATGATTAGGCAACTGCGGATAGCATGCGCGTGCTACTTCAAGAGTGTCGATAAATAGGAAGCCATCGTTTGGTTCTTCTAGACCATAGTGCTGCATAACTTTATGAAGTACTTCAAGATCAAACCGAGCATTATGCGCCACAAGAATATTGGATTCAAATCTACTTTTTAACTTTGATTCCCACAACTGTGGAAAGATCGGCTGTCTGCGCACGTCTGCCGGAGTGATTCCCGTAAGCTCAATATTAAAGTGGTCAAACCCACATTCAGGGTTAATCAGATACGCAAAATAATCTGTGGATGGCCCAGTCGGAGTTGGCCGGCTCTCCGCACAGCCAATCTGGCTAATCATATCATTGTGATGATTAGGAGTTTCTACGTCAAAAGCCAAGAAGCCCATGGCTTCACGAGCGTTATTTACAGGAGATTCAACGAAATCTAACAATCTACTCTGCGGCATATTTACCGGTTTCTAATAACTGAACAAATTGATCACGGTTAAGCATAGGAAGTCCCAGTTCCTCAGCCTTTGCAGCCTTCGAACCTGCATTTTCACCAACAACCACGTAATCGGTTTTCTTACTCACCGACGACGCAGCTTTACCACCGCGCTGAATAATCGCTTCTTTAGCGCTGTCTCGGGTAAAGCCTTCTAAACTACCTGTTACCACAACGGTTTTGCCAGCAAGAGTTTGCTCAAGCATGCTTGCTTCTACAACTCCTGCACCTATCCCTTTGGCTTTCCACGCATTAAGAATTTCCCCACGCCAGTCTCCCCGTTCATGAGCATGCTTAAACCAAGAGCTCACCGTGTGTGCAATCTCAGCGCCAACGCCATCAATTTGAATAAGATCTTCCTCTGTAGCATTTTCTATGGCTTCAAGTGATCCAAGACGAGACGCTAAAAGCCTTGCTGTTGGAGGGCCCAGTCGGCGGATTGAAAGAGCCACGAGAACACGCCACAATTCAGCACTTTGTGCCTTCTCAAACTGTATGAGCATATCAACAGTAGTTTTACTTGGCTCAGCATCTGCGAGAGTTTCACCTTTTTTAGGCTGATTATAGAATGCTGGGATCTGCTTCCACAGACCGCTCCCACCAACACGCTTGCGGCGCGTGATCTTCTTTCCAGTCTTCTCGCTCACTGAATGAGAAATTTCAACAAGAGGGATTTCAGCCCAGACTTTTACATCACGCAAATCTTCAAGAGTAATGTCAAAAATATCAGCCTCGCTGCGCACCACGGGGGTTTGTTCTGGTGGAAGCTGCAAACCTTCCGCTGGAATATAGACTTCAGATTCACCACCTGCATCCACCTTAACTTCCTTCAAATCTGGGGCATATGTAGCTACAGAATCAGGGCGGTTCGCTTCGGGATTAGTCAAATACGTGGCATTCTTTTCGCCCAGCTGCTCAATATCAAATGCTTTGCGCGATCCTAGATTGATAATACGTTCAGTCAACTGTGCCGGGCATGATTCCACATTCAAGCAGCGAATATCTTTATCGCCTTCTTTTGCAGGAGCAAGTTCACTGCCGCAACTTGGACAATACTTCGGCATCACAAACTCGCGAAGCTCACTCTCACGGCCTTTTCGCTGCGCTAGCACGGGCCCCACAAGCTCAGGAATAACATCGCCTGCTTTGCGCACAATTACAACATCACCAATAAGCACATTCTTATGCTTCACTTCCGAAGGATTATGAAGAGTTGTTCGAGCTACAGTAGACCCTGCCACAAGCACCGGCTTCAAAATTGCCACAGGCGTAACACGGCCAGTTCTACCAACCTGAACAGTGATGTCAAGAAGCTCTGTATTGACTTCTTCTGGCGGATATTTATAAGCAATTCCCCATCGCGGAGCACGCGATGTTGTGCCTAAACGGCGTTGGAGTGCGCGGTCATCTACTTTAACGACAATGCCATCCAGTGCATGCTCAATATCATTGCGATGCTCACCGTAGTACTCAATCATGTCAAGAATTTCAGAAAAAGTTCCAACGATGCGAGTGTGAGGAGAAGTAGGAATTCCCCATTTATCGTATAAATCATAGGCTTCAGACTGTTTGCTCAACTCAGCATGATGAGATTGCACAGTACTAGAAGTGCTACTAGAAGTGCCGTTCCCCCACTGAACAGTACCTAAACCATGAGCGTAGAAACTTAAATGACGCTGTGCTGTAATGCGGGGATCTTTCTGGCGCAGAGATCCTGCAGCAGCATTACGAGGATTTGCAAAAGCTTGCTTTCCATCGATTTCAGCCTGCCTATTTAGCTTGGCAAAATCATCGAAGCGCATAAATACTTCGCCACGAATCTCAACCATTTCAGGAATATCTTCGGGATTTCCCTTAAGATTTTGAGGGATAGTGTCGATTGTATGAACATTCAATGTGATATCTTCGCCAATTACGCCATCACCACGAGTCAGGCCTTGCTCAAGAACCCCATTACGATAGATTAAATTTAAGGCCAAGCCGTCAATCTTGACTTCACACGTCATAGGAAGTGGCTTATTTTGAGGCCATTCCAAAGTCTTTCGAGCGCCGTCATACCAATTACGAAGCTCATCAATACTAAAAACGTCATCCAAACTGAGCATCTGAGAAGGGTGCGGGACCGACGCAAAATCATTCGAAAATGTTCCCCCAACGCGATGGGTTGGAGACTGAGGATCATCGAGCGAAGGAAACTGTGCCTCAAGCTTCTGCAGAAAAACCATTCGAGCATCATAGGCAGCGTCGGAACTCGTAGGAGTGTCACGTACATAGTATGCAATTTGGTCGGATTCCTCCCATGCCGCAATTTTTGCCCATAAACGTGCTGCCTGTTCGGTTGTGAGAGCTTCAAGAGGGAAGATTTTTTCAAGTGACTGTGCATCGGAATCAGAGGAAGTCAAAGCCGTAATGTTGCTGTCAATCGAATTGCCAGTTGAATTTTCAGCCTTATTATCAGCAGATTCGCCAAAATCTAACGCAAGTTGAAGTGAATCATCCATATTTTTCAATCTTTCCAGGAGCGCGTAAACATTGCAATTAGCTATTCAGCGAGCGCAGATATTGCAGCTGAACGAGGTCAATATCTTCGTCACTCTCGTTAAATCGCGCAGCAGCTACTGCCAGCGTACGGGCTGGAACAAAAAGTTTCTCATCTACACACACGCGTGCAGCATCGCGAACAATCGATGCTACTTCAGTGTGAGGCCATACTGGCACACCATTACGCTGCAACTCTTGAGCAGCTTCAGACTTAGTCGTAGGAATTGAAACACCTTGAGACTTGGCACGCTGAACAAGATCCTCATATTCAGTGCGAATCATATCTGCTCGCTGCGGATTCGTGGAAGCACTCATAATATAGCAGGCAGTGGCAAGCGCAAATTCATCCTTCATCCATGCCGCGAAGGCATAACGATAATATGCAAAAGCAGCATCCTGACGGTCAAGAGATACTCGCAAAGCATTCTGAGTAGCTGCTTGCGCAGAATCCC
Source organism: uncultured Alloscardovia sp. (assembly GCA_963545565.1). Classification (GTDB taxonomy): domain Bacteria; phylum Actinomycetota; class Actinomycetes; order Actinomycetales; family Bifidobacteriaceae; genus CAUUJV01. Next base: position 58,143 of record CAUUJV010000005.1, on the reverse strand, counting down.
AGTCTTCCTGTTGTCCAAGAGCTACAGCTAATCGCATATGAGCCATTGGATATGCCGGAGCATACGCAACACACGTATTAAGATGCTCGATTGCTTCTTTTGTCTGCCCAATTTGCATTAAAATATCAGCCAATTCCAAATGTGCGTAAAACAAATTATCTGGAATTAACACAGTTCGTTCATCATGCGTGGCAAAAAGCCTGTTATAGACCACACGCTCAGCATACGAGTTGAAATATCGGGGAACAGTTTCGTGGGAAGATAAGGAGAAGAAAGTATCCGCGTCATTTACCGCTATTTCTTGAGTCTCAATTGCCTCGTGAACATGTCCAGAGAAAAGTTGCTCTCGTGCCTTCACGCGTTGCTGATCAAGATGCTTGGCATAAGAAAAATCAAGATCAGGAGTGTCGCACCCGTCTATGATTGCACTCGTAATATCCGACGCTCGCGAGAGTAATTCAGGGTCTCCTATTTCGCGAATGTAGGTCATTGCTTGCTCTGCTTTCAGTGCAGAAGACTCTTGAGAACTTGCCATACGATGGAATACGTTAATCGAGTGCTGCAACGCATCTTCGCGTTGAATGGAGAGGCCTCGGGCTTCATCGGTTCCTAGAATTGCGGCCGTTGGAGTATCAAAATTTAATTCAAGAAGTTCTGGTTCTTCCTGAGAGCCCAAAGGAGCAAATCGTGAATCTCTTAAATCAAAGTCTGGGCTAACAGCTGTCAATACGCCGTCATCTGTTACATTCATATTTGCATGAAATACCTCATAAAATTCCTGTGGCTGAGTTAACCCTAGACGATCCACAAGTTCTATAAAATGCTCACGTTCAAAAGTCACAGTGACGAGAGTATGTAAATTCAATTCTGCCTGCTCACCAGAATTTGATGAGTGGACTGCTTGAGGAATTTGAGCAACTGTTATTGAATCACGTTCTGAACTACTTGTATCTAAATTACTTGTATCTGAATCGCCTTCACTCGAATCAGCATCATGTTTATTGGTCAGTTCATCTGCTATTGCATCAAAGTTAAGGTCTTTGATTAGTTCGCTGAAAGTCTTATCAACGTCAATACCAGATTCAGAAGAGTCTACATTCTCATCAGGAGCACCGTTTGAGGTTTGTTGTACCGATGGCGCAGGAGTAGATGCGGGAACTGTAGCAGACCTCCCATGAACGTCACCATCTTTTGGATCTGCCTTAGAACCCGTTGGGTGAACCTCGGAATGATTTTGCATACGCTCAAAAAGCTCGATTGCCTGAGACAACCATTGTTCGATATTCTCGTCTTCTTGAGCCGCCGCTTCTTCTAATCCAAGTGAATCAATGTGAAGAGAGACTTCAGAGACGCGAGTATCTACGCCGAAGGCAAGAGCTGCAAGCATAATGCCCACGCGGAGATTATATTGAGCACTCATTGCACCTTTCTCGGCAGAACTCAATTGCTTCCATGTGTGGCTCTTCGCATCAAAACGACGCTTAGGCATCATTGCAGGGTCAGCTGTTGTAAATCCTATTCCCACAACACCGTTTTCGAGTTTGGCCCTAAAATTCGAATCCATACGCAACGGCAATCGCATATGGGTCAAAAGAGTCGAAAGACTCTGCCTATACACCCATTCGCTTATATGTTCATGCTGAGCTTTATCGCGAGGATCAGGATTCTGGCGCGCAATACGTTTGCTAAGTTCTTGTGCAGCAATCAGCATTCGTCGCACAGCATTCACACTGGAAATATCATTCATCATTTCCACGTGTGGTGTTTGACTGCCCTCAAGAGGATCATACAAAAATTGCTGCAGCCATGACGAATAATATGAAGGATCGTCTTCTAAATTGTCGCTTAGGCTTTCACCATTGTCAGACTTAAGATAATTAGCAGCACTCCTCGTGTCTTGAACTACACTTTGACTCACACTCTGAGACACATCTTGAGACACACCCTGAGACACGCCATAAACCGTACTTTGAATCTGCTTTTGTGATTCTTCTAAAGCCTGATTTTTGGCCTGATCTTGCGACCACTGCGCTGCCTCGGAAGCCGGAGAACCTGACACGTGTAAAGAACTCAACGCGTCGAAAGCAGGATTGTTTATCAACTGTGCATCAATCTGTGCAATCTGCTCAAGTGTGGCGCTATCTTCCGTTGGATAAAGCCCAAGACGGAAGTTGTTTTCTAAGACATTGCTCACAGCGGCAACACGGTTGAGATATCCTTCTAACTTCAATGCCTGCAAAGATGCAGAAGGAGACATTTCTTCTTCCCACACGATGCGATACAAATGTGAAGTGGGAACGGTTACTAAGTTCAAAGGCTCTTTACCATGCTTGGCTTCCAGTGACGTTGCAGTGCCAATCACATCAGCGTCAGTCATCAGAGCACAGAAAAAATCCTCTAGTCCAGAAGTGCGCAATCCCGCAGCAGTAGCAGACTGAGCTTGAGCTACGGAGCGACGAATTGCCGCTAAAGGAGCCATTGAACGCAGATTCTGATAAATATTGCCTGTTCCAAAACCAGCATCATTACCTGCAGTAAACTGACCAACAATTACACCAAAAAACAGCGTAGCCATTGCATCTGGATATATTCGATTTGCGCGAATTCTGCGCTCCAAACGCACACGTGACTGTTCCACTGTGTAGGACTTCTTATCTAGAGTAGAAATAATCGACGCAGTCCAGTGCATCTCTCCGTCAAGACCGCGGGCAATCACCGCACCTAAATTAACGTAATCAAACTCCTCTTTTTTACGTGAAGGAACTCTCACACTCTCCTGAGTTCCGTAGCCCAATAAGCGACTATGCGGAATGCGTGTTTTACCTTCCTCAAGCACTCTCATAAAAATTGGATACTGAGTTAAGTCTTTTGGATGCACCTGGTCACACATATAAATCGTACCGGTCAAATCCATGTACGCAATTGGCTTAAACATCCATAAATTCTTAAAAGTACCGAGCGAATATCCTCTTGGCGCAGCAGGGCTCCCATCAGCCACCCAACCTACTGTGGAGCCGTCTTCATCCACCGGCAAATCGCGCATTATATGACGATATTCATATGAAATAAAACGGAAGGAAGAACCTGAATTAGCTACCTCATTGCCAACAGTATTCTCATTATTTTGTGGAGAGAAAATCGGGTTTTGAGACGCTTCAGACATATCACCATTCTTTCAATCATGTAAGACATGAACTAGTTTATTCCATACGGTTTTACTCTCCGCTAATACCTCTAGAATAGGTGCTGTGACTTCCTCATCTTCTGCCCCGCATGACTCAAAATCTGCAGTTCGCCACGCAAAACAGGTGCAACACCCAAAACGTCTGAAGCACCCAACGCGGAGGCTTGCTGTGATTGCTGCTGTACTGATTGTGGTGTTAGAAGTGACGGTTTTTAATTTCTCATTCTGGCAAGGTACTTTTAATAATTTAACTGGAACAACAAGTTCTGCTACTTATTCCTTGAATTCGCCAATTGTTTCCTTGGGATCTGGATTGCGCCACTCCTCTAACGATGCCAGTAAAGGTGTTGTCACTGTTACGAACGCTTCTAAGGCATATCTCGATATTGAGTTGCCCGTTTCCTTAACCGTAAGCAATATCCGCATCAATGCGAACACACAGAAGGCAGAGAACGCACGTTGGACTTACAAGTCTGATTCGCACTCAAATAAAACCACGAATCTAGCGTCATCAGTCTTCCAAACTGATGATTCTGATTACACGTCATCGGCTCTTGAAAACGTCACCATTCGGATTGACACAAAATCACACCGCACTTCGCAAACTTTTACTACAGGCATAGCCACAAGCTATTCTCCATTCGTTAGCAGTTCAACATATATTAAGGCGGGAAATTCCAGCACCGCTACGGCTATACGCATCTATTTCCAAGAAGCAGTAGGATCTCACATCCCCCTTTCGTCTATCACGGTTAATGCTCAAATTCCCTTTCATTTCAACATTATTCGCGTAATGCTCTTAGCCCTGGTAGCAATATTCTTGATTGCTCTTCGGCCGAGATCTTCCCTGTATTCCATCCATCTAAATACTCAAAGCCGTGCTCAAAGACTCATTTTCTGGATGGGTATTGTGCTTCCGCTCGTGCTTATCGTGGTGGTTACAGGCTTCATCGTGGGTTGGGCTCAAGGCAATGCTACGTATCACGATTCGGGGCAATACACCTACAATTTTAATCAATATCAGCTTGCAGCACAGGCACTCCTAGAGGGGCATCCATGGCTGGATTTGAAGGTTGCACCGCAGCTCGCAGCACTTTCTCACGCTCAATCGATTCCAGCACGCGCTCAGCTTATTGCTCATAACGTCACGGTTTACTGGGATTACGCGTTCTACCATGGGCACTATTACTCTTACTTTGGCGTCGTTCCAGCTGTGCTCATTTTTATGCCATTCCAGATGGTCACTTCGCTTTTCCATAAGGGTGGGCTTTGGCTGAACACTTCTATGGCAATTATTGTTTTACTTGCCCTCGCGCTCATTTTTGGCATTCTTGCAATAGTTCGATTCTTGCAGCGTCATTTCCCCGGTATCAGTATTGGGCAGACCATTCTGATTCTTCTTGCTACAGTTATTGGTTTTAACGTGGTCTCACTCATTGCAAACCCAAATTTCTATTGCATTCCTTTCGCCTCGGCTACTACTCTGCTTGCACTCGGATTTTGGTTGTGGATGGGAGCACAGCGAACATATGACCCAGAGCTGAACAGATGGCGACCATGGGTTGTAACCGACGGCAATAATGCTTCTCACATAAACGCTCAATCTCAACATACACGCACTATGCTTTCCTACATTCGTATGGGAGCCGGATCACTCTGTTTAGCACTTACCTTAGGATGTCGCCCAACCTTTATTTTGTGTGCTGCCCTTGTGGTTCCTTTATTTATTGAAGCATTAATATGGGTGTGGCACGAGCATGGTAGCGCATGGCATCTGAGCACAATATGGCATTGGATTCGAGTGACCCTTGTATCTATTGTTCCAGCACTTATTGCATTCATTCCACTTCTGGCATACAACAAATGGCGTTTTGGATCATATTTTGATTTCGGCAGCAAATATCAGCTAACTGTTGTGGATTTGACAACATACACGGCTCCATTAAGCGCCGTGAAACAGATAGCATTGAACTATTTATTCCTGCCTTTGCAATTCGTGCAGCACTTCCCCTTCATTAGTTCACCTACTACTCGCATCGTTCCTTGGCAACACAGTGAGCCAATGATTGCAGGGCTCTTCATTTTTGCTCCACTTACAATCGCTATTATCTGCATAGTTGTGCCTGGAATTATTCGGCAACTTCATAAATCACATGCGGTATTGACAACTATTATCGCAATTATGATGGGGGCACTAACATGCGTGCTTGTAGCATATATGGGTGGCCAAGTATGGCGTTATATCAACGATTTCAGCTGGTTCTTTACCATTGCTTCGATTGCAATCATTGCTGTGATTACTCAATGGGCGCTCAGTAAATCGGCAGTATTGATTGACAAAGATAATCAAACGTGGGTCACACGGGCAAGGATTCGGCTTACTCGATTCAGCGCTTCCCTCATTTTGTGGATTGTGATTTGTGCCGTGCTGTATTCGCTGATTATTGGTCTTGCCTCATTCTTTGTAACAAATCGCACTGCATCTATCGTGAATTTTGCGCCGCAGGTTTATTATCTGGCAGCAAGCATCTTCAGCATTTAGATAGCTCACTTAATGTAAGAATGTGTGCACAGCAGCCAGAATAGCTCGGATGTTCTCATCAAAAATATCGGGTTCAGGCAGTAGTGAAAGGGTCACATACCCATTTGAAGTCATATCAAAGAAATAGCCAGGTTGGGGTTGTTTCTTGAAATCACGAATTAAGACCTTGGAGAGCTCGTTTTCATCAATTGTTGAGGGGAAACGCAGCAGAACATTCCAACCACCCTCAGCGCGAAGTACGCTCACTACCCCGTCGTGACCATTATCACCGCTCTTCACGGCCTCAATATCAGCATTAAGAACTTCGTGTAAATGCTTTAAGTTTGCCGTTACTCTCGCTTTCACGCGAGCTGTTTGCTCCGGAGCATCACGCAACATACGTGCGATTGCTTGATTTTGAAATTCAGAAATTGGAAGGAAATCATCAGCAATCATGTCAAGACGTTTTTTAGCTTCAAAAACTTCAGCAGTCGGGCCGCTTACTTGAATCCATCCCACTTTTGCGTGAGGTGCAGCCAACATCTTAGAAAAACCATCTAAAGCGAAAGTAAGAACTGAGTCTTCTCCAGCCCAGCGCTTTCTATCTTCAAAAGGTTCTAAATCATAGTCGTAGAAAACTTCATCAGCTATAATCGCAAGCCCATATTTTTTGCATAATTCAATAAGAGAAGCTCGCTCTTGCGCTTTGATATATGATCCGGTTGGATTGTTGGGATTAATCAGAACGAGTGAGCGCACTTTCCCCTCCGCAGATTTGATGAGCTCCTCAATCTGCTGCGCGTCAAGAGACCAGCGGTCATCATAGAACTGCTCATAAAAAAGCACGTTAACGCCGGTTAGCCGTGCTATCGATTCGATAAGTGGATACCCAGGAGTTGGGGCTAAAACCACGTCACCAACATCACACATCAGCATAAAAATCCACGCATAAGCTTGAGAGGTAGAGCTTAGAATGTAAAGATTATCCGCCGAAACATTCGTATTGCGATGAGCTAAGAAATCAGCAAGAGTTTCACGTGTGGATTTATCACCTCGCGGATCTGCTGAATATTGTTGTGGCAATTCGGCGGGAGCCAAACCATAGTGTGTGGGATTGGAATCATTAAGACCGCGCAAAGAAATCCCTTGCTGCGCGCTTTCATACACAGCAAGGGTTACAGGATTAGGATTCGTTGAACCAACGCGATGTGAAAATTGTGGAGAACTCACTATTATCCGTTATCTATTTTTTTATTTAACTTGTAAAGTCAGATCTTTTCAAAAGCTATCTTTCTCAAAGCTTATAGGCAACTGCTGAAGTTACAAGCCCTTACAGCAAAATTACTGCTGCACAGATGCATAATAAGCTGCACCCACAATCCCCGCATCGTTCAAAAGCTGGGCAGGAACAATAGGCGTTTTAATCTTGATGTATGGGAAGAACTTTGCGCTCTTCTTACTCACACCGCCGCCTACAATAAAGAGATCTGGACTGAAATAGTGTTCAAGCAAAGAGTAGTATTTAGTGAGACGTTCTCCCCACTTCTCCCAGCTTAAATCTTTGCGTGAACGGGCAGAATCCGCAGCATAACGTTCTGCATCTTTGCCATTGAGCTCAAGGTGACCAAGCTCAGTGTTAGGAACAAGCACACCATCCATAATCAATGCTGAGCCGATACCTGTGCCAAGTGTTGTTGCAATAACAAGACCTTTATGATTCTTACCTGCACCAAACTGTGCTTCAGCAAGACCAGCCGCGTCGGCATCATTCACAACGTGAATTCGGCGACCAGTGCGTTCAGTCAAAAGTTCTTCAATATCGATACCGACCCAAGACTGATCCAAATTTGCCATAAAAGTAAGCTTTTTACCAGGCTTTACGGGAGCGGGGAATGCAACACCAATAGGAGTTCCATCAGCCACATCGTAATGGTCAAGAATCTCTTTGACAATATCTGCTACTGCCTGTGGAGTTGATGCTTCAGGAGTTGGAATACGCAAACGTTCATCAGCAAAACGGCCATTTACAAGGTCAACAGGAGCTCCCTTTATGCCAGAGCCACCAATGTCGATTCCAAAAGCTTGTGCAGTTTCGATCATGATTCTTCCTTGAAATTGAGGTTAATACAGCCATACGCCATGTACTGCGCACTACTTATTCTACTGTGAACTCACGTCTACTGCGAACTCACGAATTACATATCGCAGAAAATCGTGGCACAATGATTCGTATGTCTCAGGAATCTCATACACAACTCATTGACGCTGTAGATGTGCGAGTAACCACTCGTAAGTTCGATGATGATTTTATTGATGAGAATTTTGCTCGCCAGCTGCGTTCTCGTATAGATGCATTTAATTTACTATCCGGACTCCATATTCAGTTAGCTGAGAATAAGCCTAGTGTTTTCGAAGAAGCTAATGCTTCAGGTCATTACACGAATGCTGCTCATTTCATTGCTTTGGTTGGCCCAAAAGATGACGACGAGTCCAAGGAAAAGGCTGGCTTCTATGGCGAGAGAATTGTCCTTGATGCCACATTGACAGGTCTAGCAACCGCCTGGGTAGGCGGCAGCTGGAATAAATCTCAAGCAGAAAAAAGTGTTTATATTGAGCCAAATGAAGAACTATATTTGGGCATTGTGATTGGTTATGCCTCTAATCATGAGCAAGTAATGGATGAAACATACGAAAATCGATGCGAATTCCAACAAAATCACCGCGAATCTAAATCATTACACGATGTACTCAAAGTGGTAAATAGCACCTCTAAAGATGGTTGCGCCGATGTTCCTGAATGGGTGACAGCCGGTGTAACTGCTGCCCTGAAGGCACCTTCTGCACGCAATAGGCAGCCAGTGACTTTTGTCTATGACGCTCAAACTCAAACTATTTCTGCGCAATTCAATCCTGAGGCATCCGGCAGTAACGGGTTCATTGATTTAGGAATTGCGAAGATGCACTTCCAAATTGGTGTTGGTCACGGTAGTTGGAATTGGGGAAACGGGGCACAATTCACCCGTTGAACACACGCTTCTTTTACTTGGACTCTTTAAACTCTTTGATGGCATCTTCGTAATCCTCAAGAGTGTTGAAGTTCTTGTACACGCTTGCAAAGCGCATGTAAGCAACAGGATCAAGCTCTCGCAGCGGTTCGAGAATTGCCTTGCCAACTTCGGCTGCTTTAATCTCAGCTACTCCCCTAGAACGCAGGTCAACCTCAACCTTTTGCCCCAACTGTTTGAGTTGCTCTTCATCAATATTTCGCCCTTGACATGCCTTACGCACACCTGAGATAACCTTATCTCGATTGAATGGCTCAGCATTGCCCGAACGCTTCACAACAAGGAGCACAACATTCTCCTGTGTTGTGAACCTACGTTTGCAGACTGGACACTCTCGCCGGCGACGAATAGTGTAACCATCTTCACCTACACGAGTATCGACGACTTTAGTATCTTTATTTTGACAAAAAGGACAGTGCATATAGCCAGACTACTGGCTTTATTGGATATATCACCAATCTGTTTATCAAAAAACTACTGAATATCAGCAGTAGGGACAACAATTCGCTCCCCCGGAGTTAGCGTAGTGGAATCCAAGTTATTGAGCTCCATAAGGTAATCAATACTGTCATTAACATCTTCACCTTGAGGAGTAATCATACTTGCATATTTCCACATGGTGTCGCCACTGCCCACCACATAACTTGTTACTTCCATCGGTTGACCAGCATCTTCTGCTTGAGCAGTTGGCAGCGCAAACATGGCAGCTCCCCACAAAACGATAACAGCAAGAAGAGCAGCAACTATCTTGCCACGACGAGTTAATCTCAGGTGAGTCTTATGAGTCTTCTTCTCTGCCATCATAAATCCTTTCGAACAAATGTTCGTCGAACGTATGTTCTAAATATGGCACAAATGTTCGATTAATTCAAGTACTTTTTTCGAACATCTGTTTGCTTTTACGATATTTTCACGATATGGTTGTTCTAACGAAAGGAACCCCATGAGTGCCATTGCTTTCCCCGAAGAAGTTCCCGCTCACAAAAAGAGCGCGCTTGCTGATCACTCTTCGCGCACATCAGCAGAGAAACAGCTATCGGCACGCCAGTTGCAGATTCTTGATGCTATTCGCACTCATGTTTCTGAACATGGATTTGCTCCAACTTTGCGTGAGATAGGCAAACTTGTTGGGCTTAAAAGCACTTCTTCCGTAAAGCATCAACTTGAGGTACTTGAGCAGAAGGGATTTGTCCGCACAAGCGCAAATAAAGGCCGCGCACTAGAAGTTGTTGATCAGACCTCAGTAACTGAGACTTCCGAAAATACAAACACTATTGATGGTAGAGATAATCACGCAACTATTATCAATTTTCCCGCCCAAGAGTATGACCAAGAGTCTATTCTTGAATCTCATGATGTTCCATTAGTTGGCCGCATCGCTGCAGGCACACCTATTACTGCTGAACAGCACGTTGATGATGTTATGCGATTGCCAGAGCGCCTAACAGGAACCGGTAACCTATTTATGCTTGAAGTCCACGGTGACTCAATGATTGATGCGGCAATTTGCGATGGCGATTTCGTAGTTGTTCGAAAGCAGAACACTGCTCAAAATGGTGATATTGTTGCTGCCCTTCTAGACGATGAAGCAACAGTTAAGACTTTTAGAAAAGACAACGGGCATGTATGGCTTATGCCTCACAACCCTTCATACTCTCCAATTGACGGGACTCATGCACAGATTATGGGAAAAGTCGTAACAGTGCTGCGTAAAATCTAGATAAGATCACTCTCTTTTCCAAAAAGAATTTAGAGCTTCTGCAATTAATTTAGAGGTCGCTCTCCTAAAATAGGGGAACGACCTCTTCTATTTCTTTAGATATTTATTAGATACTTATCTCTTTAGGTACCTATTTTTAGAAACCAAACTGTGCAGCAGTCTGACACAAAGTTTCGGAAGAACGAGTCAAAGCAGCAAGTTCTTCATCACTCAAAGGAGTATTCAGGCGAGTATTCACACCATTACGATTGAGAACACTCGGAACAGACATGCATACATTAGAAATTCCGTGGAAATCATCCAGCATAGAAGATACCGGAAGAATACGATTGGAATCAGAAAGAATAGATTCAATAATGTCTACTGCAGACATACCGATTGCATAGTTGGTTGCGCCCTTACCCTCAATAATGCGGTAAGCCGCATTCTTAACTTCCTGATGGATATTTTCGCGAACTTCAGCGGTCAAAGGTTCGTGACCGTCAAGTTCCTTCCACTCAAGCATTGGAACACCACCAATGGTTGCAGAAGACCACAGAGGAACCTCAGAATCACCATGCTCTCCAGCAATATAAGCATGAACATTCTTAACGTTCACACCAGTCTGCTGAGCAATAAGGAAGCGCAAACGAACAGAATCAAGGTTGGTACCAGAACCAAACATCTGATTTGCTGGAAGGCCAGAGAGCTTAAGAGCAACATGAGTTACAACGTCAACAGGATTAGTGATAAGCAAATAAATTGCATTAGGAGCCACTTTCACAACATTAGGAATAATGGACTTCATAATGTTGATAGTTGCGCCTGCAAGATCCAAACGGCTCTGCCCTGGCTGCTGGCGAGCACCTGCAGTAATGACAACTACATCTGCATCACGGCAAGACTCAACATCATCAGAACCTGTGATAGAAACAGTAGGATAGAAGCTTGAACCATGCTGCATATCAAGCACTTCAGCCTCAACACGCTTGAGATTGATATCTTCCAAAACAATCTCACGAGCAACACCACGCTGAGCAGCTGCAAAGGCAGTAGTAGAACCAACTGCACCTGCACCGATGATAGCGAGTTTAGTAGGGCGAATAAGGGACTTTGACACGAGATTACCTCTCTTAATCCTTATATTTTTATTACAAAAACTTTAAATTCTCTTCAAAAATCTTGTATAAATCTTGTACAGAACTGTTTTAAGTCTATCGCGAGAATATGACGAGCAAAACATTTCTTCTCATGAGATTCATCACACTAGCTTTACTGCATAATCCCACTGTAATCTTGCTGCGGGAATGGAATGACATGAATAGGGTATAAAGAAATATTAGAGTGACTGATCTATAACTGCAGCAGCTATGCGACTGTCTACTTCAGCTTCAATATAAGTGCCATCATTCTCATACTCAATAGAATTAATATGCCCGTATTCACGAACTTGAGAAAGCAGAGAGCCACTTGTATAAGGCAAAACTGCGTTAACCTTCACACCTGGAGTCGGCAAATGCCCCTCAACGGTATGAATCAGCTCATCAATCCCCTCACCTGTTGCCGCAGAAACGAAAAACGCATCAGGAGCAAGATTTTCTAAGCGCTTTCGAGACACAAAATCAATACGATCTACTTTGTTAAACACAATAATCGCTGGAATGTTCTCAACTCCAGGAATATCCTTCAAAACATCATTCACAGCATCAATTTGAGAGAAAGGATCAGGGTGAGAAGAATCTACAACATGCACAATCACATGAGACTCAGTCACTTCTTCAAGAGTTGACTTAAATGCTTCCACAAGCTGGGTTGGAAGGCGACGCACAAAGCCAACTGTGTCTACATACATGAATGCACGGCCATCGTGCGTCTGTGTACGGCGCACAGCTGTGTCCAAAGTGGCAAAAAGAGCATTCTCTACAAGCTCATTAGAACCAGTTAACCGATTAATCAGTGAAGACTTACCGGCGTTAGTATAACCAACCACTGCAACTGTTGGAAGCCCAAAGCGGCGGCGAGACCCACGTTTAACATCACGAGCAGGAGCCATTTGAGCAATCTGCTTACGCAAACGAGCCATACGTGTGCGAATCACACGGCGATCTAGCTCGATTTTTGTTTCACCAGGACCTCGAGAACCGATACCGCCATTTACGCCAGCAGCCTGACCACCAGCCTGACGAGAAAGAGAACCACCCCAACCACGCAAACGTGGAAGCATATATTCCATTTGCGCAAGTTCCACCTGCGCCTTGCCCTCACGGCTTGTGGCATGCTGAGCAAAAATATCGAGAATTACGGCGGTGCGATCAACAACCTTCACCTTCGTAACATCCTCAAGTTCACGGCGTTGAGAAGGAGCCAAATCTGCATCTACCACAATAGTGTCTGCTTCAGTTGCAGCAACAATTCCAGCAATTTCTGAAGCTTTGCCTTTTCCGACAAAAGTGGAAGCATCCGGCTTAAAACGATGCTGAAGCACACCATCCATCACCTCTGCACCTGCTGTTTCAGCTAAAGCAGCAAGTTCACGAAGCGATTCCTCAGCTTCAGCCTGCGTAGTTTCACGGCTAGACCACACACCAACAAGCACAACGCGTTCGAGACGAACTTTGCGATATTCAACCTCAGTAACATCCTGAAGCTCACCCAAACCAGTAACGTGTTTTAACCGATTACGCGATTCACGCTCTCGCCAGATTTCCTGACCTGAATCTTGCTCGGTACGCTGTGCTAATACATCGTTTTCGAGAAGAACGTCAGATTGGCTTGATAAAACATCAGACGTGGCCTGATCAGTCTCGCTCATTACACCTCATGCTGTGATTTACTCGTGCTGTGATTCGATTGCGAATTCGCTTCACACTGTTTCTTGAAAAGCACAGTTAAACGCCTTTCTTTAGACTTACTATTATTATCATTTCAGAGGACATACACAAGGATTTTCGCATACTGCGAGCGTACACATGAGTGCGCACGAGCACACGCCTACACACGCACTGTGCACACGCGAATACGCCCTAAATACGTCCCCCGACGCACCTTAATGCACAGCAAGACTATTCCAGGAGAGTTATGAGCACTGAACAGAATAACGGCTCACATGCTTTACAAGAGAACGCTCAGCAGTACTTTTCTGCCGTTCCTGCAACAGATGATGTACGCAAAACTATCCATGTGAATTTGCGGGGAACTGATTTCGACATGCAGGTTTCACGCGGTGTATTCTCTACAGATAGGCTCGACCCTGGCACTGCGGTTCTTTTGAAATCTGTTCCTGCTCCACTGGATGAAGTTTCTACCGGCAGTTTTCTTGACCTTGGCTGCGGATGGGGGCCTATCACTCTTGCTCTTGCTCATGCTGCACCTCAAGCACGCGTGTGGGCAGTTGATGTAAATGAGCGTGCAATTGATTTAACTGAGCATAATGCTCTATCCCACGGTTTTACCAATGTGATTGCAGGCACTGCTTCTAGCCTAGCTGAGGAATATCCGCAATGGAATAAAGGATTTGACTTGATATGGTCTAATCCCCCAATTCGTATTGGGAAAGATGCACTCCACGAACTTTTGATGGAATATTTGCCACGCTTAAACGATGACGGCTATGCGTATCTCGTAGTTCAGAAACATTTAGGCGCTGATTCGCTTATCGCATGGCTTGATGACACTCTCAATGCTCCTGAAACACAAAGTGTTCCTTCTACTTTTGAAGTCTCAAAATACTCCTCTTCAAAAGGCTACCGTGTAATTGAAGTTCATAGAATAATTGGCAAAAACTAAGCGTATGAGTCTTACATTTACGTATCCGCAAGAGCTGCCCGTCAGTGCCTCACGCTCCAAAATTATGGAGGCCGTAAAGTCCAATCAGGTTGTCATTGTGTCTGGACAGACAGGTTCCGGTAAAACAACTCAGATCCCTAAAATGCTCTTAGAGTTGAATCGTGGCACTCATGGTAAGCAAATCATGCTTACACAGCCTCGGCGTATTGCAGCTCGCACGGTCGCTGAACGTATTGCTGACGAAATGCAGGTGCGATTGGGTAATGAAATCGGCTACCGAGTGCGTTTCACTGACGAAAGCTCTGCTTCTACTCGATTGTGTGTAGCTACAGATGGCATTTTACTTGCTCAAATTCAGCGCGACCCAAATTTGAGTAAATACGACACCATTATGATTGATGAGGCTCATGAGCGCAGCCTTAACATCGATTTTCTATTGGGATATCTTTCCTCGCTGCTCCCCAAGCGCCACGATTTGAAGCTCATCATTACTTCTGCAACGATTGATTCGCAGAAGTTCCAAGAGCATTTCAGTGCTGTTATCCACAAACAAGTGCCAATTATTGAAGTCAGTGGCCGTACTTACCCAGTGCAAGTCGTTTATGAACCACTCGGCGGTATGCCAGCTCTGATGAATTCTGTTCCCGGTTTCACAAACAGTAATAACTTCACAAACGGCAATAATCTGAATGCTCTAGGTAACAATACTCTAGATAACACAGATACTACAGGAGGCACGAGCGAATCCGATAATTCCGATATGGACATGTCTGTCGCCGTCGCCCGCGCCTGCATGGAGCTCGTTGTACGCTCTTCACACGAATATGGCGCACGGGATATCTTGGTTTTTGCAGCTGGCGAGCGCGATATACGTGATTATGAGACCGCCCTTCTGCGCACTTTTGGAGCTAGGGCTAGTGATTCCCGTCGCCCGGATGCAATTGAAATCATCCCGCTTTTTGCTAGATTGAGTGCTAAAGAGCAACATCGTGTATTTGAACCACACGATCATCAACGCATTATTCTAGCTACAAACGTTGCAGAAACTTCTCTGACTGTTCCTGGCATCCGCTACGTTGTTGACCCTGGTTTTGCTCGAATTTCACGATACTCTAAAACTGCTAAGGTTCAGAGACTGCCTATTGAACCAATTTCTCAGGCAAGCGCTAATCAGCGTGCTGGTAGATGCGGGCGAATAGCAGATGGTATTGCAATTCGTTTATATTCCAAAGAAGACTATGATGCTCGTGAAGAGTTTACAGATCCTGAAATTTTGCGAACTTCTTTAGGCGCAGTCGTGCTTCATATGCTCTCGGTTGGTGTGGCGCACACTGCTGCAGACGTAACTTCCTTTGGCTTCATCGATCCGCCGGATATGCGTGCAGTTTCTGATGGCTTCAATGAGCTCACAGAGCTTGGAGCAATTTCGCGTAAGCGTGGTGAAGTGCGTCTGACGGCAGTAGGTAAGAAACTTTCACGTATTCCTATTGATGTTCGCCTTGGGCGCATGGTGGTTGAGGCAGCTCACAATACTCCAAATGTGCTCGCTGCTGTGCTTGTGATTGTTGCTTTTCTCAGTCTTCAAGACCCTCGCGAGCGTCCTGAAGACAAACGAGAAGAAGCAGACCGCATTCATAATCGATATCGAGATTCCAGCAGCGATTTTCTCACAGCCTTGAATATATGGGATCGCTTCTATCAAGCTGATGGTGAGCCAAGCAATTCCGCACTACGTAAATTGTGTAAAGCTGAATTTATGAGCTGGATTCGCATGCGTCAATGGCGAGATCTGTATCAACAGTTGCGCGCCATGTGTAAAGAGATGAAGTGGACAGTAGGTGAACCTGTTCCATCTTCGCGTGCTCAATTTGAGATTCGACAGCTTCCTATGGCACAGCAGGCAGCCGGCAGTTTGGCATGTTCTTGGGATTCTGATTCAATTCACCAGTCAATGCTTTCTGGTCTTCTCTCATCCATCGGAATGCAAGTGATCCGTGAGCCAAAAGCTTCACAATTTGCAGGACTCTCCGGCGCTCAGCGAGCGCGAGCTATTAAACGTGCTCAGAAAATGAGCAAGAATGACTATCAGGGTGCACGAGGCATCCATTTCTCACTTTTCCCTGCTTCCAGCACAGCATCATCTACCCCTCAGTGGGTGATGGCCGGTGAATTGGTGGAGACTTCACGCTTGTGGGCATGTTCGGCTGCTGCAATCGACCCGCAATGGGCTGAAAAACTTGCAGGCTCACTTGTACGCACAACTTATGCTGAACCTCATTGGTCTGGTGCGCACGGTGCAGCTATCGCGTCTTCAAATCTTCTACTCTACGGCCTGCCTATAGTGCAGAACCGCATTGTGCAATGGGGAAAGATCAATCCTTTCGAAGCTCGTCAATTCTTGATTCGTCAGGGGCTAGTTGAGGGTGATATTCACCAGCGTTTCCCCTACGATGCTTTCGTTGCTGCGAACCGCGCAATTATTGAGAATGCTGACGAAGAAACCAATCGCACTCGTCATATCGCTAATGCAGTGAATGATGAAGACCTTTATCAGTTCTATGATTCGGTAATTCCTGAGCATATTACGTCGATTGCAGCACTAGAATCATGGTGGAAAAAGGAGCATAATTCTCAGCCAAAACTACTCGATTTCGACATTGAATCTGTGGAAAGATTATCTATAGCCGAGTCTGCAAGCCTTGATGATTACCCAGATTCTTGGCGTGCCGCAGGTAGTGACGGATCAGATATTGATTTGAAGCTTTCCTACGTTTACGACCCTCATATAGATAACGATGGTGTAAGCGTTCATGTGCCAATCAGTGTGCTCAACAGAT
Organism: uncultured Alloscardovia sp.; assembly: GCA_963545565.1. Lineage (GTDB taxonomy): Bacteria > Actinomycetota > Actinomycetes > Actinomycetales > Bifidobacteriaceae > CAUUJV01. The sequence goes on along the minus strand of CAUUJV010000005.1, from coordinate 41,051 downwards.
TACGGCCAGGCGAATTCACATGGAATGTTCCAGGAATGCTGGGCGAATTGATTTTGGGGACTATTAAGTCACTTCCTAAGGCGTTGCGTGTGCAGTTCGTACCTGCTCCTGATACTGCTGTAAAGATTGAAGACTGGATTAATGATCGTCTTGATTCTGATCCTGATTTCAATCCTCAATCTCTTGATTTTGCTCATGCTTTTACAAAAGCTGCTATAGCTGTGACTGGTGCTCAGATTCATCCAGAAGTTTTCAATTCAGAACAGACTGAGAAGCTTCCCCCATATTTGCGTATGACTTTTGTTGTAGAGCAGAAAATTCCTGCAAACACTCAGCACAGTAAACAGCATGATCATAATCATCACCGCAGTCATCATGGCCATCAAAAAATGATAACGAAGGCGCTTGGCTCATCAAAGAATCTCACTGAATTGCAGAAAAGATTTGCTCAAGAGGCACAATCCAGTGCGCGAGCCCGTGTGGAACGCAAAGCACAGAGTGCTGAAAAGCAAGGCAAGCAAGTAGAAAAAGCGAACCTGCTCAACCAATCCGGCGCATCCACTATATCTCGTCAAGATATGCTATGGAATGCTGCCTTAGAAACACTGCGATTACCATCAGAGCGCATCTCCTCGCGGTGGCTTGGCAATGAAGCCTTAATGCTCACATCTGCCCCATATAAATCCACGAAGAATCTTGTAGAAGATATTCAACGAGCTGCCGTAAAACAGCTCCTTCCTCACGTGAATCAATACAACACCGATGCTCAATTTGAGGAAGCCGTTTTAGAAGTAAGAAACTCGTATGAAGATACTGTTTACAGCATCTCTCAAAATGTGGTTGCAATCCTGCGGGAATATGCAAAGGTTGAAAAGGAAGTTTCCGGACCAGCTGATTTGCCTCTACTGTCTGTACTCCAATCTATCCGTGAGCATATTGCTACTCTAGTTCACCCAGGGTTTATTGGCGAAGCAACGGCTGAAGCTCTTCCTAACATCAAGAGATATATTCAAGCTGATAGCGTTCGTCTTGCAAAAGCTAAGGCGAATAAGTCTCGCGATGTGCAATGGGCATGGCAAGCGGACGAAGCACATCAACTGGTGCTAGACGCCTTAAAATCCGCTCAATCTCAACCGGCTGGCCCCTCACGTGATTCTGCTATTGCTACTGCCGAGCAAGCTCGCTGGATGTATGAGGAATTCCTCGTTTCCTTATGGGCTCAAGAGTTAGGTACGCCTAAGCCAGTAAGCCTTCAGCGCATAAAAAAGCTGCTGAATGCTTAAATAAGCACCAGCAGCGTCTGTATTTTTACAGCTTTTACTGTCAACTCCTGAGCTGAGCAACTCAAGAGCTTAGAATTTCCGGGATTTAGAGCTTAGGTAAATAACGTCCAAGCTCAAATGGAGTAATCTGACGATTGTACTCGTACCACTCTTCGCGCTTGTTGTGCAGGAAGTATTCGAATACATGCTCGCCTAAAACATCTGCCACGAAGTCAGACTTTTCCATAACGCTCAATGCTGTATTCAGAGAATTTGGAAGTGGCTCAATTCCCATTGCTCCGCGCTCAGTGTCGGTCAAATCCCACACATCGTCACTCATAGGCTCACCGAGCTCCATCTTCTTCTCGATGCCATCAAGCCCGGCAGCAAGTAGAAGAGCATACGCCAAGTATGGATTTGCTGTAGAGTCTAAAGCCCTAAATTCCATACGAGCGGAATTTCCTTTGCCTGGCTTATATTGAGGAATACGCAGCAAAGCAGAACGATTATTATGGCCCCAGCAAATATAGCTAGGAGCTTCTGCCCCACCCCACAATCGTTTATACGAATTCACATACTGATCGGTAACCGCTGCCATAGCCGCAGCATGATGCAGAATACCCGCGGCAAACTGACGAGCCGTAGTAGACATATTGAATTCCTGGCCAGCCTCATAGAACGCATTAGAATCGCCCTCAAAGAGGCTCAAATGCGTATGCATGCCTGAACCGGGCTGATCTTGCAACGGCTTTGGCATAAAGCTCGCATGTATATTGCGTTCGAGAGAAATCTCCTTCACCACTGTGCGGAAGGTCATGATGTTGTCAGATGTTGCGAGCGCATCAGCGTATCGCAAATCGATTTCGTTTTGGCCTGGCCCTGTCTCATGGTGAGAATACTCAACGGAAATGCCCATCTGCTCTAGCATATTGACTGTGGCTCGGCGAAAATCCATGCCTGAGCTACGCGGAACATGGTCGAAATATCCGCCCTGATCAATCGGAACAGGAGTTTGAGACCAGTCTGACTGCTGTTCGAACAGGTAGAATTCGATTTCTGGATGAGTATAGAAGGTAAAGCCTTTTTCTTTCGCGCGATCAAGTGTGCGCTTGAGAACATAACGAGGATCACCCAAACTTGGCTGCCCTTCCGGCGTTAAAACATCACAGAACATGCGAGCAGTGCCCTGTGGGCCACCGCGCCAAGGCAAAATTTGGAAGGTGGAAGGGTCAGGCTGAAGAATCATGTCATCTTCATAAACACGAGTCAGCCCTTCAATTGCAGACCCATCGAAACCAATGCCTTCTTCAAAAGCAGACTCAAGCTCCGCGGGCGCAATAGCAATGGACTTTAACTGCCCAAGAACGTCAGTAAACCAAAGACGAATGAAGCGAATATCTCGCTCCTCTACCGTGCGTAGAGCAAATTCTTGCTGTCTATTCATATTGCTTATTGTGCCATCCGAATGTTGCGAATCAGTTTCTTAGAGTATTCTTAAGCAGACTCAAATCAGAGTTAGATCAGATTCAAATCAGGATTAAGACTTCTCTCCTGCAACCTGCAGTGCTTCTTGAAGAGTAAAAGCTTTAGAATACAAGGATTTTCCGAGGATTGCAGCGTCTACGGAACCTCCGATTGCGGCAATATTACGCAAATCATCAAGTTTGGAAATACCGCCAGAAGCGGTAACTTTTGCATTCGTTCGCTCTGAAACTTCACGAAGTAAATCGCAATTCGGCCCGATCATCATGCCGTCACGAGTTACATCGGTTACAACGTAACGAGCACAGCCAGCAGCATCAAAAACTTTAATGGCATCAAAAATATCGCCACCTTCTTGAGTCCACCCGTGCCCAGCAAGAGTGTGGCCGCGCACATCTAAGCCGAGGGCAATCTTGTCTCCATATTTTTGAATTACTTCACAAGTCCACTCTGGCTTTTCTAGAGCTGCTGTGCCGATGTTCACGCGTGAAGCTCCTGATTCCAATGCTGCTTCAAGGCTTGCATCATCGCGAATACCACCCGAAAGTTCAATCCTGATTGAAGTGCCAAATTGCTTCACTATCTCGCTTACCTGTGTACGATTATTGCCTGTATCAAAGGCAGCATCTAAATCTACAAGGTGCAACCATTGTGCACCAGCGTCAAGCCACATACGAGCTGCCTCAAGCGGGCTGCCATAGTCAGTTTCAGAGCCAGACTCACCTTGACGCAGACGAACTGTTTTGCCGTTACGCACATCAACTGCGGGAAGGAGTGTAAGCATGATTACCTCTCGGTTTGTTAGCTATAAATTGAAAAACTGAAAGTTATGAATTGAAAATAAAGGTTTTATAGAGAATCTACCCAATTACGCAAGAGCTGAGACCCAGCTTCTGCTGACTTTTCAGGATGGAACTGCGTAGCGCTCAGCGGGCCTTTCTCAAATGCCGCAATGAAACGACTATCACCGTATTCGCACCATGCTACGTGAGTATCAAAACGCTGAGTAAAGAGACTCTCATGACGAGATTTCTCTCCAGTAGACGTGGCAGCATAAGAATGAACAAAGTAGAAACGCTCATCTTTAACTCCTTTGAATAAGGAGCTCTCAGAATCAGTTTCCACAGTGTTCCATCCCATATGCGGCACAACGGGCGCATTGAGGCGGTCAACACTGCCACTAATCAATCCAAGACCATTAGAAACGCTTCCGCCTTCAGTACCAGAGTCAAACATAATCTGTTGCCCAACACACACACCAAGCACAGGTTTATTCGTTTGAATACGATGATAAATCACATCGTCGCCACCGACTTCATGCAGCCCCTTTACGCATGCGGCAAAAGCTCCCACGCCTGGAACAACAAGCCCATCCGCTGCCAATGCCTGAACATGATCCGAAGTGAGAGTTACATCCACACCCAAATTTGCAATAGCACGCATCATAGAGCGCACATTGCCAAAACCGTAATCAAAAACAACAATGGATTTCATTCTTTTCCATTCTCAGCTTCGCCCGAATTTCTGCCAAATCTCATGTATTTAGCCAAAATATCATAAGCGCCGCCATGATCAATAGAGCCAGAATCTACAATTGTGTGTCCCTCAGATTCAAGTTGCGCAACAGTCGTAGAGCCAATGAGTAAATCTTCCACGAATTCCGGAGCAGACATCAGCATCACAGGAGGAGCAAATTCCTGCCCCTCTTTACCATCCATCCATAAATGAGACGAAATTTTGTCCGCACGATTCACTGCAAGAACAACACTGAGGCCGCTAACAACTGTTGTAATCTCACGTGCAGCAGCTTCTGGCCCATCACCATCGAGATTACGAATAACCGCTACTGCTCCAATTTCTGAGCCAATGCAACGAGCACTGATATCAGAAAGAGCACACAATGCCGCTAAAAGCTCAGCAGCACCAAGCTGGGTGATAAGAACTGCACTTATTGCCTTATTCCCCAATAGACCTTGAAGCTCAGAGTCAAAAAGATTTTCCGACGAAAACTCCGTCTCAAATCCAGCTAGAGCTTCATTAATGTCGTCATCACTAAGCTCACTGTTAAAATCGTCAGCCATTTTATAAAGCACCCTTAGTGCTTGGAATTCCATCTACGCGAGGATCTGGCTCTACTGCAGTACGCAGTGCACGAGCAAGCGCCTTGAATTCAGCCTCAGCAATATGGTGAGGATCACGCCCGGAAATAACGTACACATGTAAGCAAATGCCGGCATGGAAAGCAATGGATTCCATCACATGACGCACAAGTGAACCAGTAAAGTGTCCACCGAGCATAGCGTATTCAAAGCCTTCTGGCTCGCCAGTACACACAGCATAAGGACGACCAGAAATATCTACAACAGCTTGTGCAAGTGCTTCATCCAGTGGAACGAGAGCATCCCCAAAACGAGTGATTCCACGCTTATCGCCCAATGCTTGTTTGAGTGCTTCACCAAAAACGATAGCGGTATCTTCTACTGTGTGATGCACGTCAATATCGATATCGCCACGAGCAGTGATGTCAAGGTCAATCAAAGAATGCTTCCCTAAAGCAGTCATCATGTGATTATAGAAGGGAACGCTTGTGTCGATGTTGGTTTTGCCTGTTCCATCGAGGTTGAGGCTAAGTTCAATAGTTGATTCGCTTGTAGTGCGAGTTATTGTTGCTGTTCTTGCCATAGAATTCCCCTTGGTAAACCGTAAACCTTTAAATCTTTGCGAAAAGTATTTGCATATATCGTAATTCAGTGCTTCTCAGCAAACTATACGTTGACGATGTCAAGAACCTCAAGAAAAGCTTTTCTAAACGCAGCCATTTCTTCATCAGTACCCATGCATACACGCAGCCAGCCCTCAGGACCAACATCACGTATAAGCACTCCTCGCTTCAAGAGCTCATTGAAAATAACTTCACGGTCTTCAAACACACCAAAATACACAAAATTTGAATCAGTTGGTGAAGTTTGAATCTTTTGCCCATGGTACGTCTGCTCTTCGAGCCACTGAGCTGTTGCTTCACGCGTTGCACGCAAATGCTCAACTTGGCTAAGCTGCTCATCCGTATGGTCAAGAGCTGCTAAAGCAACTGCCTGAGTAACTGCGCTCAAATGATATGGCATGCGCACAATTCGCAGAGAATCAATAACACCTTGATTTGCAGCAATGTATCCTACTCGTGAACCCGCATAAGCGAAGGCCTTTGACATCGTGCGGCTTACAGCAATATTTGGATGATTGCTGATAAGCGTTGTAGCAGATTGCTTGCCAGGAGCGCGGAATTCTACGTAAGCTTCATCAACCACCAGTAGAGGATGCACATCAGCAGAAGCACCTTCCACCTCGGTTTCTTCACACGCTGCCAGCAACGCCGTGATTTCTTCCATGATTGTTGGCGTACCTGTTGGATTATTTGGACTTGTAATCAAAACAATCGCAGGCTTAGCTTCCTTAATTGCCGTAACAGCAGCTTCGACGTTGAGTGAAAAGTCATCGTTACGCTGAGCAATTTTCCACGTAGTGAAAGTGTCACGAGCATACTCCGGATACATGGAATATGTTGGTGCAAAGCCCAATGCGGTGCGACCAGGCCCACCGAAGGCTTGGAAAATCTGCAGCATAATTTCGTTAGAGCCATTAGCTGCCCACACCTGTTCAGGCGCGAGCTCAACGTGAGATTCCTTCTTGAGATACGCAGCAAGAGCACGGCGCAATTCCATGTGTTCACGATCTGGGTAACGATTCAGGGTTCCAGCTACTTCCCGGACGCGTTGAACAATAGATTCAACTACATCTGGGCTAGGAGCATATGGATTCTCATTGACATTCAAACAAACTGGAACATCGAGCTGAGGTGCACCATACGGCTCTTCCCCAATAAGATCATTACGCAGCGGAAGATATGATGGAATTGCGCTCATCTATTCTGATGTACTTTCTCTTTCTTGATTTACTATGTACTCAAGCTTTTACTCACAATGAGCATTGCTTAAATTGCTTAAAGCTGTGCGTCTGCAATCTGCTGATCGAGAGTTGCCTTGTTGTAAGGATCTTCTACGTAACGGGTTAAAACGCATTCACCGTGTGCAGGTAAATCCTCACTGACAGCAAAATCGTTGATACGCTTTGCGATAGCCTTCAAACCTTGCTCATCATATTCGATGACTTCAACAGGCTTCAGGAAGGTGTGTACACCAAGACCTGCTTGGAAGCGACCAGTACCACCAGTTGGAAGCACGTGGTTAGAGCCAGACATGTAATCCCCCAGAGGAACAGGTGAATATGGCCCACGGAAGATAGCTCCCGCATTACGAACGCGCTTAACGACTGCGTCAGCATCAGCAGTTTGAATCTCAAGGTGCTCAGCTGCATAAGCATTTGCAACGTCAATGGACTGGTCAATATTGTCCGTTAGAACAATCGCAGACTGAGTACCGTGGAATGCCGTTGCCATACGGACGTGATTCTTCGTGCGAGGCACGCGAGCCTCAAGCTCAGCAATAACTTTGCGAGCCAAGTCTTCGTCATCCGTAATCAAAACAGAGCCGGCAAGTTCATCATGCTCTGCCTGACCCATAAGATCAACTGCTACAAATGCTGGATTTGCAGTGGAATCAGCAATAATACCAATCTCAGATGGACCCGCCTCAGCATCAATACCGCAGATACCAGAAATCATATGCTTTGCAGTTGCAACGAAAATATTTCCTGGGCCAGTAATTTTATCTACTGGTTCGCACAAAATTTCGCCATCTTGTAGCTCACTGCCCTTTGCACCGAAAGCAAACATGGCTACTGCTTGTGCACCACCTACTGCATAAACTTCGGTAACGCCAAGAATCGCACAAGTTGCAAGAATCTTTGGATCTGGCAAACCATCAGGATCATTTGCAGATGGAGGTGTCGCAATAGCAAGTGACTCAACGCCTGCAGCCTGTGCAGGAGCGGCATTCATAATCACTGAACTTGGATAAAGTGCCTTGCCACCAGGAACATAAAGACCTACGCGTTCAACAGGAATCCAACGCTGAGCAACGCGAGCACCATCAGCCAAATCGGTGTAGAAGTCTTCCGGAACCTGGCTCTTGCACACTGCACGAATACGACGCACAGACTCTTCAATAGCCGCACGAACCTTAGGATCTAACTCTTCAAGAGCTTTATCCATAGCTTCTTGAGGAACACGAAGATTCTTAGGACGAACGTGATCAAATTTCTCAGCATAATCACGCAAAGCTGCCGCGCCGCGAGCTTTTACATCATCGAGAATAGGCTGAACGAGCTCAGTAGCCTCGCTCACGCCCATCTGTGCGCGTGGAACTGCCTCCAGCAACTGTGCACGAGACAGCTTCTTACCGCGTAAATCAATGGTACGAATAATTGGTTCTGTTGTAGTCTCCATGACTCAATTCTAAAAATTAAGCATGACGAAAACGCTTAGTTTCTTGAATTGAGTCAAATTATTTCATAGTTTGAGAAGGCACATCATGATGCCTGCAAACTCGCAGGACCAAAAGCAGCCTTTAATTCTGCGAACAGCGAAGTATCACGCTGAACTCTAAACCTGTCACCAAATGTCAAAACTGTTGACGCACCCTTATCGTGCGGAATGATTAATTTCACCTCACAGTACCCCGGATGTTGGTTCAAAATAGAGGCGAGCTGGCTCATATTAGATTGCTCAAGCGCTATTGGTGGCAATGTGATAAGCAGTGGGCGCTCATCCACAGAATCCACCTGAGGTACTTGCAATTCAGTCGCTCGCACACTCACTGCCCCATCTCGAACGTCAACAGTTCCGCGAATTTGCGCCACAGTATCAATCGCAATTTCTTGACTATATGCCGTGTAGGCCTTCCCAAAGAACATGCACTGCACAGATGCTTCCAAGTCCTCGATAGTAATGAGTGCCCACGGGTTTCCATTACGAGACACTCGCCTATCAACGTTAGTAATCAAACCAGCTAATGTCACCATAGTTCGCTCTTCCATATTTGGAGAACGGTTGATGAGCTGAGCAATTGACATATCACGCAGCCCTGCAAGCACAGACGCCATGCCACTTAGTGGATGGTCTGACACATAGAGTCCCAGCATGTCGCGCTCAAAGTTAAGTTTTGTAGCTTTATCCCACTCTTCAATGTCGGGGATAGTAACGTTCGCGTCACCTAATGCATCATTTGTGCTGCTGCCAGAATCAGGGTCCGCAAAAAGATCAAACTGACCTTCTGCTTCCTTGCGCTTAAGTGGCACAACTTGATCAATTGCTGTTTCATGAACAGTATGCAGTGCACGGCGGTTCGGGTCAATACCGTCGAAAGCTCCACCCTTGATCAAGGATTCAACCATACGCTTGCCCAGCACAGAAATTGGCACACGGTTAATAAAGTCCATAAAATTAATGAACTTGCCATTTTTATCTTCGCGAACCTTGATGATTTCTTCCACGGTTTTATCACCAACGTTGCGAATTGCACCCATGCCGAAACGAATTACATCGCCATTTGCGGAGAATTCCACCATGGATTCATTGACATCTGGCGGAAGCACCTGAATACCCATGCGTCGAGCTTCGCCCAAGTATAGGGCAGTCTTATCTTTATTATCACGAGCGTTTTGAAGTAGTGCAGCCATAAACTCCACTGGATAGTGAGTCTTCAAGTATGCAGTCCAATAAGAAATCAAACCGTAAGCAGCAGAGTGAGCCTTATTAAACGCATAGCCAGCGAATGGAACAAAAATATCCCAAACGGCTTGCGCTGCTTCACGAGAATACCCATGCTGAGCCATACCTTCAAAGAATGGCACCTGCTCCTTAGCAAGCACTTCAGGCTTCTTCTTACCCATAGCTCGGCGCAGCACGTCTGCTCGGCCAAGTGAATACCCTGCCAAAATTCGCGCTGCCGACTGCACCTGTTCCTGGTACACAATCAGACCATAGGTTTCATCAAGAACTTCAGCCAAAGGTTCGGCTACTTCTGGATGAATCGGTTCAATTTTTTGTAAGCCATTCTTACGCTTCGCATAATTGTTATGCGAATCCACATCCATAGGGCCAGGTCGATACAAAGCGATAAGTGCCGAAATATCGTTGAAGTTATCTGGTTTCAACTGTTTAAGGAGGTTTCTCATGCCATCAGAATCGAGCTGGAACACTCCTAAAGTGTCGCCATTAGACAGCAATTTATAGGTATCGGCATCATCAAGCGGCACATGCTCAATATCGATAGATTCCTTGCCATTACGTTCGATATTGGTCAGAGTATCTCGAATAACCGTAAGATTGGAAAGACCCAAAAAGTCCATCTTTACAAGACCCAGTGTTTCACAGGTGTGGTACTCAAAGGTTGTGGTTACAGTGCCATCAGTGCGTTCCATCAATGGAGACGTATCGGTAATAGGATTAGACGCCATAATTGTTGCACATGCGTGCACACCTGTCTGACGAATCAGCCCTTCAATGCCCAATGCTTCCTGCGTAATGCGCTGAGTATCTTTGTCATCTTCATAAAGTTGGCGGAATTCCTTAGCTTCTTGATATCGTTTAGATTTTTCGTCGAAAATATCATGCAAAGTGATATCTTTGCCGCCCACAGCCGGCGGAAGTGCCTTTGTAAGCTTTTCACCCACTGAGAATTCATAATCCATGATTCGAGCAGAATCCTTGAGGGCCTGCTTCGTCTTAATTGTTCCGTACGTCACACACTGCGCTACCTTGTCATGACCGTACTTATCTGCCACATATTCAAGTACCCTCATGCGGCCATCTGGGTCAAAGTCCACGTCAATATCAGGAAGAGACACACGCTCAGGGTTCAGGAATCGTTCAAAAATCAGGCCATGTTCCAGCGGATCAAGCTCGGTAATGCCCATTGCATAAGCCACCATGCTGCCTGCTGCAGACCCACGCCCTGGCCCAACCATAACACCATGCGTTTTAGCCCAGTTGATGTAATCTGCCACTACAAGGAAGTATCCGCAGAACTGCATCTGGCAAATAACGCCGCACTCATAGTCCGCCTGCTGAGACACCCGCTCAGGAACACCTTGCGGATAGCGCTTTTGTAAGCCATCCTGCACAAGTTTCAAGAAAAGTGACGTCTCATCCCATCCCTCAGGGCAGTCGAACTGAGGCATAAAAGCACCATCTTCATGGTCATCAAAAATCACATTACAGCGCTCAGCGATAAGCAAAGTATTATCACACGCTTCAGGAAACTCTTTGAAAAGAGTACGCATTTCTTGCGCTGTTTTAATGTAATACCCCGTTCCATCGAATTTGAATCGATTTGGGTCGTCTAAACGGCTTCCAGAATTGATGCAGAGCAAAGCGTCTTGAGCTGAAGCATCCTTAGCTGCCGCATAGTGCGAATCATTAGTAACAACAAGCGGTGCACCAATTTTCTTTGCGATGTCAACAAGATCATTCACTACTCGTTTTTCGATATCCAAGCCGTGATTCATCAATTCAACGAAGTAATTATCTTTACCGAAAATGTCTTGGTGCTCACCTGCTGCACGCAACGCCTCATCATACTGCCCCAAACGCAAGCGAGTCTGCACAATCCCCGATGGGCAACCAGTCGTGGCAATTACACCTTTTGAATACTTACTGAGAACCTCGCGATCCATGCGTGGCCATTTGCCAAAACGCCCCTCAAGATTTGCCACAGAAGAAGATTTGAAAAGGTTGACAAGCCCTTGATCATTCTCCGCCCACATCGTCAAATGGCTAATAGCACCGCCACCGGAAACATCGTCACTTTTCTGTGCTTCCGTGCCCCAATGCACGCGAGTTTTATCGAAACGCGACGTTTCAGGAGTCTCATATGCTTCAATGCCGATAATCGGCTTAATTCCTTGGTCTACAGCCTCACGCCACAGCTCATACGTGCCATGCATATTACCATGGTCTGTAATCCCCACCGCATGTTGCCCTACTTCTTTTACCTGCTTGATAAGGTCTTTTGGCGCTACAGCACCATCCAATGTGGAGTAATGCGTGTGGACGTGGAGATGAACAAAATCTTCAGATGAGCTTGCAGACATGGAATCAAATGTAATAGCCGCTCTAGTCGAATTTTAGTCGGATTATTCTTGAGGGGAACGAAGCACACGGCGTGCTCGGAGTGTCTCCAGAGAATTCGATAAATCACGCGGACATACAGACTCCACTACCGTCCATACATGTGTGCGAGGGTGCTTAAATTCAAGCTTCATAGCGTGTAACCATTGCCGTTCAAGCCCTACAACACTACTTAACTTTGGATTTGCTCCATACATTGCATCACCAATAAGCGGATGTCCGATAGATGCAAAATGTACTCGGATCTGATGAGTGCGCCCGGTTTCTAGATTAATCGAGGCATAAGTTGCCTCACCGAAACGCTCGATAACGTCCCAATGCGTTATAGCAGGCTTACCGGCGGGAGTTACTGTAAAACGAAAATCAGAAACTTTATCACGACCAATAGGTGCCTCAATTGTAGCTTTATCTTGTTTGAGATTACCCTGCACAACCGCGTGGTATGTTTTCACAACTTCATGCTCACTAAACTGACGCCGCATTTCTTTGTATGCAAGCTCAGATTTGCACACAAGCATTAAGCCACTTGTGCCCACATCAAGGCGGCTGACAATTCCCTGACGCCCAGCTGCCCCGTATTCGGTGATGTGCACTCCCCTAGCGAGCAAACTTCCAAGCACAGTTGGACCAGTCCACCCAACAGAAGCGTGCGCTGCCATCCCTACAGGCTTATCGACTACTACTACATCATCGTCTTCATAAACAATAGGCATATCCATATCAATGGGCTCAGGCTCTTCTTGCTTTTCTTCAAGATTAAATTCGATAACGTCGCCTGCAGTAAGCTTCGTCGCCTTATCCATCATGCGACCAATTACGGTAATCTGATGGGTTTCTATTAAATCAATTGCATGGTTACGCGAAACACCTATCATCTTGGATACGGCAACATCAAAACGCTTACCAACAAGTGCATCAGGAGCAGGAATCATACCATCCATTACTGTTCACCACGTCCGTCGCGCTCATCTTTGTTTCTACCGTCAAATGGCACGCCCACAAAAATCAGAATAATAATACCTATCCCAGCAATCATGAGGAAAATATCGGCAACATTTCCAACAGACCATCCATAGTTCAGAAAATCAACAACTTTGCCATTTAAAAATCCATCAGCATATATGATGCGATCAATCAAATTTCCTAAAGCTCCTGCAAGAGCAAAAGAAAGCAGCACAGTCCATAGCCATGACGTAGTTTTCAGTCCAGCGACAACGAGAGCAACACATGCCACTACAGCTAAAAGTGAAATCAGAGCAGTTGCCGACGATCCCATGCCAAGTGATGCGCCAGGATTGCGATACAAAGTCAAAGACAACACATGTGGAATAACTTTCACTGTAACACCAGCAGGTAAATGCCTCAGCACAATAAGCTTTGAAATCTGATCAAGCAGCAGCACAACTACTGCACAACAAACAAAGACGGCCACACGTTTATGTGACCGTCTTGCTATTCGTTCGTTACCGTTCATCACGTAACTAACATATCAGCTCTTATAAACTGACGAAACTTGATGAGTTTAGTTCTCTGAGTTGTCAGAAGCTGACTTTGTTTCGAAGTTATTGGAGTTGGAAATCTGGCTTGTAAGCTGGTTAAGGAAGTCTGTCAAACGACTACGATATTCAGACTCAAACTGCTTAAGGCCTTCAATATTGCCCTCAATAACCTTGGAATCGGCATAAAGCTTATCCTTAACCTGGCGAGAGTAGAGATCCGCGTCACCGCGAGTCTTGACATCATAATCGTCAGCCGCCTTACGAGTCATAGCTTCGTAGGCGTCACCGTCAGACTTCTTCTGTGCTTCATATGCTTCGCCTTCAGCCTTGCGCTGGTCAGCATAAGCATCTGCATCGTTACGAGTCTTGGTGGAATACTCATCAGCCTCATTGCGAGTTACTGAAGAATAGTTGTCTGCATCGTTACGAGTCTTTGCAGAGTAGAAGTCTGCTTCCTCGCGAATCTGCTTATTGTAAGCGTCGCCTTGAGCCACAAGATCATCGTACTGCGACTGACCTTCTGCGATAAGCTGTGCGCTTTGAGCCTTGCCTTTATCGACATACTGATCGTGAAGCTGCATTGCGAGGGCAAGCATAGCCGTTGCTCGCTCTGGTTCGGATTGTGCATCAGAACCAGCATTAGAAATCTTCTGAAGGCTTCCAGTTTCGGTGCTTGGCTCACTTTCTGTAAGCTGCTTGCGCAGAGATTCTTCGCGCTGCTGAGAAGCAGTAAGCTCTTCCTGCAGCTTTGCAATTTGTGCCTGCAAAGTCTGAGCCTGGGATGCTGCCTGTTGCTGAGCCTGCTCAACAGCTACTTTAGCTTGTGCAGCATCATTCTGAGCTGCAGCCACCTGCTGGGCAACTACCTCAAGCTCAGAAATGCGAGCTGTGAGAGATTCAACCTGAGCGGACTGATTATCACGCTCCTGCTTTACTGCCATGAGCTGCTCGTTCAATGCTTCAGCATTAGAATCACCTGATGCAGCCTGTGCGGTTAACTGATCAATCTGTTCATTGAGCTGATCAACTTGACTCTTCAAGTTGTCATTCTGAGTTTTAAGAGTATTAATCTGCTCATTTGCACGAGATTCATTCTCTGAGTGAGAGGACTGTGCTTGTGCAGCCGCCTGCTGTGCCTTCTCCTGCACTGCAGAAACTTCACTACGAAGCTTTTCGTTCTCCTCAGTAAGCTGAGCAATCTTGTTATTTAATGGTGCTACGTCTGCACCAAGAGACTGTGTTGCTCCAGTAGCAGCCTGACTTCCCAAAGCCTCTACAGTTTGAGTAACTTCCTCAAGGAAGTCATCTACGGCGTCAAGGTCGTAGCCTTCCTTAAAGCGGACAGTCGGGAACACGTGTTGACGAATGTCATTCGGTGTTAAAAGGGCCATGTCAGCTCCCCACCTCACTTAATCGGCGCATAGCACCAAAATATTTTTACATCTCAACCCCATGCTAGCACGGGGCACTAGATGATGCTTTGCAAAACTACCAAAACGAAATACAAAATCATAAAGCTGAGGTCAAAAGCAATCGGCCCCATGTTCAATGATGGAATGTACCTGCGCAACCATCGAAGCGGTGGCTCAGTAACAGTGTAAACAGCATCTACAAGGCTATATACAAATCCACGTGGAGTCCATCGCGTGAGCACTCGCACCCAATCAAGAATCATGCGCGCAAAAAGAATCGCTATATACGCAGAAATAATCCAATTAAGGATTACTCGTATCACATAAAAAGTCATTCATATACCCTAACAAAAAAGGGCATCTTATGACGCCCCTTAAGCTCTCAATGATTAGTCAAAAAGCCCCGCAGCAGAATCTTGTGCAGGTGATTCCTCTACTTTGATATTCACTTGTGCTGGACTGAGCAAAAACACACGAGGAGTTACACGCTCAATTGAACCTCGCACTCCAAAAACAACTCCAGCGGAGAAGTCAACGATGCGATATGCCACAGCTTCTGACACATCTGTCAAGTTAAGAACTACAGGAATACCGTCTCTAATTGCTCGACCAACGAGTTGAGCTTCTTCATATGTTTTGGGATGAATCGTTGTGATGCGGTTCATCTGAGAAGATTTAAATGGTGTAGAGGCAGACCGCGCTGAGCTGATGCTCGTTGTAGAAGATGTTGATGACACAGATGATGCTTCGGGAGTTACCGTGTAATCAGTATCAAACGTAGACTCTTCATCATTGGTCGGTTCTGTTGAATCGTCATCTACTACATCTGCCATGCCGAAATACGACATTGCATTCTTAAAGATACCTGCCACAAGAACTCCTTCTTCACACCATCTGTCTGGAAACTACCTAATCGCTTTGGAATCGCTTAGCGCAAGAAATCTGGAATATCTAAGTCAGATGCAGGATCTGCTTGCGGAATACCAGTGGACGCTGGAGCTGCCGGCTGATCTGGTTGCTGCTCAACGACTGGGCGCTCCGCGGTTGTGTCAGGAGCAAAAGCCGCCTGAACTGGTTGAACCGGCTGCTGTTCCAAATGGACTTCAGGAATTGAAGGAATCACCTTCTGCTCAGCAGTCAGAGGTGCTGCTGCCGTTGAAGAAGCCGCAGCTGTGCGTGCGTTGCGGTTATTCCCCTCATTTTCTGAGTCAAAACCAGCTGCAATAACAGTCACTCGCACTTCGTCACCATAAGCATCATCAAGAGCTAAGCCAAAGATAATCTGAGCCTCAGGATGAGCAACTTTACCTACAAGTTCAACTGCCGACCGAACTTCCATCATTCCCATATCAGTTGGCCCAGCAACGTCAATGAGAACACCATGTGCTCCATCAATGCTGGATTCAAGAAGAGGAGAATTGATAGCAATTTCAGCTGCCTGAGTAGCGCGATCTTCACCGCGCGCAGAGCCGATACCGAAGAGTGCCGTGCCTGCATCCTTCAAAATTGCAGTAACATCAGAGAAATCCACATGGATATATGAATTTTCAGACATCAAATCGGTGATGCCACGCACGCCTGCGAGAAGCGCAGAATCAGCGCTCTTAAAAGCATCGATAAGACTAATAGAACGATCTGCCGTGTCAAGCAAACGATCATTTGGAATAACGATAAGAGCGTCTACTTCTTTGCGAAGATTTTCAATACCGCTCTCTGCTGACGCAGCACGGCGCGGGCCTTCAAAGCCAAATGGACGAGTTACTACGCCTACAGTTAAAGCCCCCTGCTGGCGTGCTGCACGCGCAACAATAGGGCTCGCGCCCGTGCCTGTACCGCCACCTTCACCAGCAGTGATGAAGACCATATCAGCGCCCTTCACAACCTGCTCAATGTCAGACTGATGATCTTGCGCAGCCTTCGCTCCCTTCTCTGGGTCTGCACCTGCACCTAAACCACGGCTAGAGGAATCAGACAACGCAATCTTTGCATCTGCTTCACTGCGCAGAAGGTCTTTCGCATCAGTGTTAACGGCAACAAACTCGACGTCCGTCAAGCCTTCGGAAATCATACGATTAATGGCGTTACCACCTGCTCCGCCTACTCCGACAACCTTAATGATTGTGCGGTCATCTAACTCTTCGGTCTGGGCAAAATCGGTCATCATGCTCCTGTTCCTCGCAATTACTCACAACTTTAACGCAATTCATGCCCAAAAGTGGCGAAAATGTGTAAAACTTTCTCTGTTTTCTGTTTGGAGTAATAACTTTGCACAAAAATTCAAAAGATTCCTTTTTATTCTTGATAATTTTATACTAAATTACAAGTATGTCGTTTACTTGACATATGTCTAGAAAATTAAGCAAAAACGGGCACTACACAAAGTAGCTTTAATACGACGCGTCTATCGGATCACCAGAAAAAAGTGCTCGCCTTTCTTCCTCTGTCATCTTTTGAGAATCAAGCCAACCATAAGGTAAATGTACTTTTTTGGCATACCGCACACGGCCGCGAGGCTTATCAGCAATCGCCGCGGGAAATTCAATTGAGGGATCTAACTGCGCAAGTTGTTCTTTGACGTCTGCGATAGATTCACACTTCATAAAAGCAGCCCTTGTTGATCCCCCAACCGGGAAACCTTTCAGATACCACGCAATATGCTTACGTAAATCATGAACTGCCATTTGCTCATCACCATCGTAAAACGCTGTGAGATATTCCACGTGCTTTTCGATTATGGATGCCACCTCACCCAAGTTTGGATTGATTCGCTCATCTGAACCAGCAAAAGCATTCTTTATATCGCCAAAAATCCATGGTCTACCTTGGCAACCTCTGCCGATTGCAACTCCCGCACATCCTGTTTCTTGCACCATAGCGAGCGCATCTTCAGCAGCCCAAATATCACCATTACCTATTACAGGAATATCCAGTGTTTGTGTGAGCTCAGCAATACGTTCCCAATCAGAATGTCCACCATAATATTGAGCTGTAGTGCGAGCATGCAAAGTGACAAATTCACATCCTTCATCCTGCGCAATTTTGCCAGCATCAAGGAAGGTTGTATGATCATCATCAATTCCTACACGAATTTTAGCGGTTACCGGAATTCCAGCAGGCTTACAAACTTTGACGACCTCTCGCAATACTTCACGGAATAAATCGTTCTTCCATGGAAGAGCAGACCCGCCTCCACGACGAGTGACTTTTGGGACGGGGCAACCAAAGTTTAAATCAACATGATCTGCCATTTTTCCATCAACAACAATTTTTGCAGCCATACCCGTCACAGACGGATTAACTCCATACAGCTGCAAAGAGCGATACTTCTCCTGTAGCGCAAAGTTGCACAATCGTAAAGCTTTAGGGTTGCGAGCCACAAGCGCACGAGCAGTAATCATCTCCGCTACGTACAATCCATCCGGACCATACTGCTCGCATAGCAAACGAAATGGCCAATTCGTTACCCCTGCCATAGGAGATAAGAGAACAGGTGTAGCCACTTCATGATTGCTCAATGAAAGTGGCTGTAAAACGGTGTTGTTGTTCGACATAAAACTAGTCAGAATCCTCAGAAAATCTCAGAGAACCTCAGAAAATGATGCTGGAGACTGCGCAATAACAGTGTGCTTGTTAGCAACACGCTCACGTACATAGTTGGCAACCTTATCAAGAGCAACTCGCTCCTGCTGCATAGTATCACGCTCGCGAATGGTCACAGCGTTGTCATCAAGGGTATCAAAATCAACAGTGACGCACAGAGGCGTGCCAATCTCGTCCTCACGACGGTAACGGCGACCAATTGCACCGGCCTCGTCATAGTCGATGTTCCAGTCATCTTGACGAAGCTCAGAAGCCAGGTTCTGAGCAATATTTTGCAAGTCAGGCTTCTTAGAAAGCGGCAAAACTGCTGCCTTCACAGGCGCTAAGCGTGGATCAAGGCGAAGCACAGTACGGCGATCCACACCGCCCTTTGTGTTAGGAGCTTCATCTTCATCGTAAGCATCTACAAGGAATGCCATCAAAGAACGAGTCAAACCAGCAGCTGGCTCGATAACATAAGGAATATAACGTTCACCAGTAGTCTGATCGAAGTAGCTCAAATCCTTACCAGAGTGCTTTGAATGAGCAGACAAATCAAAATCAGTACGATTTGCAATACCCTCAAGTTCGCCCCAATCAGAGCCCTGGAAACCAAACTTATACTCAATATCAACAGTGCGCTTGGAGTAGTGAGAGAGCTTCTCCTTCGGATGCTCATAGAGACGAATATTGTCTGGATTTATGCCAAGATCAAGGTACCAATTACGGCGTGCATCAATCCAATACTGATGCCATTCTTCATCCGTTCCAGGAACAACGAAGAACTCCATTTCCATCTGCTCAAATTCACGAGTGCGGAAAATAAAGTTTCCTGGAGTGATCTCATTGCGGAAGCTCTTGCCGATATTGGCAATGCCGAATGGAGGTTTCTGGCGGCTTGCACCCATCACTTGAGCAAAGTCAACAAAAATTCCCTGAGCAGTTTCTGGACGAAGATAATGCATAGAGTTTTCATCAGCGACTGGGCCAAGATGTGTTTGAAGCATCATGTTGAAATCGCGCGGTTCCGTCCACTGACCTTTCGTACCGCACTCTGGGCAAGGAATTTCAGCCTGAGACTGCGGAAGCCTACCATGCTTAGCTTCAAAATGCTCTTCTAAGTGATCTGCACGGAAACGCTTATGGCAGTTGAGGCACTCAGTTAAAGGATCGTTGAAAACGGTAACGTGACCAGAAGCAACCCACACTTCACTCGGAAGAATAACCGAAGTATCAACGCCTACAACATCACCACGGGTGACCACCATAGAACGCCACCACTGCTGCTTAATGTTGTCTTTGAGAGCAACACCAAGTGGACCATAATCCCAAGCGGAACGTGTTCCACCATAAATTTCACCTGCCGGGAATACGAACCCTCTACGCTTTGCGAGGGAAATAACGGCATCAAGCTTGGACTCTGCCACTGTCTGCTCCTTGGAAATAAAAGAGAACTATATCGTCTCGAACTCTACCGAACCATTTCGACACGTGAAATAAAAATTTTTGACATTAAACGTTTAACTCTATAGAATCAAGCCGATACAACAGCGAAGTTTGAGGAGAGGTTATGCATAACTCAGCGAGTGTTTCGCCACGCGTAACAGGAACACAAGCATTAGTGCGCTGCTCTACTCCTCTGGTGATGTACTTCCTCGGCTTGGGAATTTGGTGGCCTTTCTTCCAAATTTGGCTCACAGGCACGCTTGGCTTCACAAGCATTCAAGTTGGCACTATTTTTTCCATCAATGCTGTTATCGCCCTCATATTTATGTTGGTATACGGCACACTTCAAGACCGTTTGGGGTTTAAACGCCGTTTAGTCATTTTGATTGGGCTATTCGGCTGCCTTATTGGCCCTTTGATGAACTATGCCTATGAGCCACTTTTGAAATGGAACTTCTATCTCGGTGCGATTTGTGCGTCGATTGTGATTTGTGCAGGATTTTCAGCAAGCTGCGGAATTGTTGAGGCATTTACCGAGCGCATGTCTCGCTTCTCACACTTTCCATATGGATTGGCTCGGGCATGTGGGTCATTCAGCTATGCATTGATGGCACTCGTTGGTGGTTTTACTCTTTCCATTAACCCGGTAATTAATTTCTGGATGGCTTCCATCTTTTCTGCCTTGATGGTGCTGGCATATATTTTTGTGTGTCCACGGCTTTCACGTGTTGAGATAAAAGAAACTACGCAAGAGTATCAAGTAAAACATCATGAAGATCAAGTCACCGCTAAAAACACAATAAAACTTCTCAGCAGCAAATCAGTGTGGATTATTATTCTGTTTGTTCTGCTTGCAACACCGTTTTATAACCTGTTTGATCAGCAGATGTTCCCTAGTTTCTATGCAAGCCTCTTCTCAGACGCTTCTACAGGAACACGTGCGTATGGAATACTTAACTCCATACAGATATTTGGAGAGAGCGTTATTACAGCATTATTCCCTGTGATTGTAAAAAAATTCGGAGTTCGTAAAACACTTCTTACGGGAGTATTTTTAACATTCCTCATTCCACTTGGCTGTGCGCTCTTTCCCCATCCAGCTTCTGTCTTCTTCTTTAAATTCCTGCAGGCAGCGCAAGTTCCACTATTTAATATTTCATTGCTGGGCTACTTCACATTGCACTTTAATCCTCGTTTTAGCGCAACTCTCTATATGGTTGCTTTCCAGATTTCAGCACAAATTGGACAAGCAGTTGTGTCTACTCCACTCGGCTTCCTTCGAGACTGCACAAACTATCAAATAACTTTCACAGTGATTGCAATCGTTATTGCTTGCGCGGTGACATTAGGCTACTTCGCTTTGAAGAAAGACAATGTTGATGTGTATGCAAACACGAACCAATGAGTACCAACCAACAAGCTAGTTATAGGAGAACCATGAATACACTACATACTTCGCCGCAGACTCCATCACAATCTTCATCACAGTCTTCGCCGCGCATTGCGTCGCTGACAATAGGTGACGTTGCTGCTGCAAATTCGATTAATCCTGACCTAAACACAGAATTTCAATCTTTAACAGAAGCTCTTACTAAAGCAGATAATTCTATAGCTGCTCATGCCACTGATCGCATCGATCGTTGGTATCCACAATCCCATATTGCCTCCACTTCTGGGTGGATCAATGACCCAAATGGTTTGTGCTATTTCAAAGGGCAATATCATGTGTTCTACCAGCTCAATCCTTTTGGGCCAGTTTGGGATACTATGCATTGGGGGCATGCCACTAGCCCTGATATGATTCACTGGACTCGCCAAAAAACTGCCTTTGCTCCTTCGCTTGAAGCAGACAGAGAAGGTGTTTTCTCAGGCTCTGCAGTAGCACTTGACGATGAACTCATAATCTTCTACACCGGACACCGCACTCGCCTACTCGAAAATGGGGAGCGCGTGAATCACGAAGTGCAGTGTATGGCAGTTTCTACTGACGGCATTAACTTTACTAAGCTCGGCACGATTATTGACTGTCCAGAGGATGCAAAATGGGACTTCCGCGATCCAAAAGTTTGGCGAGAAGGAAACACATGGCGCATGGTGCTTGGAGTCCGCTCTGCTGAAGACCGCGGCCAGATTTGGATGTACACTTCTCCAGATTTGTATACATGGACCTTCGAGCGTGTACTTTTTGAGCATCCAAATCCAGATGTTTCTATGCTTGAATGCCCAGATTTCTATGAAGTTGATGGGTCATGGGTGCTATGTTATTCCGCAATGGGCTTGAAATGCAAGGGATATGAGAATCTCAACGCTAATAACGCCGGGTATGTAATCGGCTCTTGGACTCCTGGAGAAGTATTCACGCCTGAAAGTGAATTCCACTTGTGGGATGGCGGGCACAACTATTACGCTCCACAAAGTTTTAAGTCTCCCGATGGCCGCCGTATTGTGTACGGCTGGATGAGTCCATTCGTGGGGCCGCATCCTGAGCAAGCAGACGCATGGTGTGGGCAGCTGACTCTGCCTCGCGAAGTACATGTAGCCGCTGATAAGCAGCTTCTTACCACTACTCCTATTGCTGAAGTTAAGGAGCTTGTAGATTTCAGTGACTCAGGTTCACTCCTCACAAACTCGCTTTCTGACGGAGCTGATGTGGTATTGGACTTCAACGAACGAATAGTGATTGTTGAAGATACTCCATCAGCTGCATTCATTGAAGCTACTTTGGACGTGAATGAATCATCTGCTGAGCGTTTTGGGCTACTTTTACACTCAACACATGATGGTGCACATGTTTTTGCTGGTTTCGATGCACAAACCAACCGTATCGTGCTTGACCGCAGCCACGTGAGCCAAGGAGACCGAGGATATCGTAGTGTTCCGGTTCCGGCTTCATCGTTGGCAACAGGCAGCATAAAACTCTACATTGCTCTTGACCGGGGATCTATCGAAGTAACCGTTGGTGACGGGACCGAAACCCTTAGCTCATTCAGCTTCGCAAGCCCCGGAGAACGTGCTGTTGAAGTAGTCAGCGAATCTGGAACAGCTACAGTGCGCAATATCCATGCTCACGCCGTAAATTCAATATGGAATTAAGAGCCATGAGTCAAGGGTCAAAAGTCAGGAGTTGAGGGCTGATAACTTAAAAAGAGTTTTGTGTTTCCTGTAGAGAAGCGCTATAGGAAATACTGAAAACGTATGTTTCACTCACTACCAAATATTCGATCACTTCGTTCGGCTTTTTTGGTAGTGAGTTTTTATATACATTTTTATATACATCTTTATATGCATCAGCACTTCATACACCTGCACACGGCTTTGTACTTATTCTACTTATTTCTTTACACCACCAAAGCGTCGGTCGCGGCTAACATAGCGTTCAATAGAACGCCATAGCACATCACGCCCGCAGTCGGGGAAAAGCTCTGGAACAAAATCAAGCTCAGCATAGGCTGCTTCCCAAGGGAGAAAGTTGCTCGTGCGCTGCTCGCCTGATGTACGGATCACAAGATCACAGTCTGGAATATCCGGGTTGTAGAGATGCTCAGCAAACATTTTTTCAGTAACGCGGTCGCCTTTAATCTTGCCTGCAGCAACTTGGCGAGCAATCTCGGCAGCAGCATCAGCAATTTCAGCACGGCCACCGTAATTGATGCAGAAAACAACGTCAATAACCTTGTTATTCTTCGTTTTTTCCATTGCGACTTCGAGTTCATCAATCACAGATTTCCATAGTTTTGGGCGGCGGCCAGACCAACGAACGCGCACTCCCCACTCATTCATCTGGTCAACACGGCGATGAATAATATCACGGGAAAATCCCATCAGGAACCGCACCTCTTGAGGAGAACGCTTCCAATTCTCAGTTGAAAAGGTGTAGAGACTTAAGTAACGCACGCCAGCCTCAATGGCTCCTGCAATCGTGTCAAAAACAACGGGTTCTGCAGCTTGATGCCCATTCGTACGAATTAAGCCACGCTGCTGAGCCCAGCGACCATTTCCATCCATAATCACGCCCACGTGACGAGGAACCTTTTTTACAGGAAAATTAGGGATACGGCTTGGATCGCTGAATGGAGCTGCTGGAGCACTTAAAGATGTGTAATCAACTGCATCAAAACTCATGGTTAGAATCTATCAAGCGCATAGAACGAATAGGACGTTCTATATAATATTGTGACCATTCCTCAACAATATCGCCCACTTCTGAGTCAAGCGGAATATCGTCAAGCACATTCCACGTTCCATTAACTAGAGCTGCTAACTGTACAGCAGCTTCATGAGAGATACGGCGAGAACGCGAATCACGGTCTGTAGAACACATGATTCCACCTGCCTGTGCAGAGAAATATTCCAAGTCTGTCTGACGGCCACATACCACGCATGCATCTACTCGTGGCGTCCATCCAGCAAGGGAAATAGCACGAAGTATATAAGAATATTCGATTAATTCAGAACGATGCTCGCCACGTGCAAGAGAAGCCAGTGCAGAAATCAACAGCGAGTATTCTTGGCTCGTCGACTCAAAATCCTCAGTAATAAGCTTATCTGCAGTCTCAGCCATCACATTCGCTGCAATATATGCGTCGTAACGAGAAGCAATGGCGCGAGCATATGGGCTAATAGACACCGCTTGTGAAATAGTGTCAAGATCACGATGCCCCTCGGCTATCAATAAATCGTCACGCATAAAAGGTTCGAGACGCGCCCCAAAGCGAGATTTCGTGCGCCGAACACCTCGCGCAACAGCACGAATCTTCCCATGATTTTTAGTCAAAATTGTTATGATGCGGTCTGCTTCACCTAACTTAATAGTGCGAAGGACCACGCCTTCATCGCGATATGTAGGCAATC
This sequence comes from uncultured Alloscardovia sp., assembly GCA_963545565.1. GTDB lineage: Bacteria > Actinomycetota > Actinomycetes > Actinomycetales > Bifidobacteriaceae > CAUUJV01. Next base: position 16,435 of record CAUUJV010000005.1, on the reverse strand, counting down.
ATCCTCCCTCACTTTTACCGTAATAAGCTCAGCCGAACCTAGTAAATCTTAGTAGACAAAAAGTCCCCAAAAGGCGAAGAACAGCAGTACAGCAAACATTGCGGCAGTAGTTATAATGAAAAATACCTGCCCAAAATGAGTAGTTGCAATGATTGAGCGTTTACCAAGCTCTTTACGCACATCCATGAGTACACTCATGGTGAATTTATCCGCCGAATGATGCACTGTGTATGCATGCTGGATCTGCTTAATTAAAACTTCAAATAAGCGAGCGAATACTGTGCTCCACGACCATAACACTACAAAACATGCAGCCTGCACCACGTACCAGCTCCAATAAATCATGCCCGGAGCTACAGGAGCAGCACCCCAAATAAGCTTGACCATGCGATAAATAATCTGCCCTAATCCTGCTACGAACAGCAGCAAAGCAGCCAAGGTCGTGAAACTGATACGCATCAAATATCTTTGATTTCTTCCAAGGAAGCCAAATACAGGGCGTGCATCACCACGAATTTTTCGGCGAATTTTAGTTACTACAGCATAAATTCCCATCACAAGTGAAGCAAGCAAAAGTAGAATCATTCCAGCGTGAATAACCACAGCATAAATCGTTAAAGCTCGGTGTGCTTTCAGCTGAGTCGGCACGGCAATTGACTGCTGGATATTTGCGCCTGCAACAAGAGATGAAGTTTGTTTTAAACCACGCATGGTGCCAACAGCCCAGCTTGCAATATCATCCTCATAGTGATCCACCAATGTTGTACCGGGCAGTGCCTCATCACCCAGTCTTAAAACATGGTTACCAATTGGGTAATTACGCACAGTAACGTTCCAGTTGCCCACTTTGTGTGCCATACCCTCAATGGTAGAAATTCCTCCAACCTGCGCGGTCATCACATCTTTAGATCCATATGCCACAAAAGTTGGGATTGAATAAGAGTTCTCAAGCAAAGAATTAAAATCGAGATTATCAAGACCAAGCATGCCAGTATCGAAGCTAAAAACTCTGCGCACAATCGACTGGTACCCCGGATTTGCTCCCACTATGGCAAAATCTTGCGCCACAAAAAATCCTAAGGAATGACGAGGAACATACACCATTGGGCTTAGCAAAATTTGGAAAGCAATCTTTTTATCGTATTTAATCATGTACGGCGTGATCCATGTGCTTTCTGATGTGGCATACACACCAACTTTTGAGCTGTCAACATATGATAATTTCCGCAAGTACTGTGCAGCTTTATCATAGGCTCTAGCTGACGCCTTGTAATCGCGGTTAATATCACTCGTAGACCATACAGGTTTATCAATCGTCACTGTAACCATACCCGCAGAAGTCAAATCTGTAGCAACATCAGCAAATGAATTTGCAGCTGACCCATATCCGGCTCCATGAAGAAACACGACTCCAGGCAAGCCATTCTTTAACCCAATATCCGAGCCTTGAACCCTCCTGCCCTGCGAATCAACAGGTACACGGATAAGAATATGTGCACGCTGCGTCTCACCTGTTGAAGGCTGCGTAATGGTGATATACCGGCTGATTTTCTTCGTTTCGTAAGTACCCCGCGTTGGCAAAGCAGTGCCCGTAGTGTTATTAAAAGTGACTTCTGTGCGATTTCCTATAGTTTGGATTGTTTGATCCGTTGGATTGTTATCCCACTCAATTTTTGTGAGGTTAGAAACCCCTATAAAAATTCCAAGCAGCACTATAAAGATAGGCAAAGCAACAAGGCTACGCTGAACCCAATTCCATGAGGCAGATACAGCATTCCCCCAATCATGCTTCTGTGCTTGCTTCTGCCTCTGTTTTTGCTTCTGCTTTTGCAATACCCCATCTTGTTTACTCTGCACAGACTTATTCTACCGGCTTGATTGAAAAAGGCCCTGCCCTATGGCAGAGCCTAATTTAAGTCGATGGTCTTATTCGTTTATTTATTTACTCATTTTTCTCAGTATTTTCACCGACGCCGAAAAGAGGTAAATCAGGCATCTTGAATTCGAACGACGGCATCGCAATATCATTAATGTTGACATTGTCGGCATTGCTGTCAGGATTGCTATCTGCTGCATTATTAGCCGCACCGTTAGCTGCATTAGCGTTCTGATTATTCTGACCAGTTACACTTCCTGTTGGATAAATCGTTACCGGCTGATTCCCCGTAACGACTCGTGCATCCGCAGATAGGTGGGGGCGCTGCTTGACTGTTGGCATGAAGGAAACTGGAGTTGTTTCAACGGGAGCAGCATCATCGTTTATGCTCTGGCTATCACTTTGATTGTCAGCATCACGCATAGAAGAAACACTAGGCGAAACAGCATAGCCATGCGGAGTGCTTTCATCTCTGTCACGATTTACATACTGCGGACTAGCGGAAAATAGCGAATGTTCACCTGCGCTCACATCTTCAAAGCTTTCACGCGAGTTTTGTGCAGGCTCAAAAGATTCAGGCATATCACCAGCATCTGAACGTGTTTCTGTTGAGGATGCCGCAGTGGTTGAGCCCGCTGCAGCGGCTAGGCTTGCCAACGAAGACTTCTCGTTTTGATTATTCTGAGGAATCAATGGAGAAACTGAAGAAGTTGCATCATTTAACGCATTGCCACCATTGCGCTCTTCTGCTTCTAAAGCATTAAAAGATTCGTTGCCTTCCAAACGAGCAAATGATTCAATACGAGCAAGAACCTGTGAAATACGATTAAGATAAGCATCAACTTGACTCTCGTCGTACCCATTCTTACCAGTACGTTGAGTGAAAACTATCGTTGAAATCTTCTTTGAAGAAAGATCATCATCAGGTTTTGGCAGCTTATCTTGAGGAGAATATGGAAGAGCAAGATCATCAGCAATAGTTGAAACGCTTGTCATTACAAGGCGATCTACCTGTTTACGGTCATACGATGGAGCCTTAGCTTCCCCCTCCTTAAAACGTTGCTGTGACGGGCGCTCAGCACGAGGAATCAAGGTCATAGCGAGTTCTTCAGTACGCGTGCGCCATGCCACACGACCTTGTGTAGAAAGCTCCCAAGCGTTCTGCTTATCAACTACAGCACGTTCAAGCCTTACTAAAGCTTGGTCGACCGAATCAATAACGTATCCGCCTTTTTCGAGCGAGAAAGAAGCAGACTGCACATCGTTCTGCTTAAGCTTAGGCTCATCAGTAGCGTCATATAGCTCACGAGTGCGCTCAAGGAACTCATTAACCTCATCAACGTTATATCCCCAAGCGTTTTTCTTTACGTGTGGAAGACCCCCATTATGGTTCTGAGCGTCGTGACGAGCCATGCCAGCCTCCTTGAGAAAAGAGAAACAAAATATCTGAGATTCACCATACGGTAATCATGAAGCTTTATGAGCGTGTCGCGCAGAATACACACGGAAAACCCACTCAATTTTGAAAATTTTTCGATTTTGCGCACAAAATGTCAAACTATGCGCTACACTAAATCAAGTCGGGCGATTAGCTCAGTTGGCTAGAGCGCCACCTTTACACGGTGGATGTCAGGGGTTCGAGTCCCTTATCGCCCACAAATTTTAGGTTAATGAATTCTTGTACTTTCTTCCGCTTCAAGTGTATATTCGTGTTTTATGCTCTATAACACATCTGTGGCTATACACTTTCCTGCCTGATTTATTTTTTTCATAGTTTTTGTGTGATTTCTTTAGCGAACTTATCGAAATCATTATCCTGAGTCAGGTTAAATTTTAAAAACTCTTGCCGTGCTTTACTATCTGCCGTCTTCTTCCGCACATGTCCTTTACCATCAAGAACTTGCCCACCGGTCAGCTGAATATACTGGTTACATAATTGCACACATTCTTGCATCGTTGTAAGCTGATGATTTTCTACGCGTGCTTCAACAGTGTCAAGAAAACCAGATACAAGCCTGTTCAATCGTGATAACTCATCCTCTGTTAAATAATTTTTCGCGATTGTTACGTCGCTAGAATGGATTCTGCCTTCTGGAGATCCTTTCCAAGAAGTTAATCCCATATGAGGCTGCGTTGAGTCCGCTCTCCTATTAATGATTTCTGCTGCGGTATATCCACTAATCGCGTAGTGGAATCGGTTTTGAATATTCGCATAAAAGTCTTTCGCTGTCTGACTATCCTTATCGTAGTCCATGGAGACTTCTTGAAAAATATCAGTAATCTTCTGATAGAATCGGCGTTCACTAGCGCGAATATCTCTAATGCGCGTAAGAAGCTCATCAAAGTAGTCTTTACCGAATGGTTGCCCGTTTTTAAGCATGTCATCGTTGAGAACGAACCCCTTAATAATGTATTCGCGCAGTGTGGTTGTGGCCCATTGGCGGAAACGTGTTGCCTGTTTACTATTCACGCGATAGCCGACAGCAATAATCGCATCAAGATTATAGAAAATAACTTTATAGTTTTTACCATCTGAAGCAGTTGTCAAAGAAATTTTGACAACTGCTTTTTCTTCTAATTCACCACTATCAAAAATATTTTTGAGATGATAACTTACTGTTTGTTTACTCGTTTCGAACAGCTCACTCATTCCTGCTTGGCTCATCCAAAACGTTTCATCCGAATACACAACAGGCACCTGAACATTCTTCCCATCCGCCTGGTAAAGAACTATCTCCTGTTCCTGCGAATCATTGCCCATTGTCTGCCTTTCACCCATTATTGTGTTCATAATCGTTAATTTTCAGTCTCAACCCGCTCAGGCTCATCTGCTACTGCGAATTTCTGGGCTTCATCCATGAAATCATAGAATGTATTTAGACCAAGTAATCGTGCAATTTTGGTCAGTTCATCAATAGTGAATGACTCTTGCCCCCTTGTTCGCGTGTAGGTATATCCGTGAGAACGTCCAAGAGCTTTCTCAACATCAGCTGTTGAGAGCCTTCTCTCTCTAAGAGAGTAGAGCAGGTATTTGCTTACTTGCTTATCAACTTCGCTTGTTTCTGGAAGCTCATCTTTGCGTACCATAGATAGAACAATATCACTAAATTGTCATTATTGCGACGGTTGCTCACCCTCGCAGTGCAAATTATTCTTGAACCTTACTCTTTCGTCATTTCCACGCTGAGAATTAACTCCCATCCCTCTTGATATAATGGACCAACTCCTAAGAGGGTTGGAATTACTGGGTTTTGTGTACTTTTTTCGACTAAAAAAGTACACAAAGATCTGGTGTTTCCACTTCAGACTCAGGTTCCAAATTTGAAAATCTATCAGCAGAAGACCACTGATGATCACTCACATGGAGAATTCTCACTTTTCCCTTAGGCGGCAGGTTCTCTTTAATCGCCTTAACCGTTGAACGATTACCTGATTGTGTCGGTGTATATCTTGCATAAACAGAGAACTGCACCATTGCATAACCCAAATCAAGTAACATATTTCTAAAATCCGTGGCAGCCTGACGCTGCTTCTTTGTTTTAACCGGCAGGTCAAACATCACAAGACACCACATACCGCCACTATCCTCATCAACTTTCATATCAATCACTCACATATTGAGGAACTGGAAGTTTATCGATTTTGCCCTCTGCGTATATCGCATACGTTTGAGCAAAGTCAGATGCAGCACTGGGAATCGTCAATCCAGAGCCATTGAACTGACGATTAACCGCTTCAATTAAATGTTTCTTCACCATCTTGTCAGAGAGTGAATCTTGATAAGAAAGCTGGGCAACGCGAAAATCTATTGCTGGACGAAAGACCTCAATCAAGTCATCAACAAGGCAAAAATAATTTCCACTCTGATGGTGGTTCACACCTAAGGCTGGATTCAGACCAGCAGATATAACAGCTTTTGCTACAAACCCACGGAGTACCATGTAGGCATAATCCAACTGTGCATTTCTGCCATACCCGGCACCAGGAATCCGCTTAAATCCTTCTTCCTGAGGAAAAATATACTTCCAGTACTCGCGCGCAGCCCGCCCCTCTGTATTGGATGTATCACCAGATCGAACACTTTTTGCTATCTCTTTAAGTAAGCCAGCTCCATCATTACTGAGATTTTCCAAGCAGGCAGCCTGACCTAAAATCTTGGCTTTAACAATACGACCCCACGCATTCTTTTTACGAGGTTCAGGCATACACGATTGAGCAATCTGCCTAGCAGTAATTCTGGTATTAGTCTCAGCCCATGAATACATGGCAGACACCGGAACCCCTCGCCAATCACACATCATGACGCATACCCCATACTGCGCACATTGATGAAGAAGCCCAGCACTGCAATTACAACGAAGCCCAACAAGTAGAACAGCAATATCACTTAATGCAATCTCAGTGTCCGACTTGTTACTCTCGCACGAATCAGAATGAGTAACGAGTCGACCGCGATCATATTTCAGTTGCCCGGAAAGTTCCGTACAATCAACTACGCGCCACGCATTCTGCATGAGAACTCCCTATATCACGAATCCCACTTATATGAAACTGGTAGCCCTGCCTTAGAACTGAATCGCGGCTCGCCTAGTGCATTACGGTGAATAATCTGAGGATGATATTTAGCAAGAGAATCTATAGATGGCAGCCATCCAGGATTATCGACAATTTTCTTAACAGATATCTCATTGTCGAGAGAGACCTTCTCCAATCCTTCAGCAGAAAAATACAAAGGTCTCATTCGCAGTCGCGCATCAGAATAGAATCCTCCTACTACCCATCTGTTTACAATCTCAGGATTCAAAGTGGCATCTACAGTAAAAGTTTCAGCAAACTCTCCAATTTGACCACTGAGCTTCCCTGTCGATGCAAGATCAAGATAAAGCTCGTCATCTACACATAATGGCCCGACGTATTCAGCATTGCCTGTAAGAATTGCATTAACTGTTCGGTGTTCTCCATAACGCATGGAAATCGATTGTTCCGGCAATGGATAGCTGAATAGATCATTACGATGTGCATGACGCAAGTCGGTTTGGAATACACGTATCATGCCATAGAAGATCTTCTTCTTGCCTGATTTCAAAGTCATCCAGCACTTATACAGACGTGCGTGATGAATTGCACTGCCGATTTCAGCAGAACCGTTCCTTACGGTAATCTGAGCCGCTGTTGACGCAAAGAAACCAATGGAATCGTCCGATCCTAAGACCGAGCCATTGACTTCTATCACTCGATTTGGATTTTCTGGCAAACCAGTTTCACTGTCATAATCGCTGCATCGTGTCAAAGCACAATACAACGCAGGAGTTGAAGCCCTGCGAATTGTTTCGGCGTCAATAACGTCAGAAACTTTCATTTTCTTCAATGGATGGATTGTGTCGTCATGCACCACGGAATTGCCTAGCGAGAGGCGTTGTAGATGAAGAACCGGAATGCGATCGTTGTCCAATGCGTCGTTGAGAAGATCCAGCAATGTATGCATATGTCTTAACCATTGCATGTATGTCATATAACCACTGTCTGTAGGCAATGGGTAATCGTGCCAGATAGGCATACCTGATTCTGGTCGTCCCAAAATTCGCTGGCTAGTACGCAACTGACGTTTCTCCTCCAAGATCTGAGAAACACCCTGAGACATCATCGCGATAACCGATGCATCAACTGCATGATGGCGCCTATCCAAGCGCGTTTTCAAGCTTGATCCAATGAAATGAATCTGCCCTTCGATGCCAGAGAGACGACGTGCCATTGCTGTTGCAGAACCGTTATACACGGAGACACTCACACGCTTATTTCCATTGCCGGAACCGTGATTGGTGTAGTAGTCGGAGTTAAAATACCAGTCAATACGCTTATGCAATTCGTCGGCCATCCAGCTGACGGATTCCATTGAGCGCGCATCCATTGGATCATCAAAATTCTTCTGTTTGAGTCGCACAATAACTGCCTGCTTGTAATTGCGCTGGGCCACAGGAGAATATTCGTGAGGTTGAAAAATGAAATGGTCAACGCGATTGATCGCTTCTTTGAGAGAAACTCCACGCTGCTGAGCAGCAGTCTGCTGGCACCACGCAGCAAAAGGAATATTGCTCTTTAGTCTGTTGCAGTCAACGCACACCGCTGCAAGATTTGTGCGAGTGTTCGTGGAACCTGCACCCTTGCGAGGAACAATATGATCCATCTCGCACGTCTTAAATGCGATCTGCCGACCACAATACAAGCATTGGGAATTCTGCCTTTGAACAGCTTCAAGACGGCGTATATCATACTCATGAATATCATCAATGCCTAAATTTTTTAGCTGGTTGACAACATCCTGTTTGAAGCCGGCTCTGCGGTCATTATCTTTTTGAATTTCTCGTGCTGTTTTAACAGAGGTAAAACCCTGACGAGTATTCTCAATGTTGATTCGTTCAGGATCTCCCCACCGATTTTCGCAATTAATCAGGAATCTATTAACGATTTTCAGTACTCGATCCACAGCCGGATTACCCAGTGGGCTATCAACAGGATCAGCAGCAGGCCTCCAGAAGTCGTCCACATCGAAAACTGCTTTACGAGCCGCATGAAGATCATCCTCTGTTTCGAGCATTCGTTTGGAAAGCAAGTCTAAAGCACTCACAGAATATGCCGCGCGTCCGGACGGAAGCGAAATCTTGTCCAGTTTTGTAAGTTCACTATCGTCAAGTGAGTCAATAAAATCAACGGCTGCAGCATATTCGGGTAAACCCTGGACTTTATCAATATCGATAGTATTACCCAGTAGACGAACCATTGATTCATGCTCTTCAAGAGCTGTGCTGCCCCACCATTTTTCAAGCTTCTTTCTAAGCTTTTCATCTGACAACTTGTGAATTGCAATCAGAGTAGTCATACGAGGAGGACGATTAGAAATCCGCTCACCGTCTGCATCAATGTTTCCTACGCCGACAAGCGAGCGCCTCTCAATATTGAGTAATTCTGCTATATCACCCCAAGTCAAGTCATCTTGGTTTTTCTCGTCTGCAAGGAACTCATATACTTTCTGCTTTTCTGATACAGTCAGAGATCCATCTGTCTTAAATCTACGAATCCGCAAATTAGAGATTGTGCTAATAATTCTGTATTTCTGAAAAGCCAGCGAAGCCTTCAAAGCACGTGGCTCATCTGTAAGCGGATCGATCCCCACACGGGATTCTGCTGACCCTTTAGGCGATACAGTAGAGAAAACGCTGCGGATAATTTCCTTCTGCTCGTCTTCCTTAACTCGCTGCATTGCAAAAATCGCACGAAGTTCTCTTGCATTGTCTTCTTGCATTAATCGGGCTGGAAGCAAAGCTTCAGTTGCATTTTCTTTGGTAGAGTGACGCAAACGGATAGAGGGAAGCCCTGCGGAAAAATCAATACAATCTCTGACAATCTGAGCTGTGGTTAAGCCACTGGTACTATAACCTTTAATAAGATTCTCAGCGCGGGTGCATAGTTCATTGAATTGCTCTGAAGCTTCGAGGTTAACGGCGAAGAGGGGTTCTACTCTTTTATAAGGATTACGCCAACCACGGTGACGCGCAATGTGGCGTATAGCAATCGATAGATACTCTTTACGCAGTTCATCATCTACTATGTATCCGTCAGCAAGTTCAGCTCTACGTAACCATTCACCAAATGGCTCTTTAAGAGGTAGCTCAACTAGTGGATACCCCATATTAGAAAGTAAGTTATCGAGCCTGCTTAATCTAAGTTTACGGCGACGACGCATTCTTCGCGTTCTACGCGCAACACCAGAAACACTTTTACGACTTGTTGCGACTTTCTGCTGGCTTGGATCCACGCCACTATCATGGATATAACTCATTGCCTTAAGGATACGAACAGGTTCACCATGTTCACCTAATCGCAAAGCACTCAGACCAACTGAGTAAAGACCCACATCAACGCCAATTGAATACTTCATTGTCATAAGTTATGTATTACCAGAGAATTTGATAATAAAATTATTTCCACAGTTGAAAATACACCAAAGATGCATAATTTAAGATATAAAGCAGAACAAAATTAAGGGGCACGAATAACCAAATACAAGCCTAGTGGCAAAAAACAGAAACGGGGAGAGATTACCTCTCCCCTGTGAATCCTCGCTTAGCGAATCCTCACTTAGCATTCCAAAACGGCTATCTAGTCCGTTCTTACTGAGAATTAACAGCTCCACTATACCACTTCTAGTAGGTCTCTATATTATCCTCGAACTTTACTTAAATAAAATATCTTATCTAGATAAAGATTGCCCAGTTTTGCTTACGAAAGCTAAAGCACACCATGTTGGCATTGTGTGCTCTCACAGTTAGCGAATCTCTCGAACTGAAATATGATTACCCCTGTAAATACTTAAAACTAGGGAGTGTGGTGGATAAGGAACTTTATAAGCCACGTATTCTTGACACAACTATTGACACATACCTACAAACTTTCAGAGCAGTATGTATTGAGGGCCTAAGTGGTGCGGGGAAACGTGGACATCCTCATATCACAGCAACAGTGAAATATACATTGCTGATCCCACTGGCAACTTTCAAAATAGGCAACTTGCGCAGATAGATCCGTCGCTGGTTTTAACCGGTGAAGCTCCACGTCTCATCGATGAATGGCAGGAAGTTTCATCGTTATGGGATGCTGTCCGATCCGAAGTGGATAAGTCACCCCAAAGAGGACGCTTTATTCTAACAGGATCAGCCACACCAAATCATAAAGGAATATTTCACAGTGGTGCAGGACGAATCGCAAGATTACGAATGCGTCCTATGTCTTTGTATGAGGCAGGCCGATCCAGCGGAAAGGTGTCTCTGCAGTCTCTTTGCCATGGCCAACTGACAGCACAGCTAACCGGTGATGTGAAGTTGGCTGATCTCATCGACTACATCATACGAGGCGGTTGGCCCAATAATCAGGATTTGCCACTGGAACAAGCCGCTTTACTTCCTAAAGAATATATTTCAGCTGTGATCAGTGACGATATTGAACGAATCGACGGCATACGACGCGATCACCACAAAATAGAGCTACTTCTGCGATCTTTGGCTCAAAATGAATCAACTACGGTAACAAATAAGCGTTTGAAAGACGATATTAAATCTAGTGACAATGAAGACATCACTGTGGAAACTGTCGCCAGCTATATGGATGTTCTTAATCGTCTCTTCATGATTGACAATCAGAAACCTTTTGGAACTCAGCTTCGTTCTTCCACAAGGGTTAAGCAGGCGGAGAAAAGACACCTGTCAGATCCCTCTTTAGCATGCGCACTTTTGAATGCAACACAAGATAACCTCCTCAATGATTTGAATACATTAGGATTCCTCTTTGAATCGTTATGCGAGAGAGATCTTAAGATATATGCGGAGTCCTTTGGTGCCTCGCTCTATCACTATCAGGATTACAATAACCGAGAAATAGATGCTGTAATTGCTCTTCCAGACGCGCAATGGTGCGGATTCGAAATCAAACTAGGCGCGAATCAAATCGACGATGCTGCTGCTAATCTACTCAAAATTAAAAAAGAAATATCTAATGAGAAGAATGGGAAAGAACCTGCAATGCTATGCGTCCTGTGTGGTTTAGCTAACGCCGCATACCGTAGACAGGATGGTGTATTCGTTGTACCTTTGACTGCGCTTAGTGCTTAAATGAGTTAGCGTATTCGCGATAGACGAATCTTGTAATTAGGACAACTTTTCCCCGCTATGCTTTTACGCATAAATAAAATAGAGAGTAGCGCACAAATCTCACTACTCTCAGCAGACAAAAACTTCAGATAGTTATTTTTAACTAGCTGTTTGCGTGCACATCAAATGCATTAATCAGCCATTCTCCCACACCAGGAGCATCAGGATCATGCTTACCCTTACCTTTGTCGAGCGCACGAATCTGATTCATTTCATCTACAGTCAACTCAAAGTCAAAGATCTCGCGATTACTCTTGATACGCTCGGCATGCACAGACTTAGGAAGCACAATAATGCCTTCTTGATTCTCAAAGCGCAAAATAATCTGGCCAATGTTCTTGCCGTACTTTTCTGCGAGTAACGTAAGAAGTGGCTCAGCAATAAGATCCTTATTACCTTGCCCAAGAGGAGCCCACGCTTCGATGCGGACATTATCCTTACTCAACAGCTCACGTAGCTCATTTTGCTGGAAGTAGGGGTTGCATTCCACCTGGTTAACGGAAGGGAGAGTGTCAAACTGAGGAACAAACTTATTCCATATCTTCGGCGTCATGTTAGAAACGCCAATAGAACGAATCTTACCTGCTGTTTTAGCCTCTTCCATAGCCTTCCACGCCTCTGGTACAGAGCCATAAGGCTGATGAATGAGATACAAATCCATATAATCCATACCGAGTTTACTCAGTGACAAATCAATGGCTTTTTTAGCATCTTCATACTTGAAATCCTGCAGCCATAACTTACTGGTAATCCAAATCTCATCGCGTGGAACACCGCTATCTTTAACAGCTTGGCCAACCTCTTGCTCATTGAAATACACTACAGCCGTATCAATGTGACGATATCCAAATTGCAGCGCCTGCTTCACTGCTTCATAGGTAGATCCATCCGGTGGAATCTGAAAGACGCCAAAACCAACAGCTGGAATCTCAGTGCCATCATTAAGAGTACAAAGTAGAATTAACAATGTTTGTCATGACGGGCTTCCTTTTGCGTAGTTTCAATTTTTTCTCTTTATTTCTCCAATTTTATCGATTAGCCTCACGCAGAAAACTAAAAATCTGCTTTCAGTGAAAAATAGCTAAACAACACAGTGCCAGCCTCAGCACGCTGAGTCACATCTCTGTTTACCGTCTAACTCCCTATTCAAACCAGTTGAATGCCAACACTGAGCATCTGCTGACGCGCTTCTGCGCCAAGCTCTTCGCTCACAGGGGCAGTCAGATTACGAATAACGCGCACAGGGTAGCCAAGTTTATGTGCATCAAGCGCAGTATCTTTGACGCAGTGGGACTCTGCCAAACCAACAACGTCAACATCTGTGATTTTTGTCTCACTCAATGCCATTGCCAGGGTTTTGCCTTGTTCCTGTAAACGAGTAAACTCTTCACGCGAATGGATATGCTGTGTATTATCTTCAATCCCCTCAAAGCCAGAGTATGCCGAAGCATACTGCCCTTTTTTGAAGTGATGTTCAATCCCCAATTGCTCAATTAGAGGGTGCAGCTTAGCGCTTTCACTGCCAGCCACACCATGAATTGGCCAACTATCAACAAAATCAGGTGTGTCAGAGAAATGAGCCCCCGGCTCAATATGCCAATCCTGCGTTGTGGCAATATAAGCGTATTCATTACGATGCTCACAAACATAATCCGCGATGCGCTCTGCTACAGCGTTCCCACCCTCAACAGCAAGTTCTCCGCCTTCACAGAACGTTGGCTGCACATCCACAATAATGAGTGCTCGTTTAGTCTGCGATTGTAGCTTATGATTGGTTGTTTTTGCTGTTTCGCTGGATAACACGACGCATCCTCCAATACTTTATTGCAGTTATTCTGTTGCATTTTATCGCCGCAGTATTTCACAGTTTTTCCTTTCACTGTCTCATGAAATCACTCATCAAATCAAGAGTGTGTTGCGAGCGCTGCAATCCTGCTTTGCCAATTACATAAACATGACCGAGTTTGCCTTCTGTTTGTACATCTGCACGAGCAATATCAATCTCAAATGGCATGTTTCGCAGTGCTAGTTCACGAGCAAGATCTAGATTGTTGACGACCAAAAAATCATCTGTAGCAGAGTTTATAAATGCCTGCGGGAAACTAACATTGTTGAGCAGCCCCTCTAAAGACGAGTATTTCAGCCCAAAATCTGCTGCAACTGGCTTCATATATTGGCTACTGATGTACTGACGGTAATCGTCATATGTGTATGTCTCAGAACCAGCCCACTCTGGAGAAAAATGTTTTGTCAAATCGTATCGACCGCACACAAGCACCATTCCAGCTGGTTTTAACCCAGCTTGTGGGACACCAATTGCCTGTGCCAAGTCTGCACTATTTTCAACAACTGTAGAGTACAAAGCTAAGGTGCCACCAGCAGAGTCTCCAGAAACAAAGACTCGTGAAATGTCTCCCCCATACTGAGCGATATTTGCACATACCCATGAATACGCTGCTGAAACATCACGTAAAGTGCCTGAGAAAGTGGTCTGTGGCGAAGGACGATAGCTTATGTTCACCACAACAACTCCGCGGCTTGCTATCTGCATACAAAAATTACGATATACCCGTATGCGTATCCGCCGCCGTGAATATCAACAAAAACAGGGAAAGTATTCTGCGTGCGAGAATTCGGGGAAAATCCACTCTGCAGAGCTTCCAAAGGTACATACACATCAAGCTCATGCTCGCGTAAATCATCATCACAATACGGAATGTTGAGATAACTATAGATATCCTCGGGAATCACATCACGCTTGCGGAATTGAAGATCTACACTGCCAAAAGCTTCGCAAACGTCATGAGCTGCACGCACAGAATTCCGGCTAATGTTCGGAAAATCATCCAAACCGACAATAGGAGTCCATAAATTCCATACTTCTTCAGGCTTTGTAGCGCGCGCATATGCTTCAAGAAGTTTGTATGAGTTGTTGAGTTCTGGTATTGCTGATTCGCGGATTACTTCAAAATTTCGTGCGTGCATTGCTGATTTCTATGCTTTCTCAGATTTCTTCGATTCTTCTACCTGCTTGTGCATAAAATCACGCATGAGATTGAGCGTACGCTGAGCACGCGGATGCCACGCCATACCAATTACGTACACGTGCCCCAACTCTTCGCCAGGATTCCTGCCCGCACGAGCAACATCAAGTTCAAAGTCTTTACCTTTTACAGCAAGTTTCAATGCAAGGCTTAAGTTATCGGTCACAAGGAAATCATCCGACGCTGTATTAATGAACATAGGCGGCATATCTGTGCAGTCCATAATCGATCCCATAGTGGTGAACTGCGGAACGAATTTATCAGCGACCGGACGAAAATAGGCATCAGCTAAAAGATTAAGAGAATCAGCAAGATTCACAAAATGTGCAGGGTTGTCCGATGTACGGCTTGATGGAGCAAAAAACTTATCTAAATCGTAAACACCACAGACCAGTACCAAAGCTTGAGCTTTCAATCCAGACTGTGGAACGCCTGTCTGTTTAGCCATGGCGTCGTTATACTCATTCGCAGTGGAGTAGAACGCCATATTTGCACCGGCCGAATCCCCAGAAACAAAAATATGACTCATATCTGCGCCATACTCCGCACCGTATTCAAGGATCCAGGAATACGCATGAGAAATATCAGTTAGAGTATCAATGTACGTATGTGTTGCGCCCTCACGATAGCTCAGTGAAAACACAATGAAATCGCGCTGCGTAATCTCCATATTGAAGTTGCGGTTGAGTTCTTTATACCCGTAAAGGAATCCTCCACCATGAATATCAATAAAAACTGGGAGACGCTCTGCGTCCGTTAAAGTTCCTGCAGTGAGTGCTTCATGAACACGTTGAGGCATATACACATCAAGAAGGTGACCACGGACTTCTTGATCATCAGTGCTACCATCATCAATATCGTCAACGTATGGCACATTCAAGATGCTGTGCACATTCGCAGGAACTTTCCATTGCTTAATGCGATTCAAGTCAAAACCGATAGTCTGCTCAACATTGGCAGCGCAGAAAGCAATTGCTGCCGGATACTCCTGAGCACGATCTGCAGAGTTTGATGAATAGGTTGGAGACCACAAGCCCAAAGCTTCTTGAGGATTATCTGCTTTTTGAACAGCCTCAACAAAGGCATTAGGGCTATTCAAGGCTGGATTATTTAACTGCTTAACTACTTCAAAAGACATATCAGCCCCTTCACCATAGGCACGAATAAAGGATACAACAACGCACTCCCATCATCCTAAACCATGAAGAAGGAGATGAATATAGAAGTATCAAAAAAGATTACTAATAGACCTTATAAATCCCGAAAGCAGTGTAACCACTAGAAATGGTGAGCAGCTTTAACGGCCGCGACCAAATGCACGCAAAAGCACGCCGTTCCAGTCTTTGCTTACAGTCACTGGAGTAGCCGCATTCATGCCAGCAGTCTTTGCTGCATTCTGCAATGTTGCCGGCCCCATAGCACCTTCGCGACCGGGCTTTGGAGTAAGAATCCAAAATGGTGCACCTTCATCAAGAAGTGAACCGGCATCCACAATAGTATCTGCGAGTTCGTCTTCGTCATCACCGTCACGCCACCACACGATAACGCCGTCAACGCTGGAGTCATACTCTTCGTCAACTAGCTCCTCGCCGATGAAGTCTTCGATGCATGCACGCACGGAATCGTCAACATCATCATCCCAGAGCCACTCTTGTACAACGTCTCCAGGCTGGAAACCAAATTCCTGTGCTTCGATCACTGTTGTTTCAGACACCCCTTTAGCATACAAGGTTCGTAGAACAATGCATATTTTCAGGTCAAATTGTGGCTTTACGGCTTATTTCTTATTGTTTCCTCATTATTGTTTCCTCATT
>CAUUJV010000004.1:0-119382 GCA_963545565.1 uncultured Alloscardovia sp. | reverse complement strand
CGCAAATATATGAAGTAGGACTTTTCGCTGCTTAATATATTTCTGAGAAAGCGTTCAGGAGCTAGCTACTTGGAGTGATTCAGGTAGCTGGCTTCCTCTATTTATGGTTGGTTGCCATGAATGGTTATTCTTCAAACCATGGTTCAAAATCTGGTTCAAATTCGAGGGACTCTTGAAATTTATCTGGATAAATCCATGCGAACGTTGGACTTTGGTCATCGAAGAGCCTTAATCTCAAACGCCAGGAATCGTGGTGATGCCTTTGATAAGGTAATCAGCAATATACTCAGGTATCCAATCGCTGATTTGCGCAAAGTTCAGCTTTTTTGGTTTTCCGTCAAAGGTATATTTGACTGTTATATTTTCGTATGCGTCATAAAATTTTGAAGAGACATCGCTAAGCCGATCAATAACTTCCACTACTTCAGCTAATTCCTTAATGAAATCTGGACAATCATTGTAAATATCGCATAATAAAGCTCAATAAAATAAATACGCCTAACACGGGATTCCATGGAATGAAAACAATAGTAAAACACAGCAAGAGGAGATAAGCTGACGCGCATGCTGTATAAGAACTATGGAAATTCTCAACAAGGAGGTTTGGACAAAAAAAGAGAATCTTTGAAGCCATACCGTATCCAGTCTAATAGAACTGGCTAAACTAGGTCGTAGCAACGGAATCCAAACCAACATACTTTGTGTACGCATCTACCCTACCACGCACTAAAGTGCCAACTAGGTGAGATCGTAGAAATAGTAGCTGAAGCAGCAAAGGAGTCAAGTCATCATCATGAGCAATCGTGAATTTAATGAAGCCACCCGGGTGCAATGCCTGCCCTGGTGCATTTGACTCGTCTCGGATATCAATATGCAGGAAAATTCTTTGAAGCAGACGCTGGAAAGACGTTCGATGGGGATACAAACATTCTGATTGACGTGTTCAAAACACAAGAGGGAAGATGGTACGGTAAATGTGCCGATAAGACCTGCAACCACGAATGGAACACTAATCATCATCCAGAGACGATTCCTGCCGAATCGACTCTTCGTAGCGTCAATTGCCAGACCAATGAAATAGTTTCCTACTGCATCAATAACGCGAACGATAACGAGCAAACCTGCAATAGAAGCCAGATTAAGCTTCAACGCATTAGTCAAATAGTAAAGTAAATACGTAGAAACCATGAAGTCTGCAAGAGAACCTGCATAAGCGCATACGCCAATTCCAAGGCGCTGACGCCACTTTGCCCACACACTGATTGGCGCCGGACTTCCCTTCGTTACATTTGCACTAGTCATTTTTTAATCGCTTCCTTGTGATTATTTTCTTATGATTATTGATAAAAGTTTGAATTGCACTGAAATAGCTTCGGAAACAAGAATCCACAACTTGTTGTTCTTAGCATCAACCATGCGCTCTGGATTCCACTGCCCCGCAACGAGATAGCATGCGGTAAAGAGGCTCGGATACGCGCAATTGAGTTCGCATAGCATCATATTCCCCATAGATTGGCCAGTGCCATACACGCGAGTTATATCAACTGGATACTCAGACTCAATGTAATCAATAAGCTCTGCGGTTGCTTCGCATTCCCACGTCACAGTGAAATCATCAAAAGCACATGTACGCTCGTATTGAGGAGCAAGAACAAACGCCGGATGCTTTGATTGCCAATCCTTTTCGGCCCATGTAATAGCGCCTACTCCTTGATAAAGAGTCGCTTTAGATGAACTTGACACAGCAGAAGCGTCATGCATGAAGACGACAAGCGGAAGCTTATTATTGTCATTAGCACCTTGTGGGATGTACAAGTTATACATCAATTCACGACCCTGAGAGTCTGTAAACACAAAACTCTCGAAATCATCTGCAACACCATTTGCAATATCAGTTACCGCTAGGTGATGAGCTTGTGTGTAAACTTCTTCCCCAGAAGCTGTGGATATTGGAGCTGTCTGTTCAACATGAATACGCGGCTCAACAATTTGCGCAGCAAAGCTTGGTCCATTTGAGCGGAAACTTGCCGAGCGAAGAATCGTCCCAGCAACGTCATCATTCAAGTCAAGATTTAGTGTGACGAAATTGCCCTTTTCACCATTGAACTCGTCAGCTACTTCAACGCCAGTGACAGTGCGACCAATCACCGAAAAAGTATCAGTAGTAACTGTTTCAGCGTCAATCGGAGTATCATAGCTTAGCACAACAGCAACAGTCTTTTGCCCATCAACAAAAGTTTTATTTACAGCTATAACTTTTTCCACCTGCGTAGATGTCATCTTTGACCTCCTTGTCTTTCTATAAAAATCGCTAGAGTTAGCGCGCGTTAAGCACAGACTTCCTCTATATTGCGTAGAGATTCTTAGCATTCTCGCTCAAAATAAGCTGCTTTACATCATCGCTGACGTTCAAGCTTTGAACTGTGCTAGGGCCTCCTTCTAGCCAGACTTTCTTCACTGGGTATGACGATCCGTAGATGATGTGGTCTGCTCCAAGTTCTTCTACCGCCAACTCAAGTGCGGGTTTACCCCACGGCTGAGCATGTGACATTTCGAAGAAAATATTCTTCTGCAGGTGTTCCGCATTCTTGGCATTGTCGGTACGGAAACGCCCTCCACCAGAGTCCGTTGGGAAAAGCATCGTCTTAAACACAAAGAATCCGCCACCCATCATGGAATGAACAAGCTTCAAATCAGGCAGTTCCTCGAACAAATCACTGAAGATTTCGCGGCTTACCGCGGTGAGCTGATCAACCACGCGACCAAGGGAGCGACGAACGTTATCATGCCCAAGGAGCGAAGCATAGTCCACCGGCAAGGGAGTCTGATGAACGTATGCCGTCACTCCAAGTTCTGCAATCGCCCGGAAGAGCGGACGATAACATTGGGTCATCGAGATAAGTATTTCCATAATGAGCAGAAAGTTGCACGCCGTGAAGGTGAAGCTGATTGATTGCACGATCCAGCTCAGCAATCACATCATCATCGGCAATAGGTGGAACTACTGCTAAACCAACCTGGCGACCGTTAGACTCTTCTTGGCGCTGTGCTTGCAAATCATTAAATGTGCGGCACATGTCTAAAGTAAGCCACTCCTGAACGCTCGGGAGCTTAAGAACAGCAATATCTATGCCAGCCTCATCCATATCGGCAAGCTGCTTATTCAAATCATAATCATGCTCAAAATAATCGAAATTATGGGCTCCATTCGGCTTTTCAATAACGATTTTGACGCCGTTGTCAGTCTGCTCAGTCAGAGCACGCGTTCCAAAGGTTTGCGGAACAGCGCGCACAAAACTATTCAACATTGCGGTGTCTGTAAAAAGCTCGCTTGGAAGCCAATACACATTGGAATCAACAATCATGGCATTTTCCTTCGAGTAGACAACACTGTTTACACTCTGACTTGATTCAAAAATCAATATCAGAAATCGAATCGATGTAGCTCACTATAGGTTTCTCAAGCACACACTTTTATGAACAACACGCTTTCATTTATTCCCTTTCTGAATAAATAGATATAAAGTGGAATCCATGCATTTGGAATATCTCGAAAGTTTTCTCGCTGTGGCAGAGCTGAGGAGTTTCACACGCGCTGCCGAACAGCTTGAGATTTCGCAGTCTTCCCTCACAAAGCGCATTCGCCATTTAGAGTCTCTTATCGGAATTGACCTTTTTGAACGGACTACAAAGAATGTTCATTTGACCGACGCAGGTCAGTTGTACTTGGAATATGCCGATCAGATATCTGATTTGCAAGACGAATTTAATATGCAACTCGCCCGCCAATTTTCTACTAAAGAGGGGATTATTCTTGGCACTATTCCCTCTTCAACTCAATATGGCTTAACTAATCTTATTTCAGCATTCATCAAGCAGACAAATATTCCATGTCGCATTTTTACTAGTCGTTCTGAAGATTTAGAAGTGATGCTTAACGAAGGCCGATGCAATTTTGCTTTTATCAAAAATTACAGCGGTCAACATAATTTTGCACAAATTCCTATAACGAATGATTCTATGGTGGCAGTGGTGCCCAGTAGTCATAAACTTGCACATGAATCAGCCAAGAAAGCGAGCCCGGCAGATTTTAAAGATGATGACTTCTTTATGGAACCACACGGTTCTAGACCATACGAAGAAACAGTGCAATTGTGCCGAGACAACGGCTTTACGCCGCATGTGGTAGGTACAGATAGCCAAATTAGCAATATCGTGGAATACGTGGGGCTAGGGCTTGGCGTTGCATTCCTTATGCGCAAAATATTGCCAGAGGGCACTCAGTCAAATCCTGACGTGCGAATCATTCCAATTGAACCTGCTGTTCAAGCATCGATTGTGCTGTGTTATAAGGAAGCTGGTAAAGATTCAGCCTTATCATTTGCACAAAAACAATTCTTAGAGTTTATAGAAGATTATCAGCACCAATCTCGGTAGCCTGCTTCATAATGTCAGCAATCCAGTCTACCGTCACAGAAGCAAAATTAGGAATAGTGGCAAATTGCAGCCCAGAATCGGAATTGTCATTGCTGGAGTAATCCGTCACCGCTACTACGACTGCTCCTGAACGCTGTGCCGCGGTCAGCCCTGGAATAGAATCCTCAAAGATAAGGCAATTTTTCATATTCGCCTTGCTTATGCCAAGCTTTTGTGCAGCCAAGAAATACGGATCAGGCTCAGGCTTATGCGGAATAGGATCATCATTGCACACAAAGCCAGCGAAAACACCTTCAGGGGCTTGACTTATCAAATTCTGAGCCATCCATTGTGGAGATCCGGTCACCAACATTGAGGGAATCCCCGCGTCACGAGCAGAAGTTAGCACATCGAGCACACCTTCAGTCCACGGAATTGCTTCACTCTCGCGATCCATCACGTACTGCACCATCTGCGTAACAATTTCTTCAGTTGGAAGAGAAAGCCCCGCCTTTTGCATCTCGCTAGAAACATATTCCAAAGACCCGCCTTGCAAGCGTGCAGCTAGCTCAGGTTTCCATTCAAGGCCATACATATCAAACAAACGCTGCTCCGACTGCCCCCAATACGGCTCGGTATTCATCAGGGTTCCGTCCATATCCCAAAAAATCGCTTCGGGTAGAGTTGCTTGGGGCTGCGACATGTTTCCTCCGGTTCTCATATCTGGTCAATACGTTACTAAAACGCGCGAACAGCCGAGAAGAACTAAATGCAATGTCAGTGCCGACTAAGTACCAACCAAGTGCCAGCTAAGCATCAACTAAGCATTAACTAAATTTTCTCACCCTACTTATTACTCTCTGTTGTGAGCTTTATCGCATTAGATACTCTGTGGGCTAAAGTTCCATTATTCTCAATTTGAGACTATAGGATGTAACTACCAGAATGTTCACAAATCTAGGTGTGCTCAATGCTTGTGTTTTCTAACTTCGACGTGATTTTGAAAGGATTACTATGACGAAGATTCTTATGGTGGTAGGCTCCACTCGTAATAACGGTTTCAATCAGCAGCTTGCAAACAAGGCAGCTGAACTCATCGGAGACCGTGCGGAAGTTTCTTTCCTCGATTTTTCTGACGTTCCATTCATGAACCAAGATACTGAGTTCCCTGCTCCTGAATCAGTAACTCGCGTTCGTGAGGAGTTCAAGGCTGCTGACGGCGTATGGTTCTTCACTCCTCAATACAACAACACTTATGCACCATATGTTAAGAATCTCGTCGATTGGGTTTCTCGCCCACTCGTAGCTGGAGACCGCAGCACCTGCGTTTCCAACGGCATCAAGGCAACTGTTTCCTGCATGAGCGGCGGCAACAGTGATGTTAAGGCTGTTTCTGATTTCAATGCTGTGCTTGATTTTGTTGGTATGAATGTTGATAAGTCTGCTGAGGCACAGCTTGCTATTCCGGGTGCAGCTTGGGGCACAGGCGTTGTCGAATTCGATGAAGACCTCACCAACGGCATTAACGCACAGGTAGAGTCCTTCTTGAAATTTGTTGCATAAGCAAATCACATAAAAAATTAAGGATAATTAAGCCAATAATTAAAAACGGCGCTAACGGTCTTTCAGAATAATCTGGGAGGCCGTTTTTATTTTGTAGCTATTGAGATTTAGAGGCCTTTTTAAGTTTGCGATTTTTACTAAAAATATCCCACACAATCCACACCGACAATATGAATGCAACAACATATCCCATAAGTCCCACAACGGGTATTCCATGGATAACTGGTTTCATTCCCGCGTAATATACCACGGACGAGCCGACGTAAAGACCAACAACAATTAAGGCCATCGTCAAGCGATCAAACATATAAGAAATTTGACGTAACGGCTCCTCAGATCCCACTACCTCAACATTCGCCTTCAATTGGCCGCGTGTGAGCATATGCGTTACAGTTTTTGCTTCTTCTAACGCCCCCAATGTTCCTTTGAGCGCATGAGCAGAGGAAAGCAGTAAATCACGAGACTCTTCCTTAACGTATTGCCCAGGAGTACGAGCGAGTGCCACATGTTGAGAAATAATTTCAATCATATTGGCGTTTGGCATGAACTTGTCTACAAGACCTTCAAGAGTCACAAGGCTTCGAGCAATCGTGGTGATAGTTCCTGGCATTTTGAGACCATGCCGAGAGGCCAAAGAAACGAGCGCCATCACAAAGTCAGCAATATCAAGGTCAGAGAGATCTACAGAGCCATAGTTAGCAATAATCGTGTCTAATTCCGAAAGCAACATTGGATGGCTAATCACCGATGGATCCGGAACATTGGCAAGTCTAAGCAATCCCTCTTCCAAGGCTGCAGAGTCTTTACGAGCTACTGCAAAAATCATTTGCTTAAGCATCGCACGCATACTGCTCGTCAATCGGCCAGTCATGCCAAGATCGAGAAGCACAATTTGACCGCCTCGCACAAGCACATTGCCTGGATGCGGGTCAGCATGGAAGAAGCCTTCGTCTAGCACCTGAGTTGCATAGTTATCAACAAGCTTTGTGCCAATTTCCTCAAGATCGTAGCCTTCAGCAGTCAAACGGTCAACGTCGAAAATCGGGATGCCATCAATATAGTCCATCACCACAATATGCTGCGTGCACAACTGCATGTATGGTTTTGGGCAATCCATATAAGCGTAATTATTGGCGAATTCCTTAAATTCCTTGAGATTTTTAGCCTCAACAAGAAAGTCTGTTTCAGATTGAAAAGTTTCCCACAGCTCGTCTACAACGCCTGCAAAATCAATAATTTGAGCACTATCAGAAGCAACTTTGGTGGCAACGCCAGCCACAGAGCGAATGATATCAATATCTTGAGCCATGGTTTCGCGTACACCTGGGCGCTGCACTTTAATGGCAACATCTTCACCGGTTACGAGCCGTGCACGATGTACTTGCGCGAGCGACGCAGAGCCCAAAGGAGTTGGGTTAATTTCGGCAAAAATCTCACTAACTGGAGTGCGATATTCGTCTTCAAGCACCTCACTGACCACACTAAACGGCATAGGAGCAACATTCGTGCGCAGCTTTGAAAGTTCAGCACAGTATTCTTCTGGAAGAATTTCCGAACGCAGCGACAGAATCTGACCCACTTTCACAAAAGTTGGTCCGAGCGCTTCAAGAGCAAGACGAAGTGCTTCCGGAGTTATTTTCCCCGGAATTCCGTACTTCTGAGCTATCGAAGCAATCTGAAGAAGTCGCCCTGCATGACCTTGACTGCGCTGTTTATACCATCTTTCGCGAGAGCTGCTGTCACTATGCTCCTGCAAATATCGCACGTTTGCTGGCGTTGATTCCTGTTGTTGCGAATCTGACATAAAGCTATTCTTTGCCCAAAATATTTAGAAAATATTTAGGTTATTCGGCTGGATCAGACTCAGACTTAGACTCAGTGGAAGCTTCATCTTCTGCAGAATTTACGGCTTCCTCGGCACTTTCAGTACTTTTAGCTGCATCACCAGCATCTTTTGCTTTCTTTGCTGCTACTTCCTCATTAAGCTTTGTCACACGGTCCACAAATGTAGCGCGCTCTTCATCAGTCATTACAGACATACGAGCCTTCAACGCGTTTTCTTCCACGTCACTCGCAACGTTCTTCGCACTTGTAAAAGCAGATTTTGCGCCTTCAGCTGCCTTACGTGAAAGCTCAGTATTCAAAGCCTTGCCTTGATCAACTGTAAACTCGCCCTTACGAACCAGCTCATCAACTACTTCCTTGCCTTTTTCGGCACCTTGAGCTACGGCTCCAACACCCGCAAGAAAAACGGTGCGCAACCCATCAGTCAACGAATCAAAATCTAATCCAGCCATAATGATCTCCTTTGATTTTGCATATTCTGTATGCTCTACATTTTTGCGTGCTTCACATAATTCGTGTAGTTCAAGATTACTCCACCTCAATATTTCTTGCACCTTAAAAATCACACATACAAGCACAAATATGAACACAAATAACAGCGAAAAAGCCTAAGTAAAGTAACAAATTTTCTCATAATCTCGCTCTACGAAAATCATCGAAAAATAAACCGCTGTATGTACAACATAAGGTGTAGCATAAACCCGCTGAATAAATTGGTAATAAATGATATCGCTGAAATAACTGGTGTAGCACTTGGACGCAACACTTGCCAAGTTGGAATCTTAAAATTGAGTTGTTAAGGAGATGAGTAGCTGGAATGATTGAAAATTTGACACAACAATCAGATCTTTCAAATACTCATTCGAATCATCCATTGCCGGTAATCGCTCAGTTAAGCGTGGTGAACAATATTTTAGACCGCGTTATCAATGCTGAATTATCTGGCAAAGATGATATTCTCACCGGCAATAACAGCATGATTATCATGCTCATAGCACACCGCGAACACCGCAAACTTGATACATACCAGTCTGATATTGAAAAGGCTTTTTCTATTACCCGTTCTACTGCAAGCCGTGTAATCGGACGTATGGAAGAAAAGGGAATGATTAACCGTATTCCAGACCCGCATGATGCACGACGTCTGCAGTTGAGCCTCACGCCAGCAGCTCGGGCGATTACTCGGCGCGTGCGCCACAGCGGTCACACAATTGAAAAAGCCGTAGTACAAGGCATTACTGGACAAGATCTTGAAATTTTCCGCTCTGTAATGCTAACAATTCAAAAAAATTTACTGAATTTCACCCAAGAAAACGCAAAAACTAGCGCAAAGAGTATGACGAAACAGGAAGGAGAATAATGGCCGAACAAACAGCATCAACACAACAGCATACAGATGCCAGCGAGGAATTTTTAGAAGCCCAGCAGCGCCTTGACGAGCTTGAAGAGCAACAAACATACGGCGATTCTGATGGTTCGTGGAGTGACCTCAAACTACTTTTACATTGCCTGAGGGAATATAAATTTACGAGTATTCTCACGCCATTCATGATGGCAGGCGAAGTGATTACGGAAGTTTTGATTCCAACACTTATGGCTTACCTCATCGACCAGGGCATTGAAAAGGGCAATATGGGAGCCGTATGGAAGTGGGGACTGATTCTCATTGCCGTGGCAATCTGTTCCCTTCTTTTCGGCATCGCAGCTGGACGCACTTCGGCTGTAACATCTGCTGGCTTTGCTAAGAATCTGCGCCATGATCTTTTTGAAAAGGTGCAAGGATTCTCATTCACCAACATTGACCGCTTCTCTACCGGAAGTCTTGTAACTCGTCTAACCACTGACATTACAAATTTGCAGAATTCATATCAGATGATTATTCGAATTGCATTCCGTGCTCCTCTAATGACAATCTTCGCGTGGATCTTCACTTTCCGCATCAGCCACTCAATTTCACTTATTTATTTGGCAATTATTCCTTTCCTTATTGCAATTCTGATTGGTCTTGGAGCGAGCGTGCATCCACTATTTGTGCGCGTGTTCCATACTTATGATCATTTGAATAGCGATGTTGAAGAGAATCTGCTCGGCGTGCGCGTGGTGAAGAGCTTTACTCGCGAGCGCTATGAAAACCGTAAGTTCCGCCGTGTTTCTCAGCGAATTTATGATATTTTCTGCAAGGCTGAGCTCCGAATGGCGTTCAATATGCCTGTGATGCAGCTCGCAATTTATGTTGCAATGTTGTTCATGAGCTGGATGGCTGCTCACCAGATTGTTGGCTCTGGTAATAACGCTGCTAAGGGCATGACTACCGGCGATTTGACCTCCCTGCTGACCTACACTATGCAGATTTTGATGGCTATGATGATGCTTTCTATGGTGTTTGTGATGATTATTATCTCTCGTGCATCTGCTGGCCGTACAGCTGCAGTACTTCGTGAGGAAAGCACCGTGAGCAACCCTGTTACCCCTATTGCTGAAGTTCCTAACGGCGAAGTGGAATTCCATAATGTAAACTTCCGCTATGCCGATGATTCTGAATCACCTGTTTTAAGCGATATCAACTTGACTATTCCTTCAGGCTCTGTTGTGGGAATTGTGGGCGGCACTGGTAGTGCAAAGTCTTCGCTTGTGCAGCTGATTCCTCGTTTGTACGATGTTTCTGAAGGCAATGTGTGCGTAGGTGGACATAACGTAAAGCACTATAACCTTGACACTTTGCGCGATAGCGTTGCAATGGTTCTTCAGAAGAATGTGCTCTTTACGGGCACTGTTGCTGAGAATCTACGCTGGGGAAATCCAAACGCTACTGATGAGGAGATTCAGCACGCTGCGAAACTTGCTCAGGCCGATGAATTTATTCAACTGATGCCCGATAAGTATGAAACTCATATAGATCAGGGCGGTACCAATGTTTCCGGTGGTCAGAAGCAGCGCTTGTGTATTGCTCGCGCACTGTTGAAAAAGCCGAAGATTCTCGTGCTCGATGATTCAACATCTGCAGTAGATACCAAAACAGATAGTTTGATTCGTGAAGCTTTCAAAACTGAGATTCCAGACACTACAACCATTATCATTGCTCAGCGTTTAAGTTCTGTTGAGCATGCCGACCAGATTATTTTGATGGAGAACGGCCGTATTGCGGACCGCGGAACACACGAAGAATTAATGAAGAGTTCTGCTGAATATCGAAGTATTTACGAATCTCAGAATAAGGGAGGTGCTATCAGTGAGTAAGCCTAACCGCAAGTCTTCTGTTCGTCCAGGCACTTTGCCTCGTCTGCTGAAATATATTTTCCACTATAAGATTCAGCTGTTCATTATTGTTGTATGCATTTTGATTGGCGCTGCAGCAAATGCTGGAATGGCTCTCTTTGTGCAAACCCTTATCGATAGCTACATTCTGCCTATGATTTCTCAGGGCAGCACAGACTTCGCTCCTCTGCTGAGTGCTCTTGGTGGCATGGCTGTGATTTATGCGCTGGGCGTTATTTCAACTCTGATTTATCAGCGCATTCTCGTAACTGTTGAACAGGGCACGTTGAAGACTATTCGTGACGAAATGTTTGAGCATATGCAAGCTCTGCCAATTCGTTACTTTGATACTCATCAGCATGGCGATGTGATGAGCTACTACATCAACGATACGGATACTTTGCGCCAAGCCATTTCACAGAGTCTCCCACAAATGTTCTCCTCACTGGTCACCGTGGTAGTTGCTTACATCGCAATGCTTTTCCTCAGTGTTCCTCTGGCCTTGTTTGTGCTTGCTTACACCGTGCTTTTGCTATGGATTATGCGCTCAATTACAACGCATTCTGGTAAATTCTTCATGATTCAGCAGCGCGAAATCGGCGAAGTGAATGGCTTCGTTGAAGAGGCTATTAATGGCCAGAAAGTCATCAAAGTATTCACCCACGAAGAAGCCACTCAGAAGGCTTTTGACGAGAAGAACAGCTCGTTATATGAGGCTTCTGCTGAAGCAAATACTTTTGGTAACATCACCATGCCAGTTGTGGGCAATATGGGTTATTTGCTTTACGTAATTATTGCTATTCTCGGCGCTGGCGCAAGCTTGAATGAATTCCCGAACTTTGCGCTGACTGGCGCAGTAACCCTCACTTTGGGAACTCTGGTTTCCTTCCTGACGTTAAGCCGCAGCTACATCAACCCAATTGGCCAAATTTCTAATCAGTTCAACATGGTGTTAATGGCTCTGGCTGGTGCTTCTCGAATCTTTGAGCTTCTGAATGAAGAAGTTGAAAAAGACGATGGCAAGGTTCAACTGGTCAACGCTCGTATTCATGACGACGGAACAATCACCGAAGCTTCTAAGCGCACCGACCACTGGGTATGGCGCATTCCTCAGGGCGTGCACGTGCATCAGGACGTAGCTGAAATCAGTAAGGCTCGTAATGAGTCTGTGACTCTCAGCTCTGGCCAAATGAATGCGATTAGCGAGCTCACGGGCAAGCGTGCGAAGAAGGAAGCAAGTGCTTACACCGAGCTTCGTGGTGACATTCGCTTCAACCACGTGGACTTCTCCTACAACTCAGACCATCAGATTCTGCACGACATTACCTTGTATGCTAAGCCAGGCCAAAAGGTTGCTCTTGTGGGCGCAACAGGTGCAGGTAAGACCACAATCACTAATCTGATTAATCGTTTCTATGATATTTCTTCAGGTTCGATTCTCTATGACGGAATCAATGTTGCTGATATCAATAAGAACGATTTGCGCCGCTCTCTTGGCATCGTGCTGCAAGATGTAAATCTCTTCACTGGAACCGTAATGGACAATATTCGTTATGGCAAGTTGGATGCTACAGATGACGAATGCATTGAGGCTGCAAAACTTGCGAATGCAGACGGCTTTATCCGCATGCTTCCTCACGGCTACAACACTATTCTCTCAGGCGACGGCTCAGGGCTCTCCCAAGGCCAACGCCAGCTCATCTCCATTGCGCGCGCAGCAGTGGCAGACCCTCCAGTGATGATTCTCGACGAAGCGACCAGCTCCATTGACACTCGAACCGAGGAAATTGTTCAAGCCGGTATGGATGCGCTGATGGAAGGTCGCACCGTTTTCGTTATTGCACACCGCCTCTCCACCGTGCGCAATTCTGATGTCATCATGGTGATGGATCACGGCCGCATTATTGAGCGCGGTACTCACGATCAGCTCATTGAACAGCGTGGTCAGTACTACCAGCTTTACACTGGCGCATTCGAATTGGAGTAGATTCAAGCTAAGGCAAATTCGAACTGAAGTAAACGAACTAAAGTAAAGTTTCAGTATCGCAAAATTGCAAAAAATAATTCCGCACGGGAATGGATTCAGTCCAAACCTATGCGGAATTTTTTATATTTTATTTTCTAAGATTCTAGATTTTCTAGGATTCTCGGTTTTTAGGAAGGAAAAGTTCTTTATCATTCCAGACAATATCGTTTTCTCTAACACTTTGTTCACCACTTCGAACAAAGTGATCGCTCACCCGCGAGTATTTGAAAAGTACTTTCCCAAATGCTTTAAATAAAGATTATTTAAGCTTAGTGTGATTGCCTAATTTTCTTATCTCTGTTAAAAGCTCATCAATCTGATTTTGAGAAATATTATCGACGTGAAACCCACCAATGCAAACTACATTTGTATTAAGTGAAGCCGCAACGTTTTCCGCAAGTAGGCGGCAGATGTACTCATCTTTATGACCGGTAACGTTGAGAATTGACGATGTAGCACTAGTGCTCCCGTCTCCTCTCAATGAGGGGCGAGGAATTGAGAGCACAACGGAACCGATGTGGCGACGCTCTCCCCCACGAATCGTAATAAGAACGTCTTTTCCGAGCGGTTCAAGGCGAACTGAGCACTGAGAAAAAGTAAGATTTAAATCAAAATTCTGCGGCTTAATCACTGCTTCTTCCTCACTTATTCACTCATCCTCACTCATTCTCTAAGCCATTCCAACGCTTATAGCCTGGGGCTTCAATGCCGAATGGCATGAGCAGGCGAGCAGCAACCCCATAGGTCATCTCTTCAACCGAGGAGCAATTGCCATAAAAAGTCATCATTGGTGGAACAATGCGAACTCCTGGCACAAGGGAGAGCTCTTGCATATTACGTAGATGAATTGCGCTGAGTGGGCTTTCACGCGTGCACAAGATTAGCGGACGCTGTTCCTTCATAGTCACGTCCGCTGCCCGCAGAAGGAGCGAACCAGAGAAACCACTGTGAATGCCTGCAAGAGTTTTCATTGAGCACGGTACCACAACCATTCCCTCAGTCTTATAAGAGCCGCTTGCTGGGCCAGCACCAATCTCAGTCGGATCAAAATTGATGTCTGCGAGCGAGCGTAAATCATCCACTCCCAAACCCGTTTCATGTCGTAGCGTTACTTCAGCACTCCGGCTTACAATGAGCACAGATTCGAAGCCCTCTGCCTGCTGAATAATCTTCAGCACAGCCACGGTAAGCGGCAAACCACTAGCGCCCGTGGCTCCCACGACAATGCGCTTTTCCGGCTTTGCTAGCGTTTTGAAGCAGTGAAAGCAGTAGCGTGATGCAGATTATCGGGAGTGGAATTCATTACTTATCTTCACCATCCTTTAGGCCTTATAGTCCGGCACCCAGTGAGTTGGGTCTACTTCGAGAAAACGTGCACGATGGAAGCGATACTTCTGGTCGTATGGCACTGTGCAGTCGAAAATAGTTTTGCACGCGATGCCATGATCTCGAATGGAAGGAGAGCATGTCGGATCGTTTGATGGGTCGAGAGGATGGCAACGCACACCTGGGATCGTCACGATGTCTGCGTCGCCTTGGAAGCGCGTATTCATTGCCCAAATAACGTCTTTCATGTCGAAACAATCTACGTCTTCATCCACGATAAAGATATGTTTAAGCTCTGCAAAAGCACTAAATGCAAGCAATGCAGCTTGACGTTGGCGGCCTTCGTCAGAGGCAGAAAGCTTCTTGAATTGAAGTACAGCCATAAACTTACCGCCGCCAGGAGTTGCGCAGTATACATTCTGTAAACGGCCTGGCATAGCCTTCTCAATCATGCCGTAAATACTTGCTTCAGTTGGAATGCCAGCCATAGAAACATGCTCTTCAGACGGCCCAATGCAGGTTTGCATAATAGGATTCTTACGAGTTGTAACAGCTTTTACCTTGATCATCCAGCATTGATCACTTGCTGGGCCAGTGTAACCCGGGAATTCTGGCATTGCGTAACCGGTGTGTGAGTTCTGATCTTCCGTAACACGCACACCAGGAATCACTTCTCCCTCGATTACATACTCAGCATTTGCAACCGCGCGCTGGTTAACAGTCAAGCACTGCACAAGTTCAACCGGCTTATTTCGCAGCGCACCCGCAACTGCAAGCTCGTCGTAACCCATTGGAGTGGTTGGGGCTTCAAAGCAAGAGCCGATTTCGATAGCTGGAACAAGCTTATTTAAATCAAAATCAGGATCGTCTGCTTTATACACAACCTCTTGGCATGGAGCAGGCCCGTCAATCACAATAGGTTCAACGGGATTATCAACAGAATGATAGAGCTTCTTACCCAAATCTTGCGGATTGCAATCCAGCAAAGCTCCTACTCGACTGCGGCTAGCCATAAGACCAATTGCGACACGAGAACCAGGATGCCCTTTAACATTGTTGAAAATCATTGCAGGGCCTTCTTGAGTCGGCCTGGCAACAGTACCACCAGCGCCGATATAGCGATAAACTCCTGAAAGCTCTGCCGAAGGATCTACCTCAACATCAGTTTCAATAAGCTGACCAGGCATAGATTTCAATAGTTCCAAGGCAGAACGAAGACTATCAACATTATTTGCCATTATGCGATCCTTTCTTGCGCACAGATTCTTTTCACGCACGTACTCTTCATATGCTTACGCACAGATTTCATCAATCCAAGCAAAAAGTTCATCTAAGTCATAATCACCTGCGTGCGGAATCTCCCATGGGTGAGCGAGCTGTGCATCTATTCCTGCGTTCTTCAGCTTAAACACAAGCATATTCGAAATAGCCAAAGATGTATCCCGATCAACTGCTCCATGACGAATGCGGAAATGCTGAGCCTTTGTAGCCTGAGGATCGTCAATATAGTTCATTGGGTTCATCATCTTGATGATATGCGAATCCGCAAGCTGCGCACCAGCCTCATCGTGTGCGGCACTAAACTCGCTAAAATGCTTCTCAAAAATATCAGCCGTTCCAAAGAGCTCAGTTTCTGGAGTTCCTAAGGTGACGGAATCAAAGGCTGGAGTCTGCTTCATACGAGTACGAAATGCAACATAGCCTTTCCAATCCGCAGATACTGCCTTGCCATCCTCAATAGTGAGCCACGCTGTAACTTTCTCATCTGCAGCTAAATCTGTGCCCTTATCAAGCTCTTTCTGCGCAGATGCAAGCACATTGCGAAGAATATAATCTACAAAATTACCGCTGCCGTCAGTATCGAGCGTTAAAGGAGTTCCATCTTCATCGGTGAGCCCAAGAGAGTTGAAATATTCGGGGAATAACGGCTTGAGTTCATCGCTCAGCTTGCACTGAGTTTCAGTCATTTCTCCATCAACTGGCTCAAATGTTGGTTTTCCTCCCTTTTCAGTTGGAGGAATCATGCGAGTGCGGTGGTAATCGTTGATGCCGTTAAATTCCCACTCATATGCCATATCTGCATGATCGAGATTAGTAATTGGGCAGTAGCAAGATGATGCGAATACGTCATCACGCTCATCGGCAGCACCCATTTCTTTCAAATAAGGTTCATAATCTGCGTGATTTCCAGTAGAACCTTGCAGAGATGACATTGCTCCGCCAGCACTCGTGCCATTAGAAATAATTTTCTCTGTGTCGCCAGGAATCACGCTCGCATTGTGACGAATAAAACGAACGGCAGCCTTTAAATCACAAATATCCGCCGGGGCAACTCCCAAATTCTTGCCGTCGCTACTCTTTTGACCACGGCCACGAACGCCAGGTGAAACCACTGCGTAACCACGGAGCAAAGCCATAAATGTAGTGTTTGGCCCACCCATAAACTGATTAACTCCAGGAAGTTCACGCGGACCAGGCATGTAGCCGCCTACTGTGTTTGGCAGAAAAATAGGTGCATTAGAAATAGTGTAAGCACCAACACCGATGCCTTTGCCTTGAACATCAGATTCATCAGCATAGAAAGCTTCAGGAACATACACGTTTAGCTTCTGGAAATCAGCAATAACAGGGTTTTCTATATAAGAAATATCTTCAAAAGAACGGTATACCAGTGTTTTTCCGTCAAGCTCAAGAGTGTGTACTTCATACTTTGTTGGATCAAATGTCAAGCTCATTATGTGCCTTTCCGCTATATCAATGTATCGTGTGGCTACCAAGGGAGAAAGCAGCCACACGCATTTTCGTATTAGTACATTCCGTTCTGTGGAATGCCCTAGTCTTATTGGTTTATTGATAATTTTGTTAGTCTCGTTGGTCTATTAGTTTTTACTATCTTCGTTTTAGATAGCTGCTGCCTCCTTTTCAGGAGCGCCTAGTGAAAGGCCTGCAAACATTGGGCCTGTTCCAATAGAACGGAAAAATAGTACCAATAAGAAGCATTGTGCTGCTTGTTCCAGCAAGCCCAACTAATGCAAAGCCGACGATCAGGAATGCTGCACCAGTTGCCATGAAAGCACGCTTCGAGAAATGCTTAGAGAACCATGGCATAAAGAGCAGAACCACAATGCCAGGGAACTGCCCAATACTCATCAGCATGGTCATGTAGGAAGGATCTTGAAGAACAACGTTGCAGTAATAAACCATGGATGCGATTGCGTTTGCGTTCATGAAGAGCACAAGTGCGCCAACAATCAAGCAAGTCCAGAAATAACGATTCTTCACAACAGCCGGAAGCTGTTCTTTGAATGAAGCTTCTGGCTTCTTTGCTGCTACAGCAGGTTCTTCCATGCCAATTTTCTCTTGGATAGTAAGGCCTGGAATAAGCACCAAAACGCAGGCAATAACGCCAAGAATCAAGCCAGTCCAAGCCCAGCCAACATTCACAATTCAAGCCAGCTGATCATAGTGCCAATAACTAAGCCTGCAAGATTATTGCAAATTGAAGATACCGTGGAAGTGGTAGTGCGGTCTTCTGAATCGCGCGTCATACGAGCAAGAAGGGTGCTAACTACATTGCCTCCTGCAGCCCCACTTCCGTAAGCTATTTTCTTCCACATAGGAAGCTTTTGCATTTCCTGCGCTTCTAATGCCATCTCAAGTTACCTCCTCGTATCTTGAAAACTCATAAGAGTAACCCGTTAGGAAAAACGTTCAACACGGGAGCAACTCCGTGCACATTTTTGACAATAGGCAGATTAAAACAAAAAAGCAGCAGTGGCTATTAACCGAAAAATTACGTTTTATTGCACTTTTATATTTTCTGAATTGATTTTAGACTCATCTTTTCTATACTGTAGACGGTATTGGAGTGGCGTAATTTCAAAGAATTTACGGAATGTGTTAATAAGACCACGCGAATCAGAAAATCCACATTCTTGCGCTATTGAAGATATTGAATCATCCGTCTCTTGAAGCAATCGTGTAGCTTCCTGCAGTCTTCTGCGAGAAAGATACTCAACAAAAGTCATTCCCGTGTTCAATTTGAAGAAGCGCGAGAAATACTCTTTTGTGAAATAAAAATGGGCAGCCACCGACTGCTGACTAATACGCTCCTGATAATGCTCGTTAATATACTGCAAAATTTCTCGAAGTCTATCCATATTTTTCCTGTGCTTTGCAGTTACTGCATCAGCGCGCGAAACAAGCCTATTGACGCATAGAGTATAGAGCAGATTATTTGCAAAACTTGATAATTTAAGCTGTATGTAGTCTTTATGCAGTTCAACATCATCGCTGATTTCAGCCATGTTCCTCATCGCCACAGCTTCACGCACATCATCTTTAGCTAACGTTGGTTGAAAATACTTCTCTTCAAAATTAGGAATCAGCCACGTTAAATATTTAATATCCACGTGGAAAACAACAGCAACGGTTGTATCTTTAGGATATTTCGAATACGCTGCAATATCTGAAATAACTCTGTGAACACTCCCTGAATTGATAACAAGAACAGAACCAGGGTGTGCTCTATATGTTTTACCATCCACATAGTGCACAGCATTGCCAATCAGCGTGTACACAACTTCAAGGGCTGGGTGCCAACGATCGAGCACATTACGCATCACGCCGTTTGCATCCACATTTTTATCCCACGTAATGCGTTGCACTGCAAACGGCCCCTGACTCAAATCAATAACTTCAAGATCAGAATTATGCGGATAGTGCTTCATCAATACCTCACGGATAAAACTATTTCCTCATCCATCGCTAGGCTCCACTGCAAGCACTACAAGCGATGTACTCGCATATTACACAATAAATCTTTCACAATGATTGAGAAAATCCCTAAATTTGCTACAGGTATCGAGGATTTTGCCGTATTTATCACGATATAGTGGTGAGAATTTTTCATTGAAATTACAGTAAAAGTATCAAACACAACAATATTCAACATGAAGAGAAGAAGAGAAGGGGATGAATATGAAAGTCAACTTCCAGCAGTCTGATGCAGTAATTGAGCCTTTCGCGCTCATTGTTGCGCCACACCGTTCGGCCGAAATCAATCAAGCTATTCATATACTTGAGGAAATTAGCAGTGATACCTCTGATTCCAGCTCAGAAAATTATCTGGACATGATTTCTGGAACTTTCGGCTCACAGAGTTCAATTATTCCCGTTAAAAGTATTGCATACTTCTATGCGCTTAATAAGAAAGTTTATGCCCGCTACGCAAAGCAAGACTGGCACATTAACCTCACACTCAAGGCATTGAATTATCAACTTGATAGCTCATTATTTGTACGTATAAGTAACAACGCAATCGTGAACATGCAGGCAATCACTCGCTTTGACGTGAATTTGGCTGGTAATTACATTGCAATTTTGCGCGACGGGTCAAAAGTCAAAGTCTCTGCTCGCTATATCAGCATTATCAAAGCCCGACTCATTTCTCGCTCTTAAACTTCATACTTCAAATTCAAGGAAAGGTATTTATTATGAAAAACCCAGTAATTGCAAGCTTTTGGATTAGTCTTAATGGCGCGATTTATGGTATATTCATCGGCTTCTGGATGATGGTTCTCTCCAATTTTCTCTCAGGAAGTACAACCATCGTTCTTCCAAGTAGACCATCATGGACTTCTCAATTCGATTCACTAGCCACTGCATTTGTAGTCAGCGCTTTACTATGGATGATTATGGGCGCAATGTTTGCTCTTTCCAGCTATTGGATCTTTACCAAAAATCCTTTGGATTGGGGTATTACGCAAGCTACAGCCGCTCACTTTCTCATCACATGGGCAGGTTCTACAATCATCGCTTTTGCTACAGGATGGCTTAGCGTTTCGCTTGTGAATGCTCTGACTTTCTTTGTGGAATTTGCAATCGTCTACGTTATTATCTGGGGGATTTCCATACTGATTTCACGCCGTCGTGCTCAAGACCTCAATAAGGAACTCCATAGGTAACACAACAAAGAACACATACTTATCTAAGTTTTATGTCAAGCGTAATCTCAAAGACTCAGTATTGCGCTTGACATTTCTTTTATATGGGTTTTAGCATTGGTCACGTATCGATTACAGAAGTTAACAGGTCAATGAACTATTCCCTCTACAATTGATGAGAGTAGATTTGCTGATATTCAGGGATCTAGAGCAACCTCTCCTCATATTCGACATGGTATATAAATGCAATAGTCCATCGGCCAATGATGGAGAATTATGACGATTCCACAGATAGTTGCTCTCGCTGTTTTTATTGTGGTGATGATTTTTATCGCCACAGAAAAAGCTCACCGTACGGCTGTGTCTCTCGCTGGTGCCGTTTTCCTCGTGATTACTGGCATTGTTCCAGTAGATAACGTGGTTAACCACATCGATTTCAATACCATTGGCGTGCTTGTGGGCATGATGCTTTTTGTTTCAATTGCACGCGAAACAGGATTATTCGAGTACATTGCAATTAAAGCTGCAAAAATCGCTAAAGCAGATCCGTGGCGTCTTCTCATAGCATTTGTGATTGTAACGTTCGTTCTCTCTGCAATGCTCGATAACGTCACAACTGTTCTGCTTGTTGGGCCAATGACTTTAACCGTCTGCGAATTGATGAAGATTAATCCAATTCCTTACTTTCTTGCGGAAATTATGGCTTCAAACATTGGCGGCACCTCAACTCTTATTGGAGACCCTCCAAATATTATGATTGGATCGCGCGCTGGCCTAGATTTCCTCGATTTCATTGAGATTAACGGGCCAATCACCGTCATTATCATGGCTGTGTTCTTGGTGATTTTCTACTTCCTGTTTGCTAAGCGCCCAGATATGAAGGCGGGTGAACGTCACCGCGACCGTATTATGCTTCTCGACGAAAACGAGGCCATCAAAAATTCTAAGGTTTTCAAGCAAAGCGTTGTGATGATTGTGCTTATTGCCATTGCTTTTGCGTTGCATGGAACTTTGGGGATTGAGTCATCGGCAATTGCTTTAGCCGCAGCAGCTATCCTCATGCTGATTAGCCAGTGCGATGTTGAGAAGGCAATGCTTGGAGTGGAATGGACAACGATCGGGTTCTTCATGGCATTATTTGTGATTGTTGGAGCACTCTCCGAAACCGGTCTCATCACCACGATTGCCACATGGCTTACAAACGTCACTGCAGGCAATACTGTTGTTACTATGCTCGTGCTGCTGTGGGCGAGCGCGCTTATTAGCTCAATTCTGGATAACATTCCGTTCGTTGCAACGCTTATTCCGATTATTATCACTATGCAGTCTCAAGGAATTGACGTTGTACCTTTGTGGTGGGCTATCTCCTTGGGAGCTTGCTTAGGTGGCAACGGAACCCTAATCGGAGCCTCGGCAAACGTTGTACTTTCTGGTATTAGCACAAAAGCCGGTTACCCCATCACGTTTGCATCATTCACTAAGTATGGATTCCCTATGATGCTAGTGAGCACTGTGCTTGCAACCGGCTATCTGTTACTGCGTTTTGCGATGTGAAAATTACTCGTTATTCGTAAAGATAGACAATCCCTTATCTAGCTCACTAATGTTGTATATATTCGCACCATCGTCAAAAGTTTCCTCAAGATTTCTCTTCGCAGACTCCCAGCCTAAGCCATCAGTTATCCATATGAAACTAAAACCTGAAATACTCCTAGCTTCTTCCGCTATCATCTTGTAGCTGCGTGCTGTCTCGTTTAATTTTGATCCTCCACTCGCATAGAAATTAGCTTCGATCGCATAGATCATTTCCTCTGTTTTAATCACAAAGTCAAAGCGTTTCTTCGCTTTTTGATCATTTGTTAAAGCTGAAAGGTCGATTCCCCATTTAGTCTCAATTTCCTTCGATGTCATCTCTTTAAAGTAATCTTTATTGGCCACGAACCCGGCTTTCTTGATAAAGCTTTCGACCAAGTCTTCCATCAAATCTCCACCGCGATTCTTTCTTGCATTACTATCCAGCCCTGTTTCGATGCCGGTCACGTAATCAACTAAGTCTTTTGTAATATGTTCACTCATAAGATCAAATAGACCAGTTTCACGCAAGAATAGCGACGCATCATCAATATCCATATCTTCGTTGAAAACGAAATTTCTATTGTCAGCAAAAATTTCCCGACTGCGAACAGCCAAGAGAATTGGAATACATTTAAGAATCTCAGGATATTTAGTAGCTAGTTTACGAAAATCTTCTTCAATAGTTTGAGAACCAATTAACGAATTGAGAATATTGAGCTCAACTTTTATCTCTTTTACATTTGAGTAGACCTTACTGAAATCAACATAGTATTGGTAAGTAGCAATGCTCACTCGAAAAGTTTTAAGCCATTCTTCAAAATCACGCTGTTGCATTGGTTCTCCTCTCTTCACGGGTTCAACGTTGAATCTCTCTATCTTTGTGCGAATCAGTAGTCGAAATACTAGCATCAATCAACCTGAGTCGACGAACAGCTATCTGAGCGTAATCTTCTTCTTTCTCAATCCCAATAAATCTTCTCTGCAATTTCTTCGCTACAACTGCAGTAGTCCCAGAACCAAGAAAAGGATCCAGAATAACGTCTTGAGGCCGTGTCGACGCAGTAATAATACGATCGAGTAGATACTCTGGTTTTTGAGTGGGATGTTTACCTTCTGATTTTTCAGATTTTTTGGTGAGTGAGCCAGTCCAAACATCTTTCATCTGCTTGCCACCGTTGATTTCTTTCATAGTGGCATAGTCAAAGTAATGCTTAGCAGTTTTCAAATCTTTCTTTGCCCACAATATTGTCTCAGTTGAATGGGTAAAACTTCTGCATGCGAGATTAGGTGAGGGGTTAGTTTTCTGCCATGTAATATTATTAAGAATCTTAAAGCCTTCTTGCTCCAGCGCCATCCCAATGGAATAAATATTATGGAACGTTCCAGAAATCCAAATTGTTCCAGAATCTTTCAGTACACGCTTACAACGACGAATCCATCTTCTGTTAAAGGCATGCTTTTGCGTTAAAGAATACCCTTCATCCCATGTACCCTTATTAACTGA
Source organism: uncultured Alloscardovia sp. (assembly GCA_963545565.1). Taxonomy (GTDB): domain Bacteria; phylum Actinomycetota; class Actinomycetes; order Actinomycetales; family Bifidobacteriaceae; genus CAUUJV01. The sequence continues at coordinate 95,927 of CAUUJV010000004.1, read as the reverse complement.
TACTTGACGCCCACCGCTACATGTAATTCCACCATTACTAAGGAAATACGGGGGATCGGCGAAAATTACGTCTACACTTGCCCTAGGTAATTTGGGAAGAATGTCAAAACAATCACCAAGGTACAGTTCTCCGAAGTCTTCAGAATAGTACTTCTGCATTTGACCTCTCCTCATCTACCTGCTGACTAATAGTTCCTGATGATCACTTCTTCACCCGTACGTGCACTTGCTTTAGAGCTAATCATACGTTTTACAGGAACAGTATCAATGTCAAAATTCTTGTACAAGCTTCTGATGAGATCTGTGTTGTGATTAGTTAACATACAGTAGCAGCCACGCTTATCAAGCTCGACAAATAGTTGAGCTAAACGTTCATGATCCTCTCGAGAAAACCCCTCTTTACTGTATGCCTCAAATGAATTAGCATTCAGCAGGACATACGGACTATCTAGAAATACAAAATCCCCAGACTGTGCACTCTGAACAGCACGCTCAAAATCTCCAGTTTTTATCTCAATTTTTTTCAAATACTCTGAGATCAAAGACAAATTTCGTGCATCGTATGAATCTGCTTGTGAATTATTAAAAGGGACGTTAAACAACCCTCTAGAATTCACACGATAAAGACCATTAAAGCAATGCTTATTCAAGAAGATAAACAAAGCCGCTTGCTCAACATCTTGCTCTTCTTTAGTAAGCTTCTCATTGTATCGATTTCTACATTCATAATAGAAATCTTTCGGCGCATCACCCTTGATTTTTTTGTCAAGGAAATCAATGAGTTCCATCAGCTCAACGCAGTGATCTCTAATCATCATATAGGTATTAATCAACTGCACATTAATATCGTTAATGACCGCGCCCTCTTCTGCAAAGTGAAAAAGAACTGCTCCCGCACCTACAAAAGGTTCAAAATACCCCTCAAAATCTTCTGGCTTGCGCAAATCCAATTGATCTAATAATTGACTTTTACCGCCCGCCCACTTGCAGAATGGCTTCATTTCAGATGTCACAAGAACTTTCACCTATTTCAAAATATTTATGCAACGTAGGCTTAGAACCTCCCTAGCGCGGCCTACTTGCTGCTACTTTCATTGCGCGCGCAGCAGCTGCATCAAGTGCTGCTAACTGGGATTTCTGCTCAGAGGTCGACGTTATTTCAACTGTGCCGTAGCGGTTTGTTGCAGCCGTTGAAATAAGGAAATCAGCCACCTTTGGGTTCTTAGGCAGCATCGAACCATGCAAATATGTGCCAATTACGTTATAAATACGAGCACCTTCGGTGTGATCTTCACCATTATTGCCCGTGCGGTCTGCATCAACTGTACCCCATGCATGCGTTCCATCATGAAGAAAAGTCTGCCCAGAGTGGTTTTCATACCCAATCACATCGCCGAACTCCTGAGTATGCTCCACTAAGTTACCAATCATTCGAACGTCTTGACCGACTGTGTGCACTCCGAGCAGATTGATTCCAGGTAGCTTTTCTCCCTCAACAGTTTCAAAATACTCACCAAATAGCTGGTACAGCCCACAAATCACGAGCATGGGCACACCATTTTCTGCAAGCTGATGCAAAGTATCTGAACGCTTGAAAAGATCATCGCTGATAGCACTTTGACCATGATCTTGACCACCGCCACCGAGCACAATATCCACCTGCTGTGGCCATGTATCACCTTGATTATATTTGTGCACGATTGGCGTGAATCCCATGAGTTTTGCGCGTAGCTCCAAGGTTTTCACATTGCCAGAATCGCCGTAAATATTCATATCCTTGGGATATAAAGATACGATGTCAAGAACACGCGGCTGCTGATTTTCAACCATTTTTACAACCCCACATCTTCTACTTCAGCTAGTTCGCTCATCACACTACGCACTTTGAGCATTGATGTATACGTGCAATAAATGTGCTTTGGAATATTTGGGTTACTTGCCACGAATTCCTTCACAGCAGCCTCAATATCATCATTCACAACTCCCACAGGCACTTCATCGTAAGCTAAGCGTAAAGCCATATCCGTTGCTCGCACTCCAGAGACCATGGCAACGCCTGTTTTCTGTAGAGACGCAAAATCAACATCCCATAGCCAGCTCATATCGCGGCCATCAGCATACTGATCATTAATCACAATCATAGTTTTGTGACCGTCTGCTTCAAAAGACTGCAAAGACAAGCGGAATCCCATCGGGTTCTTTACCAAAATCAACTCAACAGGAGTGCCGTTCACCATAATGGTTTCTCCGCGGCCAAAAGCTGGAGTCACGCTACTGAGGGCATTAACCATTTGTTGATTCGAGAATGTGAGATTGTTATCAGCAACTACTGAACGTACTACACTTAACGCAGCTGCCGCATTGAAGAGGTTATATACGCCTTCGAGCTTGAGCTGTGTAGTGATATCTTCACCATCCATGCGGAAAGTGGCAGTGTGACCATCAACAGCAGTAAGCGTTACATCAGCCGGCTCAAAATGGCTAAGTGGCAAATTTCCTGCACTGTCATCGGCGTGCATAGTGTCATCTGTTGGGAAAAATCGAGTGAGATTATCAGCTAATCCAAAATAGCGAATCGAAGCACCCTCTTCAGTATTCACTTTGCTTAAAAGAGCAGCAATACGAGGGTCTTCGCGGTTCAAAATCACAATGCCAGAAGTTGCTTCGGCAGCATGAGCAAGCATTCGTGCAGTGGTATCAATCTCACCAAAACGGTCAAGCTGGTCTCGCATAACATTCAAAAGCAGGGAATACCGTGGCTTCACTTGCTTCACAAAATGTACCGCATAAGCCTCATCAAGCTCAAGAACGGCGATATCGGCATCAATTTTTCCGCTCATATCCACACGGTCAATCAGTGCGGACACAACGCCGCGAGTGAAATTAGAGCCTGTGGGATTTGTGAAAACTCTCAGCCCTAAATTACTCAAAATAGAAGCAATAATACGAGTTGTAGTGGTTTTGCCATTCGTACCCGAGACAAGAATAACCCCATAGGGAAGCTGAGCAAGAGTACGCGCAAGAAAGTCTTTGTCTACTTGCTCCACAACTTTTCCTGGGAAAGCTGTACCGCCACCACGTAAACGAGCTGCAGCTTTAACCGCCTTACCAAACGCAGGCGTTAAGGATGCCAAAAATTTCAAAGTCATAAATTCACTTCTCCGGATTTCCTAGAATCTTTAGATTCCTTAAAATTCCCAGACTTCCTATAATTCTAAATTCCTTGTTGGAAATCAGGTGCCATATCCTTGAATTTTGAAGTTGCTCCAAAGAACGCCAAATTAAATGTAGCCGTTGGGCCATTACGATGCTTTGCCATGATAATATCTGCTTCACCTGGGCGGTCTTCTTTGTCATAAAATTCCGGACGGTGTACAAGAAACACTACGTCTGCATCCTGCTCAATAGAACCAGATTCACGCAAATCAGAAATCATTGGCTTTCGGTCACCACGCATTTCAGGACCACGATTAAGCTGTGACAAAGCCACAACCGGCACCTCAAGCTCCTTAGCAAGCAACTTTAACGCACGCGAAAAATCAGAAACCTCTTGCTGACGAGACTCTACGTGTTTACCCGACGTCATCAGCTGAAGGTAATCGATAACAACCAGCTTCAGATCATTAGTCTGCTTTAAGCGGCGGCATTTAGAGCGAATTTCCATCAAACTCATATTCGGCGAATCGTCAATAAAAAGAGGAGCGTTTTGCATTTTATCCCAGAAGCCATTAAGCTCATTCCACCGCTCAGGCGTAATCTCATCTGCTCGGCGAAGAGCAGCCAACGGAATGTTGGTTTCTGCAGAAATAATACGCTGAGCCAACTCTGTTTTGCTCATTTCCAAGGAAAAAATAACGGTAGTGAGATTATTATGCAATGCTGCGGAACGCGCAAAATCCACGCCAAGAGTAGATTTACCCATTGCAGGACGGCCAGCCACAACAATCATCTGACCTGGCTGCAAGCCCTGAGTTACATCGTCAATATCTCTAAAGCCTGTAGGAATACCGCGGGAAATAATGCCAGACTGCAGCTGATCAAGCTGCTCCAATGTGTCTTGCACAACAGGACCAAAAGCCTCATAATCCTGACGGACCCTGCTAGAGCTCATTTCGAAAACTTCAGCCTGAGCCATGTTAACAACTTCTTCAGCTTCGGCACCTTCTGCAGAATATCCAAGCTGAGTAATCTTTGTACCCGTTGCAATCACGTTACGCAAGAGCGCACGCTGATGCACAATTTGCGCATAATACGTTGCATTTGCAGCCGTAGGAACTGATGCCACAAGGGAATATAGATAATCAGAGCCGCCGATTTTCTCAAGGTTTCCACTCTTTTTCAACTCATTTGCAACAAGCACTGAATCCACTGGCTGAGACTGGGAGAAAAGCGAAATAATAGCTTCATAAATGGTCTGATGACGCGGCTGATAAAAATCGCTCACATCCATCACTTGGCTCACTTCGCCCACAGCATCTTTGCTCATAAGCATGCCACCAAGCACAGCCATTTCAGCACTGTCATCGTGAGGAGGAATACGGTCAAACAGCGAGTCACCACTGGTAGAGCGCGATTGGTTCAAAAAATCATCAGGCATAACTCCGATTGTACTTTGAGAGGTATCTCTCAGAACTGAATTATTTTAGAGTTAAATGAGTGAAATTTTATAAAAATAGCTACTTTTTTGGTTTTACATACAAATACTCATTGTGGATAACACGCAGAAGCTTGAAAAAAGTTATCCACATTATAGGCGTGTCTACGTGGATAGATTCTCGACTTATCCACATCATGGGGATAACGCAGTGGATAACTTGTTGATAATAAAATCTTCACAATTAACAGCGTCAAGCATGTCGTATATGTGGTACACGATGGCTTAAAAAGAAACTTAGACTACTTGAGCTACCCAGTAATCAAACAACCCAACACCAAACCATCCAACACAAAAAACTAGGAAAATCCATGGCACAATCAACGGCTGCACTGACTCGGCGTGAAATAGTTCGCCTTGCTATTCCTGCTTTTGGGCAACTTGTTGCAGATCCACTATTTGTGCTTATAGACACTGCAATCGTTGGACATCTGGGCGATTCTGCTCTTGCAGGGCTTTCTCTTGGATCCACCATCGTTTTGACCGCAGTAGGCCTGTGCATTTTTCTTGCATATTCCACCACATCACAGGTTTCGAAATTACTCGGTGCAGGACGCACAAAAGAAGGTATGCAAGCTGGAATAAATGGGCTATGGCTTGCTGCGATGATTGGAATTGCGCTCACTGCGGTAATTCTGAGTTGTGCACAACCTCTGTGCGTAGCCCTCGGCGCAAATGGAGAAACCGTGAAGCCGGCAGTAACTTATACACAATGCGTTGTACTAGGTGTTACTGGCATGCTCCTATCTTATGCGGCTACTGGAATTCTACGAGGAATGCAACATATCAAAACTACACTTTATGTTGCTGTGGCTGCCGCCGTGCTGAATACCGTGCTTGATGTTCTCTTCATCTATGGTTTTGGATGGGGCGTAGCTGGCTCTGGCATCGCTACCTGCATCGCACAGTGGGCAATGGGCATCTACATGACTGTGATTGCATTGAATTATGCGCGTAAAAATGGTGTGAGTTTAAGACCGCACATTCGCGGAATTCTTGGCAGTGCTTCAGATGGCCTTCCTCTTTTTATTCGTACTCTTGCTCTTCGCATAGCAATGATTGCAACGGTTGCTATTACTGCGTCTATGGGCACACATGTTCTCGCAAGCTATCAGGCAACAAATTCTGTGTGGAATTTCTCTGCAAACGCTCTTGATGCCGTCTCTATTGCTGGGCAGACTCTTGTAGCTGCACAAATTGGCGCTAATCAACGCAAAAAAGCTCACGATGTTATGGTCGATACCGGCGTTATTGGTGCTATTTTTGGAGTATTCCTTGCGGCTATCATGTTATGTATTGCAGCGTTTGGAACAGGACTTTTTACCACAGCATCATTAACTGCTCGCTTCATGCGGATTTCTCTTGTGATTGTGGCTCTTTCATTCCCCTTACAGGGATTGGCCTTTGCGCTCGAAGGCGTGCTACTCGGGGCTGGAGACTTCATTTATCTATCAATTACTTGCACGATTTCTGCAGCATCATATATTGGTGTGCTTTATGCAATGGGCTGGTTCTACGAAAAATACTCAGTACCTGCTTATGCAAAAGTACTGAGTATTTGGATTGCTTTCTGCTTCGTTTACCTTGGATTAAGAGCTCTCGCAAACGTTTGGCGAGCACACTCTAACGCGTGGATTGATAAAGCTATTGCAGATTTACACCGAAGTTCTGCCGCACAACAGAGCTAAGCGTAATAGCTCTTAAATTGCAGCTGCCCCAGTTTCTCCTGTTCGAACGCGAGTAATGGAATCAAGCGGAGCAACCCACACTTTGCCATCGCCAATTGTGTTTGTAGCAGCAGCGTGAACGATTGTGTCAACGACGCGCTGAACATCAGCATCAGCAGCAACTACCTCAATGCGAATCTTAGGAACAAAGTCAACGCTATACTCTGCCCCGCGATAGAACTCGCGATGTCCACCTTGGCGGCCATAACCGCTAGCTTCCGAAGCAGTCATGCCGTGAAAATCTGCGGCGACGAGTGCATCTTTAACATCATCAAGTTTGTCTGGCTGAATAATCGCAGTAATAAGTTTCATAATGTGCTCTTTTCTAAGTTTTCTCTTATCTACACCTTACGCAAAAATTCTGTGATTTCTATCTACGAATATTGGAGCGAGAAATTGTTCCCAGCTCATAGCCACGTTCGCCATGGTGAGAAATATCGATTCCTTGCATTTCTTCATATGGATTGACTCGCCATCCCATAGTCTTGTGCAACCCGAACGCAATAATCCACGTTAGTGCCCCAGAGAACACGATAGTAAACAAAGCAATCAAAATCTGAACAATAACAAGACGTGCGCTGCCAGTAGTGAATAATCCTCCAGAAACAGAGAATAGACCCAAAAGAACAGTTCCAATGACGCCGCCCACACCATGCACGCCAACAACATCAAGAGAATCGTCGAATCCCAGCTTGTACTTCACAGAGACTGCAAAGAAGCAGATTGCACCAGCAGCGAGACCAATAACAATAGCCCAGAACGGAGAAACAACATCTGCAGCAGGAGTAATGCCAACAAGGCCAGCAACCATACCAGATGCAGCACCTACAGCTGTATATTTACCCGTGCGAATACGCTCCATAATTACCCATCCAAGGGTTGCAGCAGCTGCAGCAGCAATAGTAGTGACAAGTGTGTAGCCAGCAGTTCCGTTTGCAGCAAAAGCAGATCCACCATTGAAGCCCATCCACCCAAAGAGCAATAGGAATGCACCAAGCACAACAAATGGAACATTATGAGGCTTCATAGGTTCACTGCCGAAACCACGACGATTACCAATTACGAGCACAACAATCAGAGCAGAAACTGCGGCATTGATGTGGACAACTGTTCCACCTGCAAAATCGTGGGCACTTGCACCAATAAGTTGAGAAATAAGGCCGTCGGAGCTTAGCAGACCGCCGTTCCACACCATATGAGCCATCGGAGCATACACAAAAGTAGTCCATAATGCCACGAATACCAGCCATGTGCTGAACTTCACACGCTCTGCAATTGCACCAGTAATCAGCGCTACGCTAATCACAGCAAAAGTGAGCTGGAATGCAACATCGATTGTTTGTGGATACGTTCCTGTAGAGCCAAGCGAGGCAGATGTATAAACATCGTCTTTTACGGTAATAACATCACGAAGGAAGAAACCAGTGATTGGATCGCCAAAGATTCCTCCCACGCTCTTACCTGCATATGCAATAGACCAGCCCCATCCTACCCACACGAGGCTTGCAACCACAATTGCGCCCACGGAAAGCATCAGCATGTTCAGAACTGCTTTGGCTCGAACCATACCGCCGTAGAAGAATGCCACAGCTGGCGTCATTAAAAGCACGAGTGCTGTAGCAATCAGCATCCATGCAGCATCTCCTGAATTCATAAAACCCTCCCCTACATAACCGTTATCCACAACTTTCACGGGGCTTTTCCCATGTACTGTGAACCTAGGTTTATAGTGGGAGGATTTAATTTCGCTTAGGTTGATGCGAAGTTACGCTAAGGTTAATCGCCTAAAATTCCGTTAACAAACGATTCAGCATCAAATTCAGAAAGATCATCTGGCCCTTCGCCCAAACCAACGAGTTTGACCGGCACTCCGAGAGTTTTTTGAACTGAAACTACAATGCCACCCTTTGCAGATCCATCGAGCTTACTGAGAACAATTCCAGTAATTCCAATGGCTTCAGCAAACACCTTTGCCTGCTCCATGCCGTTCTGACCAGTGGTGGCGTCGAGCACTAGAAGCACCTCATCAACAGGAAGAGTTTTCTCCACAACTCGACGAATCTTGCCAAGCTCATCCATGAGGTTTGCTTTATTTTGTAAACGACCAGCAGTATCCACAATAAGAACATCTGCTTCAGTTTGAGACGCTTCTTTTGCTGCTTCAAATGCTACAGAAGCTGGATCTGCGTTGTCGTGATCGCTGCGAACCACTGGTACGTTAACGCGATTACCCCATGTTTCAAGCTGATCTGCGGCTGCTGCGCGGAAAGTATCTGCTGCACCAAGCACGACTTTTTTACCTTCAGAAACAAACAGACGGGAAAGTTTGCCCGTTGTGGTGGTCTTTCCGGAACCGTTAACGCCCACCATAATAATTACGGATGGCTTCTTTGCATCCTCACGGTTGGCCTTCAAAGTGCGATCCATGTCACGCCCTACCAAATCAAGCAAACGCGAGCGCAGCATTTCACGAATGGCTTCCGGATCTTTTTCACCGGTTACGCGCGCATCGGTGCGCAGCTCATTGACGAGCTCCTCACTAGCCTCAGCGCCTACATCAGCAAGAAGCAGAGTATCTTCCACATCTTCCCAATCAGCCTCGGTCAAATTTTCACGAGTCAAAATAGAAAAAAGCGCTTTACCAAATGGGTTCGAGCTGCGAGACAAACGCGAGCGCAAACGCACAAGGCGAGAGCGTGAATCTTCAGGCTTTTCAAAAGCTGGCTCAGTCGGAGCTTCAACTACAGCCTTAGATTCAGATTCAGATTTCTCTTCTACGCTGTGCGAATCGGCAGGTTCTTGCACTTGTGAAACAGATTCCGCAGTTTCTTGTACAGACTGCTCAACAACCTGATTAGTATCAGCAGATTCAGAAGAAGATTTTTTACAAGATAAAACAATTCCTACGATTACAGCAATCACAATAACTGCAACAGCGGCAACAACAACCCAAATTAGCGCGGACGAACCCATTACTTTTTCCTTTTACTTCCCTTATGACTTTTTTATTTAGCCTTTACTTAGCTTTGATAGCACGCACTTCAACCACAGAAGAATTCACGCCAATATACACAGGAGTTTCCATCGTCATATCTTCTGTGTAATTAGCACGTTCTTCGTTTACGCGCTCACGAATATCTGGCTGCGGCTCAAATGAAACTGGCATACCCGCAATGCGCGTAGTAGGCGGAACATTTCTAGCAGACCTGATTTTTTCAGCATCATCGATTACCTCAACATAGCCTAATCCGCTTTCCTGACCGTGAGACTTTGCATCCCCAAGAGCAAGATACAGAATATACGCAATGAGTAACGCAATAATGATTACCCAAAAGGCGATGAAGAGGAATTTACTCATGCCTTAATTTTACATAACACCACTAGAAGCACCGATGTCCATAAGCCACTGACGCAGGTCATTACATTCATCAAGGCTCACAGCGTGATCAAGGGGCTTGTACTCACGAATTTTTAAGTATGTATTTTCTTCCAAAAAAGCTGCAAGACCATTAGACTCAGAACGCTTAATAACGTCATCACGCAACCCAAATCCATAGAAGACAGGTGGAGCGAGATGCTGCAAAAGTTTGTCATTCGGGGCAACACCATCAACAATCGCAGGAGCAAGAAAACCAGAAAGGCAAGCAGCTGCCTTGTATCGCTCAGGATTCAACCGTAGTAAATGAACAGCAAGCGCACCCCCTTGCGAGAATCCCACGGGAATCACTTCACGCTCTTCAGGAATCGTATCTGCCACCCATTCATCAATTGCGAGAGTAGCGGCATACATGTCGTGATCCAGATCTTCGCCGGCAGGAACGCAATCATGGAACCATGTAAAGGCTCCAGAGCCGAGCCCACCAGTCGCTGGCGTCCCCGCGCCAGAAACTCCAAGCTCAGGATCCATATCGGAAGATTCCAACAAAGTCAACGGAGCGCGCAGAGAAGCATAATCAGAGAACGGCGAAATGTAACTGTTAAAGAAGTCAGCAATATCAACCTCATTAGACCCCCAACCATGCAGCAGAATAAAAAGTGGTCTGCGAGGATTGTTCATTCCACGCCCACGAGACCACATTGCGTGCTCTACACGCACAGTATCGCCAAATCGACCAGGAACCACTGTGGCTTCTCGTCCAGGATCTATAGTGGGGAACTTTTCATCCATAATTCACACCATACCAGCGTGGCTTATGTTTGTATGCGAGTTATGCCATGAGTGTGACGTACAATTACTGTGAATATGCCCTTTTTCGCATACTTTTACGCGTTGCGGGCACCTCAGTTTTTCGACGTTTTCGAAGCTGCTTGAAGCTTCTCGGAGATTTGGAGACAGTATGCTGCTTAGCGATCGCGATATTAAAGCTGCTCATGAAACTGGCCGTATTTCACTAACTCCATGGTCTGATGACATGGTGCAGCCAGCATCTATTGATGTGCGTCTCGACCGGTTTTTCCGCGTTTTCAATAACCATAAATACACCTATGTGGATCCAGCTGAAGACCAGGGTGAACTCACAGAGCAGTTTGAAGTTGCCCCAGATGAGCCATGGATTTTGCATCCTGGTGAGTTTATTTTGGGATCTACATGGGAATATGTGAAGCTTGGTAGCGACATTGCTTCTCGTCTTGAAGGCAAAAGTTCTCTTGGCCGCTTAGGCATTCTTACCCACTCCACGGCAGGCTTTATAGACCCTGGATTCGAGGGGCATATCACTCTTGAACTTTCCAACGTGAGCACTTTACCTGTGAAATTGTGGCCAGGCATGAAGATTGGGCAGATGTGTTTCTTTGATTTGAGCAGCGCAGCCGAATTCCCTTATGGCAGCGATGAGAACGGCTCACACTACCAAGGTCAGCGTGGCCCAACACCATCTCGCTCCTTTGTGAACTTCTACAAAGCAGACGTCAGCGAATGCTAAAACCTCTAGTCCGCTCTTATTCCTTCTAATTCCATGTTCTTCTATTCCTATGCACGTTTTTAAATCCCTGCAAAACTTTGTTTACCGTAACTACATCACTGTGTGCGCAGTAAAAGTAGCCGTGGCTCTTTTTATTGCCGCGATTGTAAGTTTTTATGTTGTCGCCGGCTCACCCGTAATAGGACGTTTGGATACTGGCATTACTGCTTGGTCGGTTATTCACCGTACAAATGTGCTCACCCCTATTGCACTATTTTTGACCATGGTCGGCTCCACAATCAGCCTTATCGTATTAACAGTGATTGCCGTAGCAACGTGGCTCATTCGGCGCAGAAGAGTGGAAGCTCTGTTTCAAGCTGCAGCCATCGCTGCTTCTGCTTCAATCTGCTTCATCATTAAAAACATTGTGAAAAGAGCTCGTCCACCTAAAGTTTTGCGTATTAGTTCTGTGGAAGATCCTTACTCATTCCCGTCTGGCCACACTTTTAATTCCACTGTTTTTTGGGGTGTGCTCGCACTTCTGATTACTTTTTCAACTGCACATATTGTTGTCAAATACATATCAAATATTGTTAGTTTTGCATTACCTCTGTGCATTGGTTGGAGCCGAATCTATTTGGCTCATCATTGGTTCACGGATGTTGCTGTAGGTTGGTTGCTCGGCGTAACTATTGTGGCATTGGCTGCAATCATCTATTCTCGTTACTCAAATCACTCAAATCCACTCATTGTTGAACGGAGCACAGATGAATAAACTTACTAAACTCGCTCTGGCTGCAGGCACACTAGCTGCAAGCTACTTTGCTTTTGACGCCTACTCGCGCAAAACGTTCTTCCGCTCTGGCGCTGCCACTGCTGCTAATTCTCTTCTCAAAGTCACCGTTAAGAAGCCATCGATGGATGAGGAGAGGGCACGGCTCGAAGAAGTTAAACTTCATGGAGAAAACTTTAACCAATTCCCTACTTTCCTCACTTCTCAATACAGTAATATCGACGTTTTTGATGACGGCAACGATGAGCTCACCGCAAGCATGACTACTTATCGCATTCGCCCAGTAACTATGGCAGATGGCAAGCCTAGAATTCTCAGCAATTCAGAGCTCGGCACTGTTATTCTGTACATTCATGGTGGCGGATACGTAAGTAGCATGTTAGCGTCCTATATGCCTTTCCTAGAAAAACTCACACAGAAAACTAAAGCCGTTGTTTACGCGCCTGATTATCAGGTGGCTCCTTTTGCCACGGTTTCGGATGTTTTCCCTAAGATTACAGAACTCTATAAGCAGATTCGCAAGGCAAACCCTGATAAACGCATTGTAATCGCAGGTGACAGTGCAGGCGGCGGCATGGCTTTGGGGCTTATGCTCGATTGGGCGAAAAAATCTATTACCCTGCCAAATTCAGCTATTTTGCTTTCCCCATGGGTTGATGTGACAATGTCTCACGAGGAGAGCACACACTATGACGAGCTTGATACCATGATTGGTCGTAATGCTCTCATCGTTGATGGCCAGTATTGGGCCGGTGATGTGAGCACCACTGATTACCGCGTTTCCCCAGCTAATGGCGATTTAAGCACACTAAAAGAGCTTGATCAGGTGACGCTTTTTGCCGGTACTCGTGAACTCTTCTACCCCGATATTGTCGATTTTGCAGCCTCTCTCACAGAAGCTAATGTGCAAACTCGCTTGCATATTGGCGAAGAGATGGGGCACGTATGGCCAATCCTGCCAATTCCAGAGGCAAAAGAAGCAATGCAGAATATTGTAGAAGCGTTGTAAGCCGCGATATGGCGCGAGGCTAGTTACTAGCTATCTTTTTGAGCGTTTTGAATATTTTGAGTATTTTGATATTTCAAATATTCCGAGTAGGGAGTCCCGCGCCACACTACTTCTGGCTTTAGCAGAGTGTGCCATTTGCTGTCTGCTGTGACTTCTTCTCCATCAACAAGTGCAGTAATCATGCGGACAAGCTCAGACGCCACAGTTTCCAATGGCTGGCGGACAGATGGGAACGAGAATGCCTGTGCGAGGGAAGAATTATCGAAACCCGTAACGATAATATGGCGAGAGAGTAAACCTGTGTTTGTATCACCATCCATCACACGTTTTTTCATTGTGTGACTCATACCCGAAAGCGCGCCAACGGCCAGATTATCTGAAGCGCACACAATCGCATCAATATCTGGGTGTGCTGCATAAAGCTTATACGCGGCTTTAGTGCCTGCATCTATGGATTCAATAGTATTAACTCTCCACGTATTTTGCTCAGTAGGGTTGTCTGCGTTCATAAGGCCCGCAGCCTCAACTGCATCACGCCATCCAGATTCACGGTCAAACGCTGTGCCTGTGCCAGATTTCCACCCGACGTAACCAATCTTTGTGTGGCCCTCGGCAATCAAGCGCTCAGTGATTTTGCGAATTCCGTCGTAACCATCCACATCAATCCACGGAATCTGATTTGCCATATCTTGCAGTAAATTCCACGGCCTACCAAACAGCACAAACGGCTGTCCAGCTTCCAAGAGCCAAGCTGGCCTGCGATCTACGCGCTCCAATTCGTTCAGCACGATGGCGTCAACGTCAGACTGCTCACGAAGCTCAGCAATATGTTCGAGCTCAGTTTCCTCATCTAAACGCGGATACAGCATAATCTGCTTATTAGCCTCATTCGCCTGAGCTGCAAGCAAATGAAGAAAACTATCGAAAACTGGTGAAGGCGCACGGTCATCAGCAGTAGAAATACCAATAGCGATCACGTCAGAATGTCCTGATCGCAGACGGCGGGCAGATGCGTTGGGACGATATCCTAACTCATCAACGGCGGCTTGAATACGCTCCCGAGTTTTTCTCGACACCACATTTGGCGAATTAATCGCATTCGAAACGGTTTGATGAGAGACGCCAGCAAGGCGCGCAACATCGCGAATACTAACCATGGAAGCTCCTACTCATAACTGTTTCCATTATTCCACGATGCGCACGACTTGCGACGCTCACTCAGAATCCTTAAGCACCTTTGAGATGCTACTTCTCGCTATTCTCCGCTATTTTTCACTGCTTTTCACTACTTCTTACTGTTTTGAGTGTTCTTACTTCTCCTGTCTCTTGCGTGTTCTATGAATCATACGAACAATGAACTTGTAAATTTCAGACGCAACAAGCACACCTGCTGCAAGGCCAAGCGCTTCGAACCATTGATGCCAATGCAAAGGAGTGGTTCCAAAGGCAGTATTCAAAGCAGGAATGTAGATAACGCCAAGCTGTAAAACAATAGACAGCACAATCGCTCCCCACAGCCACTTATTTGTGAACATGGATCCGAAGGCAGAGCGCTCAGCAGAACGGGATGCCAAAGCATTAAAGAGCTGTGCGAACACCAAAATTGTGAAGCCCATTGTGCGAGCCATTACCATCTGATCTTCATGAGTTCCGCTCACTAACATAGAGTTATCAGTAAATAAGCCTCCTGGAAGATATAAATCCATACCAATAAGCGTCACCGCGGCCATCACAATGCCAATGAATGCAATATCTATCCACATAGCCGTATCAATCACGCGGTCGGTTGTATGGCGTGGCTGGCGGCTCATTACGTCTTCAGTCTCGCCATCTACACCCATTGCCAGCGCAGGAGCTGCATCGGTGAGTAAGTTAATCCACAATAGTTGAGTTGCTAGCAGCGGAACCGTTACCCCCGTGCTCTCAGGATTGCTAATTCCAAGGAATCCGGCCAAAACCACCCCGAAGAATACAGTAAAGACTTCACCAACGTTGGAACTCAAAAGGTAACGCAGGAACTTACGAATATTATCGAAAATCACGCGGCCTTCCCTCACCGCAGACACAATAGTAGAGAAGTTATCGTCCGCTAAAATCATTGCGGCAGACTCCTTCGTTACTTCGGTACCCGTAATACCCATGGCTACGCCGATGTCTGCTGTTTTAACGGCTGGAGCATCATTCACGCCATCGCCAGTCATAGCAGCTACATTGCCCTGTTTTTGCAAGGATTCTACAATGCGCAACTTATGCTCTGGCGCTACGCGAGCGTAAACAGATACCTCAGAAGTTGCCTTATCAAACTCAGCATCACTCATAGCATCAAGTTCATCACCAGTCAGCGCATAAGAATTTTGCTTATCGATAATGCCTAAATCAGATGCAATGCGTGCTGCGGTCAGCGGATGATCGCCAGTAATCATAACTGTACGAATTCCAGCACGATGTGCCTGCGCAATCGAGTCAGCCACCTCTGTGCGTGGTGGGTCAATAATTCCAACCATTCCAGTCCAGATGTAATCGCACTCAATCACATCGCTTTGCTCAGAAATATCATCTACTTGCCCTTCGGAGTCTGTGCTTATTCCTGAGACTTCTGCAAGGGAATGAACTTCAAGTGGACGATAAGCCTGGCCTAAAGTTCGGTATGCATCAGAGGAAAGTCGCTCCACATTGGCAAGAATCTCTTGACGTGTTCCATCGGTTAGCGGGCGTACAGCATCACCCACTAAAATCTTAGAGCAACGCTCAAGCAGCACGTCTGGAGCACCTTTAGCAAAAGCACTCAGGCGGTCATCGTCAGCAGAATTTCTAGCAATAACAGACTGCATTTTACGTTCAGAGGTAAAGGGAATCTCAGCAACTCGTTCGAAAGACGAATATTTTTCGTCTGCCTTAATCTTGCGAGATGCAACGAGAAGAGCAGCTTCTGTAGGGTCTCCAACGATTTCCCACTCGTCAGACTCTTCTGATTTGCGTAGTTGTGCATTATTTGCCAAAAATCCAGCACCCAAGGTCACCACGGCTTCATGCCAGTTTGCTCGCTCAAGCTCCGAGCCATTGCCTTTTGTAAGGAGCTTACCCACGGGAGTGTAGCCAGTGCCAGTCATTGTGTACTCGCCACCTGCGGTAATCACAGTTTCCACAGTCATCTCATTGCGCGTAAGAGTTCCAGTCTTATCTGAGCAAATAACAGATGCAGAGCCCAATGTTTCCACAGAACTTAGTTCTTTCACAATAGCATTATGTTTCGCCATGCGTTGCACACCAAGAGCCAAAACCACAGTCAAAATTGTGGCAAGCCCCTCAGGCACAGCAGCCACAGCCAACGAAACAGCAAGAAGCAGAGAGTCAATTACATCTCGAAAATCAGAGAATCCTTCAACGATGACGAGCGCAAGAATCACTACAACTGCAATGATGACAACAGCTGTTCCCAAAACCTTGGTAACGTTATCCATCTCTTTTTCAAGTGGAGTCTGGTCTTCTTTGGTCTGCGAAAGCATGTCCGCAATTTTGCCCACCTGAGTTTTCATACCAGTAGACGTGACGATTGCTCGCCCAGTTCCCTGTGTAACAGAGGTGCCATTGAATACCATATTTGTGCGGTCACCGAGTGATTTAAGCTTTTCTAATGTGTTGACTTTCTTAGCAACCGGAAGTGATTCGCCCGTCAACGATGCTTCGGCAACGCGTAAACTTGCTGCAGAAAACAGGCGACCATCCGCCGCCACAGTGTCTCCCTCACCAATCACAAGAACATCACCAGGAACAAGTTCGGTGGTGTCAATCGATGCAACTTGACCATCACGAAGCACAGTTGTTTGAGGTGCAGTCATGCGAGCGAGCGCCTGAACAGATTCTTCAGCACGGTTCTCTTGAATGTATCCAAGCACAGCATTCACAATGAGAATCAGCACAATCACAATGCAGTCAAATGGCAGAGCTTCAGCCTCAGTAGGGTTATATGCCCGCTCAATAAACCACGCAATCAGCGAAATAACAGTGGCCGCAAGAAGCAGGTAAACAAGCGGATCTTGGAACTGCGCTAGGAACTTTTTCCACTTCGGCACGGGCGGAGCGCTCGCCAGCTGGTTTGGCCCGAACTGCTCTAGTCTGCGCTGAGCTTCTTGAGAAGTAAGTCCCGTGGAAATATTGGTATTCAGAGCTTGTTGAATTTCATCAACCTCAAGCACCGAAGGATCAGACTTTTCTGAATCGCGTACAGGGTTCTTTTGTAAAGAGTCCTTATTTGAAGATTCCTTATTTGGAGAGTCAAAAGAAATACGATCGGTTACGCCGGTCATTATCACTCCTGGTAATGCCGCGGAGTAGTCAACACCCACGTTCTCCTCGATTGCGAACCACCGAATCACCAAATCGTTAAATCGCTAAATCTCGGCTACTGCACGTGTTGCGCGGTTGTGATGCTATAAAAGCTTTACCTCTTCATATTAACGCACATACAAATCTGTAGCATTCCCAACTCGCTTTTAACGCAAAATCCGTACCTGTTTACAATTGAGGTGCGCACGATTTATAATGAACGAATTTATTAAATAAATCAAAGGACTATTGAGCATAGCAGGGGAGCAATGATGCAAGCACGTCGACCTACATGGTGGCGAGATTCTACGTACACCTCTTACCTGCGCCGTGTGCCGAATCATAAGTGGTACAAGCCGATACTTACTTTGCTCCTCTTTATAATTCTCTACCTTGGCTTTACCGTTCTTCTCATTGTTGCTTTAGGTATTCTCCTCATCGCCAGCGGGCAGGCAGCAAATATTATGCAGCTCGTCTCTTCAAGCCTTCCGAATGCATTGGATGCATCGGAATCGTCTAGCGGCATCGATGCTTCCTCATTGATGTGGATTAGCATTGTAGTGCAGTACGGCGGTGTAGCGATAATGCTCCCAGCGATTCTCATTGCACGAAGAGTTGTTGAAAAAGAACCTGTTAGCACTCTTTCATCGCTCTATGGTGGTCTGCGTTGGAATGTGCTTGGCAAATGCTGCATAGTGTCATTCGGCCTTATATTCGCGTTCTTTAGCCTTGATGCAGCACTAAATGGTGGAGCGAGATTTACAACACCTAATTTTGCCGCTCTTATTTGTGTTCTTACGATTATTCCTGTGCAATGTGCTGCGGAAGAATATGTTTTTCGCGGCTTCTTAATGCAGACAATGGGACGCTGGCTCTCCCCTAAACTCACTCTCCTCGTGCCGATTCTACCTGCCTTAATTTTTACTTCCATGCATAGTTATGATTTCTGGGGACTAACCACAATATTTGGATTTGGAATGGTCTGCGGATATCTCGTAATTTTTACGGGCGGACTCGAAGCTGGAATCGCCTACCACATTGCAAACAACACTTTGCTCGGATTAATGACGGCTTTTGATCCTCTTGCCGCTGGCAGCGGTTCATCTGTCACAAGTATGGAAACTGTGTGTATGGAATATGCCATGCATATTTCCTATTTTGTTATTATTGTCATAGTTGGCAACAAGCTGCATTGGTTTGATGCTGTTCCTGCACCAATTTCTATACCACTCCCCACGCCTGTTCCTATATCTGCTTCAACGCTAGCTCCTATGCGAAATATGTATGCTAAAGTGCCCCCTTCACGTAGTATTTATAACTATGGTTATCAAGAAAGGGCCCACGAAGGGGTCTGGCGGCAAACACCGCAATAAGTTGCGTGGTCACGGGCCAACGCCCAAGGCGGAAGACCGCGTCTATCACAAGGCATTTAAGGCTAAGAGAGCTGCTGATAAGCGTAAAGCAGCTGATCCACGACTGGCAGCAAAACGTCGTGCAGCAAAATTCACTTCAGAAACTGACGATCTCGTTATTGGGCGTAATGCCGTTGTAGAAGCATTGCGTGTAGGAGTTCCTTCAAGCGCACTCTATGTTGCTTCCCGGATTGAGCACGACGACCGTACTCGCGAAATTGTGCGCCTCGCCGGTGCTGCGGGTCTTAATCTTCTGGAAGCAGACCGTCTCGAAATGGATCGCATTGCGCGTTCAAGTAATCACCAAGGCGTTGTACTGAAAGTACAGCCTTACCAGTATGCGTCGTTAGCAAAGCTTGTTGAGCGCGCAGAAGCCAAGGCAAGCGCTATGGAGAGAGCCTCTTTGCAAGCGCGCGTGATGGCTCGTCCACTCTTCATTGCTCTTGACGGTGTTACAGATCCGCAGAATTTGGGTGCTGTGATTCGTTCAGCAGCAGCATTTGGGGCTAATGGTGTGATTTTGCCTGAGCGCAGAAGTGCTTCCGTCACTGCTGCAGCATGGAAGGTTTCCGCTGGGGCTGCTGCACACATGCCTGTTGCTCGCGTGGTAAACCTCACCAAGGCAATCGAAAGCCTGCATGAACGCGGTTTCTACGCTATTGGTCTCGATGGCGGTGGAGATGCAACCATTGGCGAATCTGGATTCGAAACAGACCCACTCGTGGTAGCCCTTGGCTCAGAAGGTAAGGGAATCAGCCGTCTTGTGCGCGAAGCGTGTGATTCGATTGTGTCTATTCCTATGACTGGTATGGTCGAATCTCTCAATGCATCTGTAGCAGCTGGAATCGCTTTGTATAGTGTGCACAATGCTCGCCGCACAGTAAAGCAGTAATGTAGTAAATAATAAAAACAGTAGTATAAAACTACGAAATATATTAAGTGGCCGCGAACCAGTAATGAGTTAGCGGCCACAATTACATTGTTATCTTATTAGCGGCTATTAGTGGTTTTCACCCCGCATCAGTCCGTTGCCCACACTGCAGCGTCGGGGTCATCCTCGGCGTTGTAGTCGTTATCGTCATAATTGTCAGCGCTATCCATCACACCCGAATCTGCTTCAGATAAGATAGCGTGCATCACCTGAGTATCAATCTTGTAGTCAGACAAAGACTCATCAATGTAGCTTCTGACTGCCACACTCATAGAAACATCGTGACCAGCCTGCTCAGCCATATACCAACGATGAGTAAGCACCTCATGGAAGAACTGTGCCGGCTCAATTTCACTGCGATATTCAGCAGGAATCATGCGCACGGTCGGCTCAAACACTTCGCGCATCCAATCCGTAGCAACCACTTCAAGCTCTTCACCTTGACGCCATGTAGATGCACGATAAGCATCTAAATCATTGAGCAATCGGCGAGCCTGATTTTCTTGAACGTCAAGACCGGTTAGACGTAGCAGTTTTCGAGAAGCATAGCCAGCATCTACTACGCGTGGGCGCACATTCACACGAGCTTCATCGTCAGTTGTGGTCATTTCAAGCTCATCCACATAGAAACCAAGATCATTGAGCTTATTGACGCGCTGCTCGATCTTCCACATTTCATCTGGCGGGAAACTATCCACGCCAGTCAGAGCCTCCCACAACTGGTGATAGCGGTCAACAAGAAGATTCCCTGTTTCTATCTCATCTACTTCACTTGGCAGCAAATCTCCGGAATGCAAGTCCATAAGCTCGCCAATGATGTTGGTTCGCGCTAAGTCAATGTCGTACTCGCGCTGACCATCGGTCAAATTTGGATACAACGCACCAGTTTCTGCGTCTACAAGCACTGCAGTGAAAGAGTCTGCATCTCGCAAAAAGAGCACATTAGAAAGAGACACGTCTCCCCAGTAGAAGCCTTGCAAATGAAGGCGTACAAGTAGTACCGCAAGTGCGTCAATGAGCTGTTCAGCGGTGTTATTACGCAAATTACGTGCAAACAGTGCTCGATATGGCAAGGAGAATTTGAGTTGCTCGGTCACAAGAATTGCTTCCAGCGGCTCCCCGTTAGGATCATGTCGTCCTGAAACCACAGCCACCGGCTTTACTGCTGGAAGATCCAACTTTTCCAAATCGCGCAGAAGCTGATATTCCCCTTCGGCTACATTCTTTGAGATTTCCTTCATAGCCGTAATCTGATTACCAACGCGCACGAATCGCACAACATGGCGGGATATTCCTCGTGGCAAATTCACTAATAAATCTTGAGACCACATGGAAAGAGGCAAATACCACGGCAGGGTAAACATACGCGGATTCGCTGTAGCTGCCGTAATAGTTAATGATTTCGAGTCTTCAGACGATTGCTGTGCACCGCCATCACTCTTATCAGCTTTAACTGAAGTTGCATTTATCAAACGAGGATCAAAAGAATTATCCATAGTTACATCGTACCTAATCGAGTTAAAGTCCAAATCGAGTTAAAGTCCATCAAAAATAGGTCACACGGTTTTACCCGCATGACCTATTTGAATAATTAGCTAATTAGTTGAGACGAAGCTCAGTTGAAGGTGCGAAGAGATGCATCCTAGCTGGATCGATGTGAATGCGAACAGTCTCACCAACCTTTGGCAGCTGGCGTGGGCTAACGCGCACAGTCGTCATGTTGTTCTGATCGCTCATCACGGAAGCAGCAGCTGCACCAGCTGCATCAGTAACAATGTTGCCGTAGATGTAGCCATCAGAGCCCAAATCTTCAACGTTGAGCACCTCAAGCTTGAAGCCATCCTGACCCTCTACTGCAAGGCTTGCATCCTCTGGGCGGAAGCCAAGAACGATTTCGCCCTTGTCATCAGCAGTAAGCTTGTTAACTGCTTCTGCAGGCAATGAAACAAGCTCGTCACCGATCTTTGCCTGTCCATTTACTACAGGATGAGTATTGATGTTCATGGATGGGGAACCGATGAAGCCTGCAACGAAGACGTTCTCTGGGTGATCATAAAGATCCGTTGGAGTGCCTACCTGCTGCAAAATACCAAGCTTGATAACAGCGATGCGATCGCCCATTGTCAAAGCTTCAGTCTGATCGTGGGTAACGTACAGAGTTGTTACACCGAGCTGACGCTGCAATGCTGCAATCTGAGTACGAGTCTGTACACGAAGCTTTGCATCCAAGTTGGAAAGAGGCTCATCCATAAGGAAGACCTTTGGCTGGCGAACAATTGCACGACCCATTGCCACGCGCTGACGCTGACCACCGGAGAGTGCCTTTGGCTTACGGTCAAGATACTCAGTAAGATCGAGAATCTCTGCAGCCTTTTCTACACGCTGGCGAATCTCATCCTTAGGAGTTCCAGCAATCTTCAGAGCGAAGCCCATGTTATCTGCCACAGTCATGTGTGGATACAGAGCATAGTTCTGGAAGACCATTGCAATATCGCGGTCCTTAGGCTGCATGTTGGTCACATCTGTGTCACCAATAAGAATGCGACCCTTATTAACCTCTTCAAGGCCTGCGAGCATACGCAATGTTGTAGATTTACCGCAACCGGAAGGTCCAACGAGAACGAGGAACTCACCGTCCGCAATCTCAAGGTTCAAATCATCAACTGAAGGCTTATCGTTGCCTGGATATACACGTGTTACGTGTTCAAACGTTACTTTTGCCATATGGCATTTTCCTTTCTCATCGGCAGGTACGTGCCGAACGATCCGTAGTGAGATGGTTAATTATTTCTATTCAATTGTCCACTAGCGAACCCGACTGTGGGTACGACTGCGCACATAAAAATACGCTTGTGGTGGTTCTTGGATTTATACTCTCCGTTGAGCCGTTTTCCACTATACACGATTTATGCGATTTTGGGGCGTTTCAGTTCAAAAAAATATCTTCACATATCTTCCTAGGCATTATGCGGGCATAATGGAATTATGTCTGAATTGAATGCGTTGAATCTCACGCCAGGAGATGTTGTAGGGGGATACACTCTCGTCTCACGTCTCGGAGGCGGTGCTATGGGCACTGTGTGGAAAGTCACCGATGACGGCGGCACAGTGTTTGCGATGAAGATTCTTCGCGATTCTTTGCAAGATGATGAAGCCTCTCAAAACCAAGAAATTCTTACTGCACGCGAGCGCTTTCGCAGGGAAGCAGTCTCATTGCGCAAAATTAACCATCCTGGCGTATGCCAAATTGTTGATATGGAGCTTGATGATTCTCTTGCTTTTATTGTTACAGAGCTGATTGAAGGCAAGAATCTGCGTGAAGACGTTAAGGATAATGGACGCTATACGGGTGCTGATTTAGAGCGTCTTGCCCGCAAACTCATCGATGCCGTGGATGCTGTGCATGCCGCTGGCATTATTCACCGTGATATTAAGCCGACAAATGTGATGATTTCCGCCAGCGGTCCTGTGCTTGTTGACTTTGGCATTGCTATGAGCGACGGCGAAAGCCATGTAACCCGCACAGGTCTCGTGATGGGAACTCCGGGTTTTATTGCTCCCGAAATTATTGAAGGAGCTGAGTCTGATGAGGCTACAGATTGGTGGTCTGTGGCTTCTGTGCTTGGTTTTGCCGCAACCGGTGAATCTATTTTTGGTACAAAGCCCATGATGGTTGTGCTTGAGCGTGCTGCAAGCGGAAACTCTAATCTCACAGGGATTCCTGCTTTGACCCGCCAGATGTTGCGTGAAGCACTTGATCCAAATCGCATGAATCGCTGCAGTGCTCAAGAGCTCTTAAACGCAATTTCTCTCGATGTGCGCAATGGTGCATGGAGTGATTTTGAAGAAAACAGCAGCAACACTGATTTAACAGTGGGCTGGGGTTCAGGAACTATCAATGCTGATAGCGAGGACTTAACTATTCAATCGCATCAGAGCGATTCTGCTGACATCAATTCTGCTGTCGCCAATTCTGGAGACGAGGTGGTGCGCCCTTTTGGAGCAAACTCTTCTCTCATAAATGATCGCTTCTCCGATAATTCACAAGCAACCAAGCAGGTATCTTTAGAAGATTCAGAGATTTTAGAAGATTCGGAGGAGTATCTGGCACTCCATAATCCTCGTGCGTTATGGAATCGTGATAAAACCATCACGCTCAAGCAATCGCCACATTATCGCGGTAATCACGATGATTACAGCGACAGGGAGGAGGGGAAAGAAGAGGTAGAAGAGGAAGAGGACTCTGCAGCCCGTACCTCAGCTATCTTAGCTGCCTCAGCCACCTCAGTTATGCCTTCCTCAATGCGCACTGCTGCTATGGCACAACCGACTTCAAATCAGCCACCACTCCAAGACACTCGCGTAATGCAAACAAATCAAGATAGCTATGAGCCCAATTCTGGGTTTAATTCTGAGCCTAATCAACAACAAGGCCATGCATACTCACAGAATCCCAATCCACCTGCTATTCGTCCACAATCGGCCAACTATCAGTATCATCAGCAGCCGGCATCAGGAGCGCAACAGCATTCCCCACAGGCATATCAGCAACAGCACAACAATATTCCTGCCTACGCTGTGCTCACTTGGATGCGCAGTCATAGTGGAATCCCAGCGCTTATGCTTGCACTGCCTTTTATTCTGTTGACCTGCATTTATCCCATTTCAGCCACATTCACTATGGCATTGGTTATATGGGCATTAACCACGCGCGCACACAGCATTAGTGCTCGTGAGGCACGGCGCGAAAAGCATGGAGGAACCCTTAGTAGTTCAGACGTTGTGCTTACTGCAGTCGGCTTGCCTTGGCATATCATCAAAGGCTTTTTCTCTATGCTAGCCCCCATGCTCACTTATTGCATATCCAGCTGCGCAGCACTTGTGCTTCTCTCACTAAGCCTAGGAATTTCAGATGCAGCCGACCACGCATACATGACTTTGACCTTTGCCAATATTACATTCACTCTTAATCTCCCCGGTGGTAATATCGCATCATTATCTGGGCTCATACTCGCTTTATCAAGCGCTATCGGATGGACTTTATGCACTTTAGGTCGCCAGACTTCTATGTTTGGCGTAGGACTTGGTTCATTCAAACGTGTGCAGATTGACGGCTATTTAGAATATTCTGCAGCTATTACAGGCAACGAA
The DNA here is from genome assembly GCA_963545565.1 of uncultured Alloscardovia sp. Lineage (GTDB taxonomy): Bacteria > Actinomycetota > Actinomycetes > Actinomycetales > Bifidobacteriaceae > CAUUJV01. The sequence continues at coordinate 71,023 of CAUUJV010000004.1, read as the reverse complement.
AAGCAAAAACCGTCATACACAACTATTGCAGTCCTCGTACTATGGGCATTATTCGTTATCATTACTGTGGTTACGGCACTCAACGCATCTGGAATAGACTGGTCTCCACTTAGTGTGGTCTATTCGGAATAATAATTGCAATAAAAGCTCAGAAAAATTTTTTACTCTACTGCATAAATTCCACTCACACAATTAGCATAATTAGAGTCTGATGATCGGTGGCATCACAATGATGCAAGGAGAAATATGGCACAGAACAATAACAGCGAGAAAAAAATAGCACGTGCCCGGTCTCGCAAAGAGCGCTTAGCAGCACAAGCCGCAGCAGAAGCTGCTCAACGCGAGCAAGAAGAGCGCGATAGGAAAACGCAAACAGCAATTGGCGTGGCCATTGTTGCCGTTGTGGCCATTGTTGCTCTCGTTGTTGGCTTCCTCGTTGTCCGCAACTTCTTACCGTCTTCATCCAACAGCTCATCATCTGCCTCAGAGGCGTATTCAGCACTTCAAGCTGTGAAGACCAAACCAGCAAATGCAACCAAAAAAGGTGGGTTCGTTATTTCCAAAAACGGCGTTAATAAACCCGTCGCTAACGTTCCAACCATTGAAGACTACATGGATTTCCTGTGCCCTGGATGCGGCACCATGAATCGTGCGATTGATGAAACCCTTATCAAAATGGTTAAAGCTGGCCAAATCAACCTTGAAATTCATCCTGGCGCGTATTTGGATTCTCTCTCAAACGGCCATAAATACTCCACTCGCACCGCTTCGATGGTTTCTTATATTGCTGATAATGATCCACAAAATGTTCTTGCATTCATTCAGGCTCTTTTTGCCGAAGACTTCCAGCCGAGCGAAAGTAGCTACAAGAACGTCACCAATGCCACTCTTGTAAAGCTCGCAATTAGCTCTGGCGTTAAGGAGTCGGTTGCAAAGGCGTCGATTAGCGGAAAATATACTAAGTGGATTACTGCTGTTTCTAAATACACTCCTTTGCGTTCAGCTCTGTGGAATGTTTCCGGCTCAAGTAAGGGCTCTATGACAACTCCAACAATTCGTATTAACAAGCATTACTGGGATTTGCAGGTTTTGAATACTGCTTCCATTGATTACTTAACTGGATTGTTGAAAGCAATTGGTCTTTCCTCTTCTGATGTAGGCAATTCTTCTGTGCTTCCCTCTATTGGATCTACTAAAAAACCAATTAGCTTGACATCTTAAACCTAACTAAAGTTGACTAAAGCTAAAAGATACTAAGAAAAACTCGCCAATTTTTATCTTTCGGCGGGTTTTTCTAAAATCTCCGGTATGCTTATACACGTTGTTTGAAATTTAGTCTTTATGATTTGGTTAAATTCAAGCAGTGCCTCCTTAGCTCAGCTGGCCAGAGCAGCTGATTTGTAATCAGCAGGTCGTCAGTTCGAATCTGACAGGAGGCTCCACTAGGGTCTTGCTCTTATTTAGATTTAGAGCAAGGCCTTCAATTTTTTTAAGGGAATTTTTAAGGAAAAGTATGGCACAGAATATTTCTCGTATCCTCGTTATCGGAGCAACAGGAACTATTGGCAGCATAGTTATAGATGAAGCACACACTCTCGGTATGCAAGTAGTTGCAGGAACCCGTAATCCCTCTCACGCACGAGACATAGGGGCTGATGCTGTTATACACAATTCGATGCACATGATGAAGTGAGCGTTGACGCCGCAGTCACAGCCGCTGACGGCGCAGTTCTCACTCACGGCGGTGATTCGAATCCAGAAGGCGCATACGAAACAGTTGCAGCCGTGGCAAAAGCAGCAGCAAAGCACAACACTCCTATCGCGCTCATGACGTCCATGGGTGTTACTGCTCCTAGCGGCTGGGCAGCAAATCTGCTTGACTGGAAGCGTCGTGGGGAGCGCGTTGTGCGTGCATCCGGCGTGCACTACGTAATCGTGTGCCCAGGCTGGTTTGGATATCAATCGCCATCAGATACCCGCGTTGACTTGCGCCAAGGCGATTTGGTCAAAGGGCAGCCAGGGGTAAATATCCACCATATTGCGCAAGCCCTTCTCCATGGTCTTGCGGATACTGAATCAAACTACACTCTCGAAGTTTTTTCTAAGCCAGGAAATCCGATTAAGACTTCTCAAGACTGGAAAGAAGCCTTTAATAGCCTAGAAGAGGATGAAGCTGGCTCACTTGGTGGATCTCAAGATCCGGATGGTCCTGCTCTCACAACCGAACCTTCAGCATTGCAGAAAGATATCGCAGATCTCGCATAATTGGTAACACCACCTAAAAAAGGGTATAATTTACAGCCAAGAAGGTGCTTGCATTTCACGAGTAAGCGTCCCGAGTGATTATCCCATTCAAACTCGGGTTCAGAAGCACGGGGCTCTCCAATCCGCTTCGTGCGTATTAAGGGGCGAGTATCCCCTTCTGACTCGTCCCTTCTACTTGAACTCGTATCATACAAATTACATTCATGTCATTTGAGAGATTCGTTCCTATATGAAAAAACTCCTTATTTTCCAAGGTTTATACTTTACAATTTCCCATATCTAGTAACTCCAACGCAAGGAAAATATATGGCACGTCGGTGGACGCCTAAGCGGTTTGCCAATCTGAGACGCATTCGCGTTATTATCACGACTGTGGTTCTCACCGTAGCTTCTGTGGTTAGCTTCACCTTCCTTGCTTATAAAACCGTTGTACTTGTTGTCAATGGTGAGAAGAGCATTATAAAAACTGTTGCAATGACTACTGATGGCGTGCTCCAGCAGGCTGGAGTAACAACCAAAACTCACGATTTTGTACAATCCACTTCAGGTACAGATTATGTGACAAATAATGACGTCATCACAGTGCGTAGTGCTTACCAAACCACTGTCACCATCGATGGAACTGACGTTAAATTCTGGACTTATGCAAAAAGCGCTAGCCAACTCTTGGAATTTTTCAACCAGAATGAAAAAAATGCAGTAAAAGTCACGGTCAACATCACCAATATTTATAACAAACTAACCGGCGGATTCGTTATCAATGCCAAGGGGTCTGTCACTGTTATTTACGATGGCAAACAAGCAGTAATTAAGAATGGGCAGCAACCAGCAGCAGCTATTCTTGATTCTTTAGGAATCCAACTTGGTAAGGAAGACCGCGTATCTGTTGAACAAACAACCAACACAACAATTTTGAGAGTTCAGCGCGTCACCCATTCCACCACCACTCAAGAAGTCACAATCCCTTATACTTCTCGCACTGTTTATGACAGCACAATGGATGAGGGCACAACAGCCGTCGTTCAGCAAGGAGAAGACGGCTCAAAAACTCAAACATATTACAACACTCTTGTAGATGGCGTGGTGGAAAGCTCCACTCTCACCGGTGAAACAGTGACCAAGCAGCCTATTGAACAAATTACTGCTATCGGCACAAAGAAAGTGGAAACTGAAGAAGACACAAATAGCTCTGGCACAAATACAAATTCTGATTCCACTAATTCAGATGATTCTTCAGATTCCTCAAATTCAAGCCCTTCCAGAAACTCTAGTAACTCTGGTAGCTCTAGTAGTTCCTCCAATCCCAGCTCTACTCCAAGTTCAAACTCATCTACAGGCTCTAGTAATTCATCAAATAGCTCGTCAAACAGTTCTGGAAGTAGCTCATCATCAAGCGGTAGTTCATCATCCAGCAACTCCGGCAGCTCTTCCAACTCCAGCTCAAGTAGCTCAAGCAGTGCAAGCTCAAGCTCATCGTCAATCTCTAGCAGCAGCTCATCATCGAGTTCCAGTTCCACATGGCATGCCACAGCAGCGCAGGCTCAGGCTTACGCAAAAGCTCTTGTGTACCAATATGGATGGTCTGACAGCGATTGGTCTGCACTCGTCTGGCTATGGAACCGTGAATCCGGCTGGAGATGGAACGCTGAAAACAAATCATCCGGTGCCTACGGAATTCCTCAATCTCTTCCAGGAAGCAAAATGGCAACCGTAGGAAGTGACTGGAAAGACAACGCCGCAACTCAGATTGTGTGGGGTCTTAACTATATCAAGGGGCGTTATGGCACCCCATCCGTCGCAAAACAGCATAGTGTTTCCTATGGCTGGTACTAAACTGACACTGATGACTAGTCACAACGCTCTTAATACGCTTAATACGTCAGAATCTGTATCAGAATCTTCAGCACGTCTACTCGGTGCTGCTGATATCCGCACAATTGCAGCAGAAGAGGGAATTACTCCTACCAAAAAATTTGGGCAGAACTTTGTAATCGACCCAGGCACTGTACGAAAGATTGTGCGTGCAGCAGGAATACAGAGCACAGATAAAGTCCTCGAAGTGGGCCCCGGTCTTGGGTCGCTTACTCTAGGTCTTCTTGAAACCGGTGCCCATGTTACAGCGGTCGAAATTGATCCACCACTTGCTCAGCGTCTCCCAATCACAGTTAAGCAGTATCAGCCTGAAGCAGCAGGACGATTTAACGTCATCAACCAAGACGCTCTAAAGGTCACTCCCGAAGAAGTAGGATTCAGCGCAGACGAAGCATTTAGCGTAGTCGCAAATCTGCCGTATAACGTTGCAACTCCTATAATTTTGACCTTACTAGAAAAATTCCACAACATCGAAACTCTGCTTGTAATGGTTCAAAAGGAGGTGGCAGAACGCCTCTGCGCTGCTCCTGGAAACAAAATCTACGGCGTAACCTCCGTAAAACTAGCATGGTACGGCACAGCAAATCTTGCTGGAGTTGTAGGGCGCAACGTTTTTTGGCCAGCACCACACGTTGACTCAGCATTAACCGAATTCCACAGGTATTCTTCTGATGATCCGCGTAGCGAGCGTGCTGCAGACTCTCAACTTCGTGAAGAAACTTTCGCACTGATTGATCAAGCTTTTGGGCAAAGACGCAAAACTTTGCATGCTGCATTAAAAAAGGTGCTACCTGAAGAAGCTTATGAAGTTGCGCATATTGATTCAACTCGGCGTGGAGAAACGCTCACAATTGATGATTTTGCATCTCTTGCATTAGCACAGCGCACAATTCAGACTCTTCATCTATGATGGACGAGATACGGACCGAGGAGTGTAGAGATGACCAATCCTGATTCTCAGAATGAGCGTGAAGCACGTAAACAGTATTTGCATGATCGCCAGAAGATTGTTCTAACGGCTGCATGCGTTCTGCTCGTTGTTGCGCTAATTATTGCAATCCCGTTCTACACAGGTCTTATTTCAACAGGTAGTGCCAGCAGCGCGTCTGACACGTCTACCGGCCCAAACTACGGAGTTACTGCAGTCTGCGCACCTGAGGGAGCAACCGGCGTAAGCACTTCAGATATAACTGTTCGTGTGCTTAACGGCACTAACAGTGCTGGTCTTGCAACAGCAGTGGGTGAAGAACTCGAAAATCGTGGATTTGTTCTTCAAAGCGTTGGCGACTATGACTCTTCGTCTGTGCTTGCACGCACTGAGATTCGTTTCGGCTCAAATGCGATTGCAAAGGCTTATACGGTTGCATCACACTTCTCAGACGCTGTTTTGCGCATGGACGATCGAGAAGATCAGCTTATAGACGTCATCATCGGTTCTTCTTTCTATGATTTGAAAGATTCTGACAAGGTCAAGATAACTGCAGGTACTGCAATCACCTCCATCAAGGGATGTGTCGCGGCAGATAAAATGACAAAGATTCCTGCAGCTATTGACCACACAGCTGCATAATCGCGTAAACTGCCTAAGCCTCGCCTAAACTACCATTTACTGATTTTGTTGTTCTGCCCACCAACGCTGTAATTCTTCTACAGCTACTTCGCGGTCAACGGGGCCATTGTCTAACCTGAAGTTCAGCATATGCTTGTATGCTTGACCAATTTGAGGACCTGGTTGAAGGCCAAGAATCTCCATGATTTCAGAGCCATTCAGATCTGGTCGAATTGCGTCGAAATCTTCCTTTTTCTTGAGCTCAACCACGCGTGCTTCAAGATCATCCATAGCCTCGGCAAACATACGAGCCTTGCGCTTATTCTGTGTTGTGGCATCTGCTCGGGTGAGTCTGTTAAGTCGATGATAAAGGTGCCCAGCATCCTTTACATAGCGGCGAACAGCAGCATCAGTCCATGGTTCATCAACATAACCATGGAATCGCAAATGTAGATTCACAAGTTCTGCCACATCATCAATCATGTGATGGTCAAAATGTAATGCCTTCATGCGCTTACGAGTCATTTTGGCACCAACAGCATCATGATGATAAAAACTTACCTTGCCACCAGCCTCAAACTTACGAGTGCTTGGTTTACCAATATCGTGCATAACCGCCGCCAGTCGTAGAGTCAAATCTGGAGCTGGAACGGGGCCCTCATCGTCTGTTTCCAATGCAATTGCGCGTTCAAGCACCTGCATAGTGTGCTCAAAAATATCCTTATGATGATGATTAGGATCGATCTCAATCTGTAAATCTGGAATCTCAGGGAATACATAATCAGCTAAACCAGATTCCACAAAGGCTTCCAAACCTTCACGAGGATGAGCTCCCAAAAGTAGTTTGCATAATTCGTCGCGCACTCGTTCAGCAGAAACAATGTCAATACGAGGCACTATTTCATATATGGCTGCAGCGGTATCCATTCCAATGCGGAACCCAAGCTGAGAAACAAAGCGCACGGCACGCATCATACGCAGCGGATCATCATCGAATGACTGCTCTGGTTCTACGGGTGTGCGCAAAATCTTGCGCTCTAAATCAGTTTCACCATCAAATGGATCTACAAGCTCACATTGTGGAAGACGCAGAGCCATTGCATTGATTGTAAAATCGCGGCGTGAAAGATCTCCTTCTAAGGAATCGCCATAATTTACTTCTGGCTTACGAGAATCTGGATTGTATACGTCACTGCGATAAGTAGTAACTTCAATAGAAACTTCAGTACCATCGTCGAGACGCTTAATCGTGCCTAAAGTGCCGAATTTACGGCCCATATCCCAGAATCCGTCTCCCCATTTGCGCAGAATAGGCTCGAATTCTTCGGGGCGGGCGGACGTGCAAAAATCTAAATCGTGTGCGTCTCGGCTAAGCATAAGGTCACGAACCGGGCCTCCAACTAGCGCAAGCTCATAACCAGCATCTTGAAAAATGCGACCAAGCTCAAGCGCCACAGGAGAGACACTAAAATTCATATCCGGACCTTTCTTGCCTTTACGGTAACATAGAGGATTCTAGTGTACCGTTACCCCACCTGCACAATAAATTACGTAAAGTAGAAGTATGACAACTCCGGGAGATATTGCGCGAATGATTAAACGCGCCACTTCACACCCGCAGTATGCCCAAATTCTGCGTGAAGTGAGCGACTCGGACGATTCCGCGCACACTCAGCATTATTACGCAGAAGCTTATTACACCTCACAAGGAGAGCCTCTTTACAGTTCTGAAACGCCTCACTCTCAATCTAAAACCAAAACTACAGTGCGCATTCGCGTAGATATTGAGACAACGCAAGGCAGTGAAACAGAAATTGATAGCACAGATACAGATGCCACTGCGAACCCGGATATAAATACAGACGATTCTGAAGATGTATCAGCTTCTTCAGAGCTTGCAGATTCACTCGCTCCTACACCAACCCCCGCAATCATGGCTCGTAAGCGTGAAGAAAATCGCACTACTTTTGCTTCCTTAAATTCTCATGATCTTCCTGTAGTGCGTGAATACTCAGCTGGTGGATTGATTTTTGACAACCAAGACCGCGTTGCAATTATTGCTCGTCACTCCCGTTCTGGGCATTTGGAGTGGTGCCTGCCGAAAGGTCACATTGAAAAAGGCGAAACTCCTGAAGAAACAGCTGTACGCGAAGTTCACGAAGAAACCGGAATTTTAGGGGAGGTCGTTAGCTCTATAGCCACCATTGATTACTGGTTTACTGGCAACACACAACGTATCCACAAGCTTGTGCACCACTATGCGCTTCGTCAAACAGGAGGAGAACTCACCGTTGAAGGAGACCCTGATCATGAGGCAGAAGACGCCATCTGGGTTAAATTTGATGATCTCTGCGACGTTCTAAGTTACCCAAATGAGCGTAGGATTGTATGGCTCTACGCTAGGAAATACAAGAAGAAGCATGAATAAACACCGTTCGCTTCATACTGTTCGTACTCTTCACACTCTTATCGTCGTAGTGTCTACACTCGCTTCGATTGCTTTGGTCTGCGCGAGTCTTTCTACGTTCAATTTTGATTCTTTTAGCAGTCTTTTTTCTTCCCAAACTGCTTATGCAGCAACAGATAATTCAACGGGTAGTTCATCTGAAAATCAGACTGCGAACCAAGCTATTGAAGCAGCTTCGGCACAAGGCTCTCAGAAAAAAGTTACTATATCGTTTAATTCTCAAACATCCATTCTCTCATCAACGTCTGGCTATAAAGCCAAACTCACAGTCACAAACAACACTGATAACACTATTAGCCAAGGAATCGTTGGTATTTATACGAATACACGTTATTCTTTCTCTACTAGTTCGGATATTCAATCATGGGCTGAGGGAAATCGCCGAATCCCTACAAATCAACGCATTGGAACAGCTGAAGTTAATACTTTAGCTCCTGGTGACTCTCAAACGATTACAATCTCTGCTTCTGCTGACGATTCGACCTTATCGGCAATGACCACATGGGGTGCTCGCCCAATTCTGGTCACATATAGCGAAGGCTCTGTTTCTCGCAGTACAGCGCAATTCTCTAGCGTTATTGCTTCGATCCACACTTTCGTGACTCGCACAAATGCAGACGTCAACACAGCGCAAACTCCTGCACTCAATATGGTGCTTGTTTTGCCTGTTTCAGCAAGCACTTACTCCCACGCAAAATCATCAACACGTGCATCAATCATCAACGGAAGAAGCACTCTTTCACGTAGCAGCATCACTCAGGCAAGTAGTTCACGAATTTTTACGTCACTTAGCTCTAACGTAACAGCGCAAGCAAATGTTATTGCACGACTTGTGGCAGCGCACAGCTCTATCCAAACTATTGAAGACCCATCTTCGGCGCAGATTTATGGTGAAGCAACAGCAATTATGCAGCCTTATACCATTGATCTTGCTGCAATTGGTCAAACTACTTCATCTCTAAATTGGTCTTCAACTGGAATTTCTGCAGAGCAATATAACGAAGGCCAAGCACAGAAGATATATCAAGACCGCAGGAATACTTCATCAACTCAGGCAGCAGCTCAATCAGAAAGTCAATCAGCAACTACAAGCATCGCTATGCAAACTCAAGCAGCATGGACGGCTTCTGCCCTAGATTATGCCCGCGAATTAGGCTATACCACAGTCATCGCCACAACGGGATACAGCAATTCTCCTTCTGTTTTGAGTACTGAAAAAATCACAGCTTCAACGAATCACGGTGACATTACTATTCTTCCGGTGCAAAAAGTGCTTACAAAGCTTGCTCTTAACAAGGCAACATCTAAAGCAAGTGACGGCGAGACCACTGAATCGGGCAGGATCGCGCGATTTATTGCCCAAAGTGCCTTTTATCAGTCTCAAGCACCATACACTCAGCGCACTGTACTTGTTGCTCTGCAAAACTTACAAAAGAGCTCGCAAAGTCAAAAATCTTCAAGTAATTACACATATCTACAGCAACTTTTGGCTCAACTCGATTCTGCCACATGGATTAATCAGTCAGATCTTTCTTCCCTGATCAGTCAGGCGTCTACAGTAACTGGTCAAGATGCCACGGATTTAGTCAATGCAGTGTCAGGAATAAACTCTGAGTATCGAGAGTCCCTTGCTGGTCTTATCACCGTGCTTTCCAAGTCAAAATCACAGCTGAATAATTTTGAAAGCAATATTCTTCTTCCAGATTCTGAACAAAACTCTGATACAGGCAACAAAGCTGGAACATTGCAAGATGATGCCCCGGAAGCGTCTGAGCAGACTGCGCCTTTGCGCGAAGGCAAAGCAAGCGATTGGATGTATGTGCTGCATCTCATGCACAATACTTACGCTATTCAGTCGGTTAGCTCTGTGGCCCAAGTTCGCAAGAGTATGAGCGTGGCAGCAACAGCTGAAATCACAGCACTCTATAAGAGTATAACCCTTAGCGTTCCTAACAGTATCACTATTGTGAGTAATAGTGCGAGCATCCCCGTAACAATCACAAGCACGCTCCCCTTTGATATCAAAGTGGGTGTATCCGTGAAGGACGGTAATTCCACCACGGCAGATGGCATAAATGTGCAATCCGCTGACCCTATTACCGTGCGCGCATATTCTCAGCAACAAGTTACTTTGGCAGCTCAAACTACCAATGGCTGGAAGAGCAGCGTGAAAACCCAGCTGATGGACTCCCATAAGGCTGTTTTTGGCTCTGTTTGCACAATGAATATCAATAGTCAATTCCACATCAATGACAAAATTGGATACGTAATTTTTGCTGTGGCTATTGTGCTTGGTGTGCTTGGTGCACGTAAACAAATTCAACGAGAAGAGAAAGATTCAGATTCATGAGTTCTGTGGGGCGCAATTCAGTAATTATGGCCTCAGGCACTTTAGCCTCACGACTCACTGGCCAAATTAGGACTATTCTTCTTGCAGCTGCAATTGGAACCACTGGTATTGCTGCAAACGCATATCAAACTGGCTCCATGATTCCGCAAGTACTTTTTACTTTGCTATCTGGCGGCATCTTTAACGCCGTGCTCGTCCCTCAGATCGTGCGAACGCTAAAGAACAAAAATGCGAGCCAAAATCTCGATAAGCTCATCACGCTTTCTATCACATTGCTTGCGGGCGTAATGGTTGTGATGATGCTGGGAACTCATCTTCTGACTACTCTCTATTTGGATTCGAGCTGGTCGGCAAGTCAGCAGGCACTTGTTGATAGTTTTACGCTGTGGTGTATGCCACAGATTTTCTTCTATGGTTTGTACACGATTTTGGGGCAGATTCTCGCTGCTCAAGGTCACTTTGGGGCATATGCGTGGAGTTCCACTGGCGCAAATGTGATTAGCTGCATCGGCTTCGGCATATTCATTGCAATGTTTGGCAATGTTTCACACGCTAAATTATCTTTCTGGACTATTCCACGCACAGGCATGATTGCGGGCATGTGGACTCTCGGCGTTGCCTTCCAAGCCCTTGTTCTCTTCACTCCGATGCTGCGCACAGGTTACCGTTTCCACTGGCGATGGGGCATTCATGGCATCGGGCTTCGCTCCATGGGCACCGTAGCTGTGTGGAGCTTGGGGATTGTGGCCGTCAACCAGATTGTAGGCATTATTACTGCACGTATTGCTAATGGCGCACCTTTACAAGGCAACGATCTCTATGGCATTGCTGGCAACGGCACGTACCAGAATGCATATTCCATTTATATTCTCCCGTATTCACTGATTGCAGTATCACTAGCAACAGCCATTTTTCCTCAGCTTTCTCGATATAGTGCTGACAACGACATCGACTCTATGCGAGAAACTTTAAGTGGGGCAATCCGCAATGTTATTTTATTGTTGACCTTCTGCACTGCGGTCTTGATTGCGATTCCTGTGCCGATCATTAAAGCACTTTTGCCTTCCGTCTCAGCCTCAGAAATTCATTTGATTTCGTATCCTTTGATTACGCTATCGCTGAATTTAGTCATGATTTCTGTATTCTTGCTTATTCAGCGTACTTTCTATGCCTTCGAAGATGGCCGCTCACCATTCATGTTTGCTCTTTTGCAGAACAGCATCATGGTTGTTGTCTTGATGATTCTTGTGCACTTCTTCTCTCCTGCAACATGGGTAACATCAATTGGCTTATCAAGCACAATTGGCTATGTTATTGCTCTTCCTGTGCTTTTCTGGCTCTTGTCAGTTCGTCATTTCAATCACAATGTTGATGTAAAGCGAATCCTTATCTTAGCTGTTAAAAGCCTTGCCGCTGGTGCTGCAACATGGTTCGTAAGTAAGGCTGCATACACCTTGCTCGTTCGCATACTTCACTTACCCACAGAAAATGGCGTTGTCACTATGGGATGGATTACTTCCTTACTCATTTGTGTGGTTGTGGCGATTATTGCGGCAATAATTTATTTCGGCGTACTCTTTGTTCTGCGCACTCAAGAACTCACTTCAGTAGCTGCGATGCTTGTTAATCGTTTGCATCTTTCACGATTTGGTTTCGGTAAAAAAATTCTTGATGCAGCACAGTCAAATAGCAGTAATAAATCTGACAATAACGCCAAAATTTCCAATTCTAAAGGCTCAGAATCTACGAACTTTAAATATAACGATGCTGATTCTGCCAATATCAAAATGCCAGTGTCTTCAAATTCCTCAAATTCCTCTGATTCTTCAAATTCTGAAAATTCCAAGAATAATTCTGAATTATCAGCCATACCAGTTTATAAAATGACATCAAGCGTTCCGATACAATCGGGCAAGATTGAACACAAGAGAGACAACATGGAACTTGAGCCAGGAACTACCCTCCTTGATCGCTATGAGCTGGTCAAACAGCTGCGTTCAGAACCTGGTATTGCAGCGTGGATTGCACAAGATAAAGCTCTTGACCAAAAGTATCAGCTTTTTGTGGTAACAAATACCTCTTTGCTTGACAGGATTAGCAGCAGCGCTTCGTCTCTCGTTCTTTCTCGTAACCGTTATTTCACAGCAGTGCGCCAAATTCGCTATAGTGACAATGCTGCAATTGTTGTAAGTGACCTAGATTCCGGTATTAGTCTGCGTGATTATCTCGCTCACTACACCTCAGCATCTTTGAGCATTGATGCTATTCGCACTATTATTGGTGAAGTCGTTCGGGCAGCTCAATCTCTTAAATCTGGTGAATTTATGCATCACTCTATTACTGATGCTGTTATTCGTCTATCTAAGAATTCTGTTACTGTCACTGATTTTCCTGTGTCCGCTGTTCTTACGCAACCTGCAGTAACGAGATTTGGTGAAAATCTTCCTGATGGCGAAGAGCTTGCTGTACGTCAAATTGCAGTAGTCCTTTATCAGCTCATTACTGGAATGCACTATATTCCACAAGATAACCCCACTGCGCAATCGCTCCTCGCAAGCCGGTCTGACACTCCTTCAGAATTTGTAACGATCTGTTCTCGTGCGCTTGGTTTACGCTCTACCAATGATGCCAATGATTCTTCTACTCCAATTCCGATGGCTACTTTGCTTGAATTTGAAGTGCTTCTTGGCTCATGGAAATCTATTTCTGATTTAAGTAACTCAGATATTATGCTCAGCGAAGCACGCGGCGCTAACTCTATCGAGCAAGTTCTTATTGATGAGCCAGTCGAGAACAGTCATATTGCTGAGATTCCTAAGGAATTCATATCCTCTTCCGCTGCACAGACCACTCCTCATGAGCATCCTGAGTGGAAAACAAATGAGCTAATTTTCCATAGTAATGATGACATTGTTATTGCAAATTCTGACGGCGATGACATGTTCAAAGCGTTTGAAGACTACGAAGGTGAAAGGAAGGAAATTCCTGCATATGATCCTTCTGCCTTCATAGTTCCCGATGAAACATCTGGATTTACTGATGCTATTGATATCAATGCCGTTCGAGCTCGAAGCAATAATACTGCTTCTCAAGCAAGCCAGCAGGCTGTATTCACTCAGAAAAACTCTAATGCTGCAGGTGCTGCCGCACAGCCACAACAAAAAGCGCAGTCTCAAAGTGTTCCACCAAGCTTCTCTCCTGACGCTACTCAAGTAGAACAATCAACGAGTGACGCAAACTCTTCTTCTGGGTCTTATGGGAGTTCAAATACTTCAAGTCGCTTTATAAAATCTGGAACTCAATCAAATTCAGCTAATGCAGCGAGCTCCACAGACGGTAATTCTGTAAAGGATAATTCCGTACGGAATAACTCTGCACAGGCTAAGACACAAAATAAGAAAAAGAATCCTAACAGCCGCAGCCGAGTTACCCGCAATAGAACTATTTCCATTGTTATTGTGGGCGTTGTGCTTATTGGCGTCTTGGCTGCAGCAGCAATGAATCTTGGCCTTACTGGATCCTCTTCCGGTTCTGGCTCTGCTGATCCGTGGTCAACTCTTGAATCCTCTAAAGTTCGCTTCCCTGGTAGCAATAGTTCTAGTGATAGTTCAAGCAGCTCTACCTCTACAGGTTCTTCTGCAGATTCTTCTACAAATACTTCTTCAAGCTCATCTGATTCTTCAGCAAGCAGCAGCGCAAGCTCCACAAAATCATCCAAGAAAAAAACTAAGAAGAAGTCAACAGCAACAGCCTCTGCAAGTGCCACAAGTTCTAGTAACAGCTCAAGCAACTCAGGTAGCTCAACTGCTATCACGAAGTCTATTATGTCTGGGAACGATCGCGCAGTTTCCTCTGTTCCTACACCGTATGCAACAGGTAATACCACTGCGATAACACCTTCTGCTATGAAGTTCTTCAGTAGTTCATCGAGCACGGCACGAGGTTATGGGTTGTATATCACTCTTGCCAGTGCACAGACCATTTCACGTATAGATTTAACTACCACCACTACGAGCGGTTCAGCAGCTTTAATTTACGCGGGGAATGACACTTCTGCACCAACTAATGGTTATCCATTAGCATCTTTGACTTTGTCAACGAGCGGTTCAGCATCCGTTACATTACGAAAGCCTGTTACCACAGACAAAATCATTATCTGGGTTTCATATCAGAGCACTATTAAGACGTTACGTTTTACTTCTGTGAAGCTTTATTAATACTTGAGTTTTGCATATTCTCTGTTTCTTTCAGATATTTCTTCAGATATTTCTTTCAAGATAGTATGCAGATTTAAGCAAATGAATACCCTGTGCGGCAATAACCACTAAGGTATTAGCTTAGGGAAAGTAGAAATAATCGAGGTATTATGTCGCAAAATTCTTCAAAGGTTGTCAAAAATGATCCTTGGTTTGACTCTTATGCGAGCCGTGCTGAAGGAATGCGAGCCTCTGAAATTCGTGCCCTTTTTGCTGTAGCCAGTCGCCCGGAGGTTGTTTCTTTGGCGGGTGGCATGCCTTATTTGGGCCGCATGCCTTTCGATGAAATCTCTGATTTAATAAGCAAAATGCTACGCGATAAGGGTGAAGTTGCTTGGCAGTACGGCAGTGCGCAGGGCGACCCTCACTTGCGTGAAGATGTGCTCCAAATTATGGAGCTTGAGCATATCACTAATGCTCAGCCAGATGATGTGGTTATTACCAACGGTTCGCAATCTGCTCTCGATCTCATCACACGAATCATGTGCGACCCTGGCGACGTCATTATTGCCGAAGATCCTAACTATGTTGGTGCTCTTGGTGTTTTTAAGAGTTTCCAAGCAGAGGTTGTCAACGCTCATATGGACGCTGATGGACTTATTCCTGAAGCCTTTGAAGAAGCGATAATCTCCACTAAGCAGGCTGGCAAAAAGGTTAAGTTCCTTTACACTGTGCCCAATTTCCATAATCCTGCCGGCGTTACTTTGAGCATTGAACGTCGTCCAAAAATTCTTGAAATTGCCCGTAGACATCATGTTCTTGTTGTAGAAGATAACCCTTATGGTTTGCTGTCCTTCGAAGGTAAAACTTATCCTGCTTTGCGATCTATGGACGCTCAAAATGTTGTTTATTTGAGTAGTTTTTCTAAAATTATTGCTCCTGGCATGCGCGTTGCATGGATGCTCGCACCAGCTGGGATTCGCCAAAAGCTTGTATTAGCAAACGAATCAGCTATCTTGTGCCCCTCCAATATGAGTCAGATGACTGTTACAACATATCTGGATAACTTTGATTGGAAAAACCAAATCAACGATTATCGCAGTATGTATAAAGAGCGCATGGAAACTATGGATGCCGCTCTGCGCAAATATTTGCCGTATTGCGAATGGAACGTTCCTAAGGGCGGCTTCTATATTTGGTTAAAGATTCCAGAGGGTCTAGATGCCCGAGATATGCTTCCGCGCGCAATTACAGCACGTGTTGCATATGTATCTGGAACTGCTTTTTATGACAACGGTCAGGGTGCTGATCATATGCGTCTTTCGTTCTGCTACCCAACTCCTGAGCGCATTACCGAGGGTATTCGTCGTCTTTCCACCGTTATCGATGCTGAGCGCTCTACGGTTGAGCTCTTTGGAACTGCCGGAAATCCTGATAACAACATTCATGATGTTGAGTATCCAGCGGCAGATGTTCAGTAGTAAATACCCCACACACAGTATCGGTAAAACTTAAAGACTTAGATAGACCTCTAACTTCCAATGACTATCGTTATCAATGAAAGATAAAGAAGATGCCTAACACTCAAACATCTAGAGCAAATAACTCTGCAACCATACCTACTACAGAAACTGCTATTTCTGGCACTGCTACCTCTACTGCTGCGCAAGTTTCTGATAACGTCATTATTAATAATGCGCATGTAGACGGACCAAGTACCATTGTTGATGCTGAGGGCTCTGCCAAGGCATCTGCCGCCTCGACTCATCCGAGTGATATTACTGCTACGGACGCAAAAGTGCTTATCTTATGTGGTGGTCTAAGCCATGAACGCGATATCTCTCTTAGTTCTGGTCATAGGGTTGCAGGATATCTCGAAGATGCTGGTTGGAATGTTGATATCCATGACATGGATGGTGACCTAATTGATTACCTTCGTAATCCCGAGACTCGGCCAGATATTGTGTGGCCTTTGCTTCATGGTGCTAATGGTGAGGACGGATCTATTCGTGACATTCTAGAACTCGTCAATCTTCCCTACGTTGGTTCGCGTGCTAAGGCTTCGTTCATTGCGTGGAATAAACCAATTGCAAAGAATATTGTTCGCAAACGCGGCAATTTGAGCACCCCACATTCGGTTACTTTGCCGGAATCTATGTTCCGTGAGCTTGGTGCCCGCAAAATTGTGGATATTCTTGTTCCTGCCCTTGGTCTTCCGCTTTTCATTAAGCCGACTATGGGTGGGTCAGCTCTTGGATGCACGCTGGTTGAAACACCCGAAATGCTTCCTCAGGCTCTTGTCTCGTGTTTTGCTTACGGTGACACTGCTCTAATAGAGAAAGCGGTAATTGGCACTGAAGTTGCTGTTTCTATTATTGATATCGATGGATCGCCACAGGCTTTCTCTCCACTTGAAATTCACACCACTGCAAGTAAGCACTATGATTACGACGCTCGCTACAACGGTCCAACTGAATATTATGTACCAGCGCGTCTCTCGGACGATATTCTTGAGAATGTTAAGAAAGCAGCTCTTACGGCGCATCAGGTAATCGGTTTACGAGATATTTCACGCATTGACTTTATTGTAGATGACAGTGGAATTCCGCAATTCCTTGAAGCAAATGTGGCACCAGGCATGACTGAAACATCTATTCTTCCACAAGAAGTTCTCTGTGATGGACATAAGCTTGCTGATTTATATTCTTCACTAGTGAAGTCTGTTCTCTCACAGAATAGAGTAAAAGCTTAACTCATATCTCTTCCTGCTATAGTCGGCTTAGTATTTGTGTTAATTACTTATAACTAGCACTGACAAGTTGCTACTGAGGAGGCATACATTGAGCGAGATTCGTGACGCAATTGTTATCGGTTCTGGTCCTGCTGGCTATACCGCCGCACTTTACCTCGGTCGTGCCGGTTACAAACCGCTGATACTCGCTGGTGCGCTGACTCCTGGTGGTCAACTTGTTAATACAACAGAGGTAGAGAATTTCCCAGGTTTCCCAGATGGAATTCTTGGTCCTGATCTTATGGAAAACATGCGCATACAGGCTGAGAAATTCGGTGCTGAAGTTGAGTATGATGATGTTGTTTCTGTTGATCTACAAGGCAATATCAAAACTGTCACAACAGATGGTGGAGAAACTTATTCGGCGCGCGCTGTGGTTATAACTACCGGATCACAATACAAAAAACTTAATATTCCTGGAGAAGTTGAATTTAGCGGCCGCGGTGTTTCTTATTGTGCAACATGCGATGGATTCTTCTTCAAAGACAAGCCAATTGTCGTTATTGGCGGCGGCGATTCTGCTATGGAAGAAGCAGACTTTCTTAGCCGTTTTGGCTCTACTGTCACACTAATTCACCGTCGTGATAAATTCCGCGCTTCCCAAATTATGGTTGATCGTGTTATGAATAACCCTAAAATTAACATTGTTCTCAACACGGTTGTAACCGAAATTCATGGCTCAGACTCAGAGGGTGCAACTTCAATTTCTTTGAAAAATACAGTTAACGGTGAAGAGTCACAGATGAATGCAAACGGAATTTTCGTTGCTATCGGTTATACACCCCAATCTGAATTCCTTGGAGGAGATGTACAACTCGATTCCGATGGCTATATTCTCGTCGATGGAGATTCAACTCGCACATCTACACTTGGTGTATTTGCTGCCGGGGATGCAGTTGACCGTGTTTACCGTCAGGCAATTTCTGCAGCAGGAATGGGATGCCGCGCAGCACTCGATGCTCAGGCATATCTTTCACAATCTCAGTAGATTATGAATTCTTATAAATCCTATTACTTACACATAAAACTACCACGTGAATACTGATACTCAATGTTTCACGTGAAACATTTATAAGCTATTCAAAAATAAGGGGAGTTGTTGATACTCTCCTTATTTTTTGCTTTATCCTCGACTCTGGTTTCTTTATTTACTAAATCCACCCTTTATCTTCAGATAACTCACTGAAAGTATTTGAATCATTGTGAGTTGCTACACCCATCTCACGCGAGTCATTTGATTTCATATCTGAAATATTCATTATTGAAACAATTCGTTCCAAGTCTTCAGGAGAGGAGAAAGTAATTTCAATTTTTCCTCTCTTCTCATTACCTTTAATACTTACTTTTGTCTCAAAACGATCTTCAAGATACTGAATGCCAGCATAATTTGCCCAAGGATTTTCGCGGTGACGACGAGTCATTACCTTTTCCTCAGCACCGTTCTTGATTGCTACAATCTCTTCTGTGGAACGAACAGATAATCCTTCGGCAATAATACGCGTAGCCAAAGGACTCATTTCAGCCTCGTTATTTAGCCCTAATAGTGCACGAGCATGCCCAGCAGAAAGAACTCCAGACGCCAGCTTTTTTTGTATGTCAGCTGGTAATTGCAACAAGCGCAGTGTATTTGAAATCTGCGGACGTGATTTTGAAATAGATTTAGATAGTTGTTCTTGAGTCATTCCAAACTCATTCAGCATCTGTTGATATGCAGCAGCCTCTTCTAAAGGATTCAGCGCAACGCGATGCAAGTTTTCGAGCAAAGCATCACGCAGCATATTATTGTCTGATGTTGTCTTCACTATTGCTGGAATGGTCGTTAAGCCAGCTTTTTGAGAAGCTCGTAAACGCCTTTCTCCCATAATTAACTCATAAGGAGAAGTCCAATTTTCACGCTTACGCACCACGATTGGCTGTAAAACACCGACTTCAACTATCGATTTAGACAACTCTGCAAGATCATCCTCATCAAACACTGTTCGTGGTTGATGCTCATTTGGAGAAATACTTGTGATATCAAGCTCAGTGAGATAACCACCCTGAACTGGCTTTAACGTCTCCCCATCACCTGAATTATTTGTTGACATCTTCTCTGATAACTCTTTTGATGTTTCACGTGAAACATCGTTTTCATGTTTTTCGGCGACATCTACAATATCTATGTCCTCAGTCTTACTGACTTTCTTCGAAAAATCAGAGGTACCGAAAAACATATCGCTTGGATGAATAGATTCTTCTAATGAGGGGACATGAATTCTCTGTTTCTTCCCCGATGTTTCACGTGAAACATCGTTTGAAGAGCTTATTGTCTTAGGAGAACTACTATTGATTTGAGAGTCTACGGACAAAGTCTGTTCATGTACTCTCTTCTTCAGCTTTGCATTATTCTTATCGAGCTTTACTGATTTTGGTTCTTCTGAAGAAGTAAGATTGTTCGCTGTTATATGTTCTTCATCTGGGATTTCAGGGAAAAGTGCTCCGAGCCCCTTGCCTAAACGTGGTCTACTAGCCATTATAACTCTTCCCCTTTCTTATGAATTTGTCTCAATACTTCTTCTGACTTCCGAGAAATTTCTAAGGCTGCTTCTCGATACGCAATAGATCCATTTCCTCGGGGATCGTACGCTATAGCACTCTGATTAAAGCTTGGTGCTTCTGAGATACGAACTGCACGGGGAATTGTAGTATTTAAAACAATATGAGGATAATGTTTCCTCACTTCGTCATAAACTTCTTTGCTCAATAGTGTGCGTTTATCAAACATGGTTACGAGCATCGTCGAAATAATCAATTGGGTATTTAGGCTCTGTTGAACGAGTTCAATGGTATGTAAAAGTTGCCCTAAACCTTCGAGTGCATAATATTCTGCTTGTATGGGTATTAAGACCTCATTAACTGCACACAAAGCATTCAAGACTAATAAACCAAGACTCGGTGCACAATCTATTATTACATAGTCATAAATTTGATCAGTACTCTTTAAAAAACTTTGCAGCTTATCTCGAAGAAGATTAGTTCTGTTTTGCATATCAGCTATTTCTAGCTCAGCACCGCTTAGTTCAATAGTGGAAGGAACTACATCAAGCGTCTCAAAGTCAGGACATTTCTGTAGCACATCTATAATTTCCTCCCTACCTTCTATTACATCATAAACGGAAGGCGTATCTGGCATATGCTTCACACCTAATGCCGTGGAAGCATTACCCTGAGGATCCATGTCAATAAGTAAAACTCGTAAATTAGCTTCAGCAAATGCTGAAGCGAGATTAACTGCTGATGTAGTTTTTCCAACGCCACCTTTTTGATTTGCAACCGCAATCATTCTTGTCTCGGAAGGCTTTGTAAATTTAACTTGTTTAAGCGCATGCAGCTTTGCATTATCTTGTGCCATTGCAAAGCCGACAGCCGAAGAATCATCACCAAAAATACGTGAAAGAATATCCTCGGTTGATTCAACTTCGGGATTATCTGCACCTTCTGAAGACGATGTTTCACGTGAAACATCTACCATAATCCACTCCTTAAGATTGTCGGAGTTCCATTCACTGCCTGCTATTCTCTAACAGTTTAACAGTGGCATCAAGTCAATGTGGGGAATGTGTATAACTGAACAACAACATACTTTTGAATGTTTCACGTGAAACATTCAAAATAACAATCATTTATGTTTGATTGTAACAACTACATGCGTAGGCTCAAGGCCTTCAGCTACGTTTGCGTCATATACATGCGTAGACACAACATGGTTTTTTCGTAGTTCTTTTTCTGCCTTTAGAATCTCTGCACCAGCAGATTTACCCTTTAACGCAACTAAACAACCACCTGGCATTACAAGAGGCATAACCATTCCTGCAAGCTTGCTCATTGGTGCTACCGCACGGCATGTCACTATATCAAAGCCAGTAAAGTCATGCGGCAACAAATCCACAGGTGCTTGAGTGATATTTGTAATAGAAGGAATTGAATTATTTATCTGCTTTGTGAGTTTATTATTTTTATTCTTCGCTTTTTGATTCACTCTCTGATTGGTCTTTTGGTTTGCTTGAGCTTTACGTGGAACAATCTCTTCAGCTCTCGCTCTTATAACAACAGCATTTGTAAGTTCAAGCTCAGAAACTACTTCATTAAGCCACTCCACACGACGTTCCATAGGCTCAACTAAGTAAACGGTTACTTCAGGTAAACAAGTAGCCACAATAATTCCCGGGAAGCCACCACCACTTCCTATATCTCCTATAGTTGGGGTTTGATTTGTTTTAGAAAAATCTTGAGGAAGATTTTTACGAATAAAAGGAATAATTGCAGCAGAATTAAGAATATGACGTTCCCAAAGAATATCTACATCGCGAGGACCAATAAGACCGCGAAGTTCGCCCTCTTCCTCTAATTTTTTATGAAAAAGAGTTAACTTTTCTATAGCGTCGCCAAGAACTTGGGAAATAAGTGGCGATCCATCTAACTTGTCTGTCATAAATTATTCTTTCTAAAATTGAGAGGAATAAACTTGAATTGAGAAATAAGCCTAAGTTAAAGAAAAGAAAAGGGAGCTCTCACTCCCCTTATACTTATTAACTTGTTAAAGCTGCTGATAAAGAGGTTAAAGATTACTTTTCTGCAGAATCTTCTTCGATTTCTTCTATTCCTTCAGCTTCTTCTACTTCATCAGCGTCTGCCTCATAGCGAGGTGAATCGTTCTTAAAATCGTCCCTGAAGTCATCCTCATCCTCATCCTCAAGGTCATCATCGAAATCGTCATCATTTACAGTCTTTTTGACATAAATAGTTACATAACGCTTGGGCTCAACGCCATGTGAACGTGACTTCAAACCTTCATCACGAACAGTGTCATGAACAATCTTCCTCTCAAAAGAGTTCATAGGACGCAACTCAATCACATCACCCGTCTCACGTGCCTCATCCACAGCATCGAGAGCTAGTTCTTTAATACGTCTACGCTTTTCCTTGAGATATCCGTCAATATCTACGATCACTCGTGAGCGCTCACCTGTGGACTGCTGGACGGCAAGGCGGGTAAGTTGCTGGAGCGCGTTAATTACCTCGCCATTGCGGCCGATAAGGTGCTT
The DNA here is from genome assembly GCA_963545565.1 of uncultured Alloscardovia sp. Lineage (GTDB taxonomy): Bacteria > Actinomycetota > Actinomycetes > Actinomycetales > Bifidobacteriaceae > CAUUJV01. Next base: position 48,449 of record CAUUJV010000004.1, on the reverse strand, counting down.
AATATCCCTATCATCATCAGCAATGATTTGAACAGAAGGGCGACCATTGCGCACTTCCATTTCGATATCGCCTTCGTAATCGACAATGTCGAGTAACCCTTCTAAGTAATCTGCAGCAATATCAGCTTCATCATTGAGCTGTTCAATAGTTCGCTCTTCATCATTTGACATAAGAGAACTCCTTACACATACTCACACACTGGTTAAAGTCTATCGGAAGATTATGCCTAACGTGCGTGATATTGATTTATTAAAAAATTACTTCTTCTTAGACTTTTTACGGCTCGGTTGAACACGCTGACGAGACTTGTTTGCATTTTCTTCCTCAGCCTGCTTCGCCTTCATCAACTCTTCTTCCTCAATAGTTGGAAGACCCTCGCGCTCACGACGCTTAACCTCACGCTCGTAGTCACGCTTTTTCTTATCTTCCGCAGCAGGAGATCCAGGAGTTGGTATGTTATGAACCTGCCAGAATGTTTGGCAGAGAGTCCATGTGTTGTTGGTTAGCCAGTAAATTAATACGCCGAATGGGAATGCAATACCAGAGAAGATATACATAACAGGGAAGAAATATGTCATCATCTGCTGTGTTCGGTAAGCCTGGCCCTGCATGGAAGCACGAGGCATATTGCGGCGCATGTTGTGGAACTGTGAATAGAACATAGTAAAGCACATCAAGGCAATAAAAATACCAATGGTGATTTTTCCATCAACTGCTGACTCAGTAAACATAGAGCTGAGTTTGATATTGAATACTGGAGTGTTCTGGAAGTCTTTAGCAACAGATTGAGTAAATGCTCCCAGTGTGCCCTTTGAACCGTTCGCAATATATCGCACTGCGGAAAGAACGTAGAACATGGCCATAAAGACTGGGCCTTGAATAAGTGCAGGTAAGCATGATCCCATAGGGTTTGCATCATTATCTTGATACAACTTCATAGTCTCGCGGCTCATTGCTTCACGTGAAGCTGCGTCATCTTTACCTTTGTACTTATTCTGAATCTTCTGTAATTGAGGTTGAAGAGCCTGCATTTTGCGCATACCAACCATCTGCTTTATAAACAGTGGAAAAATCAGCAATCGCACAAAAATCACGAGGAAAATCAAGGAAAGAATCCAAGCAACCCCTGCACCGTCTTGCATTCCAAAGAAAACAAGCACATCGTGGAAAATTTTCATAACATACGTCATGAGCCATTCCACGGGATATAAAATCTTATAAATAAACCCAAAAAAGCCTTGATCTAGTGTCATGAAGACTTCTCCCGTCCTAAATCTGCTGAACAACTTTCACTATTCAGCGCGGTTAGCCGAGGCTCTTCATGTGCCTTCGACCAAGAAAATCTGTAGAAAATTGAAAAAACTTGTGGAACATCATCGATGCCACCTCTGCTCCATGGCCGGCATCGAAGCAGCCGCAGAAGAGCAAGCACACTTCCTTTGAAAGCACCAAAACGTTTTACTGCAGTCACTGCATATGTTGAGCACGTAGGGTAATAACGGCAACTTGGAGGCGATAGTGGCGATATCTTAATGCGGTACCAATCAAGAACGTTAAGAACTACCTTCTGTGCACTGCTCATAATGTTAATTACCTAGCTTCACCGTGAGCAGTATTATTCTGCGCAATAGAGAAATCAAAAAGAGAATCCTGAGAAGAATCAGCTGTAACTTTTTTCTGAATCTTAGAAAAGATTCGTTTAACCTGAATCTCTAAATCTGAAAAATTGGCAGAATATGCACTTGGCTTTGCTCGCATAACAATGTCGCAATGTTCCGGCAAAAACTCTTCGTAAGAGCGCGCTAGAACACGGAATCTACGCTTAACATGATTCCTTTTAACAGCATTGCCAACAGCTTTTGTTACAGCCAATCCCATGCGCCGAGAAGTGTCAGAACTATCGCCAGAGATATCAACAAAGTCGTCCACTGCCGTCGAAGAATGATTACTTCCTCGAACAAGATAGTGAACGACTATATCTGCGCTAGAAACTTTACGTCGTTTCTTGAGCACTTCAACGAATTCGCGGTGGCTTTTCAGCCTTTCCACTCTCGCAGTGCAGCTTAAGCGTTATGCAGACAGGGACTTGCGACCCTTAGCGCGGCGACGATTAATCACTGCGCGGCCGGAACGTGTGCGCATACGCAAGCGGAAACCGTGCTTCATGTGACGGCGACGGTTATTAGGCTGGAATGTCCTCTTCATAATTCAAAGCTCCCGTTATTTGACCATGCAAAAGCACGGCTCTCATGAGTCAAGCTATACCAAGATACTCTGAACCGCCAATATAGTCAAAATATAAAGAGCAAAACGCTAATAATTACACGAGGTTTCCACTTTTATAAATTTTATGAATCACATTTATGTAATTATTTCTTCATATTTCTAATTTTCCACAAGTTATCAACATATTTACCCACAAATGTGAAAAAGAAAAATATTGAATTGTGATTATCATCAATTTAAATTACATCAATGTAATTTATCCACATTTTCACTGTGAATAAGCGGAAAACTATGTGTATAAGCTCTTTTACCTGTTATTACTTATCCACAAATTACATCAATGTTATTCACATTTGTTTATTTGCAACACGCTTAATTGTGGATAACTTCGTCCACAGTGCATACAAGAATAATTTTGCGTATTTAATGCAAAATGAGTGATGTGTTTGCATCTTATATTCATCATTCATTATGAGATTGAGAGGAGTTGCGATGACTGATAGTAGTGAATTACCTACTTATGAAGCGCAGACTATCTGGAATATCGCGCGCAATTTGCTTCTCTCAAATCCACAGCTCACTTTGCGTGATAAAAGCTGTATCGAAGACATCACTGCTCGCGAGCTCACTCAAACGATGATTGTGCTCAATGCATCGAATGAGTTTTCACGGCAAATAATTGAAAATAAATTAGATCATCTTGTAACAACAGCGTTGCAAGAGGCGAGCGGCAAAGACTTGATGTATGTTATCAAGATTGTTCAGCCTACTAATCAACCGGCTCATCAACCTGTACGGCAAGCTCAGCAGACGCAGCAAACACCGCAAACACAAGCAACGCAGAATATACAACACGTGCAGCGCGTTCAGCAGCCCAATTTCAATGACGTTATTGCACACTTTGATAGTGAGTCCAATCAATCTGAATCTAATAAGCCAAGCAATTCTAATGAGCCTGAACAAGCACGCGGTTTCCACGAAAAAGTCCACGAAAATCCTGGTTTTCAAACGAGTGCAGACGCTATTGCACTTGCAACTAATTCTTCAGTTACTCCACTGCACACAAGTAGCAAAGTAACTCGTGATGAATCCACTCATTTGAATACTTCAGCAACTTTCGACACATTCGTTCCAGGAGACTCTAATCGATTTGCGAAGGCTGCAGCACTAGCAGCTGCAGAAACGCCTGGAAAAACGTTTAACCCTTTGTGTATCTACGGTGATTCTGGGTTAGGTAAAACACACTTGTTGAATGCAATTGGAAACTATATTATTCAGCAAAATCCAAGTGCAAAAGTTCTTTATGCAAATGCAGAAGAATTTATGAACGAATTCATCAACGCATTGGCTGGTGGAGCGCAACGGCAAGAATCTGTAGCACTATTTAATGAAAAGTATCGTAATGTTGATGTGCTGCTCATTGATGATATTCAATTTTTGGGTAATGGTCCCTCAACTATGGAACAGTTCTTCCATACTTTTAATGCCTTACATGAGAAAAATAAACAGATTGTTATAGCTTCTGATGTGGCGCCAAAAAATCTAAAAGGGTTTGAGGCTCGACTTATTTCCCGCTTTGATTCTGGTCTTTCTGTGGATATTAAGCCGCCAGATCGTGAAACTCGTGTTGCTATTCTTCGTCTTAAAGTGGCGAGCGGCAGTATTGTTGTGCCAAATGAAGTGCTGGATTTAATCGCAGATCAGGTTACGGATAATATTCGTGAGCTTGAAGGTGCTTTAACTCGTGTAACAGCAATGGCAAGCCTTAATAACCAGCCTATTACGCGCACTTTAGCGGAGCAAACGCTGCAGGATTTCTTTACCACTGACATAGAAATTACTCCAACAGACATCATTACAAGCGTTGCTAAGTATTTCAAACTGACCTTTGATGATTTGGTTGGGCCAGGTCGTACAAAGAACGTTGCTATGGCTCGTCAAATTGCTATGTATATGGCGCGTGAAATGACGAGTATGTCGCTTGTAGACGTTGGTGAAATTTTTGGTGGACGAGATCATTCCACAGTTATGCACGCCTGCCGTAAAATTACTTCTGAAATGTCAGAAAAACGAGAAATATACAACTATGTCAATGAGTTAACTGTGCACTTAAAGCAGCATGGTAGTGCTGACATGTAGCGTTAGTTAATAATATCGTTAATAATCGCTAATAACTCACTTAAACGCGTAGAAGTTAGTCTGATGGATGGTAGGCTACTTCTGCGCATTTTTATTTTTTTAGCAAGTTTACCAAACAAGATTTTAGTATTTTCTTCACAATTGGACACGCCAAAAGATATCCATTTTGAATAAAAGTTATCCACATGGTTATTCACAGATTAAGGAAAACTCAGTGGATAACCCCACATTTTTCTGTGTATAAAATGGGGAATAATTGCTTATAACTGCTTGAAAAATGGGGATAATTTAATAACCAGAAATACACTGTGAATAAACCACATAGTTATCCACATCAAGTTAAAAAATTATCCACACTGTAAAAATCCCCAGATGTGGCTAATAAGAATATGTGTAGGACTTTTCCACACTATCCACAGCCCTTATTATTACTATTATTTTTTATTTATTAATATTTATCATTTTCATAAATTAGCTGAAATTTATCGCTAAAAGGTTGTCAGATTTTTCTCGATATGTTAGCTAGAATAGTTCCAGCTGTTGCAAGCAAAGTTTCGGATAGTTCTTCTTGAGGCTTTGCTATAAATCCATTACGAGTCGGAGAGGTTCTTATGAAAGTTGAAGTCGATTCTGCAGCGTTTGCAGAAGCTGTTGCTTGGACAACACGTATTATTCCAAGCCGTCCAGCCACTCCAATCCTCGCTGGTGTAAAACTTGAGGCACTCGATGGAACTCTGCAACTCAGCGCTTTTGACTACGAGGTCTCGGCAAGAGATCACGTTGAAGCTGGTGTAGATGAACCTGGAACGATAATCGTTCTTGGTAAATTACTTGCTGACATTGCTAAAGCTCTCCCACAAGGGAAAATTTATTTATCAACGTCTGGATCAAAGGTCACTATCAGTGGCGGAAAATCTAAATTCTCTCTGCAACTAATGCCAGATTCAGATTATCCAGATCTTCCTCTTGCTCCAATTAAACTCGGCCAAGTAGATGCTCAGACTTTCTCTAATGCGATTAATCAAGCATCCGTTGCTGTTGCTCATGATGATAACCGAGTTGTACTGAAATCGATTCATATGAGTTTTGAAGGCGAAAAAGTTACAATGACCGCAACCGATCGCTTCCGTCTTTCACGCGTAACATATCAATGGTCACCAGAAAATCCAAATATTGAGACTTCTACCTTGGTTGAAGGTAGCCGTTTACGGGATGTTGCTCGCTCTTTGGACTCTTCTCAGAATGTGGTTATTGATTTCAATCCAGAGTCCTTGAATCTTATGGGCTTTGAGAATGCTGGCCGTATTTCAACTTCTCAACTTATTGATGGTGAATTCCCTGCAGTCGATCGTCTTTTTGCAGATGAATATCCTATTGAAGCTGTTCTAAATCGTTCTGAGCTTATTTCTGCAATTCGCAGAGTCTCTTTAGTCGCTGAACGTAATGCCCCTATTAGAATGGTCTTCTCTAGAAATGAAGTTACTCTTTCAGCAGGAAGTGCTGACGAATCACAAGCAACCGAAGTAATTTCTGTTGACCTTGCTGGTGATGATATTACTGTTGCATTCAATCCTGTTTATTTGCTCGACGGATTAAACGCAATTGCAGAACCATATGTGCGTATGAAGATGACTAGTGCTGTAAAAGCCGTTGAATTCAACGGTCAGCAAGAAGAAGATGGCGATGAATCCATGGATTATCGCTACTTACTTGTCCCAATGCGTTTCACTGAATAGTTACCGAGTAATTACTAAGTAATCAATGTACATTACTCGTCTTGTTCTCGATCATTACAGATCATGGAATCATTGCCTCGTTGATTTTTCAGCGGGGCTTAATGTACTCGTAGGTCATAACGGTTTAGGTAAAACAAATATTGTTGAAGCTATTGAATTTCTTTCCACTGGCACTAGTCACAGAGTAAATTCTTCTTTACCGCTTGTTGAGAACGGACAAAAAAGTGCGGTAATCCGAGCAAATGTAGAGGAAAAAAGTAGTGGAAATGAGCAATATTCCACAACTCTCTATCAAGCGACTGTTACAACGCGAGGAGCAAATAGAGCTCGTGTTAATGGTGGGCAGTCGCTTTTTATGCGAGACATAGTGGGAAAAATTCGCTGTGTTACATTTGCTCCAGAAGATCAATTACTTGTTTCAATGGATCCAGCTCACCGTAGAAAATTTATTGATTCTGCTGCATCACAATATTTTCATGACTATTCCACACTTCTGAATAACTACAACCACATAGCTAAACAACGCGTTGCTTTGCTAAGGCAAGTAGCTCATGCTCGAAATAGCATGACTGGCAATGGGCAGAGTATAGATATGACCGCAATGTTTACTGGCTTGGAAATTTGGACTAGTCAGCTTATTGCAACAGGCGTGGAAATAACCAAGAGACGCAACGAAATAATAGAAGCTTTGCAGGAGCCTTTCACACGTATTTATAGCCAACTTGCAGGTAAAGACCAGAACGCGCATATTTCTTATGCTCCATCTTTTTCAGAGGTTTTTGATCTAAGCGATAAGTATGACTACCAAACAATTCACAGTGAGTTAAGCAATCATTTTCAACGGCTCTACGAGGGGGAAGTTGCTCAGGGACGAAATCTTATTGGTCCACATCGGGATGATTTAATCTTTACATTGAACGGCATGACAGCAAAAGAATATGCATCCAATGGAGAGTTGTGGACTTTAGCGCTTGCATTGAAAATGGCTATGTTTGAGGTTCTTTCTAATGCAGACAACGTACCTATTCTGATTTTAGATGATGTTTTTTCTCAGCTCGATAATTCAAGGCGCTCTCAGATTATTGAATTTGCGCGTGCACAGCAGCAAGTACTCATTACAGCTGCGTCGCGTGACGATATTCCTAATGAAATAACTCAGAATGATAATGCTGCAATTATTGATGTAGAAGAGATACTGGAAAAAAGTATGCAGTGGAATATCCCAACCGCTGAAGAAATGCAGCAAGTGCTATGAATAATACAAATATTCCGCCTTCTGTTGCTTATAACATTGATGAGAGCAAGCTCGGGGCTCAAATTTTTGAACGCTTCTCACACCAATCTGATTCGAAAAAAATTCGAGAAGATCGGCAGATTGCTGCATGGAATAGTTTTGGTAAAGAAGGTCGAGATCCTGAAGATTTTAAGAATTTACTAAGCGAAATAGTTGCGAAAAACAATTGGGATATTGACCTTAAAATTGCAAAATTACGTAATCAATGGGGAAGTATTGTAGGGGAAGCGGTTGCGCAGAATTCTTCAGTAGTGTCATACGATGAGTCAGACGGCAGCATCGTTATTCATTCGGACTCTCCGGTGTGGCAGACCCAATTACAATATCTTATTCCGCAGATTCGCGAAAAAATTCAGATTGAACTTCCTGGGCTACATGTGGGTGAAATTCGCATAACCGGTGCAAATACACGAAAATCAAAGAACTTTGCACGCAGGCACAACGTCCGTCGCTTTTAGTACCCTAGGTATATTGAGTGTAAATGTGTTTAAGGGCTGTTTTTAGCCGTTTTAGCGCATATCGCCTTGCGGAAATACCTTTGTATAGCCGCTAGAAAGGAAGATTCGGTTGACTGACCTTATGGCAGAAAATCCGGAAGACAACGTTGAGATTGATGAGACCCTGAGTGACTCTGCCCAGCTCGATGATGAACTGTCTCCAGAACATTATGAAGCGAGTGATTTACGAGTTCTTGAAGGACTCGAAGCAGTTCGAATTCGACCAGGTATGTACATTGGTTCCACGGGTTCACGTGGCTTACATCACTTGGTGTATGAGATTGTTGATAATTCCGTTGATGAAGCATTAGCTGGGTTCGCAACACATATTGAAGTGACTATTCTTCCAGACAATGGAATTCGAGTAGTGGATGATGGCCGTGGAATTCCAGTTGATGATGTTCCAGGTGAAGGTCGTTCTGGCGTGGAAGTTGTGATGACAAAGCTGCATGCTGGCGGTAAATTCGGTGGCGGAGGATACGCAGTTTCTGGCGGTTTGCACGGCGTGGGTATTTCCGTTGTGAACGCTCTTTCAACACGCGTAGATGTTGATGTGCGTCGCCAAGGTTTCCACTGGACTCAAACATACTTGGATCAGAAGCCAACGGCAGCTTTGAAGAAAACTCACCGTATGAGTGCTGAAGAGTCCACAGGAACATCAGTCACTTTCTGGGCTGATCCTGCAATTTTTGAAACAACCGTTTATGATTTTGAGACTTTGCGTTCTCGTTTCCAACAAATGGCGTTCTTAAATAAGGGACTCAAGATTTCTCTCACAGATATGCGTGAGACTGAAGACACTGGCGATGAGGTTGCTTCTGAAACACTTGAGGATGGTGAAAAGAAGTTTGAAACCGTTACATATCAGTATGTAAATGGTATTCAAGATTACGTAGATTTCCTTGTAAAAAACAAGAACGTTAATGTTGTTGAACCAGAAGTTATCAGCATTGAAGCCGAGGATTTGAAGCAGGGTATTTCCGCTGAAATCGCTTTGCAGTGGACGAGTGCTTACTCTGAATCTGTTCATACTTTTGCAAATACTATTTCTACAACAGAAGGCGGTACTCACGAAGAAGGTTTCCGCTCAGCTTTAACCGGCTTGATTAACCGTTACGCACGCGAAAAGGGATTCCTTAAAGAAAAGAATGAAAATCTTTCTGGAGATGACGTGCGTGAAGGGCTAACTGCTGTTATTTCTGTAAAGCTTACTGTTCCACAGTTTGAAGGACAGACAAAGACGAAGCTTGGCAATTCTGAAGCTAAGACTTTCGTGCAGCATGTGATGACAGAGAAGCTCACTGATTGGTTCGATGCTCACCCTAATGAAGCAAAACTCATTATTCAAAAGGGCATGGAAGCAAATCGCGCTCGTTTAGCTGCTAAGAAAGCACGTGAATCAACACGTCGAAAGTCTATTTTTGAGTCAGCAGGTATGCCAGATAAGCTCAAGGATTGCCAGTCCAATAATCCTGAAGAGTGCGAACTTTTCATCGTGGAGGGTGATTCTGCAGGCGGTTCTGCTATTCAGGGTCGTAACCCAATTACGCAGGCAATTTTGCCGTTGCGAGGAAAAATCCTAAATACAGAGCGCGCCAGCCTTGACCGCATGATGAAGTCTGACACTATTGAATCGCTTATCACAGCAGTAGGTGGTGGCTATGGTGAAGATTTCGATGTTTCCAAGGTTCGTTACCACAAAATCATCATTATGGCTGATGCTGATGTGGATGGTGCTCATATTGCTACCCTTAATCTCACGTTATTCTTCCGATACATGCGTCCAATGATTACTGCTGGATACGTATATGTGGCAATGCCTCCGCTCTACAGACTTAAGTGGACCAAGGGTCAGCATGACTTTGTGTACACTGATGCAGAGCGCGATCGCAAGCTGAAGGAAGGTCACGAAAAAGGTCGTCAGCTTCCTAAAGGCGAAGGAATTCAGCGCTACAAGGGTCTGGGGGAGATGAGCTATCAGGAATTGTGGGAAACCACCATGGATCCTGATCATCGAATACTCAAGCAGATTCACATTGAAGATGCTGCACAGGCTGATGAAACATTCACCATGCTTATGGGTGAAGAAGTCGAGCCTCGTCGCTTGTTTATTCAGCGCAATGCACACGATGCACGATTCATCGATGCATAAGGTGCATAAGTCGCATAAGAGTCACAAAAAGTTGAATCAGATTTTCAAGAAATTTTAAGAAATAAGGACAATCGTGGCAGACGAAAACGGTACGAACGAGTTTGATGATCTCAATGCAGCAGATCATTCCCTCGAACCAGCAAGTCCACAGGCAACGGCTCCAGATTATGGTTTGTTAGCTGGTCAGCGCGTTCAGCCAACTGACCTTCAGCAGGAAATGCGTGAATCTTACTTGGCCTACGCACTCTCAGTGATTGTGGAGCGTGCACTCCCAGACGTTCGCGATGGCATGAAGCCAGTGCACCGCCGTGTTGTGTACGCAATGTATGACGGTGGCTACCGCCCAGACCGCGGCTATAATAAGTGCTCGCGCGTTGTGGGCGATGTGATGGGTAAATACCATCCACATGGTGATGCTGCTATTTATGACACATTGGTGCGCATGGCACAGTCTTGGGCAATGCGCTATATGCTCGTAGATGGCCAAGGAAACTTTGGTTCACCTGGTGATGACCCTGCAGCTGCAATGCGTTATACCGAATGTCGCATGGCTCCTTTGGCTATGGAACTTGTTCGCGATATTGATAAAGATACCGTTGACTTCGTTCCAAACTACGACAGCAAAACTCAGGAACCAACAGTTCTTCCAGCGCGCTTCCCTAACCTGCTTGTTAACGGATCATCTGGCATCGCAGTAGGCATGGCAACCAATATTCCACCTCACAATATGCGTGAAGTGGCTGAAGGTGTGCATTGGGCACTTGATCACCCAGATGTGAGCCGTGAAGAGCTTCTTAATAATCTCATTGCCATCATAAAGGGGCCAGATTTCCCAACGGGTGCAACAATTCTTGGTCACAAAGGCATTGAGCAGGCTTACCGCACTGGCCGTGGTCTTATCACCATGCGTGCAGTGGTTAATACTGAAGAAATTCAAGGAAGATTGTGCCTTGTTGTTACTGAGCTTCCATATCAGGTAAATCCAGACCGCCTGGCATCTTCTATTCGTGAAGCAGTTCGTGATGGCAAGATTCAAGGCATCGCGGATATGCGTGATGAGACCTCAGGCCGTACAGGTCAACGTTTAGTGCTTGTGCTCAAGCGTGACGCAGTGCCTAAGGTTGTGCTCAATAATCTTTACAAGCACACTCAGCTTCAGCAAACATTCGGTGCAAATATGCTTGCACTTGTTGACGGTGTGCCACGCACTTTAAGCTTGGATGCATTCATTCGCCATTGGATTTCCCACCAGCTTGAGGTTATTGAACGCCGTACGCGCTATTTGAAGCGCGAAGCCGAAGAGCGTGACCATATTTTGCAGGGCTATTTGAAGGCTCTGGACATGATTGAAGAAGTGATTGCGCTTATTCGCCGTTCTCCAGACGTTGAGCAGGCTCGCACTGGTTTGATGGATTTGCTGGATGTTGACCAAGTTCAAGCCGACGCAATTCTAGCTATGCAGCTTCGCCGTTTGGCAGCTTTGGAACGACAGAAAATTGTGGATGAGCATAATGAACTTATGCGCAAGATTGCTGACTATAACGATATTTTGGCTAATCCAGAACGTCAGCGCAAGATTGTGGGCGATGAGCTTGATGACATCGTAGAACGTTACGGTGATGATCGCCGCACTCAGATTCTTCCATTCTCCGGAGAAGTAAACTTCGAAGACCTTATTGCTGAAGAAAATGTGGTTGTTACAGTTACTCACTCTGGTTACATCAAGAGAACCAAAGCTGATGAATATCGCGCACAGCACCGCGGCGGCAAGGGAATCAAGGGTGCAAAACTACGTGAAGATGATGTAGTTGACCACTTCTTCCTGACCAGCACGCATAATTGGCTACTTTTCTTCACTAATGAAGGGCGAGTATTCCGTATCAAAGGCTATGAGATTCCTGAAGGATCGCGAGATTCCAAGGGTTCCCATGTGGCAAACTTGCTTCAACTTGGCCCAGACGAAAAGATTCAGCAGGTTCTGTCTATTCATGATTATGACGAAGCCCAGTATCTTGTGCTTGCAACAAAGAGCGGCAAGATTAAAAAGACTCGCTTACCTGAATATGATTCAACTCGTCAAGGCGGTTTGATTGCAGTGCGTTTGCGCGAAATTGAAGGCGCAGTAACCACTGATGAAGAAGGCAATGAGATTCCAGTAATTGATGAACTCGTTGGTGCTGCATTATGCAATAGCGACGACGAAATCATAGTGGTCTCCCAAAAAGGAATGAGTGTTAAATTCTCTGCGGATGATGAAACGCTTCGTCCAATGGGTCGTCAAACTGCTGGCGTTCAAGCAATGAAGTTCCGTGGTGAACCAGGTGAAGATTTGCTGCTTAGCATGGATGTGGTTCCAGCTGATTCTGAATCAGATTTGCTTGTAGTAACTAACGAAGGTTTTGCGAAGCGCACAGCACTCAGTGAGTATCGCTTACAAGGGCGCAACGGGTTTGGTGTAAAAGCAATTAACCTTGTGGAAGGCCGAGGAAGCCTCGTTGGCGCAGTTGTCGTAACTGAAGAAGACCAGATTATGGCCATTATGAAGTCTGGTAAGGTAATTCGCTCTGATGTTTCCGAAGTCAAGCGCACAGGGCGCACCACCCAAGGCGTTACATTGGCAAAACCAGATAAGAATGATGAAATCATCTCTATCGCCCGTAATATGGAAACAGAAGATGACGATAGTGAAAATTCTGCCGGTGAAGCACAGTCTGCTGCGCAATCCACGCCTGCGGATGCTACCGTAGCTAATAATGAATCCGATACACAAGTGGATAAGTAAGTCAAGGAGAAATCATGACTGACGCTCAAAGTGACGCACAGAACGTTAATAGTGCAGAAACAGCTACAAACGTTGAAACTGTAGCCGTAGAGCAAGCTGAAAATCGAGTAGCGCGTTCTGCTTCATCAAGCAATGCTCAGGCTCAGCAGGTAAGTGAATCTGCACAAACCACGTCTCGTTCGGCATCCCAATCTGCATCTCAGTCCGTATCGGCTTCAAACGCTTCAACTGCTTCATCTGCTTCAACCCCTGGAACAGTGCCAGTGGAAGAATCACGAAACCGAGAAAGCCGCAGAAATAGCATTCCGCGTGCTCGCCGCATGAAGCTTTCCCTCACGCGCATCGACCCATGGTCTGTTACTAAAGTTGCTTTTATGCTCTCCATAGCAGGTGCAATTATTCAGCTCGTGGCTGTGGCATTATTGTGGTTCATTATGGATGCTATCGGTGCGTTTGACACTATTACGTCATTGATGTCTTCAGCTGGTCTTTCCAGTGGAAGCTTTAATATCACATCAGTTCTAAGCCTAGGCAAAGTGATGAGTGTTGTGACAATTGTGGCAGTATTTGAAATCATCGTAACCACAATCCTCGCCGCAATCGTGTGCTTCTTGTACAACATCTCAAGTTCACTAGTTGGTGGACTGCATTTGACCCTTGGTGACGATTAAAGCATAGGATTCAAGCGTTTCAAGAAGACATTTAAGGCGGCTAATCTCCTCAGGAGATAGTCGCCTAATTTTTTCCGTAGTACTTATGTTTTATAAGACACGCTAACAGAGAAAACTCAGCTAGTATAATATTTCTTTTACAGGAAAGGAAATATTATGGTCGATAAATTCACAATAATATTTCTCACTCTCGTGAAGGGGATGGTTCTGATGGCATACAACACCTATCAGGGGATAAAGAGAGGACTGAATATAGTAATCGATCCGAGTCCGCAAAGACTCAGGACGGTAGCACAAGACCTTCAAGTGAGAACTTTGACGCCCTCTCAGATTCAGCAGGAAGCTTGGAATATGGTGGGAACAGCAATGCAGCAGTCAACCAGCAGATTATCCAAGAAGTAACTACTCAACTTGCTATAAGGTCTGCTCCGCTTCCTCCAGTAGAGGAAATGCAAGGTTATGAGAGCATTCTCCCGGGCGCTGCTGATCGCATTATTGCGATGGCAGAAAAAAGCAATGATTCTGTAATAGATTCTCAGAAGATAAACGGAGAAATAAATAAAAAACTAGCTACTAGTGAGGCGTGGTCAACCTTCATTGTTACAAGCTTCTCTGTGTTTCTTCCATGGATTACATGTATAGTAGCTATTCTTCACGGTATGACGAGTCTAGGATGGCTTACAGGTGCCACAGGATTTGTTGTGGCTGGAGCACAGATAATTCAAGCTATTCGAAATAAAGACAAAAAGAAAGAATAAGCAAAGCTATAATCCAGTAGCCTTTATTATTGCGCAGAATAGTTATTAGGCATTGCTCTATAAGTTCGTGTGGTATTTACATCTAGTGTAGCTAAGCATTTTAAGGTTAAGTAGCAAATTTCATTAGGTCTTCAGCATAATTCCATTATGCTTGTGTTTTATGAACGAAATTCAGAAAACACGACTTTATGCACTCACCTCAATTGCCTGCATTGCTTGGCTAGTGCAGACTATTGCTGAAGCTCTTCAAGACGGCACAATGTGGACTCCAGCAAACCTTATCTTTTGTGTATGTATTCTTATCGCTATTAGCTATATGGGATATAGTGCGGTAACTGGATGGATGAATACACGTGATACCGATGAAGATGAAGATACTGAGAAGTCCTAAGTAATCTGTATTTAAGAAGAATTACTTATGTCGTGAACGTTCAGGGCGACGTAGTGGGCTTTTCTTGGTTTTTGGCGCAAAGTATTGAGGCCAATGTGTTAGAAAAAAGGTATGTACTGGTGGAATTTTTCCCACTAGAAAACCAATAAGAAGTGCGGCAATAAGTATCCACGAAGCAATATCTTGTCCGAGCAGAATTAACACCAGCACGCCACCCATTGCAAGGATTCCCAAAACTGATGAATATGATTGCTGTCTATGAGTCATTAATTCAGTTTTCAATGGTAAAGCGCCAAAAATCAAACCGATGACAAGTCCAAGAATTCCTAGAACAATGCACATTGTGAGTGTTAGTGGTGACATGAATTTAAATTCCTTTACTGTTGTTGCTGTGCATAGCGGTCAATAAGGTGCCGCTGTTCTGACATTTTTTCTACCACAAATTCAGAAATATCTGAGTTTCTAACTCCGGCTATCTGCGCAATAACCTGCTCATATGAGACATCAGCTGTATTATGTATGCCGACGATACGACCGTGCCTCATAATTGCTATGCGATCCGCTACAGCGAAAACATCTGGTAGATTATGACAGACGAGTACGATTGACTTTCCGCTGTTACGCAAACTTTTAATATGAGATAAGGTTTCAGCAGTTTGTAAAACTGATAGAGAAGCTGTGGGCTCATCCATTAGGATTAAATCAGGGTTATTTAGTAGGGTGCTCGCGATGGCAACAGTTTGACGTTGCCCAGCAGATAGCGAGGCGATTGGCTGATTGACAGAGATTGCAGAAGATAAGCTAGATAATACTTTACGGGCTATCGTACTCATTGCGTAGTCATCTAGTTTGTGATATCTATCAGTGATTTCTTGTCCAAGGAAAATATTGGAAGCAACGCTAAGATTATCGCAAAACTCCATATCCTGAAATACCGTAGTGATTCCCAAAGTATTTGCTACACGGATAGAAGAAATTGCAACATCGTTTCCTTTCCATGTCAATGTTCCAGATGTAGGTTGATAGAGTCCCGCAATAATTTTGACCAGTGTTGATTTTCCTGCCCCATTATCGCCGACTAATGCCAGAATTTCCTGACTATGTATATCTAGATCAACATGTTTTAATGCTTCAATCAACCCGAAATTGACAGACACATCACTTAGATGTAAGAGTGGTGACCTTTGCATTATGGTCATCAGATTCACCCTTTCTTTAGGTTTGATTCATCAGTGATTTCGCCATGCGATGTACTATTTTCCAGTGCTAGAAGGGCAGCACCATACTCAGCATTGGTATCAGTAAATTCTGACGGAATAACTTTGATTGGAGATAAGACACTAGGAAATAACAGACGCTGTAATGATTCCTGAAATGGGTTTGTAAAGGTCTCACCTGATTTTGAGAGACTTCCTCCAAGCACAATGACTTGAGGATCAATTGCTACACACATATCAGCAGCTACAGTACCGATGCGAATAGCTGCGTCGGCAATGACGCGACGACATCCTGGATCACCTTCGATAGATCTATCAATAAGGTCATCAAGCGTAAGATTTCCATGGGTTACACTCAGTAAAGAAATTAAACGATCGGCACTAACAACGGTATCTAGACAGCCACGGTTTCCGCACGTGCAAATATTTCCCAGCGGGTCAACCTGTACATGGCCTATTTCACCTGCCATACCCGTAGCGCCACGCCATAATTTACCGTTGATAAAAATTCCTGATCCAATACCGTCACCTGCCTGAATATATACAAAGTTATCAATACCTTGAGCATTACCGCGTCTAGCTTCTGCAAATGCGGCAAGATTAGCGTCATTGTCAATAATGACAGGTACATGGAATGTCTGAGTAAAAGATGTTGCAATATCAATATTATCCCAGTCATATAGGATGCCTGGAACACTAATCCTTTGACTCTTCCAATCTACTGGTGCAGAGACGGCAATACTAATGCCTACAGTCTCTTCTAACTGCGCTCCAATATTATCAATAGTTTCTTTGATGAGTAGGATTGCGCGCTCTGTTGTTGAATCTACATGGTGTCCGATTCTTAAAGGCAGTGTATGTGAAGCAAGTATTGTAGATGAAAAATCAGTGATACAAATACGTAGGGAGTGACGTCCTATATATAATCCGATTCCTAGACCAAGCTGACGCTTGATGGCAACCATGAGTGCACGTCGCCCAGAACGGATAGTAGATGTAGTTTCAAAGATGCCATCATCGACTAGCTGATGTACAAGATTAGAAACGGTTGCTGTGGAAAGTCCGGTATTTTCGGCAAGCTCTACCTGTGTCATTGCACCATAGTGCGTGATGGTATTAAACAGCAGTGCTTTGTTTGCTTCACGAAGTGAAGATTGTGAGCCTGAAAAATGGACTTCCATAATTTAAGAATATAGTATTTGGACGAATTTACCTGTATTTTACCGATAAACACACAGAATTTATGGCTGAATACATGATATTAAGGTTTTGAATTTAAGAAAATAACTTAAGTAAATAAAAATCGCCCTATTGAGTTGAATACTTGAACTCAATGATGTATTATGTCTTTCGTGTTCGCGTGAGCGAACAGTCATAAATATATAGTCACTAGTTATCCATCAAAGGAGAGGGATGACAATGTCATTGACAAAGAAAGCTTTGGCTCTTGTAGCTGGAATTGCCATGATTGCGGGCATGGGAGCCTGCGGAACATCACGTGGTAGCTCTTCCGGATCTTCAGAGACGATTAATAAGGGAGATACGATTGGTATCTCAATGCCAACTAAGTCTGAGGAACGCTGGAACAAGGATGGTAATAATCTCAAGAAGAAGCTTGAGAAAGCTGGATATAAAGTTATCCTGTCATTTGCTGATGATAAGCCAGCGCAGCAGAATTCCGATATTGAGAATATGGTTAATAATGATGCAAAGATTGTTATTGTTGCATCCAAGGATGGAACTGCTGTAGGACCAGCTGTTGAGAAGGCACACGATGCAGGCGCTAAGGTTATTGCATATGATCGCCTGATTATGAATACTAAAGCTGTTGACTACTATGCTACGTTCCAGTTGGAGCGTGTGGGTAAGCTTGAGGCACAGTACATTATTGACAAGCTGGGCTTGGAAGATGGTGCAAAAGGACCATTCAATATTGAATTGTTCACAGGTTCTCCTGATGATAACAATGCTAAGTACTTCTTCAAGGGTGCATGGGATTTGCTGCAGCCTTATTTCAAGAGTGGTGTGCTAGTTAATCCATCGAACCACGGTGGTGGTATCACAGCTAAGACAACAGTTGCAGACTGGCAGAAGATTTCAGTGCAATCATGGAAGACTGCTCAGGCGCAGACTGATATGGAATCCATTCTTGATTCTACCTATGCAAATGGTGAAAAACTTGACGCAGTGCTAAGCCCTTACGATGGCATCACTCAGGGTGTAATCAATGCTATTCAGACCAAGCGTCCTGATATGCAGCCAGGTACTGATTCATGGCCTGTTATGACTGGACAAGATGCTATGGAAATTGCTATTACTAACATATATAAGGGTTATCAGGGTGAGACCGTCTTTAAGGATGTTAACAAGCTTGCTGATGCTGTTTATGAGATGGTTATTCAGATTGCAAAGGGCAAGACTGTAACCGGTATTAATGGAAAGTTCAACAACGGAAAAATTAACGTAAAGTCTAAGTTGCTTGATCCTGTATCGATTACTAAGGAGAACCTGACAGATTTGGTCAAGGCTGGCTATGTAACTCAGAGCCGATTTGATCAGCTAACAAAGTGATATCTGTATCAGTGATATTCGACTGAAATTTTCATCCAAAAAGTGTATGCAGCTTAAATACACAGTAAATATTGAGGAGTGATGATATGTCTGAACGGGAAACCATCCTTCAGATGAAGAACATCACGAAGACGTTCGGTCCTGTAAAGGCTTTGTCTGACGTCAATCTGTCTGTAGATCGTGGTGAAATCCATGCAATCTGTGGTGAAAATGGCGCTGGAAAATCAACCTTGATGAACGTACTTTCGGGGGTGTATCCGTACGGCAGTTATACCGGTGATATTTTATTCAACGGTAAGGAATGCCAGTACAAAAGCATCAATGATTCCGAAGCTGATGGTATCGTGATCATTCATCAGGAGTTCGCTTTGATTCCGTTCCTATCTATTGCTGAGAATATATTCCTCGGTAATGAGCAGGGATCGAAAGGTGTGATTGATTGGAATACGACACGCGCTAAGGCTCAAGAACTACTTGACAGAGTTGGGCTACCTGAGAATCCTGATACAAAAATTATGGATATTGGTGTAGGCAAACAGCAGCTAGTAGAAATTGCCAAGGCACTGTCCAAAGAAGTCAAGTTGCTTATCTTAGATGAGCCAACAGCAGCATTGAATGATGAGGATTCAGCTCATCTGTTGTCTCTAGTGCGTGACTTGCGTGATAATCACGGCGTGACCAGCATTATCATCACTCATAAACTCAATGAGGTTGCAGCAATTGCTGATTCTGTGACTGTTATTCGTGATGGTTCAACAGTTGGTGAGATGATTGTCGATGCTGAAACTCCGCTTGACCAAGACGAGTTAATTCGCAAGATGGTTGGACGAGAGCTTCATAATTTGTATCCAGATCATGAATCACACCCTGGTAAGGAGATTTTCGCTGTCAAAGATTGGACAGTCCATTCTCCAATTGATACTCAGCGTGTGATTGTTGATCATGTGAATCTGTCAGTCAAAGCAGGTGAAATTGTTGGGCTCGCAGGTTTAATGGGTGCAGGTCGTACTGAGATGGCGATGAGTATCTTCGGGCATTCGTATGGAGCCAATATTAGTGGCGAAGTTTTTGTGCATGGCAAAAAGGTAGACCTGAAGAATCCACAGGATGCTATTGATGCCGGTCTTGCATATGCTACAGAAGATCGTAAAGCATACGGACTTAACCTATTGCAGAATATTCGTGAGAATGCTTCGATGGCAGCTCTTACCAAGATGTCAAAGCGTGGCATCATGGATGACAATATTGAGCGTAAGACTGTGGAAGAATATCGCGGAGAGTTTCACATCAAATGCAACAATATTGATGTTAATGTGGGAACACTGTCAGGTGGAAACCAGCAGAAGGTAGTACTCGCTAAGTGGGTTATCTCAGATCCTGACATTTTAATTCTGGATGAACCAACTCGTGGTATTGATGTCGGCGCAAAATATGAGATTTACGAAATTATTGATAATCTTGCCGACCAAGGTAAGGCAGTAATTGTTATCTCATCTGAGTTGCCTGAACTCATCGGCATATGTGACCGAATTTATACAGTAAGCCAAGGCGTAGTTACAGCCGAAGTGGATAAAAGCGGATTTACACAGGAATATCTCATGCGTTGCATGACACAAGAAAAGCAGAACAAGCAGGAAAAGGAAGTGACAGCGAAATGAGCGCTGCGACTACAACACCAAAGAAGAAGGAGACAGGACTTCTGGCCTCCCTCGCTCAGAACGCTAAGCAGTATGGTATTGTCGGCGCTCTGATAGTTATCGTTATCGCTTTTGAGATTTTGACAGGAGGTGTGCTTCTTAAACCAAATAGCTTTGTGTCACTGATCCAGCAGAATGCTTATGTGATTATTTTGGCAATTGGTATGGTGATGGTAATTATTGCTACTCATATCGATTTGTCTGTTGGCTCACTGGTGGCTTTCATTGGTGGTGTATGTGCTTTGCTCATGGAACACCAGCACATGAACTGGATGCTGGCTATCATAATTAGTCTTATCGTAGGTCTCATTATCGGCGTATGGCAGGGATTCTGGGTAGCTTATGTAGGTATTCCAGGATTTATTACAACACTTGCTGGTATGTTGATTTTCCGTGGTTTAGCAACTGTTATTGTTGGTGAATCTGTTCCGATTACCAATGATGCATTCCGTGGTATTGCTCGTGACTATCTTCCTAATATATTTGGATTTGTTTTTGGTCTTGATGTGTTAACGATAATTTTGGGCCTACTCGTCTTTGCTGCATTCACATGGAGCAATCTCAATAATCGCCGAAAGGTCGCTAAGGTTGGACTAGTTCCTGAATCAATGAACGTGGCAATTATGAAGATTGTTATTGCTTTCGTTGTTATTGCTTTCGTTACTTATTTGTTGGCTTCATCTGGTAATTCAGATGAAGGTGGAACTCCAATTATGCTGGTTATTGTTGCCGTTCTTGTTGTGGTTTATAACTTCATCTTGACTCGTACTACATTCGGACGCCATGTATACGCTGTTGGTGGCAATCGAAAGGCAGCACGTCTTTCAGGTATTGATGATCGCAAGGTTGATTTCCAACTCTATCTACACATGGGCTTCCTATCTGCAGTCGCTGCTATCGCAATGCTCTCTCGTCTCGCATCTGCAACAGCTCAGGCAGGTATGGAGTTTGAGATGGATGCAATCGCTTCCTGCTTCATCGGTGGAACTGCAGTAACAGGTGGTATCGGTACAATTCCAGGTGCTGTTGTTGGTGCTTTCGTTATGGGCGTTATCAAT
The DNA here is from genome assembly GCA_963545565.1 of uncultured Alloscardovia sp. Lineage (GTDB taxonomy): Bacteria > Actinomycetota > Actinomycetes > Actinomycetales > Bifidobacteriaceae > CAUUJV01. The sequence continues at coordinate 27,259 of CAUUJV010000004.1, read as the reverse complement.
CAGGGTCTCTCCATTATGGGTGTTGATACTGCAATCGTTAAGACAATCAAGGGTCTAGTGCTTCTAGGAGCAGTTGCTGTTGATCTCATTTCGAAGAGAAAGAAAGCATAAAAACATAACGTATAGTATTTAAACTCTTTCCTTTCAATCTCCCTCTTAGGGGTCGAATCTGTGCAGGGTTTGGCCCCTAAGTACTTAAATATTAAAAATATAAAATGCTTAATCGGCTAAATTCACAGGGTCTAGTCGATTTTCTGTTTGTGGGTGGGAAGTATTCAGAAAATATTACGTTTCTAAACATATAGTGGAAAGCAGTAATAGTGTGATAGATACTGTGTAATAAATACTTATACTGAGGAAAACTATGACTATGGCGCAGAACGAATCAATTTATATAGACTCGCATTGGGTTGAAGACTCGATTCTTCCGCGTTATTTACAGCGGCAGATTCATCTTCCTGCTGATTCAGAAGGTGAAATGTGGGCAACGCTTGTGCGCAAAGACCCAAAGCAGCGCACAGCAAATTCTATAGTTGAGCACGCGCACAGAAGGTTGCGAGGTGAGCCGGCAGCAGTTTTGTATGTGCATGGGTGGAACGACCATTTTTATCGTTTGCATTGCAGTGAGTTTTGGGAAATGCTGGGTGTGACTTTTTACGCAGTGGATTTACCTAAATATGGCCGTAGTTGGCATGAGGGGCAAACTCCTGGATATACCGAGAACCTTGAAAGTTATTTCCCAGCACTCAATGCTGCTCGCGATGTTATCGTGAACGAAATGGGTAAGAAAGTATCGATCCTTGTCATAGGGCATTCTATGGGTGGATTAGTCACCTCACTGTGGGTTGGTAAAGAGCAGCCTCACCATGTGAGTGCACTACTGCTTAACTCGCCGTGGTTGGAAATGCAAGGGAATCGCATTACGCGCATTATTACTTCCCCTCTTGTTAATGCTTTTGGCAACAGCGCATATTCTAAAACAGAGATTCCGCTGAATGACCCCGGTTTTTATGGTCGTTCGCTATTCCGCAAACAAGGTGGTTTGTGGGATTATGAAGAATTTGCGCAAAGTCAGGCTCATTTTGTGCCCACCGCTGGCTGGATGACGGCTATTTATGATGGTCAAGATGCCGTAACAAAGGGGCTTAATATTCAGATTCCAGTTTTGGTATGTACTTCTGCTAAATCGATTCTTACTTCGCGGTCTTGGACTGATGAAATGCAGTACGCAGATACTGTGCTTAATGTGGCTGCGATTCGCCAGAATGCGCTTAATCTGGGAGATTTTGTTACGCTGAAGAGTGTTCAGAATGCCCTTCATGATATTTCAATGTCTCATACGCAGGCTCGCCTTGATTACTTCACTACTGCCGCTCAGTGGGCGTTCACATACGCGTGGTCTGTTAAACCGTTTGCACCAATGCGTCAAGCAGCTTTAAGGCAGATTCGTGATGCAGCACAATTTGTGAAGCAATTTGATCAGGAAGATAATTCTACGGCTACTGTTTAGCTAACTGCTTTACTATTAGGTTTTCCACACATCAGGCGATATTAAATGCAATTTATGCTTTCAAAGTGACAAAACGTGCATATGAATGAGTAAAAATCGCGATTTTTTAAAGTAAACCATTAAACTTTTTTCTACGGTATGGCTCACGCCAACAATGCTGTTGATGAAATTCAACGACGAACTTGAGTGAGAACTTAAGCGGTTTGTGTTGATTATCTCTTCAGTAATAGTGCGTCTGCCGAAGTCAGGGATGGGCCTGAGAAACCTACCCCTTAGGGAGAGAAAGTCGCAGAAGTGTTGTGGCAGGTATGAATCGTTGAAGAGGAATACCGGTTTCATAGTGGAGACTGTGAAGCTTAGCCACACGCTTGAAGCGGCTTCATAATTAGGAAAGGAAGTGGGAACATGCTTAGCATCAACTTAGATGATGTTGTTAATGTTATTAAGTCTCTTCAGGCTGAACTCATTGCTATTGGCGTTGTGCTCCTTCTGGCGATTATCATCACAGTCGCTGTAAACAAAAAGACGGTAAAGAATACCGCTACCAAGAAGTTGGTACGTTCCGAAACTTGGATTGTTGCTGCAGTTGCCATTGTTGTTGCTGTAAGCATGATGCTCTTCGGTAACTTGGCTACCACTTTGAACAACTTGTCTGCTGATAAGGGCGAGCTTACTTCTAAAACCGAAGCTGCTGCTAACAGCCTTATGGCAGACATTCAGTCTGAAGGAACTACACTTCTTCAAAACAACGACAATGCTTTGCCTTTGAGCACTTCTAAGGTAAACGTGTTTGGCTGGGCTTCCACCAATCCTATTTATGGCGGCACAGGTTCTGGCTCTTTGAACGCTAACTACCCGACAGTTTCCCTTCTTCAGGGGCTTTCCAAGGCTGGTATTAAGTACAATACTCAGCTTTCCAAGTTCTATACCAAGTATCGCGCTGACCGTCCTAACGTCGGCATGGTTGGTCAGGATTGGACTCTTCCAGAGCCAACCGCTGCTTCCTACACCCAGTCAATGATCAACAAGGCAAAGAGCTACTCCAACACTGCAGTAGTTGTTATTGCTCGCTCCGGTGGTGAAGGCGCAGATCTTCCTACTGATATGGGTGACGTTAACGTTGTTAACGATGCAAGCAAGATTAAGTATGCAAAGTTCTTCGGCACTAAGACAGTGACTGGTTCCAACTATGTGAACAACTCCAAGGATTATGCAGACTTCCAGGATGGACAGTCTTACTTGACTCTTTCTCAGACTGAGAAGGACATGCTAAACCTTGTTAACGAGAACTTCGATAACGTTGTGCTTGTTTACAACGGTGCTAATGCAATGAACCTTAGCTTCATTAATGATTACTCCAACATCAAGTCTGTTTTGTGGACTCCACCAGCAGGACAGAGAGGCTTCATTCAGTTGGGTAAGATTCTTAACGGTTCTGTAAACCCATCTGCAAAGACTTCTGATACCTTCGTAACTGATTTCACTAAGAGCCCTTGGTGGAACAACTACGGTGCTACCACTTACACCAATATGACCAGCTACAGCGCATCCACGATGTTTGGTGATTATTCTCCTTCCTTCGTGAACTACGTTGAAGGTATTTATGTTGGATATAAGTATTATGAGACTGCATCTGACGAAGGCGCAGTCGACTATGATTCTGAAGTTCAGTACCCATTCGGCTATGGCTTGAGCTACACCAGCTTCGAGCAGAAGATGGGTAAGGTAACCTACAAGAATGGCAAGATTTCCTTCAACGTAACCGTCACCAACACCGGCGACACTGCTGGTAAGGACGTTGTTGAGGTTTACTACAACCCTCCTTACACCAATGGTGGCATTGAAAAGTCTTCCGTAAACCTCATCAAGTTTGCAAAGACTAAGAAGCTTGCAGCAGGTGCAACTCAGACCCTCAAGGTTTCCTTCGATGCAGAAGACATGGCTTCCTACGATGAGAGCGGTGCAGGTGCATACGTGCTCGAAGCTGGAAACTATGGAATTTCCATCAACTCTGATTCTCACACAGAGCTTGATTCTGCAACAGTAACAGTAGATGACACTATTACTTACAATTCAAGCAACAAGCGTTCTTCTGATAAGACTGCAGCAAAGAATACTTTGCAGAGCGAGGAAGGCGACGGTTCTGTCACCTATCTTTCTCGTGCTGATCACTTCGCAAACTATGACGAAGCAACTGCAGCTCCTACCAACACTGTTCTCTCTGACGAATATGCAAAGAGCTTTGTAAATTCCTCCAACGTGAAGAAGTACATCAAGTCTCAGATGAAGTCTTCTGACACAATGCCTGTTACTGGCTCCACCAAGACCAGTGTTCAGCTGTATCAGCTTTACGGCAAGAAATACAGCGACAAGCAGTGGGACAAGCTCCTCAACCAGTTGACTGTTGACGAGATGGCTTCAATCATCGAGTACGCAGGTTACAACAACGGTGCTATCAGCTCCATCGGCAAGGTGCAGCAGTACGACATCGATGGTCCTGCAGCTTTGAACAACAACTTCACAGGTGTTGGCTCTGTTGGTATGCCTGCATCCACCACCGTTGCTTGCACATGGAATCCTGAACTCGCAACCGAATACGGTGAACTCATGGGCACCATGGCTCGCGAGATGAAGGTCACTGGCTGGTACGCCCCGGCAATGAACACTCATCGCAGCCAGTTCTCTGGACGTAACTTCGAGTACTTCTCTGAAGATGGCGTTCTCTCCGGCGTAATGGCAGCTAACGAAATCGCTGGTGCAAAGAGCAAGGGCGTTTATGGATTCATGAAGCACTTTGCTTTGAACGATCAGGAAACTGCTCGTACAGGCATGCTCATGACGTGGTCTAACGAACAGGCAACTCGTGAGATTTACTTGAAGCCATTCGAAATGTCCGTTAAGGATGGCGGAGCAACTGCAGTAATGAGCTCCTTCAACTACATCGGTAATACCTGGGCAGGTGCAAACTCCAACTTGCTGCGCAACATTCTGCGCAACGAATGGGGCTTCCGCGGATTCGTTGAAACTGATTACTTCGGTGGATACGGATACATGGAAGGTACTGAGGCTATCTATGGTGGTACCGACGCAATGTTGGCTACAACCAAGACCACTAACGAGATCTTTGACACCAACTCTGCAACAACCGTGAAGTACATGCGTGAATCTACTCACAACATTCTCTACACGGCAGTAAACAGCTGGATGTATGAGAACGGTCAGCCTAAGGAAACCATCCCAGCATGGCACTACGTGTACTACGTAGCAGTTGGTGTGATTGCCCTCCTGCTCATCGGTCTTGAATGGTTGGCAATTCGCCGCTACCTCAAGCGCCGTAAGGAAGCTAAGGCAACCGTAGAAGTTGAATCTGTAGAATCTGTTGAAGAGTCTGCAGAAGATGCTTCCAAGGATGCTCAGTAGTTTACCTACAAAACTAAATAGCGAAGATTACCTCTAGGGAAGTAATTCAAGCTAATGCGAGGCGGGCACTGGAGAAATCTGGTGCCCGTTTTTTTATTCCATCTGCTTTCATTGTGCCTGAGCAATTTGTGCAGCAGTTTATAAAGCTGTCTACAAAGTGGTTTATATAGTAGTTTATGCATTGAAAATAACAGTTTGTGCCAAAGCACAGTTTTTGAGCTGTAAGTAGGGCTTACGTGGGGTAGTGTTGATAATAAGCGTGGTTTTATGCTTGGATTTTTTCTGTGCGTAGGCGTGCAAAACAAAGCCGTTTTCTGTATGGCTATGTTTTCTCGAATAACGCTGAGAGGATCTTGCGAAGGAAGAGAATATGAACATAGAAGAGTTAAGCATTATTGAGCGTGCTTCTTTGATGACGGGGCAGTCTGAATGGGAATCCCGCGAAATCAAGCACGTTAATTTGCCTGCAATGGTTATGAGTGATGGCCCTAACGGTGTTCGCCGCCAGACCGGTTCAGGAGATCATCTTGGACTTGGAGAATCTAAGCCAGCAACATGCTTCCCAACTGCAGGAACTGTTGCAAACTCTTGGGATCCAGAAGAAGCGCAGCGCGTGGGTGCAGCCCTTGGCGAGGAAGCTAAGGATTTAGGCGTTCAGGTGTTGCTTGGCCCTGGCATCAACATTAAGCGCAATCCACTGTGTGGCCGTAACTTTGAGTATTATTCTGAAGATCCTCAGCTTGCAGGCCGTATGGGAGCAGGCTTCATTAGGGGCATTCAATCTAATAACGTTGGTGCTTGCCCAAAGCATTTTGCAGTTAACAGCCAAGAACTTCGCCGTCAGGCATCAAATTCCGTCGTTGACGAGCGTACAATGCGCGAAATCTACTTAACAGCGTTTGAAATTGCAGTGCGCGAGGCAAAGCCTTGGACCATCATGTCTTCATACAACATGATCAATGGCGTTTATGCACACGAAAACAAGCATTTGCTCACTGATATTCTGCGTAACGAGTGGGGCTTCGACGGTACGGTTATCTCTGATTGGGGCGGTTCCAACGATATTGTTGCTTCTGCCAAGGCTGGTGCATCTCTTGAAATGCCGGCAGCAGGCCTAGCATCTGCACGAATCCTTGCTGCAGCAGTAGAGAGCGGAGAATTAGACGTAGCAGATTTGAATGCTCGCGCTCAAGAAGTAGTCAACATTGTTGAGAAAACGCGCAATACCAAGCCTTCTGGTAATGGTTACTTGACGGAACAGCAGATTGTAGACCATCATCTAGTGGCTCGCTCTATCGCTGAGAAAACTTCCGTATTGCTGGTAAATGACGGTACTTTGCCACTTGCACAAAATGCAAAGATTGCTGTTATTGGTGACATGGCAAAGACTGCTCGCTACCAAGGTTCAGGCTCCTCTAAGGTGAACGCAACTAAAGTTGATAACCTTCTTGATGAGCTTTCAGCAGCAGAGGGCATTACCGTTACGGGCTATTCCCAGGGTTATGACCGTCGAGGTGCGTCGAATCCAGGGCTCATCACCGAGGCTGTTTCTGTTGCTAATACTGCCGATACCGTGGTCGTATGCATGGGCTTGGATGAGCGCTCAGAGTCTGAAGGGCTTGATCGCAGCCATCTGCTTATTCCACAGGTTCAGATTGACATGCTCGAAGAGCTCAAGAAAACCGGTAAGAAGATTGTGGTAGTGCTTGTTGCAGGTTCTGCAGTTGAAACCGATTGGATTGAAGGCGTTAATGCTGTTCTTTACATTAGTCTTTCTGGTCAGGCAGGTGCAAGTGCAGCAGCCCGCGTGCTCACAGGCGTTGTAAACCCATCTGGTCACTTGGCAGAAACATGGCCGCTGCATTATGCAGATGTGCCTAATGCTGAGATTTACCCAGAAGCACAGCGTGACTCCGTTTACCGTGAGGGACCATTTGTAGGTTATCGCTACTATGAAACCGCTCATGTTCCAGTGCGCTTCCCATTCGGCTACGGCTTGAGCTATTCCACATTTGAGTATTCAAACCTTCGTATTGACGATAATGGCGTGAACTTCACTGTGACCAACACTTCTGCAGTTGCGGGTGATGAGGTTACCCAGATGTATGTAAACCGCCCAGATTCAGGCGTTCCGCGCCCAGCTCGTGAGCTTAAGGGCTTTGCTCGTATTCACCTTGAAGCTGGTGAATCCAAGGATGTGCGCATTGAATTTGATCGCTACACATTCCGCCACTTCGATGTAGCTTCCGACACATGGCAGGTAGAAGCAGGCGCTTGGGAAATCTTCATCGCTTCTAACGCGCATGATACTAAGCTCAGCGCAACCCACGTGATTCGCGGCACTCAAGACCCTCAGTCTAAGAACGAGGCTCTTGGACGATACTACGCTGCAGACGTGAAGAATGTATCTGACGAAGAAGTTGAAGCACTCTTTGGTCACAAGATTGAAAAATACGATTCTCATGGCGTATTTGGAGATAACGATGCTATTTCCTCTTGGGCAGATTCTCGCAGCGGTGTAGCACGCTTTGTTGCAAACTACCTGAAGAAGCAGAACGAGAAATCCCTTGAAAAGACTGGTTCTCCTGATTTGAACATGCTCTTCGTGATGAATATGCCTCCACGTGCAATGGCAAAAATGACTGGTGGCATGGTTTCACCTGAGATGGTTGAAGGTATTGTCGACATTCCAAATAAGCATTTCTGGCGCGGAATCGGCCGAGTTATCTCCGGCTACTTCAAGAACCAAAGCGCCAACAAGAAGACTGAACAGGAGATTAACTAATGGCTGAGAATACTGAAAATACTGCAAAGGCAGAAGCACAAGAAAAAAATCTTGGGCCAGTCCGTCAGTGGATTAAAGATCACCCAAATATTTGGGAGTTCATCCTCTTCAACCTGTTGTCTAACATTTCTACTGCAACTCGCTTCGTACTGTTGTGGATTCTCCCACTCATCTTTGTGAATGCAATGGGAATGACGTCACCATTCCACTGGTTCTTCTACAACTACACTAGCGCACAAGGTGGCGTGGGTTACTTTATCTGTGTGCTCATTGCTGAAGTGTTGGCTCAGACTGTGAACTTCATTGTGCAGTTCAAGCTTGTATTCAAGCCTGATTCCAATGCTCGCGATGCCGCATGGAAGTATATTGTGCTCGCAATCATTATTATCATCATCTCCGGCGTTGCACCAAGCTACATTCAGCAGGTTGCTAACAACTGGGGTATTGGTGGCTGGGGCAGCACCTTAACCGCAGTATTCAACACTTTGATGGCAGTAGTTGTGAGCTACCCATTGCTTAAGTTCTGGATTATGTCTAAAAGTGGTAATAAGAGCGAGGAAACTGCTGATAAAGCTGAGTAATTAAGCTCTTAAAGAGCAAGGTATTCAGATTTATTTACTGAACCTTATCTACTGTATTCAAAATAAGATAGCCTAGCTGGAGAAATCTAGCTGGGCTTTTTTTCATGGGAAATACTCGAAATTCGCGACACGCTCCCTATTGAAGGTAATACAATAAGACGAGAGTTTGGCAGGATTCTGGAATCGAGAACCAAGAATCAAGAAGATAGGAAAGTTATGACTACTAACGCGCAAGGGGAAACTGTAGGAATTTCAGGAGCTGTAGAGAATACAAAAACACTAACCGTTATTGTTCCGTCATATAACGTAGAAACATGCCTTGGCCGCTGCATAACATCACTGCTGAGCATTGACAAAACAGATGACATTGAAATCATTATCGTTGATGATGGCTCTCAAGACGGAACTGCACAACTTGCAGATACCTATGCTGCTCAGAATAATCAATGCATTCGAGTTATTCACCAAGAAAACGCGGGTCATGGTGGGGCAGTGAACACAGGTGTTGCAGCTGCTCGTGGTTTATACACCAAGATTGTGGATGCCGATGATTGGGTTGATGCAGCAGCTTACAAGGAAGTGATGAGTTTCTTACGTGAGCAGGCTAAAAACACAGCTCCAGTAGACCTTGTACTCACCAATTATGTGTATGAGAATCAAGCAAAGAAGCTTCCACGCGTAATGAGCTTTAAGCATTCCATCGATACTAACAAGATTTTGACGTGGGACAATGTACGAGATTTCTATATTTCGCAGTATTTGCTTATGCACACCATGATTTATAAGACCTCAGTGCTGCGTAAATCTGGCATGAAGCTGCCTGAACACACGTTCTATGTGGACTTTATTTATGCGTATCAGCCGCTGCCTTATGTAAAGACTTTGACATACTTGGATGTGGATTTCTATCGCTACTTTATTGGTCGCGAGGGTCAGTCTGTAGAGAAAGAGACCATGATTCGCCGCGTAGATCAGCTTATCCGCGTTAATAGGCTTATGGTGCAGGCAACTCCTGAAAAGGAAACTGTGCCTCGTGGACTGTATCGCTACATGATTCACTTCCTTTCTATCGATTGCGTTGTGACCTCTGTTTTCTTGATTTTGTCGAAGAAAAAAGAAAATTACGAAGCAAAAAACCAGTTATGGAATTACATCAAGGAGTATTCCCCGCAGATTAGTAAAGACGTGCGTTCTACGCTGTTGTGCCTAGCGGTTAATTTACCAGGAAAAACAGGCCGATTTGCTGTGAGAGCTGGATATTTGGTAGCTCGTTCAGCCGTTGGATTTAACTAAAAAAATCAGAAGGGTGTGAAGGATAATGTCTTCAAAAAATAAGACCAAAAGAGTGCGTAAAAGTCCGCAGCAGCGGCGAAAGGAGATTATAGAAGCTGCTACAAAGCTTATAGCGTTAAAAGGCTACAACGGCATTTCTTTGCAGGACGTTGCCTCTGAGCTCAACATGACTCAGCAAGGGGTGCTCCACTACGTCAAGACCAAAGCAGGACTGCTGTCGATGGTGGTGAAAGATGTTTATGACGGCAATGGCACTCCAGACGATTTTTGCAAAACTGATTTACCAGGAGCAAATCCAGAATCAATCTCGCTTCTGAATTACTTCCGCTACCTTGTGAAATATAATTCCCAGCGTCGCACGCTTGTGCAGTTGTACATGGTTCTTGGCTCTGAATCTTTGCAGCCAGAACACCCTCTTCATGACTATTTCAACTACCGCCCAGATAATGTGTGGAATTATTACTCCCAGTATTCATGGGATATTCCCGATTCAATAGGCGGATGGGAGAACATGCGCCCGTTGATACGTATGTCTTTGGAAGCAATGGATGGTATCCAGATTCGCTGGCTGCGCCAACCTGCTATTGATATGTATGCCGAATGGCTTGAATTTGAAAAGATGATTTTCCCATCGCCGCAGTGGGATAAATATCACTAAAGCATTGCTGAAGTATCGCTAAATAAAATACTAAGGGCATAATTTCAAGCAAGATGTTTGAAATTATGCCCTAAATGATTGTGTCCTTAAGATTTCTTGCAGGATTATGCGAGCTTTACTTTAAGAACGGTGATGGATGCTGCCGGAACAATGACGTTCTGAACTGCAGCTTCTGGGTATATCTCGTCGGTGACAGCATGAGCACGAACATTATCAGGGTCTTCGATCGTGTTAACGTCATGCACATCTGCCGCATCAAGGCGTGTGATGGACTCAATAGAAGCTTGAGATGGGAAAGTGAGAGCAATGGTAGCAGCATCATTCATCGACGCATTCGTGAGGTTAACTGCAATCTCGCCAGTTTGAGGGTTTTGAGAAGCAAACACATAAACACCGCTCTCAGGGTCTTGGCGAGGAACATTCAAAGCCGTGTTTCCACGCTGATCCTTATACATCATGAAGACGTCATAATTAGGGGTTTTCACAATGCCATCGCCGAAGCTGAGAACAAGAGAGTTGAGCACATTGACGGTTTGAGCGTTGCAAGCCATAAGCACTTTATCGCAGTTGCGTTGAAGCACATCTAAAGACAATGCAGTGGTGATAGCGTCGCGCATAGTGACCTGCTGCTTTAATGCCGGCTGCGCAATGAAAGCACTGTAATGCCAATTACCCCATTCACCTACAACCATGTCGACGTGTTCGAGTTTAGAATCGAGAGCACCCTCCGGTTCTGGAACAAGCTTTAAACCATTCTTAATGAGGGTAGACTGAACTTTAATCAAATCTTCGAGCTCCAGGCAGCCGGTAATTACGCGATCCCAACCTTCCTCAGTGAAGTCAACAGGAGTATCTTGCGGATCCACAATATTCCAGTTGTAGAAGTGAATATCGTATCCCTTAATAGGTGGCTGGCGGTATTCAGAAATTGCCTTGAAAATATCTTCAGTCCACTTCACACTCTCACGAGGCTTATTAGTGTCTGGGCCAGAAGCGATAGGGAACATCTCACTTGCCTCAAACACAGACTTTGTGAACTTTGGCATCGCAGAAGAGAATCTGCGGTATTCATCCATATATGTGGAAGGAGTCATGGTGCCGCCACCAGCCCACACTTCATTGCCTATTCCCCAGTATTTGACGTTATAAGGCTCAGGGTGGCCGTTCGCAGCACGCTCACGGGCAATGGTGGTGTCATCCGCACGATTGCAGTATTCCATCCACTCCTTCATTTCGGCAATATCGCCAGAAAGCATGTTGATGTTGATCCACGGCTCAGCACCAATCATTTCACACAGCTGCAAGAATTCATCGGTGCCAAACTGATTATCTTCACGCTCAAAAGTGCCGAAATTCTCGTTGAAGGTTACAGGGCGCCGGTCTCGTGGCCCCACACCATTACGCCAGTGATACATGTCTGCATAGCAGCCGCCTGGCCAACGCAGCACAGGAGGAGCAATTTCCTTCAGAACTTCTAAAGTGTCATTACGATAGCCCTTGGTATTTGGAATATCAGAGTCTTCGCCAACCCAGATTCCGCCGTCGATGCACTGACCCAGAAATTCAATGAACTGGCCGTGGAGCTTCGGATTGATTACACTAATCGTATCTACTGGATTAATGAGTACTGTCATGTAATCTCCTTTGATTGCCATACTCAGACTTGGATAGCCAATAATGGCGTTACCTACCACTTAATAGATTACTGAAGATTGTTTTGGTTAGCAAGGCGAGAGAAGGGTGAAAGGCTGGAAAGGTGGGAAAGCCGAGCGAGATTGTATTGAATCGAGTTGAAGCCTTTTGTATGTGGTTGCTCCTGCGACCGTGGTTGTGATGATTGAGGTTGTGGCTGCTGTTGCGACGAATGACCCTTTGGAGGGGCAGGAGATTTACTGCTCTTGTTTGTGCCATTCCACCCTACATACGGCACTCCGCCAATCATGCTAAGTGTTTCCGAATCCGATGTCCTTTGCTGTGGGCAGTCTGCTTTATTTTTATTATGGTAAATATTGTTTTCCACCAAAAAATTGTTGGAAACATGTGTATCTTCTTTGCGCAAGCGAATATGGATTGGGTACATAACGCTCATGATTTTGCGAGTTTTTGCTGAAAGTACAAGCGTGGTGTCTGCAAAAACATTGTTGTGAATCCAGATGCCGGAATAGTTTTTCTTACCCACAGCATGAGCGCCCACTCCTGTGCTGAGATTGCGAATGATGCGTTTTTCAGAATTGTGGATAATACTGTCGCCATCAATGCCGTGGTATGGCATAAATTTTGAGTTTGCAATTTCCACATTTTGGCTTGATTGGTTGTCTGCTTTGTTCTTATAAAACAGGCTTTGGGGATTTTTCATCTGTCCGCCAGATGCGCCATTGGTCACAGTGTCAATCTGGATTGCTTCAGAAAAAAGATTATGAGGAGACTTGTTAAATAAGTGACGCATTTGCTCCTGTGAGTAATTATCGGCGCCATACCCGTAAATACCAATGTGCTTAAATGTGTAATCGTTGACTCCCATGTTGTCGAAGATATGACGATTTAGAGCCTGCGCTGCGTAGAAATTCATATGAGTAAAAAGTATGTGTTCGCTGTGCTGACTGCTTGCGCGGAAGTATCCCATATTCTGCTTATCGTCTGTGCCTGTTACAAAGTTTTTGAACAGACCGAAGAATTTAGCAAGTCCAACAGCTTGCGATGTTAATCCAACGATGGAACTAGAGCCATATACGCTAAGATTCTTCACATGCATAGGTTTCATGGAAGTGCCATGAGAGCCTGTGAATTCCCATTCCATGCAGCTGTTATGGGGAATAGCCAAAATAGCGTGAGCAAAATCAATATTTCCCTTTTGCTTAGGCAAGAATTTCCAACGGATTGTGCGATGTGGATGCATCATGAGCAGTGTGTTACGAGGAAGTGTAATGTTATCTTTCGTTGCCCATACCAAAGGAATATCTGCAACATGACTGCCGTATTGTGCGTATGCTCTCGAAAAATCTTTTGCGCTGCGAATCGTAACGGATTTTTGTGAGTCGAAGTATGTAGCCGTTTTTGTACCCTGAGCTATAGGGTGAGTAGCGCGAACTCTTGCGGAAGTAGTGCGATTATTCAAAAGAAAAGTATTGGCTGCAATATGGTCGCGAGGACTGAGGTTATCAAACAAGCCAGAAATAGCCGATGGAATATTCATGAAGCCGACTGTGATGCTTGATGTAATGGTAAGCATCACAACACAGGTAATAATAGCCACAACAGTCAATACATTACGAGCCTGTGCCTGCACCGAAAACACCTTTCCTGAATAATTTCTTAAATCAAGAATGGCATAGAAAAGTGTTGAAATTATGCGGATTCAGGGGATTTTTGGGAATTTCATTCTGTAGAATGAGTCGGTCTGGTGCATTTCCCGACGCAACCCTTAGGGGGTAATACTTATGGATTATTTGCTGGAATTGCTAGAATCCGTTGAGCAATCCTTATCGTCATATTGCGTGGAGTGGAATTTTTTCGCTACTTTCTTGATATCTTTGGTATTGCTCGTCCACCCAACGTAAGGGTTTCCCTTGCTGTCTACAGAAATAGATCCAGATTTGGAAGAGCCTTTAGTGGAGTATTTTTGCGGACCGTAATACATATTGTCGTGAATGAGGATATATTTGCCCACGTTGTAGGTGTAAGACTTGAGACGAATGTGAATTGGGTACATAACCGTCTTAATTTTTTCCGCTGAAGACCCTGTGGCCACTGTAGTTCCAGAGAAAAGGCAGTCATGAATCCAGATGCCGGAATAGTTTTTCTTTCCCACTGCATGCGCTCCAATGCCTGTGCTGAGATTTCGCGTGACCTTTTTCTCATTTTTGTTGATAATGCTGTCGCCGCTAATGCCTTTATATGGCATGAATGCAGAGTGGGAGATTTCAATATTGCTGCTTGCTTGGCGGTCTGATTTTTCAAAGAAAAACAAACTGTTCGGATTGGTCATTTCGCCACCTGAAGCCCCATTACTCACATTATCAATCTGGATTGCCTCAGAAAGTACGTTGTGGGCTGAAGCATTGTAGAGCCATTGTACTTCCTGACGGGTGTAGTTTTCAGCGCCATACCCAAACACACATATGCCATCAAAGGTGTAATCATCCACTCCCATGTTGTCGAAAATATGGCGATTAATAGCCTGTGCTGCGTAAAAATCCATATCGGTAAACGTCACATGCGAGCTATGCTCGCTGCTTGCGCGGAAGAAGCCGTTATTTTTCTGACCTTCGTAACTACTCGATCCGTACACCTCAAGATTTTTAATGGTCATATGCTTGCAAGCTGTGCCGTGAGAGCCCACAAATTCCCAAATCATAGAAGAACTGCTTGGAATAGCGAGAAGTGCGTCGTTAAAGTTGATATTACCTTTTTGATCACCTGGGAATTTCCAGCGCACTTCTGCGTTCTTGCGCATAGTGAGCAGCGTGCCTTGTGGGAATTTTAGATTCGTTGCGCTTGCCCAGTAGATAGGTGCGTCAACAATATGGCTTCCAAAAATTACAAGTGCATCATTTAAGTCAGACTGATTTTTTATAGTAATTTGATTTGTCGCACCGAGCTTTTCGCGTGCTTTTTCTTTAGAGATTTTTAATGTTTTGTAGTATTTATGAATCTCAGAAGATTTGAGCGAGTTGATGAAGTAATACTTGCGAGCGTTTGATTTTTGCGTAGTGCTGATAGTTACATCCGAGACATTACTGACGATTTTTCCCCTAAAATATTGATCCCGACCGGCAAAGACTATTACTAGGAGAAAAGCAATAATAACGAAGGCAATATAAAAGACGATAGCTTGCGATGAATTTTTGCGAGTCAATGCTTTTCCCTGCTCTCTGGAATTTTCGCTTTTGCTCATTCCTTCGCCTGTCCTTTTCTGAATATTGTTCTTCTTGAATATCTATTCTTCTTGAATATTTGCCTGCCTAATCATGACATATGAGTATGAAAATCAGTTTATAGAAGGTTAGCAGATAAAAAGTGAGGGGAGGAAAATAGGGAGAAGAGAAGTGGAGAAGCGGGGGAAAGAAGAAAAGAAAAAGAAAGAAAAGAATAAAGATAAATAAAGATAAAGAATAAAGAGTGCTTTTCACTCACTATCGTTTTCTATAACACTTCGTTCGAAAAGTTGAACAAGTTGTTCGGGTTTTTACGAGTGTTTTAAAACATTATGGATTTTCACCATTTTCAGTATTCTCAGTATTTTCAGATTTTAATATTCCGGCTTCGTAGTTCTTAATTTTTCAGCATTTCAGCATTTCAGCACGAAAAAAAGAGCCGCCCATTTCTGAGCGACTCGTAGAAAACTTAGGTTACTAAATTTAGCTATTACTTTGTAGACCTAATTAGCTGGATGAAGACGCAAGCAACTACAGCGAAGATGATTGCTACTGGGAACACCAAGCCGTAGCCTGCAATAGACACAAGCACACCGGTCATGATAGGACCAGCCATCTGGCCAAGGGTTGTTGCGATGTTGAGAATGCCGAGATCCTTACCAGAGGTTTCTGGGTCTGGGAGCACGTCGATGTTCAATGCCTGGTCAACTGCGCCGTAAACTGCGTAGCCGAAGCCTGCGAAGATGGAGAACATGTACATGGAAGCAGCGTTGTGGAGTACCCATGGAAGCAAGAAGCCGATAGCCATGAGCAAGGAAGCGACGATTACAGGGAGCTTGCGCTTGCCGATCTTATCGGAGATGAAGCCAGAGCCCAGCGAACCGATGAGACCGAAGACCATTACGAGAACGGACATAACGGAAATCTGCGCAGCAGCGTCAGTAGCGTTCAAGCCAATGTAATCTTCGAGTACATAGAGCTGATAGTTGTAAACCATGTAGTAAGCGAAGATAAGCGTGGTACGACCAAGGAATGCGAACCAGAAGTCACGTGCACCCTTAGTTGGAGGAGTGAAGGACTTAACGATGTCGCCAAGGCCACCCTCAACAGGAGGCAAATCAGCAGCAGACTTCTCAGAAGGCCATACGATGCAGGTGCAGATACCAGCGAGGCACATCAAAATACCTGCAACGATGAAGCCAGGAATCTGAAGGTGAATGAAGCGTGCGCCGATGATGGTACCCATGGAGCTACCAATGGTGGTGCCGAGAGACATGAATGCAGACATTGTTGCGCGCATGTTTTCAGGAACGCGGTCAGACAGAGATGCAATAACAGGTGCAATCATCATGTTGAGACCAACCATGCAGAGGCAGTACATAATGCCAATCATCCATGCGTTGGAGAACATGCCTACGAGGAAGAGGGTTACGCCTGCGAGCACGCCACCAGAAACGATCCATGGTGTACGGCGACCAAAGCGGGAGCGTGTACGGTCAGAAAGGTTTCCAACTACAAGGTTAGAAATAAGTGATGCAAGTGCAGTTGCGGAGTTAAGTGCAGTGTAGATATTGGTGTAAGTATTACCTTGACCAAAAATATCCTTCAAGTGCTGAGGAAGCAGAACTGCGGAAACAACTGCGAGGCCGCCCATCCACAGAAGTGCAAAGATCAGGAAGGCAATAGAATACCTAATCCTGTCCTTATTGCTGATTGGAGCTAATGGCTCCGTAGCCTGAGCTTGTGTCATGATGAATCTCCCTTGATTATTCATTCATAAGGCCCACTCCTCATTACCTACAGCACTCGTTGCTATGAGTTAGAGAAATGAACGAAACACCTTTCATAACTACCACACAGTAGTTAATGTAAGAACAATAACACGGAAAATTAAAAAACCTAAATATTTGACCAAAAATGATACTTTTGTTAGGTTTGTGCGGTTTTATGAGTTTAGGTTAAATTGGGTTTGATTAGCTTCGATGAGATAAGAATAGGCGAGTTTTGCCAAGACTCCTTGATTGCACAGTTGATATTTCTCATGTATACTGTCGCTTACCTACTAAGAAGTAGATAAGCATTTTCAAGGAGGAAATATGGCACAGTGGATATCCACAACTCAAGAAAGTCGACTTGAAGAAAAAACGGCTGAAACTGTTAATCTTTCCGAGTCTGCAGATTTTGCTTTAACGGGCAAAACTCTTCAAACACTTCGTGGTTTTGGCGGCTGCTTCAATGAATTGGGCTATCTTCCACTTCAGAGCTTGAGTGAAGATAAGCAGCAAGAAATCTACAAAGAGCTCTTTTCTCCTGATGAATTAAACTTCCGTTTTAATCGCGCTCCAATCGGTGCAAATGATTTTGCTGAAACGTGGTATAGCTACGACGAAACCGATGGTGACTACGAACTCAACGATTTCTCTATCGCTCATGATGAGAAAACTCTTATTCCATATATTAAGAATGCTCAGAAGTATCAGCCTGATTTTGAGCTGTTCTCCAGCCCATGGAGCCCTCCAACATGGATGAAGTTCCCAAAGGTCTACAACTTTGGCCGCTTGGTGATGACTCCTGAAAATATGCAGGCTTATGCTAACTACTTCGTCAAGTACATTCGTGCTTATGAAGAGCAGGGCATTCATATTGACCGTGTATGCCCACAGAATGAGGTATTCGCAGATCAGAAGTTCCCATCGTGCCTTTACACTTCTGAAGATTTGAACACCTTTATTCGTGATTATCTTGGACCAACTCTTGAGCGCGAAGGTCTTGACACTGAGATCTTCCTCGGCACTCTCAATGGCCCATCTGATATGGAGTTCACCGCTTCTGGTATCACTCTTGATAACTACAACCGCTACGTAGACAATATCCTCTTCGATGATGAAACCCGCAAGTACATCAAGGGTATTGGCTACCAGTGGGCAGGCCAGCACGCAATTGAGCGCACGCACGAATCATGGCCAGAAATCGAGTTGGTACAGACTGAGTCTGAATGTGGCTTCGGCGAGAACAACTGGGAGTACGCAGAATACATCTTCCACTTGGTCAATCATTACATCAATTCTGGTGCAACTGCTTACACTTACTGGAACATTATTCTTGGCGAATCAGTCAGCACATGGGGATGGCATCAGAACTCTCTCTACTCCATTGATACTAAGAATGGCACTTTCACGCGCAATCCTGAATACTACGTGATGCGCCATTATGCTCATTATGTAAAGCCAGGTGCTCAGCTTCTTGAAACTACTGGACACTGGCACTCCATGGCACAGGCTTACCGCAATCCTGATGGTCAAGTTGTTGTGGTTGTTCAGAATGCCCTTGAGCGCGAAATGCCATTTACTTTTGCTGATCCTGAGAATCCTGCAAAGGGCGTAAAGGCAACCCTCGCTCCTCGTTCTTTCAATACCTTCGTAATCGACTAATTCTGATTAATTCTGACTAATCCTCACAATCCGCACTAACTCGAATTAAGGTAATCATGACAAAGAACACAGTTAACACCACATTGTTTGGCGTTGCTTATTACGACGAATACATGCCTAAGGATCTTGACCGCATCGACACTGATATGGAGATGATGAAGGCTGCGGGCATCAATGTGATTCGCATTGCAGAGTCCACTTGGTCCACATGCGAGCCGCAGCCAGGCGTTTTTGATTGGTCTCATGTAGACCGTGCTATTGACGCTGCAGAGCGTTTTGGTTTGAACGTGATTGTTGGCACACCAACCTATGCGGTGCCAACGTGGCTTGTTCACATGCATCCAGACGTTCTTGCGCAGACTCCCGCCGGTGAGCCGCATTATGGTGCTCGCCAGATTATGGACATTGTGAACCCCGCATATCGCTTCTATGGTGAGCGCGTGATTCGTGAGCTCATTAAGCGCACAGCCCCTCGCAAGAACGTTATTGGCTTCCAGGTAGATAACGAAACCAAGTACTATAACTCTGTTTCGCATGACATGCAGGCGCTTTTTGTGAAGCATTTGCGTGAGCAGTTCAATGATGATTTGACGGCTATGAACAATGCATTCGGCTTGGATTACTGGTCAAATCGCATTAACTCGTGGGAAGATTTCCCGGATGTTCAGGGCTCTATCAATCAGTCTTTGCGTGGTGAATTTGACCGATTCCGTCGTCAGATGGTCACCGAGTATTTGGCATGGCAGGCAGATATTGTGCGCGAATATGCTCGCGATGATCAGTTCGTCACCCAGAACTTCGATTACGAATGGCGTGGCTACTCCTTCGGCGTGCAGCCAGATGTTGACCATTTCAAGGCAGCTAAGGCTATGGATATTTCTGGTGTGGATATTTATCATCCAACCGAAGACTTCTTAACCGGTAAGGAAATTGCTTTCGGTGGTGACATTGCTCGCTCTGTGAAGGATGGGCAGAATTATCTTGTTCTCGAAACTGAGGCACAGGGCCAGCATGGTTGGCTCTCATATCCTGGTCAGTTGCGCTTGCAGGCGTATAGCCACTTGGCAAGCGGTGCTGATTCCGTGATGTATTGGCACTGGCATTCCATCCACAACTCCTTTGAGACGTATTGGAAGGGCTTGCTTTCTCACGATCTTGAATCTAATCCTGTATATGAGGAAGCTGGCGAGTTTGGCCGAGAGATTGCCCGCGAAGGCGTTGGGTCTCGTCTTCTCCATTTGAAGAAGAATAATCAGGTTGCAATCATGGTTTCTAATGAGGCATTAACTGCTCTCAACTGGTTCCAGATTGAAACTGGCTTCCCAGCAGGCGGCACCGTGATGTACAACGATGTGATGCGCGCTTACTTCGATGCACTCTTCGAGCTTAACATTGAGGCTGACTTCATTCCGGCTGATGCAAGTGCAGAAAAGCTTGCACAGTACAGGATGATTATTACGCCAGCGCTTTATGTGGCAGACCAGAACACTATCGATAACCTCAGTGAATTCGTCAAGAACGGCGGACATTTGGTATCTTCCTTGCGTTCCTTCGTTTCCAACGAATTCACCACCGTATGGCATGACCGTGCTCCACATTCATTGACTGACGTATTCGGCATGACTTACCAGACTTTCACTCGTCCAAACGCTGTTCCAGTGGCATTTGACGGTGCTTTGGAAGACACTGAAACCGTTGATGCTCAGGCGCTTATTGAGTTGCTTGACGTTAAGGATGCAACAGTACTCGCCAAGTACGATCACTATGCGTGGAAGAATTATGCTGCAGTGACTCGTAATTCCTTCGGTTCAGGTGACGCGGAATGGATTGGCACGATTCTTCCAGCAGACACTATGTGCGCAATCCTGCGTGAAGCAGCTGATAATGCAGGCGTAACAGGTGTGGGACGTGAACTTGCGGGCCAAGTTACTGTACGTGAAGGTTTGAACGCAGGTGGCGAGAACGTAACCTACTTGCTGAACTACTCTGCTGAGCCAGTCGAAGTTGCAAGTCCAGTTGCTGGTGATTTGCTTCTTGGTGAAGGCACAGTTACCGCAGGAGACAAGCTCACGGTTGCTCCCTGGGGCGTGCAGATTGTGGTTGGTAAGTAATCAAGTAATTATCAAGTAATAATCGCCTGTTGCTAACTGGAATCTCAAGGTCTCAGGATCTCAAAATCTTGAAGTCTTGAAATCTCCAAATCTCAAAAAGTAGAACAGAAAAGTGGTGCTCTTACCCGTTGTGGAAGGAGTGCCACTTTTCGCATAGCTTTACAATGCATATAACTTTTCCAATGCGCATAACTTAAAGTAACGCATATAAGTAAACAGCGTGGATAAATAATCAACGTGCATAAATGAAGAAAGAAGGACGTATGTCCAATATCAACGAAGATAAAGCTAATCAAGATAAAGTCAATGAAGATGATGCACCAGCAATGACCGGGAATGAACCATATTTTGACGCATCGTTAAGTATTGATGAGCGAGTGAACGATTTAATTAGCCGCATGACGGTGCGTGAGAAAATCGGCCAAATGATGCAGTTTGACGCTCGCTCTCACGTGGAAGAGGCAATTCTTGAAAAGCATGCAGGCTCTATTTTGCACACGTCACCAGAGGATCTTCCTCGCACAAATGAGCTTGTAAACCAAACTCGTCTGCGCATTCCGATGCTTGTAGGCGATGATTTGATTCATGGATATTCTTTCTATCCGGGTGCAACGATTTTCCCTGAAGAGTTAGGCATGGCTGTTTCATGGGATTCTGAGAAAATTGAGGCTGCTGGGCGCGCAACGGCTGCGGAGGCTGTAACGACCGGTGTGCAGTGGACTTTCTCTCCTGTGCTGTGCATTTCGCGTGATACGCGCTGGGGTAGAGCGGGCGAAACCTTTGGTGAAGATCCTTTCCTTATTGGTGAGCTTTCCAGCGCAATGATTCGTGGATATCAAGGTGGAAGTGCAGTTGAAGGAACTCTGCCTAAGAACTCGATTTTGGCTACAGCAAAGCATTTCGCTGGCTACTCTGAAACTCAGGGAGGGCGCGACGCTTCTGAGGCTGATCTTTCTCACCGCAAGCTAGCCTCATGGTTCCTGCCGCCTTTTGAGCGTGCTGCGAAAGAGGGAGTCGGCACCTTCATGCTTGGTTACGAGTCAATTGAAGGCGTACCGGTAACTCTCAATAAGTGGCTTTTGACTGATATTTTGCGCAACAAGTGGGGTTATAAGGGCACGCTGATTACCGACTGGGCAAACGTTTCGCGCCTGGTGTGGGAGCAGCATGTGGTGGAGAATCCGTTGCAGGCAGCTGTTGCAGCAGTGAAAGCTGGTAACGACCTGATTATGACGTCTCCTGAATTCTTCGATGCAGCTTACGAGGCAATTGAAAAGGGACTACTCACCGAAGCAGAAATTGATGAGCCTGTTAAGCGTATTCTCGCCTTAAAGTTCCGTTTGGGGCTCTTTGAAGACCCTCGTTTGCCGGATGCAGAGGCTGCACAACGAGTAATTGGCAACGAACAGCATACTCAGCTAAACCTTGAGGTGGCTCGCGAAGGCGTTGCATTACTTCGTAATACGGGTATTCTGCCACTTATGGGTGATAATGCAAAGGGTGACGGAACTATTCCTGAGTCTGCTACTCTTCCAGAAAATGCCAAGAAAATCGCGCTCATTGGTGCGCTCGCAGACGATGCACAGACTCAGCTTGGTGATTGGGCCGGTAACTCTGGTCAGGTTTCTTGGATGCCTGAAGGCCACCCACGTGAGAAAATCACTACGATTAAGGATGGATTCGAGAAATTCCTCCCTGAAAACTGGAGCGTTGAATATACTCGCGGCGCAAATATTGTGGATCTTGTTCCAGATCCGTTAGGCGACACTTATCCAGATGGTCAGCCTCGCCCAAAGGTAGCAGTTCCAGCGCAGCTTCAGCAGTCAATGATTGATGAAGCCGTTGAAAGTGCTAAGAATTCAGATGTAGCAGTTGTTGTTGTAGGTGACGTTGTGCAGCTCGTGGGCGAAATGTGCTCCACTGCAACTCTTGAACTTGTTGGGTTCCAGAACGAGCTCCTTGATGCTGTTGCTGCTACAGGCAAGCCTATGGTGGTTGTGCTTATGTCTAGCAAGCCGCAGGTTTTGCCTGATTCTGCGCTGAACGCGGATGGTTTGCTGTGGGCTCCAAGCCCTGGCATGAAGGGTGGCCAGGCTATTGCAGAGATTGTGCTTGGTCTTACAAATCCAAGTGGTCGCCTGCCGATTACTTTCCCTCGCCATGTCGGCCAGCTGCCTGTGTATTACAACCAGATTCGTGGTCAGCACGGCAATCGCTACGCAGATTTGACTCAGGATCCAGCTTTCGCATTTGGTGAAGGCCTTGGCTACACCACTTTTGAGTACGGTGAAGTTACTCTCAGCGGCAACGAAGGTGAATACACGATTCCAGAAGTTCCTGCAGATCCATGGGGACTTTCGCCTACGATACCTGAGCGCACTGCTCCGTGTTATAAGGTAGGAGACACTATTCATGCGCATGTCACTGTTTCCAATGCGGGTACACGTGACGGCTATGAAGTAGTGCAGGCGTATATCAGTGATGTGTACACTTCGGTGAGTTGGACTGACATTGAGCTCAAAGCCTTTAAACGCGTGTTTGTGCCGGCTGGTCAGAGCGTTGACGTTGATATTGAGATTCCAGTGTCTGAGTTGACCATAGTTGATGCTGATTGCAACCGTGTTGTTGAACCGGGCGAGTTTGAAGTGATGCTCGGGCACTCTTCTCGCCGCAAAGATTTGAAGAAGACAACTTTGTACGTTCAGTAATTCTGACAAAGTAATTCTGGCAAACTGGCAAAACAGTCATTCTGGTAAAAGAATTAAAGGCGGATTGTGCGCAGTCCGCCTTTTTGCATATGAACCGCATGATAGCATTGCAACAAGGCGAGATTTAGTTGAAATTATGAGACTAATTGAGAAGTGGGCGTATCGGGGGAATTATGCATAATGCCCCTCAGGAAAGAGGCTTATGGCTAGGATTCCTTCAGTTGTAGATCTGACGATTGAACAAAAAGTTGCTTTGACTTCAGGCAAAGATCGTTGGCATATCGGCGGTATTATCGAAGCAGATATTCCTGCGTACATCATTACAGACGGCCCTTATGGTTTGCGCAAAATGCTTCATGATGGTGGCGAAACAAATGAATCAGTTCCTGCAACGTGTTTTCCTCCAGCTGCAGGCATGGTGCATGGCTTGCAAGCAAAGGGTATTGGGGCAGCGCTGAAGCATTTTGCAGCAAATAATCAAGAGACAGACCGCCTGCGCATTGACGCTCGAATCTCAGACCGCGCCATGCGTGAAATATATCTTCCAGCGTTTGAATACATTGTTAAAACAGCTAAACCGTGGGCTATAATGTGTTCATATAATCGCATTAACAACGTCTATTCTTCCGAAAATCATTGGCTTTTAACTGACGTCTTGCGCAAGCAGTGAGGCTATGAGGGCATGGTGATGTCCGATTGGGGAGCTGTCCACAATCACGTAGACTCCATCAATGCCGGCCTTAATCTTGAAATGCCTGCAACGTACAACGATTCTGACGTTATTAACGCTGTGACCATGGGTGAAGTTACGAATAAGCAGCTTGACCGCATGGCTCAAGGTGTGTTGAAGGTCATTGAGCGTGCTGAACGTGCAATGAACCGCAATGATGCAACTGTTGACGTAGATATTCAAGATGAAGTTGCATACAGGGCAGCTGCAAATTCTATCGTTATGTTGAAAAAGGAAAATAATATTTTGCCTTTAAAGCAGAAGTCTTCATTTGGGATTATTGGTGAATTTGCTCGCACACCTCGTTACCAAGGCGGAGGCTCCTCTCACATCACTCCAACGCGCATGACGAGCTTCCTCGACGCACTGGACGACCGCGGTATTCAGGCCGATTTTGCCCCCGGATTTACTCTTAACCGTGAAGAACAAGACGAGAATTTGACGAGTGCCGCAGTAAATCTTGCTCAAAAAACGGATACAGTACTTTTCTTCATGGGGCTGCCTAGGGTTTATGAATCTGAAGGATACGACCGCCAAGCCCTTGATGTTCCAAGCAAGCAAATTGACGTGCTTAAAGCCGTGTGGGAAGTTAATAAGAATATTATTGTGATACTTTCCAATGGGTCTGTAGTTTCCGTCGCGCCCTGGCAGCATATGGCGAAAGATATTTTAGAGTCGTGGCTGCTTGGTCAGGCAGGCGGTAGCGCCATTGCGGATACCATTTTTGGCTCAAACAATCCCTATGTGCATTGAAGATGACCCCACGATAGTCAACTGGCCTGGTGAAGAGGGACACGTGACGTATGGTGAAGGCGTGTTTGTGGGATATCGGTACTATGACACCTTCAATAAGGAAGTTGCCTACCCCTTCGGTTATGGTTTGAGCTACTCCGCTTTTTCGTATTCGCGTATTTCAGTTTCAAAGACTGGTCCCAATACTGCTGTCGTCACCGCTATGGTTACGAATACTTCCAATCGAGATGGAGCCGAAGTAGTGCAGGTTTATGTGGCTCCTCACATGAGTGCTGTCGCCCGCCCAAAGCATGAGCTCAAAGGATTCCAGAAGATTTTTCTACCAGCGGGTGAGTCTGCTGCAGTGATTATTGAGCTTGATGAGCGTGCATTTGCATATTGGTCTGAGCGGCTTAATGACTGGCATATTGAGGCAGGGGATTACACCATTGAGGTCGGGCGATCATCTCGAGATATCGAATATGCTCAAAAAGTCACGCTTGATGGTGACGGTAAGACAATGCCTCTTAACGAGTCCAGCACTCTTAACGAATGGCTAGATGACGAAGTTGGCAGCAAAGTTTTGTATAAAGTGCTGGAAGAGCTGGTCCAGAACGAAATCATGGATGAATCCTCTACCGATGAGCTGCGTGAACTGTATGGCGAGACTCCTCTCAATGAAATGGGCATGATTTTCATGAGGGGTTACGACGTATTTATGTCACGAGTGACGAAGGAATACGCCCAAACTCTACTAGAACTTCAAATTTGGGGCGACATCAAATAGCGTAGGTATCGACGTAGTACGTTTCTCTTATCTTGAAGAATGCTCATGACTCTAGCTTTCACAATTTTGTAATTGTTAAGGATTGCATTTATTTCTAATAGCTAAAACAAAAATGAAGTAATTTTCAGTATTTTATATTTTTATATAAAAGACTTACTGAAAAACTCAGGTAATACTTGTATAAATAGCATAAGTAGATGGGAAAAAGACACAAATAACGAATTTATTTTATATCATTAGAGAAATTATTATTTGTAGGTTTTGTCGAGACACACTACTTAAACTTGAAAACACTTCTAGATTTCTGGAGTGAATAATTCCTCTTTTATGTTGAATTTATTACGAGACTAGAGGAGGAGCGAGGGAGGTTCTCAAAATGAATTCGCATAATGGCGTGCGCACGCTAAATCGTGTTGGCTTGCTTATTGTGGGGGTTGTAGTAGCTCTTGCTATGCTAATCTCCGGTTTAACGGGGGGGGGTAGCGCAGGCTGCTGAGATTACGGACAATATTGTTACGTCAGCATCAGTGACTGGCGTAATGAATTCAGTCGGATCGACCGCTGAGCTGAAAATGAATTTTCAGTTGCCAAACAATACAATAAAGGCTGGAGACACATCAACAATCACCCTTCCACAGGGTTTTACGTTTAACACGAATTATGAGTTTGACGTATTCGCTTCAGACCAGAGTGTAGTTGCCCACGCTAAAATGGATTCAGCTACGGGCAAGTTGGTGCTTACATACACGGATTATGCTGAGTCTCATTCGGATATTACGGGTACAATCACTGCTACAATACGCGCAGACACTCAAAATAATAAAGATTATTCAACAAAACCTTTTATTCTCATTGTTGGTGAGCATCAAGTTAATGCAGGTAATGCAACCTATAAGGAATATTCTGGCGATAACCCCGAAGAAAAAATTACGAAATGGGGTGTCATCCAGGTAGATGATAATACGATTGCTTATCGTATCCGTGTTAATGCTTCTAGTCAGAATCTGACGAATGTAACAGTGTCTGACAGCCTTGAGTCTACTGGAATGACCTATAACAAGGACAGCTTTAGTATTACTCGAGGTAAGTGTAGTATTAACTCGTCTGGTGAATTCCAGATGAGCGGGGAGAGTGATGTAACAAGTCAGTTCCCTATTTCATTTAATGATGATGATACTGCTTTCAATGTAGACCTTGGCAATATTGGAACCGATAGTTTTTATATTAAATACACAGTGAGCATTAATCACACTCCTGTAAATAAAGAGAGCTTTAAGAATAAAGTATCTCTAAAGCATGACGGTACTACTACATCGGATGATTATACGGATACGACGCAGTGGTTAACCGCATCAGGTGAAGCAAATGGATACAATTATTCAATTCACTTAGTTAAGACGAACGAGGTTGGTAAGCCACTTGCTGGCGCCGTATTTAGCGTTGTCCGTGTTCGTTCAGGAAAAGTAGTAGGAACAATGACTACGAATGCTGCTGGTGAGGCTTCAATTGGCGGTTTACTTCGAGATGACTATACAATCACGGAGACTCAGGCTCCTGATGGTTATGATGTAGCAGGACCTGTTACGGTCACAGCTGATCAGATGAATAATGATGACCAAACTGCGGAAGTAAAGATTAC
>CAUUJV010000003.1:0-185879 GCA_963545565.1 uncultured Alloscardovia sp. | reverse complement strand
GCAAACCCGATTATTCCAGATGAGTCGATTCTTCCTATTGACCCAACTACTGATGTTCCTGCAGGATACACTGAGGATCAGCGTGACGTTCCTGGCGGATTCACTGCCGAACAGGACATTATGGATACATGGGCAACGAGCTCTATGACTCCTCAGATTGTCACTCGCTGGGCTGAGCCTGGTGAGGAGAATGAAGCAATCTTTAATGCCACATTCCCTATGGATTTGCGCCCTCAGGGTCAGGATATTATTCGTACTTGGTTGTTCAGTTCTGTTGCTCGTGCTCACCTTGAGAATAAGGTTCTTCCTTGGAAGCACACTGCTCTTTCGGGATGGATTCTCGACCCAGACCATAAGAAGATGAGTAAGTCTAAGGGTAATGTGGTGGTGCCTAGCGAACCAATTGAAAAGTTTGGCGCAGACGCAGTGCGATATTGGGCAGCTTCTGCTCGCCTTGGTACTGATGCAGCTTATGAAGTTGACCAGATGAAAATTGGTCGCCGACTTGCAATCAAGCTGCTTAACGCAACTAAGTTTGCTTTAGCAATTGGCCGCGAAGATGAGAATCACCATGTTTCTTCCCCTGCTCAGGCTGAGTGGAAGGCATCTGATGTAACCGTTGATCTTGACCGCTCCGTAATGGCAAACCTTGCAAACGTTATCGATATTGCGACCGAGGCTTTGAACACCTACGACCATGCTCGCGCTTTGGAGAACATCGAGACTTTCTTCTGGCAGTTCTGCGATGACTATATTGAACTTGCAAAGAACCGCGCTTATGGTACGGCTGACGCAACAGGTCATGTTCCAAGTGAAACTGAAGTACTTTCTGCTCGCACCACTCTGGGACTTGTGCTTGACGCGTTCGCACGCTTGTTTGCTCCATACCTCCCTTATGCAACAGAAGAAGTGTACAGCTGGATGCATGCAGATGCTGAGTCAGTGCACCGTGCAACATGGCCAGCGGCAGATCTCTACCGTGAAGCTGCTAGCAATGCAGATCCGAGCATGCTTGAGTGGGCAGGTAAGGCTCTTGCAGCACTGCGCAAAATCAAGTCTGAAGCCAAGGTTTCTATGAAGACTCCTATTCTTTCTGCAACTCTTAGCGTTGAAGAAGCAGGAGTTTCTGCAGTGAATGAGTGCATGACTGACATTCGCGAAGCAGGTAAAGCTACTGGCGAAGTTACCGTTATCTCCGTCTCAGCAGAAGATGCTGCCCAAGATAGCGACTTTAACGGCATTGCAGTAACTGCAAGCGAACTCGGAGAAGCACCAGCTCGCAAACCAAAGAAGTAGCAGGAAGTAGTGGTCTAAAGAGTCTTGCAGCTATTACGTCTGTAAGGCTCTCCATATATTAAGACCTACGTATTAAGACCGGCTCTGTATTATTGCAGAACCGGTCATTTCGTTTTTACTGCTTCCTCTCAGCAATTTTTTTATGACGTTTTTTTGACTCGGTAACAACAAAATCGAGATATGAATGAGCAATTTCTTCTTCAAGACCTACATTCTTCGCAATTTCAGCGGTACGCTCTTGCTGACGTTCCTCACGAGCACTATCGAAAGCAGCAAACCCTGCCTGAGCCTTAAACTCTCCTACTCGCTGAGTTGCCTGAAAACGCTGAGCTAAAAGACGGATAATCTGTTCATCAACAGAATCAATGATTTCACGTTGCTCTGCTATTCCATGAGCGGCAGCACGGGAGACCTCATCATCAGCATTTTTCTCTGAAACTTCAGTGTTCTCAACGTTCTCAGTATTTTTGGTGCTCATATTTTTAACTCTATAAGCACTTCTAGAGAAATTGAGTTGAGAAGAGCCAGAAGGAATTGGAAGAAGCTAGAAGAAAAATTAAGTTTCAGAAAAGACATAGGAAACCGTGCTGATGGACACATCTGATTCTTGCGCAACATCTTTGATACTTGCCACGGCACTAGAGCATACTACATGTATGTGTAGAGGGCATGAGCCGGCGTTTACCGATTCATACCCCTATATATCTATTAGTCTCTATAATCTCTTACGAGGTCTGCTTATACCTCTTAGTTATTCACACTTTGAGCCATACCAGCCAAGAATTCAGCATTGCTGCTGGTCTTCTTCAAACGGGTGACAATCTGCTGATATGCAGCTTCAGGCTCCAATCCACCAAGCGCACGACGCAAACGATAAATAATTGCGAGCTCTTGCTGAGAGGTGATGAGTTCTTCGCGACGAGTTCCAGACGCATTGATGTCAATTGCTGGGAACATACGTTTTTCAGAGAGCTCACGAGAAAGGCGCAATTCCATATTGCCCGTGCCCTTGAACTCTTCGAAGATAACCTCGTCCATCTTTGACCCTGTTTCTACAAGTGCAGATGAGATGATAGTAAGGCTACCGCCGTTCTCGATATTGCGAGCAGCACCGAAGAACTTCTTTGGTGGATAGAGTGCTTGAGCATCAACACCACCAGAAAGAATACGACCAGAGGTTGGCGCTGCAATATTATATGCACGAGCCAAGCGAGTCATGGAGTCAAGAAGCACAACAACATCTTGCCCGAGCTCTACAAGGCGCTTCGCACGCTCAATAGCAAGCTCAGCGACTATGGTGTGATCCGTTGCTGGGCGGTCGAAAGTGGATGCAATGATCTCGCCCTGAACTGTGCGCTCCATATCAGTCACTTCTTCTGGACGTTCATCAACAAGAACAACCATCAAGTGAACTTCAGGATTATTCGCACTAATAGCATTGGCAATCTGTTGTAAAGTAATAGTCTTGCCAGCCTTTGGAGGAGACACGATTAAGCCACGCTGCCCCTTACCAATCGGAGCAACAATATCAATCAAACGGCCAGTAATCTTGTTAGACGTAGTCTCCATGCGCAAACGTTCCTGCGGATAAACAGGTGTGAGCTTTGAGAACTGAGGGCGCTGAGCAGCCTCTTCAAGAGTCATCCCATTAATGGATTCGATGGACTGCAATGGAACAAACTTTTGGCGCTGGTTACGGCGTTCACCTTCACGCTGAGCACGAATAAAGCCACGTACTGCATCGCCCTTACGCAGACCGTACTTCTTCACCTGCCCCATGGAGATGTAGACGTCACTCGCACCAGGCAAATAGCCGGATGTACGTACGAATGCATAGGAATCGAGAATATCTACAATGCCTGCAACTGGAACAAGATTTTCTTCTGGAGTTTCCTCATTCTGGTTGTTATCAGAGCGATCATTACGGTCATTGTTGCGATCCCCGCGCTCGCTTCGATCATTGCGATCATTACGCCTATTTGAGCGCTCAGAACGCTCAGAACGCTCGCTACGATCACT
This sequence comes from uncultured Alloscardovia sp., assembly GCA_963545565.1. Classification (GTDB taxonomy): domain Bacteria; phylum Actinomycetota; class Actinomycetes; order Actinomycetales; family Bifidobacteriaceae; genus CAUUJV01. The sequence goes on along the minus strand of CAUUJV010000003.1, from coordinate 182,564 downwards.
ATTTCGATCACCACGATTATTGCGGTCACTGCGCCTATTTGAGCGCTCAGAACGCTCAGAACGAGATTCGCGATTATCGCTGTTACCTCTATCATCACCACCGCGGTCTTCGCGCTCAATTCGAGAGTCCCGATCGTCATGCCCGCGCTTCGACTTTGCACTTTTACCTGAGCGATCTGGAAGAGTAGACAAAATATCATCTAAATCTGCAACTGAAGATTCGCGGCTGCGACGTGCACGAATTGGGCGTGAATCCGATTCTGCATCGCGGGAATCATGCACTTCACGACCTTCTACCGCATCATCATTGTGACGGCGACGACGAGGAAGCTCAATTCCGAGATTATTATCCTGCCCTTTTTCTTCGCTTGTGTCGAGAACACGAGACGCACGATTACGACGACGCTGATTCAAATCCAATTCAATATCTGCAACACGACTTGCGCGATCTTCACGCTCACGGCGGGCTTGACGGTCTGATTCAGTGTCAAACTGTTCTTGAGGAGCAGAGAATCCTGCACCTCTACTCTCACTGTGAGCAGCACTACCTTGTGCGGCTGACTCTTGAGAGCTTGAAGTTGTTGGGAGAGAAATTTGCTTAACTGTTACTCCTGCAGGTGCTTCACCGCCACTGCGAGCAGCTTCGAGCGTTGCAACGAGGTCTAGCTTACGCATAGTTGAAGTACCACGCAGACCCATCTGCTTTGCAAGTTCCTTGAGCTCAGGAAGCTTCATATCGGAAAGATTTTGGCTAGTTGCCACGTTGGGACCTTTCATGTCTTTTTATCGCAGAACTAAATACTTCAAAACCATTAAGGAGAAGATAACGTCAGAGAATTCTGCACAAGAGTTCAAACTAATTACAAGCCGAACAAGACTTAAGCATAACGGCAAACGTAGACCAGCGCAATAGAATTCGGCGTGCCTAGGCTCATATATTTTATGAATATAAGCATGAATACAAACAAGCTATGAATACAAATAGGCCGAACTCTCATTTTAATGAGAATCCGACCTATTAGCGATATTACCTATCGAGCTCTTCAATCAAGGCTAAAAGATTGAGTGTGGGAGCTTATCCCCTCCCATGCTCCTTTACCATTGATTCTTAGCTTTATAGAGTTTAGTGGCGGTGTGCGCGGTAGAACTCAATAAGTGCCTTGGTGGACTGATCTTGAGTTGCAAGAGCAGCATCATCCTTGGAAATTGCAGGAGCAATCTGAAGTGCGAGAACCTTTCCAAGCTCTACACCCCACTGGTCATAAGAATCAAGGCCCCACACTGTGCCCTCAACGAGGGTGATGTGTTCGTAGAGTGCAATGAGTTCGCCCACTGCAAATGGAGTCAATTCAGTGCCGAAGATAGAAGTGGTTGGGCGGTTTCCAGTGAACACGCGCGCTGGAACAATTGCTTCAGCTGTGCCTTCTGCACGAACTTCTTCTGCAGTCTTGCCGAATGCAAGAGCCTTGGTCTGTGCGAGGAAATTTGCGAGGAAGAGCTCGTGAACATCCTGATCGCCATCCTTGGTTGCATTTGCAGTGTTTGCGAATGCGATAAAGTCTGCAGGAATAAGACGAGTACCCTGGTGAATCAACTGGTAGAAAGCATGCTGGCCGTTGGTGCCTGGCTCACCCCAGAAGATTTCACCTGTCTGAGTTGTTACAGGAGTACCATCCCAGCGCACAGACTTACCGTTAGATTCCATGGTGAGCTGCTGCAAGTATGCAGGGAAGCGATTCAAATACTGATTGTATGGAAGAACTGCATGGGAATGTGCACCGAAGAAGTTCACATACCACACGTTCAGCAAGCCCATAAGAGCAACAACGTTCTTTTCAATAGGAGTGGTTGCAAAGTATTCATCAATTGCATGGAATCCACGAAGGAAGTCTTCAAAGCGTTCTGGACCATACACTACTGCGATTGAAGTGCCTACTGCGGAATCAACGGAGTAACGGCCGCCAACCCAATTCCAGAAGCCGAACGCATTGTTAGGATCAATGCCGAATGCTGCAACCTTATCGAGTGCAGTGGAAACTGCCACGAAGTGCTTTACGATTGCTTCCGCATTCTTTTCCTCAGAGCCGTCGATAGCACCTTGAACCTTCAATGTATCAAGCAACCACGTGCGTGCAGAACGTGCATTCGTCAAAGTCTCAAGTGTGGTGAAAGTCTTAGAAACTACGATGAAAAGCGTGGTTTCTGGGTCGAGCCCCTTGAGCTTTTCTGCCATATCATTAGGGTCAATGTTAGAAACATAGCGAGCAGTGATGCCAGCATCCTGATAAGCCTTTAGTGCTTCATAAACCATGACTGGACCCAAATCAGATCCACCAATGCCTATGTTAACAACGGTTTCGATGCGCTTACCAGTTACGCCAGTCCATTCACCAGAGCGAACCTTGTTTGCGAATGCATAAATACGGTCAAGAACTTCACGAACGTCCTTAACGGTATCTTGCCCATCAACAACAAACTTTCCTTCATCAGATGCAGGACGGCGAAGTGCAGTGTGCAAAACAGCGCGGTCTTCAGTGTTGTTGATGTGAACACCGGTGTACTGCTGCTGAATGCGCTCTTCGAGATGAACATCCTTAGCCAAATCAGCAAAAAGGCTCAATGTTTCAGGCTTAATAAGATTCTTAGAAAGATCAAAATGAAGATCGCCTGCTTCAAAACTCAACTTAGAAGTGCGGTCTGCATCTGCAGCGAACCACTCGCGCAGATTAATGCCCTGAGACTGGAGCTCTTCATAGTGCTTCTGGAGAGCAGCCCAAGCAGGGGTCTGAGTTGCATCAACTGGAGGATTGATGGCCATTACAGGTCCTTTCGTATGTATATCGACGCATCGCCGACTTTTCGCACTCAACTCTAGCCATTCATTAGGACAGCTCGCACACTCACATACCGAAAAGTTTTGGCGGATTTTCAACGATTAGAACGTGCAGTAAGAATATGCAATTTGTTTAATCTTCTAACTAATAAAACTCTAATGAGACTCCAATAAGATTCCCCTACAACACCGAATCTAAACCGCGTTGATGCAGAGTATTAACAACACTTTTTACATCTTGCGCATTGCCTTTATTCAGTACAAGCACAGCATCATCGGTCTCAACCACCGCGACATTATTCACACCAACTACTGCGATGATCTTCTCTCGATTATTGCAATCTGTAAAAACTGAAATATTTTCGCTCTTTAACGTAATGATATTTTCAGACTGGACGCTTAACTGCTTATCGGATTGGCTGTTCTGCTGCACACTAGCCTGTTCAACAATATTTGAAAGTGCAGCAAAATCTCCAATATCATTCCACCCAAAATTCCCAGGAACCATAGCAACTAAACCGTCTGCTGCCATTGGCTCAGCAATCGCATAGTCAAAGGCAACCTTCTCAATACTTGGCCATAGTCTCATCAAAGTTTCATCACGGGCAGGAGTATCCCAATCGCGCGCAATCGCAATGATGGAGCTATACATTTTTGGCTGGATACGGCGAAATGCTTTCAACAGCACATCCGCACGCATAACAAACATGCCGGCATTCCACCGATAATCTCCTGTGCTTTCATAAGCTTTCGCAGTCTGCTTATCTGGCTTTTCTACAAAACGCTGCACGGAATATACGAGGATATTCGAATCGTCTGAATCACGTGAGTCATTCGGATCGTTATAACTGTCCGAATTATCTTGGCTACCCCAACTTTCCCGATTATCCCGACCGCTAATAATCGAAAGCTTGTCCCCCGCCTGAATATAGCCAAAAGCAGTGGAAGGCTCTGTAATCGAAATACCAATGGTCGCTATATAACCTGCTTGTGCCGCGTCGGCAGCTCTGTGAATTGTGCGCGTGAACAGTTCAACATCATCAATTGCATGATCTGCAGCGAAAGACCCCACAATAATATGCTCTCCGTGTCGCTGCACAAGAACTGCTGTAGCAAGTGCAATCGCTGCTGCAGAATCTCGGGGAACCGGTTCACCAAAAATAGCGTTTTCAGCGCACCCTAAATCGTGCAGTTGTTCCAAAACCTTGTTCGCATAGCGAATTCCTGTTGCTACATTGATATGGCTTGGCTTGCACACATTCTGCAATCGTTGAAAGGTCTGTTGCAAAAGACTTTCATGAGATTCACCAAAAGCATGCAAAAACTTAGGATTGCTCTCACGACTCAATGGCCACAACCGGGTGCCAATACCACCGGCTGGAATAATCGCATAGAAATTGTCGACAGCCCGACTACATTTGGCGGTTGGCTCTTCTGCCTGTTTTAGAGTCCGCTCGGCATTATCAGTCATGCATCTATTCTTACTCAATGCAACACCAAAGTGGACAAAACTTTGAAATACGATAGAATTTACCTTCGGCGCAGTTTTTTGTAGAAGTATTTTGTAGAAGTCTTCTAAAATATTGTGTAAAGGCCGCTTTAGCTCAGTTGGTAGAGCGTCTCACTCGTAATGAGAAGGTCGCCGGTCCGATTCCGGCAAGCGGCTCGAAGATTTTGCAGTTTCCCTATTCTGTAGAGGATACGCAGAATCTCACGCGTGAGTGGCGGAATTGGTAGACGCGCAGGATTTAGGTTCCTGTTCCTTATGGAGTGTGGGTTCAAGTCCCATCTCGCGCACGAAAGCTAAATCTAAGGGAGATTTTCATGGACGCAGTGTTAACTCCCATCACAATCTTCGCTATTACCCTTGTTGGATATATTTTTAAGCGGGTTGGAATTTTCTCAAACCGCGATTACAAAATCTTGCAAAGTATTGTTTTTACACTCACAATTCCTGGGGCAATTATTCATTCTTTTGCAACTACTGACCATGATGTGAGTCTGCTTATTCTCACTCTATTTGGTCTAGTATGTGCCCTTATTCCACTGCCTATTGTGTTCTTTGCAACTCGTAGATTCCCTGCAGGTGAGCGTGCTTTTATGATGCTCAATTCCAACGGCTACAATATCGGCAACTTTGCTTTCCCTGTGCTAAGTAGTTTCTTTGGGCCGAGTGCAATTGTGGCGGCAGCTATGTTTGACATGGGCAATGTCGCTGTTATTTCTGGCGCGAGTAGTGTTTTAATTCGTTCAGCTTTGCATATTGCACCTGATAAACCTTTAAGTGAGCAAGATACTGCCGAGGGTGCACCAGTGCTTCCACATGTAAAACTGACTGACCCTCATGCCAAACGTTTAGCGTTCAAAAATAATATCTTTAGCATGTTGAAAAGCCTTTTTTCATCACTTTCTTTTGATATTTACCTCTTGATGATTGTGCTAATGCTTTTTCACATCACAATGCCAGGTTGGGTTGCAACAGTTACCGAGCCACTAGCTAACGCAAATAGTTTCTGCTCTATGCTGATGGTGGGTATGCTGATGGAACTGCCTGCAAACAGAAAAGATGTGCTCGCAGTTACACGTGTTATCGGTTGGCGCATTGTGTTCAGTATTATTTTTGCTGTGGCTGCTTGGTTCTTGCTTCCTGTGGGGCCAACAATTCGTACAATTGCTGTGATGATTTGCTTCTGCCCTTCTGCAGTTTTTAGCACACTGTTTACTGACAAAGTTTTAGGCAACGCAAAACTAGCAGGATTCACACTCGCAACCACCGTCATTATTTCGCTGATTGTGCTGACCTGCTTGAACTTTGCATTCTAATTACAATTACGCTCCAAGAGTTATGTTTCGCCTGAGTTCACCCAAATTTGCTTGAATTTTCTCGAATTTTGCTTGGATTTCTACTATGCAAGTTGTGCGAAGTGTGGTGCCATCTGTCGAATCGCCTGGCCACGATGCGAGATGGCATTCTTCTGCTCACCGGTCATTTGCGCAGAGGTCAAAGGCTTATTGTTATTTGCTGTGCGCTGCCTATCGGTAACGTGAGACTGATCATCGGGCACAAAAAGTGGATCATACCCAAAACCATTTTCACCATTCTCTTCTCGTATAATGCGACCAGGCATCTCACCAATTTCAACAAATTCTTTGAACTCAGTGTTGTCAGTATTACCTGCAGGATTTATCTGTGGAATTACTAACGCGAGCGCACACGTAAATCGAGCTGTGCGTTTAGTGTCTGGAATGTCTGCTAACTGAGCAAGTAGCAGATTGTTATTTGCCTTATCATCGCCATGTTTTCCAGCCCATCGCGCAGACAAGATTCCCGGAGCAGCGCCCATTACATCCACAATTAAGCCTGAATCATCTGCCATTGCAGGAAGTCCAGTACGCTTAGCTGCATCACGAGCCTTCAATAGTGCATTCTCAGCAAAAGTCACACCAGCTTCTACAGGGTCAGGAAGCCCTAAGGCTCCAGCAGTTATAAACTCTAATGACTGAGCCTGATCACCAAGAGATTCAGCTAAGATTCGGCGTATTTCTACGAGCTTTCCTTCATTATGGGTGGCTACAACTATGCGCTGCATGATGTTTTCCCTAGCTCCTTAGCAATTTCTTGACAATTCCTTGACGACGCTTTAGCAGCTTCTCAGTTGCTTCCTGGCTCTTCTTGCCCGCGATGGCTACAAACCAAGTGCTTCGCGCTGCATCTTCTGTAATTCAAGATTCCCTTTTTCGGCCAAATCAAGTAAAGTATTAAGTTCTTCACGACTGAACGGCCGATGCTCTGCGGTGCCTTGAATTTCAATGAATTCGCCCGCACCAGTCATAGCAACGTTCATGTCTGTCATGGCGTTGGAATCTTCAGTGTAAGGAAGATCAAGCATAGGAGTTCCGTCAATGATTCCAACGGAAACAGCTGAAACCTGAGATTTAATAACCTTCTTAGAGGACTTAATAAGCTTTTGCTTTTTTGCCCATTCAACTGCATCATATAAAGCGATGTATGCGCCGGTTACAGAAGTTGTGCGTGTACCTCCATCGGCTTGCAAAACTTCACAGTCAATCTGAATCTGATTTTCTCCAAGCTGATTCATATCAACCACGCCGCGAAGCACACGGCCAATCAAACGACTGATTTCATGAGTGCGTCCGCCAATCTTGCCCCGCACTGATTCACGATTTGTACGTTCGGAAGTTGCACGGGGAATCATCGCATACTCTGCAGTAACCCAGCCTTGCCCAGAGTTTTGCCGCCAGCGGGGCACACCTTGAGTAAAAGTTGCTGTACACAGCACACGAGTATTTCCGCATTCAATGAGCACGGATCCTTCAGGAGCTTGAGTCCACCCACGAATAATCTTCACTGGGCGCAACTCATCTACTTTGCGGCCATCAGCGCGCAAAACCTGACCATCAGCTAATAAATCTTTTATCTGTACCATCGAGGCTCCTCAAACGTAAAGTATGCAAAAACATGCAATGACGTAGTTCTTTAGCTACAGCACATTCTAGCGTGAGGCACTACTCTAAAATACATTTATCCCATTGAGATGATTGCGGAATTGCCCTGATATGTGATGAAGTAAATGCCATAATCGTTGCGAGAACAATCACAATTAAGAATATCCCGAAAGCAAAGCGAGCACTCAAAACTTGAATAAGAGTTCCAGCAATCGCACTGCTAAAAGAGCTGAGGGACTGAGCAGGCACCGTTAACGTTGTTGTGACTCTTCCTTGAAGATTTTGCGGCGTCAACGAAAATACGTATCCCAACAAAAGCGAATTAATAATCGGAACTGGTATTCCCAACAAAGTCACGCATACGATTACAAGCTCGTAGTCTTGGCTAAAAATCATAGGGAATACAGCAATACTCATTATGCAAAACCCACGCATAATGCTTTCCCAGTATGCACCCATGCAGCAATTCTGGACGATACGACTGATCCCAAAACCACGCCCACACAAATGGCCGTGTCTAAGAAACCTATTCGAACACTAGACTCTCCTATAGCCACCATGCTCAGTTGCACAGCGTATTGCGTGCCAGCGAGACCGAGATTAAGCAATGCACTGATAATCATCGCCAAGACAAGTGTTCTGCGCTGCAAAGACCATTTCCACCCAGCAACAAAATCGTAAAGAAAAGATAGATCAGCTCCACTCCTATTTGTCTTCTTTACTACAGAAACATGCTCACTAGCTTCATCATGAGGAACTTCTGCCACAGGAACAGTTGCTGTAGGAATAGCAGCCGCAGCAACAGCGGAAACTACATATATCACAGCTGAAATCGCAAAAGGAATCCAAGCACCTAAAGCGTAGAGAAAGCCGCCGAATGGGCTTGACGCCATAGTAGTAACTGCGTCTCGCCCTTCATTGATGCTTCTAGCCTGTGAATAGTGGCGAACGTCAACAATCGATCTTAAAAGTGCATCAGACGCATGCGAAAGTAAACCATTCACAACGCTATAAATAACTGAAAGACACAGCAGAATGGGCAAAGTTAACAGCTGAGCTGCAATGAGAAAAGCAACAATTCCCCAAATAATAAAACCTGATAAGCAGTTAATGACCATCAGCCGCTTACGATCGTGCCTATCGACAACGGTTCCTCCAAAAACAGCGCTCATCTGCATCGCCACCATACAAGCTGTTGTAACCCATCCTGCGGTGACTGTTGACTGTGAAAGAGCGAAAGCAATCAGGGGAATGACTAAATTGCGCAAATTTGTGCCAATGTTGATTCCCGTGTCGGCAATAAACCACGCTCGATACCTTTGTGAATGGGTAAACATTAAGAAATCCACCTGAATGTCTGAGCTACAACAGCAACAGTTTGAGCTCGCTTTGTATCAGTCTCCTTTGTAGTTTTCTCCTCTTCCTGTTTCCTACGAATAGAAAGCTTCTCATATTTTTCAATTACTTTCACAAGTTCAGCATTAAGACTCTGCACGTCTTCAGGAGTGAGCTCAAGCAACGAATCAACGCTCTGCCCCGCTTCTTGCCATGATTTTTCCAAATTGTCATACTCCTGCATGTATCGCATGAAGGCTGATTGGTAACTTGTCATTGCAGCAGTTTTGAAAGCCTTGAGAGTGCCCCTATCCACTCCCGGTTCAACTACTGGAACAACCGTGGAAGAATTCGCCGCTTTCCACCAGCTTTTGCGCTTATCTCTCTGCGATTTTTCAGCAGCTTCCTCTATCAATCCCGAAATGTGCAAGCGCGACAAGTGGTAACTCACAGACCCCACTGGCTCATCAATCAATCGAGCAATCTCACCAACCGTAAGGCTTCCTTTTTCTCTCAGCACCGCAAGAATGCGCATTCTAATTGGGCTAGATAGAACCTTAAGCTGCTCTGCCAAGATTTCATCAACCGTTGAACTCTTCATTTTCCCGTTTACTTCACACATATTTTTATTATACAAATTTATTTGTACAATTTATTTTGTGTTTTTTGAGAGCGTTTCGTATATCTTTTACTCGCCATCCTCTGGTTATTCTCAACGCGCGATACGCTTGACCACATGAGATTCATTGCTGGGATTTATCGCCTTACTATTGCCTTTTTCTGCTTTGCTGGCACTTATGAGACATGGCTTGTGGGCAAAACTTCTAATCTTGTGTATTTCACTCATGAAACCAATATCGCTTTGGGAATTGTGATGATTTGGGCCGGATTTGCAAGCCTTCTTAAAGGGGTTCAACCACCTGCATGGCTTAAAGGAATGCTTACACTCAATATCATTATCACTGGCCTTGTAGCATGGCTTGTTCTTCCCCCAACAGACCCTGCAGATGAGCTCTACGCATTTGGAATTGCAACCCATACTATGGCACACGTAATCGTACCGATTATGGCCGTTGCAGACTTCCTCATTTTCGACGAGCATCGCAAATTCAAGTGGCATTACACATTCTCTTGGATGCTCTATTACCCTATTTATCTAGCATTTGTGTTGATCCGCGCGCATTTTCTGCCCAACGGCGGCCCAGGCAATGATGGCAGCCCCTATCCCTATGATTTCATCAACTTGCCGAAACTCGGAATGCATCAGTTTGTAACTAATTGTGCCGTATATTTAGGAATTTTCTTTGTACTAGCATGGATTTTGTTCATAATCGACCATGCACTTCCCCGAAAGACTAAACTAACAGGCACAGCTCGCACATAAAACTATTTAAATACTAAGCCACTTGAGAGAAGGCAAAATGTATCGTTCTGATATCAACCCAGCGATGATGACTGATATGTATGAATACACCATGCTCGATGCTGCTTTGCGCGACGGCACAGCGCATCGTAAATGCGTTTTTGAAGTGTTCACTCGCCATCTTCCATCTGGCCGTCGATATGGGGTAGTTGCAGGTCTTGGCCGAATTGTTGAGTATTTACACTGCTTTAGACCAAACGAATCTGATTTAGCTTTTATGCGAGATAATCACATTGTTTCCGAAGAAACAATCAAATATCTTGAGAACTTCCATTTCCGTGGAACTATTCGTGCTTACCGCGAAGGAGAGATGTTCTTCGCTAATTCTCCAGTGCTTCAAGTTGAAGGAACTTTCGGAGAATGCACTCTGCTTGAAACTATGCTTTTGAGCGTTCTTAACTATGATTGTGCTATCGCATCCGCTGCTTCCCGCATTACTTCAGCTGCAGGCACACGCCCATGCGCAGACATGGGTGGACGCCGAATGAATGAATATGCAGCAATTGCAGCTTCTCGCAGTGCAGTCGTGGGAGGATTCGCAAGCACAGCAAATCTCGCAGCAGCCAAGAAATACGGTATTCGTTGCATCGGCACTGCCGCTCATGCGTTTACCTTGGTACATGACACTGAGGAAGATGCTTTTATCTCCCAAATTAATGCACTTGGTAAAAATACTACTTTACTTACCGACACCTTCTCCATTGAAGAAGCAATCACTACTGCAGTAAAGGTGGCTGGACCAGAACTTGGCGGAATCCGCATTGATTCTGGCGATTTGGCTTCCTTAGCTCAAAAAGCACGTCATCAGCTTGATGCTTTGGGGGCTACAAACACTACTATCACTGTGACGAATGATTTGGATGAATATGCAATCGCCTCCCTCGCCACTGCCCCGGTAGATTCTTATGGAGTTGGCACGCGTTTAGTTACAGGATCAGGCTTCCCCACCACATCAATGGTATACAAGCTCGTAGAGCGCGAAGGTGCAGACGGACACATGCACGCCGTTTCCAAAAAATCCTTTGGTAAAGTCACAGACGGCTGGCGAAAAGTAGCTTACCGCTCTTACCAATATGACTTAGCGCAGGGGGAACTCATTGTTGCAGGCTCTGAAGAAGACCAAGCCGCATGGACTTGCCCTGCAGAATATGACACCACCCGCGATTTACTTATTACCGCAGTAGACCATGGAGAAGTTGATACATCACTTTCTACAAGCGAAGCACTCTTTGCAGCTCGCGATTACCACAAAAAAGCCTTGAACGAACTCCCAATTAGTGCGCTCTCTCTGAGCGCTGGCGAGCCGGCAATCGAGACTCAAGTTTTAACGATTACCAAATAAGAGCAGCGGATAGAAGCAGGTAGGAATAGGCAGAAGCAGATAAATAAAAGCGGATAAATAAAATGAGCGAGGGGAAGTAGAAGAGTGAGGGAAGTAAAAAGTTAGACCTCTTTACTTCTGACTTTTACTTTCCCCTACTTTTTTAATTCCACTTCATTACTCCTTTTACTTTTTCCCTCTTTATTTCATCATCTCTTCGTAAATACGCTTGCAGTCTGGGCATACCGGGTAATTAGCAGGATCATGCTTTGGCACCCATACTTTTCCACATAACGCTACAACTGGCCGACCTGTCATACGAGACTGCATCATGCGCTCTTTGGAAACATAATGAGCAAAACGATCTGCTTCACCATCATCAGTGCGACTTGTTTCCTCATTAGTTTCCGGACGTTCTAAAACTGCCGTACTCGTGCCAGAAGACTGATCCGGCCCAGAAGTCTTGAGCGGCTCATCAAGCGCATCACGCCCATATTCATACTTATCAAGCATATCCATAGAATTATTCACGATAAAAGCATCCCCAAAATTCATCATATTCTTAATAGTAAATGATAAGAATACTTAGTCCAGCACGCCAGCGAATAGCTAAACTTTCCAATGGATGCGATACTCTAAAAGCATGACAATCGCTGTGTGCCCAGGTTCTTTTGATCCCGTTACATCGGGTCATCTCGACGTTATTGAACGCTGTGCCTCATTTTTTGACGAAATCCACGTTGTTGTGGCAGTAAATTCAGCCAAAAAGCCAATGTTCACAGAAGAAGAGCGCGTCGCTATGATTCAGGAAGCGCTTGAGAAGGACGGCATCACCAACGTAAAAGTGTCAAGTACTGACGGCCTCATTACACAATATTGCGCTAATGTTGGCGCTACAGTTATTGTAAAAGGTTTGCGGCAGAACGGCGATTATGAAGCAGAGTTGGGAATGGCTTTGGTTAATCGCCATCTTGCAGATGTTGAAACCCTGTTCCTTCCTGCAGACCCCATTAAGGAACATATTTCGAGTTCGATTGTTAAAGATGTGGCTCGTCATGGTGGGGATATTACCGGAATGGTTCCAGATGCAGTGATTGCTAAGCTCACCAATGCATTGAGCAGAGAAAAGAGTTAACATGACTAACATTCATAACTACACTCCATACGGCGAAGAAGACGATGATTCTACTGGGCAGTCTGAAGTAGTGAGCACAGGAAGCTTCACAGACATGCCGGCTCAGTCTGCTCACGCGCAATCTTATTCGGAATCTTATTCAAAAGCGCCTGCTGAAAGTTCTGATGCAGCGTATCCTATTTCTTCTGCCTCTTCTGCTTCAATTGGCGGATTCAACAATGCTCGCGCGCAGGAAGCGGTTAGTGCTCTTATTCCAAATGCACACGACGATGTTTCCGAAAGTCTCAATCCAGCCGAAGACCAGTTCACCACCGCTTTTGACATTATCCAACAATTGGAAACCAAGGTGGCAGAAGCAAAAAGTGGCTTATTCTCCGGCGACCAGATTCGCCTTGATCGCAACGAAATCAGTGATTTGCTCAAAGAGTTAAAAGAGGTTTTGCCAATTCAGCTTGAGCGTGCTTCGTCCCTTATGCGTGAAGCAGAACGTCGTTTGGAAAGCGCTCAAAATCAATCTAATTCCATTATTTCCGCAGCTCAAAGCAAGTCAGCCACAATCATTAAAGAAGCTAATGAGCAGGCGCAATTCCTTGCTGGTCAAGAAAACGTTGTAAACATTGCAACCGAGCAAGCACGAAATATTCTTGCTAATGCGCAGCACAAAGCCAACGAGCTCACAAGAGGCGCAAATGCATATTCCGAAAAGTCTATGCGCGCACTTGACGATCAAATTGCTGAGATTCATGACAGCATTGTCAATGGGCTCGAAGTACTCCATCAGCGTCAGAAGCTTGCAGAGCAGGAAATTCCTCATCTGAGCGCTGACGATTATGACGACTATGACGGTTAACTTACCTCGTTATCTCATTACCTCAGCTCGCCGGCTCAACCGGTTAACCTAGATTTTAGAGAAGATTATGGTACGCGAACAGAAAACAAATTGGACTATTTCCATTGCGCAACTTTCAATGCGCGCTGGCCAAACCAAGAATATTGATGAAGTTTTCCCAGCTCCAAGCGGAATTGACGACACTGTTGTCGGCATTGAAGAGGGGGCAAATACTCATCTGAAAGGCACGCTCGAATCACTGTCTGACGGTTTGCTCTTTACCGGCTCAGTAAGCGCACCAATGCACGGTGAGTGCACACGCTGTCTCAAACCGCTCGACGGCGACTGGTCTACGAATGTCACAGCTTTTTTCACCTACGAAGATAGGCTGGCATCTCATAACTCTGGATTTGTTGAAGAAGCAGAACAAGATATTTTCGCTGAAGATGATGAAGCTGACGATGTTTACCCGATTAGTCCGTCAGCAACTCTTCTTGATTTTGAGTCACTCATTCGCGATAATTTGGCTCAAACTCTGCCCGTACAGCCACTGTGCCGCCCCGACTGCAAGGGACTCTGCCCACAGTGTGGCATCAACCTCAACGACAACCCAGATCACGTAGATGAACCAGTCAATATTCGGTGGGCACAATTAGAGCAGCTCAAGGCACAGTTAGAATCTCAGCAAAACGCAGAATAAAAAATTTAGATACCTGCAATAACACTCACTCTAAAAATACTCTGAGTTTCTCGATCAAACTGTTCAACAATCTTCGAGTGTTTTTGAATACAATCACCTCACTGTGTACCTATACTGCATATTTCTACTGCGGGTCCTCTACTGTGGGTCTCTATCTCTACCATGCATCTTTACTACATGTCTTTTACGCCACTCAAACGCTCAGACACTCGAACACTCAAATGGACAATGACCGTGGGTTGTATTAAACTCACCTAGGCTTAAGCAAAAAAGTTTATTTCGATCGAATAGAGGAACACTATGGCACTGCCAAAGTACAAGACTTCCCGTGCTAATACGCACTCCCGCCGCGCAAATTGGAAGGCATCTGCAACTCAGACTATTGCATGCCCAAACTGCGGCGCTGACTCATTGCCACACATGGCTTGCCCAAACTGCGGTAACTTCCGTGGTCGTACTTACCGTGCAGCAATCAAGTCAACACTCGCACAGTAGTCTAATATTTTCTAAATATTAAAACTCTGAGGAGTATCGCTTTTAAATTTCATAACAATTTGAAGCTTTTAGAAAATCCTACCGCCGACGGACGGTGGGATTTTTTTGTTACCATCAACCGAGTCGTCGTAGTAACGTGTGCAGTACCGTGCGTAGTACCGTATGAGTGCAAGTATTTACTGTTCATACATAATGCAGAAGAAGCGAAAGAAGGAAGTGCTTTGGATACAGAAATATCTCCTGCCGCTAACGAACTTTTTGAAGCTTTGGGCGCTACGATCAGCCCAGATCTTTTTATCGAAGCGCTAACTCATAGATCCTTCGCACACGAGCATCCCGGAACTGCAAACTACGAGCGTTTAGAATTCCTTGGAGATGCCGTCCTAGAACTCGTAACAACTGAAACTTTGTACACTTTGCATCCCACATACACCGAAGGGCAAATGGCGAAAATCCGTGCCAAAACAGTATCTGAGGAGTCTCTGTCTGCTATTGCTCGAAATAAACTACACGTTGGCCCCTTCATTTTGCTAGGCCACGGTGAAAGCGCTGGAGGCGGGGCTGATAAAGACTCAATTCTGTGCGATATTGTTGAGGCTCTCATCGGCGCTGTTTTTATTGAGCAAGGTATTGATGTTGCTCGTCATGCGGTTCATAAGCTCATTGATTCTACTCTTGAAAAAACTACTCACGAAGGCCCTGCACTCGACTGGAAGACTTCCCTCACTGTTAAGGCACATGAACTTGGTCGTGGAGAAGTGGCGTATCACATGGAAGTCGGTGGGCCAGAATATCAGCAGATTTTTACCGCCCGTGTAACTTTGGGCGATGATGACACAGTCATTGCAGAAGGCACAGGCACAAGTAAGCGCAAAGCTCAGCTAGATGCTGCTGAAAAAGCATGGAAAAGTCTCAACTAATTTCGGTTATTCCAGTTATTTCAGCTAATGGGAAGCAACACGTGGTTGTTAGAGACTTACACTATTATTGAAAAGACTATGGGAACTGCCACAAGCGGTTCCAACGTGACGTGAACCAGAAGAAGCCCTCCGGCAAATAACCGCAGAATTCGAATGGTAAATTTTGCAGCGCAGCACATTGCGCACCTTTGACATGTCTTGACAGACGAGAGGAAGTTATGGCATTGCCCACACCATTACAGGCATTTAGCGGAGTTCCAAAGAACCCAGCGGCAGAAAATAGCGAACAGCCACAAGGCGAAAAGATGACGGGCGCTCAGGCACTCGTTCGTTCCCTTGAAGATCTTGGCATTTTGGATGTTTTCGGCATCCCTGGAGGAGCAATTCTACCGGTTTATGACGCAATCACTGAGAACACGAAGTTCCGTTTTATTCTTACACGCCATGAACAAGCAGCTGGCCATGCTGCAGAAGGTTACGCACTTGCAACAGGCAAAGTTGGCGTTGCATTAGTGACCTCTGGCCCAGGAGCTACAAACTTAGTAACAGCAATAGCCGATGCAAATATGGACTCTGTTCCAATGATTGCTATTACCGGCCAGGTTGGCGAAAAGCAGATTGGCACCGATGCCTTCCAGGAAGCAGATACCCTCGGCATCACCTACCCAATTTCTAAGCATTCCTTCTTAGTCACTCGCGCTAGTGATGTTCCTCGCATTATGACTGAGGCTTATCACATTGCAACTAGCGGACGCCCTGGCCCTGTTGTAGTTGACTTCACTCGCAGCGCGCAGACTCAAGAAATGTACTACTCATGGCCACAGCGCATGATTCTTCCAGGCTATGCCCCAGTAACGAAGGCTCATGGCCGCGTACTTTCTAATGCTGCTGAGCTTTTCACCCAGTCATTCCGCCCTGTGCTCTACGTGGGTGGCGGCGCAATGCGTTCTGGAGCAAGTAAGCAGGTGAAGAAACTCGCCGAAATTACCGGCAGCCCAGTCGTCACCACTTTGAATGCTCGTGGAATTATTCCTGATTCTGACCCTCAGAACTTAGGCATGTCAGGCATGCACGGAAATGTGGCTGCTACTGGCGCTATTCAGCGTTCTGATTTGATTGTGGCAATTGGCGCACGATTTGCAGACCGTGTTACTGGAAATCTTGCTAAGTTTGCCCCAAGTGCACGCGTGATTCATATCGATATCGATCCGGCAGAGATTGGAAAGAATCGCGATGTGGATGTGCCAATCGTGGGTGATATTGCAGAAGTTCTCGATGATTTGATTCCTGAAATTAAGCAGGCTTTCAAGACGAATGACTCCCCAGATTTGAAGCCATGGTGGTCAATGATCGATAAGCTTCGCACAGATTACCCAACTACCTACGATCGTCCAGAAGATCAACCAACAGATGGTACTTTGAGCCCACAGTGGGTTGTAAAGCAGCTTTCTGATAAGGCGGATCCAAGTACTATTTGGGTCACTGGCGTAGGTCAACATCAGATGTGGGCAAGTCAGCTGATTGATTTTGAAAATCCTCGCTCATGGCTCTCCTCTGCAGGCGCTGGAACCATGGGATACGGCCTGCCAGCAGCTATTGGCGCTCAGGTAGCTTCTCAGCGCGAATTCGATGGCAAGAAACCCGTGTGGCTTATCGATGGCGACGGTAGCTTCCAGATGACCTCTGAAGAGCTCGCGACCGCGTTCCAAGACCACACTCCGTTAAAGATTGCTATTCTTAATAATTCTGTGTATGGAATGGTTCGCCAGTGGCAAACCTTGTTCTTCGGCGAGCACTACTCCGCGACTATTTTGGATGATGGTGATCCAGCTGCTAAGAATTTGGAAGACACCGAAAATCCAACATCACAGCAGGAAATTCCTATTAACGTTCCAGACTTCGTCAAGCTTGCACAAGCTTACGGATGCATCGGTTTGCGTGCAACGAATCAAGAAGAAGCTCTTGCAGCTATTGACGTAGCAAATTCTACGAATGATCGCACTGTTCTTATTGACTTCCGCGTGTGGAAAGACGCTATGGTATGGCCAATGGTTCCTGGCGGCGCTTCAAACGATAACGTAAATTACCGTCCAAACATCCAACCTTTGGCTCAGAAGAACCAAAATGCTGAAGCAAATTCAGACGCTGATGATGCTTCAAACCAGGCTTCATCGCAAGCCACAGCCCAGGAACAGGAATAAGGAGGCGCTCAAAAATGGCTAATCTTTCAACTCAGCCTGGCGCACAGCGCCATACTTTATCCGTGCTCGTAGAGAACCGCCCAGGTGTTCTTGCTCGCGTCAGTGCGCTCTTTGCTCGCCGTGCATTCAATATCGATTCCTTGAGTGTTTCTCCCACAGAACGTGAAGATATCTCTCGTATCACCGTCACTGCAACGGTAGAAAAGCTTCCACTTGAGCAGATCATCAAGCAGCTTAACAAGCTCCTGCATGTGCTTAAGATTGTGGAACTCAATCAAGATACCACCGTTGAACGTGAGCTCGTACTCATCAAAGTAAGTGCAAACGAGAATAATCGCTCTGATATTCTCGAAATTGTGGATTTGTTCCGTGTGCGCGTGGTAGACGTCAACACTGAGTCACTCACTGTTGAGGCAACCGGTGCACAAGGAAAGATTGACGCTCTGCTCGGTCTACTCTCTCAGTACGGCATTATTGAACTCGTACGCTCCGGCGCAGTGGCTGTGACTCGTGGACCTCGTGCACTTAGTGAGAAAGTAATCGGATCTGAGATTAACGACCGCTAAGGAAACATAAGAATCTTAAGAGACTAAACTAAGTAAACTAAAATAAAGCCGGGTTGGAAATTAAATTTTTCCGCCCGGCTTTTGCTTTTATTATCCTCTTTATTATCCTTCAACCATCTCTGAGAGTTCCATCCACTCTTCTTCAAGTTCGCTCACTTGAGCCTGAACAGCTTGCAATTCCTCATTAAGCTCACCTAGCCCCACATAATCACTAGGATCTTGTGAAGCCATCTTCTGCTCAATCTTTTCCTGCTCGGCTGCGAGTTTTGTAAGCTTACGATCGATTGCAGAAATGCGCTTTGACGCCTCACGTTTGGCAATACGAGTTGCTTTGTCGTCGGCACGGCGAGAAGGAGAGGATCGCACAGAATACAAAGACTGGTCAGTACGGGATTGCTTGGAAGTGCCGCCGTCTAAATTGCTGCTAATAGCGTTAGCTGAAGCACCAAAACCCTGTGCAGTACGTGCACGCTTCGACTCATTAAGCAACGTAAAGTAATCGTCTACACCGCCAGGAAGATGGCGAATCTTGCCATCAAGAATCGCAAACTGTTGATCAGTAACGCGCTCAAGTAAATAGCTATCGTGGGAGACCACAATGAGAGTACCAGGCCAAGTGTCAAGCACATCTTCCATGACTGCAAGCATATCGGTGTCGAGATCATTACCCGGCTCATCCATAATGAGAACATTTGGCTCATCCAACAAAATCAGCAGCAGTTGCATACGGCGCTTCTGCCCGCCAGAAAGATCCTTAATAGGAGTCATTAGCTGTGCAGATTCAAACCCCAAACGTTCCATCATCTGGCCAGGCGTAGTTTCTTTGCCATCCACAATATACATTGGCTTATAACGGCTCAGAACTTCTTTAACCTTATATTTTCCAAGCTTTTCCAACTCATCAAGACGCTGCGTAAGCACGGCAAATTTAACCGTTTTGCCAATATTCACACGTCCAAGCGTTGGCTTTAACGTGCCATCAATAATGCTGAGGAGAGTCGATTTCCCCACCCCATTTGAGCCGACAATACCAAATCGATCGCCTGGGCCAATCAACCAAGTCACATCATCAAGGATGCGTTTACCAGTGATTGTTTTTGTCTGCACTGCACGGGTTTGTGCGGACTTATCTTCTTGGTTATTCCCCTGTAAAGACTCATCAACCGAAGATTCATCAGCTGAAGATTCATCAACAGTTACCTCAACGCTGACAAGTTCCTCGCCGACGCTGAGTTTAGACGCATCTTGAACCGGATAAATGTGCGTAACATCAATCAAATCAACAACTTGTTTGCCTAAACGCGAGGTTGCCATTTGTTTCAAGGCTAAAGTATTACGCACGGGAGGAACGTCAGCAATCAATTCCGTAGCAGCTTTCACATGGAACTTCTGCTTTGTGGAGCGAGCGCGAGCGCCCCGAGTTAGCCATGCAAGTTCTTTGCGGGCAAGATTACGACGTTTCGTTTCTGCAACATCTGCTTGACGGTCTCGTTCTACTCGCTGAAGCATGTATGCGCTGTATCCACCCTCAAATGGGTCAATCGTGCCATCATGCACTTCCCACATCGAAGAACATACTTCATCAAGAAACCAGCGGTCGTGAGTCACCACAAGCAATGCGCCAGAGTTAATAGACCATCGATTTTTCAGATGCGCTGCAAGCCAATGGATTGTGGCCATATCCAAGTGATTAGTAGGCTCGTCAAGAATCAAGATATCCCAGTCTTGCAGTAATAAACGCGCTAAGTCCACGCGCCTTCGTTGACCGCCAGAGAGATCTCCAACACGAGATTCTAAGCTCATGCCTTCAAGTAAAGTTTCTACCACTTCGCGAGATGACTGATTCGCCGCCCATTCGTAATCTTCACGCTTCCCAAGAGCAGCTTCGCGCACAGTTGCTGAATCATCAAGCGAATCGCGTTGGTCAAGCAAGCCCAGAGTAAGACCACCACGGCGAGTTATTCGTCCAGAATCTGGTTCACGCAAACCAGCAAGCAAATGCAATAAAGTGGATTTGCCATCACCATTTTTTCCAACAATTCCAATGCGGTCGCCCTCAACAATACCTTGCGTTACATCAGTAAAAATCGTCTTTGTAGCAAAGGCAAGCGAAACGTGTTCTAATCCAAGATCATGAATAGGCATTGAGCCAATCTTTCCAATCTTCTTCTCAAAATAAAATGTGAAATGAAATATGAAATTAAATATGAAATTAGACGTAAATTAATTATTCAGCGTATGACTATAGGTTGCACAGCGAGCAGCAAAACCACCAAATGTAGCTTCTGCAAGCGGGCGAATCTGAGCATTATATTTCTCAAAATCTTCGCGAATCTTTGCAATATGTGACTTCTTCAAACCAGCGGTCATCTCTTTAGTGCTCAACCACTCGTCGAGTAAAACAGCATTGACTTCCATGTGAAATTGCAGCCCCAAGGCAGTTTTATAGCGGAATGCCTGATTCTTTGTGAGCTTTGTGCCAGCTAGAAGCATAGCCCCCTTCGGAAGAGACACAACGTCTCCATGCCAATGCAGAGGAGTTGCACCCGTGTGTGGAAGTGGAAGATATTCGTCTCGCTCTACGCGGTTAATTTGTGCAAAGCCGATTTCGTTTTCTTTATTTGATGAAAGCTTCGCACCGAGCGCGGTTGCCAAAATCTGATGGCCAAGGCACACGCCTAGTACAGGTGTTCCAGCCTCAATGGCAGCTTTGGCATACTTAGCTTCAGCTTTGAGACCGGGATACTCGTCAAAATCTTGGGCCCCCATTGGCCCACCCATAATCACAACACCACACACGGAGTCTAAATCAGGCAAATCTGGCTTCTTCGTGTCAGCCACATTCATCACCGAATACTTGATGGAAGCCTCTTCAAGAGCCATCGCGATGCGGCCCGGCTTCTCCCAATCTACGTGCTGAAAGATTACTACCTGCGGTTCAATCATTCCTTCATTGTGACACGCTGCTTTAACAAAGTATTATATCGGTTCACTATTCGTTTAATAGCGCTGAACATTTTTGCTTAATATCATGCTTTTTTTACTTTGCATGTATGTCTTATAAAGCAACTAACCTCAAGACTATGAAAAACAGCCACAACACTACTAATTTCAATGCCAAGGCGGCATCTGAGCTTCGCTTGTACGACTCAAAATCTCACAGCGTAACTCCTTTTGTACCAATCAAAGTCGGTGAAGTGGGTATTTATGTGTGTGGCGCCACCGTGCAAAGTTCGCCTCATGTAGGCCATTTGCGCGCAGGAGTAGCTTTTGACGTAATCCGCCGCTGGATGATGAGGCTGGGGTATCATGTTACGTTCGTGCGCAATGTCACCGATATTGATGACAAGATTTTAGACAAGGCAGCAGCGGCTGGTCAGCAGTGGTGGGAACGCGCATACATCTATGAGCGTGAATTTACTGCCGCCTACGCTTTGCTAGGCGTGCTTCCTCCTACATATGAACCTCGTGCAACTGGCCATGTTCCAGACATGATTAATTTGATTCAGCGCTTGATTGACAACGGTCACGCCTACGTGGTGAATAATCCTGATGGAACACCGAGTGGAAACGTATACTTTGACGTTCCCTCATGGCAGGCTTACGGTGAGCTGACTCATCAGGCCAGCGGAACTCAAGCGGCAAGTACAAATCTTGTTGACTCCGCAGTTGAAGCAGCTGCCCCTTCTGTTGATAATGTTGGCAGCGACAAATATAACCCCGTCGATGCAGCAGATCTTTCCGAGAATAAGCATAATCCTCGCGATTTTGCACTCTGGAAAGCTCCTAAAGATACTGATCCCTTTACAGCCCGATGGAACACTCCGTTTGGTGTTGGCCGCCCTGGCTGGCATATTGAATGCTCTGCTATGAGTCAGCGTTATTTGGGCGATGACTTTGATATTCACGGCGGTGGCTTGGATTTGCGATTCCCTCATCATGAAAATGAGATGGCACAGTCTCGCGCAGCCGGGTGGGGTTTTGCTCACCGCTGGATGCACTCAGCTTGGGTGACTCAAAAAGGTGAAAAGATGAGTAAATCCTTGGGTAATGGGCTCTCCATTGAGTCTGTACTCGAAGGATACACACCATGGATGGTTCGCTACGCTTTAGCCGGTGTGCATTACCGTTCCATGCTCGAATGGGGCCCACAAACCCTTACTGAGGCTCAGCGCGCATGGGAACGCATCAGCAGCTTCATTGATCACGCAGGCGCACTCATTCAGCAGCCGAGCCGAGCACAGGTAGAGGAAGTTAGCGCAGATTTCCTTCCGGAAGACTTTACAAACGCAATGAATGACGATGTGAATATTCCTGGCGCATTGGCAGCTATTTTTAGCACTGTCCGCGCCGGAAACACGATGATTTCTGATCTTGCAGCAATGCCAGATGGCGATGCGCGCGAAACCGCGTGCGAACTCCTAAGCCGTACATTGCTCAACGTTCGAGCAATGCTTGACACCCTTGGTCTCGATCCTCTTGACTCCCAGTGGATCACCGGCGCTGGCTCCCCTACTCGAACTTCTGAAGCACATGATCAAAATAGTGCTACAGCTGCAGGAGGGACTTCTGCAAATTCATATCAAGCAGAAAATACTTTGAATGCTCTTATCCAAAATCAACTTGATGCTCGATCTACAGCTCGAAAAAATAAGGATTTTTCAACGGCTGATTCCATTCGCGATTCGTTAGCTCAAGTAGGAATTGTGATTGAAGATGGCCCGCAAGGTTCAACATGGTCTTTCTCTAAGTAGTTTTTCGTTATAACCCAGTAGACTGGTGACATTATGGCAGCTTTTAGTTCACTTACAGACCGCTTATCGAACGCATTCAAGAATTTGCGTTCTAAAGGTAAGCTTTCCGAAGCAGATATTGACGGCACAATCCGTGAGATTCGCCGTGCTCTGCTTGATGCCGACGTTGCTCTTGATGTGGTTCGCAGCTTCACCGGCCGCGTCCGCGAGCGTGCTTTGGGTGCCGAGGTTTCCCAAGCACTGAACCCAGCCCAACAGGTTGTTTCTATCGTCAACGATGAGCTCACACAAATTTTGGGTGCTGGTGTTGATCGTCCACTCAACTTTGCGAAAAATCCTCCAACCATCATCATGTTGGCAGGTCTGCAGGGTGCAGGTAAAACTACTCTCGCAGGTAAGCTTGGATATTGGCTCAAAGATACTGGGCACACTCCTCTGCTCGTAGCTGCCGATTTGCAGCGTCCTAACGCTGTGACTCAGCTGCAGGTGGTGGGCGAGCGCGCAGGCGTACCAGTGTATGCTCCTGAACCTGGCGTGCAGTCTTCCAGCTCTGACGTGGTCTCCCCTGGTCAAGCTACCGGCGACCCAGTTAAGGTAGCTCGTGACTCTGTTGAACTCGCAAAGACCAAGTTATACGACACAGTAATTATCGATACTGCTGGACGTCTTGGCGTAGATGCTGAGCTCATGCAGCAGGCACGCAATATCCGCGACGCAGTCAATCCTAATGAAATTCTCTTCGTTATTGATGCCATGATTGGCCAGGATGCAGTTGCCACCGCAAAAGCATTCGATGAAGGTGTTGATTTTACCGGCGTTGTGCTTTCTAAGCTCGATGGCGATGCGCGCGGTGGTGCTGCGCTTTCTGTAGCAAGTGTTACCGGCAAGCCAATTCTCTTCTCCTCTACCGGCGAAGGTCTGAAAGATTTTGAAGTCTTCCACCCAGACCGTATGGCTTCTCGAATTCTCGATATGGGCGATATTCTCACCCTTATTGAGCAGGCACAGAAGCAGTTCGATGAGGAAGAAGCCCGACAAGCAGCAGAAAAGCTTGCAGAAGGTTCTTTTGGTCTTGATGATTTCTTAAGCCAGCTTCAACAAGTTCGCCAGCTTGGATCTATGAAGAGTTTGCTCGGCATGATCCCAGGCATGGGGCAGTATCGTCAAGCAATTGACCAGTTTGATGAAAAAGAAGTTGACCGCACTGAGGCAATCATTCGTTCCATGACTCCTGCAGAGCGCCGCAATCCAAAAATTATTGATGGAAGTCGCCGAGCTCGTATTGCGTACGGTGCAGGTGTAACCGTTTCTGCAGTCAACGGTCTTTTGCAACGCTTTGAACAGGCCGCCAAGATGATGAAGCGTATGGGCAACGGTTCTCGTTCTATGCCTGGAATGCCAGGAATCCCCGGAATGGGTGGCGGCAATAGTTCGCGTAAGAACAAGAAGAACAAAAATAAGAAAAAGGGCGGTCGCTCCGGTAACCCAATGAAACGTGAGGCTGAAGAAAGAGCTTTGCGCGATAAATTGGCTGGAAAATCAAAGCAATCTTCTACTCAAACCTCTGGCTCTGCATTTACTAAGCAGCCCGACCAGCCGCAAGGATTGTCTGATTTGCCAGCAAGATTCGGTTCAGGTCTCAGCGGTCTCTTAGGCGGTCAAGCTTAGCGTGCCTTCCCGTGCGAAGCGCACGCCGTTACGAAAGAAGCGTATGTCAGCATTCATCTGGATATCACTCATTGTTTTAGCCATATGGATGCTGTTACATTACGTACCAGCTGGAATGGATGGATTACACCCCATCCCTGAACTCGTTGCACTTATTCCCCTCACGATTGTGCCGATTGTGGTGGTTCTGATTGCGGCGACTGCAATGAGACAGCGCTCGCAGGTTGCCGTCAGTATGCTGCTTATTGTCATTCATGTTCTGTGGGCAATTGGTTTCTACATTCCTATTCCTGCGATAGTCAGTAAATTCATTACTATGCCTGCTCAGCAAGCGGCATATGCATCCCTAATTAATTCCTACTCTGCCACGACGCTGGGAGGCATACAATCCACCACTAAATCTACTGATAAGAGCGCTGCAGAGGACACCGCAGAGAAAACTAACACAATTACTGTTATGACGCTGAACTGCCGTTACGGCAGAGCTGACGCCGGTTCTATAACTCACTACGTAGAAATGAATAATATAGACGTGCTTGCTTTACAAGAGGTAACAGATGACCTTATGCAGCGATTAGAGCAAGCAGGACTTCGCCAAATTCTTCCAAGCGTTCAAAGGGGTGCAAAAACCGATGGAGACAATGGCGGATTCAACGCCCTATTGACTCGTCTTGATGTAGTTTCCAGTACTGGCTCAGCACTGCCTATTGCTTCTTCTAACGTTTCAAGCATAATAACGAGCATTGGCGGTGAAACTGTTCGCTTTGCTAGCGTACATCCTAAATCCCCCCAACGCAGCGGAAAGGATTGGAGCAGCAGCATTCAAGCTCTTGGTTCTCTTGCAACAGAGTCGCTTACTACCGTTGTTATGGGAGATCTTAATTCCAATCTGCATCATGCTTCACTGCGAAAAACCTTGCAACAAGGATTTGCTGATTCTTCCTATGAGCTTCATTCAGGAGCACATAATACTTTTCCTGCTTCATGGCCAGCGTTTCCAGCTCTAATTGAAATCGATCACGTGTTGCATACCACGGGGATTACGGCAGTTAACGAGAAAACTGTTAAAGTTCCTCGCACGGATCACTTGGGGTTAATCGTCACTTTGAAAACCGTGCCAAGTGAGCTCTAGTAACCGGTTATTAAATGTGAGTAAGTTTTTGGTTTTACACTCCTAAGCCCAAAACCAGTAATCAAAAGCCGAAAAAACCTACTTTATTCTCCGTAAACGCCAGTTTTGCTTAGTTGCTCTACCACCCAGTTACTCCGAGCAAGCGGGCGGGCTATCACAAGACCAATAATCAGCGCAGGCACTGCAAACAATGCAAACGATCCTAGAGCTGCCCAATACTCGTTATGATATGAACCAGCAATCGCAGCATGCATAGCGCGCAAAGCATACGGGAACGGCAACAATGGGTACACGTGCTGGAAGAAGCTGGGGAGCAGCTCAACAGGGAATGTTCCACCAGAACCTGCAATCTGCATAACCATTAGGATAACGGCAATCGCTTTACCTACTGCTCCAAACGCAACAGTCAGCGCATACATAATCGTTGAAAATACGAAGCTTGCCACCCACGCAACAAGGAAAAGTCTTATTGGGTTCACGCACTGGATGCCTAAATACCATAAATCGCCCATCACAAGAAGTGTTGATTGAAGAAGAGATATTAGTAAGAATGTAAGGTATCTTCCCCAATATTCACTACCTAGCCCAAAGCCAAACCGTGAGGCGTTCCCAGCTGTTTCAGGCCCAGAATTCTTAGGAAGATTGCTATAGATTTCGTCTACTGAAATTCCCAGAACAGTGGCTTTTTTACGGTCAGACACCGAGGTTTTCATCAGCGCTACGAGGAAAACACTGCCTACCCAAATCGCTAAAGTAGTGTAGAAGGCAGCCATAGAAGATCCATAATTTGCAATGGCATATACAGCGTTGCGCTGTAGTGTGACCGGAGCAGAAAGTTCAGCAGCAAGCTTTACCGCACTAGTATTCGTCGAAGTGAGATTTTTCAAAGTTGCTGTGCCCGAATTCACACCCTTGCTGATTCTCGTGGCCAACTTGCGCAGTGATGAAGCAGAGTCTGACAGCGTGCTCTGAGTTTTCGACAGAGCTTGAATAATATCTTGAATTTTTGTGCTAGCCCCTGAGCCTTGTAATTTCAAATCTGCAAGAACTTTTTTAGCAGATGCTGAGGCTGTGCGAGCTTGATTCACGGTTTTGTTCAGTTGCTGTGCAAGAGCCGTAATTTGTGGCTTAACGGTGGAATTATATGTAGATTTTACCGACGATAAAGTCTGCTTTATCGATTGGATTTGCTTTTTAAGATTCGTACTATCTGAGCTAATCGTTGTGAGCGCTGTTGAAACATCAGCAGTTGAAGCAGTGATTTGACTCCCCACACTTTGAACATCCTGAGATGCCTGAGTGAGTTGAGTAATCATAGAGGAAATCGAGCTGTTAAGCTGTGCTTTAGCATCTGAAGACAACGCAGTAGAAGAGTTGATTTGAGTTGATACATTCTGCAAAGCAGCAATGAGTGTAGTGTACGATTCACTCGAATTGCTTACAGCCGTTCCGAGTGTGGATATCGTTTGGGTTAATTGTGAAGTAGGGTCAGAAACTTTTGAGGAAAGTTGATCAAGCTGTTTTACAACAGCATCAAGACTCGTACCCGCAGAACTCAATGCTTTTGAAACCGAGTCAGCTGAAGATTCAGTAGCACTAGCAAGGGTCTTAACATTCGCAACCGTGCTGTTGAGCTGCGAGCGCACCGAACTAGCGCCGGACGTTGCAGAAGAAATAATATTTTGCGATGACTCAACCAGTCCAGAACCCGCCTGCAGAAGTTGTGCGTACACACCAATTTGCGCAGCCATTGAATCTAAATCATCAGCAACGGTATTCATTCGATCAACTGCAGTATTGACGTAGCTTTTTCCCTGCGTACTCGTTGAAAAATCGTCGATTGAATCAGCTAGATCCAGTGCTATATTTGCGATTGACTTACTAAATGTGGTCGAGATTTGGGTGACGACAGTGTTCGCTGCTTTCTGAGTAATTTTCGGTGCAATAGCATTCGACTTTTCATTGATGTAATACGCAATATGCGCTTGGCTTGCCTGTGGCGAGAGAATGGTCATCATTTTTGCGCTGAAATTTCGCGGAATGATGATTGCCGCATAATAGCTGCCTGATTTTACTCCATCGATAGCTTTTTCTTTGGAAACAAACTGCCAGTTTAACTTCTTATTTTTGCGCAGCGATGCTTCAACCGTGTTGCCTACATTAACCGGAACTGAAATAAGATCAGACGAATATCCCTTGTCTTGATTGACTATAGCCACCTTGAGCTGATCTGTTGAACCATAGGGATCCCAGCTGCCAGCAATGTTGAACCATGCATACATGGATGGAACAATTACTAGCCCCATCAGCACCACGAAGCCAATCACATTCCCGAGGAGTTTCTTCTGATCTTCAAGGAAAAGCTTGAAAACGTTCTTCACTGGATTGCTCTTACGTATAGAGCTGTTCTTCGACGCATTATTATTTTTCGTCATGGGAAAGCCCTTCCTCTGCTGACTTTGTAGTCTTTATAGACTCACTGTCCATAGACGCACTGTCTGCAGATTCAACGCCTGCAAATCCGTCATCAGCAGACTCATCATCGGTAGATTCGTCATCGCGAGATTTTTTCCAGCGCCGAGCAAGACGATCAAGCACTTGAGAGCGCAAAGCTGCTTCGCTCAAAGCACTCATTCCAACCTCTCGCTCGTAGACTTCTCGAATGTATTCCAAAGCAATAAGGGAGAATACCAGAGCAATCACGGAAATAAGCCACAGCACAAGGAATACAATCTTCTCGTCCACCGTGAAAAGCAGTACTAAGAACACGATAGGCACAATAAGCGTTGCCACAGTGCCAGACACCACAAGTCGAGGGTAAATCTGTGCAAAATGGGCAGCACGGCGTCGAATTAGCTTTCCAAACTCCTCATGCCCCATCATATTTTGCACAACAGAGCGCAAACGGAAACGCGCGTGAGATTCCTGAGGCTGATCTCCCACTAATAAATCAGTGTGCGCAAGGCGGCGATCGAATAGCGCATTAAGGTTAAGCAAATATGGTCGCGCAACTAATCCCAAAACAAAGGCAAAAGCGAGCACTAGCAGAAGGAATGAAAGATTTTTTGCGTAGTATCCATCGTAATATCCGCCGATAGTTTCGCGCATTGCGTTAATGCCATATGTGAACGGAAGCCATGGTTCAACAGCACGGAAGAAAGCAGGCATGATTTCTATCGGATATGTTCCTGAAGACCCCGGCACTTGCATCACCACGAGTACCATTGCCATAGCCTTACCGACATGCTTAAAAGTGGCAGCAAGCGCATAAATCAGACTCACATACACCACTGAGGTGAAGACTCCTGCGAAGATAAAAGCTGCTGGATGCTTCATCTGAATGCCAATAACAAGGTCACCAACCGCGGCTACAAGGCCTTGAACAGCGCCGATGGAGGCAAAAAGTAGCCATCTGCCCATGTAGGCTTGGCGATCTCGTATGCGCCTTTTGCCGTAGAGTTCTCTGGATTTTTTGCGGTCAACCTGAATTTTCATGACAGCGATAAGCATAAATCCACCAACCCACAGTGCCACATTTGTGAAGAACGGAGCAATGGCTGACCCATAGTTTTCTACTGGATATACCGTCTTCTGCACGAGTGAAACGGGCGACTGCATAAACTTTCCAAGTGAAGCGCCATTGAGATGCGCATCTTTCAGTGACTGCACAATTTTACTGGAGTCTAAAGCAGCCAAATCAGTGCGCACAGTGTTTAATCGAGAAACAACAGTGTCGAGCGTTCCCTCTGTGGATTGCATTGTGAAAGCAGTCGTAGCAAGTAAATTCTTAAGCTGATCAAGTACATCTTGTGCTTGCGAAAGAGCCGTGCTGAGCTGCCCCAAAGATGTACTCGTAGCTTGAGCTAAAGAAGCTGCGCTGAGCAAACTTGCACTCAAACTCGACCCAACAGAACCACTTAACGCTGATGAAGCGCTTGACAATGCCGTCGATCCACTTGAAGCAGCTGAGCTCAACGAACGTGCAAGATTTGATGTAGCTGTGTTGGCAGATGACAACGATTTTTGTGCACTTGACGAGAATGAATTCAAAGACTCTTGCTGAGACTGTGTAAGGGATTGCAAATTCGTTAAAGCCGTTTTAAGAGTCTGATATTCTTGGGAGTTTTCGTCAAGTCCTGAATTGCTGATAACAGATTGCAGCTGCGCGATTGCAGCATTATTACTTGCGATAATTGCTGTAAGATTCGCTGTTACTGAAGAAATATCTGAAGACACAGTGCTCAATGATGAGCTCATATCTGTGCCAGTCTGCCCTGCCTGCACGCTCAACACAGAAAGCGAAGCAGCTGCGTTATTTAAGTCTGCTGCAGAGCTTGTCGAGAACTGCGAAGCTACCTTTTGGGCACTTTGCGCAGTAGTCGCCGATTGGTGAGCTGTGGCTTGAGCAGATTTTACAAGCGACTGCGCGTCGGATAAAGCTTTTTTTGCATCCGCAATATTCGCCTCTGTGGTGGTGAGATCTTGCCGCGAAGAATCTAGATTATCCCTCATATTGTGCACAGTCTGAATTGTTCCATCAATTTTTTCAATGGAATCTGAGTATGCCCCTTGCATGAGTTTTTTAGCTTTTGTGGCTGAAATATTGAGCTTTTTGGAGATGGTCTTCGTAACTGTTCCCACGAAGGCAGCATTGATTTTTCGCTCTAACGTGGTGGCACCTGTGTCAGTAATCTTTGGAGCTACAGCATTGAGTTTTTCATTAACAAAATATTGTAATTCTGGCTGTTTTGCTCCTTGAGTGAGCATATTGATAAGCTGCTGCGAAAAATTCTTGTTAATAACGATTGATGCGTAATATTTTCCGGAATATACGCCTTGCACTGCTTCGCTCTTGGTATCAACAAATTTCCACCCTAGTTGATGGTTCGTTTTCAGAGTTTTTGTAAGCTTTGCACCAATATTTACTGAACCAGTCAGTTCTGATTTTCCACCTTGGTCAAGATTTGCCACAGCCACCGGAAGCTCGGAAGTATTGCCGTAAGGATCCCAATTAGCAATAATATTGAGCCACGCATAGACAGATGGAAGTATCGCAATACCAATCGTCACGATAATGGCAACAGGATTCACGAATATTCTTTTAAGATCATGCAAAAATATATTCCACACGTTTATCGTTCTCCCAAACTGCCAGTGTCATAAGACCTATCAGTCTTATCGATATGCCTTAACTTCTGCGTATTCTTACGCATTATATTCCGCGGCCTACATTAGGGGGTTCATATTAGCGAAAATCGAGTCTTTCACGTACAATGTTCTTCTGTTATCTGCGTTTATTGGAGCCCTCTAACCCGGTAGACGCGGGGATTGTGTTTCTGCCAATCGTCATGCCCCACATGAAGTTTTGTAGAGACGTCCTAAAGATACAAGGAGAGCCATTTTGGCAACACGAATTCGTTTGAAGCGCATGGGTAAGAAGTTCTACGCTTTCTACCGTGTGGTAATCGTCGATTCTCGCAAGAAGCGCGACGGCAAGGTTATCGAAGAGATCGGTGTATACGATCCTAATAAGCAGCCATCGCTCATTCAGATCGACTCTGAGCGCGCTCAGTACTGGCTTGGCGTAGGTGCACAGCCTTCCGAACCTGTTTTGAAT
The DNA here is from genome assembly GCA_963545565.1 of uncultured Alloscardovia sp. Taxonomy (GTDB): domain Bacteria; phylum Actinomycetota; class Actinomycetes; order Actinomycetales; family Bifidobacteriaceae; genus CAUUJV01. The sequence continues at coordinate 151,168 of CAUUJV010000003.1, read as the reverse complement.
TTGCTCAAGATTACTGGTGATTGGCAGAAGTACAAGGGTCTTCCAGGTGCAGAAGGCACTTTGAAGGTCGCTGAAGCTGGTCCAGATGCAGAAGCTCGTATTGCTGCTGCTGAAAATACTGCGCAGAAGCTCAAGGCTGCAAAGTCTGAGGCTGCCGCAAAGGCTAAGGCAGAAGCAGAAGCTGCACAGGCAGCTGAAGCTGCTGAAGCAGAAGCAACTGAGGCTCCAGCTGAAGAAGCTGCAGAGGAAAAGGCTGAGTAAAATGCTTGCTGAAGCTGTTGCACATTTGATTAAGAATATCGTTGATTTTCCTGATGACGTTTCCGTCAAGTCTCATGAAAATGCACGCGGAGAACTTCTTCGCGTCCGCGTAAATCCTGAGGACATTGGCCGCGTTATTGGGCGTAATGGTCGCACAGCAAGTGCTATCCGTACGGTGATTCAGGCAGTGTCTGATCACAACGTCCGCGTAGACATTATGGATGTGCGCCGCTAAAACCTCTAAAAGCCACTAAAATATTTGTGCTAAGGCCTTCACGATTCGCATTTCGCATGCACTAGTCGTGGAGGCCTTTCGTGTAGCATAAAGACTATGACAGCGAATATAACAGCTCAGCCCCAGCAGGAATCAACTTTGCTTAGAGTGTGCCGTATAGGCAGGGCACAAGGGCTTAAGGGTGAAGTGAATGTTCGCAGTTTTACTGATGATCCTCTCACTCGCTTTGCCGCAGGCTCCATACTCATTGATCGCAATGGCCAAAAATATACTGTTAAGCATTCTCGCAATTTCAAAAGCCGTTGGATTATTCTTTTTGAGGGAATTGAAGATCGTAACGCTTCAGAAGCTTTGAACGGCACTGATTTATTTATTGATGAGTCTGAGTTGGGAGTTAAATCTGAGGATGCTTGGTATCCCGATGATCTTATTGGTCTTGAAGTTCTCGCAGTCGATGATCACGAAGCAGCTCTTGAAGCTGATTATGACGGTGTAGACGCTCACCTAATTGGAACAATCAGCGCTGTTACTGATAATACAGCTCAAACTCTTATAGAAATTAAACTTTCAGATACGGGCAAAACTGCTTTGATACCTTTTGTAGAGCAGATTGTGCCAATTGTTGACATCGATGAGCAATATATTCTTGTAGACCCGCCTGCTGGTCTTTTAGAGCTTTAACTTAAACTATTGACCTATTCAGGCCACTTGAGGCGATAACTAACGTGCAATGAATTGTGTTGCAATCAACACTGAATCACCGGTGACTTTGTCTCCTGAAAGCATGCGCAAAAGCATTTTGACTGCAGTTTGACCCATTGTAGGAACTTGCTGAGAAATAATACTGATATGTTTTTCAGCTAATTTAAATACTGAAATATCGTCAAAAGAGACAACGTCAAAACTATCATCAAGCATTATTCCTTGCTCATGAAATCCGGCAATAGCAGAAACTGTATTTGGAGAATATCCAAAAATAACAGCAGTAACTCCAGCAGCCTTCATGCGGTTTAGCCCCTCAAGCGGTGACTCAACAGCAGACTGGGTGCACTCAATCATGTAATTCTTACTGCCCGCAGTTTCACGTGCAATCTGCTCAAAAACCTTCTCTCGCTTTGCCAGTGTCGATGAAAGATGCACGGGACCAGAAACAAAGCCAATTTTCTTATTACCATGGCTCATCAAATATGACACTGCAAGCTCAATACCAGGCTGAGGGTCTGACCCAACGAATGGAATATTGCTTACTCCTTCAAGTCTACGATCCACAAAAACAGCTGGGATACGCTGATCCATCAGGCGATCGATAGATTCATGAGATTCCGCTTGGGGCACAAGCATCATCCCATCAATACGCTGAGCTGCAAGGCTGCGCAAAAAAGCGTCCTGCCGGTCCACATCTTCCAAAGAAGACCCAATCATCGTGGCAAACCCAGCATTAAAAAGCTCATTCTGCACCGAATATGCAAGACCAGAAAAGTACTCATTGCGTAGATCTGGTACAAGAAGACCAATAGTATGCGACACAGAAGAGCGCATAGACTGTGCGCGAGAATCTGGAATATAACCTAAGGCTTCAATGGACTTATTCACGCGATCACGAGTATCTTGCGAAAGACGCCCCTTATCATGCAGAACCTGCGAAACTGCCGAAACAGAAACGCCTGCATGGCGTGCAACATCGCGGATTGTAATTCTAGCCAAGTGCACCTCTTTTAGTTTCTTTTAGTTTGCTTGCTATTACAGCTTCTCAATTTCCAAGTCTTCTATGCCAATCATAGCGGAACTTAAAAACTGATTGCGCATATATTACGCTAAAGTGAAAGCGTGCAAATTGACATTGTTTCCGTATTCCCAGAGTATTTTGATGTGCTTGGTTTAAGCCTGTTAGGAAAAGCCCAAGACCGCGGTCTTATTGATATACATGCTCATAACCTGCGCGATTGGACGCACGACGTACATCATTCAGTGGATGATACTCCCGTGGGCGGTGGAGCTGGCATGGTGATGAAGCCCGAAGTATGGGCGCAGTGTCTTGATGAATTAATCAATAAAAGCTCTGATGCCAATCAGCCGGTTCTTATTTTTCCTAATCCTTCTGCTCCGCTTTTTACTCAAGCAGATGCGAATGGGCTCAGCACAGCCCAACATTTGATTTTCGGATGTGGCCGCTATGAAGGCTACGATGGCCGCTTGCCCCAGTATTACGAAGAGCAGGGCGTAGATGTGCGCGAATATTCTATTGGTGATTATGTTCTTAACGGTGGTGAAGTGGCAGTATCAGTGATGCTCGAAGCAATTACCCGCTTAATCCCTGGTTTTATGGGAAATCCTGATTCGATTGTGGAAGAATCATACACCGGCAAAAATGCTCTTTTAGAACATCGTCAATACACTAAGCCTGCGGTATGGCGCGGAATTGCTGTTCCAGAAGTTCTCACCAGTGGTGATCACGCAAAAGTCAATCGTTTCCGCCGTGATAATGCTTTAGAACGCACATCATCGATTCGTCCAGACATTATTGAGGGATTAGATTGCGCTGCGCTCGATACGGCAGATCGTAAAACTCTTATTGCCTTAGGGTGGGAAGTTTCTGGGGCACATCCTCGTAAGATTGCTTAAATCTCAAGCAATTTTTTCGATATAAAACACTTCGGTTTCACCGTAGGAACGCTGCTGCGTGATTTCCCAACCAGCGGGGGGAGCAATATCTTCAGAACGCATGGAGCGCTCAACCATAATCGTTGCGTTATCATCCACAATTTTGCCTTCAATAAGGCCAGCAAGCTGATTATTGCAGTCTTCAGTGCTCACTTCATACGGGGGATCCATCATCACGAGTGTAAAGCGATTCTCCACGCTTACTGCACCTGACCGAGCCTGAATAAACTTATCGACTTTTGCGCGCACAATATGTATGCTCATTGACTTTTCCCACGCCGCTGAATGTTTGAGCGCCGAAGCAGTTTGCGCAATCAAAGTTGTTACAGAAGCAAGCGACTCAACACTGGTTAGTTCGTGCGCACCACGGGAAAGAGCCTCGAACCCTAAGGCCCCAGTGCCTGCATACAAGTCAAGCACTCGCGCATCATCAAGTGCCCCAATTGCCAGTAAATGCGAAAAAATTGCTTCTTTAGTTCTGTCAGTAGTCGGGCGAGTATTCTTCCCATTCTTAGGAGATTTAATCTCAAGCCCCTTGAAACGTCCAGAAATAATGCGCATAAGCACAGACTAGCTTAAATACTGGAAACTATTAGGTACAGTTACGGCATATAGCCTATTAGGAATAGCTAAATTTTGCTAATTGCTCATAAGATATTCTTCAGTGCCAAGGGAGAAATCAAGCACTGCTCCAGCAAGCTGAATGTGCTCAGATTTTGTAAGAGGCGGATCTGTTGTAAGTAAATCCTGAGCATCTTGACGTGCTGTGCTAATCAAATCAGCATCTTGAACTACTCGCAATAACTTAAAGGATGATTGCCCGCCCGATTGAGCATCTCCAAGAACATCACCAACACCACGGATTTCCATATCTGCTTCGGCTAATTTTGCGCCATCGTTGGATTGACGAATAACGTCAAGACGTTGTGCAGCAAGAGGGCTGCCGGCGTCATTATTTATAAAGAATGCCCAACTGCGCGTGCCACCTCTTCCGACACGACCGCGTAACTGATGAAGCTGCGCTAGCCCAAACACGTCTGCATCAAAAATAATGATGCAGCTAGCTTGAGGAACATCTACCCCAACCTCAATCACCGTGGTTGCAACAAGCACTGGAGTGGTTCCATCGGAGAATTTCTCCATAACTTCGCGCTTGGTTTCTGGTGTATCTTTGCTAGTGAGCGTAGCAATCTCAATGCCTTCAAACTGAGGAAGCTTCGAAAGCCTCTGTGCCATCTGCAAAACGGAATGTTTAGGAGGGCGCTTTGCTTCCACATCAATAACGAGGCCTTCATCATCGTATTGAATAAGAGTATTGGCAATGAAATTATCGGTGTCAGCATCTGCCGCAGAATCCTCATCGATACGTGGACACACCACATACACTCGCTCCCCTGCCTCAATGCGCTTACGAGCATGAAGGAATACTTGCACCATCGTCGCAGAATCGCTTTCATCCACTACTACAGACGTGATCGGCTTGCGCCCACCCGGCAGCTCGGTAAGCATAGAAATATCAAGATTACCAAACCACGTCATTGCTGCAGAGCGTGGAATAGGCGTTGCCGTCATAACGAGCATATGAGGGGCAATTTTAGCGTTCTTACTCAATGCGGCTCTCTGCTGCACACCAAAACGATGCTGCTCATCAATAACTACTAACGCTAGATTCGGCGCTTGGAAGGTACGCGAAAATGCCATATGCGTGGCAATAACGATGCACGGCTCCCCGCTCGCTGGAACAGCTAAAGCCTTACGTTTTTGTTCTAAACGCATGCCACCTTCAAGAAGGATAACGGGTACATCAAAATCAGCCACCATCTGGGAGATAGTCTGGTAATGCTGCTCAGCAAGCACCTGTGTCGGAGCCACAAGTACTGCTTGATATCCAGACTCAACAGCTTGAAGAAGAGAGATAAGAGCAATCACAGTTTTACCGGAACCAACCTCACCTTGAAGCAGTCTGCTCATCGGATAAGTTCGTGCCATGTCTGAACGGATCTCTTCAACAACGCTTTTCTGTCCAGCTGTCAATGCGAACGGGAGCGAATTGATAAAGCGATTAACAAGGCCAGCTTTATTCTGATCTGAGCCACTATCAGATGAGCATACATAAGCGGTTGCTTTTTGACTCTCTACTCGCTGCCGAAGCAAACTCACCTGAGAAACAAAAGCCTCTTCAAATCGTAGAGTGCGAATACCTTCATAAAAAATATCGTGAGAAACTGGCGCATGAATAGCCAAAAATGCTTCTGCCCTGTGAAGTAAGGCGTTTTTAGCTCGTACTTCTTCTGGAATAATATCAGGAATAGCAGCACTCAGTGTCTCCATAACACCAGGAATGCATGTACCCGTGTCGTCTCGAACATCTTCATCAGACGTAAGGTTGGCAAGATTCTTAATAAAACCAAGAATTGATTCATGAATTCGTTCGGTCTTTATACCTGCGCTCGCGTAATAAATAGGCTGCGGCTCAGTCAGCCGATGCACAGCTTCCTCAACTGTCTCAACATCTCCAAGCCCAGAACCATCTTTAATTGTTAAAAAATTCGGATGTGTAAATTGTATGGTGTTGTTGAAAACTGATGCATCGCCTGCAACCACTATTTGAGCGCCACGCTGAACGCGAGAAAAGATGTAATTAACGTAATACTTTTTATAAGAGAAAAATGTTAAAGCAGCAATTCCAGGGCGAGCAGAAGAGGGTTGCAGGGTGCCAAGCTCACTGAGAGTTTCTATGTCATCTGCATCTTCAACAATAATTTCAATACGATTTCCCCGTCCACCTCGCATTGGGGTGGATCGAATGGATTGCACATGGGCCACGAAGGCTGCCTTTGTGCCGACTTTAATCTGACTGATTGATGTTACCGGCACTGGAGCTGTTACTCGAAACGGATAATACGTTAGTGCGTCAAGCAGTGTAATAATTCCAAGTTTTTTAAGAGAACCAGCACGGCGCTTATTACTCATCAATGTTGATATTTCAGTATCGAGCGTAACCGCCATTGCTTCCCTCACTTATCTGTTGCTAGTTCTATACCAGTTTTATCGCCAGCATTAATCCGCTACCCTTTGTATAAATTTATATAAAGCAAAGAGCCCAAATACAACAAAACCCCGGGTGTAACCCGGGGTAAAGTCATACGACCTACTAGGCCACGCGGCGCTGAATCTTGCCAGCCTTGAGGCAGGAAGTGCACACGCGAACGCGAACGGTTTCACCGTCAACGGAGGTGCGAACAGCCTGAAGGTTAGGCAGGAAGCGACGCTTATTGCGGATATGTGAATGTGATACGGTGTAGCCGGTCTGTGGACCCTTACCGCATACTGCGCAACGAGCTGCCATGATGGACTCCTCTTATTTCTTACAAGTCTTCTGCGTCTCTCGGGCATGCCGAGAACACACAACTTGTCCAGCATAGCGTAAAGCCTACCCAGGCGCAACTAAGCGTGTGCCCTCTCGGCGAAAAATATTACTGTATGTATCCTCGTCGTGCTGCAGCAGCTTGATTTTGAGGCACGGTTATCTGCTCACCACTTGGAGAAGTCACCGTAACCACCTGCACAGGCTTCGCTTTCCATTGCGCTCTTCGTGAGCGAGTATTCGCTCGTGATGTTTTATATTTTGGCAGAGCCATTTAACTTCCCTTACCTTCTGAATCTTAATTTTTATCGAGTTTTGCTCTTATTTTTACCCTTGGCGCGCCTTCCACTTTGGGTTTGCTTTATTGATTACATACAGATGACCACGGCGACGAACTACCACAGCACCCGGCTTTTTAGCCATCGATCGAATAGATGCTCTTACTTTCACGTTGTTATACCTTTACTCTGCTTTTCTTCCATATCGCTTATTGAATTTTTCAATACGCCCAGCCGTATCAATCTGGCGGCTCTTGCCCGTATAAAATGGGTGGCTCACTGACGAAATTTCAACATCAATAACTGGGTATGTATTACCATCTTCCCATTCAACGCTCTGATCGCTTTTCACGGTAGATCGCGTAAGGAATGCAAAATCTGCAGCCTTATCTCGAAATACTACAAAGTGATAATCAGGATGAATATTTTGCTTCATTACTTCTTCTTATCTTCTTTCCTTAACCCGTTTTCTTTCGCTGATTCACCAGCTTGATTTCACAATTCCAGGCAGTTCACCGCGATGAGCCATTTCCCGAAATTTCACACGCGACAACCCAAATTTGCCCACATATCCACGGGGACGGCCGTCAACTCCATCGCGATTTCTCAAGCGAACTGGGCTAGCATCTCGCGGGAGAGCTTGCAATGCATGCATTGCCTCCATACGTTCTTCATAGCTCAATGCAGGGTTAACGCTCTGTTTTTTCAATTCTTTTCGTTGCTGAGCATAACGCTCAACAATTGCTTCACGTTGTTTGTTCTTGGCGATTGCGCCTTTCTTTGCCATTAGCGCACCTCCACAAATTCCACTTTTCGCCGCACGATTGGATCAAATTTCAACAGGCGCAAACGGTCTGGCGTGTTTCGACGATTCTTACGCGTGTAGTACATAAACCCTGTGCCCGCAGTAGATTTGAGCTTGATAACAGGGCGGATTTCAGATGATTTTGATGCCATGGATTCTCCTCTATAACTTCTCTCCTTGCGCAACCAGCTGCGCAACAACTGACTCAATACCTCGTGCATCAATCGTTTTGATGCCTTTTGCACTGACTTTCAACGTGACTGCGCGCCCTAGAGAAGGCACAAAATATGTTTTCTTTTGCAGATTTGGACGGAATTTTCTACGTGTTTTGCGGTGCGAATGAGAAACAGTGGTTCCTACACGCACACGACGTCCCGTAACTTGGCATAAATTTGACATGATGAACACTATAGATAATGATTATCAATAATGCAAATAGAGTTTTAGCTCTTTACCAAACACCACTAAGTACAAGAAAGATTTCCGGAGTACATGTCTGAATTTTTGCCCGATCAGCCTAGCCAATCCGACCAGCCTAGCCAGTCAATCCAAGCTGCTCAGCCTGCCCACTGCGAGGGAATAGTAATTCTCACGAGTGCTCACGCATTGCAACGCGAGACTATGATGATGTGCCTTACTGATGCTACTGACGCATCAAGCGATATATTCGTTATCGACATCTCTTTGAAATCGAATGGCACACTTTCTGCAGCTATTTTGCGTAACAATAAAATTATTTCTCGTGAGCCTTCCATCGCAATCGGTTGCTGCCTAACCTGCGCAATCCGAGAATATATCTCATCAATTATTCCAACTTTGGTAGCTCAAAGCGCATGCCAAATTCTCATTTCACTTCCCTGCGGAATCGAGGGAAATCCTATTGCTCGTGCTATTGATGAGATGTGTCCTCTCCTGCCAATTGCAAGTGTGGCAAATGTAATTGACTGCGAAAGCGCACTGAACGATTTCATAAATTCCCACGCCTACAACTTTTTAGCGGAGCAACACCCCTGCGCGGCAACCACTCTTACAGGTGACGAAACTTCGCTAAATCTTGAGACTAATGTTGCAAGTGATCCAAACTCCCGCAGTATCAGCGACATCATACATGCTCAAATGATTGAAGCTAACGCAGTGATTTTGTGCGGTTTTAATCATAATTCTGTTGAGCAAACTCAAGAATTATGCGAGAAAAATTGCCAAGAAAATGCCGTAATTATCACAGATAAATGGTCGATTGATTTTAATTCACTGGCAATGCTCACATATAATAGTGCCGAATATTTCAACCTGATCGATCCCCTGAATTCTCAAGTACCAATGCGAGCCCTTCATAGTTCAGTTCAGTCGGCTCAGCCAAATTACCCCTCTGCTCCGCCCAAATCATCTCATTCCTCTGATTCTTATTCTTACGAGATTGAAGATTCACCTTTCTCTTGGATTGCTGAACTCAATTCAGACACATGTATGAATCCGGAGCGTTTACGCGCATTCCTCAATGGAGACGATTTCCCAGAACAGCTAAAGAACGAAATGCCAATCCGTTCTCGTGGATACTTCACACTCCCTACTCGCCCATTTTCCCTATTCGTATGGGATGGCGGCCCGGCATGTGTCCGAATTGCAGAAATTGAGGAAGAAGATACTCATAGCAGCGATACTAGCGACAGCAATAATACCCTCAGTGGCAGCATCAGCAGAGAGTACGGAACTCATCTCGTTCTCACTGGCTTTAGCACATCCAGCGAGCGCCGAGCTATACTCGACCACATTACTTCTCTGCTCTTGACGCAGACTGAGAAAGCTCTTGGACTTGAATGGTGGCTTGGAAGAAAGGATGCACTCACTGAGTGGATTTGCCAGTAGATACTGAGTTATTGAGCTGGATTATCTGCAACAGCTGGAATTATCTGTAGAAATAACCAGATTGAGCCGATGTAGACGTAACCGACTTTGCAACAATCTCAACCGAGTGAGCAGCTCCAGTATTTGCTGCTTTCGATACACGAATCGTGCCCTCAACATGCACCCATGTATTTGCAGTTAGCGAGCTAGACTTTGCATACTGCACGTTCATGCCAAAAGCAGTCATGTCTTGCACACAGCACGTCATGAGCATGCGCGAAATAGCGAATGTATTCTTACTTGTACGAGTGTCCGCCCCAGATTGTGTTGTGCTTACGAAGCCCGTTATTGAAATCGAGTAATTCTTATACAGGTCTGGATGCGCACGGATTTGCTCAATCCAAGGGCCAAAATGGTTTGCATCCACAGTAATTGTTTTATTGTGAGTGTTAAGACCAGGAAGATGATTCGCGTTCAATTCTTTTGCCGTAAATTCATCTGCGATAGGCGGAGGAGACCCAAGTGATGCTGTAGAAGACTCAGATGTGAAGGCAGAATATGGCAGAAGCAGCAGAATCATCGGAATCACAATAACGAAAAGCCGAATCCACTCAATTTTGCGCACAGATGTAGAATCCTTATTCACAGAATCAATAGCACGATTGACTGTACGACTTTCTCGAACTACCCGATGCCCTGAGTGCCACGTCCACACAATAAAAATGGTCGCACAAAGCAGCAGAAGGGGAATCAACCGAGGCGTAACATAGGCAGCATATTTCCCAGATGCTACTTCATACACCAATATGCCTGCAGCACACAGCAACACAATACTTTGCGTCATAAGAAAGATGAAACGGCGAGACTGCAAAAAAGTCATGACATCACCACCATGCGAACACTCAACACCATAACGCACACTGTCGCAATCGTCCCTGCAAGAATGGCAATAAATCGAACGGAAAAATCCTTGCGCAACATCAACACATTTTTAATATCCATCATCGGCCCAAAAATCATAAAACCGAACACACTGTTCATAGGCATATATGTGGCTATCGACCGTGCAATTACGGCATCAGATGATGAGCAGACAGAGAGGATAAACCCTAGAAGCATAAGAGCAATCATGCCCAGAATTGCAACAATAAAATTATGAACCCCACCCTGAGAAATAATTTTTCCAGCTGAAACCAAGGATTTTACTCCACTACCAATCGCTGACACAGAAAAAAGCGATGCAACCGTAGCACCGATAAAGAGGAAACCTGCAAGTTCCAGAAACTCTCGTTCAGAATCAGCAAAATAATACGCGATCTTCTGCTTGAATGACATGTTCCCATTCTCAAGAAGCTCATTCTCTAGCATAGAATGGTTGTGAGTACGGGGTTCTCCAGCAAGTTCATAATTACTGAAAACATTCATTTTTTGCGTAAATTTGCCAACGAGAATTCCACTGAGAACAGCCACGATAATCGCACACGCAATGCGTTGGCCTACCACAGACCATGACCCAGAAAACGCGTAATACGTTGACCACACCACAATTGGGTTTGCCACTGGAGCACTGAGTAGAAAGGTTATGGCAATAGGGAGTGGAACATTTTTGCGAACCAGACTTGAAAACATTGGCACAGCAGCACAATCACAAACAGGCAAGATAAGCGATAGAATAATCGCTGCACAAAAAGCTCCAATAGTGTGCATAATGGACTGCGATGACCGCGCAAACATTTTCTCAAAGAAGCTCATCGGCACAAAAATATGCACAGCATTTGAAAGCATCACACCCACGGCAAGAAACGCAAAGCCTTGCACAGTAATGCCTACAAAAGAATTGAAAAACTGAATAACGTTGCTGCTTGAACTGGATTGAGCAAGGCCAATAATCATCAGAACGAAAAAAGCAATAGCAAGAATAAAGAGTAAGAGTGGCATGTCAGCATTACGATTGTTCAATTGCGTGCTTTCGGCGCTTTCCACACCCTGTGCACTCTCTACATCCGCACTAATATTCTGAGCCATGGTGCAAGTCTACGGCGAATTACCGGCAAACAGAACATAGCTTCAATACGGCACGCGTATTTATGCACATTTCACTTTCAGATTTAATTCACGATGCCGTGGTACACATAATATATGACTTTCGCAGCAAGCAAACTCTCAACCGGTAGCAGCATTAAACACGTGCACAGCATTAGCGATTTATTAACGTGGCTTCAAAACAATGCAAGCCGCATTGGATTCTTTATCGTTGTGCTGATTATTGCATATATAACTGTAAAGGTGGCCAGCAGCGCTCTTTACGCAGCCCTCGATAAATCAAATATTCCAAGCGCTTCAATATTCGTTAATATTGCAAAAGTTTTGATTTGGTTTGTAGCATTGATGTTGGTGATGAAACCAGTTTTTGGGATTGATCCAACGACTCTAGTAACAGCTCTTGGAATCGGTGGCTTAGCTATCTCACTTGGCATGCAAGATACGATTTCTAACGTTATTGGCGGGTTTGGATTGATGGCTGGAAAAGTTGTGCAGCCCGGTGATATTGTTACAGTTTCTGGATCCACCGGCGTAGTCCAAGACCTCACATGGCGTCACACGATTGTAAAAGAGCGCGGTGGCAATGAACTGTGGATTCCAAACTCTGCGCTCAACACCGTGGCTCTCGAAAAACTTCCTTATAACAATTCAGCGCTCGTTAAAGTTCACTTTGTAACACGAGGAAATGCAGATTTAGATTACGTAGAGCAGCAAATACTCACTGCAATTGCGCAAGCAGCACAAGGTTTTATGCCCACAGAAACACAGCCACTCGTTCGTTTCAGTGGTTTTACTGCATACGGAGTTGAAGGTGATGTTCTACTCTTTGCGGCAGAAGGCGTTCAGCTCTCTACTGTTGCAGACAAGGCAACACGAGCTCTTGCAGGATGTGACTTCTTGGTACAAGATGCTGCAGGAAGTACAGCGCCCTCTACAGCACACCTTCAATAAGCTCGGTAAGAAGCTGCTGGTAGCTCACTCCCGTGGCTTCCCACGCCTTGGAGTACATGGAAATTGGAGTGAACCCTGGCATGGTGTTAATCTCGTTAACGATGATTTCGCCTTCTGGGGTAACAAAGGTATCCACACGGCTCAATCCTGCACCATCTACTGCAGCAAATGCCTTGGCGGCTACTTCTTGAACCTTTCTTAATGTTTCTTCAGGAAGATTTGCTGGCACCTCAACGTGCGAGGCTTGAGAATCAACGTATTTACTTTCAAAATCGTAGAATTCAGAATCATCTGGAGTATCGAGCACAATCTCACCAGGCCATGAAGTACAAGGTTTCTCGCCTGCTTTAGGAGCCAGAACTGCGCACTCGATTTCGCGAGCATCAATTCCTTGTTCCACAAGCACACGCCAATCATGTTCAGACGCTTCACGCAGAGCAGATGCTAAAGTGTTGATTTGAGCAGTTTCATCTACGGCTGCTTCCACCTTCACTACCCCGAAACTGGAACCTGCACGAGAAGGCTTTACAAACACCGGGTACGTAATACCTTCTGTAATAATACGTTTCGCGACTTCATGAGCCTTCTGTTCAAAGCTGTCCGTTTCAATCTCATCGCGCATATCGAGAGTAAAACCTGGAGAAACGGGAATTCCAGCGCTGACCAATAGCACCTTCGTAAAGTGCTTATCCATGCACGCAGATGAAGCAAACACGCCACAGCCCACATAAGGAATATTCATCATTTCGAGTAAGCCCTGAACAGTGCCGTCCTCGCCAAAAGGCCCATGGAGAACCGGGAACACCGCATCTACGTGCCCAAGGGACTCTACGGTTCCATCGGCATTGAGAGCACAGAATCCCTCTGTGCCTTGTGAAACGTCAAGAAGAACTTTGCGAGCGCCATCAATAAAATCAACATTAGGCATCTCGCTACCATTGAGCGTAAATGTGCGAGGATCTGTGCCGTCAACAATCCATTCACCATCGCGAGTAATGCCGACAGGAAGCACATCAAATTTACTCTCATCGATGGCATTGAGCACATCAGAAGTGGAGATGCATGAGATTGGATGCTCGTCCGCTCGTCCACCGTAAAGAACTACAATACGTTTTTTTGCTGTTTCACTCATTGCTGTGCTCATTGTTATACCTGAAATTAACTTACGTTCTGCTCTAAAATTTATTTAATATCTTCGTTGATTACTCTTCACCAATTTCGTCGCCAAATAGCTCAGAAAGCATCTGTTGGCAGGAAATCCCATTGTCTAAAACATGCTTCATAGCCGCAGCGAGTGGAGTGGCAACATTATTCTTACGCCCCAATTCCACAACGGCAGAGGTTGTTGGAACGCCTTCAGCTACACCATTGCTCGCTGCCGTCGCTTCTTCAACGCTCATGCCTTTGCCGAGGTTTGCACCGAATGTGTAGTTACGGCTCAATGGCGAGCCACATGTGGCAATTAAATCGCCCACGCCTGCAAGGCCACTAAATGTATGAGGGTCTGCGCCTTCTGCAGCACCTAATGCTGTGAGCTCTGCAAGGCCACGAGTTTCAATCATGGCAGCAGTGTTCTCGCCGTATCCTGCACCGCGCACCATACCAACAGCGAGTGCTACAACATTCTTCAATGACCCGCACAGTTCAATGCCCACAACATCTGATGAAATAAATACTTTGAAATAATTGGTGTGAGCTGCTTGAGCTACGAGGACTGCGGCATCGTGATTTGTGGAAGCAACCACCGCAGCAGCTGGCTGACGCAAAGCAACCTCCTTACTCAGGTTGGGGCCGGAAAGAGCCGCGAAACGTTCAGCTGGTAAATCCAAAGCTTCACATACGACTTCATCCATGCGCTTACCTGTGTTGCGCTCAATGCCCTTCATAAGCGACACAACAATAGCATTACTAGGAATTAAGCTACGAAATTCTTCAAGAGCTCCACGCGCATGCTGGGCAGCAATAGCCACAACTACGATTTCTGCATCAAGCACAGCCTCTGCTCTATCACCGGTTGCAATCATAGCGTCTGGAAGTTTTTCAACGATTGGGAGACGTACAGGATTTCGATGCTCACTATTGATTGCGTCCACAATCTGCGACTCGATAGCCCACATCGTTACGCGATTGCCGGCATCTGCAAGCACCTGGCCGAAAGCTGTCCCCCAGGCCCCTGCGCCTAGAACGGTAATCGAAGTCATACGTTTCCTTTCGTTGGTGCAAGCGTTAATCACGCACTTTCTCCACATTAGTCGTGCTTAGGTTGCGACACCCGCGCATTGAGCGTAACTTGCTGGGTTTTGATTGGTTCATTTGGTTTGACTGATGCTAGCTCGTTCAACTCGCGACATAGATCGGTAATCCCAGCGACCTTCTGGAAGTTTTTCTCCTCGAATTTCAGACTCAAGTTTTTCCATACGGGACACTATGCGCTCGGTAAGCTCAGCAGCGAGTTCTTTTGGAGGCTCATCCCCCCAAGAATCCACATTTTTAAGCAGATCAGCGTAGCTCAGCGGACCATCGAATGCCATCACGACATTCTTACGTGGCCATGTCCAAAAGTGATTGATTCCAGCTGCTCCCCATGTTGCAGTGATATACAGCGGAATCTCTTTGCCGAGTCTGCGAGACGCTTCGAGAGCAATAAACGCAGTTCCAGGTTTCAAAGACATAGGCCATTTTTGTGGATCGCGAGTCAAAGTACCTTCAGGCCACACGGAGAGCGGGCGGCCTGACGTAAGGATATTAATCGATTCTTCTTCAATAGCACGTGCTTGACCCTTACGGCGTGAAACTGGCTGCATGCCAACTTGTTGTAAAGCCCATCCAATGAACGGCCACTTTGCCATTTCTGCCTTCGCCATATACCTAGGGCGGCGACCCTGATAGAACATGCCAACCATAGGCACAAACACATCAAACTGTGTTACATGCGTATTTGCGCTGATATACGGGCCGGTTTCAGGAAGTTTTTCTAATCCCCAGCTGTATGCCTTCATGCGCATTCGAGCAACTGCCGCCACAGCGTCGAGAAGCCACTGGGTGGCCTTCGGATTTTGTGCCTCAATTTCGGCATAATTCACTTTGCGGGGCCCTGTTGGCAGGGGGTGCAATGGATTAACAAGCTCATGCACACGCCCAAGTTTTTGCACTTGGGCATCAGAGAGCGCAGGAACAGACTTACCTGGTGACGGTTTTCCTGGAGATACCATGCCTCTATTGTGCCGTCTGGTGCGGAAAACTAGCGGATTTGAGCTCCGAGAGCTTCCAATTTTCCACGAAAATCAGCATAGCCACGGTCTATCAAGGAAATTCCATGAACTGCAGATTCGCCCTCAGCTGCTAATGCTGCAATAAGATGACTAAATCCACCGCGCAAATCTGGAACATCAATATCGCGGCCCGTCAAAGGAGTTGGCCCAAAAATAACTGCTGAATGCTCAAAATTATGCTGCTCAAAGCGGCAAGGCAAAGAACCGAGGCATTCACGATACAGCTGAATAGTTGCACCCATCTCTACCAGCGGCTTAGTGAAGCCGAAACGATTCTCATACACAGTTTCGTGCACAATACTCAAGCCTTTTGCCTGAGTTAAAGCAACGACGAGAGGCTGCTGCCAATCGGTCATAAATCCTGGGTGCACATCGGTTTCAAGCGCAACTGCATGCAAGTCTCCACCCGGATGCCAGAAGCGAATACCTTTATCGCTTACTTCAAATTCACCGCCAATCTTGCGATAAACATTCAGGAAGGTCATCATTTCAGGCTGCGTAGCGCCTTTAACAAAAATATCGCCTTTAGTTGCCAGAGCGGCAGATGCCCACGAAGCAGCCTCAATACGGTCAGTCAGCGAAGTATGGGTGTATCCCTTGAGTTCCTCCACACCTTCAATGCGGAAAGTGCGATCAACATCAACAGAAATAATTGCACCCATTTTCTGAAGTACTGCCACAAGATCCATGATTTCAGGCTCTGTTGCAGCACCGGTTAACTCAGTTTTCCCCTTCGCGAGCACAGCTGCAAGCAAAGTCTGCTCGGTGGCACCTACAGACGGGTATGGAAGATGAATCTTTGCACCATGCAAGCCGTCTGGAGCTGTGATATGAATACCATCCTGATGCTCTTTATCAACAGTTGCACCGAGCTTACGCAGAGTGTCCAAATGGAAGTCAATTGGCCGGTCTCCAATGCGGCAGCCACCCAAAGTAGGAATAAATGCCTCGCCTAAACGGTGCAGCAATGGGCCAGAGAACAAAATCGGAATACGAGAAGAACCGGCAAGCAATTCAACATCAGACACAGCAGGCATATCTACATGTGTTGCATCAATAGTGACCACACCCGAATCACCATCAACGTTAACGTCAACGCTGTGCAGACGCAGCAAATCTGATACAACTTGAACATCTCGAATTTCTGGAACATTCTTCAAAACTGATGTTCCCGGAGCAAGCAATGCAGCAACCATAGCCTTACTGACAAAATTCTTGGCGCCACGAACTTTAATTTCGCCCTTTAATGGCTTGCCGCCGGTTACGTAAAGAACGTCTTCTTCAGGTTTGACTGCACTCACAGTTAGCTCCTTTAAGTCTCAATACATCTAGTTTGCCATGCCATGTGTAGCGACTTAGTGAAGTAATGCTCATGGCATATATTGCAAGCTCACAGCGAAGTTTCTTCCTTAATTTTTTGGGCAAGTTGTGCGTCCCACATTGCACCAGTTGCACTCATCACTGAATTAGCTCCTGCCTGCACGTATTCTGCATAGTCACCTACTGCAGTAACTCCACCGATTCCAATGATTTCAAAAGGAACCTGCATACGAGCACGAACCGTACTCATGCGATTTACCATTGCAAGACCGGCTGGTTTAATTGCAGCTCCGCACACACCACTACGATCTCGCCCTTCACCTGGCAATGCTTGATTACCCTGAGAATCCACTAACTTAGCAGACACAGTGTTGATTGTTGCAAATGCTTGAACAGTTCCGCGCGCAGCAGTCAGCTCCACCATGGTGTGAACATCGCTCTCCTCGGGCAAGTATGCAAGCTTAAAGATAAGCGGAGTATCTCCAATTTCGTTTTTCACCGCCTCGCAAATCTCACTCACAAGTTCAGAGTCGTGGCAGAGCAGACGATTGTGACCCTCATTAGGACAACTCGTATTCATCTCAATGACTTTTGCGCCAGTTTCTTTCACAAGACGTGCTGTTGCCACATGATCTGCAATATAAGCTTTACGATCCATGCCTTTGCGGCGACTTCCTTGGAAGCTCCCGACCAAGATTTGCCCAATGCCAGCATGCTCAACTGCTTTAGCCATATCGGGTTGCCACACGTCAGGATCTTGAGAAGGCACGCCAAAGGAATTAGAAATCGAGATAGGAGATTCGTAGCGAGTATCCGCAAGGACGCCCTCATCGCACTCAGAATCACCCGGAGTCAAACTCTTATTCTCATTACGAGGATGCACTGCCAATACGTTAGGAAACGGATTACACGGCCAAGCAGTTGACCGCACAGTCTTATAGACATTAATATCAAAGCCCATGCGGAATGCGGCATCTGTAAAATGAGAGTTCAACAAAGGACCAGCAGGAATCCCAAAAGGAAGATTAACCGGCAGCCCGAGGAATTTTTCACGAGGTTCAGGGTCTTTCACCTTCACGGGAGCCATATTTGCCTGCGCAAAATCTCCGAATGGACCTTGCTCATAATTATCTTCATATGACTTCGTAACGTCATAAAAAGGAACTGTAGACACCATCGACTCCCTGTATCCGTGCCGGTATTATTCTTCCTCCTATGCTACCCCAGGCACGTCATACGTAATATTTGCGCTAGAGATACGCCCCTTAGCATCTGAAGCAGTCACTACGACACCAGCCGGAGTAAGCTCGCTAGCTAAGCTAGGATTATCGGCTTTAATTACAGCCAACGCCTCTCCGTAATAGGTATCTGCTGTAATGCCACTATAACTTTCTGGATAATACGGAGCTGCAGAGCCAAGCCCGATCAGTTTTCCGCCGGTTACTGAAACCGTAATCTTGGAGCGTTCTAGCGGCTTAACAACGCCGTTTTCATCGGTATAGCGCAAGCGCACATACGCAAGGTGCCCAGACTCTACGCTGTTTTGTTCAGGAATGACTCTGAGCTGAGTCGTGTCAGAGGCCGTTGTCATTGAAGTCGAATTGATGACGTTTCCACTGGCATCATAGCTTATTGCTTCAATGATTCCTGGCTCATATGTGCACGAAAACTTTGCTATGCAATCATTTACGAGCTTTTTGTGGCCGACCGCCTTCCCGTTGATGCGCAGCTCAACTTCAGCAGCTCGAGCATAAACCTCCACATTAGCTTTATTACCATCGCAACCGTTCCAACTCCAGCTTGGAATTGCATTTGACATCTTCCACGATGATGGCGAATGACGTTTCCCCGTATTATTTACTGGGCACACTGCAATATATGGGCCCGCTTCCTTTTCGAGCGCAACTCGAGTGTAGAAAGCCTCGCCTAGTGGAGTTCCGATGAGATTGATGCGACCAGAGCCTGCGGTTGACCAGCCGAGCCCCTCAAATTTAGGGGCATAATCCGCATATTCCCACGCCCCAATACCTACTTCGCCCAAGTAATCCATGCCAGCCCACACAAAATCACCAATGATTCGTGGATTTGCTTTAGCTTCTTCTAAGAATCTGTAGGCATCACTGCAGAAAGTCTCACTACCCAAAATGAGTCGATGAGGATATTCCTTCAAATCATGCTTATACCTGTAAATGCCGTAGTTGTATCCGGCAATATCCATCGCAGCAAAAGCATCACGAGTTTTCCAATCACAGAACGGCAACTGAGCCCCATGTTTCATAAAATCTGCGCCCAAAAGTCCTGCCGAGTCATTAAAGAATTGACTTCCAACAGCCTTTGTTTTTCCCTCTTTTTTGACTTCTTTCTTCGCTTTTTCATCGGAATATACGCCCATCCCAATAGAGCTGAGGAAATTGAAGAAAATATTTATTCCGCATGTTACTGGACGACTGGAGTCAAGAGAGTGTAGAAAATCAGTCATCTGTTTAGTCAGCTCAATGCCCTTTTTCTGCGCAGTTTCACTCACCTCATTGCCTGTGGAATAGAGGATAACGCTTGGATGATTGTAATCTTTCTCCACCATATCGGTAAGATCTTGACGCCACCACTGGTTGAAATAGTCAACATAGTCATACTGAGTTTTATGAATATACCAGTGATCGATATATTCATCCATCACGAGCATACCTAAACGGTCGCACGCATCCAGCAAAGCTTTCGAGCATGGATTGTGAGCACTACGAACGGCGTTATAGCCATTCTCCTGCAATATGCGAATCTTGCGCTCTTCTGCATCAGCGTATGCGCAAGCACCAAGCACGCCATTATCGTGGTGAATGCATGCTCCTTTGAGAATAACGCGCTCATCATTAAGTAAAAGCCCCGCATCGCCCCATTGGATAGTGCGCACGCCAAAATTCTCTGTAACGCTATCCGTATGTGATGGGTTTGCAACACTTGCATATTTCACAGTACATGTATGCAATGCTGGGTCTTCAAGAGTCCACAACGTCGTTGATTCAGGTAAATCGATTGTTACAATTGCAGGCTCGTTACTCACTGTAAGAGTTGCCAAGGAAGCACCGTCAATGAGAATCTGCGCACTCCCCGCTGCTGTAGCCTGAACCTGCACCTCAATGCGGACAGGTTTAAGAGATATTGTGCGTATGCGAACCCCGTTCAGGCAGATGTGCTCATCATAGCCCGTCCATATGTTCACAGGTCGGTAAATTCCTGCTCCTGAATACCAACGACTATTGGGCTGCTCACTATTTCGAGCAACGATGCGTAATTCGTTGGTTTCTCCACGGCGTAAAGCCTGAGATAAATCTGTATAAAAATTCGTATACCCGTATGGGCGAGTGTGAAGATGCTCACCGTTGAGCCATACTTCAGCATTGCGATAAATACCTTCGCACTCAAGGATGGTTGAGGCTTCACTAGGGTCTGCCGAGCCAAAAATCTCGGTGACGTACTCGTAGTCTCGCCCCTCATACCATCCTGTGTTTGCGCCACCAAGCGCACCCTCACTGCGCGGTTCAGAGAGCATGGCATCGTGCGGGATAGTAATTTCCTGCCACTGTTCTGTAGATGCAGCGTGATCTTCCTTAGTCAAATGACGATACTTCCAACCGTCAATGAGAGTGCGCGAGCGCATAATTACTCCTTGCCTACCTTATTTGCCTTGTCTATAGCAGCAACGCTATGGTCTCGCGTGAAACCAACAATAATCATTACAATGATGCTCACTATATAGAACGCCAAGCCTACAAAGGAAATATTGAGGCTGAGATTCTCCGAGGAAGGGTGATTCACTGGAATGAAATAGATGTCAGCGACGAGCTGCACTCTTTGCATCACGAAAACCATGAAACTTGCAAGAAGCAAAATATCTGCAACCACAAGAAGAGCATCTCGCACCAGCGTAGATAATGTTGTCTTACGCACGGTAACAAATATCAGTATCCCGATGCTAAGAATCGACATGATAACTAACCATACGTTTGGCGATTGCCCCTCAAAATAGCCGGTCACATTTGTGTAGATGTAAACCACTAAACCAATTAAGGTCAATGCCGACGCCACATACTCTAAGCTAAACCTACCTGCTGG
This sequence comes from uncultured Alloscardovia sp., assembly GCA_963545565.1. Taxonomy (GTDB): domain Bacteria; phylum Actinomycetota; class Actinomycetes; order Actinomycetales; family Bifidobacteriaceae; genus CAUUJV01. The sequence goes on along the minus strand of CAUUJV010000003.1, from coordinate 130,020 downwards.
TTTTTGCGCAGGTGTAGGAGCTGTATTCGTTCTAGTCATCATTTCACCTACTTTGCTTCACTCGCCGCATTATCAGTGTCAGCAGCTGCAGCGTTAAGTGCACCTGCACTACGTTTGCGTTCACGAATGTGTTCTACGGCATATCCAATAATCCCTACAAAGGTGATGATTACAAAGAGTCCGCTCAAGCCTCCATAGACTGCACGCCACCAGGTGACTGTATTAACACTGTGACTACTGGAATTCAAACCGTTCAGAGCATTGGAATTAGCCAAAGCATAAAGCGTGTAATGAATATCTTGGCGAAGAGCCTTCGTCATTGCACTGTCTGATGCGAATGTTTTCTCATTCCAATATGTGATGCCCTGCACGCCAAATCCGCAGAATGCTGTAGTACCCGCCAATAGAGATTCCTTTGGAGCTGCCTTGAGAGTAACGCTTGTAAAGTCTGTAACGTTGTATCCTTTGAAGCCCCACTCGTTACGGAGAACATTGACCATCGCCGCCTTATTAGCACTTGACGCTACAGCACCAATACGGTTGTATGATGTCATCACACCCAATGGCTTTAAGGTGAAAGCATTCTTCTTAGTCTTGTCGGACTTGAAGGAGGCAGCCTCGCCCTTATTCTCGAATGCTTGCTGGAAATTACGAAGCTCAAGCTCACGAGCCTTCTGCTCATTCATGAAGGTTGCAACGCCCGAACGGTTAATCTCCTGATCGTTGAAAGCGAAGTGCTTAATCTGAACGAGAGTTCCCTTAGACTGTGCACCCTGCGTAACGTTGCTTCCGATAAATCCAGAAAGGATTGGATCCTCGGAGTAGTACTCTACTGCGCGAGCATTGTACGCAGTACGATGCAAATTCATTGCAGGAGCGCACATCATTGGCAAGTTAAATACAAGACTTGATTCACCAATAATCGTAGAACCGTTCTCGTACGCAAGCTCCTTATTCCAGCTGTATGCGAGGTTAACTGGAGCCGACGTTACTCGTGAAGAATAGTTTGCATACTTGCTGGCATCTGAATAGGCCTCACCTTGATATGTACCTTCGCTCAAATAGTGCGAATCGGAACCAAGTGGCCCATCATCATAAATCATGTTTGCTAGGCCAACAGACGGGATTGCCTCAATGTTGTGGAATGCGAGAGAAGCAAAATTCAAGAATTCCTTAATAGAGACCTTGTTAATCAACTGATTCCAACGTGAATCGTTAAACGATGCGCCCTTCATGTCGTTGATTGTTAATTTGCTTGTTCCTGTTCCGAGTTTGACGTTAGACGCAGATTGATTCTTCTTGAGAGAGATGAAGTCATTCTTCAAAAGCTTTGTCAACTTTGCGTTAGCAGTAAGCCCTGAATATGTCTTCGGGAACGTTCCGTTCCAATCGCTTCGGCTCAAATACGTCACCGTGCCAGATTCGAATGCATTGTAATCTGTCGCATAGTTGCCAGAGCTGAACTGGTTAGTAATCTTTGTTCCCGTTGAGCTTGTTGCAAATGTTGTAGAGTCAACATCTCCAGTCCACTCCCATGAATACGTCTGGGAGGCATCGCCATCAGCAGTCATACCAGAGGAGGTAGTGCGCCCTTGAGCAGCAAGAATATTATTCAATGCCTCATGACTGTTTGAGCCAATCGCAAAGTAATATGTACCAGGATCAACAATGTATGTCTTTGCCTTGGCAGAATCGTAGCTAGCCAAATTGCTCATATCCACATCCATCGTAATGGTCTGGGAAGCACCTGGTTTAAGAGTCTTAGTCTTTTCAAAATCCATAAGCTGAATAGCAGACTTCTCTACGCCATTCGTTTGGTCATACTGCGTGTAAGGCGCTTGAGCGTATAGCTGTATAACATCTTTAGCAGCGACTTTGCCTGTATTCTTGACTGTTACAGCGACCGTTGCTTTCTTTCGATTTGAAGAAACCTTGACTTTATCTAGCTTTCTTGAAAATGTGGTGTAGCTTAAGCCATATCCGAATGGATATACAACCTCATTAGAATAATTCCACGTGCCTGATGCCGTTGCAGCTGTCCCGTCAGAATTTGCATATGTTCCAGCCGATGCCTGCGAGCCGCCGTTTCCATTAACGATGTCGTCATAACGAGTTTCGTAATATCTATATCCGCTATAAATTCCTTCAGCATCAATCAGATATGAGTTGACATTCGCATCTTCAGAGAAGCTAGAAGCATTAGACCATGCAATATTCCCATAATTTTGGGCAGCTGGAGATACCGCAGAATTCTTAGCGTAGACATCGCCCAAGTGACCTGAAGGAGACACTGTGCCGTTCAAAGCATCAGCAACGCCGTAGAATCCGTAAGAACCCGGGTAGCCAATCCACATAACGGCATCCACATTAGGATCATCCTGCACATCAGCAATTTCCATCGGGTTTACGGAGTTAACAAGCACAATCACCTTGTTGAAGTTAGCTTCAGCTTCTTTCAGAATTTCCTTTTCTTCAGTGCTCAAGCTCAAAATATTGCCTGTTGTAGTAGAAACACCTTTTGCCAAACCTGCAGAGCCAGTGTAGTAGCCATCGCCACTTTCTCCACCAGGACGACCCACAACAACGACTGCTGCATCATTGTAGGATGAATAATCCTTGTTGTAATTAGGGTTGAGCTTCTTCAGTTTTGCCAATGAAATTTCGCACGGGTCATTGTATTTCGTAATTGAGGCGTACTCTGGCACAGCACCATTGCCATACTTTGGAGTACTCCACTTTTGCCCCTTGAAATACTTTCTATACGTGGCAAGCATAGTTGGGTTGACATCAAAACCACGCTGCTTAAACGCATCGAAAATCTGAACTGTGGAATTACCATCAGCCACGCTGCCCATGCTGGAGCCATAAACTGGAGCATAGCTGCGCACACCAAAAAGCGTTATCTTAGCGTGCTTTGAAATCGGCAAAGCAGAATCATTATTTTTCAAAAGCACAGTAGATTCTTGAGACTGCTTAATCGCAAAACTCTTCCAGCCTTCGTAAGCCTGCTTCGCTGTTTTAAATTCAGATTTGTACGTCCAAGATGAGCCCCCTGAACCATTGGTTACAACCTTCTGACTGCGCGTTCCCGTAAACGAATCCACTGAAGTTCGATACGTCTCGAGAATCATGCCCGAAAGAAGACTCACCGATAATAGTGACGCTCCCAAAAGGGTTAGGCCACGCCACACATGCGATCTCCTATTCATCAATCCTCCTTGATCAATTCCTTCTCACCGGCGCTTTGTTATAGACAGGCCACCGATACTTTGCATCCTAGGAGATTTATGGCTCAATTCAATTTTTATTGCACAAAGTGCATTTTTTTCGCATCAAAATGCATGTGGGATGATTATGGTGATAGTAAAAATATTATTGTCATGACGAACAGAGCAGTAACCGTTGTATTTTTCTGCAACCATGCGGATAGATTTCATACCGAAACCGTGGTATTCCTTATCTGCTTTACTCGTCATTAGCAGACCGTTATGCGTAACTATATTCCCGCAGTACGGATTTTCAACGCAGATAACGACCATTTCTTTATCGTCACGCACAGATAATCGAATGTAGCGCTTACTTCTATCCTCAATTTTTTCCACTGCTTCAATCGCATTATCCATAACATTGCTGAACAACGCATAGATATCTTCATCTTCAATAAAACTAAGGCATTTACCGTCCACCATGCGATCAAACTGAATTTCTCGTTGTCCACATCGCAAAGATTCCTGGCTTAGCAAAACATCCAGTGCCTCATTCCCCGTGATCACAGTGGAATCATATGCTTCAACTAATTCTTTCAATTCTTGAGTTTGCTTCTCAGAAATACTTCCATCCAAAAGAGATATTTGTTTCTTTAAATCATGCGCTTTCACATTGATGAGGTCTATGGTTTCTTTAGTGTTTTCAATGTGAGAACGCTGACGATACAGCAATTGCCGAATAATCGATGCATCCTGCTGAGCTGATATCTTTTGCACAATTTGACTAAGTAACGCCAAGATAAAAGCAGAATCAAGAATATCAAATAGAATAAATGCCACATACACTTGACGCTGGTGAAATGAATCAGCAACACTATCAAAAATTGTACTGAAAACATTAACCGCTAACAGCATGCCCAAGAGCAGAAAAAGTAGCGAAATATTGTTCATCTTGGGCACAGTCACCATGTTCAGCGGACGGATGACCAGGAAATAGATTACAGCCAAAATTGGTATAAATAAGCTCGCATAGACAATGCCCTGCATAGTTTTCGACATATCTGTTTCCTGCAAAATAGCCTGCACCAAAGCTAATGCAATGCGAAAAACAATATGCTGAGTTGTTCCTGCGGCAACGAGGATAAATATCGCCTGATCAAATTCGACTCGTAATGTTGCCAGAATTCCCACAAAAACAATCCCATGGAAAAGAGTTGCCTTCACTATTTGCGTCCACATCAAGGTTGGTACAAAGATATTCCACACGACAGAAAAAATGAAGAGTGAAACCACTATGGTTGCAGCCCACACGATTCCATTGTTACGAGTGTGGTAAGGAAGCATGAAGAGTGCAGTACACAGCACAATCTCAAAAACAAATCCATTATCTTGTAGAAAAATGAAAACGAAAGAGAAAACAGTTACCAGTATATTTGCACTATCTACCATTTTTCTCCTAGAACAGCAGCCAACCCTTCCATAAACTCTTTTTTTCGAGTTCTGCCAATTCGCAGCAGCTCACCATTAGTAAGAACCACATCATTACCTTGAATTTTGGCTATAAAACGAGGGTTAACAATATACGCCTTATTGCATCTGAGAAAGCCAAAATTATGCAATTTTTCTTCAACGTTCTGAAGGCTTCCTCTGCTCACTACTGAATTTTGCGACATATTAAAAATAACGTTATGCCCTTTTGACTCTACGTATTCAATATCACGCACCAGAAGTTTGACCATACCACCACGTTGCTGCACAAGAATCGATTGCGATGCGCGCTGTCTACGATTAATAATTCGCGTAATTTTGCGTTCAAAATCTGAATATGTATATGGCTTAATGATGTAGTCTGCTGCATCAACCTCATAGCCCTGAGCTGCGTACTGGGCCATATTAGTTACGAAAACGAGTGACACACCTGAATCAATATCGTGCAAATGATGCGCAGCCTGCAAGCCATTCATATTGGGCATCTCAATGTCCATAAAAATGAGGTCGTAAACAGGCTTATATTTTTCTAAAAAACTCGTCGCTTCCACAAAGGTAGAAACGGAGAGCTCAAAGTTATTATGGGCAGAAAAGTCCGTGCAAAAAGTTATGAGCTTGCGAGTGTCCAGCTCATCATCTTCAACTATTGCTATCGAGAACATAGTTTAATCATAATCTGGGAAGCCCTAGAAAAGATTATAGAGAGAAGATGCAAGCTGGTACTCCACTCGTCGAACAAACAAATGACGACAAATAAAAATAAGTAGAAACTAACGATCGCTCAGCGGACCAGCCCAATCAGGGGTGTCGACCTCAGGAGCGGAAGGGACTGGAACCGACGGCAAATGCTTTGCAGGCTGCGTTTTAGGCTTGAATGGGAACTTTTCGGCGCGCATTTTTTCATATGCAACGATGTCATCCTCATGCTGAAGTGTCAAATCAATGTCGTCGAAGCCATTCATCAAGCGCCAACGCACATAATCATCAACCTCGAATGGAAGAACCACATCACCGCACGTAGCCGTTCGCGCTTCAAGATCTACGGTCATTTCACGCCCTGGCTCTTCCTCAAGGAGTTTCCAGAGCAGCTCAACGGATTCTATAGGCATGATTGCTGCCAAAACACCATTCTTCGCAGTGTTGCCGTAGAAAATATCAGCAAAACGAGGAGCGATGACCACGCGGAATCCATAATCGTGCAGTGCCCACACAGCGTGCTCGCGTGAAGAACCAGTTCCAAAATCTGGCCCTGCAACGAGAATCTGAGGATTCTTATAAGCTTCCTTATTCAAAATAAACTCTGGATCGCGCCGCCATGCATAGAACAGTGTATCTTCAAAGCCTGTACGAGTGACGCGCTTCAAGAACACAGCAGGAATAATTTGGTCAGTATCAACGTTTGAACGCCGCAACGGAACAGCAACACCGGTTACTGTGGTCAATTTTTCCATGAATAATACCTAAACCTTTGATTTACTTTCGACTTTTGACTTACTTGCCTATTTAGCTTTAGCTTGCCTACGCTGATTTATAAATCTGCCGGAGAACTGATTGTGCCACGAATTGCAGTAGCAGCAGCCACAAGTGGGGATACCAAATGGGTGCGCGCTCCACGACCCTGGCGCCCTTCGAAGTTACGGTTAGACGTGGAAACAGAGCGCTCATGAGCAACCATCTGATCGGTATTCATACCCAAGCACATGGAGCAACCGGCGTTGCGCCACTCTGCACCAAAATCTGTGAAAATCTTATCTAAGCCTTCTTCTTCAGCCTGCAAACGCACACGAGAAGATGCAGGAACCACAAGCACACGGTGGAGATTCTTCGCCTTATGGCGTCCCTTCATAATAGATGCCGCAGCGCGCAAATCTTCGATGCGACCATTCGTGCATGAGCCAATGAATACGGTATCTACTGCAATGTCCTTCAAAGGAGTGCCTGGAGTCAGCCCCATGTACTCAATCGAGCGCTGAGCGGCAACGCGTTTGCTTTCATCAGTGAAGTCAGCAGGATCTGGAACAGAAGCATTGATTGGCAATCCCTGACCAGGATTCGTTCCCCACGTAACAAATGGTGAAAGTTCAGAGGCATCTAAATCAACTTCGCGGTCGAACACTGCGTCATCATCTGTGCATAGAGACTTCCAATATTCAACTGCCTTATCCCACATCTCACCTTCTGGAGCATGTGGACGACCCCTCAGATATTCAAAAGTAGTTTCATCTGGAGCAATCATACCCGCGCGTGCACCACCTTCAATGGACATATTGCATATGGTCATGCGTGCTTCCATAGAAAGCTTGCGAATTGCTTCACCGCGGTACTCCAGCACGTAACCTTGCCCACCGCCAGTACCAATTTTTGCGATGATAGCCAGAATAATATCTTTAGACGTTACTCCTTGTGGCAATTCACCAGAAATGTTGATAGCCATAGTCTTAAAAGGCTTGAGTGAGAGGGTCTGAGTGGCCAAAACATGCTCAACCTCAGAAGTACCGATACCGAATGCCATTGCACCAAAAGCACCGTGCGTGGAGGTATGGGAATCACCGCATACAACAGTCATGCCAGGCTGGGTCAACCCCAGTTGTGGCCCTATAGCGTGCACAATACCTTGGTCTGCGTCACCCAAAGGATGCAGCCGAACGCCAAACTCCTTGCAATTCTTTTCCAATGTTGAAATCTGTATGGCAGACGTTTTATCTGCAACTGGCTTATCAATATTGAACGTTGGAGTGTTGTGATCTTCGGTTGCAATCGTCAAATCAGTGTGACGTGGCTTGCGGCCAGCAAGTCGCAAACCCTCAAAAGCTTGTGGACTTGTCACCTCATGCATAAGCTGCAGGTCGATATAAATGAGGTCTGGAGAACCATCTTCTCCCTTGCGGACAAGATGATCTGCCCACACTTTTTCAGCCATCGTTTTTCCCATGGCAATCCTCCTCGTAAGGCAACTTCTGCAACACAATCGCGAAGTTGTCAATACTTTTTCGACATTTATTTCCTATAAAGTGCTCTCATAATACGGAACATCAGTGTTCAAACATGCAGACTGTCCACCCTTTGACACGAGACAGCTATCTCGAAAAGTTCTTAAATTCCAAGACTTTTGAACCGACGCAACGTTCATTACATCGTCAATATTTAGTACACACCAGCAACACTTTGAGTCACTTACACGACACGCCAAATTGGTCAAGTGACAAACATTTGCATTTCACTATTTGAGATGATTTAATGTGCTTATGGTTACTAATTCAGAATCAACATCAATAACCGATAAGGCTGTGCACTCTGGCGTTGGAGTTCTTGATAAGGCAGCTCTTATTCTGGATGCCCTTGAGCGCGGCCCTGCTACTTTAGCACAGCTTGTGGGAGATACTGGATTAGCTCGCCCAACCGCTCACCGTTTGGCCATCGCTTTGGAACGCCATCGCTTTATTGCACGAGATCAGCATGGTCGTTTTACTCTTGGCTCTCGTTTTGCCGAGTTAGCTACAGCTGCTGGTGAAGATCGCCTATTAACTGCTAGCGAACCGATTTTGCAAACTTTGCTTGACCGCACTGGTGAATCTGCGCAGATTTACCGCCGTCAAGGTGACATGCGTGTGTGCATTGCCGCTGTAGAGCGCGCTAATGGCCTTCGCGATTCTGTTCCAGTGGGCGCAATGCTTTCTATGGAAGCAGGCTCCGCCGCCCATATTCTTTTAGCGTGGGAAGACCCCGAACAACTCCATCAAGGACTTCGCCATGCGCACTTCACCACAGCAACACTTAATTCCGTGCGCAAGCGTGGATGGTCTGAGTCTGTCAACGAACGTGAGCGCGGAGTTTCTTCCGTATCTGCACCAATCCGCAATGCTTCTGGTCAGGTTATTGCAGCTATTTCTATTTCTGGCCCGACGGATCGCATGGGAATTTCACCCGGACGTCATTTTGCCCCGCTAGTTATGAGTGCAGGCAAATACCTTTCTGAAACTTTGGCTCGTGCTCAAGCAAGTGCTATCAATTAAAACAGCTGAGCAAGCGGGCGAACGGCGAGCAAATAAACTGGTAGACCAGCAAACCAGCAAAATTTTCTAGTTTTTCTTTTTGAATCCTAGTGAGGCAAAAATCCCTGCTATACCTGCGATTATTGAGGCAAAAACGCCAGGTTTACGCAGTAGATTGGTAGCGTCTCCTGCAGAAGTTGGCATGTAGCTCATTGCATATGTGTATGCCTTATGCGTAGAGGGCTTGCCGACAATCTCCCCAAATTCAAGTAACTGAGTACGCGGCTCATATGGGTGGCGAATATCAAATTCAAAAAGACGCGCAGCGCGAAGTTTTGGCACTGGCCCATATGATCCAAAACCGCATGTAGGAGTTGCACAAAGTAGAATCCCATCTACTCTGCCAGCAAAACCGTTGCGATGATCATGCGCAGAACACAACGCGAAATAACCGTTCGTAGCCTTCATTACATCAAATTCACCAGAATCATGCTGTGGGCAACTGATTCCTTCGCCCACATAGCTGCCTGACTCGGTTAATTCTGGGTCAATAACGAAGCATTTACTGTCGTACGGAGCATAGCCTTGAATAGCGTGCGCAGTAGTTGCAGAAACAGGCTTCAGCAAACGGTAATACTGTTCTAATGGCAAATGCTGAAAAATCATAGACTTTGCACCAATTTTTGTAGGAGAAGTCCTTAAGAATTTCAGTGCTTTCTTGCTGGGGTGACCATATCCACCTTCGCGTGCATAATCGCCGGAATTAAGAACCGTGAGACCTAGAACTGTTATTTCACCATCTTGATCGAGCACAGGCAAGCTAAAAGTGCCTTCTTGGCATGTAATCACGCTCTGCTTTGTAAGCAATGAACCGGCCGACTCACGAATCTCTTCGGCCGAGGCGCTCTTCCCCATATCTGGATTCACGCAGCCAGGGAACGACCGATAAATCTCGTCAAGCTGCGGAATATCAATACCGCATTGAAAATCATGATTTCCATAGGTCACAGCAAATGGAATATCGCGGTCAATAAGAGGCTGGAGAAATTGCGTGATACTTTTTGTTACGAGTTCTTTTGTTTTCTTAATGTGTGCAGCATATTCTTCATCAAGATCCTCACGGCGTTCATGTTTAGCAGCATGAGAATCAGCAGAATTGGCATTAGCGCCACTAGAAAATCCGCGCATAATGTTGCGACGAACGGCATATACACCATCCCAATTCGTTGCCCAACGGCGCTTGCGATACGTTTCTGCATATGCAGGGTCATAACCCGCAATCTGATTTCCGGTAAACACTACAAGATCTGGCCGAGCAGCATCACATGCAGATTCAATTAAGCGAATCGTATCCGCTGAAATTTTTGGCCCATCCTGAATATCAGCCAATTGCAATACACGAAATTTTCCAGATGTGTGAAATTGCAAACGGTGTAGACGCGCAGAAATAGAAAGCGACCTATTATCTTCGCTTTGGCCAGCTCCCACTTTTGCCTTCTTTGCCTTCACAGCAGAGTACACGCGGGCTACTGCCCTGTCTGAGCTATGAGCAACATCTTTGCGAACCTGCTCGGCTTTAGCGTGAACTGACGTTATTGAAGAATCTGAATCAGGCATACACAAAAGCTTACGTCAAACATTGCTAAATAAAAACTAAAACCTCTCCAAAGAGAGGCTATTGGCTGGGGTACCTGGACTCGAACCAAGAACGGCTGAACCAGAATCAGCTGTGTTGCCAATTACACCATACCCCAATAGTTCACCAGATAACTAATGAACGTGGTACCCCCAATGGGATTTGAACCCATGTTGCCGCCGTGAGAGGGCGATGTCCTAGACCACTAGACGATGGGGGCCTGTAATTCCGCTGCCGTCAAAGCAACGGATATCAACTATACACGTTAAAGATTTTTCCGCAACTCAGCGAGTCGTGAAATTACTAAATCTTTTCCAAGAATTTCCATTGACTCAAACAAAGGAGGTGAAACACGACGACCAGAAACAGCTACACGCACAGGGCCAAATGCCAAACGTGGCTTAAATCCACCCTCCTCCACTAATACTTTGTTGAGCAATTCGTGAATGAAATCTGTCTTCCAATTATCTTCAGAAACTGTTCCAAGAGCTGCAACTGCTGCGTCAAGCACATCTCCAGCAGATTCCTTGAGCTGCTTGCGAGCATCAGCTTCTGGCTCAATATAGCCTTCTTCACTTAAGAGGGAACCAACCATGCCTGAAACCTCACCGAGCAAACGCACACGAGGCTGAACTAATTCAACACTTTCACTCAAAATACGGCGTTCACGGTCTGTCAAAGCGTCCCAAGAATCAGCGCTTACAACGCCATCACGGTGCAGATAAGGCACAGAGCGGTTGAGGAAATCCTGAGGATCAAGCATGCGAATATGCTCCGCATTGATTGCGATAGCCTTATCTAAATCGAAGTGAGCCGGATTTGCTTTAACATTGCGCACGTCAAAATTCTCAACGAGCTCATCCATACTAAACACATCGCGGTCTGCAGAAAGCGACCATCCAAGTAGAGCCAAATAGTTAAGCAATCCTTCGCGGATGAAGCCATTTTCGCGGTGCAGGAACAGGTTAGATTCGGGGTCTCGCTTGGAAAGCTTCTTCTTGCCCTGCCCCATCACATAAGGCATATGGCCGAATAAAGGAACAGATTTTGCGATACCAAGTTCCATCAACGCCCGGTAGAGCACAATCTGGCGTGGAGTGGAGCTGAGCAAATCTTCGCCACGAAGCACCACATTGATTTCCATCATTGCATCATCGACAGGATTAGTAAGAGTATAAAGAGGATCCCCATTAGGACGAACAATCACATAATCCGGAACAGAGCCAGCTTTGAACTCAATTTCGCCGCGAATAAGATCATTAAATACCACAGACTCATCTGGCATACGCATGCGAAGGGCTGGCTTGCGGCCTTCTGCGCGGAATGCGGCCTTCTGCTCTTCTGTCAAGGTGCGATCATAACCGTCGTAACCAAATGCCGCGGGACGCCCAGCTGCCTCGTTACGAGCCTGAATCTCTTCTGACGTTGAATAGGACTCATATGCATAGCCAGCATCGAGAAGCTGTTGTGCTACTTTCTTATAAATGTCTGTACGCTCAGACTGACGGTAAGGCCCATGCTCTCCACCGACGTTAATGCCTTCGTCCCAATCAATTCCAAGCCAATTGAGGGATTCAAGAATCTGATCATAGCTTTCCTGAGAATCACGAGCAGCATCTGTATCTTCAATTCGGAAAACAAAGGTTCCATGAGTATGACGTGCTTCAGCCCAATTAAATAGAGCAGTGCGAATCATACCCACGTGAGGAGTACCCGTTGGCGAAGGGCAGAAGCGCACACGAACGTTTTCTGGCAATTCTGGTTTTGCCATGTTGCCAGCCTTATCAGCTGCATCCGCACGGCTATCCTTATCTTTATTTTCAGTCTTATCAGTCAAAGCTGTGGTTTCAGTCATGAAGTCTATTGTGCCCCGTTGCACAGACGTGTGGAGTGCGGTGTTGCATGCTTGGTTTACTATTGTCTTTGCAGTGATTGGTGGCAGCATTCACTCAAGATTGAAGCTTTTTGTATGAAAGATTTTTTATGACATCCCGCAAACTCAGCTCGTGGATGCGCTACTTGCCAAGCGCCGCAACAGTTATTGTGCTTTTTATCGTGTGGGAAGCAGCTGTGGATATTTGCCACGTCTCAGAACGCGTAATCTCCTCACCCAGCACTATTTGGAAGGCTACAATTCTCAATTGGAAAAGCCTTTCTACCGCACTTTATGTAACCAGTTATGAAGCTCTTATAGGTTTTGCTTTTTCTATTGTGATTGGCATTGCTCTCGGGGTTGGGCTTTACAGTTCGAGACTTTTACACGCTACGGTATATCCATTGCTTACAGGCGCACAAACTCTCCCCTTAATTACGATTGCCCCGCTTTTTATTATCTGGTTTGGTTTTGATGTTTCAGGGAAAATTGCATTGATAATTGTGTTTAGTATTTTCCCAATTGCTGTTCAAACCTGCCGCGGATTAATGGCTGTTCCGCAATATTTTGCAGATGTGGCATTAACATGTGGCGCAACACGGATATGGACTTTATGGCACGTACAATTACGCGTGGCCGCACGTCAAATCTTTGGTGGAATTCGCATCGCCGCCACTTATGTGTTTGCTACAGCAGCCACTGCGGAATATATGGGAGCTCGCTATGGGCTTGGCATCTGGCTTCAGGCAGCTTATAACTCATTCAGAACTCCTCTAATTTTTTCTGCCACCTTTGCCATCATCATTGCTACGGCTATACTCCTTGGAATTGTCAGTTTTGTAGAAAACCTACTACTTGGGCCAGCTTCTGAGGATTCGATTGATTAAGAATTAGCTTGAGTTCACGCCAATTACCTGCGATAATGAATAAGTGAACTGATAAGTGAGCTTTCACAAGCATTCGAGAGAGGAAGAAGAATGACTCAGCCTAATGGCTACGCCCCCTCCCCATACGGTCAAAATACCGCAGACCAGCAATCACAGCAGAACTTCGGTCAGCCTGTAAATAATGGTGCTCCAATGAATGGCACACCTACGAATGGAATGCCTACGAACGGTCAACCGCAGCCAAACCCTGCTTTTACTAATGAACCTCCACTGGATCAGCCTTGGTACGGCATTAACATGGCGCAGGCAGTTGTTCGTTACTTTAAGAAGTACATTGTGTTCACTGGACGTGCATCCCGTGGCGAATATTGGTGGTGGGTACTCGCAAATGCCATCATCACTTTTGTTCTTAACATGCTTTCACAGGCGTCGAATGGAGATCTTAGATTCCTCGTGAGCCTGTGGGGACTTGCTACGCTTGTTCCTACTCTTGCTGTTTCAGTTCGCCGTTTGCATGACACAAATCGTAGCGGCTGGTGGCTCGCAGGTATCTATGGCGCAATGTTTATCAGCATTATAATGATGGCTGCAGGCGGCGGCTATGCAATTTTCACAGCTTTTTCTTCCTACTCTAATTATTATGGCGCCAGCAGCATGACAGGCGGCGGAATCGTTCTGATGTTCCTAGGCGTACTCGTTCTGTTGGCTGCGGCTATTGTCTCTATCGTCTTGATGGCTTCACGGAGCGATGCTCGCGGCACTCGCTTTGACAAGAATGCTCAGCAGTACGGCCAGCCAGTTCAGCCAGTTCAGCCAGTTCAATCACCGTATAGTCAACCTCAATACAATCAATCTGAATATGGACAGCCGCAATATAACCAAACGCAGTATGACCAATCTCAATATGGTCAGCCATCATCTTCGAGTGAATCTACTTACACTGCCCCACAAACCAACACTTCGACAGACACTGCACCTTCTGACACTTCCTCAGAATCTTAGTAGTCTGCACCTATAGCGCTATATTCAATATCTACGGCGTTAGTACGCTAAAGTCCTGCTCATAATCGTTATATGGGCAGGACTTTTTGTTTCTTTGGAAGATATTTATATTCGTGGCCTCACACCTCAAGGTATTGCAATCTTCCTTACACTTTTGCAATCTTTTATAACTGAAAACCTACAGTTCCACATGAGGCTTATTTGGGTCATCTTTGATGTGTGCAAACTTAGCTGCGAGCGCTTCCTTGCTTTTACGTTCATCTTCTTCTTTTGCTAAGCGCTTTGCCTCATCTGGATTCCATAAAACATCAACACGATGACGCTCCCATTCCTGCGCCGCAAGCTGTGCATAATCTTCAACAAGCTCGTTTAGAGGCGCAGAAAGCCACGAAATAAGGCGCTCATGGTCAACAACAATAGGAGGAAGCCCCCAATTACCGCTCACCCCTTTAAGGAACAAGGCCGCAGCCACAGCACGGCCATTAATATTGTCGCTATCAAACTGAGCAGTTATAGCAGCAAACTTCATATAAATTTCAGCAGCCACAAGAATCATATGTTCTTGTTCCAAATCCAAGTTATCAGCATGCTCAACCTCGCTCTGAGCCTGAGTAATAAGATTGTGCACTTCACTCATGGATTCGGCACTTAAAGCTTTACCAGATATGGCTTCAGCAGCATCCGACAATTCTGAAACGTTCAAAGTCTCTTGGAAATCATATGCAGCGTCGTATGCGTCAATCGCAGAAAGTAAGGCATCTACAATTTCTTGAGGACGCCCTGGAATCTCATCCGCACCTTCATACACGTATTCCGTATCGGCAATAGTGATGTTATCTGCCACAAGAAGCGCAAACTCTTGAGCCTGGCGCACTTGAAAATTCTCACCGTACTTTAAATCGTTATCAAGATTCATATGGTCAGTTAAAGGCCACAAAGCTACTAAATCACGCGCCGCCTGAGCTGCTTTGCTCACATGCTCATTGTGCAGGGAATAATCAGCACCCGTGAAATCAAAAGTCATTAGAATCCCTCCTGACACTAAGTTTTACTCTATTCGACATTCGCCCAATGTTCACTCAATATCCGCAGCAGGGTCGGCATAGCGAATTCCCAAGAGCCTGTGCGATTCAGCCTCGAATGTCAATGATGTTACCGATGCCAAGGCTGTGTGACGAAGGAGCATATTGTGCTCAGGATGCCCAGTTTCTAGCAGATGCCTAAAAGACCATATTGGCGATTCGTGGCTGACAACAATCACATTCTCGCCATCAAATTCATCTACTTTTTCATACACAAATTCGCTAACGCGGGCAGCAATTTCTTTGTAGGTCTCACCCCAGCTAGGCTTATAGAGATTCAAGACCAAGTGCCAGTTCCCATTGCGCCACAATGCTCCCTCACCATAACCGATGCGCTTACCACGAAACTCATTACGCGCCTCAATAATGCGCTCATCAGTATTCAGTTCAAGCTTGGTCATATGAGCTGGACGAACCGGGTTAATCGCATCTCGAATCGCTCCTGCTGTTCCAACAGTGCGTTCGAGTGGAGAACAGAAAATTGCTGCTGCTGTACGCATGGATTCTTCCGAGGCCATATATGCACCAGTTGCTTTTGCCATCCGAAGACCACGATCTGACAAGTGGAAGCCTGGTAGCCGCTCATATAGCAGGTGATCTGGGTTTAGCACTTCACCGTGCCGAACCATATGAATGGTTGTGTTGCCCATGCTGCCTCCTTGCGATTATGTAGTCTATTTATGTGGTCTGTTGGTCTGGCTAGAAGTTTCCGCCGTTCCAGCCCCAATCTCTGGTAGCTGTGTAACGAATATATGTGCGATCTTGTGGAATACCTAGCACATCTTCTAAAGCTTGCATAATGCGAGCAGTCATAGAGTTCCACACGTCAGACGAAATTTCAGAATGGCCAAAGGCATTAACTTCAACGTATGCTGCTGGTTTGCTATTATCTCCACCAAAGTAGATAGGCATATTGTCTTCAAAGGGGCACATAAGCCATCCTTCAGACTTTCCAGGAATCAAGCTGATAAGGCTGCCATACGCTGACTTCAATGTCTCGCGCTGCTCTGGAGTTGTTTCAACGCTGACGTGAGTATGAATAACTGGCATCGTTTCACCTGTGCTTTCTTACTATTTTTCCTGTGGTCCGTGTGTAAGAGACCATGTGCCAAGCTTATGCGCAATAGAATTTTCGTTTACTGGCTTATTCGGATCTGGTGCATCAAGCAGCCACTTTCGAATAACGAAATTCCAAATTGCCACGACTATGGTTGCAATAATTTTCCCGATATTGAGAAAAAGAACATACTTAACATGATTTGAAGTAATCGCATCAGCAGGGAGCATCACGTCTGTTGCAATCCAAATGATTATCTCGTTAATCCCCAAACCGACTAGTGAAGACAGAAGAAAGATAGCCATTTCCATCCAGCGAGCCATATCATCACGGTGAACGAAAACAAACTTCATGCTAGCCAAGTAATTGAAAATAAGCGAAATAGTGAAAGAAACTGCCGCAGCAAGCACTCCATTCATGCCAAAGTGAACGAGAAGATTGAGAATACCGTAATCAATGACAAATGCGATAACGCCGATAAGGCCAAATTTCACGAGTTGTGCAAACAAATTTTTCACGTACCCAGTCAAACACATCTTAAGGATAAAAACTTGAATGGCGCATGAATATTCCCTTTATACGCACAAAACCACGTTACGGGAAGTCCTGCTCATACACTCTCGTTTTCCCTATCAAAATGTTCGACTAGTTGAACGAAGTGTTCGAGAAAACGGGAGTGTCTGAAACAAGCACCAGGCAGCAGCAGAAACAGCTGGAGGAACACCTGAAGAAACAGTCGGAGGCTGCAAAAGGACGGCAGAGAGAAAGAAGAAAAAGAAAAGACTGCATTTTCTCTCTCGATGGGAGGAGGAAATGCAGTCTTAGACCCGAAAATTACGGGTAATCAGCCAATATCAAGTAAGTCTTCTAATTATTCTTATTCAGATATTTCTTAGATAGCTTACTTAGGCAGCAACAACCTTGACGGTGAACTGTGCGGAAATTTCTGGGTGCAACTGTACGGTTGCAGGGAATTCGCCAGTGGTCTTGATTGTTTCAACGGTAATAGTCTTTGCAGAAACTGCGGTACCCTTAGCCTGAAGAGCTGCTGCTACTGCCTCTGCGTTAATGCCGCCGAAGAGCTTTCCAGATTCGGAAACCTTTGCAGCGATTTCAACTGTAGAACCGTCGATTGCAGTCTTTGCTGCTACTGCGTCCTCGCGGGACGCGAGAGCCTGTGCACGGCGTGCGCGCTGCATCTGTTCAATCTGAGCTGCAGCACCCTTGGTCCATGCAAAAGCGAGACCCTGTGGAAGAAGGAAGTTACGTGCGTAACCGGACTTTACTTCAACAACGTCGCCAGCCTGACCTAAGCCAGAAACTGCGTCGAGAAGAATAACCTTGGTGTCTTTAGCCATGTTTGTTAACCTCTCTAAATTTAGCGACCGTTGGTTGCGTAAGGTAGAAGAGCCATTTCGCGTGCGTTCTTAATTGCACGTGAAATCTTGCGCTGTTCCTGCACGGTAACGCCGGTGATGCGACGGGAACGAATCTTGCCGCGGTCGGAAACGAACTTGCGAAGCAACGCAACGTCCTTGTAATCAATCTCAGTAATCTTTGCAGCCTTGAGTGGGTTTGGCTTCTTCTTGAAAGGCTTAACCGGTGGCTGTGGCCTCTTGCGTGACATATGCACTCCTTGAACTTGTGCGAATAACGTTTATAAAGTTTTGAAGATAGCTTCTTCGAAAATATCTAAAAGATATCCTCATCTGAGCCGAAATCGTCGTTAGATCCAAAACCATTCGAACTACCGAAATCGTAAGGATTTGAGCCAGACGTAGATGGTGAACTTGCGAACGGGTCAGCAGCTGGAGTCTGTGCTGAGTAGTTAGGAGCAGCATTCAAGCCACTCTGATAACCATTGCTGTTTGCATTGGAACTTGATCCTGCAAAACCGCCTCGACCATTCTGGAATCCGCCGCCAGCAGACTGCACGCGAGTTACCTGTGCAGTGTTGCGAGTCAACGCAGGACCAATTTCAGTCACACGAAGCTCAACGCTGTAACGGCGCTCACCATTGCTAGTTTCATAGGAATTCTGAACAAGATTTCCTTGTGCAATAACTCGTGTACCTTTTGAAAGGCTCGCCAGAATATTGGAAGCCAAAGTAGTGCGGCCAGAATCCCAAACAATACAGCGCATAGACAATGTTTCACCATTATCCCAGCTGTTCGTTTGACGGTTATAAGTAGAAGGAGTCGAAAGAATCGAGAATCTTGCTCCCCTGCCATTACGACCTTGAATTTCCTCAGGATCAGCAGCAAGATTGCCAATCACAGTAATTTGTGTATCTCCAGCCATACACTGCCTCCAACCTTTACAAATTCCTGTATACGCTTCTTAAAAATGTGTAAGCATTCACAAGAATCTTTATTAAAACCTTATAAGTTTCTCGCCTAACGTATTTATCGTCTTAGCTTTAACGATTTGACGAATGTTTGTAAAGCATCAGAACGCTTTACTTAGCATCCTTGCGAAGAATCTTCGTACGGATAATGGACTCGTTGAGGTTCAGCAAACGATCAAGCTCGTCGCTGGTTGCAGGCTCAGCGGTGTAATTAACAACTACGTAGTTACCCTCAGTCTTGCCATCAATTTCGTAAGCAAGCTTGCGGCGACCCCAAATATCGGTGTCTTCTACGGTACCCTTTTCATTGGTGACAGTTTCGAGATACTTCTCTACCAACTTCTTCACTGCACGCTCGTCCAGTTCAGGATCAGCAATAAGCATGAGTTCATATTTATGCGCAGACATCACCCACCTCCTTCGGTCATTCGGCCACAGACGTTCTGCAGCAGGAGAATGTGTTTACGCGTGCTCAAGTTGAGCAACTTTTCAAGGATACAGCATTGAGCCGACGTGCATACTCAAAATCTGATGTAACGCAAACAATACGAGGAAATTAAGAAAGTAACTTAAAAAGTGATTTAAGAAAGAGTCCTAAGAAAGCGTTGGGTTGCCAAACCATTGGCGGTAGAGCAAAGAGAAATTCCTGTTTCCATAACTTGAACAAGAATCACCGGTACCATAGCCGGCCTTCAAAGCAGCAGTGTTCGGCTGATATGGAGTGTAAATATACAGCAGAGCAGTAGCATCATTGTAAATGTAGACGTTTGATCCGCCACATGATTGCGTTGGATTGTACAGAATGTAATTTAACTGCTGCTTGTGGTAGGAATACTGCGAAGAATGCGCCTGATAGTACTTGAAGCGATGCGCCGCACCCCACACCTGTTGAAAGAATCCTGCATAGGCAGTGTCACAGGCCGCAGTGTCTGGGCAAGAAAGCCCAAGTGCTGCCTTAATCTGCGTTTCTGTGGGAGACTTTGCCGTAATAAGCCCCTGCTCTTTCTCAAGCATTACCAGTAGGACTTTTTGGCTTACTCCGCAGCTCGCGCCAACCTTGCGGATAACAGTTGCGGCCGATTCTGTTTCATGACCAGAGCCACTTCCACCGTTATAACCGTCGCAGAGCGAATCCGAAGTTTCCTTAGACGTGGTCACTTTAAGAGTTGAAAGGCAATATTCACCAGAGCATTTAGATCCGCGCTTATTGAGGAATCGCTGGATTTGCTTAGCGGTCATCGCATCGCCGTCAAAGAATTGCGAATCGGAGATAATGTATCCTGCGTCAAATGAGTATGATTTGTACGTAGCTGACTGATTTTCTTGCGCCGTGCTGATGGCTTGTTGGCGCTGAACTATGTGCATCACGCCGTAAACAAGGCCAATAACGAGTACAGCAGCTATAACCCACAAAGCTGCAGCGCGCGCAATTTCAAGGTTTCGCCTCAGGTTCGAATTTGGGCCTTTCCCTCTCTTGCTGCCATTGTTACTGCCGCTGCCTGTGCCACGCGAACTTCTTGGTATCAATGGGGTTTGAGAGAATGCCCTGTTCGCCATAATCCTCCTGAGTCGTTTCTGCAGTGTTCCTATACTACATGCCGGCTGAAACTAGAAAATTAGTTAGGCGCTAAAGCCTTACTCAGCAGGAAACTCAATAGGAGTTCATCTGCGTTATTTTCACTTCGCGTTACTATAGAATTTATGACTATTGAATTCAACGGAATTAAAGCAGATATTGTAATTGTTGGCGCTGGACTCTTTGGCTTAACTACTGCTCAGCAAATCGCCGAGCATACTGACAAATATGTTCACATCATTGATATTCGTAGTCATATTGGCGGAAATGCTTACTCATATTTTGATACAGAAACTGGCGCAGAAGTGCACAAATATGGTGCTCATCTGTTCCATACTTCTAATAAGCGAGTGTGGAATTACGTAAATCGTTTTACGAGCTTTACCAATTATGTACATCGCGTCTACACGACCCATAATGGCGAGGTTTTTCCTCTACCGGTCAATCTTGGTACTATCAACCAATTTTTCCACGCCCACTACACACCCTCTGAAGCAAAAACTCTTATCGAAGAACAAGCTGGCGAATATGCAGATATTGAACCGCAAAATTTAGACGAACAAGGCCAGAAGCTAATTGGCAAGCCCCTTTATGATGCATTCATCCGCAACTACACTGCTAAACAATGGCAGACAGACCCAAGTGCACTTCCTGCTTCTATTATTCGTCGTCTTCCAGTGCGTTTTAACTATGATAACCGCTATTTCAAAGACACATGGGAGGGGCTACCAACCGATGGATACACTGCATGGTTTGAGCGCATGATTGATAATGAGCACATCGCGGTGAGCCTTAATGTAGACTTCTTCGATGAATCCCAGCCATGGAGTAAAAAGGCTCTCATTGGTCGAGTTCCTGTGATTTACACTGGCCCAGTTGATCGCTATTTCGATTACGATCTTGGAGAGCTCAAGTGGCGTACCGTTGATTTTAAGGAACAACGATATGACGAAGGTGATCACTTTGGCATTCCTGTTATGAATTATGCAGATTCAGATGTTCCTTATACTCGCGCAATCGAGTTCAAGAATTTCAATCCTGAGCGCGCAAATCAGCAAAACCCAAACAAAACCATTGTTTGGGAAGAATATAGCCGCTTTGCCTCGCGTGAAGATGAGCCATATTATCCTGTCAACACGGCTGAAGACCGCAATCTCTACGAACAGTACAAGAGAAAAGCAGCAGCCGAGCCAGATGTAGTATTTGGCGGCCGTCTAGGAACCTATGCGTATTACGACATGCACCAAGTCATAAATACTGCACTGACTACATATGACACAGTTATTGCACCCATGCTCACAGCAGCAGCGCAATAATCACGATTGAGGAGGGTTATTAGACAGGTCTATCTTTTCTTGCTAGACCTCACTCTAAAGCCATTCATCTGGTTCTACACCGTGCGGACCAAAGAACTCACCATTCGGAACGTATGAAGGCATGCCTTGGTCCTCCAAAACGGCATCTGCAAAGCAACGTACGTCATGCCCGAAAGTCCAATCACCACGAATTGTAACGGAATTGGCAGCGGCGAGAGACGGAACTCCGTAGGGGAAACGCTCGTCAAAATCGCTGATATTCTTGTAATACTGCGGGTCTAAGTCGATATCTGGAAAGATGTAGTTGCCGTCCTCAATCTCATATGCGTCAGTTAAATGGAAGCGATCTGAACGTAAAATAAAGAGATCATTCGTAGTCTTCACTGGTAAGAAGCGTTGACGGTCTACCTCAATGCAGATTGCGTCTGGGAACAGACCAATAGCTGCCCCCATTGCAATCTCAAGCTGGATAACCTGAGTAGACGCAGGATTTGTTGGATCAACAGTTTTCGCATTACGAATAACTGGCAATGGAAGTATACCGCCGTATTCGCGCAAAATCTTCCTTAATGCACTAATTCGCACCCAAATATTATTGGTATTGAAGTACGGGTGACGTTTAACATTCGTTGCCTTCGACTTATCGTCAGGATGCACTTGGCTCATCTCGCGTAATATCAATGCACCAGTTTTTTTATCACGCACAATATGGCCGCCCTTGCGGTCTGCTGACGTACGACGCGAAACTTCAACCATAAAAGGCGCCCCGGAGTCCGCAAATGCTCCAGAAATAACTGACGATGGGCGAGCTCCTAAGTTATCTGAATTAGAGATAAATAGATACTCATAGCCCTGATTTTGCAGGGTATCGAGCAATCCTGATTCCCATAAAGTGCTGAATACATCACCATGCCCAGATGGGCACCACTCCAATTCACGATTCTCTGCAAAACTTACAGGGCGTCCGGTATGAGCCACAATCTTAGGTTCACGATGCTGAATAATTTCCAACGGCACTTCTGTTTGATGGAACTTACGGTTTTTTTTGACTACGGCAAGTGAATCCCTAGATGTGCGGAACGAATTCATCAGAACAAGCGGAAGATTAACGTTTTGACGCTGACGAACTGTGATAACTTGCCCGAGAATAATGTCCAAGAAGGTCATTTTACGAGCTTTGTGACGGCGCACGTTAAGAAGCGATTTTGCCTTATCTAAGCCCATTGAGGTTCCAAGACCGCCATTAAGCTTTAGCATAACTGTTTTAGCAAGTGCATCATGATTGCGCTGTGGATCGCTACTCTTGCGAATGTCCTGAACATGAGGGACTTGTTTTACTGCTTCAACATCCTCCTCGCGAATCCAACCAGTTTCATCCGCCTGCCACGCCTCATACAGGCGCGTAAATTGAGCAATAGCAACATCAGAGACATCGTTGTCACGCATTTTCGCCATACATGCTTCAAAAGCAGCATCCGATACCATCAGTGCCACCTCCCTCAAACGAGTTATGCAATTCTCAAATCTTCTTCACATTACCGTACAAAGCAGCAACTTTACTCCTGATTAGCACATATCGTCTAATATTCTGCACATGTGCAAGAATGGGACCATGACAGCTTCTCAAACTTCTCTTGAAACAGCACAGCAATTATGCGAAAAATTGGCAATCGTAGTAGTGACATATAAACGTCAAGAATTGCTTGAAAAGCTTATGGATTCCTATAAAACTTTAACAGTGCATCCATGGCGAATTATCATCATCGACAATGAAGGTTCAGAACAAACTAAATCTATGACTAAGCAGTTCAGTGCTGATTTAAAAGAAGCTTGGGGCACAACTACTGCAGACGCTGAAGGAAATAGCGAACGCGTGGTTTACCAAGCGATGACTGAGAACACTGGGGGTGCAGGCGGCTTCTCTGCTGGCATGCAACGTGCATATAAGCTTGGTGCTGAGTGGTTCTGGGTGATGGATGACGATGTTGCTGTGACTTCTGATGCCCTTGAAAAACTCGGCAAGTGGATGCCTAGACACGACGTGATTCAGGGTAGTCGCTATGACTATGATGGCGGAGACTTCTACTGGCAATATCAGTTCATTGTTTCCATGGGTATTCCTAACCCAATCGCTCCTGCAGCATTCGGATCTGCCGGGTATCGCGTAATGAACACCATGTGCTTCGAAGGCGGATTATTCCGTCGCAATATTGTGCAGCAGATTGGCTTCCCTGATAGTCGCTTCTTTATTTACTGGGATGACACCATGTACGGCTATCTCGCAAGTAAGGTAACAAATCCTATTGTTATTCCAGATAAAGTATTGAGCCGTACCCGCACCATTGCAAATTGGGATATTGCAGGCGTACGCCAACTCAACTCCACATCAGATATGAACCGTTACCACATAATGCGCAACCGTGGCTACATGGCTCGCTACTTCATGGCTCATGGCGATTATCGGCCGTTCATGTTTGCTCTTGGCACGGCGGCAACATTCTGCAAGGAAGTTATCCGCCTTATAACTGTAGATCGTGAGCATGTTGGCAGTGGCGTCAAGAAGCTCATTAGTGGTTGGTGGGATTCACGCACAATTCTGCATGACCCAGACTGGAAGCCTATGCCTTCTCCTCTTGAGGATTAATAAGAATCAACTTACACGTGGAGTGAGCTGTGCATCTGTACGCGACAAGTTCGGATTGTAGTATGGGTCATTGTCAATAATTTCTGCATACAATTTGCGCATACGCTCAGACTCACGCATAAGGCGCTCCATTTTCTTCTGAGAAGCTGCGTCATGGCCACGAGTGATGGATTCATAGTGGTAAAGCTCAGCTTCGTGAACCCACACGTTATCTCTCCCAAGCTGGTCATGCACGCGAATGCAAATATCAACATCGTTATAGGCTACGTCGAAAGTCTCATCAAAGCCATTAACTGCCCAGAAATCATCTGCACGAAGCATGAAGCAAGCAGCGGTGAGAGCGTAGTAATTTGTGTTCTCCATCAATCGGCCATACTGGCCAATATCTGTGCGTGGAGCACCTGCAAACACATGGCCTGCAACGCCACCCAAGCCGAGCACAACACCTGCGTGCTGAATAACTTCCTTAGGATAATAAAGCTTTGCACCCACTATGCCGACGCGTTCTTGCTGAGACCAGCTAATCATAGTAGTCATCCAATTTGGCGCGATTACCTCGGTGTCATCGTTGAGGAACAGCAGGTACTTTCCTTCAGCTTCCTTCGCGGCAAGATTGTTAATGCGTGAGAAATTGAATGGAATATCAATATCGAGTACGTGCAACTTCTTGCCAAGTTCAGATGCCTTCTGCCCTAGCTCGGTGTAAAGAGTCTGCATTGCCGGATTAGTACTGCCGTTATCTGCAATAACAATTTCATAATTGTCGTATGTGGTTTTCTCAAGAATCGAGCTAACACTGCGCTCGATATTGTCATAACCATCCTTGGTAGGAATGATTACGGAAACCATGTCATGAGATGCAATATCGTAATCGATGTCATAAATTCCATTGAGGAAACTACGGCGAGCAGTTGCCTTGATTCCACGGCGATCTAGCGCTGCTTGCACAGCCTTAAGGCCAGCCACAAATGCGTAATCCTTAGCAGACTGATTCCCTGCAGTAGAGGTTGGTAGCATTCGCCAGTGATACAGCACGCGTGGAATGTGGTGAATATGCTCTGGAGCTGTTTTCTCGACAAAGCGGAGCACCAAATCATAATCTTGGGAACCATCGAACTCCGAGCGGAATCCGCCAAGCTCTTTCATAATAGATGCGCGGTAAACACCCAAATGGCTTATGTAGTTTGTGCTCATCAAAAGATCTGGAGAATAATCCGGTTTGAAAGCAGGATCACTCCTCTTGCCATTCTCGTCAATCTTGTCTTCATCAGAGTAAATCAAGTCAACGTCAGGATGGTCAACAATTACGCGAGCAACTTCCATAAGCGCGTTATTTGGAAGCTCATCATCGTTATCCATCAATGCAATAAAATCACCTGTGGCAATTTCCAAAGCAGAGTTCGTCGCCTTAGAAATATGGCCATTCTCCTCACGGAACACAGCCTTAATTCGCTTGTCTTCCTTAAGAATTGACTCAATCAATGGGCGCACATGTGCAGACGGAGAATAATCATCCGCAAGGCAAAGTTCCCACTTGGTGTAGGTCTGATTCTTAATGGAATCAACGCACTTACGCAGCCACTTTTCTTCCACGTTGTACACCGGCACAACAATTGAAATAAGTGGGCTATTCTCATCAATAAGAACGGTAGAACTAGGTTGCTTAGCTTCTACATTCTTGAGGAACTTATCGTAAGCCTGCTTTTTCTGAGCTTCACCAAAGAGCTTACGATTCACTCGCTTTGCAAAAGAGCGAGGATGCTTTGCCATCTTCAAGTAACGGCGACTGCGTTTCAAAGCGCGATTAACTGCAGAAACATTGACCTTAACGGTATCTTCGCCATGCTCAGTAGAGCCAACGAGAGTAAATGAGCTTGAGGTTGTTTTCACTGTGACAATGAAACCGAGCTCAGTTTCTTTATTCATTCCGTGGAAAGATGCTACATCTGGGCGAACTACTCGCGTGATATCTAAGATTTCAGTGTTATCAAAGCTCTTAGCATCGAGGTAAATTTCTGCTGCATTCTTAAAGTGAATGTCTGCAGACCAGCCAGTAACGGCAAATGTGTTCTCTGCAACTTCCTTAACATCATCGATGGCAATAACAACAGGATGGTCATCTGGGTCTTTTGGCACGATTGCCGCAGGACTGAAGATATCCCGGAACTTTCCAGAATGGTTTTCTACATAATTCTTGATATCGTTCTTAGAAATTTCCAAAGGCTGATCGTTCTGATTAACTGCCTGAACAAGAGGGTTGAAAATTGTATTACCCAAACCATCGGCATTTATGCGTGCGCACAAATCTATGCCACGCAAGCCTCGAGGCAAATCATCGTTGATGAAGCCAACTGACTTGTAAGCCTTGGAATTAACAAGCAAAATCTGTTCTGTACTGGAGAAAATTTCGCGGGGAAGAGCCACGCGGAAGTAGTATCCAGTGTCGTCAGAGAATTCGCCGGCTCCATCGAATGGCTTGCCATCCTTAAGAGATTTAAGGCTTACCCCCGCCATCTCTACGCGGGACTGTTTGTCAATCACCATACCGCTAACTGCAGCAACTTGTTTCTGCCACGTAACAGAGAGCAAGTCTTTGACCCACGTGCTCTTGTGCGGAAGCACACCAGAAACAAGCACAATATAGTCAGCATGAGTTTTTTCCAATGCTTCTTCTATGGCATGCGTATGTGTATTCTCAACATATTCAACATTAGAATACTGTGTGGTGGACTTGAGCTCCTCTACCTGTTCATTAGTTAAATCTGAATACACAACGAGTACTTTGGCATTACCCGGGTTATAGGAAACTCCATATGTTCCGAGGTGTTTAAGCATGGAGACCTGAGCGTTAATACCTTCTCTATCAAATGTTTCTTGCAAGGCCTTGCGACCTGCCTCATACGCGTAATACTTACTATAAGGATCACCGGCAACGGAAGTTGTCAGAGTTCTCCAGTGATAGAGCATTTCTGGAACGTGAACAACAGTACGAGATACCTGAGTTGCACGAAGCACAAAATCATAATCCTGCGATCCGCTAAATTCTGCACGGAAGTTACCGATCTTATCAACAACAGTTTTGCGCACAACTACGAAATGAGTAATGTAATTATGTCCACGCAGAAGCTGAGGGGAGAATCCAGGCTTGAAGAATGGGTCGAAACGCTCACCACGCTCGTTAATCTTGTCTTCATCGGAGTAGAGGAAATCAACCATCTCATTCTGATTAATTGCCTGAGCCATTCTGAACAGCGCTTGAGGAGCTAAAATATCGTCATTATCCATGAAGCCAATGAAATCGCCAGTAGCCAATGCCATAGCACTATTTGTCGCTTCAGAGATTCCCCCGTTCTTCTCTCTGAAGAATACTTTGATGCGAGAATCGGCTGAAGCATATTCTTCAAGGACTTTACGCACATGTTCAGCTGACGAGCAGTCGTCAGCGATGCAGAGTTCCCAATTTGTGTACCACTGTGAACGCACGGACTCGATGAATTCACGCAGCCACTTTTCATCTACGTTGTACACAGGTGTAACAATGGAGAACTTTGGGCGCACCTTCATTTGTGCAGTACCGTTCTCTGCTTGAATCTTGGTCAAAGTTTCATATTTTTCACACCATTTTGTATAGAAATCTTTCCTGATTCCTGAATAGTAAGCCACTCGATCAACCAGTTTACTCCAGCGAGAAGGTTGCACAGCGAGCTTTACTCCACGTCCAGCACGCTCGCCTACTACTTTAGCTTTTTCAAGCAAGAAATGGTCACGCACCTTAGCAACATCGACAGTTGACTCTATATCTGAGCCAGGGGTGTGAATCGTGAGCGGAATGCTACGCGTATGCTTAGGAAAGGTAAGAATAAAAGCAACTTTGATTCCAGACTTGATTTTATGAACTGTGCAAATATCTTCACGCGAAAAACGACGAACTCGTACATCGGTATCACTGGAATCGATAGCCAAAGTATCATGACGGAATGAATCAACAGCCCAGCCACGAATCTCAAAACTAGAGGAATCTTCTGGGGCTACTCCGAAGCTGTCAATAGCGACCCTATAGTTATATGTATCAAGTAGATTAATCATTTGTAATAACTGTCTGAGTTGGAACGTCGATAACAGGCATACTGCGACCAGCCATGCCCTTCAAGTGGAAACGGCATGCAATATCACGCACACTAAAGCCTTCTTCACCATCTTGACGATTCAGATTAGTGTGGAAATCACCGAAAGCCATCACGTTTTTAAAAGTAGTTGTTAAAGTGTGCTCACCCACGCTTAATGGCTCATCGCCTTCTTCACCAAGTACAAGAGTTTGTACAAGGATTCCACGACCATCAAAAACATCAATGGAGAGGTTATGAGCACTCGTAGGTTTATTAACTTTAACCTTTGTTTGGAAAGTGAAGTCCTCTCCCACTGCCATCATTTTCTGTTCTTCGCCATCTACAAGAGTGGTCATAGAGATGAAATCGACTGGCTCAACAGGTGTTTCTGTCTCAGTTGCAGTATTCGCAGCATTCTGTGCTGGTTCATTCTTTGAAGGAAGGAAAGAATCTGAGTACGCATCAGCAATTTCGTCAGGAACGCCCATCTTGGAAATACGACCGTCCTGAATAAAGAGTGCCTTTGTACAGTAACGACGCACATCAGGCATAGAGTGAGTTACAAGAATAACGGTTTTCTTCTGACGTTTTGCCTCAAAGAAGTAATCCTGGCACTTCTTTTGGAATGCCTCATCGCCAACTGCTAGAACCTCGTCAAGCACAAGAATATCTCCCTGAGATTTAATAGCCACAGAGAATGCCAAACGCACTTGCATACCACTGGAGTAATTCTTTAGTTTCTGCTCCATAAAGTCTTCAAGCTCAGCAAATGCAACGATATCGTCATACATATCATCCACTTGAGATCTAGTGAAGCCAAGCATAGCGCCGTTCATATAGACGTTTTCGCGCCCCGTTAATTCAGGGTTAAAGCCAACACCAAGCTCAATAAATGGAACAAGTTTTCCATGAACTTCTACAGATCCACCGTCAGTGGAATAAATCTCAGAGATGATCTTCAAAAGTGTCGATTTTCCAGAACCGTTCTTTCCAACAATTCCATAAAAATCACCCTTTTTCACATCAAAAGAAATATCTTTCAAAACATGCTGAGTTTTGTACCCAGTGGTGCCATGAATCAAATTGAAAAGATTTCCTTTGAGAGTGTTTACTGGCTCAGTTGGAAGCTGGAAGTTTTTGGAAACGTGCTTAACGCTGAGAGCAATATCATCGCTACTTGTCATATCAGTTTCTTCATTAGTCATACTTGTATTCACCTAAAGCCTTAAACCAGTTCAGCAAAATTCTTAGAACGCTTGTCGAAGAACATGACTCCGCCAACAAAAATAGCGATTGAAATAATAACCGGAATGAATGAAATCCAGAAGTGACTGAAAGTTCCCCAAATAACAGGGTTCTGATCGGAGATGAGAACGTGACGTGCATCCTGAATAATCTGTGCAAGAGGATTCAGAAGCATGAGCTTAGCAATAAGCGGATTCACATTAGTGGAAACCAAAGAAAGTGGGTAAATAATTGGGGTTGCATAGAACCCAGCCTGCACAACCACTTCCCAAATTGGGCTAAGATCTCGCAAAGTTACATACCAAGCACCAAGGAAGAGAGCAACACCTGTACTGATGAGAATGAGCTCAGCAAAAATAGGGATAAGCCATAATGCTGACCAGCGAATTTCAACACCGTTAACCAAGATAAAAATGACTACAACGACGAGATTAATTCCGAAATTGATGAGTGCGCTCATCACTGAGGAAACGGTAACGATGTACTTAGAGAAATGAACTTTACGGAGCAAATCGCCGTGCCCAACAACGGAGCCAAGACCGCCACCGGATGCTTCAACGAAGAAGTTCCACATGATTGTGCCAAGCAAAAGTCCCACAGAAAAGTGAGGCACAGAATCGCCAAAGCGCAGGAACTTAATGAACACCACGTACATAATGGCAAAGAGCATAAGTGGCTTCAGCACAGACCATACATAACCGAGGAATGACTGTTGGTAACGAAGCTTAAAATCAGTACCGACCATTGCCTTAAGCAGAGTCCAATTTTTCTTCGTAAAAATCTCAAAGATGGGCACAATCACTCCTACGTATATACATCTCTGCATATTTTAGAGCCTGCTATCGCCAACAAGCTCTAATTCTTATATCAAAATTTTATCGACAAATTGCTATCGAAATAATTACTAGTCATTTGGACGAAGGATTACTCGATTTTCAGCAACTTGCTTCAAGTGCTGGCCGTATGGGCTCTTACCATATCGTTTTGCAGCCTTAACGAGTTCATCACGATCAATCCAATGATTCTCGTAAGCAATTTCTTCAAGTACTGCGATTGGGAGACCTTGCGCACGCTGAACTGTGCGTACATATTCTCCTGCTTCATAGAGGGAATCCATGGTGCCTGTGTCAAGCCAAGCATAGCCACGGCCAAGTGTTGTGACATTAAGTGCGCCAAGCTCCAAGTACATACGGTTTAAATCAGTAATTTCAAGCTCGCCACGAGGTGAAGGTTTTACTTGCTTTGCAAATTCGGTTACGCGAGAATCATAGAAGTAAAGTCCCGTCACAGCGTAGTTAGATGCAGGATGTTCTGGCTTTTCTACGATGGAAATTGCCTTCTTGTTGTCATCAAATTCCACTACACCGTAACGTTCCGGATCATCTACGTAATAACCAAATACTGTTGCACCGGCTTCTACAGCTGCGGCTCTAGTGAGAATTGAGCGCAACCCGTTACCGTAGAAAATGTTGTCTCCCAATACGAGTGCGCATGCTTCGCCATCAATAAACCCTTCACCCAAAATGAATGCCTGGGCCAAGCCATCTGGAGAAGGCTGTTCAACGTAGGAAAATTGAAGACCAAACTGTTCACCAGTGCCTAGCAAACGCTTGAAGTTAGGCAGGTCATGCGGAGTGGAAATCACAAGGATATCTCGGATTCCGGCCATCATGAGTACGGAAAGCGGATAGTAAATCATAGGCTTGTCATAAACCGGAAGCAGCTGTTTGGACGTCACAGTGGTCAACGGATACAGGCGCGTGCCTGAGCCACCTGCGAGAATAATGCCCTTCATTACGCTTTCCTTTCGTAAAACTTAGTAGATTCATACTACCCATATAGTCAGTTACTACGGAAACAGTTTGAATGAATATCTATAAGTTTTCCATAATTCCCATGAACTAGATATATCAAATAAGCTACAAACGTTATTTCATGCGATGAATTTTACGGTCATACACCATTTTTTCTACACGGCGTATTTGCGTAAGGGTTTCACTTTTAACACGCTGAGAGATACTCAATTTATTGAGTAGAGCTTCAACTCTAGCTTTATCTGTTTCGAAGAGTTCTTGTGCTTGAGCAATTTTCTGCTCAGAAGAGTAAGACTCTTTCATATCTCGAATGCAGTGGGAAAAGTCAATAAGCGCACCTGTCATGCCGTAATAACTTCTACATGGTGTGATTGAGCGCTGTAGAGCAAAATTAAAGCCGTACGCACACGCGTCCACATTGTCATGCCAATACATTGGTGGCTGTGATGAATGAGTAACGGATGCCGAATCTTGTAGCCAGTAATACAGCACACAATCAACATCGGCAACAGTGTTCATATGTTCGTAGAGAGGACCAGCAACACGCACATCTTGCGCATACTGTCCTACCGGGAAACGCACGCCTTCCCATACTCCACTTCTATACAGTCTGCACCAATTAGCCTCATTGAAATAGTATGCCTCGCCTTTTTTACCGCCGACAATACGCAGCACCTTACTAAATACGTTCTGATATTTGTTCAGGGGATTATCAAAAACAGTCAGATGCTCTTTATCTGCAAGCTTTTGCTGCGAGATCTGGCTGATTTCAAGAATCTGAGAGACCCCAAACTGTTGCCATCGTGCTTTTGACATATCCGCCCCGCTGACTTCAAGAGCCTGAAGCAAGATTTCAAGAGCCTGCTCATGCATAATGTCATCATTGTCGCAAAACGCGATGTATTCACCAGTAGCATTATCAAGCCCATTATTCTGAGCAACAGAAATACCACCATTTTCTTGGTGAATTGGTTTTACGCGAGAATCAGACGTAGCAAACTCATCCACAATCTTCCCAGATGAATCTGTGGCTCCATCATCTACAAGAATTATTTCCAAATTCTTATAGGTCTGCCGGAGGATTGAATCCACACAGTGGCGTAGATATTTTTCTGAGTTGTAAACCGGAATAATAACGCTTATTAAAGGGCTATGCATTGTAAATCTTCCAGACGGGGTTATGGCTTTTCTAATTTTACTCGACTAGGCTAGTCACGACTTTGGTAGAGCTGAAAAAGCTAGGGTGCAGATGCGCACGGCACCCACACCCTAACAGATTAGGCTTGCGATAGCTAAGCTTGTGTTACTGCGTTAATACAGTTAATACGCTACTTTACTTTTCAAGTTCCTTAGCAACGTAAGCTTTAAGACTCTCTTCCCAATCGCGTGGAGTGTAACCAGCATTGCTAATCTTGGAAAGATCGAGCGCGCTGTTTACCGGCCTTGGGGAGACTGGGCCGTTAGCATTTGCTGCATAGTCTTCAGTGCTTACTGGGAGCACACACTCAGACTGGCCACCGGAAAGCTCGAATACTTCCTGAGCAATCTCTTGCCAAGAAGCAATCTTGCCGGAACCAGTCAAGTTATAAGTGCCATATTCTGCACCAGACTGAAGCAAGTGGAAGATCCCCTCTACCATATCTGCTGTGAAGGTGAGACGACCAAACTGATCATTCACCACAGTGATGGTAGAGTCGTTTGCACTTGCCTTTTCGGAAAGCATCATCATGGTCTTGACGAAGTTCTTGCCGTCACCAATCACCCAGCTGGAGCGCACAATATAGTGGCGCGGAACATTAGCCACAATTGCATCACCTGCAGCTTTAGTCTGACCGTAAACGCCAAGCGGAGCAAACTGCTCTGTCTCAAGATGTTCCTTCTCAACACCATCGAATACATAGTCAGAAGAAATGTGCACGAGAGTGAGATTGTATTCGCGCGCTACCTTAGCAAGGTTTGCAACGCCTACAACGTTTGCCTGCCAAGCGGTCTTGCGGCCATCAGCGGTTTCAGCAACATCCACAGCAGTGAATGCGCTGGCATTGATAATGGTACCGTAAAGAGCCCAATCAAACTGATCATAAGCTGCTGGATCAGAAATATTGAAAGTATCAATATCGTGATACTCAAAGCCTTCAAGCTCGTGAGCCTCAGCATAGGCGCGAACTGCACGACCAAGCTGACCCTTAGAACCCACCACGAGAGTACGGCGAGGCTTCATAGGGATAACGTCCTTAAGCATTGGATGAGCCAAATCAGCTTCAGAGCGTTCAGATTCTTCAAGAGGAATTGGCCACTGAATGTTGAGATCTGGATCTGCAAGATTGACGAAGGTGTATGTCTTCTTCTGTTCGAGAGACCAGTGTGCATTCACAAGATAGGTGTACGCAGTACCATCGGTCAAAGTCTGGAAGGAATTGCCTACGCCACGTGGAACGAAGATGGCCTTAGAAGGATCGAGCTTGCAGGTGTATACCTGACCGAAACTTTCGCCTGGTCGCAAATCAACCCATGCACCGAAGATCTCACCGGTTGCAATGGAAATGTACTTATCCCAAGGCTCAGCATGAATACCACGTGTGGTGCCCTTATTGGTATTAAAACTGATATTGTTCTGAACTGGGCCGAAGTCTGGCAGCCCAAGTGCTGTCATCTTAGCGCGCTGCCAATTTTCCTTAAACCAACCACGATTATCGCCGTGAACTGGCAAATCGAAGACAATAAGTCCAGGAATATTAGTTTCGGTGACCTTTAATTCTTTTTCGAATTCAAGTGACATTAGTCAATCACTGTCCTTGTTGCTTGTAACGCTGTTCTGTGGCATCCTTGGTTTTCTCCCACCAATCCTGATGATCTTCATACCACTTGATAGTTTCCTTCAGACCTTCATCAAAGTTGGTGTGAGTTGGCTTCCAACCAAGCTCTGTTTGAAGCTTTGTAGAGTCGATTGCATAACGGCGATCGTGACCAGGGCGGTCCTTCACGTGGTCGAAAGCATCTTCTGGCTGCCCCATTACGCGCAAAATTGCACGTAGAACGTCAATGTTGTTCTTCTCGCCGTTCGCGCCAATCAAATATGTTTCACCAATGCGACCCTTGGTGAGGATGGTCCACACACCGGATGAATGGTCTTCTGTGTGAATCCAGTCGCGCACGTTAAGGCCATCGCCGTAAAGCTTTGGACGCTCACCACGCAGAATGTTTGTAATCTGGCGAGGAATGAACTTTTCTACGTGCTGATATGGGCCGTAATTGTTGGAGCAATTGGAAATGGTGATGCGCACACCGAATGTGCGATGCCATGCGCGTACCAGTAAGTCAGAACTTGCCTTTGTTGAAGAATACGGGCTCGATGGATGGTATGGAGTTTCCTCAGTGAACTTTGCTGGGTCATCAAGTGCTAGATCACCGTACACCTCATCGGTGGAAACATGATGATAGCGCACATCATACTTGCGAGCTGCTTCGAGCAGACGGAACGTACCCTCGACATTGGTCTTGAGGAATGGCTCTGGGTTTGCGATGGAATTGTCATTATGGGACTCAGCTGCATAATGCACAATTGCATTCTTGCCAGGCACAATCTTGTCAAGCAATTCAGCATCACAAATATTGCCATGTACGAATGTCATGCGGTCTTCTGGAATTCCAGCAAGGTTCTCAATATTGCCTGCATAAGTCAGAGCATCAAGAACAGTTACATGAACGTCTGGGAAATTATCAACTACATAATGTACGAAGTTAGAGCCAATGAAACCAGCTCCACCGGTGACAATAATGTTCTTTGGTTGGAAGAGTTCAGTCATAGAACCAATAATAGCCGAAAGACAGTAACTCTAACTCTAGAAACGACTACAAGGAAGTAGACACAGACTTAGATTTATTTTCTGCCTCTGCTGAGCTATAAACAGTATAGAAAAAGTTAAAATCAAATAACATCGAGATTCTGACGTTTTTGAGAATCTATCTGGTATAAGATGAATTATGACGAGGAAGGATATTGAGCAATACTGTAATGTTTAGGAACCTAAGAAGTATTCCCAGAATCGTATGGATTACAACATTTTGCATCACAGCCCTCACTTTCCTGCGCTTTATGATGTCAATAACGCTTCATATGTGGTACGCACACACGCAAGGAGCCGATGATGCCCTGCTCATGCTTTATTCACAAAATTCCTACGAGAATACAACAAGTAGGTACGCTTTAGCCAAGAATCAAGCATATGGATTTTTCTTGCGCGTTGTTAGACTTCTCCATCTCAACATTGATATTGCGTATTTTCTTGTGTGGATTATTGCAGCAATATTTGTGGCTGTAGCTTTTCAACATACATTTCACAAAAAATGGCTCAGTACTTTTGCTTATGTTTACGTATTGTGGAATCCTCTCGCATTTGAAAATTGGATAGGTACTCGTACATATCGTAATTCCCTTATGACGCCTTTCCTTTTTATCCTTATAGCATCGCTTATGTTACTCCTCGTGTGGAGACCTGCTTTTACACGCCAAAATTTAAATGAGAAGCAACAAAAAAAATTAGCTTGTGCCGATGCTTGTTTTCTAATGTTTTTAGGCATACTCTTCGCCTTTATCTATGACA
Source organism: uncultured Alloscardovia sp. (assembly GCA_963545565.1). Lineage (GTDB taxonomy): Bacteria > Actinomycetota > Actinomycetes > Actinomycetales > Bifidobacteriaceae > CAUUJV01. The sequence goes on along the minus strand of CAUUJV010000003.1, from coordinate 94,145 downwards.
TTAAGGAAGACTCAATTTGGCTAGTCCCAATGTTTTGCACAATTGCAATTATCAAATTCTTTTTAATAATTCTGACTGCAAAAAAAGAGAATTTAATACGCATTTTTGCAGTGGTCTTCTGCATTTTCCCCTCCTTTATTAGCTTCGCTTTATTGCAGACTGTTAGGATCGAAAATCTGAATCATTTCGGAGTCTATTTATTAAATACTCGTACACAAGGCGAGATGGCTAAATTTATTTCTACTCTTTACCAGATTGATTCCAAAGCCCAAACAACTGATGTTTGGGCCCCCGCGGACACAATTGAAAAAGTTTTTAAAGTTTCACCAACGCTCAAGAAAAGTAAAAAACTTCACCGATTAATTCGCCACTATGGTTTTGCTTCCCCCAGTATGGAAGAGAATCCTGTTGAAGGTGACCTTATCATATGGCATTTTATTGATTGCATTAATCAAACTATCGGTATGCAAAATCAGGCAAAAGTGCAAAAATATTTTGCCCAAGTAAATAACGAGCTCAATGATGCTTTTAAAGCAGGAACTCTTAAGAAAACACAAAAAATCAAACTTGTATCTTCGCTTGTGCCAAGAACAAAAAAGGAAATCAAAGAGCTCATTCATCCTAGCGTGCATCAATGGGCGAATTCAGCACTTCTCACTTCTGACTATCAATATAGCCATGACCAGAATCGGCCAAACATAGCAGATCTCAAGAACCTCGGCATTAATCCTTCAAACCCGAATCCTCAAATTATTAGCTGGTTTAGTAAAAAAACCGCTTTAAAAATTGCACATTTTGATGTTCGATTCTACAGACTTACCAATATAATTCTATTACTTCTTTGCCTTAGTTCTGTATTTGTGGCAGTAGTAGAATCACTCAAAAAGAAAAAATGGGCAACACCACATTGGGGATATCTTTTGCTCGCAATTGCATTGGGCATATATAGTTTTTGCTACTCGTTCCTTGTGAACTGGTTCGCTGAATACGTTCACAGCACATATATTGTATTTTTCTATACCTCAAGTTGCATTGCTGCTCTTATGAATATCGGCCTGCTCCTTGGTGCAGCCTCACTCTTGACAAGTCTTAATAAGAAAAATTCATTTAAGCATCAGCGAGAGCCAAGAACTATTCGTTCCACTAGCTCACAACATCTTAGTCTTAGCCGCTAGGTGATTGTTCACTGATTTCTGAAGTTTTAACGGTAGAAGATATAACTTTCTGGAAACCAAGTGTTAAAACAGGGAGCATAGGAATAATGTATCTCCCTTGGAATCCCTCTAGCATAGTTAGCTTGTTCATTTGAGTTAAATTATTCCACGTCAGGCCAATAAACACATAAAGTGAAACAATCAGTACAACGAAAGATAAGACTGAGACAATAAGGAATCGATTAACTAAAATCCACTCTTTGGCAGTTCGCAATTTAGGAACTCTGTATTTGCCTAGGCAAAAAGCCCAGCAAGAGAAGATAAGAATAGCAATATAAATATATAAATCAGTGCCAGTCGGCCAAACCAATTGGCTTTCTACAAAAGTCTTAATAGCAAGACGAACAAATTGAACTGTATGGCCAAGCAAATAATGCATATTATTTCTCAAATTTGCACTTAAGTAATTCGTGCCAAAGACTAATTGCCACGGCAGATACAGGCACGCTACCCAAGCAGTGCACATTCCCAAATAAATAAACTTCTTTTTAAGAGTCATTACATTATGGCTAAGCAACAGCAGAGCTATAGCCGGGAAAACATAAATCGATTTTTCACAAAATACACAATACGAAATAAAAGAAAGAGCAAAAATTTGCTTATAACTGACAGGCTTTGCTCTGTCGACCACTTTCATGATTAGGGTCACCAATAAAGCAAGAAGTGCAAACGCATCCGAGTCCACACCATAGCTCACTGCGATCATAACTACTGGCGGCAATGCTGCTAGCATGACTAAAAAATATTTTCCATACGGAGCAAGCCAAATAGCAAGCACCATGATCAAAATAAAGAAAATAAGATTTGCCAGACGTCCAAAATCAAGTGCATAGTAAACATCGCTTGTTACCAAAAGTCCTATTTTCAACCCAATAGCCTGCGGTAAGTGAATAAATTGATAATATTGATTCACTCTTTTGCTTTTCAGCACAATGGTTTTATGCTTCATTGCTTTAATAGTCTGATGCTGTAATGTGCATTGCTCGCCACCACCTACTTGATGTTCAGTAAGAATGCTAGAAACAAGCATATTGCACGTAGCAGGCAATGTTAGTATTCGATTATCTCCAACTACTTTTTGAATTTTGATTGTATTGCCATAATCGTCTTTTGTCTTAATGACGGAATTAAAGACTTGCCCTGTAGCAAGCGAATAGGATGAAATAACGTGCAAATCGGGGTCCGGCAAAGTCAACGGCCCCACAGAAGTCAAGAAAAATAATCCTTGTCCCCCAGCCAAAACAATAAAAAGGGCAATCGAAAGAAGAGATTTGGAAATATTAATGTTCATTCTAAAATTCTTCATCTTCCGGTTGCCTTTTCAATAAGTACACTTCATCATAACTGAAGTAGTGCCAAAGAGCATTATTGAGCATGCCAGGCAATGCCTTCTTTATGCCATCCAGCCTTGCCTACAACAGAATATTCGTAAGAAGATGCCGTAAAGAAATGCTCACCACTGTTTGGATTATAAAGTCGATAGATCTCATTTGTCTTAGTATTATCCACGTAGAAGGCAATACCTTCATAAATCCAGCCTAGTTTGACAAGGCTTTCCTTTTCATAGGAACTCAAAGTAAGCAAATGATTTCCATCATACGGATCGTACACGCGATACACAGGGCTACCAGAATCTTCTGCAATGAAAGATACTCCTTCATAATTCCAGCCGTCGGCAACCAAAGAAGCTACTTCATTGCCATTCGTCGTATAATGATGCAAGCCACTGTTCGGATTATAGACTCGGAATACCGAGCTCGCTTCAGCCCCGCTCAAATCAACAGTTCTAGGATCTGCAAAAGCATTCATATCCACGTTGCCACTAATACCGTTGATAGTACCGGTTGACTGATACTGCCACCCTTTCTTGTATGAATTGCTGAAGGAAGAATAGCCAAGTGTACCGCTGTACTGCGCAACCCAGCCCACCTTGCTCCAGATAGAAGAGGAATTTAAAGAGCTGTTTAGATAAGAGGTATAAGAATAAACCTGGACATTGCTGTAACCGGCAGAACTCAAAGTAGAGATGTAGTTGCTTACGATTCCTGAGTATGTGCTTGCAGAGCGTGGCCGAGTGTGCCCAGCCCACGTCCACGCCTCCAAATCGTAGAAAATTGGATACGCCAAATCGCTAGAAGAAACACCATAGCTAGAAAGTAAGCTAGCTGTAGAATTACCTTCTCGTGTTGCAAAGCTGGAATCATATGCATAAGAATAAAGGTAGATTCCAAATGGAATGCCATACTTCTTACACGCTGTGATATTTGCTTTTGCCTGAGAATCTGCATTGCCTACGCCATAGCCGATGCGAATAATTGCACCTTCAACACCATCGGCCTTAGCTTTAGCCCAATCAATAGTACCCTGCCATGAGGAAACATCAATCACTTTCTTTGCGTTAGAAGTGAAAAGTGTTCCGTTCTTCTGGTAGAACGCGGTTGTGCTGTTGTAAGTACCCCAATAAGCACCATAAGCAGACGTTATGGCAAATGAAGCATTCTTCACACCGCCCTCTGTGCTAGCAGAAGAGCCAGATGTCGAAGAATCTGATGAGCTAGAACTCGAGCCAGTGTCACCAAGCTCATCTCGAGCATCACCAACGCTTACAGGAATATAGGATTCACCGTCGGTCTTCTCCAAAGGATCTGCAGGCGTATCATTCGTACCAATAACTGACTTATCAGTTACTTCGTTGCCTGTTTTAGCTTCAACAACAGTTCCATCTTCCTCTAGAACATAGTCTGGGGAAATAACAGTTGCATCGTTAGAAATACTGGAATCGATGGATTCTGGAAGCTCTTCTGAAGACGCATCACTATCTGAACTTGTTGTATCTGAAATTGAATTAGTGTAAAGACTTTCGGTAGCATCAAGTGCAACGTCAGTAAATGCATACGCGCTTATAGGAATTGTCAACGAGATGGTGCATATTGCGGCCACTGTAATAATTCCAGCTCGTGCGAAAAGATTGTTCTTAAGACTATTCTTACTTTTTATATTCATCTTTTCTTGGGGGATTCCCTTCGAAAACATTTCTCTCCTTATTCTTCTCCAAACAAATCAAGGTCTAATATCCAAGAATAAAAAGGAGAAATCCTAAATCACTGGTTATGAGTTCAACATCTTTGATTTTGTACATATTATATACATTTTAGTTACATATTCTCCATAATATTCAAACTACAGCAAGGTAGTTTGCCTATATTTTCCAATAGCTTTCGAATTCCTTCTAGCCTTCTTCGAGGCAATTTTTTGAAAGATGTCGAAATTCAATTCACGTAATCCTACAAAATTGCTTCTACCCTTTATTCAATTCTTTAATCCTTCTAGGCTCGCTAAATATCAGCTCTGAAAAAACGATCTGCCCGTGATGAATGCAACACTCTATTTCCTATTTGCCATAACTTATGCTATTTTAGAAAAGTTGCATTTACGCAATGGAGGATTCGCCTAGTGGTCTATGGCGCACGCTTGGAAAGCGTGTTGGGTTCACGCCCTCACGAGTTCGAATCTCGTATCCTCCGCGGGTAGGGTTTTCGGATGATTCCGAAAACCCTTTTTTCATGCTTAAAACGGCGTCTTTCCAACGATTTGCGTTCTTTTTGCCGTTTTGCGTCCAAAGCCTTTGTCCAATCTGAAGTGTCGCTGGGCACCATAGGATATCGGGTAACCTTTCGGGCATAAATCCAACAAGATTCGATTCCTACCCGATTGGCGTCCAGACGCACTTTTCCGAAAGAGACCAACATGGGCAGACGACGCTTCGGCTACCTCCAGAAAAAACCAAACAAGAAGAACCCCCGATACCTTGAGGCATCGTATGAGCCTCCGGTATGGGCGTACCGCAAGTGGCCCGACCAGCTGCGTGGCAAGAAACGGATCTACAAGAACTTCCCGCTGCGGTTCGCGATCGATGCGGAAACCTGGCTTAACGACGCGGAACGCGACATCATACGGGGCACATGGGTGCCGCCGCAGCTCGAGCAGCTGAAGGAGGAGGCGCACGGCACCACCTTCGCGCAATACGCCATGGACTACCTGCGCGAGCACCGCAAGGCCAACGGCGAACCCTTGGCCGAACAGACCGTGGAAAAATACCGCCAGTACCTGCGGGACCACCTGATTCCGGCCCTGGGCGTGTACCGCATGGACGAGATCACCGAATCCCTGCTGCGCGAGACGATCGATTCGATGGACGTGTCGGGCGATGGCGCCGGAGCCAGCATCAGATGGCATGTCGCCACGCTCATGCGCGCCATGTTCGCGGAGGCGAGCACGAAGAAGGTGAAAGGCACAGGAGAGCCGTTGATCGGCAGCAATCCGGCCATCAACATCCGGGTCGAGAAGCCACTGGCCGACATTGCCGACGCCGACGTCAGCCATGAGGAGCTGGACATGCTGTACGCAGCCATGCCGGAGCGGCACGCCCTCGTCATCTATCTGGTTGGGGTGCTCTGCCTGAGGCCAGAGGAGGCGTACGGACTGCAACGTGGGGACATCGACATCAATCCGGACAGGCAAGGCGGAATGGTGCGTGTCAGGAGAGCCGCCATAAGCATAAAGAAAGATGGACGAACGGTTCGCGGATACGGCAAGACCAAGACACCGGGCAGCGTCAGGGACGTCGCCATTCCGAAATACCTGGTGCCTTGCTTCGAGCGGCATCTGGGGAAGTTCGTCGGACCGTTACCCGAGTCGCCGATGTTCACCGGTTCGGTCACACACGATATCGTCAACCCGCAAAGCGTGAGGAACGCCTGGTACAGGGCCCGCAAGACGATTCCACGTCTCGAAGAGAAGAAGGTCAGGCTATACGATCTGCGCCACCGGGCGCTCACGGAGGTGGCGAGCTACACGAACAGCCTCAAGGCGGTCATGGAGATGGGCGGCCACACCCAGGCAAGCACCGCCATGCACTACCAGCACGTCACGGAAAAAGAGAAACGCAAGATCCTCGCCGGAATTGAGGCCGATGCCAACGCGGCCCGCATGAAACGCGCGGCGGCCACCAACGATGGAGACGGCATGAATACGCCATCCCGCGATGAGATCGAGTCGCTGTCGAGGAATCTCGAACAGATGGATCCGAAAGTGCGGGCGAACGTGCTCCGATCGATGGAAGAGGGCAGGCGATTCCTGATACTGTCGCATTTCTCCGAGGAAGCCCAGATCGAAACCATGGCCAAACTGCTAAGCGAATCATGAAAAGTGGGGAATCGAAAGATGCGGAGAAAAAATGTCCAATCCCGACACGCCCGAAAGTGCCTTAGTGTCGTTATAAGCGTCGTGAAGGCGCGAAAAAGCGAAAGACATTCCCCAAGGGAACGTCACGAACGACTAGACAAGGAGCGATAGAACATGCCCAAGAACCAGATGATGAATCTCGAACCGTTGTCAGTCTCGATCATGGAGGCGACGCGACTGCTGGGGTTCAAGGATCCCAAAAGCGTGCGAAACCTCATTCGCAGCGGAGACCTCCACGCGTGCAAGGCGGGACGCATCTATCTCGTCTCGTACGAATCCCTCAAGGAATTCGTCGGCAGATAGCAACCCCAATATCAATAAAAAAGCGGCCGCTCCACACATCGCCATTGGAGCGGCCGCCAAATTCCTCGAAAGGAACTGCACTAGTAATGATAGACCTAAATCCGATGAGGGGCGAGTTCGTGGGCGGCGGCATTCCCCGCACCGCCGGTGGGCATCCGTACAACCCGCTCGCCGGAGGATACACCTTCGACGACGACTGCTATTGGGAATCCTGCACGGAACTACGCGAGATTCGCGACTTCGCGGTCTGGCACATGGTATCGCCGTATGCGGTGCTGGCATGCGTGCTGGCGAGGATCGTCGCGGCCACGCCGCCGCACATCGTGCTCCCGGCGTTGGTCGGCGCGAGCTACGGTTCGCTGAACTTCGGCGTGGTGCTGCTCGGTGGCCCGTCATCAGGCAAGGACACCGCGTACACCACGGCGGAACACCTCGTTCCCGACGTCAGGGGCGCATACGAGGGCGCTCCCGCGACCGGTCAGGCGGTGTCCGCGATCTTCGCCCGCCGATCTGAATCCGGATCGGACGGCGACGGGTATCGTACCGAGTTCGTGAACGGGCGCGCGATCCTGCGATATACGGAGATATCGACGCTCCAGGCGCTCATGGGACGGAAGGAGAGCACCCTGAGGTCCACGCTGCTGGACGTGTTCTCCGGGCATCGGATCGGCGAGACCACCAAGGACCGCAGCCTGTCGGTCGTCATACCCGACCACGGATACCGCGGGATCCCCGTCATCTCCGCCCAGCCGTCCAGCATCGACGTGTTCACCAACGGATACGGCGTCGGCCTGCAGCAGCGGTTCCTCTACGTGTCCGCGCTGAGCGACCGCATCGCCAACCTTCGCGTGGATTTCCGCGACACCACCCCGGAACCGGTTACCACCATGTTCCCGTACGACCAGGGAATCCTGCCGGCCGATCTGCCCGCCGAGATCATGGGAAAGGTGTATTCGGAGGGAGGATACGGGAATCTGGCCCTCGAAGGAATGGAAGACGCTCGGTACGAACTCAAGCCGATGACGTTCCCCAAAATCGTGGAGGAGCATGTGATCTTCGACCGGATCCGCACCAATAGCATGGACAGTCCTGCCTCGCCGACCGCGCACAGCACATACATGCGCATGAAATTGGCAGCGGCCATGCACCTGCTCCGTCTCGGAAGCGGCGGCGATCCACTGGTCGTGAGCGAGGAGGACTGGGAGCTTGCCGGCGTTCTCGCCGATGATTCGGCGAAGACGTTCGAGGATGCCCGGAAGCAGTCCGATATCATGCGCAGCGAACGGATGGCGGAACGCATGAAGCTGACGGACGACGCTTCCGACGTCGCCGAGACGCAGCGCGCGAAGAAGGTGGAGGATCGGATCATGTCCCTGCTTGAGAACGCTCCAAGCCATGAGCTATCCAGGAGATCCCTGCACAACAGCATCTCGAAACGACAGCGTGAGGTGCTATCTCCGGCGCTGGAGAACCTGATGTGTTCGGGACGTATCAGAGCGTCCTCAAAGGGTGCTGGAGGGGAATGGTATAAGCTGATCTGACATTTTTAACGGACAGCCTACAGGCCTACCGGCCTACATATTGAAATATATGGGATTCATCGACCTGCACAATCGACCTACCGACCTACCGCCGGATCGCAACGTAGGTCGGTAGGTCGATTGTGTGGGTCGGGAAAACCTAATAGAGAGTAGGGTGAGGGCGGTAGGCCGTGTAGGTTGCCAGCTTCTAGCATGACGTTTGTGTCGATCTATAATGGTTCGAAGCGATTTTTCAACTAAATGATTATTTAGAGCAACTGTTGATGACTTCCCAAAGAAAGATTTCCGAAATAGAAGCGCTGACAAGCGTACGAGCTGATGAAGCATTCGATATACATATAGGCAAAACACCGCCTAGAAAAGAATCTGAGTGGTTCTCCCCCAACTCAAATAACAATGTAGTTTGGATGTCCATCAAGGATATGGGCTGCGGAGATGTTTACCTTATGGACAGCTCTGAGTATTTAACACAAAAAGCTGTCGCTAAACATAACATGAAGCTATGTAAACCGGGATCTGTTCTTCTGAGTTTCAAACTAACCATAGGTCGGGTAGGTATAGTGTCGAAGGAAATGACGACCAATGAGGCTATAGCATGCTTCAGCTCGGATGACCCGAGAAAACTTGCTTACCTGTACCCGCTATTGAAATCCTATGACTATGCCTCTTTGGGAAGCACGTCATCAATAGCGACTGCAGTTAACTCAAAAATGATTAAATCAATGCTTCTCAGAATGCCCTCAACTTCAGTCCTCGATCAGTTTTACGAACAGACCAAGCCTCTCTATGAAATGCTCCAAAACAAAGTGAAAGAAAATGTCTCACTCACTGCCCTTCGAGATGTTCTTCTTCCCAAACTCATGTCCGGCGAAATTGACGTTTCGAAGGTTGACCTCACGCAGCTAACAAATAATCATTTAGCTGATTGTTAACTGTTATTTTTTTGTCGATAGCAAGTCCGTGCTCGGCAATCCTTTTTTGAAGATCTTTGCTCTCCGGGAAAGTGACAATGATCTCACTTTGAAGTCGCTGTCGGTTCATCTCGGTTTGTCCGGTTGAACCTTCCGCCATGAGTTCAATGGTTTTTTGCTTCGATTTGACGAAATAACCTAGATAAAAAGGATTGATGTCTTTGGCTCTGAGAGTGATGACATGTCCATCAGTAATACACTGACGTGATGGATCTGCCATGACTTGGGCAACTCGTCCCGCACTTCCTACGCCAGTAGCATTAATAAGTATGTCGCCCTTCCGAACTTCTTTATCAGGATTAACAGCTTTCTCTGCGGAATTGTGAAAGCGGGCTTGCTCATATTGAAGGGCTTGATTGCGAACACATTTCTGACCGAGAACCATGGTGGCATCTAGGCCGTCATTTATGTACTTGGGCGCAACACCCTTGCCGATGTAGGAAATTAGTTCACCAAGAGGTGCTGAATGCCATTCACATGACATAGCCGATGGCCTCCAGATTCTTCTTGATCTGCTCTTGCAGACGGTTGGATTCCTCGAAGCATTTGGCGATTTCGCCGGTCAGACGGGTCATCTTCTCATCGAATGGCTCATCGTCTTCTTCCACTTCGGCGACACCGACGTAACGGCCCGGAGTCAGGATGTAATCCTGCGCCTTGATATCTTCCGTCGTGGCGATGGCGGAGAAGCCCTTCTCCGTTTCCAGAGTGCCGTTACGGAACGCGTCGAACGCAGTCGATACCTTGGCGATGTCCTCATCGGTGAACTCGCGGAGCCTGCGGGACACCATGGTTCCCATATCGCGCGCGTCGATGAACAACGTTTTGCCAGACTGCTTCTTGTTCTTGGTGATGATCCACAGGCTCACAGGTATGCCGGTGCTGTAGAAGAGCCTGTCGGGCATTGCGATGATGCCTTCGACCAGATCGGCATCCACGATCTTGGCGCGGATCTCGCCCTCGTTGTTCGTCTGGCTGGACAACGCGCCGTTCGCCAGAACCATGCCCATGCGGCCGGAACGGTTGAGATGGTGGATCATGTGCTGGACCCATGCGAAGTTGGCGTTGCCCTCCGGTGGGGTGCCGTACTGCCAGCGTACGTCGTTCTCGAGTTTCTTTCCTCCCCAGTCCTTCAGGTTGAAGGGCGGGTTAGCGAGGATGAAATCGAATTTCTCGGTCTTGTGCAGGTCCTCGAAGAACGTGTCGGCATTATGATCGCCCAGATCCGCGTCGATGCCGCGGATCGCGAGGTTCATGGTCGCCATTTTCCATGTGGTCGGATTGGACTCCTGGCCGTACACGGAGATGTCGTTGATGTTGCCCTGATGGCGTTTGACGAAGTCCGCGGACTGTACGAACATGCCGCCGCTGCCGCAGCACGGATCGTACACGCGCCCGTGGTGGGGTTCGATGACCTCGACCAGCGTCTTCACGACGCACGCGGGCGTGTAGAATTCGCCGGCGTTCTTGCCTTCCGCTTCGGCGAATTTGGCCAGGCAGTATTCGTAGGTGCGTCCGAGGATGTCGCGGCTATCGCCCTTTTCGGCCATCTTCACGTTGGTGAACAGGTCCACGACCTCGCCCAGACGTCGCTTGTCGAGCTCCTGGCGTGCGAAGTTCTTCGTCAGGATGCCCTTGAGCTTGTTGTTCTCGGCTTCGATCTGGCGCATGGCCTCGTCGATGACCTTGCCGATCTCAGGCGTGTGCGCGGCCGCTGCGATGGTCTTCCAGCGGGCGTTCTCGGGAACGAAGAAGATGTTCTCGCTCGCGTATTCGTCGCGGTCCTCCTCGAATCCCTCGCCCTCCTCGACGAGTTCCTGGTATTTCTGGTCGAACTTGTCGGAGATGTACTTCAGGAAGATGAGGCCGAGCACGACGTTCTTGTATTCGGAAGCGTCGATGTTGCCGCGCAGCTTGTCGGCGGCGCTCCAGATCTGTTCCTCGAAGCCGATCTCGGCGGTATTGTCCTTCTTCTTTGCCATGTCTTGTATTATCCTCCTGCTCGTCCTATTCGCTGATCTTGGTGTCGGCCCACAGCTCGCACTGTTCCATGACGGTCTTCATGGCGTCCTCGACGCCTTCGGGCGGATACTTGTATTTGCGCAGCAAACGTTTGATGGCACGCCGCATGCCGGCCCTGGCGCTTTCCTTCTTCTGCCAGTCGATCGTGGCGTTGCTCCGCATCGCATCGGTCAGCTCGCGGGCTATCGAGACGAGTTGGTCGTTGTCGTAGAAGTCCTTGACCGCCTGCGGCTGGGTGATTGCGTCGTAGAACGCCATCTCCTCGTCGCTCAGGCCGAGCTTCTGCGCGTCGTCGCGGTCCTTCATGATCTCCTTGGCCATGTTGACGAGCTCTTCGATGACCTGCGCGTTCGTGAGCATGCCGTTGAGATACGCGTTCAACGTGTTCTGGAGCATCTCGCTGAACTTCTGGGATTTGACCACGCTGGTGCGCCCGTACGCCCGCACCTTCTCCTTGATGAGGCGTTTCAGGCTCTCTATCGCGATGTTCTTCTCCTTCATGCCGGCGACCTCCTGGAGGAACGCCTCATCGAACAGGGAGATCTCCACGCTGTCCTTCTCGAACAGGTTGAGCACGCCGTCCGCATGCACGCTCTGCTGAAGGATCTCGCTCACCTGCTTGTTGAACTCCGTGTACGTCATGCCGCCGCCCCCGCCGGAGCCACGTCCGGTCAAGCGTAGAACTTGCACGCGCAATACGGATAGGTAAGCCGCCTCATGCGCGTCCTCTTCGCTTACCATGCTTTTGCATAGGCTCAGCGCCTGGTCCATGAGCTGGCATTGCTTGAGGAACGATTCCGTGTCTTCGTGTCGTTCCGGATCGAGCAGCCAGTCGGTTCCTTCCGCGATGGCGTCGGCAAGAGCCTCCCTGCTGTTCTGGAAGATCAGCTTGCGGTAGTCGAAGCCGTACATGAGATCACGGCACACGTCGAGCTTTTCGAGGAATTTCGGATAGGCGGTCTCGGCGATGTTCATGTCGCCGTAATTGTGCTGGTCGCGGCTGGTGTAGTCCTTCATCGCACGCTTGAGCGCGCCTGCGATGCCGATGTAATCCACGACCAGACCGCCCTCCTTGCCCTTGCACACGCGGTTGACGCGGGCGATGGCCTGCATGAGGTTATGGCCCTTCATCGGCTTGAACACGTACATGGTGGACAGGCTGGGCACGTCGAAGCCGGTGAGCCACATGTCCACGACGATGGCGATCTTGAGGGAGTCGGAGTCGTCCTTGAACCTGCGTTCCATCTCCTTCTTGTGCGTGGTGCCGCCGCACACGTCGAACCATTCCTCCGGATCCTGGTTCGACATGGTCATCACCACGCCGACCTTGTCCTTCCATTCGGGGCGCAGCTCCATGATCCTGTAGTAGATCTTCATCGCGATCGGCCGGCTGTACGCCACGATCAGGGCCTTGCCGGCCAGGACGTCGGCGCGGTTGTTCTCGTAATGGTCCACGATGTCGCGGCACAACGCGTCGATGGTTTCGGGAGTGTCGAAGATGGCATCGAGGCCGCCGAGGTCATGCTTGGATTTCTCCACGCTCGCCTCGTCGGCCTGGTCCGCGAACTCCTTGTAGACCGCGTCGATGCGGCCCAGCGCGTTCTCGTCAAGATGGAGCGAGACCACACGGCTTTCGTAGTAGACCGGCTTGGTGGATTCGTCCTCGACGGACTGGGTCATGTCGTACACGTCGATGTAGTCGCCGAAGATCTCGCGGGTGTTGCGGTCGTCCGTGGAGATCGGCGTTCCGGTGAAACCGATATAGGACGCGTTCGGCAGCGCCTTGCGCACGACACGGGCCGCGCCGACCGACACATGACCGTCCGCGTTGATCCGTTCGGTCAGGCCGTACTGGCCGCGGTGAGCCTCGTCCACCATCACCACAACGTTGCTCCGGTCGCACAACGGCTCGTCGCCGTCCGAGAACTTCTGCATGGTCGTGAAGATGATGCCGTTCGCCTCACGACCCTCAAGCAGTTCCTGAAGATTCCTGCGGCTCTCGGCCTGGACCGCCTTCTGGCGCAGGAACCTGGCGCAGCGGCTGAATTGTCCGAAAAGCTGGTCGTCGAGATCGTTGCGGTCGGTGATGACCACGATGGTCGGGCTTTCAAGATAACGCTGCAGCAGATGCGCGAAGAACACCATCGAAAGCGATTTTCCGCTTCCCTGGGTATGCCAGAACACGCCAATCTTGCCATCCCCATTGACGGCCTCCTCCGCTCTGACGATGGCTTTCCTCACCGCGAAATACTGGTGGTATGCGGCGATGATCTTCACGACCTTCTCGGAGGAATCGTTGAAGCATACGAAGTTCTGGATGATGTCGAGCAGCCGTTCCTTCGGGAGCATGCCGTCAATCATGGTGCTCCATGTCGCGGCCTTCGTGCCGGAATAGTCGCCGTCCGCCGATTTCCAAGCCACGTAACGGTCCTCGTCGGATGTGATCGTGCCGACCCTGGTCTGGGTCATATCGCTCATCACGCAGAACACGTTGGGCACGAACATGCTCGGTATCTGCTTCATGTACTGGCGCAATTGCAGGTACGCGTCAGAAGCGTCCGTCTCCTCGCGCGACGGGGACTTCAGTTCGAACAACACCAACGGCATGCCGTTCACGAAGATGATGACATCGGGACGTTTCTCGGAATATTCCACGAACGTCCACTGGTTCACGACGTGGAAATCGTTGTTCTCGGGATCGTCGAAATCAAGCAGCCGGACGATGTCATCACGCTCTTCCTTGCCGTCAAAGAAGTGCACTTCGACTCCTGATTGCAGGTAGTCATTGAATATCTCGTTGCGCTGCTCCAGGCTGCCGATCTCGACATTCTGAATCTTCCGAATGGCCTCATCGACGGCTGCTTCCGGCAGATTTCTGTTGATTCGTCGCAAGGCATCCGGGAGAATATCAGGAAGGAATACGTCGCGATACGAGTCGTCGGTGCGTCGGACGTCGGGCCCGTACAGATGCTCATATCCGAGTCTCTCCGTCAGATGCTCGATGATCAGCTTTTCGTACCATTCCTCGTTCAGCGGATCCATGGACGTGATGTTGTTCAGAGAACACTCCGAGACCGTACGAGATTCGACTTTGGAAACAGCCATTGTTCACCCCACAAACATATGGATTCTCGCGCAAACCACCTTCCGTCAGTCTATCAACCAGCCTGTCGTTCGGGTGCAATCAACACAGTTATCCATGATTATTTTTCTGATCTCTTTTTGAGATTTTCGCATCGTCATGAAAGGGATTCTCTGTCGGTTTGAACGCCGGTGGTCATCATGATGCAGGGTTTGTTTTGCTGGTTCAGTAGCTTTCCACGATCTCGTGGATCGCCATGTCCATCGCGTCGTGCTGCGCCTGGATCATGCCGTAGTAGCGGTCCATCTCGGTGATCTCCGGGTGCGCGGCCATCACGTCCGTGCGGCGCTTCAAGTGCCTCTGCTCCATGAGCATGTCCATGTTCCTGCCGTACTGGTGGCGTGTGCGGCGTTCCGTTTCCCGCAGATGCTGTTCGAGCACGTTGGCCATCATCATCTCCCGGTATTCCTGCGGACGGTTGGCGATCAGCCAGCGGATGCGCATGTTCTGGATGCCGTGCATGCTGTTCTCCGTGAACACCTTGTACGGCAGGGCCCATGGGCTCGCGAGTTCCGGATGCCTCCTGTGGCGTCCCTCCATGGCCTCCAGGTTCCTCCTGTACCGCGCTTCGAGGGCCTTGTCCTTCCAGACCATTTCCTTCGCGTTTTCCATCGTTTCCGTCCTTTCCTGATGTCGTGGTTTCCCGCCGCGGATCCTGTTGGTAAACGTTTACCACGCTGTTTCGCGGGAGCGTTCCGGTGTGTCGGAACGAACCGGTCCGGACTCGCGGACGTGACGGAATCATGTGCGGAACCGGTGCCGTTCCCGCATCGGTTTTTGTCCAATCCCGCATCGGTTTTCCTGCGGGAACATGGTCGTAGACGCGCCGTATTCCCGGTGCGAAAGACAGGAAGGAAAACCGAAAATGAACGACGAGAACGCAGCCGTTTCCTTGCGGGGAAACGGTCGGAAACCATCCCGATCCGACATACCGGAATCGGGGATAGCAAGCGACGCGAGTGTGGACACACTCGCTCGGCCCGTGGAACGGCTTGGCTTGCCGGGGGATCCCGGCCCCTATGGTCGGCAAGGCCTCCAGACCGCTCGCGCGGCATCGATCAGCGAACGTCCCTCGGCTTTTCGGAGGTGACGGGATGAGCTGGACGGAAGGACGCAGGAGACCGATCTGCAAAAAAGTCATGTTCGCTCCGGAGGAGTGGGAGCGTGCCGAGCGGCTTCGCCAGGCGCTCATGAAGGAGTCGTTGCGCGCGGCCATCGCATACCGCAGATGGGGCGAGTACGCGCGAGAGAGGTTTCTGTACCCGGTGGTCGAGATGCCCCGGGTGGTGCTGGCCAGCGATCCGGAGGTGTTCAAGTCGGAGCTGCACCGGATCGGAACGAACGTCAACCAGATGGCCCGTGTGGCGAACATGAGCGGTGCCGTCACGCCCGCGCAGCTGGATGAACTGCGCCGCCAGCTCGACCGCATCACGGAGCTCATGGAAGGCATGGAGCGTGCCAAGGAAGAGATGGAAGCCCGCGGCGGGAAGCGTGCGTGATGGCCATTGTGAAACTCGGGCGGAAGGTCAAGACGAACCTTCCGGGCACGCTCGCGTATGTGATCAATCCCGCCAAGACGGATGGAGGCCGGTTCGTGTACGCGAGCTATAGCGGCGAGCGGCAGGACGCCGGAAAGCTCGCCGGACCCATGATCCTCGACCTGGAATCATGCGCGAACGGCATGCGCGAGGGAAGCGTGCTGGCGCTGCATCTGAAGCATTCGTTCGCTCCGGACGAGAACGTGACCCCGGAGCGGGTGCACGAGATGGGCATCGCGTTGGCCGAGGCGATCACGGGCGGTGAATACCGGTACGTCGTCTCCACGCATCTGGACAGGAACCATCTGCACAACCACATCGTCATCTGCACGGCCAACCGGCGCACCCGCAGGAAGATGCGCCTGACCCGCGGAAGCATCGACCAATGGCGTGCGGTCAGCGACGAATTGTGCCGCCGCGAGGGACTGGCCACGCTCGACAATCCTTCGGTCGATGCGGAAGCCGGGAGAATCGACATGCGGCGGATCATGGAACGGACGCCGGGGCAGGAGAACACGGCAGTGCCGTCCGCATCATCAAAAGTGGTCCCCATGAACGGTCGTGGCGCATCGATGGAGGAACTCTACGCCATCGCCAAGGGCAAGGGCGCGAAGGAGCGGCTTCGTGCCGCCATCGAGCTCGCGGCGGCCATGTCCGGCAGTTACGGGGAGTTCGAGTCCAATATTGCCGCCGCGCATGTCGGGGTGGCCTTGCGTGGCCGGCATCTTACCTACACGGACCTGGACACGGGCCTGAAAGTCCGTGACACCAGGCTTGGCCCGGCTTACGACCTTGATTCGGTGACGGCCCGCATCGGAGGCGGAAAGACCATCCACCTCACGTTCAACCAGCGTCTCGTCTCCAGCGTCGGAGAGCGGGCGGTGCGCGTGTGGATGCCCGGCACACAGCGCACCCGCAAGGCCGTCATCCCCACGGAAATGCTCGCCAGGAACGGCAATACGTGGCATCTGTTCCTGCCGGCCGACCATCATGTCACGCTTCTCGACCGCTCCAACAGATACGCGGGACGTGTCGGCGCGGACGATTTGGCCGACGGGTTCGGACGCCCGGAGCGGCGTCTCGAGCCGTTGACGACGGACAGGCGTCTGTTCGTCAGGCATGGCGTCACGCCCGCCCAACAGCGTTACTACCAGGCGCAGGCCAGAAGCCTCGACGAGCTCCGGGCCGCGGCTGACGGGCTCAATGAGGCGATCCAGGTACGTCGCGAGGCGGACGGGGACATGCGCAGTGGCATGTGCGATCTCGTGGCCCGGATAGATGCGGCGAGGGACGAGCTCCGCTCGACGGTCATCGCGTTGAGCGAAGCCATCGCCAACGGGGACGACGATCTCGCCATCGAGACGCGGAAGGAAATGGAGCAGCGGGAACGGACGCTCGAGCGATGCGAGGTGCGATATTGGATCATAATCCGGGGAGCGCGCCTGGCGGGCATCGATGTCAGCGGTTGTGACGTCATTGACGTCAATCGGGCGGCCATGGAAAAGGAGACAGGTGATGGAACGGGAGAACGGGATCCGAACGGACGGGATGGCCGGCGGTCTGGCGCGCAGGCTGTTGGAGCGGTCGATGCCGGAATCCACGAACGAGGACGACGGGACGATGCCCGACCTCGATTCGCTGATCGCGCGGAACAGGGAACTCCAACAGCGGCTGGAAGCGGTTGGGGAGGAAAGGACGAGGCTCTCATCAGGCAATCAGAGGCTCAGGAGGCAGCTTTCCGAGCTCAACGAGACCAGCAGGAAGCTGAACGAAGCCAATCGAAGGGAGAGGGAATGCGCCGCAAGGGAAGAGCGTTGTAGACGCATCGAGCGGCGGGAGGCCGAACTCGCGGACGGCGAGGCCAGGCTTCGCCGGGACCGTTCCAGGCTGGACGCCGAACGCGACGGCATGGAAGACGAGATCGGAAGACGGGTGGCGGAACGATGCGGGCTGGAGCGGGCGAGGCTCGAACGGGAGGCTGCCGACCGTCTCGGGTTCGGACGGCGCTTGTTGTTCGTCCTCGCCACGGGGACGTGCGTGTTCGCCTCGATCATGCTGTTCGCCGTCATGGCGGGGCAGTGGCGGGCGCTTCTCGCGAGTCTTCCCGAATGGGTTCGCGGACGGTCGGAACGGGTCAGGAGCGTTGTCCGATGGGTTTCGGCGATGCTCATGGAGTTCGGCCGAGCGTCTCAAAGCTGGTGGTACAGGCCGCTGCTGCTGATGGCGGGCATACTCGTGTTGGCCTTGGCTGCCGCGATGGGCGTTCTCGTGTATTCGGCCGGGCGTACCGCGATGGATGCCTGGCGGGAGCATCGAGCATGGAACACCCTGCCCGTGCATATGGTGTTCTGGACGTTCCTCGCAAGCGGGACCCTCGTGGTGTCCGTGGAGGTTGGCCGGATGGTCGGGGGACGGGTCCATTGGCTGACTTTGTGGATCGTTCTTGCGGTCTCCGCATTCATCGCCTACCACCGCATTCTCAGCAGGAGAGTGGACGACTTCATCAGGGACAACGGGTGACGGGGCGAAAGGCCGTTCGTTTCCGGTGCAGAGCCCTCCGCGGCGTGCCTCGTGAAGATCCGCATGGCGCTCGACGTCTTCAACCAGTGGCTATCGATACTGTATCGATACCATCGCGCAATCGCCAAAGTGTCGATATAGTATCGATAGCATTGTCGGTTTGATGAAGCATCGACGCCTTTTTCGGGGCGTGAAACGCCGCAAGCATCTGAGATGAAGCCGGACAAGGATTTCCGGGTATGTAAAACAAGTGGTTGAGAATTGTCAAGCTAGTGGTTGGTCGGATCGACGACTTGCCACTATGTCCCAACCGTTTGTTTTATATACCCCTTTTATGCCGATTCTGGTTTAACAGAGCCAAGAGAAACGCCATGACCCAAAAAGCAAAGGACATTCGGATGACAGCGATACTTGGCGACAGGATGCGCAGGCTCATGCGCCGGCATGGCATCAACCAGTCCCAGCTCGCTGCACGGGCCGGGACGACCCAACCGAACATCTCGAAATACCTCGCGGGAGATCGGGAGCCCTCGTCGGGCACTCTCGCGAACATAGCCGCGGCCCTGCATGCCACGTCGGAATATCTGCTGGGACTGCCCGAGTCGGGTGCCGATAAGCCGTTCGGCGCGATCAAGGCGTACTGCGCCTTGCATGGCGGCGAGCTCAGCGAGGCGGAGACGCGGGATCTCATCATGACGCCGCTGTCCGCCAGGGACCAGGTTTCAGGCCAGAACTGACGAGGGATGGCGACCCGCGCCCGGTGCGCACGGACGGATGGTCTTGCTCAGACGAATTCGAGCTTCTTATGTTCCCGGGCGCATTGCACCAGATATAGATTGATGAGGTTCTGATACGGGATGCCCGTCTCCTTGGACATGTCTTTGAAATAGTCGATCGCCTGACCCGCGAGGTTCATGGTCACCGGCCTGCGGGCCGTAACGACATAGGGGTTCGCCTTCGCGTCGCTGAAATCATATTCGTCGCGCATGTCAACGTCCTTTCCCTGCATATTGCCCGCTCTCGTGGCGGGTGGCTTTTCTTGCGGAGATGATGCGGATGGTATTGTTCGCCGTGCGATAGCAGTGACAGACCACCAACAGCCTCGACAGAGCGCTCATTCCGAGGATGATGAACCGATCTTCGTCATACGACGAATGGTCAGGGTCCTCGATGACCGGGGCCAGCGGATCGCTGAAGACCGTCTCGGCCTCCTCAAACGTGACACCGTGCTTATGCGCGTTGATGTCCGCCTTGACGTCATCCCATTCGAATCCGACAATCTCCATACGCATATTATATGGACAAAATATTGATAACGTCAATATCAATTTCCAACCACTTATTTTACATACCCGGATTTCCCTGAAGCTGATTTGCGGCGGTTGGTGCCGTTCGTGTATATTGGTGGTGATTTGGAAAGCCGTCCAGCCCACCAGTCCGTGCCGGTCCCACGTTAAACGGAATTCGACGCCAGGCGTGAACGGCGTCGCCGCAAGGCGGAACACGTCTAGTCCATCAAGCCGGTGGACGATAAGCATCCGGCTGGGAGCACGCCCGTAATCGTGATCGTCGTCCGCGAGCGACAGAAAAGACCTATTGACGCCGGCAAGCCCAAGGGCACCGGCGTCGATTACTATTTCCTGAATCCGTGCCGAGTCCGGGAGACAGCCGTTGAAAGAGAACCGTTTCGATCCCGAGGACTCGATCAGGGCCATACATGCGTGCGCGCCCGTCTACTTGGAACGGCTGTTGGGCAGGCATGTGCTTTTCGTTCCAGGCGATGGTTCCGCTCCCATGGAGACGCTGTACAGGGCCGACAACTTCATGCACCTGTGCGGCGTGCACTACGAGAACGTCTCTCCGAAGGATTTCTGGGAGATGGCGTTGAAGTCGCATCTCACGCCGGATGGGTTACTGCCGAACAACAGGGGCGTCACCGCCAAGAGGCTCGTGCTGTCCACGTTGGTGCGCATCGACGCCAAGGCCATCATGATGGTCGAAAGCCCCGTGCTGCCGGGCCGTACCAAGACCGACGCGATCTGCGCCAATCTTCCCTATGCGGTCGGTTATGCGCGCCGCAGTTCCGAACTGTTCCCCAACACGGCGTTGGATCTGGGCGATGGAAGGCTGAACGGCAGCCGTCCGGTGCTCACGGTGTTCAAGACCGAACGGGATTCGCTGGACTACAACATCGTGTCCAAGGCGATCAAAGAGAAGGATCCGGTCAAGCGGAACCAGAAGCTCGCCCGCGTACGGGGGTCCTTGAAGCAGTACCGCGGCGAGTGCGTGCTGGACAGGGCCGCGCTGGGGCTGACGTAACGAGCCAGTGACGTCTGACGTGCTGAAGGCAATCCGCGACACGCCGGTAACCGGGTTTTGAATAGGGTTTTGGCGTGGTGAATTTTGCAAAACCCAAGCGGGAGTAGGGCTTACGGGCTGAAAAGTTTGTGTCTCGTATCCTCCGCCATCAGGGTCTTCAAAGAAATTTGAAGGTCCTATTTTTTGCCAAAAAAACGGCAGAATACCGAATGCCGACTATGACCTCACAACGGGCAGTACCAACCATAACCATCACGGGCATTGCTGGGTGACTGGGAAAACCTCCCGCCCTATGCAGTAAATCTCCACTATTATCAGATCAACACCATGCAGTTATGGAAGCTAATCGACGAAGAAGCCCTCTGAGCCAGTAAAACCCCTCACGAAAGATCCAACACAATCACGAATATCGCCAGTCTTGGAAATTCATGACACCTGTTGCACAGAACATCATAGAACATGGGAACCAATACCCTAAATCAACTACCTTGAACCTAGGAAATTACTTAGGAACCTTGCCCTTCTCAACTTCCTAAGTTCCCAAGTTGCTTCCTAAGTAACTTTCTAGGTTCCGCATTTCCTTCAGTATCTTCAAACTACCGTTGATCTACACAACAACAACTTACGCCAAAATTCCATCTGCCTTTTGCGAAGACACCAAACGATATCGACGCTTAGGACTGTATTTGGAACCTATACCTTCCACCAGCCCATCTGCCATCATGTGAGAAAGATAATCGCGAATGGTTTTAGCAGATGTTCCAGAGGCGCTCGATAATTCTGAAGTACTGGCGCTCTGCCTCTGGGCAAGATACGATAAAATCGCTTGCTCCATATTGCCCCGTGAATATGACGAGCTTTCCTGTTCAGTCATTTTTCGATGCCTAAATAGTATGCGAAATTCATCGAGTTGACTCACTGCAATCGGCGGATCCATCAACGCATCAGCCAATGATCCCTTGATAATTGCGTAACCAGTGCCGCGGTTCTCGACCACGTGACCCGTCTGTCCATCCACATCCGTGTATGACACATCTTCCAGAATTCTTGAAAGAAATTGATTGCGAGATTGAGTGCTTCCACTCTTGCCGAGCTCATCAACAGTCAATGGACCAAACAGTCCACCGGGATTGATAATTTCCAGACGATCCGGATATAGTTCGACACGCACTGGAGAGCTCTGAGCATCTAGCGAGTAATCTCGATGCATCAACGCATTAGCTGCTGCTTCTCTGACTGCCTCCATAGGATATTCAGGCACATCCTCTCTCAAGGCGCCTTTGACAAGGGCACCGTGGCGAATATTGCGTGAAACAGCCCTCAGAACACCCAACAGCATGACTGGAATGCAGCCATCAATATTCTCAGAATCAACAAAGCGCTGTCCCTTTGCTGACACATCACCTTTTATCGATGTTGGAAAGGCTGAAAATACTACATTCAAGCGAGGGAAAAACTTCTGCGGGAATGCGCCCAAGGCCATTAAACCCGCAATTGTAGGTCTTAGCACACCCTGCTCATCATACGAGGCAACCCTTCTATTCACTATCAGCTGCTCATCACTCATTGTTGCCGTACCACCAAAAGCACCACGTCGCTGAACATCAAGCCAACCTTGCAGCAGCTTGTCATCAAGATCTTCCACAACAGCATCAGCAACGATGACGATATCGTTGCGGGCTACACGATACTGATTCTCCATGAAACGATCAATTTCGTACATCGTCATCTTGTAATCGCCGTCACCGGTACGCAGAAACGAACCATTGACGCGACCATACTTCTTGACATAGCAAGGTTTTTGTCTGACATCTAGTTCTGGAATATTGGCTATCACAACAGGCTTACCTTCATAGGTCAACACCTGCACATCCGCGGTGACAGGCGGGGTAATACGGTCTCGAGCAGCCTGAGACAGTTTGCTCTGCAATGTCTTGACATCGATATCCACCGAGTGAAAGGTCTTTTCAGAGATACCCAAGATAACAACTCCGCCAGAGGTGTTGGCAAAAGCCACTATAGAATCCACCACAGAGGCGGGGAATCCACCTTTGGCGTCTTTGATTTCATACGAGGATAAATCCGTATTAGCTACTTTCATAGGGGAGACAGCCTCAGCTAAATCTTCCTCGGTTGAAATCCTAGAAAACATACATTCACGACCTGTTGTACCTATTGAACCTAGGAAGTAACTATACCATAACTTCCTAGGTTCAATAGCATATTTCCTAGGTTCCTAGGTTAAGTTCCTAAGTTCCTAAGTAAAATTCCTATGTCTGAAGATTTTTAAAAGATTACAAAACCGCCCTCTCGCTAAATTACTAGAGAACACAAGCTAGCAGCCACAGACCTCCTTACTCAGGCTGGCGGCGCAGATTACATCAAAATTGCTTATATTAAATAATCGGCGAATCATCCACAGGATGCCTTTTGCGCCATGCTTCGCGCGCATAGTAAAACACGTAGCAAGCAGCAATAAACGGAATCATGTAGAACAGGGTTGAACGCTGGTCTGGGTCAAGTGCCACGAGCACAAGCGCAGCTATCATCACAATGACCGCCCATGGCGTAAATGGATAAAGGGGCGCTTTATACCCCAAATCATCAGGAGACTTGCCCTGCTGAGCTCTCTCACGGCGGAATAGGATTTGGCACACTGCTACAGAAATCCACACCACCAAGGTGGCAAGACCGGAGATAGCCACAAGAGCCAAATACACTGTGCTTGCAGCAATCACAGACGAGAGCAACGCAAGTAAGCTGCCTGCCATGCTGACAACCACCGCCCACACGGGAACTCCATGGAAATTAGTTTTTGCTAGAACCTTTGGAATCATTCGTTCGCGAGCCAGCGACCATACCATTCGTGCGCTCACATAAAGTCCAGAATTAGCCGCAGACAGAAGTGCAGTCAGCACCACGAAGTTCATGATGTCGCCAGCATAACTCATACCAATGCGCTCAAAAACAAGAACAAACGGACTGGTGTCTACACCGGCTTTCTGCCAAGGAATCAGTGCAGCCATCACAGCAATAGAACCAATAAAGAATACCGTCAAGCGAAATACCGTGCTGTGTACAGCCTTAGGGATTGCCTTGCCAGGATTTTTCGTTTCGCCGGCAGCCACTGCTACAACTTCCGTCCCAGAGAATGCAAACACAACAGTGAGCAGAGTGCTCAGCACAGGCGTAATGCCATTAGGAAAAAGTCCATCCGCATAAAAATTCGTCAGAAGCGGAGCATGCGAATATCCCTTAATGGGAATGATGCCAAATACTGCGAGCAATCCAATCACAATGAAAGCAACAATCGTAATGACTTTAATACTAGAAAACCAAAATTCTGCCTCTCCATAAGCGCGCACAGACAGGATATTAAGGATAAAAACAACCGCTATAAACAGGGCACTCCATACCCACGTGGGCGAGTTAGGGAACCATCTCTGCATAAGGAGTCCTGCAGCAGTGAATTCTGAGGCGAGCGCAACAGCCCAATTCAACCAATACAAAATAGCAACAGTAAAGGCGGTTCCTGGCCCTATAAAACGGTTCGCGTACAAATGGAACGATCCTGCGTAAGGCATTGCAACGGACAGCTCGCCCAAGCACAGCATCACAAAGTACACGAGCAGCGAGCCGACGGCATAAGCAAGAACAACTCCGAGCGGCCCTGCCTGATGAATGGTGTAGCCAGTGCTCACAAAAAGACCTGTGCCAATAACTCCACCAATAGAAATCATAGTGAGGTGGCGGGTAGTCATCCCGCGGTTGAGGCCATCGCTTTGATTTTGCTGGTCTGCATTATCTACACTGTCTGCATTACCTGTACGATCTGCAAGGTCTTCCATTCGTATCTCTCTTCTTGAGGTGCTACTGCTCCTTAGCTTAGCGAATCGGCGGTATCGAAAAACAATCTGAAAATGTGACTAAAAGCAGCAAATCTACTAGAATTTGTAAAGTTATGCCTTTTTTGAGGCGTGATAGGAGAAAGTGTAAACGCGAGTTAGGCGAGATTATGACATTTGACAGCGATGGAGTTGACAACAATTCTAATCAGTCACCAATCAGCCCTGAAGAAACAGCAGCTTTTACACCTGAGGAAATTGCTGAAGCAGGAATCAACGCCGCACAAGTAACACAGCCGGCGCAATCTGCACAATCTGCGCAGAACACGCAGCCTATACAATCCCCACAAATACAGCAAACCAGCACACCTGCTGCAACCACGGCTATTCCGACTACGCCTGTCCCAACTACATCCACCCCTACCGAAGCTGTTCCAACCACCGCAATCAGCACCAGCGATAGCGACGAAAATTATGCAACCGAAACTGGCACCATTCTCAATGACGACCTCGCCGCTTTCACAAATGAATTTGCTGACAATGAAGAAGAATCAAATCCAAACTCTGCGGTAGATTCCTTACTCGGTGTTTCACGTGAAACCTCCGGACGCGCCCATAGAAAAAAGAAAAATAGAACTCCACTTGTTGTCGGTATCGCTGTGCTCGTGATTGCCATTGTTGTAGCTGCAATTTCTATAGGACTTTATGTTCGCCGCAATATTCAGCGCGAAACCCATGAAAGCCTTGTGGCAGCATGCGAGTCAGCAACATACAAACTCCAGCAGCAAACAACAACGCTATCCACCGCATTAACAAAAACTAAAAGCGAAAGCTCTATAGCCGCTTCTGACGTTGATGATTATTCCACGGTTACAAATCTCTCCACTGCACGTACAACCGCAAGTAATCTCGTCAAAAAATCCAAGGCATTGAAATCATGCGGCACTTCAATGTCTAATTACAATCTGAAACAGCTTACAAAAAAAGCTGCTAGCTTAGCTACCCGTCTCAAGAATCAGGCAAGCAAAGTAAAAAGTACTGCTTCAAAGGTGAGCGCAAGTAAAACAAGGAAAGATTTATCTACCGCACGCACAGAGCTCAACACAAAACGTCAAACCGCACAAACACTTTATGATTCAAGCGACGGAAATGTTCCAGATGGCGACACTACTCGTAACTCTCTTAAATCAGCTATTGACAATGCTGATTCAGTGCTTGCGCTTAGCGACAGTGAGATAACGACTTCCCAGATTACATCTGCCGAAAATAAACTAGACACCGCTATTTCCGACGTAAATAAAGCAGTCGCTCAGAAAGAAGCTGAAGACAAGGAAGAGGAAGAAAAAGAGAACGATGCTTCCAGCCAAATAAGTTCAACTGGTCCATGCGCAAACTATGTAGGAACATACTCCGACGGCAGCACCTCATTCACTCTTGCTGGGAATTGCACGATTGTGTATTCCAATAATTCTTATGGCATTGCGCAAAATTACGATGCTTGGGTGTACAACGATAACAGCATTCAATGGAACATGGTAGATTCAGACTCCTGCTCCACCATCTCGGACGGAGGGTCTGGCTGCACAACGATTTCCGTGACACTTTCCCCCTCTGGCACAACTGACACGAATACAAAGAATTCCATCAGCGTAGGCGGAAGAACATACACACAGCAATAAACCTATGCACATACACAGCGCAGTAGGGCGGCATAACTAGCGCGCATAGCAAACATAGAAAAGCGAAGAGAAATAAAGAAATAAAGAGGAAAAATGAGCGAAAACAATAACAATATCGAAACAGCTGCGAGCAGAGAAAACCTCCACAAAGGACTCCTTAACCGCCATATACAGCTCATCGCCCTTGGTGGCGCCATAGGAACCGGTCTTTTCTACGGCTCAGCAGAATCTATTGCACTAGCTGGGCCATCAATCCTGCTTGCGTATCTTATTGGCGGCTTCATTATCTTCCTCGTCGTAAGAGCACTCGGCGAAATGAGCACCCATGACCCTAAAGCAGGGGCTTTCAGCTACTATGCGTCACACTACTGGCATCCCCGCGCAGGATTCGTAAGCGGTTGGAATTACTGGGCTAACTACATCCTCGTGTCGATGGTAGAGCTCAGCGCCGTAGGAACTTTCGTGCAATACTGGTTCCCCTCCATCCCCGCGTGGGTGACCGCCGCCGTATTTATGGTGCTTATTACTGCCGCTAACCTACTGGGAGTTAAGGCTTTTGGCGAATTCGAATTCTGGTTCGCCATCATCAAAATTGCTGCTGTGATAGCTATGGTGATTGTTGGGCTCGTCGTTATTTTTATGGCTATTCCTGGCGCAGATAACGTAATTCCTTCCTTCTCTCACCTGTTCACCGCACAAGGCGGCTTCTTCCCTCACGGATTCCTTACCCGAACTTCCAGTGGTAGCTGGACTGGTCTCGCTATGGCTCTTGTTGTTGTTATGTTCAGCTTCGGAGGTACTGAGCTCATCGGCATCACAGCCGGAGAGACAAAAGACCCTAAAACCACAATCCCTAAGGCAACCAACGAAGTGATGTGGAGGATTTTGCTCTTCTACGTTGTTGCTCTCGCTGTGATTATGGCTGTTATCCCATGGAATAAAATCGGCGTTCCAAACTCACACGGCGTTATTGTGAGTCCATTTGTTCAGATTTTTGACACAGTGGGAATTCATTTTGCTGCTGGATTGCTTAACTTTGTGTGTCTCACTGCCGTAGTGAGTGTTTATAATTCTGGCCTTTACTCTAATTCGCGCATGCTATATTCCCTCGCACATCAGGGGAATGCCCCAGCTTATTTGGGTAAAACTACAAAACACGGAGTGCCAGCGAACGGAGTTATTACCAGTGCTCTCATCACAGTAATCGCTGTAGTCGTAGTATTTCTCTGGCCACAATTCGCATTCAACTATTTGATGTCAATCGCAACGTTCTCTGCAATTTTGAACTGGTCAATGATTGCTCTAACCCAAATGAAATTCCGCAAATATATAGGCCCTGAGGGTGAAAAAAAGCTCACATTTAAACTTCCGCTCGCTAAAATTACGCCTTGGGTAATCCTAACTGCTATGGCATGCATTTATATTCTGATGTGGTTCTCCCCAAGTTATCGTATTGCAGCATACTTAGGCCCACTCTGGATTATTGTGCTGCTTGTAGCATATGAAATTACTTCACGCCACAAAGCCAAGAGCACAGCAAAAGACACAGCAAAAAATACAGCGCAATAAGTTTATTTAGGTTTATTAAGTCTATTCGGAGGCGTTCTCGCGGATTACATCCAAGGCTTTATTAAAAGCATCTGAAGTCCAGCTGGCGCCTCCAACTTGCGTAACATTCAGCCCTTTCAAAGGCTGCCCAACAACAGCACTCTCAATCGCCTTAATAAACTTAGTCTGATATTTTTTGGAAATAGCTGTGGCATAGTGCGGAGTGACCTTAACAGCCTTCACAGTTTCATTCTGCACACTGACAGACACATTGATGCTATCTTCATTGATTGGGCCATAGATAGCCTTAGCGCCATAATTACCGTCTGCGTAATCACCAGTGTCTGTGCCTGTTGGCTGTGATCCATCCTCGTTAGAACCCGTTGGGTTCGATGTAGAACTTGCCGAGGAATCAGAAGAAGAGGACGAAGAATTCGCAGATGAGCTCGACTCAGAACTTGACCCTGCAAATTCATCATCAGCAGGAACAGCAGACGACGAGCACCCCGCAAAGAGTAAACCAGCTGCTACAACTCCTACAGATGCAAGAGAGACGGCTTTAATAACAGTGCGTTGCGATTCAGAATGTTGTGTTTTCTTCTCTTCTGCCATCTACTGCTCCTTACTCAGCTCATTATCTAGCGCCTGTGCTCCACCAGTTTTAGCAGCTTTCGTAGGCGAATCATACGAACTATCCGTTTCCCCAATATGAGCCCCGCTAGAGGCAGGCAACCCGCCTTCCTCTACGAACTTCTGATGGGCAGCTTCACTATTCCACTTCTCTCCCACAAGTACACCATGATTCAGCATAATTTCACGCTGTGCGCAAGAGGCTACAAGAGCATCATGAGTTACTACAATAATCGTGGTTCCTTGCTCGTTGAGGTCGTGGAAAAGATCTAGCACAATGCGTTCATTGGTCTCGTCCAGATTACCCGTTGGCTCATCTGCCAAGATAATATCCGGATTATTGATAAGTGCTCGGGCAATACATACACGCTGCTGCTCGCCGCCAGAAAGCTCACGAGGAAGATGCTGCGCTCTATCTGCAAGCCCAACCTTTTCGAGAGCCTCCATGGCCTGTTTTTCATCGACAACGGAATGGTAATACTGAGACACCATCACGTTTTCAATAGCCGTCAAATGAGGCACGAGGTAAAACTTCTGGAAGACTAAGCCGATCACGTTTTTACGCACATCAGCAAGCTGTGACTCGTTGAGATCCTCCAGCTTGCGACCATTGAGTTTTACCGAACCGACACTCGGCGAATCAAGGCATCCGATAATATTCATCAACGTGGTCTTGCCTGATCCAGATGAGCCAACAATTGCAAGCCACTCTCCCTGAGAGACCTGAAGATTAAGGTCATCAACGGCATGCAAATCGCCATAAATTTTTGAAATATGATCAAGTTCAAGAAGCATGTTTCTATTCCTCACTTAAGACGATAGCCGGATCGATATGGCTTGCTCTATGCACCGGATGCAGCGATGCAAGCACTGCGAGCACAACACTTACAACGAGCCCAGCAAGCGCAAGCCACCAATTAAAGCTAATTTCTTGGTTGAACACCGTCGTCGTCAAAATAACGGACACTCCATAGCCCACACCAACACCAAGAATTCCACCAACAAAACCATAGATAGCAGATTCTGCGTAAAATTCTTGTGCAATCGAGCCGAAGGAGGCTCCAAGAGCCTTGCGCAGTGCAATCTCCGTTCGCCTCTGCTCCACAATTGACGACATAGTGGTTGAGACGCCCACAAGAGTCAGCGCCAGCACCACGACAGAAATAATCCAGAAGAGCACCTGCAGCATACTAATAATCGAGGCATTGGCACTCGAAATCTTAGACACCGTTTGAGCAGAAACATTCATGCTAGTCATTGCGTTGATATTGTTGCGAAGTTTCGTCAGCTCAGAGCCTTCCGCAGATGATGAATACTCAATAATGTCAGAACCACTCACTCTTCCTGTTAGTTTTTCGAGTGTTCCCACAGTGGAGTACACAATGGAATCTTCAGAACCACCAGTGCTTACAATTCCCACAATGTGCATACGAGTGCCGTCAGTATCGAGAATTGTGCTGACTGAATTTGATGATGCGCTGGTAGAGCTTGAATCCGCGCTAGAACTTGATGCAGCCCCTGAATCTCCCGCCGCATAACCGATTGTGATATGTTGACCGACGGACACACTCAATGCATCTGCTACATCTGATCCAATCAAAACCTCGTTCTCAGCTTTTGGCCAGCGCCCCGTGATGCTCCAATGGCGATTTATGGCAGACGTTTGTTTCACGTTAATACCAGCCATCTGATACGGCGCAGAATTAATTCTCACGTTCTCATAACGGTAAGTAGCGTACGATGCCTCATCGCCATATGCAGTCACCATTTTCATCAGATGTTTTGCAAGAGATGAAGAAATACCATTGGCTGTTTTGCCAGTATTCTGCGAAGTGACAACAAGATTCGCTCCGTATGCGCGCATTTCCTCAGTCATTTGCTGAGGAACTTCAATACACACCGTAGCCAAGCAGAAAAGTGTCGCCGCACCAACAAGTGAGGCAATAACCGCCATAATTGCTCGCGAACTTCTGCGGAAGATAGCACCACGTAGCATCGCAAAAAACATTCCCGTGTTTGTCATCGAACCTACACGTGAGCTTTGAGGAGTATTTTTCTTATCTGCCATGAAGCACCTGAGCTGGATGAAGTTTCAGAATTGAACGAATTGCAGACAATGATGCTATGAATACCGTCAATGCAAGAAGCACAAAGACTAGCACAAACACCATCGGCCTCATTGTGATAGAGGAGCCAAACACTACCTCTCCTACGAGCTGCGCTAACCCTACTCCTAAGAGCGAGCCAATCACTGCTCCGATGAACGCAATTACAGCAGTCTCTGCAAGAATAAGTCGCGATACTTGAGCATTTTTAGCACCCAAAGCCTTCATCAGAGCTAATTCTGACGATCTTTCTGCAATCGCAGCAGCCATCAAATTCGCCACAGCAATCGCAGCAGCCACAAGTGTTAACGCTGTCATCACAATCATAACGGCCTGAGTTTTCTCTAGCACGCTGCCTTCCAAAGCTGCTACTTGGCGGACTTGCTTAGCTGTTGTGCCAGGTAAAGCTTCCTCAATCTGATAAGCAATAGATGAGGGGTACGCCGTGCAATACCATGTTTCCCATTCCTCGTCAGAAAGAGCATTAGGATTCTTTGCTGCTTTACGCGCTAAATCATTCTCTGGTGTAGTAAGCGCTTTAACTTCCACATAATCAACTTTGTTCTCTAAATCAGAGAGGGTCTGCACAACTTCTGTGGATGTGTAGATGGCCTTATCGTCATCATCATCCGAGGAGTAAATGCCCACAACCTTAAGTGTAATTTTGTTATTCTCATCTGAGCCGTAACGCACAGTGATTGAATTTCCTACCGAAATTCCCATGGATTGAGCAACTTTTGAGCCAACCATAGCCTCTAAAGCGTCATCTTTCGCCCAGCGCCCCTGCACGCTCCACCATGAACGCATATTTTCTACACCGGCAGTTGTGCTTTCGCCGGTTGAAAGTTTCACCGTCTTATTAAACCATGTACCAACAATCGGCACATTTGAAGCTTTCTGCGATGTTTTTTCATTGGTCACAGACATATGAATATTGAGCTGAGGTGCAAAATTCGTGATGTTGTATGCCCAGAAAATTGTTTTAATTTTTGACACATCTGATTCGTTGATAAAGCTTGTAGGATCCGTCTGCGAGGAGCTCGGAGTGCTCGATGAGCCTGAACTATATAAATCGGTTACAACAGACGATGACTGCGGGCGAACAGTAATATTTGAGCCATATGTTGAAAGTTCATCATTAAGCTTATCGCCCACATCATAAACCACTCCAAGCATAGCCACGCTCACGGCTGCGGAAAGCATCACAGTCAAAGCAATAAGAATGCGCTTACGGAACTGCTTAGTGAAGGATTTATTGATCATGCGGAGGAAGAATTTCATGCTTACGCTCCGATGTTAAAGTAGCTGGATAATGCGTCTAAATCTGCAGTTTTAATAGTGATTTTTCCATTTCCTGCTGTGTAGGATACGGGCACAGGATTACACCCACCTTTAAAGCCAATAGTGGCCAGATTGATAGCGACATCGCATTTTTTGCACACGATTTTGCCATCTTTTTCATAATAGCCAGCGTCACCACAATTCTCACAGGCATCTAAGCCAACGCCGTATGCTCCACCGTTCTTTTTAATGATGATAAAACGCATTGTAGTGCCATCTGCTGCCTTATATTCAAAGCGATGTAAATGTCCGTCTGCCACTTGAGAGTATTTCACAACAGCTTCTGTGCTCGTTAAAGAATATGATTCAGGAGCTGAAAGCTCTACAGTTTTGTTCGTCTGTGCTACGCCATAAGTAAGGGCAACGGTAACACCTAAAATTGCCACAAGCGACCACGCCACAGTTGTATAGGCGCGAGAACGGAATTTACGAGCAATGCGTAGTTCTGCATTATTTGCATCCGGCGCAGCTTTCATAGTGAATCCGGCTTTAATAGACAACGCCACAGGAATTGCAAAAATAAACACCTGAGCCAGAATCATCATCATGCTGTGATTGAGATAAACCGTAAGAAGATTAAACAGCCATGCGTCAAGGGTAATAATCCTAACTCCCTGAAGCACATCAATCAGCGACATATAATGCTGAATTCCGATAAGAATAATCAACACGATGGCAGTAACACGGAACACTAAAGGAGTTACGCTTGTGCGCATTGTGGAAAGAATCCAACCAATAACAATTGCAGTAACAATACCCAGCACGAAGCCAAGAATTCGCAATAGCATGTCGGAAGTAAAGAAGCTATCGGAAACTCCCACAAAGTTGAGCAGTTGGATAACAATATCTGGTACAGCACGGAAATACACAAGAGCTAAAGCAACGGCTGCAATAAAATTTACAATGTTTAATCTGCCAGACTTAGCTTTCCACTCGGCCGTAATACGCCGAGAATTAATAACAGCAATAAGCAAAAGCACATCAAAAATCACACACGCAAAAAGTGTGGGAATATTGACAACAGTGCGCTGACTAAGAATCCCAGAGTTTCGGATAAAAGCAAAAGCAACTCCGGCAATAATACCAATAAGAACTCCACAGAGACGCCAATTTTTGCTGCGTGGAACTTCTTTGCCTTCGCCAACAGAAAGCACAATAGATAGAGTCATAGTAAGCAAAACAGGGGCGAGCACCCCCGGAAGAGCCGTAACGTATTGCTCTAACATAACTGCATAATTGCCTTTCTCTGTTGCCTGATCTAAAGATGTGAACAGCGTGCTTCCCTAGCGACCTTACTAGGTTTGCTCCAATATGGGAATACCCCCGCTCAAAAACGGGGGCGCCCATGTGATTTATTCAGATCTTATGGTTCTACTAAATCTTATGCTGGAATATCAACTGCTACTGGATTACCATTCGCGAGGAGTGTAGTTCCATTTGAAGCTCACGGTAAGTGGCTCAGTCCAGAAGCTTCCGGTTACGCCAGTTTCCTTATCAACATGAAGTGCCCAGCCCTTTTCTGCAGGAGACGCAATAGAAAGATTTACCTTATAGCTTCCTGCTTCGTCGAGCTTAACGTTTGCGCCGTAGTGAGGGCCATCGTCTGCGTTCATTTGCATGAAGGTTCCAGATGCTGCTGACTCACCAGTCTTAGTGTTTACGATGTCGTAAGTTACAGTCAAATCTGGAACGTATTCACCCTTGGAATAGCCAAGCTTGTTGTTAGCTAGTGCATGAATATCAGCTTCGAGATGGAAGCTGGATTCTGCAGCGGAAAGACCAGTGCCAGAAGGCTCCATATCGACAGGCTGGAAGTACACCATTGCAACGTTGAGTGGACCAACTTCCTGATCGTTGCCAATTGGATACTCTTCAAAACCAGTGCTATCGCTTGAACTAGAGCTAGATTTAGAGCTGGAGCTGCTGCTTGACTTGCTTGAACCTGATGATGAGGTGTTAACTGAGCATGCAGTCAAACCCATTGTGCCAGCAAAAACAAGTGTTGCGAGCGCGGCAAGAGCTTTCTTTGTTTTCATTTTCTTTCTCCTTAAATTTCCTTTTCAGCATTCCTTCGCTGCTTATAGACTGAGACTCCTAAAAGTCCAAGCACTACAACAGCCATAAGAACTTGGAAAGCTACCGTTTCGGTGTACGGGTAGATCCCCAAGAAGTCGTTTGTAATCCAATTCGAGTGGTAGGCGCCGTCAATAACATCTGCTTCAACAAGCTCGTGCAAACCGCTGCCCGCAAAAATGACCACCATAATTGCCATCAACGCACTAGTAATGGCGAAGAATGGCCGAATCGGGATTTTGATAGAGGTGAATCGAATGAGCAAGAATACGATAACCAAAATAATTGCTGCAACACCTGCGCCAAGATACAGCTCGGTGTAATCGTTATCGCTAATCATGCCAATTAAAGCTTGGTAGAAAATAACCGTTTCTGCACCTTCCCGGAACACTGCGAGGAACGACAGTGATGCCAGCGAAACTACACTGCCTTGGGAAAGTGACTGCTTAGTTTTATCTTTAATGTATTTGTTCCAATTAGCCACGGAAGATTTATTAAGCATCCAATTGCTTGTAAAGAGCAGCATAAGCATAGCTACGAGTGCCGTCCACCCCTCAATCATTTCCTGATTAGAGCCGGTGCCTCCGTAGAGAATATTCAAAATTACAGCCATAATGCCCGACGCAATGAGACCGAGCACAATACCCAAGTAAATGTAGCGCAGCTTGTCTTTGTGACCGGCTTTAACGAGATACGCAATAATCGCCGCAACAACTAGAATTGCTTCCAAACCTTCACGAATCAGAATAACGAATGCTTGACCGAATGATGAGGTAAAGAATTTAACAAGTGGATTTGCATTGTCACTTGCTCCGCCATCCAGCACTGCAGCATCTGTGGTGAGCATATTCTTGAGCTTGGTCACCTTCGCTTTGATAACTGCTTTAGACTTCTTAGCCACCATCGCCTTGCGAGTTTCCTTAAATTGGAACTCCACAGCTGAAACGCGCGAACCGGAAATAGCAGACATTACGGTTTTTTCAAAGCCGAGTTTTTCGTAATAGCTGTAATAGGCTACGTTTACTTGATCTGCACCGGCTTGACCTTGACCATTAATTGCCTTTTTATATGCTTTGTCCAAGATCGTATTCATCTCGGTAGCAACCTGAGTCCACGTTCTGCTTCCGCGACCTTCGTTCGTGATAGTGCTGTTTGCTCGAATCTTCTTGCGCTCTGCTTTTGTTTTTGCTTTAAGAGCAGCAGCATAGTCACGAGGATTCGCAACAGAAGTATTGGAATCCAAGGCTTGTGCAGCACTATCTAAAGAAGTTTTTAGTGCTGACCAATCCGTATTTAGTTGGTCATTATTGCCGGATGTGTACGTATGATTTATCAGCGTATTGAATTGAGTGGTGATATCCGTGTTCGCCTGCGATGACACGTTCTCATTCACGGCACGCGTCATATTCGAGGAAATATACCCAATGTTGTAAGCGCTTGTGGCTTGCGAAGAAGCAGTAACCGTATCACCTGATGCGTAAGTTGTTAGCGCTTCGTTCATTGACGTGTCAATAGAAGCAACAACATCACTCCATGAATTGAAATCAGCGTATGCAGAAGTTGAGGAGCTCGCAGCATATGCAGGTGAAGAAGACGCAGAAGGAAAAGCCGCGAACGCAGAAACCACAATAAGCGCAATTACTGCAAAGACTTTCATCAGCCTCGTACCACGAGTAGGCAACTTTCCCATAGCCTTTACGTTTACGCACGCATATAGCCGACGCACACTCTCTTGCATATACTCTCCTTCGTATGCCACTCACACCATGAATTACATAATCCAAAATCAGGATTTCCTACAATACATACAAAGTGTGATACGCATAACAAAACAACTCTAAATAAAAGCTTCTAGAAAAAACAGTCTATTTTTTTCACTAATTTCGGTGTATCATTCGCCACATCGATTTAACGAGCACACTAAGCCATTCCCATAGAAGGTAAAGCATATGGAAAAGTCTGAAATTTCAACAAATTCAGACAATATTATGGCTGTTCCTCATGCCTTAGGTACTGGGCTGATCATCACAGTTCAACAATCAATTAAGACTGCGACACGCACTGCAATACTCAGTTTCATCTCAGAATATGAGAGCACATTATCAAGATTTTTAGATGATTCACTTGTTTCACGTATTGCCCAAGAATCTTTGAGCGCCCATGGCGGTCATTTTGATTTTCCTGATTATGCAGCAGATTTATTTGACATTTATGATGCCTTATTCATCGCAACACAGGGGACAGTAGATCCGCTCATTGGTGAGGATCTTATACGCCTTGGATATAACTCCCAATATTCCTTCACCCTCAGCGATGTAGATAAGCCCCGCACAATTTCCCCAGCTCATCACTGGGGAACCGATATAACTCATGATGGGTCAACACTTATCACCACGCGACCTGTGCACCTGGATTTTGGTGCTGTAGGCAAAGGCTTTCTCGTCGACTTGTTAGCAGAGATGCTTCACAATGCTGGAATCTGGGATTTTACTATTGATGCAGGTGGAGATATCTATGTAGGCACAAACAGGCACAACTATCAAGAACAAGCAGAGCCAGCAGCTTCGTCTCATACGTCTCATACGTCTCGTGTAGCCCGCATTGGTTTAGAAGATCCTCACAACACTCATAATGCTATTGGAATTGCTGAATTTGATGAGGGTTCTCTCTGCTCTTCTGCCCCAAGCCGCAGAAAATGGACAGTCTACGAAAAATTAGAAGAGACAGAGGCAACAATAAAGAAGTCCGTTCACCATCTTCTCGACGCTCATACTGGCAAACCCACACAATACACCGCAGCAACATGGGCGTTCTTGCCGCACTATGAGACATCTAGTGGTAATCAGCTTCGCGCTACAGCGTGGGCAGATGGTTTAGCTACAGCTCTCTTTACAACTAATCCAAGCCGACTCCTTGAATATGCCCCGGAAGGATTCCAGTTTGTACATATGAGCAATGAGCGTGCTGTTACTTTATCTGAGGGCTTTCCTGGCGATATTTTCTCTGAGAATACGCCCCAAAAATAACTAGCCACACTATCCCTCCAATCGCCTGAACGACGGTATCAGCCGCAAAGAAAAGCGTGATGTAAATTAAAGCGAAGAACACAATCGCTGCAATATCAAAGAATTTGTAAGCAGGAAGCACAAACCCCTCTGGAGTAAAATCCGCGCCACGGCGATACCTCATATGCGCTATAAGAGTGAGAACGTAGATGACGATAATCACAGCGCTTGAAGCGGATGAAAACAGTGTGAAAGCACTCGAAATCTGTGGGAACGAATTTATAATCGGTGAGAGCACAATCATGCACGCAGAGAAAATAATCGCGCGGCTTGGCACATGACGCATGGAAATCTGGTCTAAACTCATCCATCGTAAAAGTGAATCAGACTTAGACTCATTTGCTAACTGATAAAGATGCCGACCGGCGGAATATAAGAGGGAGTTCAATGCAGAGCTTGCAGCAGTAACAACTACAAAGAACACAAGTGTGGCAGCCCAGTCTACGCCCGCGTATTTGAACACCATAATGAACGGCGATGTGAAACTACCGTCAGAATTCGATACGAAATTCTTCCATGGCACGATAGACATGATTGCAACCAATGCTCCCACGTAGAAAATCAGGATACGGTAAATCAACTGATTAGTAGCTTTGGGCAATATCGCACGTGGATCTTTTGTTTCAGAAACGGTCACGCCTACAAATTCCATAAGTTCATACGCGAAAAACACCATAGGAAATGCGATAACGAACTTATACCAGCCGCGAGGAGCTAACGAGAAATTGGCGAAAAGATTACTAAACGATGCTGTTGCTCCGGGGCTTACGTGGTCAGCTCCAGCAATGCGTGTAGCTGGGTAATGGAAGTGAATAATTACCATGACAACTGCCGTCACCATCATGCCCACAATGAGTGTGATTTTAATCATGGAGAACCAGAATTCAGCTTCACCAAACACCTTCACAGCAATAAGATTCACAAGACTCAAAACAACAAGAAAAGCAAGCTCAATCAGCCATTTCCAACTCGAAAGATTAATACCAAAAGTAGCGAAGAAGGTTACAAAATAGGTCGATACAGCACTAATCTCAGTCATCCCTATGAGAATCAGCACAAGCCAATACGACCATCCTGCAAATTTGCCCCATCCTCTGCCAAGATATTTCGTGATGAAGTTGATAAACGTATGCTGACTTGGGTCGCGATACATCATTTCGCCAATTGCCCGCATCAGAATGTACATAAACAGCCCAATGATGATATACACAAAAATAATAGATGGACCAGTGAGCGCAATCGACTTGCCTGATCCGAGGAAAAGGCCAGTGCCAATAGTTCCGCCTATAGCGATGAATTGAATGTGCCGGTTACTAAGGCTTCGCTCCATTTCGTTCCCAGCGTCAAGCTCTTCGACTGAGTTAAGCGTTGATTTAAGCGATTTAGTAGCTTTATTCGTAGCTTCGCCGATGGTTTTAGGAGCCTCAGAAGTCTCAGAAGTCTCAGAAGTTGAATTGCGTAAGTCGGGCTCCATCATCTACTCCACTTCCCTTGTCAAAACCTTTGGTACAGTGTTTATCTAGTTTTAAGACATTACTTCGTGGTCACCACATGAGCCAAATAGCCTTTAAGGCGAGAAAGCGTAAGAATATTATGAACGCTGCAGATTTTTCTACTGATTCACCACTGATGATTCACCACTGATGATTCACCGTGGGATGCTTCGCGATATTCCCCGAATTCTTGATTTATTAAAGCAGGTAAGCGCAGTCCATGCTGAGGGACGCCCTGATTTGTTTAAGATTGGCACAAAGTATTCTGAAGCTGATCTCAACACCATTTTGCTTGACGACACTCAGCCAGTTTTTGTTGCTGTGAACGGTGCTGATAGCTCCGCGCAAATCTTAGGCTATGCTTTCTGCCAATTCAAACACCTTACTAGTGATGGCAATTCGCACCGACGTAGCAACCTTGTATATCGACGATTTATGCGTAGGTGAATCAGCTCGCGGCAAGCACGTAGGCACTGCACTATATATCCGTATTTAAGTATCTATGATCGTATGAGAGGACAAAATAAAACCCAATTTCACTGCAACCAAATTAAAATATTTAGCCATTATCCTGATGATTTGTGATCATATCCACCAGATGTTTTTTGAATTCGGAGCTCCTGCTTGGTTGAGCATGTTTGGCCGGTTAGTGTTCCCGATTCTCTTATTCTTGTTTGCGGATAGTGTTCACTACACTAGAAGTCGTAAGAAGTTAATGACTCGCTTGTTACTCATGAGTTTGTTCATGAGTATGGGGAACTTCCTCGTTGGCAATCTGTTTGACAATGGGCAAGTCGTTCTTTCTAATAATGCTTTTAGTACCTTTTTTGTAGTAGCACTGTTAGATTGCGGTTGGGACCGGATTGTAACGGCATTGAAAGAAAAATCAATTCTAACATTTTGCAAGGGACTTGGCTTTATTCTTTTACCCGTTCTCTTGACCCTTCCTGTTTTGATTTTTGGAACCTTACTCGGAGGCGAAGGTGATATTTCGCCAGTCTTATCTCAGATTATTGCAATGCTGATGTTGCTGGTTCCAAACCTCCTAACTATTGAGGGGGATGGTCATGGTTCTGTTGGGTTTGTTCCTCTACATTTTTAGAGAACAGCGAATTCTTCAGTTTTTATCTATACTAGCTGTTAGTTTCATTGTTTTTTACACCAATCCATCTAATATTCAGTGGATGATGGTCTTCTCCATTCTTCCTTTGAGTCTCTATAACGGGGAAAAAGGAAGAGGGGATAAACATTTCTTCTATATCTTTTATCCGACGCATATCTACCTCTTATATATTCTAGCTAGCTTCCTTGCTTAAATGAAGGATTATACCTTTCCTTTTTACAATAGAAGTAGCAGTCCATACATAGATACACCTTGCTTTTGCGAGGTGTTTTTTCTTAGAATTTGTTAAAGTCCTTCCTAGCTAAATAAGATGAGAGATCCACTGAAAAAAATGAAAATGAGATGAAAATGTAGAAAAAAAGACTTGACGGTTTCCCTCGACAACAGTATAACATTTCTTTCAAATCATCCGAGTTTCTTCAATTCGTTTGAGTTTGTCTTTACTGATTGATGCCCTAATCGTCTATATACCATATACTTTGTCTAAAACTACACTTCCTTTTTCTTTACTTCTTGGACTATACTTTAGTTTACTTCCATTGCTCAATGGTAAAACGCTAGGTAGTGCCTTCTTGAGATTTGGCCTTGTGTTTGAAAATAAAAGATGGCTTCGAACCATTCTAAGAGGAATCTTATTAGTTAGCTATTTCTGCTTGATTCCATTAGGTCTAGTGACTTTGATGAATGAGTTTAACAAAGCTGCAGATAGGCTCTTGTTCCTCTGCTTGTTCGCTCTGACTTTTTTAATGTTGCTACTATTTGCAATCATCACAGTTGCAGTAGTTTTATTAAACCGATCTTTCCTGTTTGATCGCTTAACAGCTAGTAGTTATCGAAGTACGGTCGGGAAATAGACAAAAAATAAAAGGACTCTATTCGCAAAATAGAGTCCTTTTGATTAAGTAGGAGTTGAAGTAACTTTTTAATAAGTCACCACATTAATCTCACCCTTGTCGTATTCTGCGATAAAGATGTCATCAACAGTTTCAAATCCTTTTTTATTCAGCTCGGCCATAAGCCATTCTTCGGTTTTACCGATAGTTTCTAAAATCTCCACTTGGACCACACCATCAGTAATGATTGGATACTTGGGATTTTCATCCCCCATTCGGACAATAATGAGTTGACCATTTTGCTCAATAACTGCTCTTTTAACTTCTTTCAGTTGGAAAACCCCTTGAGAGCGCAATTTCAGGGCAACATCAGATGCGGAAAGCCCTTTTGAGCGACATGCTTCTGGATCTAATTTCCCATTTTTGATAATGATAGTCGGTTTTCCATCAATCAGATGTTTGATGAAGGATACGTTAGTATTGAGCCATTTGAGTGATAAAATCAAGATTGTCCAGATGATGAGGATAACGGCATATTGAAGGATGGTGATGGAGCTATTGTAGATAACCCCACCAATAATACCCCCAAGCACAAGGTTTTGCACTTGGTCTGTTGCAGAACTAGGAGCTAGATTCCCTTTACCGGTCACATTAATGACAAAGACTAGGGAAATAAGCCCTAAAGCCAACTTAATTGCTATTGTGATAAAAAATTCCATTATTTCTCAACCTCCACCAGTTCTACATCTGTTTTATATAAGTCCATTTTTTCAAGTAAATAGCTATCTGGTTCTGTTCCACTAATGGCACGGTAGAATTGCTTACCAATCTTGATGATGGCTCCATCGGTCGTTGCTGAAGTATTGACATAGACATCTTCCTTTTCAACGCCTAACTCTTTTGAAACGACTTCGATAAAGTGTAGGGAAGAACGAAATTGATTGTCATTAGACTGCTTGTTTTGGAAACTAGAAATACTAATCAAAACAAAGGCTACTAAGCTTAAAACAGAAATAATAGATAACTCGCGGAACTTACTTCCGCGTTTATCCTTATATGCCTTAAAGGCAAAAAATCCTGTCAGCAAAACTAATAAAGTGGAGACAATTATCATGACCCAATTTTGCTGGCTAATCTGACTCAGTACATAGTCATACGAATAAAATTTCATAAAAACCCCTCCTAAATTTGAATTCAAGCTATTGAAAAATAATTCATCAATTACATCAATATTTTGAATCGGAAAATAGATTATTGTAATGATTTTTTTAATAAAAGTTAGATTGAATATCAGTTTTGTACATGCCTAATTCAAGAAAGGCGATAGAGTTACTAAAAAGTTACTAAAATTTGGAAAATGAGTCTATTTTGCAAGATTCAAAAGTCCTAAAACCCTATTAAATCAAGGATATAAGATTTAAAAAGTGTATTCATAGAACTCAAAATGCCGTGGTCGATTTTGCACGCAATGAGGGCTTCTATAACGTCACACTCAACGTGTGGGCA
This sequence comes from uncultured Alloscardovia sp., assembly GCA_963545565.1. Taxonomy (GTDB): domain Bacteria; phylum Actinomycetota; class Actinomycetes; order Actinomycetales; family Bifidobacteriaceae; genus CAUUJV01. The sequence continues at coordinate 52,090 of CAUUJV010000003.1, read as the reverse complement.
TGCAATCCAAGCGCTGAAGAATTCTACAAGGCTATGGGTATGCAACCCCAGAAAACCACTATGGAAGTTCGCCTGTAGCATTTACTTATTTACTTGCCTACTTGCTGTACAAATATTTTATGTAATAACTCATAAAGAAAGAGGGCTGGAACGCCATCACAGCATTCCAGCCCTTTCCTATACGCTTTTTTAGCTTTACTTTAAGCTACAAGCTACTACTAAGCTATTACTCCTGTACCTGAGTACGAGCAATCTTGCCGTTGAAGGACTGGCCTTCATCAGCATCAGCAACGCCATCCTTGTTCCAAGAGAACATTGCGCGAAGCTTTGGTCCAACAGTTTCGATGCGAACGTTGGAGTACTTCTCCTGAAGTTCCTTGAACTTAGGTGCGCCTGCATCCTGATCGTCGATGAATTCCTTAGCGAAGGAGCCATCCTGAATGCGCTTGAGCTGATACTCCATGCGCTTACGAGTCTCTTCGTTAATTACGGTGCAAGTGTAGTCACCGTACTGAGCGGTGTCAGAGCAAGACCAACGAGCCTTGTTCAAACCACCCTCGTTCATGAGGTCAACAAGCATCTTGAGCTCATGGCATACCTCGAAGTAAGCGATTTCTGGCTGATAGCCAGCATCGGTAAGGACTTCAAAGCCCATTTCTACAAGCTTGTTTACGCCACCCATAAGAACATTCTGCTCGCCGAAGAGATCGGTTTCAGTTTCTTCCTTGAATGTGGTCTTGATAACGCCTGCGCGAGTTCCGCCGATGCCCTTTGCATAAGCAAGAGTGAGAGCCCATGCGTCACCGCGAGGATCCTGCTCAACTGCTACAACGTCTGGAACGCCGCGGCCTTCAGTGTACTGACGACGAACAATGTGACCAGGCCCCTTAGGAGCAACCATGAATACAGGGTGATCAGCGGATGGCTTGATGTAGCCATAGTGAATGTTGAAGCCGTGTGCGAAAGCGACTGCTGCGCCTTCCTTGATGTTTGGCTCAATGTCAGCAGCCCAAATCTTGCGCTGATACTGATCTGGAGCCAAGATCATAATAACGTCTGCCTCTGCAGTTGCTTCAGCAACAGACTTTACTTCAAGACCCTGTTCCTTTGCGAACTCAACAGACTTAGAAGTTGGACGAAGACCAACAACCACGTCTACACCAGAATCACGAAGGTTCAGAGCATGTGCGTGACCCTGTGAACCGTAACCGATAACTGCAACCTTCTTGCCGTCGAATACAGAAAGATCTGCGTCATCTTCATACCAAATTTGTGCTGCCATACGGCACTCCTTTTATTTTTCTATTCAGTCAAATATCGCCATCTGTTAATGGCCAAGTTTCCATACGGATTTTGTCCTGAAGCTGTTGCCATAGTACCTATTCATATTCGACATTAACGGACATATTCCATTAGATGAACGATTTTCAAGAAATACCAAGAGAAGTTTCAGGTAACCCTTATGCCAACCCTATTTTAACTTTTATTTTCGATTATTTTTTATTGATTTTGATTGATTTCAACTATTTTTTGGCTACTTTGTAAAATCTACATCCTTGGTTTCACGGCCTGTTACTACTGCAATCAAGCAGCAGACGGCCATAATGCCAAGGTAGACGCCTACAGAGCGAACTCCAAAGTTTGTTGACAGCCACGTAGCGATTGTCGGAGCAAATGCTGCACCCACGATTGCTGCAAGATTGTATGCAATTCCTGAACCAGAATAGCGCACATTAGCATCAAAAAGTTCTGGCAAAAATGCACCAATTGGTCCAAAAGCAGTTCCCATCAAAGCGAAACCAATGCACAGGAACAACATCACTTGGAAAGCATTGTGCTGCTGCATCAAAAGCAGAGGGAACAATGCAGCGAAGAACACCAGCAAAACAGAAGAAGTAATAAGCACACGCCGGCGGCCTAGCTTATCAGCATAGGTGCAAGAAATAACGATGAAGATTGCGAATACGATTACAGACCCCATGAGCATTAGCAAGTACTCTCTATTGGAGAATCCAAGATTTCCAGTGCCGTAGCTCAGAGACCATGTTGCAAGCGTGTAGAACAGCGTATAAGTAACAGCCACGAGGAAAGTGCCTTGAAGAACTTCTTTCCAGCTCTTCTTGAACACTGTTACGAGAGGAGCTTTAACAACTTCCTTCTTCTGCACAGCAAGCTTGAAGATTGGAGTTTCTTCCATAGTGACTCGCACCGCAAAGCCAACAATCACAAGGATTGCAGAAAGAAGGAATGGCACACGCCATCCCCACGCAATCATCTGGTCAGAAGTACAGAAGGTTTCGAGCACAAAGAATGTGCCGTTGGAAAGGAAGAATCCAATCGGAGCACCGAGCTCTGGGAAAGACCCATAGAGTGCACGCTTACCTTCTGGAGCATTTTCCGTTGCAACAAGTGCTGCGCCAGACCATTCACCGCCGAGACCAATGCCTTGAGCAAAACGGCACAAGCACAGCAGAACAACCGCCCAAATTCCCCACACGCTGTAGCCTGGGAGCAAACCAATGCACACTGTTGCAATGCCCATTACGAGCAATGACGCCACAAGAGTGGTCTTACGACCAAGGCGATCACCGAAATGACCAAAAACAACCGAGCCAAGTGGACGCGCAATAAAAGCAATAGCGAAGGTTAGGAGAGAAGCTAATAGCGCTACTGTATGGTCTGTTTTGGGAAAGAATACAGAGGGGAAATAATTAGCCGCTGCTGTTCCATACGCATAGAAATCAAAAAACTCAATAGTTGTTCCTACCATGGAGGCAGCAATAACCTGATTAACTGAACTCCTCGTAATTTGGGACTGCAATGAAGCCCCTGAATTATCCGTACTTGCCGAGTTATCTGCAGTACTCATTTTTCTCCTCAATATTTATCCTGTTTTGTTATTTCAGGCAATGAAAAAGCCCCACTTTTGGCGGGGCACAAATAAGAATGAGCCCCTGCCTCTTCGCAGGCGGCTCCTGAAGTTCAGTCCGCCAACGAAGACGGGCTAATAATTCGATATAACACAGCGTTAGCGTCACAGCGGCTTATAACAACCATCATCGCAGCGAACCTCCCCTCTCTATCAAAGTCTGTACACGCTCTCACATTTTGAAAGCACGTCTACATATAAAAGGTAGAAGCATAGTAATTGCATAGTGTTACTAGGCTCACATTGTGAGATACAAAAATGCTCCAGTAACCAAAGTCACTGGAGCATCCGTTAAAGATAGGAATCTAAATAGAGATTCTTTTTTAGGTTTTAGCCCTTTACAGCACCGGAGGTAACGCCCTCAACGATGTAACGCTGCAAGAACAAGTAGAGAATCAAAATTGGGAGCATTGCCAACAGAAGTGCAGCCATAACGAGGCCGGTATCTGTGGTGTATGTTCCGTAGAACACCTTAGTAGCTATAGGAATGGTGTACATGCTCTCCTTGCCAAGCACCAAGGATGGCAAGAGGTAGTCATTCCAGAACGCCATTGCATCGATAACTGCAACCGTTGCAAGCATTGGCTTCATCAATGGGAACACAATAGTCCAGAATGTGCGCCACTTGGAGCAGCCATCAATTTCTGCTGCTTCCTCAAGTTCTACAGGAATATTCGTTCGAATAGAGCCACGGAACATGAAGATTGCAAGAGACACAGAGAAGCCAACGTGCATGAGAATCAGGGTCAAGCGATGATTCAATACGCCGAAAATACCGCCATACACAGAAACCAACGGAACCATGAGCACCTGGAATGGAACAACCATTGATGCTACGAGGCCTGCGAAGAAGAGCTTGTTAGCAGTCCAGCTTGGGTTACGCACAATAACGTAAGCTGCCATTGCAGAAAACAGAATAGTAAGAACTGTTGCACTAATGGTGATAATTAAGGAGTTACCAAACACAGTCCAGAAGTTCATATCTGCCATTGCATTGGTAAAGTTATCCAGCGTAAAGCCGTGTGCACCTACCAAAGCAAGTGGGTTTGCAGTGATGTCATCCATGTTCTTGAACACGTTGATAACAACGAGTACAAATGGCGCAATGAAAACGACAAGAAGAATAAGAAGAACAATCCATGTAATGACATGGAGCACGCGTGCGCGCAAAGCTGCTTTATCGTTAGAAGTCATTATGCTTCCACCTCGCCCTTCTTACCAACGTAAACCTGCAGCATACCGATGATTGCGCAGATGATGAACAGAACCACTGCTTCTGCCTGGCCAGTGCCGTACTGCTTGTAAGTGAATGCTTCGTTGTACACGTGCATTGCTGCGAGCACTGAAGAACCGAATGGCTCACCGTTCGTCAACGAAAGGTTGAGATCGTAAACCATGAAGCAACGAGTAGTGCTTAAGAAGATGCATGCCACGAAAGAAGAACGCATCAAAGGAATGATGACGTGCCACATTGCTGCTGAAGGCGAGCATCCATCGATCACGGCCGCTTCCTTGAGGCTCTGATCAACGCTCATAAAACCTGCAACATAAATCAGCATCATGTAGCCTGCATACTGCCAAACAGACACGATGATAATAGCGATTAACGCACCGTCAGAAGTAGAAAGTAATGAAACTCCCGTGTGTCCAGTGATAAATTGCGCAATAGCTACAAATGCGTGATTGAACACAAACTTCCACACATAACCCAAAACGATGCCGCCAATAAGGTTTGGAATGAAGAATGCTGCACGGAAGAAGTTTTGGCCTTTAATGCCGCTTGTTACCAAATAGGCCAAGAAAAACGCAACAACGTTAACGAGTATAACTGCGACTACAGAGTAGATTGCTGTTTTACCCAGTGAAGTCCAGTATGTTGTATCCGCGAAAGCCGCTTGATAGTTAGTTAGTCCAACGAAGGGCTTGGTTGTGGATACTCCATCCCAGCTAGTAAAGGTGAGGTAAATACCGTAAACAAACGGTACTACCATGACTGCGCAGAACAGGATGAATGCCGGACCGGCAAACATAGCGAACTGCCCAAGTTTATATGAGAATTTATTTTGCTTCATTTGCAAATCCCCTCCGCTGAATTGAGGTGCCGTTTGGCCCACGCTCGACGGTGAGCGACGGCACCTCGTTCATTAGGGCTAAGCCTAATTATAGCCTGAGTTATTTGTGGCTACTACTTAGAAAGCTTAGCTGTCTTCCAGTAGGTTGTGATTTCAGTAGCAAGTGCTGCACGGTCTTCCTGACCTGCGAGATACTTCTGGAAAGCAGCGCCCAACACGGAGTAGTGATCATCTGGAAGGTAGTTGTAGTTAGCGATGAGGTTTCCAGCATCAGCATAAGACTTTACAGACTTGCCGAGTGGATCAGAAGGCTCAAGTGTTACGTTCTTGAATGGAGAAACGATAGAGCAATCGTTAACGAGGAAGTCCTGACCTTCAGAATCTTCTGCGAGCCACTTCAAGAATGCCTTAGCTTCCTTGCGCTGAGTTGCAGAGGTGTTAGAAGAGTTGTCGATGATGAAGTACTTGGAACCGCCACCAACGAGCTTGGTGTTAGTACCATCAGTGGTGTTCTGTGGAACTGCCATGATGCCCATGTTGTCAGATGGATCATACTGGTTGAGAACTGCCCAATCCCAGTTGCCACCGAACATGAATGCAATCTCGCCCTTAGCAAGCTTCTGCTCTGTGGTCTCGCGCTCTGCAGAAACAGCATTGCTCTTTGCATAGTTGTTATCTACGAGAACATCGAAGGTGTTCATCAAAGAAGTCCACTTTGCGTTGGAGTTGAGGTTTACAGTGCCCTTCTGAAGCTTTGCAATGAATGCATCTGGGTCAGACTGCTCTTCGTAAACCTGTGCGAGGAAGTGAGCACCCAAAGACCAATCTTCCTTCAGAACACCGGTAGGAGAGGTCATGCCGCCTGCCTTGAGCTCTGCAAGAAGAGCCTTGAATTCGTCAAGAGTTTCATACTTTGATGGATCGAAGGTCTCACCTGTGATCTTTTCAATTGCGTCTGCATTGTAGATAAGACCACGAGCTTCAATAGAAACTGGGAAGCCAAGAGTCTTACCATTTACCTTGATTGCGTAATCAGTGTTGTCTACCCAAGACTGATCGCTTAAGTCGAGAGCATGAGATTTCAAAGAGTAAACGTCTTTTGCATCAACCATGGAAATGGTGTAAGGATCATTTGCTGCATACTTGGTTGCCAAGTGGGATGCAACGGTATCGCTGGAGTAATAAACTTCAACGTTTACACCTGTTTCCTCTGTGTACTCCTTTGCCATAGCCTTCATCTGCTTTTGGATTTCAGACTTGGAATTGAAGATTGTAATGGTCTTGCCGTCGTTGCTAGAACTCGATGAAGAGTTGCTAGAACCACATGCGCCGAGCATGCTGACTGCCATTACGGATGTAACTGCGACTCCAACGAGTCTTTTCCATTCAAGCCTCATCGTTAAGGTCCTCTCTGCCTTTCACTCCCCTTGCTGCTTCATCACCGAAGCCCGGAAACAAGAATCCACGCAAGTTAAGTTGAAAATTGCTCCTACGGTGCCTTTATGCAACCGGTTTGATACTAAGCCATATAATTGTGCTTGTCAAATTCATTAACTTGATTTACATATACTGTCTTCAGTACTGAAAATAAGCCGAAAGCCAGCTGAATCAATTATCTCGAAACACTACGAGCTTTTCTGCAAACTAATGTTCGTTTTTGATATAAAATGAACAAATTTCCACGTTAATTTCTAATAAAATCTAAAAACCACACACTGCGTTGATGCATCTTATCGACGTGCTTTAAGATATACCGTGATTAAGCAGCATCAGCAAAAGGACGTAGTATGAGCACTTGGCTTGACGACGCAGTTTTTTACGAGGTTTATCCGCAGTCTTTCCAAGACTCTAATGCTGATGGAATTGGTGATTTTCAAGGCATAATAAATCGTCTTGATTACATTAAAGACTTAGGTTGCAACGCTATTTGGATTAACCCTTGCTTCGATTCCTCTTTCTATGACGCCGGCTATGACGTCAAAGACTATTTCCGCACAGCGCCACGATATGGGTCTAATGAGGATTTGCGTAATTTATTCACTGAGGCACATTCTCGCGGAATAAAAGTGCTGCTTGACCTGGTTCCAGGGCATACGGCGATTGACAATGAGTGGTTTAAGCAATCAATGTCTGGTATTCGCAATGAATATTGGGATCGCTATATTTGGGCCGACAATAAGCCTGAAATCAATTCTCCTTATGACTCTATTCGCGGATTTTTGTGCGGAGTAGGCGACCGCGACGGTCGCGCAGCTTTGAATTGCTTTGCAACTCAACCGTGCCTTAATTATGGTTTTGGCACTGTGACTGAAGACTGGCAATTCGCCGCTGACTCACCACAGGCTCAAGCAGGGCGCGAACTTATTCAAGAAATTATGGCTTTTTGGCTTGGTCTTGGCTGCGATGGTTTCCGCGTAGATATGGCCGCAAGTTTGGTTAAGGAAGATCCTGGGCATAAGTGGACAATGCTCTTATGGCAAAAAGTACGGGTATTTCTTGATGAGAACTTCCCAGAAGCTGTGCTCGTTTCAGAATGGGGCGATCCTGTAGAAGCCCTCAATGCGGGCTTTAATATGGACTTTCTTCTACATTTTGGCCCATCACATTATATGGATTTGTTCCGCACAAACGCTTATTTTGCAGGCGAGAGCGGAGCATCAGTAAAAGATTTTGTGAACGCATATGAAAGCATGTATGAGCAGACGGAAGGCAAGGGACACATTTGTATTCCTTCTAGCAATCACGATATGGTTCGCATGCGAGACACACTGAGCATCGACCAGATGAAACTTGCTTTCGCTTTTATGCTCACTATGCCGGGTTGCCCATTTATTTACTATGGCGATGAAATTGGCATGCGATACGTGCATGGACTTGTCTCTAAAGAAGGTGGGTATGAGCGCACTGGTTCTCGCACTCCAATGCAATGGGACAGCACAACAAACGCCGGATTCTCCGCCGGACGCCCACAGGATTTGTATTTGCCGCTTGATTCCAGCAACGACTGCCCAACCGTTGCTTCACAAATTAATGACCCAGAGTCGTTGCTTGCCACAGTTCAAGAGCTGATTACTTTGCGCCATGAGTACCCAGCACTGCGTAGCGACGGGCGTGTTGAATTCCTTTATGCTGAAGATAAAGCATTCCCATTCGTGTATATGCGCACTTCACCCGTCAACACAAGCGCATCAGCTGAATCGATCATAGTTGCAATTAACCCCTCGCATCATGACGATTCATGCCCGTTCGAGGGAAATTATGGCGAAAAAGACATCGATGACTCACGCGTGCTCTATTCCTTTGGAAGAACAGCACACATTGAAAATAATCAGCTGATAGTCCCCGCGGGAAGTGTTACGATTTTTACTGTTTAATTCTGCTTAGCTTTACTTTTCTTCAAGTTTGAGAAGGATAGGATTGTACACGTATGCACACAATACCTGAGGTGCCGTCAATCCTAATAAGAGAATGAGTGGCACAGCATAAATCCAATAACTTATCGCAAGTGCTGCTACTGCGCCGTTGATGATAAGCATGAGTAGCGTACGAGGCAAATAAGCAACGCTGAGAGAAACAGCATTGAGTAAGTGCGTCTTCGTTGAGTTGGAATACCGTGCCACAAGTGGAAAGAAGTATTGCCAAATTGCATATACGGTAACCCCCACAAAAGCGACTGCAGCGATAAGAATCCATCGCGAGCTTGTTGCTTCCAGTGAACGTACGTACAGCACATCAAGCACACCAAGCGCAATAATTACAAGGAAAGCAAGCCATGCAAGAGTTGCCTGCTTGAAATTTTCTTTGAATGCGGCGAAAAACTCGCGTGCAATATACGTTTCTTCACCGCGCACAATATGAATCAGCACATAATGCATAGCACTAAAGGAAGCACCGGCGGTAAAAATCGGGATACAACATAGAAGCGTCAAAACATTGAGGACAATGAGGTCGAAGACTGTTCCCATGATTCTCAGCAGTGGATTGTCGTTATTAAAAAAGCGGTTCATAGTGAAAAATTCTAGGTGTAGGTAATGCTAAAACGTAATACTAAATGCGATACTAAAAACTGCTTAGCTTCTCTTGCGTAGTATGTGCATGGCGTTTGCACGGTACTAAGAAAAACTAAGCAGTTATTTTTTTAATTTTGAGTAATGGCTTTGTATTTATATGCAGCTTATATGCGATTTACATACGGTCTATGCTGCGACTGGTGGCTGTGCAATCAAATCTGTTGAAGTGTGCTCGCCTGCAGCATCTGTCCACGTAATGCTCACAGCAGATGCATTCTCAGCATTTTGAAGAGCAGATGGAGTGAAGGTCAGCGTAGCAGTAGTAGTTGCGCCAGTCCACGTCATAGTCATTGTGGAGCCATCATCTGCATACGTAAAATCACCATCAAACGCATCAAGGGTGTTACGGAAACGGCCGAGTGCATTCAAAGCCTGCACGATTGGGCGCTCAAGCTGAGCGTCTACATCTGCAGTGGTGTAATAGGCACGGTTAATATCACGCCCAACATTGGTGTTTTTCAAGAGTTCCATGTCATTTGCACCAGCGAGCGCACCGACATAGTAAACTTGTGGAATTCCTGGCATGAAGAACTGCACGGCGCGAGCAGCAATATACTTCTGGTCATCGCAGCCAAGTGCAGAATAGTACGTGCAGTTTACCTGATACAAATCAAGATTTGATGCTGCAGCACCTGTTGCCTGCTCAGATTCACCGTTGGAATTACGATGAATGGACTTCACCAGTGCATCAACCTCTTCATCTGGGACGAGCCCTTCCAAAGAGCGATCCATCTGATCAGAACCAATGTCGATAACACCAATTCCATCATGGGTATCAAGCACGTTCACCGCGTTGACAGGGCGAACTTCCATCCAATGTGCAAGCGCATCAGTTTTGCCAAACTCTAAAGCGTGCAAAAGCAAACCAGGAATTGCAAAATCGTAAACGCGATCAACTTTGGAAGCAATTTCAATCTGCTTCTTATAGTATGAATGCACCTCAATAAGCGTTTCTAAGCCGCGCTTTTCGCCCTCTGCCTTGATACGCTCAATGAGCTGGAAAGTCTTCGGGGTCATGAAGCAGCTGGAATTAGCTTCCTTCGCGCCGTATCCTACTGCGTCAAGACGAATCTGAGACACGTGAGACTGGGCAAGCTGATCAAGAATCGAAATAAGATATGTCCAGCCTTGGCCGGAATCAGTGTCGATATCAACTTGCTGAGGAGTGAAAGTAGTCCATACAAGGCGAGTTTTGCCGCCCAATGTGTAATGAGTGAAAGGCAGACCTGGGCGAGGACGATAGATTGCAGTCAAATCTTCCTCAGTGGCACCATCAGGGAAAATTGAAGACATGGTTAGGAAGAGTGGGAAGTACTCAGATTCTTCACCTTTAGCCATCACATCCTGGAATTGCTTAGATTCCCAAGACATGTGGTTAACAATAGTATCGACCATAATGTCGTGAGTCTTGGAAAGCTCGGTAACGTCGTCCCAACTGCCTAAGCGAGGATCTACAGCAGTGTGATCGATAGGGTCAAAACCAGCATCCGCACCATCAAACGGAGTAAAGAACGGCAGAATATGAACGCCTTCATACACGCCATCGAAACGAGTGCGCAAAATGTTCGTTAATGATTTAAGGTTTCCATCGGCGAAGCGATTAGCATAAGTAATTAGCTGAACTTTATTCTTCATCAGACCTCCTTGACTGACTAGTCATTAAAACTAGTTTATCGAACCCGTTCGAGTTCGTCAATTTTTTGAGACTTTATAAGCGTGTAGTTTTGCCCTCTTGCACAAAAACAGGAATAGCATCAAAAACATAAGATGTGTGTAAAGAGTTTTCTTCATCAGCTAACTCGATTTGCTGAACTGCTCGCTTAACGATTTGCTGCGCAATTCCGTCAAAATCTTGGCACACTGTTGTGATGGGATATCCTGCGCTGCGTGCCACAATAGTGCCGTCAAAAGCAATAATTTGTAAATCTTCCGGAATCTTCCGGCCGCGAGCCAGTCCCTCCTGCACACAGAAAGCTGCTGCTAGATCTGGTGCCACAATGGCATCCACATCAGGGAATTTATCAAAAGCTTCTCGCGCAGCTGCGGGGAAACGGTCAAAATCAGAGACGTTATCAACAGAAATGTAGTCGTAACGAACTCTGGCCACAGTTAGAGTCTGCTCCACAATCATGTGGTAGCGAACCGTAGGGAATGTGCTGTCTGGCGCTGAGCTCAAAGGTCGCTCAGGATACGAGAAATTGCGCGTAACAGCAAGATTACTGCTGCCCTGCAGCTGCCCTAAAGTACGACCTGAAGTAGCGTTAAGAGCTTTACTCGAAACATATTGGCGATCATGAAACTGAGTGCGCGGACCACCAATTTCAACTACATGCTTGGCACCAGTAGCCATTAGACGCCCCGCAATAATGCGACCAGCTTGAATATGGTCTGACCCAACAGATGGAATATCTTCGCATAAGAAACGATCGAAAGCCACTACTGGGCGATCAATATCGTCCCAATATTGTTCACTGTACGAAGAGTGCGAGCCCATAATGATTGCGTCCATTGTGTGCCGCTTGAGCATGTCGATGTACTGCTGTTCGCCTGAAGGCTGATCTGCAGTAGAGCACAGAATCGTACGTAAACCATTGCAATCAAGATAATGCTGTATGCGAGCAGTAAGCTGCGAAAAGAATGGATGCTGAACAGTTGGGATAATCACGCCAACAGTATCTGTGCGACCGAGAGAAAGGTTACGAGCAATGCCATTAGGCACATAATCAAGATCCTGCATAGCAGCATTAACGCGGTCTCGCATAGCTTCAGAGACATAGCCGTTGTTATTAATAACAAGGGAAACCGTGCTTATAGACACGCCTGCTTTCTTTGCAACATCGCGCATTCCAACCATAGTTATCCATCATAGTCGAACGCGTTCGATACATCAATCCAGACGCGCCGCAAACACGGCTTCCCTAATTGCTGCTCATGCTATTCACGGACTTGATAAACAAATGCCTCCCACGGAGAAAGCTTGCCAATTACTAAAGATGCAGTGGTTTCGGATTCATCATAGTTAGAAAGAATCACACCGCCAGCACCAGCACCTATGTGCACAAGATTTGCCATTTGAGGAGGAAGCTTCACAGAATTGGACGTCATATTGACTCCAATAAGCAGGGTATGTGTAAAACCATCAGCTTCACGAATAGTGCGAGTGTAGGCATACACTTCTTCACTGTCTATGTCTACAAGATTCCACTCGCCTGCTGCCACGATGAGGTTATTATGGCGCAAATCAATAAGCTTCTTGTAGAAAGCAAATACAGACTTAAAATCTTTCACCTGAGCAGCTGCATTAATGGTTTTGCAATTCTCATTAACGCTGATCCACGGCTCAGTAGGAGCATACTCTGCAGTGAACCCTGCATATTTTGAGTCATCCCACTGCATAGGAGTGCGAGCATTATCGCGGCTCATCTTCTTCAAGCCTGCGAGCATGTCTTCGGAGCTCATCACCTTAGCTTCATCTACGCGCTGATGATACAAATTAATAGATTCCAAATCGCGATACTGATCGAGTGATGTGAATCCTGCATTCGTCATACCCAATTCCTCACCCTGATAAATGTAAGGAGTTCCACGATGCATGTGAAGCATAAGTGCGATCGCCTTTGCTGAGAGCACGCGGAGCTCCTCAGTAGAATCATCGCCAAAACGAGAAACCATGCGAGGCTGATCGTGATTATCAAGGAAGAGACTTGCCCACCCGGATTCTTTCACCGCATTTTGCTGAGATGCCATAAGTTTCTTAAAATCTGTGAGCTTGTACGGCACAACGTCCCACTTCGACGTTGGACCATGGTCTACATCGAGGTGATTGAAAACGAAGAGCATATCTAGCTCACCATTGGCAGGATCAGTAATATGACGGTCTCGTTCAAGAGCAATTCCAGGAGCCTCGCCCACAGTTATGAAGCCTTCACGGCCTTCAAATACTTCGCGGCGCATTTCAGCGAGGAACTCATCTTGGCGTGGTCCATCTTGGCAGAATGGGGAGGGATCTACATAACCCTCTTCGTTTTTTTCACCACCGGACAACGTAGAATTACCTACTCCTGGAAGTTCGCCATTCTCATCAAGAGTCTTAGAAATTAGGGTGATAACATCCATGCGGAATCCATCAATACCACGATTAAGCCACCAATTCATCATGGCATACACAGCTTTGCGAACGGCAGGATTCTCCCAGTTCAAATCCGGCTGTTTCTTGGAAAATTGATGGAAGAAGTATTCGCCGCGCTTTTCGTCATATTCCCATGCAGAGCCACCAAAGTATGAGCCCCATTCATTTGGCTCCGCACCAGGAGTTCCAGGCTCATACCCAGCCTTTGCTGGTCGCCACCAATACCAGTCGACATGCTCATCATCAACGTTGCGAGATGCTTGGAACCATGCGTGTTCATCAGAAGTATGATTGACCACCAAGTCCATCACAATCTTGATTCCACGTTTATGAGCCTGCTCAATTAACCTATCCATGTCATCCAAAGTGCCAAACATGGGGTCAATGTCTTGGTAATCGGCAATATCATAGCCGTTGTCATCCTGAGGAGACTTATATACAGGCGACAGCCAGAGCACGTCCACACCTAAATCTTCAAGATAATCAAGGCGAGAAGTAATACCTCGCAAGTCGCCAAGGCCATCGCCGTTAGTGTCTTGGAATGAACGAGGATAAATCTGATATACAACAGCATTAGCCCACCAAGGATTTGGTGTAGCACCGTTCGTTACGACGTTGCTAGGCAATTCGCGCCTTTGCAAGGTGGTCATAATAACTCCTAAATTTGTTTAATTATGGCTAGATCATCAGCATGAGCACTTACAAACATACAAGGCAGTAGAAGAACATAAAAGCGAGTATTCATGTAACGAACTCATAATGAATTGTTATAAAATACTCGCTCTATAACTACTTATATCCACATCTACTCTGCACTTATACGAGGCACAGAGAATGCTTATAAATTACTTCACAGCTCAGCTTACTTTACAGCTCCACGCATAACGCCGGAAACAACCCAACGCTGAGCAAAAATATACACAATAATTACTGGAGCCATTGCCATCAAGTAACTTGCAAAAGCCACAGGATAGTTGGCAGAGAACTGGCTAGAGAACACATACTGCGAAAGCTGCAATGTTGCATTGCTCTGATCGGTCAAAATAATCAACGGAAGCATAAAGTCATTCCACACCCACAGAACAGTAAGAATGCCAATAGTTGCGTTAATTGGCCCCATCAGAGGGAAGATGATCGTCCAGAAAATACGCCATGTACCTGCACCATCGATGCGAGCCGCTTCTTCCAACGAAACTGGAATAGAGCGAATAAATCCGATAGCGATGAAGAGATTCGTGCCCAAGCCCAAAATCATATAGAGGAAGATAAGCCCCACCTGATTGTCAAGATGTAGCCAGCCCATTTGCTGAGCCAAAGGAAGCATAATCACAGTGAATGGCACAAACATAGCTGCAATAAAGAAGTAATACAGGAACTTAAAGAAAGGTTTATCCATATTACGGGTAATTGCATATGCTACGAACGTATTAGTGAGCAAAGTTAAAGCCGTTGCAAACACTACGATGAGGAGTGTATTAAAAACAGCTCGCGGGTAATTCACTAAATTCCACGCAGTCACGAAGTTAGACCAGTTGAACGAGGTTGGCCACGAGAATGTGCCCGCTGTTGCCGGAGTCTTAACTGAGGTGACAAATGTGAAATACAAAGGCACCAGAATCGTCAACGACAAGACGGCGGTAAGAATGGTTAGCGGCCAGCTAACTCGATTAGTCTTTGAGATCTTGAGCTTCTGAGGAACCTGCTCATCAGTTGATGCAGGAGCAGAAGTCTGCTGAGGAACATTTGCAGTAGTCATTAGATTTCCTCCCTATTGGAGAAGAACTTCAATTGCACGAATGCAATAATTGCAAGCAAGATGAAATAAACAACCGCATTTGCAGTCTGGTAAGCGTATTCGCCACCAGTAAGACCATTGTTGTAAATCAAGTAGCTCACAGTTTCGGTAGCTTTATCAGGACCACCACTAGTCAATGCCACAACCTGGTCGAAGGCGCCTAGTGTGGACTTCATGCACAACACCATGTTGATAGTAACGAATGGTCCAATAAGTGGGAACGTAATACTCCAGAAGCCTTTCCACCCCGTTGCACCGTCAATTTCAGCAGCTTCATAAACTTCCTGATCGATAGTCTGCAAGCCTGCCAAGTACAGCAATGTGTTGTAAGCCACAGTCTGCCAAACAGTCAGGAAGACGATTGGAATCCACGCAAGCTGAGAATTAGTCAGCATTGATTCGCTGAGCCAACTGATGTGCAAAGTCTGCCCAAGAGCAGGGAGCGGCACCATGAAGATGTATTTGAAAACGTAACCAATAACCAGCACTGCAATGGTATATGGCACGAAGAAGATTGCCCTAAACCCATTCTTGAAAGCAATACGAGAGTTAAGCAAAACAGCCAATCCCATAGCAATCAAATTAATGAGAATTGTGCAGACAATTGCAATAAAGATGGAGAATCCATATGCATGCCACACACGGGAATCTTGGAAGAGAGCAATATAGTTTTTAATACCAACCCACTTGTAAGAGCCAAAGCCCTGAGAGTTGGTAAAGGAATACATAATGCCGCGAATGAATGGAACATACAGGAAGAGCGCAAAGATAATTGCAGCAGGAACTGTCATCCAATAATAAGCGCGATCGACTTTCTTATGAGACGCTTTTACAGCCGTACGATTTGCCATTTCTTCCCCTCCTTACCTAAATGTTCTCGCTTCGACCTTGTCCCACTCTGTTTGCATAGAGTTGGTGAAAGCCGTTGTATTGCCTGAGGACACAAGTGACTGCAAGTATCCAGCAATATCAATAGATGATGGAATTTGATGATCACAGAAATCAACAATTCTGTTCTTACGGAAGAATGGGAGAACAGCAGCAATTTCCTTACCACCAGCTGTCACGTTCTTCAATGGAGTGAATGCGTACTGTGCCTTCGCATAGGAGTTCACCATCTTCTTGCTCAGCAAGTAATTGATGAACATACGAGCTTCCTTCTCGTGCTTAGTGCTTGCAGACATTGTGAGAAGTACATCAGCGCCAGCAACAAGCTTCTGAGCAGAAGCATTGTTAGTGGCAGGCATTTGCGCGAAAGTTAAGTCTATATTCTTATTAACAAGCTTTACCTGAGGAATTGCATAGGTTCCCAGCGGCAAAATGCCTGCTTTACCATTCGCAAAGTCCTGAGTTGCCTGACTATATGTAACACCTTTATTCGTTTGAGCATAGGTATACAGCGTGTACTCTTTTTTAGCTACCTCAGTCCATAGCTGCTTAAAGGTCTTTGTGCCGTCACGCAAGTAGTCGTATTCGTTCAAAGAGACGAGCGTTCCATTCAGAGAACTCAAAGGAGCTTGAAGCGTCCATGGGTCTCCCCACGAAGCCTCCACCGGAGTAATGCCAGCAGCCTTGAGCTGCTTCAGAGCTGCAATAAAACCTTTCCACGTGGTTGGAGGATTATCTGGGTCTAAACCAGCCTTGCGCCACAGAGTCTTGTTGATAATGTATCCAGAAGCATTGCCTGCATAAGGAAGCGCGTAAAGCTTCTTATCGCTTTCTTTATCAGCTTGTACAAGGTCACGAGAAATTTGAAGCATACCTTTGTTCAGCTTCTTCGTGATCTTTTCACCGGTCCAATCGTGAAAAACGCCGGTTGCAGCCAATGTGCCATAAGTCATTGCACCGTTAACAGTGAGAACGTCAGGAACACGACCTTTCACAAGGCGAGTGCGTAAATCGGTATCTGCACTAGCGGAATTAGTAACGTTGATTTTGATGTTTGGGTGCAGCTTTTCAAAACTGCGGGCCGCAGCAGTAAACCACGACGCTGCTTCGGACTTGTACTGGAAGAAATCCAGAGTCACGGTTTTTGAAGAACTGCTGGAACCGCAAGCAGCAGCACCTGCAAGCAATCCAACGGTTGCAACAATTGTCGTGAGCCGTCCGAAGGCCTTACGTAAACGTAGGATCCTCTCCATATTGACTCCTTTTCGTCTGCGTCAAAAGCCACTTCGCCTTTAACTCAATACTGCCTAGAGTAGATATGACTGTTTTTTATTCCCAGTCTGATGTTTATCGGTCTAAATTTATTCCACAAGCAGTGATTTTATTGCACTCGGAAAGTAATTAAGGGTATGGTTGAGACCATGGCAGAGCTTTCGACCCCCGCAGGAACTATCCCTCAGTGGTTTAATCACTCAGAATACACTCACAAAGTTGCACAATGCATAGCGATGTATGGCCCAGTCTCGCGCATGACGCTGGCGCAAATACTGCATCTTTCCCAGGGAGCGCTTTCTAAAATTGTCAGCGATCTTATTTATGAGGGGGTTGTTGAAGAAGTTGATACAGCTGGAGGCATCACTCCACGCATCCTTCCATATAATTATGTATCCAAAAACAGCGATTCTAAACGCGGCCGCCCCCAGCAAGCCTTGCAAATCTGCGCTGATTCTAAGAGCTTTATTGGAATTAAAATACTTGGGAAAGAATTTATTGCTATTCTGACGAATGCTCTATGCGAACCAATATCCGAGCCTATTACTACACCAATCACAGACTCTCGCCCTGAGAAGCTCGCTGATTCAATTTGTTCCGTCATCGCGCAATTAAGCAACGGTACTAGTAACAGCGCTACTGCTACAACGCCGCCTACAGCCATCGGTATTTCTATTGGTGGGCATATTATTCACGACAGCGTTGTCACCTCTGCCCCATTTTTGCATTGGGATGGGGAAATTGATTTAGGCGCACTCGTTCAGCAACGGTGCAATATTCCAACCGCAATTTTTAACGATTTAGATTCACTTCTCAAATATGAGAGCTGGTTTGGATTGAGTACTGGCGTGCAGCGCTTCGCTATTGTGACTTTTGGCGCCGGAGTTGGATACACACTTGCTCATAACGGAGAAGTAATTGATGATCCAGATAGAAGCTTTGGCATGGGTGGGCATATTCTGGTTGACCCCGACGGGCCAACATGTTTTGCGGGACATAAAGGGTGCTCAGAGTGCTTAACATCAGGCTCCTTAGCAACGCAATATTCGCACGAAATTGGAAAAATTGTCAGCTTTGATGACTTCGTTCGCGACGTACAATCAGAATCACCAATCGCACTAGATTTAGTGCACCGATTCGGCTTTAGAGCTGGAGTATTTCTTTCCTTTGTAGCTGGCTTAGCGATGCCAAAGAAGATTCTTATTGGCGGAGAATCTGCCTTCCTACTGCACTACGCGATGGATCCGTTGAGGTCTGGAGCAGCATTGTACCGGCCAAACCAAGCTTCACCGGTACAATTCGAGTTCATGGATGCATCGTGGACCCGTTGGGCTCTCGGCGCTGCATCATGTGTTATCACGCGCTATATTATGCCTTCTGAACGTTGATAATCACTGCTTGCGCAGGATTGAGCTGCGGAGGGCGAATACCGAAGTTCACAAGAGATTCTCCTGTAACTTCTACACCTTCCTCATTCCACCACAGCAGCGGCGACTGCCCATTTGCATATGCCGACTTATCTTCACTCACGCTTAGAGGCTTCACAATATAAGTCTCTTCAGGGTCTAAGCCAGGCAAGTGAATGGGCAGAGGCGGATAGTTCTGAGATGTTGTGACTTGCGCAAAGCGATAATTTGCACAAGTTCCATCTGCGCTCACTACACCGCTAACACGCACAGCAGCATCAGGAGAATCTGCGTGGACGACCTTTCCGCCGCGAGCCACAATGTCACGATTTTCCTTGTATGCGTTCACCCACTGTGCAAGCTCGGCTTTATCTTCATCGGACACGATGTTGAGATTCCACTCAATGCCCAAGTGGCCGAAGAATGCTGTAGCTGCACGCATAGGTAGGCTCGTTGCACGCCCTGTGGAATGAGCAGGAGAAGCACCCACATGCTCACCCATCATCTCCGGAGGAGCCAGTAGCGATGTGTAACGCTGAATTTCCACGCGCTCAACAGGATCTACACAATCAGAAGTCCATAAACGATCCGCATGAGAAAGAATTCCCATATCAATACGGCCACCACCAGAACTGCATGTTTCAATTTCAAGGCCAGGGTGACGAAGCTTTAATGCATCAAAAATAGCGTAGAGAGCAACGGTTTGCTCATGCACTGCAGGCAAACCAGACTTGCGAGACTTCGGCTCGATAACAAGCTTGTTGTGATCCCATTTAATGTAGTCAATGCCGATTTCGTCTACCAAAGAGTCCATGCAGCCGAAAATATAATCCAAAGCTTCGGGATTAGTGAGATCTATAACCTGCTGGCTACGACCCTGCATCGGCAAACGGTTATCCGTTGGAGATAGAACCCATTCAGGATGTGCACGAACAACATCAGAATCTAAGTTCACCATTTCAGGCTCGAACCACAAGCCAAACTCCATATTGAGACTATGCACATAATCAGCAAGAGGTTTCAAACCATTTGGCCACACTGCTGGGGAAACTTGCCAATCTCCAAGGCCAGAAGTGTCATCGCGGCGAGAACCGAACCAGCCATCGTCTACTACGAAGCGCTCAACACCGCAGTTTGCAGCATTATCTGCAAGCTCCTTCAAAGTGTCAAAGGAGTGATTGAAATACACAGCTTCCCACGTATTGAGAATTACTGGGCGAGGCTTTGTTTGCAGTGATGGATGCATAGCGCGAATGGAAGCATGGAAGCGCTGAACAACCTGGTTTATACCAACTCCGTAGCTGCCATAAACCCAAGGCGTTGTATAACTTTCACCGCGAGCACAGTCTGCTTCACCAGCGTAAATCACTTCACCGCCGCCAAGCACAGGAAGCGCGTATGTTGTACGATCAACCGCGAGGATGCTGTTACCACTCCATGCAACATGCACACTCCACACTTCACCGGATTCAAAACCAAATCCAGTTTGACCAACGCTCATCAACAAAGAAGCATCAAAATCTGGCCGGCCTACCATACTAGTGCGAGCAAAACGACCCATTGTCAACGGCTGACGCTGTGGGGAATGCTCACGCAAGTGGTGACCTGTGGTAGTTAAGACTTCACTTGCGATAGGAGGAAGCGGGTAGCCAAGTTCAAGAGTCTGCACACTGAGGACGGAATTATCATCAACGTTCTGACCGCTCTGCTTGCCCAGATTCATCACTGTTGCCTTTTGGCGCAGTAAACCAGACTCTAAAATCTGCATTTCCCACGTTAGGTGAACGCCCTGCTCAGCATCTTCTGCTTTAACAACAATATGAGGAATTGTAAATGTTTCACGGGAAACAATTTCACGCTCTGCTTGTGCAGCAGGAGCATATGTTTCTACTGAGTTACCAGAAGTTTTTGCACTATTTACCAAGCGCTGAGCCACATCGCTCAAAGGCTCAAGAAACTCGCCAGCACTATCAATCACAACATTTGTGATAATAAACGAGCAGAAAAGCTCAACCCCATCTCTGCGCACAACAAAACGTGAAGCACCCGTCCACGAATCATCCTGCATAGGAAGGATTGACAGAAAAACGGTGTCATCAAGGCCACCAGAAACACGTTCAGGATGCAACGCATCATAAAGGTTCAACGCTGTTTCTGGGTGGGACAACGGTTTACCCCAATGGACGATGCGAGGCAAAGTTTTCTCAGCACTCACGAGAGCACACCCAACTGAGCCATTTTCAAGATACCAAGCTTCTAGATTCTTCCCCGAAGACGATTTTCCCGTAAAATGCAGTGATTTGGGAGTCATGGTAGCTACCATTGTTACCTTTTCCTTATAAGTATGCGTTGCCATAGTTTCCTATGCGTATGTTTAACGTGTGAAGAGCACGTCAAACTACTAATATTTACTTCTTTTACCAGAAAAATTTTAATGGAAATACTTTTATTTTCCGAAGTAAGCTAAGCTAGACGAGTCGTAATGTAATTATTTGTTCAGCCCTTCTGCACAGACTCGCCAGAATGCATATAAGAGCATTTTCTGAGCCCCTTTTAGCTAATATTCCAATTAGGCTAATTCGTGTCATTTGAGCAAAGGAGCTTTCTACAATGGCATTAACAAAAACATATATAGCTGATGAAAATCGATATGACGGGCGCATGCCGTACTCCCGATGTGGAGATTCCGGGCTTAAAATGCCCCAAATTTCTTTGGGACTGTGGCATAACTTTGGTGATATCAGCAACTTTGACACTATGCGTGAGATATGCCGCACCGCTTTTGACGCTGGCATTACCCAATTCGATATTGCAAATAATTATGGTCCAGATTATGGCGCTGCAGAACGTAATTTTGGGCAGATTATGGAACAAGACTTCAAACCATACCGAGATGAAATCTTGATTACTACAAAAGCCGGCTATGATATGTGGCCTGGCCCCTACGGAGATTTAGGCTCTCGCAAATATTTGCTAGCGAGTCTTGATCAATCACTGAAACGCATAGGTGTTGACTACGTTGATATTTTCTACAGTCACCGCATGGATCCTCAAACTCGTTTAGAGGAGACTATGGGAGCACTTGACCAAGCAGTGAAATCTGGCAAGGCTCTCTACGCAGGTATTTCAAACTATGACTACGCCACCACAATGCGTGCCGCGCACATACTGCGAGAGTTGCACACTCCATTCGTTATCAATCAAGTGCGATACAACATCTTTGACCGTCATATTGAGATGGACGATCCCGAAGATGGCGCAATGGGCGGATTAAAGACTGC
Organism: uncultured Alloscardovia sp.; assembly: GCA_963545565.1. Classification (GTDB taxonomy): domain Bacteria; phylum Actinomycetota; class Actinomycetes; order Actinomycetales; family Bifidobacteriaceae; genus CAUUJV01. Next base: position 30,248 of record CAUUJV010000003.1, on the reverse strand, counting down.
CGCCGTTGAAGCTGGAATCGGGTTAATTACGTTCTCTCCACTGGCTCAGGGATTACTCACAAACCGTTATCTGGATGGTATTCCTGCCGATAGTCGCGTTGGGCATGATCCTCGATTCCTCCATGCAGATGATGTGAGGCGTCGCCACAGTCAAATTGTGCAGCTCAATGCACTAGCTGAAAACCGTGGTCAAACTTTAGCTGAAATGGCTCTCGCGTGGATTTTGCGAGACGGAATTGATGGCCCAATTACGAGTGTGCTCATTGGGGCTTCAAAATCTCAACAAATTCTAGACTGTGCCAAAGCAGTTGAAAATACAAGCTTCACACAAGACGAACTAGCAATAATTAATAGGATTGCACCCATCGGATAAAAATCCCCTACGCCTCCACACTCTTCTTTGCCTTACGCTCTGTGCTTTTGGAAAAAAACCTTCAAAAGTGCAGAGCATTCTTCTTCTCGCACGCCCCCGATGACTTCTGGCTTTGCACCAACATGAGGATCACGCGGAATATCCCACACTGATCCGCATGCTCCCATCTTTGGATCCCATGCACCAAAGACAATTCGTCCTATATGTGCGCTGACAGCTGCTCCAGCGCACATTGGGCACGGCTCAAGAGTAACAACTAGCGTGCAGCCAGAGAGATTCCACGTACCCATATTCTCAGCAGCAGAACGCATTGCTTCAATTTCAGCATGAGAAAAGGGGTCGTTATGCGCTTCTCGACAGTTTGTTTCACGTGAAACAACCTCAGCCTGCGAGTCAATGACCACTGCCCCAACAGGAATATCCTCAGGCACAGAGTTTGCGGAATGTTCAAAATACTTGAATTCTCCCCGTGCAGCATCAAGCGCGTACTGCATTACAGTATTGAGATTATTATTTTCTATGCTCTGCGACTGTGTCATAACTTTTATCTTATGGGTCTACTGGCGTATGCTGAAACCATGACTATGCATTTAACAGTTTTAGATCACCCACTCGTAGATCATAAACTCACTGTTCTTCGCGATAAGAACACTCCTTCCAATACTTTCCGTGCTCTCGTTAGCGAACTCGTTATGCTTGAGGCCTATGAAGCTACTCGTGAACTCACTATTGAAGATCATGAGATTGAAACTCCTGTAGCACCTATGACCGGCAAGTATCTGGCTAAGCCTCGCCCTATGGTTGTGCCAATCTTGCGTGCTGGCCTTGGAATGCTCGATGGAATGACTCAGCTTGTTCCTACCGCTGAAGTCGGATTCCTCGGCATGAAGCGCGATGAAAACACTCTTGACATCGTCACCTATGCAAACCGTCTTCCAGATGATTTAACTGGACGTCAGTGCTTCTTACTTGACCCCATGCTGGCGACTGGCGGCACTCTCGTTGCTGCTATTCATTATTTGGCAGAGCGTGGTGCAAAAGACATCACTGCAATCGATATTTTGGCAGCACCAGAAGGTCTTGCACGCCTTGAAAAGGAAGTTGATCCAGAGATTGATTTCAAAGTAGTTGTGTGCGCAGTTGATGAAAAGCTCAACGATAAGGCTTATATCGTCCCTGGCCTGGGTGATGCTGGCGACCGTCTCTACGGTCTCGTTGATTAATACCCAGTATTCACAATTCACGTTACAGCTTAGGCTCTGTACGAACTCTCCTTAACGGTTAGTCGTTCAGAGCCTTTGTTATTAAAGGCATTAAATCTCAACGATTTCCATACGCTCAATTGCAGAAGGCTTATTGCGCTCATATAAGAGTGCAAAAACTACCAGCAGAATCACAGCGATGAAAGTAATGGGAGAGCCAACTGCAGCAACAGAAGGATAATGCATCGCAAACCGTGTTAGAGCCCATCCACCAATAATTGCACCGAGCGCATTCCCTGCGTTATAAGCCACCTGCACTAATGCGGAAGCAAGCATTTCGCCACCACCTCGGCTCAGTTCCACCATAAGAAGCTGCTGCGGAGCAGAAACAAAGAACATACCAACTGCACAAATGAATGTGAAAAGCGCAGTATTAAAAGCATTGCCTGAAACTACGGCAATAAGAACAAGCGCTACGAATGCAATGAGCTGACCACCAGCCGCAGTAATCCCAGGCGAAAATCTGTCTGCAACTTTTCCTGCAGTGAGCCCGCCGATTACCATACCAAATCCTGCAAGAGCCATTAAAACAGGAATTGCAGTAGTGGAATATTCCCCTTCTTTTTGCAGCCATGGAGACACATAACTCCACCAACAAAAAATTCCTGTATTGCCTAAAATTACAGCAGATAGCACCATCCATGGCTTTGGACTTGCAAGGAATGTAAACTGCCCCTTGATTCCAGCATCTTTAATAGGCTCAACATCAGGAACCCATGCAAGTACAAGAACGCTTGTAAACAGAGCCCACACCACAAGCACGCCAAAAGCTAATCGCCACGAAAGATAAGCACCAAGTAGAGTTCCTGCAGGTACACCCACCATATTTGCAACGGTTTGCCCTGTAACCATCATTGCAACTGATTGTGCTCGCTTACCTGGGTCTGCCAACTTTTCAGCCACAATTGTAGCCGTTCCAAAAAATGCTCCATGAGGGAGCCCAGCAATGAAACGCCCTGCAAGAAGGATGAAATATCCCGGCGCAACGGCAGAAATCAAATCACCTAAAGCAGCTAAAATCATAAAAGAAATAATCAAATATTTCGGGCGAATCCTACGCCCAAATACAAGAATTAAAGCGCCAAAGCATACGCCAATTGCATACATCGACACATAATGGCCAGCAGTTGGAATGCTCACGTGGGTGGAATGAGCAGCATTCGTAAGCACGCCCATCATGACAAATTCAGCAGCACCACAGGTAAATGCGCCACATGCGAGCGCAAAAATACTTTTTTTCATTACTCTTTCCTCAAAAATTTAACCGAGCCTATGGTACTTCAGCGAGACGAAGTTGTAGAACCTTTATTGACGCACTCTCAGCCCGTACGATTCTGCGAGCGCATAAACGTTGGGTTCGCCGTAATAGCTCACTAGCTCAAGGAATTTTCCACGATTTGCTTCACCATATTTTGCAGCCTTCTGAGCATATACGCTTGCAGTAAGGAATGCTGGCGGATCTGATTTACTGTGGAATTTATCCGCATACATTACAATTTTCTGTTCGCTAGTTTGTGGGGAATAATCACCTTCAGGCAAATCCAGCTTCTGCTCACGCACAGCCTGTGCCGTCAACCCCACTCCCGTGTGATTGCGAGCAAATTGTGCAACGGATTCATCTGCACCAGCATCGAGTAATAATTCATACCCCAAGAACCCGTGTTGAATATAATTGCTATGGAAAGTCAAACTCGTAATCTGATCAGGAGTAATCTCATCATCTTTACTACCATCGTTATCGAGAATTTGGTAAGTGCCAATGTCGTGAATAAGAGCGCCAAGCACAGCCAAACGAGAATCCAATAAAGCAGCGTCAGGTGCTGTACGGCATAAATCCTGCGTGAGCAAAGCTACCACAACACAATGGCCAGCAATTAGGTTGAAGGCTCGATCTGACGGAGCTTGATCTTCATGAATCGACAAAGCCCAATCTAACGCAGACTCAGAAATTTCTAACTTCGGGAGTGAATCTGCAATGAACTTTTCGAGAGCCGTATTCGATTCTCTAATTTCTTGTGGTGTAGCCGAAGGCTTTTTACCCATTATTATCGACGCTCCTTACACTTCAACTACGCACTACGCATAACTTATTACGATTGATATATGGCTAATAACGCGCACATAACCAATCTTTCTTCCAATTCTGAAGACTATCTTAAGGCTATTTGGAATGTGGAGGAGTGGACCGGCTCACCAGCACAGCCAACGGCCATCGCAAAGAAAACAGGTATGCGTGCAAGCACTGTAAGCGGCGCTATTCAACGTCTTGCCAACCTCGGGCTTGTGGAACACACTCCATATGGTGCTGTTCGTTTAACAGAAGATGGACGTCGCTATGCGGTCAATATGACTCGCCGCCACCGGCTCCTTGAGACTTGTCTCGTTCAAGAGCTTGGCTACACCTGGGATCAAGTGCATGAAGAGGCTGAGGCACTTGAGCATGCGTGCAGTGATTTTATGTTGGAACGAATTGACTATAAACTTGGGCATCCTGAGCGAGATCCTCACGGCGACCCTATTCCCCACGTTGACGGCACAATTCCCCAATTCACAAGTATTGCCCTTGATGAGGCTCCAATCGACGAAAAACTCACCATCGAACGCGTATCCGACGACGATTCCGAGCTTCTTATTTACTTGGAATCTCGTGGAATTACAGTTGGAACAGTCATCACCGTGGAAGAGCCAGAGCCATTTTCTGACTCGGTAAATATCAGAGTAAATAGAGCAGATAGAGCAGATAGAGCAGATAGCCACAGTGCGGGTGCTGAAAAGGGTGCAACAAAAAAACTACTCGTCTACGGTTTCTATGAGTCGTAAAAACGCTGAATTCATTCGTGTTTCATCTGTGCGAGATTAAACACATTTTTATTATAAAGGTGACTAGACTTTGTAGCAGTTCTTTTTTAGGAGATTGTAAAAGTATGTCTGATTCCACTGCGTATCCAACTGCGTACTCAAGTGTAGAAAGCACCGATTGGATTAATCCGCTTAAAGATCCTCGCGATTTGCGTCTTCCTCGCATCGCCGGCCCGTGCTCACTCGTTATTTTTGGTGTCACAGGCGATTTGTCGAAGAAAAAGCTCATCCCAGCTATTTATGATTTAGCAAACCGCGGTCTACTTCCTGCCGGATTCGGCTTTGTTGGTTTTGGCCGACGCCAGTGGTCTAACGAAGACTTTGCTGATTTTATTAAGGAAAATATCATTGCTCATGCTCGTACCTCGTTCAATGAGGACACATGGGAGTATTTGAAGGGCGGAATACGCTTCGTTCAAGGAAACTTTGACGATTCTGAGGCCTTTGCCCGTTTGAGCAGCACCGTTGAAGAGCTCGACCGCACTCGTGGAACGCAAGGAAATCATGCATTTTATATGTCCATTCCTCCACGCGATTTCCCTATTGTTTCTCGCCAGCTCGCAGACTCTGGCTTGGCGCGTTCTACAGGTGACGCATGGCGCCGAGTAATTATTGAGAAGCCATTTGGCCACGATTTGGAAAGCGCGCGCGAACTTGACCGCGTTGTTTCCGAAGTGTTCGACCCAGACTCTGTTTTCCGCATCGATCACTACCTCGGCAAAGAAACCGTGCAAAATCTTATGGCTTTGCGCTTTGCGAATATGATGTTTGAGCCACTGTGGAACGCTAACTACGTTGACCACGTGCAAATCACCATGGCTGAGAATATAGGCATTGGCACTCGTGCTGGCTACTTCTCCGGAATCGGCATTGCCCGAGATGTAATCCAGAATCATTTGCTGCAGTTGATGGCTTTGACTGCTATGGAAGAGCCTGTGAGCTTCTCTGCTAAAGATCTTGTTGCCGAAAAAATTAAGGTGCTTTCTGCGGTTCGTTTGCCAAAGGATTTGGGCGCTCACACCGCACGCGGCCAGTATACAGAAGGCTGGCAAGGCTCTGAAAAGGTCAACGGGTTCTTAGACGAACAGGGAATCCAGAAAGACGATAAGACTGAAACATACGCGGCTATTCGCTTAGACATTGACACTCGCCGCTGGGCTGGCGTGCCGTTCTATCTACGCTCTGGAAAACGCTTGGGCAAACGAGTAACTGAGATTGCGATTGTTTTCAAGCACGCTCCTCATCTACCGTTCGACCACACCGCAACATCTGAGCTAGGCAATAATGCAATTGTGATTCGTATTCAGCCTGATGAAGGCATCACAATGCGCTTTGGATCTAAAGTGCCAGACACTGCAATGGAAGTGCGCGATGTGAATATGGACTTTAACTACGGCAATGCATTCACAGAGCAGTCTCCAGAAGCTTATGAACGTCTAATTTTGGATGTACTCTTGGGCGAGCCGCCGCTGTTCCCAACAACTCGCGAAGTTGAGCTGAGCTGGGAGATTCTTGATCCTATTGAAAAGTTCTGGGCAACTCAAGGCCAGCCACAGCCTTACCGCCCTGGCACATGGGGTCCTCAGGAAGCAGACGATATGCTTGCTCGCGATGGCCGCGTATGGCGCCTGCCGTAAGAAATCTCTAGCCTAAAAACTCTGGGCTGACGAATACAGAAAAATATAGAAAACTCAGCACTTAATTTTTCATAAGGGAAAATAATATGATTCTCACTTTGCCATCGAGCACTACTTCAGAGATTTCATCTAAGCTCTCAAAAGCTCATGCAGAACGCGGTGAAGCTTCACAAGGCCGCGTGCTAACTTTGCTCATTTCTACAAGCAAAGAAGAGCTTGAAAGTGTGCTTGAAACAGCCATCCACGCAAGTCAAGAACACCCAAGCCGTATTATCGCGATTGTGACAGACCGCGCTGAGGCGCCTGACTTGCAAACTCTTCCAGCAGTCGCAGTGGGTACTGTTGCACCGTTAGACGCCGAAATTCGTTTGGGATCAGATGGCGGCGCAGGCGAAGTGATTGTGCTTCGTCCTTCTGAGGGCTTACTGCGCCACTTGGATACACTTGTTATTCCGCTACTTGTTCCAGACGCTCCTGTTGTGGCATGGTGGAGCAGCGATGTTCCCGCATCGCCTTCTACAGCTGCATTGGGTAGCATGTCTCGCAGCCGCATTACCGACGCACAGCTCACCGATAATCCAATGACAACTTTCTTGAAGCTGCGCAAGCATCACACCATGCAGGAAACCGATCTTTCATGGACTCGCTTAACTATTTGGCGCGGTCTCTTGGCAGCTCTTATTGACGAGCCTCCTCATGATTCGATTGAATCCGTAACTGTACGTGGTAGCAAGAATCACCTCTCCGTAGATTTGATTGGTGCATGGCTGGCATGGGCATTAAAAGTGCCAGTATCTTTCGAGATTGATCCTAACGTTAGCGCAGTGAGCGGAGTATTCTTCAACACTGCTAACGGAACTCTGGCTATTGAACGGCCTAATGATAGCTCTTCTAACGTATACATCACTAAGCCAGGCCAAATGCAGCAGAAGATTTCTGTGCCGCACCGCACCCTCGGCGATTGCATGACCGAAGAACTCCGCCGTCTAGATCCAGATGAGATTTATAACGCCGTTCTTACCGAGGGCTGGGATATGATTAGCCACGAACACTGGAACGACTAAGGAATTACATTACTATGGCTTTGCGCGACATCATCGTTTATCGTGACGAAGAGACACTTGTTCAAACCGTTGCAGCACGTTTAATCTTGCGAATTTCTGATTTGCTCACCGCCAAAGACCGTGTAGATGTGGCTTTGACTGGCGGCGGAGACGGTATTGAAGTGCTCCGTCACGCAAGCGATAGCCCTCTTACCACTGCTATTGACTTCACCAATGTGCACTTCTGGTGGGGTGATGATCGATTCGTACCAGAAAATGACGATGACCGTAACGCTAAACAAGCGCGCGAAGCATGGCTTGATTCTCTCGTAAAGTCTGGTGACTTGCCGGCAGAAAATATTCACGAGATGCCTGCAGATCCTCGTACATACGAGGAAATCGCCAATGCAACAGAAGCAGAGAACGATAAACTTCTTGCTGAGGCTGCACGCTCTTATCAAGACGATATTGAGCGCGAGCTTGGGCCTAACGGAGCCTTCGATATTGCGCTCTTCGGCGTGGGGCCAGATGGTCACTTTGCTTCTCTATTTCCAGGCCATCCAGAGGTTTATATTACCGACCCTTCTATCAAGGTAGTGGGAGTCAATCACTCTCCTAAAATGCCTCCGTTGCGTGTGAGCTTAAGCATCCCATTCATTAAGCAGACTCAATTCGTATGGGTGTTTGCTTCTTCTGAACGCAAATCTGACGCAATCGGCCGCGCACTCTATGAAACTGATAATTACCACGTGCCAAGCTCCTTCGCAGAAGGTACTGAGCAAACACTGTGGATGATCGATCGAGCAGCTGCGCAGAATTTAGCATAACTAACCGGCATAAGACGGCATAGGACTGTATAAGATATGCATAAACCCCTAAAAGGCTAGTCTCGAAGGCACCCTACTGGCACAACATATACTCCATCTTTTCTCTGATATGCGTAATCACCAGTGCCAGTTAAGACCATAAGAAACGACGGACTATGCATTTTTGTTGTATCAATCTTGCCTGCCAGCTCTTTTAATGTGCTGGCACCATGCTCTATTAAGCTATCTCCGCCAAGCTTGATTTCAATTAATCCATAGTCACCGTTATTAAGATGCATCACAGCATCACACTCAAGCCCATTCTTATCTCGATAATGGTAAAGCCACCCACCAAGTGCATCTGCATATACCCGAAGGTCACGAATACACATAGTCTCAAAGATAAGCCCAAAGGTATTCAAGTCATTAATCAAATCTTGTGGATGAATTCCCAAAGCCGATGCAGCAATAGACGGGTCAATAAAGTACCTCGTACCAGAAGAACGTACAACGGTTTTAGACCTCAAATTAGGATTCCACGCCGGAAGATCCTCAATAACAAATATTTTCTTAAGAGCATTAACGTATGATGAAACTGTATCTTCATCTAACGTCGATGAATCATTCGCACCCATATCAGATTTAAGCATTCCATTGCTTACTTGAGCGCCTTGGTTCCTCGCGTAGGAGCGCATCAATAACCTTGTGCGCTGCTCATTTCTACTAACTCCATCAGCCCTTGAAATATCGTTAGCAACAACTGACTCGTAATAATTTAACGCCTGGTCAAGCGCAATTTCTTTATCTTCTTGAATGGATGCACGCGGCCAACCTCCTCGGCATGCAAGAAAAGCTAAGTCTTCAATTCCCAGTGTATTTGCTGACACTATAGGATTATCAGCACTTTTGTTGAATAATGCTTTTATGCTTACTCCACCATTTGATTCACCAGACTCAAATAGCGACATAGGCCGCATTCTTATTCTTGCAAAGCGTCCCGTTCCTGAGTGCTCAGCTTTTGAGAGATCTGCCGGAACAGAAGACCCCGTCAATATATAGCTTCCCTCATTCTTGCCGTGATCAACTGAAAAACGAACAGCATCCCATAGCACTGGCGCAATTTGCCATTCATCAATTAGCCTTGGTTTTTCGCCCTGAAGTAATACTGACGGTTGGATCTCAGCCAAGCGTAGATTCTGTTCTTTCTTTTCGGGCTCATCCATGTATAGAACGCTCGCTGCTATCTGCTCGGCAGCAGTTGTCTTTCCACACCACTTAGGACCTTCTACTAAAACAGCACCGGCACTTCTTAGCATTCTGGATAACAGCCGATCAGCAACCCGCTCCTTATAACCACTCATTTACTAATTCCATTTTCCCTTTATTTTCCCCAATTTTACGTATATTATATACACTTCTCGGTTAAATGGCGGGAAATCGTTCGGTTGTTTGGCTGTATTTTATTCGGTTAAATGGCGGGAAATCGTTCGGTTGTTTGACTATTAAGAAGATTTCTTAGTAAGCGCTTTGTCAATCTTCCAGAAAACAAGTTCAAGCAGTAGACCAAAAATCATCACAACAACGAGTGAAACTGCCACTCCTGCATAGCCGATTTGGTTAACATTTACAAACCCATATGGATATAAATGTGTAAATGCACCATAGATAAGCATCCATGCAGACCATGCAACAGGAATTACAAGTGTGCGAACCATTGCAGGTAGAATTGCACGCCAAGATCTCTTTAGAGTATCTTGAGCGCCCTCATCTACACTGCCAAAGTAACCGCGCGGCCCCCAGAAAGCCCATACAATCCAAGCTGTTAAAGGCGTTACAACATGTTGCCAAGGGGAAGTCAGAACAGCCATACCACTCAGATTGAGATAAGGCAGAATGACAGTAAGGAACACAATCGACGTAACAGTAATCATCATCATGGTTGTTGCCATCATTGCAACCCGCCACTTTGTGCGCTTAAACGGCTGCAAAGCCACAAGCATGAACATCACAGCAACGAGAATATTAGAAATCATTGTGAAATAGCTAATACCCTCGATAAAACGAGTCCATGCTCCTGGCCACCCATGTGCAGACTTCCCATAAAGCCCTGGCCATGCCCCTGATTCGCGCTTGTAAACATCAAGCACATTGCACACATTGGTTAAAATAACACCGAACCACGCAACACAAGATGCAACCCACATCGCAGCCTTTGATCCATGTTTTACTGGGCCAAATTCGTAAAATTTGTAGAAGTTGCGAAGCTTGTGAAATTCGTGAAGCTCGTTAGTCGGCGCAATTTCTGAGGTTTGAGTATCCACTATCGGCTTTCTTCCTTAGCTTTTCTTTCGCGAATCACATCACGCAACGTGAGTGCAGGGCGGCCAAGAATAGACTCAACATCCGAATGAGTATTTGCAAGCACGCCGCTATCAAAGGCAGTGTAAGTGGAAACCCATGCGTCGAGTTCCCAATCTGGCACATCGTATGCAGCACGGCGGGAAGCATATGCTTCATTAATCGTCTCTTGCTTATACGTAACAGTTTGCCCAGTCTCTTCTGAGATAATGCGAGCAGCATCTTTCATACTCAAAATTTCTGGACCAGTCATGTCGTAAATCTTATTAATGTGCTCATCTGGATCGCGTAGAATTGCCGCCGCCACAGCTGCTACGTCTGCCTGCGCAACGGCAGAACATCCGCCACCATCAACACCTGCCGGACCAAGAATCAAGCCATCATCCGTCACAATATCAAGGAAAAACTCAAGGTAAAAGCTGTCTCTTAAAAACGTGTAGTGTAAGCCTGATTCAAGAATGTACTGCTCGGTAAAGTAATGATCTCGACCAAGTGTGAAGTCAGAATCAGGAGCAACAGCCTGGAACGATGTATAAATAATATGCTTTGCGCCAGCAGCTTTTGCCGCATCGACTAATCCCTTATGCTCATCCAAACGAGTGGCACTTTCACGCCCAGACACCATGAAAAGCACGTCAATACCATCCAATGCCCTACGAGTAAGCGGGGTATCTCCATAGACAAACTCAACACTAGTTGCTCCCGGAACATCAAGAGTATGCGACAAAGAACGAACAGGTAGCCGCATTTCATAACCTTGTCCGCTGAGCTCACGAGCTATTCGAGAGCCAATTCGGCCGGTTGACCCAAGAATTGCAATATTTTTATTTTTCCGTGCATTTTGCGCAGCCATAATTATTCCTCACACTTTCTTAGATGAACTCTTATACGAACTCTTATACGAAATAAAGCTTGGAAATGAAGCTTGTATATAAAGGTTCGCCCGTACTCACAGATAGAGTTACGGGCGAATCCATTACTAGAAGGCACTAGTTTTTTCGTACGATTACGCGATTGCGCGGTTACGCATTACTCCTGAATCTCAGGACGGCCTTCTTCACCCCACAATGTGTGGAAAACGCCAGGCTTATCAACACGACCATAGGTGTGTGCACCAAAGTAATCGCGCTGCCCCTGAATAAGAGCAGCAGGCAAGCGGTCAGAGCGCAAACCATCATAGTAAGAAAGAGAGCTGGAGAATGCAGGAACCGGGATTCCTACGCGTGCAGCCGTTGCAACAACCTCACGCCATGCTTCCTGAGCATCCTCTACAGCATTCTTGAAGTACTCATTGAACAACAAAGAGCTGAACTTCTCACCAGAATCATAAGCTTCAGAAATGCGGTTGAGGAACTTCGCGCGAATAATGCAGCCACCTCGCCAAATGCGAGCAACAGCACCTAAATCAATCTTCCAGTTATGCTCTGCAGCACCAGCCTGAATCTCATCAAAGCCCTGTGCATAAGCAACAATCTTGGAAGCGTAGAGAGCTTTACGAACTGCCTCAATAAAAGCAGCCTTATCTTCTACGGAAATCTTTCCATCAGGACCAGCAAGCGGGCTCTTGGCGTTCTCTTCACGCTGAGCAACCATGCCAGAAAGACCGCGTGCAAATACTGCTTCAGCAATGCCTGTTACTGGAACTGCAAGGGAGAGTGCAGTCTGAACAGTCCATGTGCCAGTGCCCTTCATGCCTGCACGGTCTACGATAAGGTCAACAAGCGGCTTGCCAGTTTCAGCATCTACCTGGTGCAAAACTTCGGAAGTAATTTCAACAAGATAAGAGTCGAGGTCGCCCTTATTCCACTCGTCAAATACGTCACCAATTTCTGCAGCGCTCATGCCAAGTCCACGGCGAAGCAAATCATAGCTTTCACCGATAAGCTGCATATCAGCGTATTCAATTCCATTGTGAACCATCTTGACAAAGTGGCCAGCGCCATCCTCGCCAATATGAGTTACGCATGGCTCACCTTCAGCTACTGCTGCAATAGATTCAAGGATTGGGCCGAGAGTCTTCCATGATTCTTCAGTGCCACCAGGCATCATAGATGGGCCGTTAAGAGCACCTTCTTCACCGCCAGAAATGCCGCAGCCTACATAATGCAGACCGCGTGCACGAATATTCTTTTCACGACGAATAGTGTCTTCAAAGAAAGAATTACCACCATCGACAATGATGTCACCAGGCTCCATAGCATCTGCCAAAGCGTCAATCATCGCATCAGTTGGAGCACCCGCCTTAACCATGATGATGGCAGTACGAGGCTTAGACAAAGAACCTACAAATTCTTCAATAGTCTTTGCTGGAATGAACTCACCTTCAGTGCCGTGTTCATTCATAAGAGTTTCTGTGCGACCGTAGCTACGGTTATATACTGCAACAGTGTTGCCATGGTGAGCGAGATTGCGAGCTAAGTTCGAGCCCATGACTGCCATTCCAACGACGCCAATATTAGCGAGCTTTTCTGCCATTATGTACCTTTCGTATAAGACAAGCTCAATTATAGGGGCGATAGCGAACTAAAACCTTGAAATTATCGTTGAAATACCTCTGGGCGTAAAGGGTCTCCCGGCTCATCTGAATCCTCGGCACCTTCAACATGCAAGAACTCAGTCCAGAAGTCCAAACTCTGACCATACGGAGCAGCTTGAGCACCACGGGCTTGCAGATTCGCTTTAGCCTCGACCACATCGATTGCACGCAAACCATCAAAATAGGAACTCAAACGAGAAAATTCCGTTTCATCTGTGAACAGCCGCAAAACAGTGTCCGTAAGCTGCTCAACACGGCCAATGGGCAAAGAATCCCAATGACGCATTTCAATAAAGTTCTTCAAGCGCACGTCCGTAAAGTGCGTGGACGTGATATGCATAATCTCAGCCGTATTGAGTTCACGGTCAGGGTATGTTTCAGCCGCATTCTCATAGGCAGCCATATACACCGGTTCAGACCCTGTGTATTCAGGAGTGTGGCTCAAATCTGCCACCATGAGAGGCGTTGCAAGAACATCATATGCAGCCTGCTCAAAACCAAAATTATCGTCGTAAATGCCAGGATTTAGGCCAGTCCTGTTTGGATCAAGATTATCCCACATGTGCTGGCGGAGCAGTGGATAGGGATTCTCTTGCCCTTCAAAGAATGGTGAATTACGGAAAACATAAGCAAGAATCGGCCCAACTGCACACGCTACGCGCATTTTGGCGATTGCATCATGCTCACTCGAAAAATCAAAGCTCACTTGAGTAGATGCAGAGCCACGCATCATATTTCTACCCAATCGACCATAGCGACCGAAGAAAGCATTCATTGCACGATATCGTGGTTTTGGGTTGATCTTAATTTCATCAATATGGGTGATTGGCTGATACCCAAAATTGATTAGGCGAATACCAAAGCGTTCTAGAAGCGGGTCAATATCCCGACGGAATTGCGCATAGAGAACCTGCAGCTGGTCAAGACTCGTCATCGGCCCAAGTGAACACTCCACTTGACCTCCAGGCTCAAGCGAAACAGCAATCCCCTCTTTGCCCAAGCCGAGCAACTGTCCGTCTTCGCGATATTCTTTGTCGGCATCATAGTGAGCTGATAAGGCAATAATCAATTCACGAATTCCACGAGGCTCAGCAAAAGTCACCGCTTGGTTTGTACCAACGCGAACTGGAAGATGCTCAATTTCCACGCCAAACATATATTCTTCACATGGCACACAGCCATACTCATAAAAACGCACAAGAGATTCGACGTGCTTGGGATTTACTGCACGGTCTTGATGAAAGTAATCAAATTCATGAATTGTCATAACGAGTAAATTCCGTACTTCCCAGTCACATTTGAAGCAACTAAAAGATGATTCTTGTCCAGCTCTTTCCAACCATTATCTTTACTCTGCTCGAAGCCAGAGGAAGCAACAACCACGCCACCGCGTTCAAGTTCACGGTAGCGAATTGCACGATAGTCAAGCGCCTTATCACCCTGATTGTACTTATCATAAATCTCAATAATGCGGTCTGATGTTACATTTCGGCCGTAAGCATTAACACAAATAAGCTCAGTTTCAGACTGAACAAAGCAGTTATAGGAAGACAACGGATACGTTTTACGAAGCTCTTGAACTGCAGCTGCAACGGCGCGAGGCAAAGTACAGCCCTCATGGATAAAGTGCAATATATACGCAAAGTAGATTGCTGAATCAGATTTTCCGCCTGTTGCTGCAACTTCTTCTTCAGTGACGAGTAGATGTGGATTATTCACCAAGTTGATACCGCTTGCATCAGAAATATCGCCATTATGAGTAAATGCCAGACCTTGTGCATAAAAGGGCTGTTGATTCTCAATGCACAAAGGAAGGTTTGAAGAAGCTAAACGTAAATGGAATAAGCCACTGCGAGCAGGCTGCTGAACCACAGATTCAAAAGTTTCATCAAGGCGTGCAGGCTGAGTGGAGCAGTATAGATTATCGTAGAACTCTGGTCTAGGTGCACCGCCATCTTCTAGATGCGCTTGCTCTTTAGCATCGCGAATAAGGCTTGCTCCCCAACCATCGTTATGAATTAGGGAAATATGGCGAAATTCATCCACCAATGAAGCCTCTAATACCTCGTTAAGGCTTGCATCGTAACCCGCTAAAGCGTATCCCAGTAATCTGCACATGGTGTACACCGTAATACGATTAGCCTTTTTACACACCGCTTGTGTTATCGGCTTTAGTTATAAACCGCTTAAGCTTTTGAGTCGACCGTTGAATCAGCCGTTGAAGTAGCTGCTGGATTTACTGCTCCAGTTTGATCGGTCGGGGTTACCCTGTCATCATCATTAAGCAGAGACTCACGTTCAGCATGCTCAAGCTGTTCACGCTCAAAAGCTTCACGCGCCTCCTGACGATTTGCCGCAGTAATAGGATCCATCTCGCTGGTATCCATCTTCTTAGATTCCCACGCTTTCTTGGCAAGTACTGCTTCCAAAGTGATTGGACGCTTTGTTTTACGCAAAGCAACACGCTTCAATGGAGGCACAGGTGTTGTAGTTACGAACAGCGGCTGTACCTCAACAAGAGGATTGTATACACTCAAGCCAAACCACTTCACCGGGGAACCGGCAAGATGGCGAATCGCATACTTCATGCGAAGTGCCACAACACCGCGAGAATCAATCTTAGATTCAGGAATAAGTTCCTTATGAATAAGCACATATTCGATTGTGCCCAATTCAGGATCACCATCAATCTTAGGGTAGATGGTTTCCTGAGGAGGCAAAGTGCCGTCAGCAATCAACTCATGCATAATCTGATGCAAATAGGTTGAAACATTCTGGTTCACCTTGAATCCCAAGCGAATTCTCACACGGAACAGATAATCCGTGCCAAAATTCTCCACGGAATATTCGCGAGTGAATGGATCATCTGTAACGAATACTGACACTGCCCACCATGCATGAGCTCGCTTCTGATGATCGGCAAAAATAGAATAGAAAATATCCGTGTCCAAGCGGCGAAGCTCATTATCGCTAGTTAAATAAATAACGTTATCTGCCATCAAAGGGATGGTTTTGTCTTTATGAAGCACGTTGAGCGCCGGTAAAAAGTCCTCTGGCATCATGTGACGACGCTGAGAGCGCTCCACCTTTGTGCCCGTATCCCACACATACATAATGAGCAGAATTGCAAGGGTGAGCAATGTGGTGAACCAGCCACCAGTCATAAACTTTGACAGCGAGGCAATCAAGAACATAATCTGAATTGCCAAGAAAACAATGGTAAAAATAATCGCAGAAATCTTATGCTTGCGCCCCCACCAAATATGCGCAGCAAGCAAAATTGTGGTGGTAATCATGGTGACCGTAAGTGCCAGGCCATAAGCCGCAGTGATATGCTCAGAATCACGGAATAGCGCAAGTACGGAAAGCGTAGCCACGCACAGCACCCAGTTAATAGATGGGATATAGAGTTGTCCACGCGTGCGCGATGGGTAACGCACTTGAAGATGAGGCATCCAGTTAAGACCAGTTGCTTCAGAAACCATGGTGAATGCACCCGTAATCAAAGCTTGGGAAGCAATCACGCCCGCTGCAACGGAAAGCACAACAGCAACGTAGCGGAAGCCTGTTGGCATCATTTGGAAGAATGGATTGAGGTTTTCGATGGCTTGAACAGACTTGTTGTTAGCATTTGCAATCATCCAAGCGCCCTGACCAAAGTAGTTCAACATAAGGCAAATCTTGATGAATGGCCATGTAGCATAAATATTTCCACGCCCCACATGCCCCATGTCTGAATACAGAGCTTCAGCACCCGTGGTTGCAAGAAACACCGTGCCCATAATTGCAATTCCAGCTTTATTCTCCGATGAGAACATGAATTGAATACCATACACGGGGTTCAGAGCGCGGAAAATAGTCCAGTTAGAGCCAATTGCCATCACGCCCACAAGAGCCATGAAGGTGAACCAAATCATCACTACAGTGCCGAAAACTTTACCAATGCTTTCAGTGCCTCGTGACTGGATGCTGAATAGCACAAGAATAATAACAGCCGTAATAGCAAGGGTTAAACTCTTATTTTGCTCAAAAATAGAGGTAAAAACAGGCAGCGTACGCAAGCCCTCAACTGCAGAAGAAATCGAAACAGCAGGAGTTAGCACAGAGTCTGCCAAGAACGCCGCGCCACCAACCATTGCTGGAATCCACAGCCATTTTGCGTAACGCTTTACCAAAGAATACAGAGCAAAAATACCGCCCTCACCGCGATTGTCAATGCGCATTGCAATAAATACGTATTTCACCGTAGTAATCAGTGTCACCGCCCAGAAAAGCAGGGAAAGCATGCCCAAAACAGAGCTCTCACTTGCATGCTTAATGCCACCTTGGCCCGAAACGAAAGATTGTGCTAAGTAGAGAGGAGACGTACCAATATCGCCATATACCACGCCGAGCGCCACAATGCACATGCCAATAGAAATCTTGTCGGGTGACGCCTGAAGCTTGCACCACCAGCGTCCAAGCGGAGTGCGAGCTTGACGGCTTTTCATGCGGTTTGCTTGATCAGCTGTCTTTTGAGCGTCTTTCAAAGCTTGGCGTTCCTCAGCTGAAATTGCCGAGGCTGAGATTTTTGGAGCCTTAGTTATGGTGTCTGCAGGAATAATTGAGCCTGTTTTATCCAATTCTTCAGCCACTTCTGCTGGCTTTGCTGCCTTTGAAGCCGGGGAAATCTTGGCTGCAGGAGTTTCTTCTTTCGCTGGTACTTCAGATTCGGTAGAAGTTTCTGAAATTTCTTCAGACTTTCCTTGCGTCTGCTCTTGATTTTTTTGCTCGTGCTCTTGCGCTTGTGCCTGCTCTTGTGCTTGCGATTGCTCTTGCACGAGTTTTGCTTCATCACTTTGCGTCTGCAGTTCAGATTCTTGGTCAGCAGCTTCAGAATTATTTTCCTCGCGTTGCGCCATATGAAACCTCCCAAGCTTCCCTTAGCATTCCTGAAAGCAAGCAAAAATTACTGCTCTCATTTATCGCAAATGCCTACGCTATCACGTTTCCCACACAAAATACTATTCGAATTGGCGGTTTTACACTAAATTCGGTAGCATTTACGCGTATTTTCGCGAGTAATTCGTGCCATTTCGTCTACTGAAATATCAAGCACATCAGCCATACCCTGCACAGTGTAAGGAATCATATACGGAGCGTTTGTGCGACCGCGATATGGCATTGGAGTTAAATACGGGGCATCAGTTTCTACCATAATATGATTACGGTCAATTACCGCCAAGGCTCTGCGTATTGGCTCATTACCTTTATATGTAACCGTGCCCGAAAAGCTCAGATACCATCCATGCTCGCGGGCAATTTTGGCAATCTCCTCATTAGCCGAATATGAGTGGAATACGGTTCCTTCAGGAGCACCATCACGAAGTAAAATGTCAACGACGTCTGTGTGCGCATCACGGTCATGAATCTGCATCGGCAAACCTAACTCTTTCGCGAGCGCAATATGTGCACGGAAGGCTTCACGTTGAGCTTTACGAGCTGCTTCTCCTGTGCGGAAATAATCAAGTCCCGTTTCCCCAATTGCTACAACGTCATACGGATTTTTCTTCGCCAAAACTGCCACACGATTCAAGGCCTCATCAAAGGGGATGTCATGCCATGGCTTATAGGAAAGTTCTAATCCGTCTGGCCCAACGTCTCCCCTATGCCCGTGCAGCACAGATTCATTGGGATGAATCGCAATTGCTGCATGCACAGTCGAGTATGCTTTCGCCATATTGACGGCTGTAGCTAAATTAGGGTATTCACACCCCACATCGATAATTCCTTCAACACCTAGCACACGAGATTTGCGAATCTGCTCCTCAACAGAGTAAATAGGAACAGTATCTTGCCCCTTGGAAGCAGCAAGCGAACTCATATATTGCGAATATTGAACTACTGATGCCACATGAGTGTGATTGTCGATAATCGGCTCATTCAACGTTGGTGGAGCTGGTGCCCACGCCCTATTGCGATGCTTCTTTTTAGCCATACATCTAGCCTATTGCTTTTGCGAGTTTTTATATACTTTTATGCATTTATTAAAGTCATACTTTCTAATGACTTCATAATTTCCATGTGAAAAGATATATCATTCTTAAGGATTATTGCATATTTTTTGAGGTTAATACTGTATGCTGTGGCGAGGCGCTTTGTGTTTTTAAGATTTTGCAATAAAAAATGCAAGGTTACTGGGGAAAACATAAAGACGATAGAGGACTTCGAAAGGAGCGTTAACCATGGGTAAAAATATTGAAAACACCCCGATGGAGAACAACACTGAAAGCACAAACAATAACGCCGAAGAAAAAACAGCCACAAAGAAAAAATCCAATAAAAATAAGGCTCTTCTCGCTATTATCGGCGTAATCATTGTAGCTGCGGTTGGCTCTTGGGGCGTTGTCACTTACAACACTAATTACTCCAACACCTCAGAAAATGAGCAAGTATTCGTATCAAAAGCAGAAACTGTATATACAGCGAAGTATCAGAACGCTGCACAAGCCAAGCTTGAAATCGCTAAATCCAAGAATTCATATGACGAAGACAATATGCTCATTCGTTATAATCCTTTTAATACCAACACGACTTCTCTCTACACCTATTTCATTACTGATTCTCCAGCCAAGGTGAGCTATACAGTCAGCGCACCAGACACTGATTACGGCGATTTCACAGCAACCGCATATCAGGCATCCGAATATCAGAATGTTCACGAATTTAGCGTAATTGGCCTCATTCCAGAAACTACAAACACCATCACATACACCATCACGTATAAAGATGGAACCACCAAAACCCATAAGGAAACATATAAGATGGGCAGCTTGTGGGGCGATGAGAAGGTTCAGCTTGACACCACTACTACTGCTGCCGGCAAGAAGGCTCTAGCTGGAACCTCTTCCAACGGCACTAGCGACGGCACTCTACAGCAGACTTCTCTGACCAATGGTCTTTATGCAGTAATGGGCAACGACTCTACTACTCAAGACTTCATCTTCTATTACGACGTGCATGGCGTTCTGCGTGGCGAACTTCCTATTCTTGACTACCGCGCACACCGTTTGGTCTTTAAGCAAGGCATTATGTATTATTCCAGCGATTACAACCAGATTGCTGGCATGAATAACCTTGGGAAGATCGTCGTAACATACACTATGCCTGGCAAATGGCAGCTTCACCACGATTACGCATTCGACAGCGATGGCAACTTACTTGTGCTCGCTTCCAATGAGTCTTACCGCACAATGGAAGACCGCATCGTAAAAATCAATACCAAGACTGGCAAAATGACTCAGCTCGTTGATTTTGGTGACTTACTTAGCGCATATAAGAAGATCACTAAGAAGACTTCAATGCAACAGGGTGATGACCGCTGGGATTGGCTTCATTTGAACACAATTCAGTGGGAAGAAGACGGCTCTGTAATCTTGAGTGCTCGCGAAACCAGCACAATCATGAAGGTCAATAATATTGAGTCCAACCCAACCATTCAATACTTCATCGGCGAATCTGCATTCTGGGCAAATACTCCTTATGCCTCATACAGCTTGAAGCAGATTGGCAACTTCGAGAATCAGACCGGTCAGCACAGTGTGACCATTCAAGAAACTGATGATCTTTCTGACGGCCAGTATTACTTGACTATGTACAACAACAATATGAACTATATTGTGACTCGCCCGAAGTTCAATTTGCAGAAGTATGTGCCAAGTGCTTCTACCTTGTACAAAGCAACTCAAGCACAGTATAAGAAATTCAATTCTTACTACTACAAGTACTTGGTTGACGAGAACGCCGGCACTTACAAGCTCGTACAGTCCTTCAAAGTCCCTTACTCTGGTGTTGTTTCTAGCGTTCAGCAGTATGGCAATACCATCGTTACCGATTCTGGACGTCAAGGTACGTGGAGTGTGCGCGATAACAACGGTAAGATTTTGGCTAGCTACACAATGAAGCTCTACACCAACATCATCTACCGCGTGTACAAGTACGATTTTGAAGGATTCTATTTCGCAACGACTAATACCGACAAGGGCAATAACTTGGATCAATTCGATGCACAAAGCTCGAATGGAACCAATTCCTACTATGTACAAAGCTCCTACCTGCAGTAAGTAGTAAGTAGCAGACAATAAGCAGTAGGTAATTTTCATAGCAAATCCCTACAAACCCCAGCAACTCCCATCAGTTCCGGACAAGCAGAGTAATCAATCAAACCACATGATTACAAAAAACTACGAGGAATTGATGGGATGTATTTTTATTTTTAATTAGGAAACCAATAGGAAAGGATTATTCTGTGGACAACACTGCAGACGATACTGTGGACGATATTCAGAATGACAAGCCAACAACAGAGGCAGCAGAGAACTCTGCTGCAGAAAGCTCTATGCAAGATAATGCGGCGCAAGATAACGCTACACAAAATACCCCAGTAGCAGAAAAGAAGAAGTTCGAGGCAACAAGTCTACATGCCACAATCATCGGAGCTGTTCTAGCTGTGGCCTTGTGTGCATGGGGCATCGTTGCTTATTCTTCAGCCAACTCTGCTTCAAGCAACTACTCAAGTAGCGACGCCTTGACTGCAAAAATTGAGAAGATCTACACTATCGCTTATCAAAAGAGTGCAGCGCACAAGCTTGAAATCGCTAAGCACGCAGATTCTTATGACGAAGACAATATGCTTCTGCGCACTTAATCCTTTCAGCACAAACACTACGTCTGAATACACTTACTTCATCACAAGCAAGGCAGCAAAGGTAAGCTATACCGTTTCAGCCGAAGATACGGACTATGCAGACTTCACTGCAACCGCGTATCAAGCTAAGGAATATCAGACCGTGCACGAGCTCACCGTGCTTGGCTTAATTCCAGATACCACAAATACCATTACCTACACCATCACATACGAAGATGGAACCACCAAGACTCACGAAGAAACAGTAGAAATGGGCAGTCTCCTCGGTGACGAATCCGTTCAAGTTTCAACCAAGTGGACGGCTGCAGGCAAAAAGGCTAAGAATGCCACAGCAACCACATCTACAACTTCCGGCAAGCTCGAAGCAACATCTGTGGGTAATGGTCTCTACGCAATTATGAGTTCCAGCACCAAGCAGGACTTTGTGTACTATTACGATGCAAATGGCGTTCTGCGCGGAGAAATTCCGATCAAGGACTACAACGGCATTCGTATTACTTTCAAAGATGGTCTGATGTATTATGCAGATGATTACAATCAGATTTCTGCTATGAATAATCTTGGCCAGCTCGAAAATATCTACACTATGCCTGGCAAATGGCAGCTCCACCACGATTACGCTTTCGATAATGACGGCAATCTGGTGCTCCTCGCTTCTAATGAAGCGTATAAGACCATGGAGGATATGATTGTAAAAATCAATACCACCACTGGCAAGATGACTCAGCTCGTTGATCTTGGTGATCTTTTCGCAGACTACAAGAAAACAACTAATAAAACTTCTATTCAGCAGGGTGATTCGCGCTGGGATTGGATTCATATCAATACAATTCAGTGGAATTCCGACGGATCTGTGGTTCTTTCTTCACGCGAGACCAGCACAATCATCAAGCTCACAAATCTTGAAACTAACCCTCAGATTAAGTACATGATTGGTGAATCTTCATATTGGAAGGGCTATTCTTATTCCAAGTACAGCCTTACTAAGGTTGGGGATTTCCAGGATTCTGCTGGTCAGCACTCCGTAACGGTTCAGGAAGATTCCAGCCTCAAAGATGGCCAGTACTACCTCTACATGTTCAATAACAACTTCATCCATATTGTGACTCGCCCGAAGTTCAACCTAAAGTCTTATATTCCGCAGGCTTCCAAGATTTACATTGCAACTCAAGCCGAGTACAACAAGACTACGTCGTACTACTACAAGTACTTGGTTGATGAGAACGCAGGAACATATACCCTTGTGAAGTCCTTCAAGGTTCCTTACTCCAGCATTATCTCCAGCGTTGAGCAGTATGGAAATACGATAGCCACCGACTCTGGCGTTCAGCGCACATGGCGTTCATATGACAATGACGGCAACCTGCTTGTTTCCTATCAGATGGATTCTCTGTCTGCTGGATTCATGGTTTACCGTGTGTACAAGTATGATTTCGAAGGATTCTACTTCGCAAATACCAATACCAGTGAAGGCAATAACCTCGATGGTTTTGATGCCCAAAGTACTACTGGCACCAACTCTCACGTTGCAAACAGCAAGTTTCTTCAGTAGTTGCTGAACTTTGGGGTTGTTTTCTAGAGTTTTCTAGAAAACAACCTCCAGAAAACAACGAAGAAATTAAAAGGGTTGAGGACTCAAGAAGAACTCAAGGAAATAGAAAAGCCCGGCATTGAGAGAAGAGCTGCCGGGCTAAGAGAAGAGAGAAGAAGGGTTCAGTTATCAAGCAAAAAGCTTGGTCAGCGTTAGCTGATAACTAATATGTAACATGCATTCCCTGAAAGAGACCCTATGGAGTTTCTGGGAGAAACCTTATAGTTTTGTAATGAATATGTGAAGGCTGCGTTTGCTATAGCGCAGCTTTTATTGTTGACAATTGTTGTAATTACTGAATTACCCCTACCTCTTTGCTAGTTCCACTAATCCGCTAACTTTGCTTTTTCAGCTTCCAAACGAGCCTGTTCCTTGGCTCTACGCTCATTGAGCTCAGTCTGGAAACGGTCGAGTTCTTCCTGAACCGCTTCAACAGGGATCTTGGCAAAGATTGGAGTTGGCTTTGCAATTGGAGTACCAGCTACAACAGGCTCAGACTTCCATTCGTGTACATTCTCACCGAGAATATAGTCGCCGGTGATGATTGGATAGGTAAATCCTGGTTTGTCTAAATCTTCTACTTCTTCAATGTGTGGAAGTGGCGAGAAGATGCCAGTGCCACCTAACGTCTCATACACTTTCTGCGCAGAGTGCGGCAGGTAAGGAGCAAGCAAGGTGTTTGCGTCAGAAACAGCCTGAGCTGCAGTGTGCAAAACAGCTGCAAGCCGAGCAGGATTATCCTTGATTTTCCACGGCTCTGTTGCAGAAATATACTTGTTGATTTCCTGAACAACATGCATGGCTTCATTCAAGCCCTGCTTCTGACGATGAAAACTAATCAAATCTCCTACAGTGTCAAAAGCGCTATGAGTCAACTCAAGCAAAGCTTTATCTTCATCAGTTAGCTCAGCTTCGTCAACAGCTGGAATCTCACCAAAATTCTTATGCAGAAGTACGGCAACTCGATTTACTAAGTTACCCCAGCCAGATACGAGCTCATCATTATTATGACGAACAAATTCCGCCCACGTGAAGTCAGAATCTGAAGTTTCTGGCCCAGCCACAGAAATGTAGTAGCGAACGGCATCTACCTGATAGCGTGCAAGAATGTCCTTCACATAAATCACAATGCCGCGAGAAGAACTAAATTTACGACCTTCCATGGAAAGAAACTCGGAAGAAACAACCTCAGTTGGAAGGTTGAGCTTGCAAAGATCACCAGGCTTGCCGCCTTTGCTTCCTTCGCCGTTATAACCCAGCAATTCAGAAGGCCAAATCTGGGAATGGAAAGTGATGTTGTCTTTACCCATAAAGTAGTAGCCAGGTGCTTGTGGATCATTCCACCACTTGCGCCATGCTTCAGGGTCTCCCTTGCGGCGAGCCCATTCAATAGAAGCGCTCAAATAGCCAATAACAGCGTCAAACCACACATAAAGCTTCTTATTAGGATTGTCGATCCATCCATCAACTGGAACAGGAATGCCCCAGTCAATATCGCGCGTAATGGCACGCGGGCGAACCTCATTGAACAAGCCAATAGAGAAGTTAATAACGTTGGCGCGCCAACCTTCACGAGTTTTTAACCATGCCAAATTTGCTTCAGCTAATGCAGGCAAATCGAGGAAGAAGTGCTCAGTTTCCTTAAAAATAGGAGTTTCACCATTAATCTTTGAAACAGGATTCTTCAAATCAATTGGGTCAAGTTCATTGCCACAATTATCACACTGATCGCCACGAGCACCATCTGCACCACAAATAGGGCACGTTCCCTCAATATAACGATCTGGAAGTGTGCGCCCAGTTGAAGGCGAAATAGCAACCTGCTGAGTTCCCTTATAGATATAGCCATTTTCGAGGCACTTTGTGAAGAGCTCCTGAACTACTTTTTCATGATTACCAGTAGTTGTGCGAGTAAAGAGGTCATAGCTCAAACCTAAATCGCATAAATCTTGAGCTATCACGCGATTGTAGCGATCTGTCAATTCTTGTGCGCTTACACCTTCGGCATCTGCTTGCACAAGAATAGGGGTGCCATGTTCGTCTGTTCCCGACACCATAAGAACGTCATTACCCTTCATGCGTTCATAACGGGCATAAACATCGGATGGCACGCCAAAACCAGCAACGTGGCCGATGTGGCGAGGGCCGTTAGCATACGGCCATGCAACAGAAACAAGAACATTGGTCATAAACATGATTATCCGTAGCCGCGCAGACAAAGAATCAGTTATCCACAAGGCTTTTTAAGGCTCGGCGAGTCATCCACAACGCTCAAATTTTGTCCTCTTTTTGGCTTTGCTTATGCACATTCATCCACTTATGCACAAATTCCTCAAAAGATTGCATTGGTACCTCAAAAGCAAGTTAGGCTCATGCGCATGACTACACAACTATCGCCATTAAGGTCTTCACCAGAATCTCTCAAATCTTTTTCCGAGCCTTCTTCCAAGCCTCCCGCTTGTTCACACGATCACACAGATGCTCTTATTGAACGCAGTCGATTCCTTGGTCTCCTCATGATGAACAGGTTAGAAATGGCGCGAATCGCTCTGAAATTAGACAACAACACTCTATGCCTTCTGAATCGTGCATCTACACCATTAAATCGCGCACATATTGTCAAATCACTACTCCCATTCGGCTGTGTTGCCGGGAGTTGGTTAGCTGCGTGGGTGTGGGTTGGAGGTAGATTCCCCAGCCAAATCGATATTATTTCTACAGGGCACTATCGAAGTAGCATTATTGGTAGAAAAATTCATGTCAGTAATAGAGCGCTTGATCCGCATGATTCCATGCTCTTAGGCAATCTACGCCTTACTTCACCTACTCGCACACTATGTGATATTTCATGCACACAACAATCAGAGAAGATAACGAATTTTGCATTAGAAGTTATTCCGCGGCTTCACAACGAATACAGAATCAGCACTAAAGAATGCTTGAGAAAATTGCAGAAAAACCCACGATGGCCCGGCTACTCAGAAGGAATTTTAACAATCAATGCATTATGACAAGTACTCTAATTTCTCTTTACCGCCGCCACCGCCACCTATTCGATTGACCGAGCAAGTGGCTGCAACTCCGCAAACATCGGAGGAAATTCTATGGCATATAGCAAAGAACGTTCCAAGGCTACGCAAATGGCTAATTGTAAATAATGCAGCGTCTCCTGAACTCTTAGAATACATCTCACAAGTAGGCGGACCGGGCGTGCTTAATGGTTTTCAAATTCTTTTCGAGTGCCTTGATGACGATGAGAGTTAACCCTTCATGTTTAGCACAGCCTGATATACGGCTTTTTTATTAGCAAATGAACCATTAGGAAGAGGATGATCCGCAATGACTTGAGCAATAGCATCTTTAATGCGAATTCCCTGAGACTGCGATACCTCAATAGCTAGATGCGCTAAGGAATCTGTATCTAAAACCTCTGCAGACTCTTGCAAAACTTCGTCTTCGGAGGCTCCACCAATTACAAGAACAATTTCACCCCGAGGAGGATCATTTATGACGCTGCCACGTATTTCTTGAAGAGTTCCACGGCGTATTTCTTCATAATCTTTAGTCAGTTCTCGCGCCAAGGCAATAGGACGATTAGGCCCAAAAGATTCTAGTAAATCTTCCATTGATTGTTCAATACGATGAGGCGTCTCATAAAACACAATTGTGCGCATTTCAGTTTTAAGACTACGCAAGTGCTGCATGCGTTCTGAATGCTTACGCGGCAAGAAACCTTCATAGCAAAAGCGGTCTGTGGGCAAGCCAGAAAGCGCAAGTGCGTCTAGCACAGCGGATGGTCCTGGGGCACAAGTTACAGGCAAACCGCGCTCAATTGCATGGCGAACTATTGCCAAACCTGGGTCGTTGATAGTTGGCATTCCTGCGTCAGATACCACTACCACAGTTGCGCCAGATTCGACTTCATCAAGCAAAGAATCAGCTTTAGAACGCTCATTATGATCGTGATACGCCACGACTCGCCCTTTTACTGTGATGCCCATGCGCCGAGCAAGGTCATAAAGTCGCCGAGTATCTTCGGCAGCCACGATATCTGAATGCTCAAGCAATGCTGCTAAACGTGTTGAAGCATCAGCAGTATTCCCAATAGGTGTGGCAGCAAGAACCACTTTGCCTCGCATGGTATTGAATACGTTGAGTGATTCATCATTTTCTGCAGTAACGCTCATATTTCTAGTATTGCCTAGTCTGTGTACGTAAATATGCACGTAATCATGCATGCAAGTAAGTGCAGAGGCATATACGTAGAATGAGAATTATGCACGCACTCATTTTTAGAATTTCACAGCGCTACCAAGCTATTAATAGCTCGCACAGTGGCCGCATTGAATGGGT
Source organism: uncultured Alloscardovia sp. (assembly GCA_963545565.1). Taxonomy (GTDB): domain Bacteria; phylum Actinomycetota; class Actinomycetes; order Actinomycetales; family Bifidobacteriaceae; genus CAUUJV01. Next base: position 2,744 of record CAUUJV010000003.1, on the reverse strand, counting down.
AGTGTGCTTACTAGTCGCAGCGTTTGGAGGAATTCTTCGTTTTATACGCCTTGGCCAGCCACACGCAGTAGTTTTTGACGAAACTTATTACGTCAAAGACGCCTGGACCATGCTTCTTACGGGAGAAGCACGAAACTGGCCAAAATACATTTCAAAGATTCCAATTGATACGCTTTTTGCAAGCGGTCACACCGGTGGCTGGCTGGATTCTGCTGAATACGTGGTACATCCGCCACTTGGAAAATGGCTGATTGCTGTCGGCTTACAGCTTTTTGGCGGTGCAGGCAATATTTTTGCATGGCGAGTAAGCGTAGCCGTAGCTGGAACTATTGCTATTTTGCTGATGTGTAGAGTCGCTTTGCGCCTATTCCACAATTTACCTCTAGCTGCTCTTGCTGGCTCACTTATGAGTATGGATGGGCTTGCTATTGTAATGAGTCGAACTGGCATTCTTGACAACTTCATTATGGTATTTGCGCTGGGAGCTTTCCTCTGCTTGCTCATTCACCGTGACTGGGCTTCCGTGCGACTTCAAGAAGCGTACGAAGTAGAATCTCATAAAGCGTCAGCCAGTTTCTTGCCAATGTGTGCGCACCCAATTCTTGCAAGAATTCACCCTTCTGCCACAAAAAGAGAACACTATAACAATGAGATTCGCTGGGTTCTTAATTCCGCTGGACCACAAATATTCTTCTCATGGCCACGTGTGGCAGCAACAATTCTTCTTGGCTTTGCGACAGGAGTGAAGTGGTCTGGGGCATACTTCTTTGCTGCCTTTGCTCTGCTCACTGTGCTGTGGGACGCATGGGAGCGTAGACGAGTTGGCTACAGGAGTTGGTTCAGCAGTGCTATTTGGAAAGACGGAATTCCTGCAGCACTCTACATGGTGCCGATATATATTGCCACCTATTTCGCAGATTGGTTCAACTGGTTCATTCATGAGGATTCCTATTTGCATAATTGGGCGCAAGAGAACCCTGGGGAAGGTATTACATGGCTACCTCCACTGCTGCGATCATTCATTGCATACCACCAAGAAATGTGGCAATTCCATACAACGCTTGAAGTCAAGCACGACTACATGGCTAATCCACTCACATGGCCACTGCAGATTCGTCCAACGAGCTTCTACTGGGAACGCATAACTTCCAAAACTGGCTTATGTTCGCTCTCACCTAGCCAAGACTGCATTGTCGCCGTATCTTCCGTTGGAAACCCAGCTATTTGGTGGCTCGGATCAGCATGCGTTATAGCAATGGTCGTTATGGGAATTTTTGTAAAGCGCATTCGTAGCGACTGGAAAATCTGGGCTGTGCTTATCGGTTTTATAGGCGGTTGGCTGCCTTGGGCTCAATACCTGAATCGCACAACATTTACGTTCTACTCCATCGTGATTTTACCGTGGATTATTCTTGGAATTATCTACATGGCAAATCTCATGCGCGAAACAGTTAGCGATTTTACATACCACTGGGTGATGGGCGGAGTAATAACCATCATTATTATGATTTTTGCATTCTTCTACCCAATTTGGACTGCGATGCCCGTCCCTTATCAATTCTGGTATGCACACATGTGGTTACAAAGCTGGATATAGCCTAGCAAATTAGTAATTGTTAGCAAATTGTTAGCAAAATGGGGTTTCCCTAGTTTTTCTCGCACAAACCGTCATACTGGAATACAGACCAAACAGAATTTACATGTGTACAAAGCAATAAGCTAAAAAACAAAGCTAAGCAAACGCCGTCCGAAAAATCCCGCAGGAGTAGTAATTGGCTATTATTCAATTCTTTATCAACCTTTTGAAAGACCCTCGAAGTGCAATTGCAAGTTGGATTGCAATGGGGCTTTTCCCCACATACGCTTTTATTTTCCTGATTATTTTTGTTGAAACAGGCGTGGTCTTCATGCCATTTCTACCTGGCGATTCTCTTCTTTTTGCAGCAGGATATTTTGCGCATGATTCCAGTTCTGGAATGTCACTTGGGGTATTACTGCCTATTGTGTGGCTTGCTCCTATTCTTGGTGACCAGTCCAATTACTTCATCGGCCACTTTTTTGGCAAGCGCATTGTGGAATCCGGCAAGGTAAAGGCGTTAACTTCAGAACGTATTGCAAAAACCGAAGGAATGATTGACAAGTGGGGGCCTCTGGCCGTATTTCTTGGACGATTCTTCCCGTTCATTCGCACATTCATGCCATTCTTCTCAGGAATTTCTGGCATGAGTTGGAAGCGCTTTACCTCATTCAGTGTTCTTGGCGGGCTGACATGGAGTTCCCTATTCACCCTCCTCGGCTATTTCTTCGGCGGAATACCAGCCGTGCAAGAGCACTTCGAACTCGTAATTGTTGGGATTTTGCTTATTTCTCTCCTACCTACCATTATTGGCTTGGTTCGCGCTCACCTTAATGGGCGTAAGAAGAAGGCAGCCGCAGCTGATGCTCCTCAAAGCGAAAAGTCTGAAAAGGGGGACAATAAGTAGAAAAGCAAGTAGAGAAACAGGAAAACTTAGGCTTTCAAAGAGTTCTTCTCTATGAGTCATCTTCGATAAGTTTCAATGAGACTTCGATAAACTAGTAATCGCTAGTGTTTGCACCACTGCCCTACAAGGAGTAGAGTTACACAGGTTGTTAAGTTCTCAAAAACATTGAGTGCTAATAGCACGGGGCTATAGCGCAGTTGGTAGCGCGTCTCGTTCGCAACGAGAAGGTCGGGGGTTCGATTCCCCTTAGCTCCACGAGGA
>CAUUJV010000002.1:0-207948 GCA_963545565.1 uncultured Alloscardovia sp. | reverse complement strand
TCAAATGCTGAGTCAAATGCTGATTCAAATGGATTTAGCGCGCGCCTTGTGCAACTAGGTGGGCGTAGAGTAGCTGGGTCAAAAGATTTTGATGATCACGGCGCTATGACTTCTGCAGCTGTAAAAGATAACGCGCTCGTTGTGAGTGAAGAAGCTGCTCAGCGTATTTCTGCAGCAATTAAATCTGCTGATTTTACGGTGATGTCTTTAGATACTAAGCCGTATCGCCGCCGCCCAGTCCCTCCATTTACTACATCAACCATGCAGCAGGCAGCAGGTAACAGGCTTGGAATGTCTTCGCGCACAGCCATGCGTGCTGCTCAGGGGCTTTACGAAAACGGCTATATCACATATATGCGAACTGATTCCGTTACACTTTCACAAGAAGCAATTACTGCGGCGCGTGAGCAAGTTTCTGAGCAATGGGGAGAGCAATATCTTTCCGAAAAACCAAAGCAATATGCCACCACGTCTGCCGGTGCGCAAGAGGCTCATGAGGCAATTCGTCCAGCAGGTGCACACTTTGCAACGCCTGAATCATTAGCATCTAAAGTTCCACCGGATCAGCTGAAACTGTACACGCTTATTTGGCGCCGCACTCTAGCCTCCCAAATGGCTGATGCAACCGGCTCAACAGCCACTGTAAAGGTTTCTGCTCCCGCAGGTAATGACGGCGAAGCGATCTTCCAAGCGTCCGGCACAGTAATAGAGTTTGCTGGCTTCTTACGTGCTTATGGCGATGGCAAGAAGAGCGCTTCTACTAACGACTCTTCTTCGGAATCAGCGGATAAATCTTCGGACAAATCTGCAGACAACAATGCTATGCTCCCTCCTATGGCTGTGGGCGATATTCTCTCTGCCACCGAGGTGAATCCTGCAAGTCACGAGACTCAACCGCCAGCGCGATACACAGAAGCATCTCTTGTACGCACACTGGAAGCTAAGGAAATTGGGCGTCCTTCCACATATGCAAGCATTATTTCTACGATTATTGATCGCGGGTATGTGTATGAGCGTGGGCGTGCGCTAATTCCTTCTTGGCTTGCTTTCGCTGTTATCAAGCTTTTAGAGCAGAACTTCCCTCAGTATGTGGATTATCAGTTCACAGCACAGATGGAAAATGGTCTTGATCAAATTGCTCAGGGCAAGGAAACTGGTAGAGAGTGGTTAACCGAGTTCTATTTCGGAACAGGCGAAGGTTCGGCACAGTCCAGCGCAGAAGCACACGAAGGTCTGCGCCAGCAAGTTGCTCAGCTTGGCGAAATTGATGCACGTGAAATAAATACCATCGTTATTGGTGAAGGCCTGCAAGTGCGTGTTGGCCGCTATGGTCCATATTTGGAAGACACTGAGCATTTAGACGCTGAGGGCAAGCCTAAGCGTGCCTCCTTGCCAGACACTATAGCTCCAGATGAACTCACTATCGACGTTGCTCGGGAGTTGATTGCGAATAATTCTGCTGGCCCGCGAGTTTTGGGAATAGACCCGAAAACTGGCGGAACTGTTGAGGTGCGCAATGGTCGGTTTGGGCCATATGTTGCACTAGTTGAAGCGACCACAGAGGGGGCTGAAGCTCCAAAGCCTAAAATGGCGTCTCTTTTCAAAACGATGACTCCAGATTCGCTCTCTCTCAACGACGCTTTGAAGCTACTTTCTCTGCCACGAGTTGTTGGAACCGTTGAACAGACTAATGCTGAAACCGGTGAAATTGTCAACGTTGAAATTCTTGCAAATAATGGTCGTTACGGCCCATACTTAACTCGCACCAGCGCAGACGGCAAGGCTGAAACGCGCTCTCTTGCAAGCGAAGACGAGATTTTCACTATAGACCTTGCAAAAGCAGAAGAACTCTATGCTCAGCCAAAGTATGGCCGCGGCCGTGGTCGAGGAGCAGCTAAACCGCCGCTACGTGAACTAGGGCCAGACCCAGACAACGGCAAGACAGTCACCATTAAAAACGGCTTCTATGGGGCTTACATCACAGATGGCGAAACAAATCGTACTCTGCCGAAGCAATATACACCTGAATCCATTGAACCAGCAGAAGCTTTCCGCTTACTCGCTGAAAAACGTGCTGCTGGGCCAACAAAGCGCCGCGGTAGAGGCCGAACTTCTTCAGCAAAGAAAGCCACGGCTAAAAAGGGTACTACCGCTAAGAAGACCACTACGAAAGCCGGTGCTGCAAAAGCCAGTGCCAAAAAGACTACAACACGTCGAGCTGCAAGTTCTGCAAAGAAGTCAGAGTAATGGGTGCAAAGATAGAAAAGACAGAAGAGACAGAGGACAAAACTCCACTACCTCTTTTCATCTCATTTGAAGGTGTAGACGGGGTTGGTAAGAGTACTCAGGTTGCTAAGCTGCGTGAATATCTAGAGCAGCAGGGCAGAACTGTTGTGGTAACTCGTGAACCTGGCGGAACGGATATGGGTGTAGAAATTCGCCGAATCTTGCTTCATGGTTCTGATGTGTCCGAGCGTGCAGAAGCTATGCTTTATGCTGCCGATAGAGCGCAGCACGTTGCGCGTGTTATCCAACCTGCTCTTGATGCAGGCAGCGCGGTGATTTCAGACCGCTATATCGATTCTTCACTGGCATATCAAGCTGGCGGTCGAGAGCTTACGGCCGATGACATTCTTATGCTCAGCCAGTGGGCTACAAACGGCTTGTGGCCAGCGCGAACCTACGTGCTGGATATGAATCCAGACATTGCAAAGCAGCGTTTGCAGCATAGTCCAGACCGCTTGGAATCTGCGAGTAGTGAATTTTTCAAGCGTACCCGAGCAGCATTTCTTGATATTGCCGAGCGCAATCCGCAGCGTTGCGTAGTCATTGATGCAACCCAGACCATTGATGAGGTGTGGGAACAAATACGTGCTGATATTGATTCCCTCATCACCATCACGTCAGCTAAGGCTTAGCAAGCTGTGCAGAGTTCAGTGAGTGGAGCAGTGGCGCAATGAGTGTGTGGGATTCGATTGTTGGGCAGAAGCCAGTCGTCGATTTATTGAGCAGAACGGCTGCCTCGGATTCTTCTGCCATTGCACAATCATGGCTTTTGTGTGGCCCCCCAGGGTCTGGTAGATCGAATGTGGCTCGCGCTTTTGCCGCAGCCTTGGAATGCCCCAATCATGGTTGTGGTGAATGCTCCGTATGCAGGCATATTCTGGCTGGCACGCATCCGGACGTCACTGTAGTTACAACCGACCGCGTTACAATCAGCATCGATCAAGTGCGCTCATTGATTGACACAGCCGAGCAAACTCCAACAACAGCTGCATGGCGCATCATCATTATTGAAGATGTAGACCGCATGATGGAGCGCACTACGAATGTGCTGCTTAAGGAAATTGAAGAGCCGAGCGAGCATACAATTTGGTTGTTGTGCGCGCCAAGTGCTCAAGATGTGCTTCCAACCATCCGGTCTCGCACACGCATTGTGAATTTAGCAGTTCCTTCTGCAACGGCGGTTACTCAGTTTTTAGAAAACACGCTGAGCATTGATCATTCTGTAGCGGCGAGAAGTGCCCGCTTAGCACAAGGACATATTGGTATTGCTCGGCTTTATGCCACTGATGAGCAAGCAGTAACTGATAGAGATGAACTTGTAGTTGGTGTGCTTAATCTGCGTAAAGCATCGGATGCTGTGTTGCTGGCAGCTATGCTTGTAGACAACGCAAACACGCAGGCGAATCATGACATTGAGCAAACAGTTGAACGAGAACAAAAGCAGTTCCGCGAAATCAATGGTTTGAGTGAAAAAGACAAAATCCCCGCAGCTTTGCGATCACAATACAATGCAATTGGTAAAAAAGATGATGTTCGCCGCCGTACCACCCGCCGCTCTCGTGACGTTATTGACCGAGGGCTAACGAGCATCGCAAGTGTGTATCGTGATATTTCTGTAATGCAGAATCACGCGGAAGACGTTGCTGGAATAGTCAACCTTGAAAACCGAACCGCAATTGCTGAACTTGCTGCACAAATTTCTCGTGAACGCGCAATCGAATGCAATAATTCTATTTCTGTGGCTCGTCGCCGGCTTGCAGGTAATGGTAATCAGTTGTTGGTGTTGGAAGCGCTTTTCGCGTCACTTGTATAGAGCTAAAGCTATTTGCTGAGCGTTATAGTGAACCGTCGGGCATATGCGAGATACTTGAAGCATGAGAATTTCTGCCGATTTCACAACAATTCCAGAGCAGTATGCAAAGCTTGCACCGGAAGAAAATAAGATTGATGGCACGCCGATTGTGTCATTCCCCTTTTATATTGATGATGTAAATCCTGCAGCACGATATTTGCATTGGGAATTTCTGGATGATGATTCAATTCCTGTATGCGGTTTTCAGTGGATTCACTGGTCTATGGCTAATCTGCCTATTGATGCGCTAATGTTTGATTTCAATAATTCTCATGCTTTGCATATTCCAGAAGATTTTTCTCGCACTGTTCCGGCTATGATTCCTGAAGCTGTTCAAGGCCGCAATTCGTCAGCTTCGCGATTTGTGGGGCGCGATAATCCTCAGGTTTATCAGCGTTACAACGGCCCACAGCCTCCGAATGAAAATCATGAATACACATTGACAGTTTTCGCAACAACCAAGCCGCTGGAAGGCTTAAAAGAAGGCTTTTGGCTGAATGAGTTCCATCATGCATTGCGTAATTCTCGCAGCGTGGTGGATTCAGGCGAGATTTTGCTCATTGGTGAGAAATAAAATAATGAAAAATAAGCGACATAGAAGATTCTGAAAATTTAGAAAGCGTAGGGAAAGAAAGTATGGCATGCACCACAATTCTTGTCGGTAAAAACGCCAGTTACGATGGTTCCACAATTATTGCTCGCAACGAGGATGCTCCTAATGGGGCTTTTGATGAAAAAAGGTTCGTTGTAGTTCAGCCTGCAGATCAGCCTCGCCATTATCGCAGCGTAATTAGCCATGTAGAGATCGATCTTCCAGATAATCCAATGCGCTACACTTCTGTGCCTGATGCTTTGCTAAAGCAGGGATTGTGGGCAGAACATGGAGTGAATGAGCTTAATGTTGCCATGAGCGCTACGGAAACCTTAACGTCTAATGAGCGTGTGCTTGGTACAGACCCTCTTGTTGAGCTGCAGAAAGCTCAGGGTGTTGAAGGCGAGGAGGGCTACGTTGCTGAAGTTGCTGGCGGTATTGGTGAAGAAGATTTGCTAACTATCGTTCTTCCGTATATCAAGTCTGCTCGCGAGGGTGTGCAGCGTTTAGGCGCTTTGCTGGAGGAATTTGGCACCTACGAGATGAACGGTATTGCTTTCAGTGATGTTGATGAGATTTGGTGGCTTGAAACCGTTGGTGGACACCACTGGATTGCAAAGCGCGTGCCTGATGACGCTTACGTAACTATGCCTAACCAGCTTGGCATTGATGAATTTGATTTGGAAGATGCGCTCGGCAACCAAGAAGAGCATATGTGCTCCGCAGATTTGGCCGAATTTATTGAAACTAACCATCTCAACTTGGCAGTGGAAGACGTCACTCCATTGAATCCTCGCGACGTGTTTGGCTCGCATTCAGATTCTGACCATGTGTATAACACTCCTCGCAGCTGGTATATGCAGCGCTTCTTGAACCCATATGATGAAGCATGGGACTTAGAAAATGCTCCGCACACCCCTGAAAGTGATGACATTCCGTGGGCACGTCAGCCAGAGCGCAAAATCACTATCGAAGACGTGAAGTATGTGCTCAGCTCGCATTATCAGGGCACTATTTACGATCCATACGGGAAGAAGGGCACTGAAGCGACTCGTGGTATGTATCGGCCGATTGGCATTAATCGTAACTGCCATTTGTGTGTGATTCAGATTCGCCCATATATGCCTGAAGCATGCCGTTCGATTCAGTGGACTGCTTATGGCTCGAATGCATTCAATACTTTGGTTCCTCTGTACGCTAACATCAACCAGGCACCAGAGTATTTTGCAAACACTACCGAAATTGTTGACACTCACAGCTTCTACTGGGCAAATCGCATTATTGCTGCGCTCGCAGACGCCAACTTTGCGGATAACTCTGCTCACATTGAACGCTATGTTGAAGCAACGGGAGCGCTAGGTCACGCAAATATTATCGAGACTGATAAAAAGGTGCTTTCCTTTGGTGAAGACGCAACTGCAGACACTTCCGATGAGCGTATTCGCCTTGTTTTGCAGGCTGCAAACGAAACACTTTCAGACAAGATTCAAGCGGAAACCAATAAAGTACTCTCTAATGTGTTGTATACCACAAGCATGAAGATGCGAAATGGCTTCCACATGTCTGACAACTAAGAATCCGCCCATAAGTTAGAAATTTGCCCATCGGTTAGAGCTATCGGTTAAAGCCATCGGCTAGAAAATACAGGAGGCACGTGTGATAGCTGCAGAAAACACTTTTAATGTTCCTCAAGCATTCGATAATTACGTCTACGATTACGGGAAGTTGAAGAAGATTGATGCGATTGGTTATTTGGACTTTCTTAAGCAGAATCCAGATGCTGAGCGTAAACAAGGCAAAGTAATTCTTGTCACTGCTGATACGCCTCTTTTGGCATCTCGCGGTGAGGGAAAGACTACTACGACCATCGCATTGATTGATGCTTTGCGCACTCGTGGTATTGATGCCGCTGCGGTGCTTCGTCAGCCGAGTATGGGCATTACTGCTGCTGGTTCTAAAGGTGGTGCTTCTGGCGGTGGTAAGGCGTCTCTTGCTGATGCTGAGCTTGCTGACTGGGGTTTAACCGGTGAAATGGCTCGCATTGAGAACGCTCAGAACCTGCTTGTAGCATTCTGCGAGAAAGCGGTAGATGATGGCGTGCTTGATGAGATTATGATTCCGCGCGTTTCTGAAACTCCGTCTCGCTCACTACGCAAGGTGGCAGTTGACGGCGGCAAGATTGCTGAACGTTTTGTGTTGACTCCTGCAAGCGAGTTGATGCAGATTGTGACGTTGTCTCGTTCTATCGAGGAATTGAGCATCCGCATTGGCAATATGATTGCTGGCCTCTTAGCTGGCAAGACTGTTAAGGTGAGCGATTTTGTTGATGTTGAGCGCGTAGTTCGCGTTATTGGCGATGCTGTGCAGCCTGCTTTGATGCGCACTGCCGAAGGTGCTCCAGTGTATATACACTGTGGGCCATTCGGCAATGTTTCTCTAGGTATTCCTGGTTTGACTGCTGTTGATCTGGCATGCGCTTTGCATGAGGTGGTTGTGGTTGAGGCTGGCTATGGCACTGATGCTGGTGCTCAAAAGTGGCTTGACGTTGCTGCCCGTGAATATGACGCTCAATGGCCAGCTGCTGCTGTGGTAGTCACTCGTGCAACAACATGGCAGGACGATCCTCAGCTCCAATGGCGCTATCCGTTCCATGTGAATCGCCTTGAAAGTCTTGGAATTCCAGCATTCCCACTTATTAATTTGTGGGAAGGTGAGGATGACCAGATTCCGGCTTTGAAAGAGCAGGCTGCAAAGCTTGGGTTCCGCACCCCTATTCTTGGTAATCTTTTCCGAGATGGCGGTAAAGGCATCAAAAATCAGCTTGATGAGTTTATTTCTGCGGTGTCTGGGCTCTCTGGAATTTCTTCTTATGATGAAGAAGAAAAGCACCAAAAGCCAGAATCATTTGCTGGTAAGCCTTTGCGTGAAAACCTCAATTGGGTGATTAATAGTGCTTATGGAGTGCCTACTGAGCGAGTGCTTCTCAAGGATGGATACGAGGCTTCCGAAGCGGCTGCGCGTGAATTATGTGCCCAAATCGGCGTAAATCTCGATGATCTAGCTCTTGTGTCTGTGAAGTCTCCAGCAACTATGACAGATAATGATTCTGCTCCTGTTGAAGAGCACACAGTTACTTTGAAAAAGGTGGAAGTACACGGCGGTGCAGGAATCGTTCAGGTCAATCTCACAACCTCTTTGACGACTCCAATGCCAAAAATTGTTTAAGGAATCCAAATTCTAAGTTGCTTAAATTGTTTAGGCAGTGCGTTTTTGAGAGTCAAGTGAAATAGGAACACTGTAGAATTGCAGAAGTACCAGAATTCTGCGGCGTGTCAAAACTTGCATGCTACAGAAAACTGAGTATAGTAAACATTTGGCTCTTGTAAAAAGCTTTGCCCCTTTAGCTCAGCTGGTTAGAGCACCTGACTCTTAATCAGGGTGTCCAGGGTTCGAATCCCTGAGGGGGCACAGTCATAAAAGACCTTCGCTTTTTGGCGGAGGTCTTTTATTTTTATTTTTTCTTTTTCAAAGAAATTCTATGCTATCGCTTCTGAGTAATAGGTAGCGTAAGTAAATCATGCGCGGATAAAAGTGAGCGAAAATATTCTAGAAGTACTTTCTAAACAATCACGGGTGAGCGATCACTTCGTTCACCTATTCGATCAAACTGTTCGAGAAAGTGATAGTAAAAATGCATTACCCTTTTTGGCAATAACTCCACTAGGTTAACTTATAGTCTCTAAGTCAAAGCTGGTTTAATCAAAGCTTATTTAGCAAGAGCTCACACTTCTAGTTCCTCTGCTTCAAGTTCTTTAAGGGTTCTTCCATCTTCAGATTTCCACCAGTCTCTGCCATTAACTGATGTTCCCGTAACAAATGCTGCGGCTGCAGACGGACTGAGGCAGAAAACATCGTGCGTCAATATGCTTTCTGGATGCTGTTCGCGTAGCAGAAGAGCTCCTTTAGGGCAGCTGTTTGTAACCGCTTCAGACAAGCTGCTTCCTTTAAGAACAACAAAGCCTTCGGCAGTCACGTATCCAGTTGCTTGTGCTTTTCTACTTGAACCGTGTAAAAGTGTGTGCTCGATTTCCTGATTTTGACTATTCAGGTTGTCCACGTCGCTGAGACGTTCGCTCAAACGTGGGCTGACATAAGGAGTAAAAACCTTGTATCCCAATGCGCCAATCATCAACTCGGCATATTCAATGAACTCATCAAGTTCACTACTTTCCTCTTCAGTGAGATTGCCACTCATAGGCTCATTGCCGTTTTGACAGATATAGCGTTCTGCTGCCTGTGCCATCGAATAGAAGGTGCTCTCCAGATAACTCAATTCTGTAGGCCCAAGATAATCATTCGATGTTGTCAGTGCTACAAATTCCGTCCAATAGTTTTTATCTTCGTTGCGATTGTGCTCTTCAACACGTTGCAGGATTCCACGACCATTTTTGCGTTTACTAGCCTGACCAACATACGCAACAGGTTTACCGCTTTCGTCATCTGTGCCAAATAGAAAATATACACCTGACTGTTCAAGCTGAGGAATCTTCCTCGCCTCGCGCAAACTTGTACGCGGAATCTTGTAAGCAATTCCAGTCCAGTTAGCTAGAGAGCATTTAATACGCCCTGAAGCATCGCCGTCCATAAGGAAAAGATTTATATTCTTTGCTTTTCCTTTGACTTTGTCGGCTGATTTATCTGAAGAAATATTCATGGCGCACGCACTTTCTGATGTATAATGGCGACAATCGCAAGACGGAACATAGGGCTACTACAAATTATGCTAGCGGTTCTGGATGAGTGAGAGTGAAGAGCTCTTGCTCTGCGTCACTCTGTAATCCATATATGGCAAGGGTGTATTGCGGTGATATTTCATGTAGCATTGTGCAGCAAGAGATTTGAGAGAGGAATTTGTGATGAGTAAATTGTCTGATAGGTCTCGCACGTTGTGCACAATACGCACGGCAGCAGCAGGAGTTTGTGCGTTGATTCTGGCTGTGAGCATGGCTGCGTGCGGGTCAACTATAGCGACCACATCAAGTTCATCATCGCCGAGTAGCACATCATCGCAGTCTTCTAGTAGTGACAATTCTGAGAGCAGCTCCTCTGATGAAGTTCCAGCTCAGAGCGCTGAAATTGCTGTGGGAAAAACAATCACGGATCCTGATACGGGCACAACTATCACAATTGAGTCATATGTGGCTCACTATCATCCCTCCGGCGTATCGGGATTAAATCCGAACGCTAACAACATGTTGGTGAAATATACCATTACACTCGGCAATGCTACGGGAACGGTGAGTTATCGTCTTGAACCCAACAATCAGCTATCTCTAGTGGACAAAGAAGGGAATAAATATACCACTGGGGTGTATGGGCTGAATAGTTCTTCAGATGAAGCCAAGGTCATGAAGGCGGATGGTTTTACGCCTTTGAATGATGTGATTAAAAGTGCTGATACTGTGACAGGCTGGGTCGCATATTCCGCATTCAAGCATCATGATGTGTCAGATTTGTCGGTGCAATATACGCGTGGCGCTATGACTTTGAAAGATGTTACAACGGGCGAGCTTTCAGCAGTAGAAAAGTATCAGACAAGCGTAACCTTAGCTGCTGAATAATTAAAGACTAGACATATCGCTGTGGGGTGTCATGTTATTTGGAATTCTTTGCAACACTCTTGCTTGCTTTCTACAAATATCTGTGGGACACTGGGTAAGCGATAAAGCTGGGCTTTGACCCAGTTCGCGAAGGTCGTCTTTTCGTTTGAAGAGACGACCTTCGTGCATCTAGGAGGATTTATGCTGCATAAGCCTTTTACTGATACTGAGCAACAATTGGCGTTGTTGAGATTAAGAGGTATGAAAGTATCTAAAAGTACGCATTTTCGCTTAGAACGCGAAGGGTATTATGCGGTGATTAACGGTTATAAAACATTGTTTATCGATAAAGATGCGAGTATACAAGCCTCAGACGATAGATATTTTTATCCGGCACAACTTTCGATGATGTGTATAGGCTTTTTCGTTTTGATAGAGAGCTTCGATTCTTAATTTTCCGCTTAACTACATTGGCTGAAGCAGAGTTGAAGACAATATGTGCTTATGAGTTTTCAAAACACTTTCCAAATGAAAAGAACGCCTACCTTAATGTGGAGAATTATAGTGATACTGCGGTTAAGCGCGCTGCTGCTAAGAAGCTTCTTGAAGTCATCGAGAAGATAATCAAGAATGCTTGTCATGGTGAGAAACGCAAAGAGTATATAGATCACGCATACGAGCAGTTCGATGGCGAACTGCCGCTATGGGTCTTGACAAATGATATGACAATCGGGCAAATTTACTGGTTTTATTCAGTACAAAAATCAGAAATAAAGACTCACATCTCCAATCATTTCACGATGTTATATCAAAATACATATAAAAAATCATCGAAGACTGTAAGAATAACGAGCGAGCAATTAAGCAAGAGATATCGTAGGATTACATTCTTTAGAAATATTTGTGCCCATGATGAGCGACTATATTGTGCGCATCTCACATCAAACGAAAATTTTAAACAACTATTGTCTGACTTGAAGTTTTTCGTGACGAAGCAACAATATGTCGAATCCTTAATGCAACTCCAGAAATTAATGAGTCGGTTAGATGAGCAGCTACCTAAATATTCGTTGCTAGTCTTCCACGAAATGGGGTTTGAATCTTTGGTTGAAGTTCAAAATCTTTTAAATAGAGTACGAGCCGTGAATGTGTAGGACTATTACCAGCTCTTGCTAGGGAATCAGTTCAGCCAAAAAAGAGCTGAATAACACTTGTAGAGATAAAACACATAAATTTTTTCACTAACCTCGTACTATCCAATTGCTACTCTGAGAAAGTCTTTAGGGAAAAAGAAGTAAAGAAAAAAGGATAATCGTGGATTACTCACTTATGATGCAGCTTGTTGCAGAATTTCTTGGCACAATGCTTATCGTCACTATTGGTAACGGCACTGTTGCTGCTGTGAGCTTGAAAGGTTCAAAAGCGCATGGGGCAGGTTGGCTCACTATTGCGGTTGGTTACGGCATTGCAGTTGGTTTGCCAGTACTTATGTTCGGTGCAGTTTCCGGAGCACACCTCAACCCAGCAATGACCATTGCACAAGCTGTAACTGGCATGTTCACATGGTCTCTCGTACTTCCATATATCTGTGCTCAGCTTTTGGGTGCGGCTGTTGGACAGCTTATTGTATGGGTTGTTTTCAAGCCTCAGTATGATGCAACTGAAGATCCTGAAGCTATCCTCGGCACTTTCTCTACGAGCGCTATGACTCCTGTGAGCTACTTCTTCTCTGAGTTCTTTGGCGCTATGATTTTGGCTTTGGGCGTTTTTGCTTCCCTCAAGATGCCATGGGGTGCGAAGAATCCAGCTGCTGCAACGCTTATGATTGTTCTTTTGCTCATCGGCTTAGTTACTTCCTTCGGTGGTGCTTCTGGCCCAGCGTTGAACCCTGCACGAGACTTGATGCCACGCTTGCTGCATCAATTCCTGCCAATTCCTCACAAGGGCACTTCTCACTGGGGAACTTCATGGATTCCTGTGGTGAGCCCAATCCTTGGTGCAATCGTAGGAACCTTGATTTTCCAGCTCTTTGTTGCTTAATTATTTAGTTGTTTAAGTCTTAAAACTCGCAATATTGCGCGTTAAGGGTTCTAAAAGGACTCTAAAAGAGTATTAAAAGATACTAAGGGATTTCAATGCCGCTCTTCAATCGCAGTACGTCTGGGTCTGCTGTTGTTGGGCGGCTTTCTCCTTCTCCCACCGGTCGCATGCACATTGGCAATGTTTATGCCAGTCTTGCTGCGTGGGCTCATGCACGGGCTGCAAACGGCCGCGTGATTCTGCGCATCGAAGATATTGATACGCCTCGCACTGTTTCAGGTGCAGCCGAGCAAATTATGCGCGATTTTGAATGGCTTGGCATTGATTGGGACGGTACTACGATTTATCAATCCCACAGACTCAATATTTATCAGAATATTCTTAATCAGCTCATAGACGCAGAACTTGCATATCCATGTTTTTGCTCACGGGCAGATATTAGAGCAGCATCGGCTCCGCATGAGTCAGATGGATTCATTATTTATCCGGGAACATGCAAAAATTTAAGCAAAGCAGAGCGCACAGAGCGAATCGCTAGGGGAGAACGTCATTCTTGGCGGCTTACAATGCCGGCGCCAGAGCCAAACAATGCAAACCCAAATGATGATGGCATAGTGCGCTTCGAAGACGAGATTTTTGGGCCGCAGTCATTTGAATTATCCACCGAAATTGGAGATATTGTTATTCAGCGTTCGGATGGTCTTTTCGCCTATCAATTTGCCACAAGTATTGATGATTATTTGATGGGCGTGAATGATATTGTGCGTGGGCGAGATTTACTCAGATCAACTGCAGTACAGCTTTATATCCGCACATTAGTGAGTGCATTGCCAGATTATAAGATTCATAAGATTTATAAAGAGCCTATTTGCGTTCACTATGCGCATCTTCCACTCATTGATAATACCCACGGAAAACGCCTTGCAAAGCGCGATAAAGCTGCAGGTTTAGGTGAATTGATTGAGCAAGGAATGGACGCAGAAAGCATAATAGGAGTATGCGCTCGTATGATGGGAATTCAGGAAAGCAATGCCCCTTTGTCTGCGAGCGATTTTCTTGAGCAATTCGCCACAGTGGGATTAGCAAACTTGCGAGCTGATTCTGCAGACCGCGTACTAGCTACAGATTTGACCGTGAACTAGCCTTGATTAGCCACATCTAGCCACAAAACAAACCGAAGAAGGATTTCATGACCGCGTATATGGATCACAAAGATCTATCAAACACGAGTATTAGCGCTGAGCGTACCCGCGAAATCCAAGATGGCGTGCACACAACTTTAGACCGTGTAGCTCAAGCAGCAGCAAAATCTGGTAGGACTTTCGAAGATGTGACCGTGCTCGCAGCAACGAAAACTCGCGATGTTGCCGAAATTCAAACAGCAATTGAATCAGGAATTACTCTTATCGGTGAAAATCGTCCGCAAGAAATTCTCGCAAAAGCAGCAGGGCTGACTCAGTGGAGATTGCAGCACAAACCAGCAGTTGCACAGCACATCATTGGGCAATTGCAGAGTAATAAAATCTCTAAAATTTTGCCGTATGTTGACGTGATTGAGTCGGTGGATTCCCTCAAGCTTGCTCAGAGAATTTCTCGGCGAGCGACTTCTTTAGATAATGAGTTAGGTGGAAAGCACGAAATTGGCGTGTATCTTGAGGTTAATGTTTCTGGGGAAGAGTCTAAATCAGGCTGCAATCCAGATGAAGCATTTGATTTAGCATGTGAAGTTGCTACCCTTGAAGGCTTGCAATTACAAGGGTTAATGACAATCGGTGCTCATGTTGATAATGAAGCAACAATTCGGGCGGGCTTTACGAATCTTCGTCAACTCCGCGATGATTTGATTGCCAAAGGCGGCGAACATACTCAACTGTGCACTCAGCTTTCCATGGGCATGAGTTCAGACCTTGAGTTTGCTATAGCCGAAGGAGCCACAATTGTGCGAGTAGGCACCAGTATTTTTGGTGAGCGTGCATTTATTTAGAATTATTTAAGTTTTAGGATTTTTAATTTTTCCTATTTTTAGCTATTATGCGGAAATTCTCAGCTCCTAGTTCCGCACTCTCGCTATGCTAGACGTATGAGAATCGCACGCTTTAGTTTTAATGACTCAGTGAGTTATGCCTTTGTTCAGAAAGATTCAGAGGACGGTAAAGACTATTTAATTGCTTTGAATGGTCATCCGCTTCTGCAGCAGGTTGAGCCCACGGGTGAGCGCTATGCTCTCGATGCTGACGGCGTGCGTTTGCTTGCGCCGGTTTTGCCTTCTAAGGTTTACGGCTTGGCGAAGAACTATGGTGCTCATGCACAGTTTATGGCTAAAGATGAGAAGATTCATGCTCCTGAGGAGCAAGTTATTTTTATGAAGCCTTCTACAAGCGTGATTGGCCCTGACGATCCCATCGTGTTTCCAGAATTTTCCCACGACATGAATTATGAGCCTGAAGTAGCTGTGGTGATTGGTCGTGTAACCAAAAATGTGAGCGAAGCAGATGCTTTGAAATATGTTCTGGGATACACCTGCGTGAACGATGTAACTTTGCGAGATTTGCAGGGCGCAGATCCAACATGGACACGCGCTAAAGGCTTTGACACTGCGTGCCCACTTGGCCCGTGGATTGAAACAGACCTTGATGCTTCTGATGCCCGTATTTCCTTTGCGTTGAACGGCGAAAATGTTGAAGATGCAAGTGGAACAACGGCAAACCTTATCCACCCTATTGCTGAGCAGATTGCTTTTATATCGTCTTTTGCAACTCTTCTTCCTGGTGATGTGATTATGACTGGAACTCCTAATGCTACTGGTTCTCTCAAGCTAGGAGATGAAGCAGTTGTAACTGTTGAAGGTATTGGAAGTCTTCGCAATATTGTTGTTCGAGCATAGGGCTGAGCATAAGGCTTGAACATAAGACCAAGTGCAGAGCCTTTGAAAATAAAGCTCTTGAGCATTTCAAGGCTAACTTCCAGAATTTAATACTTTAAGAATACTTTAAGAACACTTTGAAAATTTAGTAATCACATGAAAGGGACTTCAATGTCATCTTCAGAAGCGCCAATTCGCGTTGCACTTCTCGGTGCAGGAACTGTGGGCTCACAAACAGCACGTTTGTTGGTTGAGCAAGCTGATGAGTTAGAACAGCGCATCGGCCGCCGCATTGAGCTTACAGGCGTTGCTGTGCTTGACCCTGCAGAAGTGAATGATCCTTGGATTGATAAGTCGCTTCTCACCACAGAAACTTTGGAGCTTACCACTCGTGCAGATATTGTTGTGGAGCTTATTGGCGGCATTGAGCCAGCGCGCACCTTTGTAGTAAGCGCACTTGAGCACGGTGCATCCGTGGTTACGGCGAATAAGGCTCTACTTGCAAAGTGTGGCCCTGAGCTCTACAAAATCGCTGAGAATAATAATGTTGATATCTACTTTGAAGCAGCTGTTGGAGGCGCAATCCCGATTGTAAGGCCGTTGCGCGAATCCATGGTGGGCGACAAGATCACTCGCATTATGGGCATCGTCAATGGCACAACTAATTACATTCTTGACGAAATGACTACTAAGGGTCTTGATTTTGACGTGGTTCTTAAGGACGCACAAGAAAAAGGCTTTGCTGAGGCTGACCCAACCGCAGATATTGGTGGTCATGACGCGGCTGCAAAAGCTGCAATTATGGCTTGCCTAGCGTTCCATAAAGATATTCGTAGCGAACAGGTGCACGTAGAGGGTATTGAATCTATCACCTCGGATGACATCAAATGCGCAACTGCTATGGGCCGTGTTATCAAGCTTCTTGCGGTTGTTCAGCAGAATGATGAAGGCATTAGCGCCGGCGTTTACCCAGTTATGATGCCAAAGAATCACCAGCTTGCAAAAGTTGACGGCAGCTTTAACGCAGTATTTGTTGAGGGCGAAGCATCTGATGATCTGATGTTCTACGGCCGTGGTGCAGGCGGAGCTCCAACGGCTTCTGCAGTTGTTGGCGACGTTGTAACCGAAGCCCGCCACCGCGTTTCAGGCTCTCTTGGACCAGTTATTCCTCTATATTCCACACTGCCTATTTTGGATGCCGCAAACGATGTTTCCAACTACATTATGCGCGTTAGTATTGAAGACAAGGTTGGCACATTGGCTCAGCTTTCAAAGATTTTTGCAGATCACGGCATTTCCATTAGCGCTGTAGCTCAACATGAAATCGGCAATCGCCATGAAAAGTGTGAGCTGTGGATTGAGACTCATAGTGTTGCAGACAAAGTTTTGCGTGAAGCAGCAGAAGATCTTAACGAAATTGAAGCGACCAAAGTTATTTCGATTCTGCGTGTTTTTAACGAAGACTAATTCGAACTATTTAGACTAATTACGGCTATTTGAGGAGGATTCGATGGCGCTTGCCACAGATTCAGTAACAGTAACGGTTCCTGCGACGAGTGCCAACCTCGGCCCCGGATTTGATTGTGCTGGCTTAGCTCTTGATCTTCGCGATGAGATTACCTTTGATGCTCTTGCCACTCGTGAAGTCATTATTGACATTACAGGTGAGGGGGCTTCTTCATTACCTCGCGATGAGAAGCATCTTGTGGTAAAAGCTTTTCGCCAAGCGAGCGAAGTATTTGATGTGCCTGAATTTGGCCTGCATTTAACTGCGCATAATGTTATTCCACAATCCCGTGGCATGGGTTCCTCTGCCGAAGCTATTGTGGCTGGTGTGAGCGCAGCTGCTGCCTTTGGTGGGTATGACGTAGATTCTGCCGAAGTACGCGATGCCATATTTGATATTTCTGCCACTATCGAAGGGCATCCTGACAATGTAGCTCCTGCGGTTTATGGCGGATTAACCTGTTCTTGGGCTTTTGATTCACGCGAAGTCAATGATGAGGATTCTGACCTTTCTCATTTTCCAGGTGACGCAGTGCAATTCTCTTCGGGATACCACACCGTAAAATATCCCGTTTCTGCAAATATCAATGCGTTTATTTTTATTCCAGATTATGAGTTGAGCACGCAGGAAGCCCGCGGAGTATTGCCGCAGAACGTAACGTATACGCAAGCCTTAAAAAATGTTTCACGAGTTGCATTGCTGCCTGCAGCTTTAGGACGTGCTTCATCGCAGACAGCAAATGCTATGCTTTTCAGCGCGACTGCAGATACCTTGCATCAGGATTATCGCGGGCCTTTAATGCAGCCGTCATGCAATCTCATGCGTTTAATGCGCTCTCATGGGTATGCATCCACAATTTCAGGTGCAGGCCCTTGCGTTCTCGTACTTCATGCAGGTGATGATCACGGTGAAGTTGAAAAATTAGCTTTCGAATCAATCTCGTATCAACATTGGAGAATGCTGCATTTGCCCATCGATAAAAAAGGTGTGCTCGTAACGAGTGCCAAATAATCTGATCAATAATCAGGGCATGGTTTCCAAATTTAGTTTCCGGATTTAATTTAGGTTAAGAGAAGAAGAATAGTAATGGCAGATACACAGGCAGTTAAAACACCAATTCCTGTAGTGCTAGCTTCACAATCGCCTTCGCGTTTGCAGCTTCTTATTAAGGCTGGTATTCGTCCAACTATTCGAATCTCACACATTGATGAGCCAGCAGTCTTAGAGCAGTCTGCCCGTGACCAAGGCTTAAAGGTTGATGATATACCTGCTCAAGCTCGCGTAATGGTTTTAGCCACCGCTAAGGCTCAAGCAATTGCAGGCACATACACCGCTGCTTTTTCAACAGTGCAGAAGGCTGAGGGTGACCTCGTCATCAGTAGGCCAATAGAAGAAGGTTTTGGTAGTCTCCACTCGATTATGAGTGTGCAAGAGGCCATTGCAGATAACCAAGGACTTGAAGGATTGAGCGTAGGGCCGCTCGTTATCGGCTCTGATTCACTCTTTGAGATGGATGGCCAAGTTTACGGCAAACCACATGATGCGGCAACTGCTCGTGAACGTTTGCAAGCGATGCGGGGGAGTAGCGGAACATTGTGGACTGGCCACTGCGTAATCGATTGCGCAACAGGCAAAACAGCACAGTCTGTGAGCTATGGTCGTGTGAATTTTGCTCAGTATTCTGACACAGACATCGAACGGTATATTGCCACCGGAGAACCACTTGAAGTTGCTGGAACTTTTACTCTAGAAGGGCTCGGCTCAGCATTTATTGAATCTATTCAGGGAGATCCGAGTGGGGTTGTTGGGTTAAGCATCCCAACCCTACGAACTCTTGTTAATCAGCTTGGTGTTGAGTGGACAGATTTGTGGAACACCACTCTTACGATGACTGCTGAGCAACGAGCAGCTAAAAACAGCAAGCCCTCAGCAACGGTACATAGCTACAAAGCTGCGGAAAAAGTTCCCGACAGTAATATCAACCAACCAGGAGATGGCTGGATTTCTTGCGTATGCGGCCACAAGCATTGGGGGCTTAATGGAGCCGCAGGAGTTCTTTTGCTGCGTCGTGATGATTCTGGTGTAGTTACACATGCCGCTTTGCAGCATCGTGCAGCATGGAGTGCAGAAGGCGGTACGTGGGGAATTCCAGGTGGTGCAATCGCCGATGGAGAAAATGCCTTTGAAGGTGCTTTGCGTGAGAGCCTTGAAGAAGCTGGTATGAATCCTGCAGATCTTGACATTGTTGGTGCTTACTGCGAAGATCATGGCCCATGGGCTTACACAACTGTTTTTGCATTTGAAAAGCAGGGTGTAGTAGTTGATCCTCATGCCACTGACGATGAAAGTGATGAGGTTCACTGGGTTTCTCTCGATGAGATTCGTGATTTGAATCTGCTAAGTGCCTTAAAACAAGATTGGGCACATTTCGTGCAGCGCTTCACCACAATAGCCGCAAAACGTCGCTATTAAGTTTCATAAGTTTCAGCTCAATAGCAAAGCCACGAGCGCAATGACGAACGGCGAAGTAATAGTACTAAGCAAAATTCCGTCTCGTGCAAAAGTGAGTCCAACATTGTATCGAGCTGCATAGTTATAAACATTCTGCCCTGTTGGAAGAGCTGCGAGTACTACGCATCCGTATAGCACAGTTCCTCGGAAACCCATCGCATAAGCTAATGCAAATGCAATCAGCGGCATAACAATATTCTTCAAAATCGTCACCGTAACAGTTGCACGGCGGTTTGAGCCTTTTTGTAGCGGTTTTGTGCCGTGTAAAGACATGCCAAAAGCCATGAGAATCATAGGAACAGCAGAATCGCCCAACATGTCAATCGGCTTAAAAACAAAGTCAGGAATAATAAAAACGCCAGTCAGATGCTTTGTAAGGGCTACAGCAATTCCTAGTAGGGAACCAATGAGCAGAGGTTGGTGCAAAGGTTGGGAAAGAATTTTCTTCACTGAGAATTTTCCGCTGGTGGAAACATCTAAAGCAGTCAATGCGACGGGAGTAAAAAGTGCTTGCTGCATCACAAGAATAGGCGCTACGAGTGCAGGATTCCCAACGATATATGTGGCGACGGGCAAACCAATATTATTCGAGTTGAGGTAGAGAGAATTAAGCGAGCCAATGATGGCATCAGCTGCAGGGAGTTTGAAACTCAAATGATTGATTACGAGAAAAATAATTCCTCCCAAAGCAGCAGAAACAAACGCAACAATAATAGTTCGCCCAAAAATTGAAGTGATATCTTCTTTGGATAAAATTGCGAACATCAGGCAAGGGCTTGTCACAAAAAAACTCACGCGATTAAGCACCATCTGAGCCTGGGAACCGCCAATATTTAAGCGAGCTGCAATATAACCGGCCGCAATCACCACGCCAATAACAAAGAAACCCTGCATAGCGCTTATAAGACCGATGAAATTCATGAAAATCCTTACTGTTCATCTTTATAGTGCCATCGAATATGGAAAATTTGAGGTGAAGTATGCCTGATATCTCATATATGAAAATCGGAAGAGTGGGCGAGTGGTAAATCTTCACAATCTGTGAGATACTTAAAAAAGGTGGTTCTGCATACTACCCCTGCATGTGCGTTGATCCCCTTCTAAGGTTGGTTAAAAGATTGGAAGCGTTGGCGTCCGGCATGCAACACAGACTTTTTGTGAATTGCTTAGACCGCGTATAAGCGCGATGTACAGTGAGAGTACGTGTGACAGGCTAAGCATCTGACAGGAGCGTAATGCAGTGCGTTCCACGAGGAGATATTGTGTCCGACGAACACAACAATGAAGCACCTTCGCGCGCTTCTCAAAAACCGTCCACAGCAGCTCAAGGCATGCCAGCGCGAACTCGCGGCAGCCGTAAGCGGGTTGTCCGTGGAGCAGGTGCAGCCGGAGCTTCCGTGCCGGTAGTAACAACAACTTTTTCAGCAGTCCTACAGACTTCTCAAGCCTCACAGACTGTGCAAGCGCCGCAGGTATCTCAAGCCTCACAAGTTTCGCAGTCACATCAGCAGCCTGAGCAGAATAATCAACTTTCTAAGCGAGAGCAGCGTTTAGCGAAGCTTTCGGCCGAGCTTTTTGTGGATTCTGGAATTCCAGCATCGAATGAGGCTAAAGAGGCAAGTCGTGCTGCCAATTCCCGCAACACAAGTGTGAGTGTGGCTCAATCCTCTAAGCAGAGTGAAAAAGTATTTTCAAATTCAGAAAAATCCTCAACACAGAAGATTAAGCCTGCACGAGCAGTGCGCAAGAATACGCGCAGCATTGTTGAAAAGACTACTGAGGAGACTATTGAGACAAGTAATGAACAGCAGTCACAACAGCTACAGCATGTAGAGACTGCTCCTGAGCGTTCGGAACGCGCTCGCAAGGCTGTTAGCCAGATGCTTGAGTTTTCTGCTCCAGACCGTGACGCCGACGAGACGGTTAACACTACAACTTTCCATACGCGCCCAATGATGTCGCTACTTTTCCAAGAGCCAGTTATTCCTGAGAAGCCGGTTCGCACTGAGCAGGTTAACTTTAGCCTTGATGATATTGAGAATGCCCTTGATGAATCAGCAGATTCAGATGAAGATAACACTTCAAACAAGGGTTCTCGTCGCCGTCGTAGCCGCAAACATAATAGCGAAGATGAGTCTTCGAACACACGCAAGCGTAAAAATCGCAATCATCAAGAAGACCAGAATAGCCGTGACGCTCAGGAAGAGGAAGATTTCACCGAGTCTCGCCCATCACGCCGCTCTCGCCGTCTTAATGCCCAAGAACGCCGCGCAGCTGCGGAAGTTGAGCTCATAGAAAACGATATTGAGCTTGATGAAATTGAATATGAACCCATCGAGATCGAACACGACGACGATGAATTTGATTCGGATAATGAATCGGATAGTGAATCAGACAATGAAGAAATTCATGCAACATCTCGTCGCCGTCGTCGCCGTCGTGGAGTAGACCGTGATACTCGCAGTAGCAAAGACTCGAACGATTCAGATGATGATTTCACTGAGTCAAGTAGCTCCTTTGATGAGGACGATGATGAGGAAGTAGTATCAACTCGTCGTCGCCGTCGTCGCCGTAACAAGAGTGCTGATTCTTCATCTTCTTCATCAAGCAACAGCAATGAGCGTATTCCACGTTCACGTAAACAGCAGTATATTGATGAAATTACTGATATTGAGGGTTCCACGCGTCTGGAGGCCAAGAAGCAGCGTCGCCGTGATAATCGTCGAGATAGGGACCGCCAGTCGCTCATAACAGAGCAGGACTTCCTTGCACGCCGTGAAAACGTGAATCGTTTGCTGGTTGTGCGTGAAAAGGATAGTCATACTCAAGTTTCCGTCATCGAAGACAACGTGCTTGTGGAACATTATGTTTCCGACATTCAGGAAGTTTCTTCCGTCGGCAATATTTACCGTGGCCGTGTGCAGAATGTGCTCCCCAGTATGGAAGCTGCATTCGTTGATATTGGCCAACATCGCAATGGTGTGCTTTACGCAGGCGAAGTTAATTGGGATACAACGCGTCTTGATGGTCAGCCTCGCCGTATGGAGCATGCATTCAAATCTGGCGACCCTGTGCTTGTACAGGTTACTAAGGATTCTATTGGGCATAAGGGCGCTCGCTTAACATCTCAGGTGACTTTGGCAGGACGATTCCTTGTGCTTGTTCCTTCGGGTAGCATGACGGGTGTTTCTCGAAAGCTTCCAGAACGTGAGCGCGCACGTCTTAAGTCCATCGTGGCGAAAATTGCTCCAGAAGAAATGGGCGTGATTATTCGCACGGCAGCTGAAGGAGCGTCCGAGGAAGCTCTTACTAAGGATTTGGAACAGCTGAAGAATAAGTGGGCCAATATTGAAGCCAAGCTCAAGGAGTATGAGAGCTCTAAGCGCCCACAGCTCCTTCAGGGTGAGCCAGATGTTGTTATTCGAGTTGTGCGCGATATCTTCAATGATGATTTCAATCAGCTTGTTGTTGAGGGCGATAGTGTGTATGAGCGCATAAAGAATTATCTTGAGTCCACCGCTCCTGATCTTCTTCCTCGCCTTGAAAAATGGGATCCGGAAGAACATCAAGGCAAGGATGTGTTCGACAAGTGGTCTATCGATAGTCAGCTGCGCAAAGGCATGGAACGCCAAGTGTATTTGCCATCGGGCGGTTCTCTTGTAATTGATCGAACTGAGGCAATGACCACAATCGATATCAACACTGGTCGATTCATCGGCAAGGGTAAGTCTTTGGAAGAGACTGTAACTCGATGCAATTTGGAAGCTGCTGAAGAAATCGTGCGTCAGCTTCGTTTGCGCGATATTGGCGGCATGGTCATGATTGACTTTGTCGACATGGTAATGCCTGCTAATCGTGATTTAGTACTGCGCCGACTCGTAGAATGCTTATCTCGCGATCGTACAAAACATCAGGTGGCAGAAGTCACATCACTTGGTCTAGTTCAGATGACCCGCAAGCGCGTGGGGCAAGGACTTGTTGAAGCATTCTCTGAGGAATGCCCAACATGCGGCGGTCGTGGGTTTATTCTGCACGATGAGCCAACAGTTTCTGCAAAATATGACGATCCTTATGCACTCAAAGGTGGAGACCCATTCATCAAAACGCATAAGTATGGTCACGAGAGCTACTCTCATGAAGAGCTTCACGATTCGAATGCTCCACAAGGCTCAACTCCGGCTGTGAAGGCTACACTTGCTCAAATCGCTGCTGCAGCAGTGGCTGCTGACGAAGCAAAGAACAGGGAAGAGTAAAAGAATAAAGGTGGGCTGTAAATCAGTCCACCTTGTAGCATAGACTAGCAACTCCAATGTGATGTATCTGCGTGTTGCGCATCAGCAATTTGACGTAGCGCGCATGAACGTATATATTAGATAGCTAGTGTCTAGTGGTACCACGGTGGTCTTATGCCTTCGGTCGGTAATACGCAGACAGTAGAAGAAGCTTATAAATACAGGCAAGGTAGAACTATGTACGCGATTGTGAAGGCCGGCGGCCATCAGGAAAAGGTCGAGGTCGGCGACGAGATCGTCGTTAACCGTCTTGACGCCAAGAAGGGCGATTCTGTGGAGTTCCCTGTCGCTCTTGTTGTCGACGGTTCCAAGGTCACCCTGGCTGCAAAGGACTTAGCTAAGGTTTCCGTCAAGGCAGAAGTTATTGACGACGAAGCTAAGGGCGAAAAGATTCGTATCCAAAAGTACAAGAACAAGACCGGCGTTGCTCGTCGTAAGGGTCATCGTCAGAAGCAGACTGTGTTGAAGATTACTTCAATCGCATAAGTTTGCTTAAGACGTAAATTCGAAAGGATAAAAAATGGCACATAAGAAGGGCGCGTCCAGCTCACGTAACGGTCGCGATTCGAATCCTCAGTACCTCGGTGTTAAGAAGTTTGGCGGAGAAGCTGTTGTAGCAGGAAACATCATTGTTCGCCAGCGCGGCACCAAGTTCCATGCAGGTCAGAATGTTGGACTCGGTAAGGATCACACTCTCTTTGCATTGCAGGATGGCACTGTAAAGTTCGGTGTTCGTCGTGACCGCAAGGTTGTAGACGTTATTTCCGAGTAGGAAATTTCATACTTTAGCCGCGCCCGTTATGAGCGCGGCTTTTTGTTTATATCAAGAGTTTAAGGATTATCCATGAGTGATTTCGTCGATCGCGTGACGGTGTACGTCAAAGGCGGCGATGGCGGTAACGGCGCTGCTTCCATCAAGCGAGAAAAATATAAGCCGCTTGCCGGTCCTGATGGGGGCGATGGCGGCGATGGGGGCTCTGTTATCGTTGTAGCAGATACAAACGCAACTTCACTTTTGGATTATCGTTTCGCTCCGCATCGCACTGCTCAATCAGGCACAATGGGCAAGGGTGATGACAAAGATGGCAGCAACGGTGATGATCTTATTCTGCCAGTGCCAGTTGGAACCGTTGTGTTTGAAGGCAAGAACGTTATTGCGGATATGCGTCATGTGGGAGATCGCTTCGTAGTAGCCGCAGGTGGTGAAGGCGGTCTTGGAAACCGTTCGCTGGCTAGCCGCGCGCGTAAGGCTCCGGGATTTGCTCTACTCGGCGAACCTGGTGAAGAACGTGAAGTTATTTTTGAACTTAAATCTATTGCCGATGTTGCTCTCGTAGGGTATCCAAGTGCCGGTAAATCAAGTCTCGTAGCTGCTTTAAGCGCAGCTCGCCCAAAGATTGCTGACTATCCCTTTACTACGCTGGTTCCAAATCTTGGCGTTGTTACAGCAGGTGATAAGCGTTTTACTATTGCTGACGTTCCTGGTTTGATTCCAGGCGCGGCACAAGGTAAGGGACTAGGTCTGGAATTCTTACGTCATATTGAGCGCACAGAAGTTATTGCTCATGTGATTGATTGCGCAACTTTGGAAAATGATCGTGACCCTATTTCTGATTATCACGCATTGGAAAATGAGCTCTCCCAGTATGTCGATGCGCTTGATCTTTCACTTGGTGTTATCCCCATCGCTGAACGTGAACGCATTATCATCCTCAATAAGGCTGATGTTCCGCAGGCTAAGGAACTTGCGGAATTTGTTAAACCAGATTTTGAAGAAATGGGAATGAAAGTATTCATCATTTCAACAGCGACTCATGAGGGCTTAAAAGAGCTTACATATGCGTTGTCAAGCATTGTGGAAGAGCAGCGCACGAAGGTGGCTCAGCTACAGCAAGAAGAAGACGATCGTGTAGTACTGCGACCGTTGGAAACAAAGCGTCGCCGCAATCCAAAAGACGTTGGTCTTGGATTTGATTTCACTATTGAGCGCGAAGAAGATGGCAACGGCAATTTCTGGTTCACTGTTCTTGGTTCTAAACCTCAGCGTTGGATTCGTCAGACTAATTTCGACAACGAAGAAGCAGTAGGTTATCTTGCAGATCGCTTAGCAAAGCTTGGCGTTGAAGATGCTTTGCGTAAGAAAGGTGCCCGCGTAGGTGATGAAGTGCGCATCGGACGTGGAGACAATGCGGTGTCGTTCGACTGGGATCCAAGTATTTCTGCCGGTGCTGAAATGCTTGATGGTGCTCCTCAAGCCGAGCGTGGTCACGATGCTCGGTTAGAAGAAAATGCTGGATTGCGCCATCGTCGCACCAATGCACAGCGTCGTCGCGAATATCATGAGTGGATGGATGCCAAGGCAGCAGTTCGTGCCGCAATGGAGGCAGAGCGCAAGGCTGGTCACTGGGCAGATCCGTCTAGGCTAGATGACTGAGAATTGGCCAAAATCCAAGGAACGGTGCTAAGAAGAATTGCGCCAAAAGGTTTAGAAGATTACGAAGGTTAGAGGACTTTACAATGACTGAGCAGAATGTAACATGGGCTGAGCGCAGTGTACGCCGTGCAATTGCTTCTGCTCAAACGATTGTTGTAAAAGTTGGATCAAGCTCTCTTACTCAGCCTTCTGGGCATTTGGATTGTGCGAAACTCCAAGCACTTGTTGGAGCATTAGCTCGTGTTGAAAATCTTGGTGCACGTATTGTGCTTGTGTCTTCCGGTGCTGTAGCCGCAGGATTTGGACCACTTGGCTTTGATGAGCGCCCGTTCGATGCTGTGAGCCGTCAAGCTTCAGCGGCTGTAGGGCAAGTTGTGCTTATGGGGCAGTATGAAGCAGAATTTGCCTGCTTTGGCCTTAACGTTGGTCAAGTGCTTATGAGCACACAAGACACTATGCGTTCTTCTCGATACCGCAATGTTCGCAACACTATTAACCGTTTGCTTGATTTAGGCGTGGTTCCAATCGTAAATGAAAACGACACTTTGGTGACAACCGAGGTCAATTTGCGATTTGGTGATAACGATCGCTTAGCGGCTCTTGTAGCAAATATTGTGCGAGCAGATGCGCTTGTGCTGCTCAGTGATGTTGATGCTTTATATACGGCTCCACCAACAGAACCCGGTGCAAAACGTATTTCTTTTGTTAAAGATGTTCTTGACCTTGAGTCTGACATTCAGGTGGGAGAGTCTGGCTCAAATGTAGGTACTGGCGGCATGATCACAAAGTTGGATTCCGCACGCATTGCAACCGCTTCAGGGATTCCGTGTTTGCTTACCAGCAGCACAAATGCTGGCCCAAGCTTGATGGGCGATCCTGTAGGCACGGTTTTTGCCCCAGTAAAATCTCGCGAAACATCTCGCCGGTTGTGGATTGGCTACGCCTCCAATCCGCGTGGAACACTTATTGTGGATCAAGGTGCAAGTAAAGTGATTCGTGAGGGCAAAGCTTCACTGCTCGCGGCAGGCACAATTGGTTATGACGGAGATTTTTCCGCTGGCGATCCCGTATGGATTGATGATGAAAATGGTAAGCACCTTGCAAAAGGCCTTGTAGGATTCGATTCAGATGAGCTTGTCCAAATTTTGGGACGCACAACAAATCAACTTCAACGTTTTTTGGGTGCAGAATATGCCCATCCGCTAGTGCACCGCGACGATTTAGTCCTGATTTAGCTCTGATTTATTCCTAGTTTTGCTTTGAGCCGGTGCAAATTAGCGCTGACCCATCTATTTTCTTCGTGTGGGCGCATTAAAGTTGGAAGCATGGCAAATTTTGACTGGCGCACGTTAAGCGATCGTATTAATAATGTTGCTCCTAGTGCAACGCTTGTTGTTGATAGTAAAGCTAAAACTATGAAGGCTGCAGGTGTGGACGTTATTGGTTTTGGAGCAGGCGAACCTGATTTTCCAACTCCAGACAACATTGCACAAGTAGCTTCGCAGGCTGCGTTAGACCCGAAGAACCATCACTATACTGCTACAAATGGTCTTCTCGAACTGCGCGAGGCAATTGCTCGTAAAACTTTGCGTGACTCAGGCTATGAGATTGATCCAGCGCAGGTTGTTGTTACTAATGGTGGTAAACAGGCCGTATATGAGGCATTTCAGCTTATTATCAATCCAGGTGATGATGTTATTGTGCCTGCCCCATGCTGGGTAACTTATCCGGAAGCTGTCAAGTTGGCAGGCGGTAATCCAGTGATGATTACTGCTGATTCTGATCAGCTTTTTGTCCCAACTATTGAGCAGATTAAAGCCGCTTACACCCCACAAACCAAGGCAATTATTGTTAACTCTCCGAATAATCCGACTGGTGCTGTGTGGGATAAGGAAACACTCAAAGCTATTGGTCAATGGGCTGTTGAGAATCATGTGTGGGTTATTTCAGATGAGATTTATGAACACATGGTGTATGACGGCACAGTTTGTGAATACATTGGTGAGCTTGTTCCTGAAGTTCGAGAACAGCTGATTGTTCTTAATGGAGTTGCAAAGACTTATGCTATGACTGGTTGGCGAGTGGGCTGGTTAGTAGCTTCGCTGGACGTGGCAAAGGCTGCTGCAAAATTGCAGGGGCATATGACCTCTAATGTTGCCAATATTCCACAGCGTGCAGCAATTGAAGCAGTGGGTGGCGATTTAAGCGCAGTGGCCATGATGCGTGCCACATTTGACCAGCGTCGCCATGCCATTGTGGATGCACTGAGTGCAATTCTAGGCGTTAAATGCAATTTGCCAAAGGGAGCTTTTTACGCCTTTGCTGATGTTAAGGGACTACTTAATCGCCCAGTAGGGCCGCAGGGAACGGTGTGCAATACTGCAGCTGAATTAGCGGAGGCTTTGCTTGATCAGGCCCACGTTGCTGCTGTTCCGGGAGAAGGATTTAGCATGCCAGGGTATTTGCGCTTCTCTTATGCGCTTGCGGACGATCAGCTTGCAGAGGGAATGCGCCGCTTCCGTGAGTGGGTTGGATAGAATCTACTTATTGATTTTTCAGTATTTATCTTTGTGTATTCTCACGCTGTACTGGTTCGACTCTCCGAAAGCAAAATTCGAGTGGACTAAATCAGTATTTACCGCTAAACTGACTCCTTGGCGGTTTGCTCATCGTCTTTTCGGGCGCAAGCCTCCTCAGGTCAATCCTGTGGGTTTGTTACGATGAGTCGTACACCTAGGGAAGTGGCGCAATTGGTAGCGCAACGGTCTCCAAAACCGTAGGTTGTGGGTTCGAGTCCCGCCTTCCCTGCTCGTTTGTTAACAAATCTAGTAAGGATGACGCATGGCTGATTCTTCTCAGGAAGCCAAAGAGGCTGAAAAGGCTGCTGGTAAGGCAGAGAAAAAAGCCTCAAAGGCAGCAAAGCCAAAGCGTCCCAATATCTTTATGCGCATCGGCTTGTTTATTAAGCAGATGTTTGATGAAACTCGTAAGGTCGTAGCTCCTTCAGGCAAAGAATTGCTCGGCTGGTCTATGGCTGTATTCATCTTTGTGTTCTTCCTCATGGTCATTGTGACTGGTATGGATTACGGCTTGGGTGAGCTCGTATTCTTCTTGTTTGGCTAATCTGGAATCCAAGTATTTAAAAGGAAATCATGACTGATAATCTTGATGAATTGACCCCAGATTTGGGCGATCAGGCTGTTAATGAAGATGCTGCAGAAGTTGAAGCAGCTGATGCTTCTCAGGTAGTTGAACCGCTCGAAACTGAGGAAGCCTCTGATGAAGAGTCTTCTGAAGAATCCGTAGAAACAGAATCTATGGAAGATTCTGATGAATCTGATGACGATGACGAGCAAGATCCGGGCGAAAAGGCTGTTAAGGAATTTTCAAAATCACTGCGCTTGCTTGAGGGTAAGTGGTACGTGCTCCACACGTATTCTGGCTATGAGAAGCGCGTGAAGATGAACGTAGAATCTCGTATTCAGACTTTCGGTTTGGAAGATACTGTTTTTCAGATTGAAGTTCCTATGGAAGAGGTTGAGCAGCACACTGATAAAGGCAAGAAGGTTGTGTCTCGTGTGCGCATTCCTGGTTATGTGCTTATTCGCATGTGGCCAGACGAGGATGCTCGCCGTATTGTTCGTGAAACTGAAGGCGTTACTGGCTTTGTAGGTGCAACTCATGAGCCAGCTCCATTGAGCCGCAAGGAAGTCGTCAATATGATGGCTCCAATGATTCGCTCTGAGGCTCTTAAGGAAGCAGGCAATAAGCCACAAGCAGCTAAGATGCGCAAGATCGAAGTCAGCTATACCGTTGGCGAAGCAGTCACTGTGACTGAAGGGCCATTCGCAACAATGGAAGCAGTCGTTTCTGAGATTCAGCCAGCTACGCAGAAGCTCACTGTGCTCGTGTCTATTTTTGGTCGCGATACTCCGGTGGAGCTTGGCTTCAACCAAGTGGAGAAGCTCTCCTAATTTCTTAAGTCAGTGCCGTTTTCCTTTTAATTTCTTATGAATTTTTTTGATTAGGAAGACGGCTCTTTGTATATGTAATATGTCGCCACGCATTGGCAAAATGAATAGGCTTGCCATTTTCGGATGGCATGGTAACTATAAGTTGCGGGAGGAGCTCTCTTAGAGATTTAAGGTTGCTTTGAATCTTATCTATTCTTAAGGGAATTCCGTTTGTACCGCTAGCAGAAAGAAGAACCATACAATGGCTCCTAAGAAGCAAGTCTCAGCACTGATCAAGTTGCAGATTCCTGCAGGTAAGGCTAACCCAGCTCCACCACTCGGCCCAGCATTGGGTTCTCATGGTGTGAACATCATGGACTTCACCAAGGCATACAACGATGCCACGAAGGACCAGATTGGCCAAATCATCCCTGTTGAGATCACCGTATACGAGGATCGCTCTTTCACCTTCGTTCTGAAGACCCCTCCAGCGGCAGAACTTCTCCGTAAGGCAGCAGGTGTTTCAAAGGGTGCAGGTAATCCTTTGACTACAAAGGTTGGTTCTGTAACTAAGGCACAGGTTCGCGAAATTGCAGAAACTAAGATGCCTGACCTCTCAGCTCGTACTATCGAAGCTGGCATGAAGATTATCGAAGGAACTGCACGTTCCATGGGAATCACCGTTACAGACTAGTAAACCTATATCCATTCAGCAGAGGGGCAAACGCTTGCCCGCACTGCGACTGCTAAGGAGAAGCAGATGACAAAGCGTTCCAAGAAATATCGCGAGTCCGCTGAACAAGTTGACCGCAACAACCTTTACACCGCCTCTGAAGCAATTGCTCTTTTGAAGAGCATGCCAGAGCGTGGCTTTGACCAGACCGTTGAAGCTGTTTACCGCCTAAGTGTTGACCCACGTAAGGCTGACCAGCTCGTTCGTGGCACCGTCAACCTTCCTAACGGCACTGGTAAGACTGCTCGTGTTCTCGTTTTCGCACGTGGTCCACAGGCTACAGCAGCTCTTGAAGCTGGCGCAGACGAAGTTGGCGATGACGAACTCATTACCAAGGTAGCTGGTGGCTATCTTGATTTTGACGCAGTTGTAGCAACTCCAGACATGATGGGTAAGGTTGGCCGTTTAGGCCGCGTGCTTGGTCCTCGTGGCCTCATGCCTAACCCAAAGACTGGCACAGTTACCATGGATGTTGCTAAGGCAGTGTTCGACATCAAGGGCGGAAAGATTGAGTTCCGAGTTGATCGTCACGGAAACCTCTCCTTTATCGTAGGTAAGATTTCCTTCACTCAGGAAGCTCTCGAAGAAAACTTCCGTGCAGTGGCAGACGAGATTCGCCGTCTCAAGCCAACTACCGTTAAGGGTCGTTATATTACTAAGGTAACCATGACCTCAACAATGGGTCCTGGTATTCCTCTTGATATTACGCCACTTTCCTAAGCGGCATAGTAAAATTCACGTGAGCGGCTACCTAGTGCAGTTGCTGTAAAGGTGAAACGCTAAAGAACCCCTGAGCTTCGTTTTCGTATGCTTAGGGGTTCTTTTTATTCCCCGAAAATACTTTTTTGTACTGACGGCTTATTTATAGCTTACTTTTGACTGCTTCCATATATAGTGCTACTCTCAAAACGAGAGTTAAAGAATAAAGCTTTAGCGAAATAGCAAAAACATACAATCAAGATATGAATTTTGAGAAATTCTGAGGAGAATATTATGGCAGAAGTAAAAGCAGTTACAGTTATTGGTGCAGGTAACATCGGTTCAGCAGTAGCGAACATCGCTGTTAAAGCTGGTGCTACTACTCAGGTACTCGACCGTGACGCAGCTAAGGCAAAAGCAGTTTCTGACAAGGTTATAGCAGGAACAGTCTCAGAAACAGCAATTACTGGCGATATTGTCGTCATTGCACTTCCTTATCCAGCTATGCATGACGTTCTTGAAGCAAATAAGGCACAGCTTGCAGGCAAGATTGTTGTCGATGTGACGAATCCGATTGATTTTTCTACCGGTGACATGCTGGAAATCGCTGAAGGTTCAGCGGCAGAACAGTTTGCTTCTCAGTTCCCAGAGGTCACTATTCTCAAGGCGTTCAATACTAACTTTGCTGCAACTCTTGCAACTGGCGAGATTGCGGGTAAGCCAACTACTATTATGGTTGCTGGCGATGATGATGAGGCAAAATCAAGCTTGCGCACATTGGTTGATGCTGCTGGCTATAAGAGCGTTGACGCGGGTGCCTTGAAGCGTGCTCGTAATATGGAAGCTTTTGGCGCATTGCAGATTAACCTTGCAGTTGCCGAACAGATTTCGTGGATGGGCGGCTTTGCTGTTGAAGCAGAGTAAAACCCAAACGTGGAATAATACTTAATAAGCATTAAAGCATTGAATAGAATACCTAAAATACAGGAGCATAATTGAGTACAAGTTCACAAGAAAGCGATGTGAAGACTCCCTTTAATCCATATAGCAAAGCGTGCCCTTCGCGTAGGCTACTGAACGAAGTGAGTGATATGTGGACTGTGCTCATACTGGGTACTTTGTATGACGGCTCGAAGCGCTTCAGCGAATTGAATCAGCATATCGAAGGTATTTCAAATCGTATGCTGACTCAGACTTTGCGTACGTTGGAGCGAGATGGCATTCTCACTCGTACACAGTTGCCAGAGATTCCTCCTCATGTCGAATATGAGTTGACTGATTTAGGCAGAGATTTAGCTGATTTACTTGATAAAGTGGAAAACTGGTCAACTGGCCGTATGGACACGATTCTGAGTAATCGCTCTGATTATGACTCAAAAAATGAGAAGTAGCTCAGTGCGTTAGCGCGTGACGTGTTGATGCTTCCCCTATAAGTTCTTCTATAGGGATTTCTGAGGGGATTTTAGGGATTGTTGCATTCGACCACAATCCCTTTTTTGTATTCCCGTGGTAGCTGGCTATCGATAATCTAATACAAGATACATATAAGAAATTGGGTAGCAGAGGTTAGGCGGAAAACATGTCTGGGCTGAAATCTGGTAAAAGTGATGAGCTTGATGGGGCTAATAGTTTCGATGTGCAAACTTCCACGCAACGTGACTTGCAAGTGGCACGTATAAAGCTTTCTGATGGACTGGAAATTCCTCAAATTGGCTTAGGTGTGCTTCGTATTGATAATGGAGATGTTTCGAGCGTCGTGCTCAATGCTTTACGCATTGGATATCGGCATATTGATACGGCTGCAGGATATGGCAACGAAGAGGGAGTAGGCGAGGGACTGTGCTCTGCTGGATTTGTAGATGGCGAGGCTCGTAAATCGTTGTGGCTCACTACAAAGCTGAGTGACTCTGAGCAAGGCTACGATAGTACGCTACGTGCTTTTGAGCGTCAGATTGCTTTTTTGAAGACTGATTACGTTGATATGTATATGATTCATTGGCCAACTCCTTTTGACTGGCGCAGTGCAGATACGTGGCGAGCTTTTGTTGAGCTGCGTAAATCGGGGCGAGTGCGCACCCTAGGCGTGTGTAATTTTATGCCTGAGCATCTTGAGAGATTGCACAGCGAAACAGGTGAGTATCCAACTGTTAATCAGATTGAACTGCATCCTACATGGCAGCAGCGCGAAGTTGTGAGTTTCTGTGCAGAGCATGGGATTGCTGTGCAAGCGTATTCGCCGATGGCCCGTGGAGCAGATTTACATGCTGGCAATGGCGTTATTGAACGCATTGCGCAGGCTCATAATATTTCTGCTGCTCAAGTGGTTTTGAAGTGGCATATTGATAATGGAATTATTATTATTCCGAAATCTGTGCATGTTGAGCGTCAAATCGAGAACTTATCGCTCTATGACTTTGAACTTAGTGAGGATGAGAAATCTCAAATTGATGCGCTTGATTCCGACGTTCGGGCAGGTCATGACCCATTAACTTTTTCCTATTCATAAATTCTTGAGGGAACAGCTTTCTGCAAAAAAGGAAAAGCGAAAAGGGAATATAGAGCAGAGTTACTAAAGAGAGGGAAGTAATTGTGCCTTATCGTAGAAGACGGCGTCGGAAAAAATCGGAACAGAATTCGGAGCGAGACCAATTAGCTTCCTTAGTAACGTTGCTGATGTCAATGTCTGGTAAGGGCAGAGCCGGTGTGTTAGCAATAGTCGTTGTGATTATTGGCATCGTTGCTGCTTATATTGCTCCACAAGTAAGTACCACTGTTTCTCAGGCTACAGGTTCTTCATACACTGCAAGTGGCACTGCTGCACAGACCTTGGAATCTTTGACGGTGAACGATAATACGAGCACTCAAAAAGCGTATAACCGCGATTATTTTGGTTTCCGTGAAACTGATGATGATAACGATGGTTGTGATGCGCGCGATGAAGTGTTGAACCGAGACCTAACTAATGTTGAGTACAGTTATGGCAGCAGTTGCCAAGTATGGAGCGGGGTTTTGAAAGATCCATACACGGGCAAGACCATTAATTTTCAGCGTGGGGTCAATACGAGTGCTGAGGTACAAATCGACCACGTGGTGGCATTGAATAATGCTTGGGAGTCAGGGGCAAGCACCTGGAGTAGTTCTCAACTGTATGCATACGGCAATGATATGTATAATTTGCTCGCTGTTGATGGTAGTGCAAATCAAGAAAAAAGTGATGCATCGGCTGATGAGTGGTTGCCAAGCAACACTTCGTATCAATGTGAGTATGTGGCACGTCAGATTGGTGTAAAAGATAAATATTCTCTAACGGTTACTACGGCAGAAAAACAGGCAATGCTCAAAGTGCTGAGTTCATGCCCTGGCCAAGGAATCCCTAGCTCATCGGATTCTTAAAAATTTAGGGCGCTCGAAAACTTGAGGCTCTTAAAAATTACGCAGATTCGTTATCTATGATGGCACAATGAATTGCAGTATCTAAAGCTAGTGAATCAGCGTTGCCATCAAGATTAGTTAACTTGTCTGCAGGAATAATCGGCGGAATTTTTACCGTTGTATTGGGAAGCTCAGCGAAATGCTGATGCGCATGTGCGGGATCGAGAACCTCTAGAAGCTGCATCACGCCCCACCAACCCATTTCGTAATGAGGGAGCTCAATTGACGTTAGATTTGGCGTGAGTGCTTCCTGAATAAGCGGATGATTGTCAACTCCAATTACTCCAAAATTCTTGCCGACCGACAATCCGTATTCTGCTGCTGCCTCATACACAGCAACTGCGCGAGTATCATTAAAAATAAAAAATGCATCAGGTTGTCCATGAGGAGAAGCAAAAATCTCTTGTACAGCCCGCTGTACAGATTTCGCTCCTGAAGCATTACTCACAAGAGTCGCGTCAAATTCAATGTCTGCATTGGCTAGAGCTTTTTGATATCCGGCAAAGCGTCCTTTCTGCGCTCGCTCTCCGCCGGCTGCAGTTCCTAGATACGCTATTCTCCTATAGCCGTCTGCGATAAGCCGATTTGTTGCGTCATAACCAATTAGTTGCTCATCGGGATATACTCCAGCGTGTTTGCTCTCAGGGTCTGAACCATCGAGTACAACCGTTGGAAACTCTTGTAAAACTTCAGGGATTGCAACGCTTCGATTGAACATGTGCGCATAGAGAAAGCCTTCAATGCCAAATTGTTGAAAAGGCAGAATCTGACTGGAATCAATAGTGCCTGAGCCATTTGTGTTGAGCATAATGAGCATATAACCAGCCTGTTGAGCTGCATCTTGAGCTCCTAGAATCACACGGCCAGCATGTGGAGAAGTCGCAATATCATCACTGATAAAACCGATAATCCGTGTTTTGTGAGTGCGCAAACTCTGCGCGAGAGTATTAGGTATGTACCCCATTGAATGGGCAGTCTCACGAATTTTTGCAGCAATTTCAGGTTTTACGCGGCCGTGATCTTGCTTATTCAAAACAAGCGAAACCGAAGCAATAGACACCCCAACGGCTTTTGCTACTTCTTTCAACGTGACATTACCGGATTTTCGTGCCAAAGTGCCCTCCTTTATGTCTCGTTTATACCTTGCTCATATCTCACTAAACTCATGTTTTTGCAAGACAAAGTAATAAAGTATTGGAGTATTCCCAACGAACACTCTACCAGCGTTTGGGGTTTATGGGTCTTGTCCTATAAACTGGAAGGCAGTGTGACCAATGGTTTGCGCCTCAATTAAAAATCTACGAACTAGAGAGAACTTAATTCTGGACTTTTCTTTGGAAAGGCTGCAAACAGAGGGATGAGAATATGCGCCACAAAGCTCTGAATCGCATGCTTGCGGTGATGTGCATGATTTCGCTTACTGCATCTTTAACTGCCTGCGGAGATAATGTTACATCTAGTGAGCTCGGTGGATCTGGATGGAAAGGTGCCTCCACTGCTAAAAAACTCTCTGGCGAATTTGCTGGAGCCGGTGCTTCTTCTCAAAAGAGTGCTGTAGATGCATGGATTGCCGGATTTGCAATTGGGCAGAAGAACGTCGCAATCTCGTATGATCCTTCAGGCTCGGGCGCAGGTGTTAACACATTCCTCACTGGTGCTGTAACGTGGGCAGGCACTGATGCTCCCCTAACTGATAGCCAAGTTGCTTCTTCAAAAAGCGTGTGCGCAGCGGGAACGGCTTTTGACATTCCTGTTTATATTTCTCCTATTGCAGTTACATACAACCTTTCTGACTATGGTTTGAATGGCTCTAACAAGATTCAGATGTCTGCTTCCACAATTGCCAAGATTTTTAATGGCACCATCACCAAGTGGAATGACGAACAGATTAAGAAGGAAAATCCTAAGATTGCATCAAAGCTGCCAGACTTAGAAATTAACCCAATTTGGCGTTCTGATAAATCTGGCACAACCAAGCGCTTTCAGGAATATTTGGACACAGCCTCGCACGGAGCGTGGAAAACTGGTGCGTCGGAAACATGGCCAAATTCTGTGGGGCAGGGGGCAAAGGGAACTTCAGGTGTTGTTCTCACTGTTAGCCAGGCGCAGGGAACAATTGGTTATGCAGATGCTGCACAAACCACTGGTCTAGGAACAGTAAAAGTCAAAGTTGGCAACACGTCCGTTAAGCCTACTGCCAAAGCTGTGTCGCGGTTAATCGAACAATCGAAGCAAGACACGAGTGTTAAGGGCAAAAATCGCTACGTAGTCGATGTTGATTACACCACTACAGATTCAAAGAGCTATCCGATTGCTTTGGTGAGTTATGACGTTGCATGTGCCGCATATTCAGATGATGATACTGCAGAATTTGTGAAGCAGTGGCTGATCTATTCCGTTAGTGCTCAAGGGCAGAAGGTTGCTCAAAATAATGCTGGTTCAGCTCCAATCTCGGCTGCTTTGCGAAAGCGCATTATGAAGTCAATCAATGCAATTCAAACTTCCTCAGGTTCTTCGTCATCTTCAAGTTCGTCTTCCTCGACTTCGAAAGGAGACGAGTAAACAGTGAAAAACACGCATGCTGCTGATAAAACTTTTTCAGCAATTGCTAAGGGCTGTGGAATTTTAATCCTCGCTGTTCTTGCTGCTGTTACGGTTTTCCTCCTCATCCAAGCGGCTCCAGTATTCTTTGGAGACAAAAGAGCTGTAGCTGAAACTATTTCTGGCTTTACTGGAGGCCAGACCACGAGCTTCTGGGCGTTTGTAGGTCCGCTTGTTTTTGGAACCATCTTGGCAGCGGGGATTGCTCTGCTACTTGCTTTCTTTGTGGCACTTGGCATAGCGCTATTTATTTCACATTATGCGCCCAAAAAACTGGCAACTGTTTTAAGCTACGTGGTAGATTTGCTCGCGGCAATTCCTTCAGTAGTGTATGGCTTGTGGGGAGCTTTGGTGCTTGTTCCCCACATTTACCCGGTATGGGCCGTTATCAATAAGGTATTCGGTTGGATTCCCCTGTTTGGGCCAGAGGTTTCAAATCCGCCACGCACAATTGCAACAGTTTCTGTGGTGCTGGCTGTGATGATTTTGCCGATTATTACTTCGATGGCTCGCGATATTTTTGTGCAAACTCCAATGCTTCTTCAGGAGGCAGCTCTTGGTTTGGGCGCAACAAAGTGGGAAATGATCAAGCTTGCTATTTTGCCGTTTGCACAGTCTGGCATTGTGTCTGCATGCATGCTTGGGCTTGGCCGTGCATTGGGCGAAACAATGGCTGTGCTCATGATTCTTTCACCAGGGCGCACGTACGCTATAAATCTTCTTAAAGCATCTAGTAGCCAGACCATTGCTGCTAATATTGCTGCTCAATTCCCGGAGGCAGATAGCCTTGGCGTTTCTACTCTTATCGCCACAGGTTTAGTGCTGTTTATCATCACGTTTGTAGTGAATTATATTGCTCGCCGAGTTACTAATCGGGGAGGTAAAAAATGAGCCAGACGCAAGTAAGTCAAGCTGAAGAAAAGAAGTCTGCACATACTAACACCGTGCATCCAGATTTCGATATATTCAAGCCAACTCGTTCTTATCTGGCTGCGCGCCGTCGCAAAGACGTTGTGATGCGCGCACTTATTTACCTCTCATTTCTTATTGCGCTCGTGCCGCTGATTTCAGTGCTGTGGACGACTCTGTCAAAAGGAATTGGCCAATTTAACTGGTATTTCCTTACTCACAATATGCGTGGGGTAGTAGGTGGTCTTTATCCGTATGGTGGCATTCTTCACGCGGCGGTAGGCACTTTGGAAATTACACTCGGTGCAATGATTATCTCCATTCCGGTGGGCATCATGACGTCTGTTTACCTTGTGGAATATTCCAATGGCGGCAAGCTCTATAAGGCAATTTCCTTCTTCGTAGATGTGATGAGTGGTATTCCATCAATCGTGGCTGGTTTATTTGCGTACTCCATGTTTTCGATTATTTTTGGACCGGGCACAGTTAACGGCTTCGTTGGTTCAGTGGCGCTTTCTGTGCTTATGATTCCAACGGTTGTGCGCTCTACTGAAGAGATGCTGCTCATCGTTCCCAACGATTTGCGTGAGGCAGCGTATGCATTAGGTGTACCGAAGTATCGCACAATTATTCGCATAGTATTGCGCACAGCACTTCCAGGAATAGTCTCTGGTGCAATTCTGGCAGTGGCTAGAGTAATTGGTGAAACGGCTCCGTTGCTGATTGCGTCAGGATCTATCAGCTCCACTAATTTCAACCTATTTTCAGGCCGAATGACTACGCTTCCTGTATTCGTATATAACGAGTATTCACAAGGTCTTGCAACATGCTCGGCAGCTACGAAAGCGCTTACTAACCCATGTATCACAACTATTCGTATGGATAGGGCATGGGCTGCAGCACTTGTGCTTATTCTTCTTGTTCTTATTCTCAATGCTATTGGGCGTATTGTGGCCAAAGTCTTCTCTGTGAAAGGCAAATAATATGGGTCAGCGAATTGATATCAATAATCTCAACGTCTATTACGGCAAATTCCACGCCGTCGATGATGTCAATATGGTGATTGAATCCAACAAAGTTACTGCTTTTATTGGGCCTTCAGGCTGTGGTAAATCTACTGTTTTACGCACTATCAATCGTATGCACGAGACAATTCCGGGAGCTTATTGTACTGGTGAAGTGCTTCTTGAAGGTAAAAATCTTTACGCAAAAGAGACTGACCCAGTGGAAGTACGCCGTGATATCGGTATGGTGTTCCAGCGGCCGAACCCGTTCCCAACTATGTCTATTCGTGAAAATGTTCTCGCTGGGGTGAAGCTCAATAGTCGCAAGATTGCAAAGTCTGATGCAGATGACCTTGTGGAG
Source organism: uncultured Alloscardovia sp. (assembly GCA_963545565.1). Classification (GTDB taxonomy): domain Bacteria; phylum Actinomycetota; class Actinomycetes; order Actinomycetales; family Bifidobacteriaceae; genus CAUUJV01. The sequence continues at coordinate 168,279 of CAUUJV010000002.1, read as the reverse complement.
TGGGCGTTGCGCGGTGCCAGCCTTTGGGAAGATGTTAAAGATCGTCTTGACACCCCAGGAATTGGTCTTTCTGGCGGGCAACAACAGCGTTTATGCATTGCTAGGGCAGTAGCTGTGCATCCTTCAGTTTTGTTGATGGATGAGCCTTGTTCGGCACTCGACCCTATTTCGACTCTTGCTGTTGAAGATTTGATTGCAGAGCTTAAAGAAGATTACACCATCGTTATCGTCACTCATAATATGCAGCAGGCAGCTCGTGTATCTGATTCCTGCGCTTTCTTCAATACAATGGGAGCAGGTAAGCCTGGTCATCTTGTGGAAATGACTGACACAACTACGATGTTCTCCCACCCACAAAAAACAGAAACAGAAAACTATATTTCTGGGCGTTTTGGTTAAAAATAATAAAAATATGGTGGCGTCTCAAAATGGCGTGAAATAGAGGCTACTGATACTTCTTGAGGGTAGAGCACAGACTATTCTGAACTTGTTCTACCAATTTAAGAGGAAGTAGTTTGTAGTTATGGAGAAATTCTTCAAACTCAAGGAGAATGGTACAACCGTATCCACTGAGCTGGTTGCTGGCTTGACCACATTCTTCGCAATGGCTTATATCATTGCAGTTAATCCAAACGTTCTTTCCGGTGCAGGCATGCCATGGGGTGCAGTATTCATTGCAACTATTATTGCCTCCGTTATCGGCACTTTGATTATGGGCTTATTCGCCAATGTTCCTTACGCATTGGCTCCTGGAATGGGCCTCAACGCATTCTTTACTTTCACCGTTGTAAAAGGCATTGGCTTCACGTGGCAAGAAGCTATGTCAATGGTGTTTATTTGTGGCATCATCAACATTATTATTACTGCAACAAGCTTGCGAAAGATGATTATCCGCTCTATTCCACCAATGCTGCAGCATGCTATCAGTGGTGGTATTGGCATCTTCGTGGCATACGTTGGTTTGCTTGATGTTGGCATCATTAAGTTCAGTGAGGATAAGACTGCTGCTGCCGGTGCAAATCCTGGGCTTGCAACCTTAAATTCCCCAACTCTTGGTCTTTTCTTGCTTGGTCTTTTGATTGCTATTTTCCTGCTTGTATTCAAATTCCCTGGCAAGTGGAGCTTCCTCAATTCCGGCGCGTTTGTTATTGCTATTCTGGTCACCACAGTTATTGGTATTCCAATGGGCGTAACTTCTATGTCAAGTAGCATCAACCTTGGTGAAGCATTTAGCCAACTTCCAACTACTTTCTTGGCGATCTTCACACCTGCAGGATTCCCATCACTCTTTGGCAACCTTTCACGGCTTCCACTCGTTTTGGTCACCATCTTCGCGTTCTCTCTTTCTGACACCTTTGACACCATTGGTACCTTCATCGGTACCGGCCGTCGCGCGGGAATTTTCTCTGCTGAAGATGAGCGTGAGATGGAAAACGGCAAAGGCTTTAGCTCCAAGATGGACAAGGCATTGTTCGCAGATGCTACAGCAACCTCTGTTGGTTCATTACTCGGCACATCAAACACCACAACCTACGTAGAGTCTGCTGCAGGTATTGCTGCTGGTGGTCGTACAGGTTTGACCTCAGTGGTAGTGGCAGTAATGTTTGCAGTTTCTGCAGTATTGGCTCCGCTTATTTCTGCAATTCCAACTGCTGCAACGGCTTCTATTTTGGTGATTGTAGGCTGCATGATGATGAGCTCCTTCGCACAAATCGAATGGAGTGATATCACTGTTGCAATTCCAGCATTCTTCACCGCAGTATTTATGGCATTCGCATATTCCATTTCCTACGGCATTGCAGCTGGATTTATCACATACTGCCTCGTTAAGACTTTCAAGAAGGAAGCAAAGGATGTTCACCCTATTATTTGGGGCGTGGCAATCCTCTTCGCACTTGACTTACTCTTACAAGGAATTGTATAAGCTCTTGCAATCAAGGTTTCTTAGCTCTTTTCGAAGAGTTTAGAGATTAATTAGAGATAGAGATTCAAGTCGTCATCAGTTTTCTGGTGGCGACTTTTTTTGTACGGAAAGAGGATAAGGGAAGAGAAAAGAAAAGTGAAGACAAAGCATTAGAGATATTGAAGAAAATTAAAGAAAGAGGAATAGTCTAGATATAGGTAAAGGTGCGGAAGAAATCCTCCCACACCTTGTTAATTCTATAAATCTAGTCTCTGCTCTGCTTCGTAGCTTTAATACCATCCGTAGCTTTGAGAATGTGTCCATGCGGCGCTTGGCGTGCTATAGCGACCAGCGATGTAGCTTAAGCCCCACGTAATCTGGGTTGTTGCACTTGTTCGCCAATCAGATCCAGCAGAAGCCATCTTACTGCCAGGTAATGCTTGAGGAATGCCATATGCTCCAGAAGAGCTGTTAGAAGCGGTAGTGCTCCATCCTGATTCCCTCTGCCACAGCTTTACGAGTGCAGTGAAGTCTGCTTCGCTCCAGCCGCGAGCTATAACCATTTGATATGCAATAGCCTGAGCTTCACCTACTGGAGTAGTAGTGCCGGTGCTGCTACTTGAGCTGGAAGAGGATGATGAGGAGGAAGACGAAGAAGAGGTAGAGGTAGAGGTGGTTGTTTCCTTTGTACCAACGAGAATAACTTCGTTAACAGGAGCTTTCTTAACGTACTGGGAAATCGTATTTGTAGAGACCACTGTTGTGCCATTCTTGGTCACAATATTAGTGCTTTCCAAAACTCCTGTTTCGCCCTTGGTCTGAACCTTTGTAGTGCCTTTTGCTAAGCTACTGTCTTCTTTTTTAATAGTGTTGTACGCAATTTCTTCCTCGGTGGTCTGCACCTCAGAATTAGAGCTCGTAATAGTGATAACTGTAGATTCAGTCACCTTTGTATCGAGACTTGGGGAAACTGAATCATCTGAGCTTAAAGAAATATTGCCTGCTGCTAAAACAGATTTTACGTTTGTAAAATTATCTGCCACAACCATGCGAGATTTGCCATTGATAACAACTTTCACATAAGAAGTAGAAGAGCTTGACCCACCCTGACCTTCAGCAAGAGCAGTACGAATACTGCTACGAGATACGTCAGTTGTGGTGCTTGAGAGGTCATTAATAGAATATTCAGTCACTGCATCTGCTACGGCAGTGCCACCTATTGATGCGCGTGCAGTTGTTGCTCCAGTGAAAAGTAAAGCAGCAGCCATAACGCCAGCGGTGATGGTCACCCACTGTTTTGAGCTAATGCGCTTAATCAGTGGTGCTTTTTCTTGTCTATGGCGAGCAGCCATACAACTCCTAACGTATATCAACAGAAAACTTCAGTTAGCCGCCGAAATATGAGTCTGTTACGTCTTGGCAGGCATTAAAGACTCATTAAAGTGCGGTGTTCCAGCATTTATAACTCATTTATGATTCATTTATGGTTTATTGTGCTGAAACACATTGCACAAAAGTCTACCAAATTGTCTCGATAAACGTAAAGAAATTGTGATGGAAGCTCGCGTAATTGGCTAAGCCTTAGCTTCAGCTTCTGCCTTTGCCTTGTCTACATCCAGATTAGAAGCCTGCTCAATTAAATCGTCCAAATCAGAGGAGCGCAGAGCTCCGGCCTGCTTGAACACTACTTCACCCTTCTTAATAATCATTAAGGTAGGAACTGCCTGAATACCAGCAGCCTGAGCCAAATCTTGGTTCTTATCGATATCCACCTTTGCAAAGTGAATGTCTTCATGAGCTTGAGAAGCCTTGTCGTAGATAGGGCCAAATGCCTTGCAAGGGCCGCACCATGTTGCCCAGAAGTCGATGAAGACAAGTTCGTTATCTGCAATAGTCTTGTCAAGGTTTGCAGAGGTAAGTTCATGAGTTGCCATGCTTAATCCTTTCGTTACTGCTTACAACTATGCCTTATGGTGGTGTATTCCCGTTAAGCCTTGAGCGCATTGAGTGTTATGCCAATCACATAGTGATGCCAACGTGACTAGCAGTGTAGGCGGCGAAGGTAGGCCAAGGTGGACATCGAAAACGAATCATAGATAATAGATGTATGCCAGTTTTGAATGACGAAGTTCCAGATCCCGATGATTTTGACGCCGATCGAGCCCGCGGAGAATTTGACAGAATCACACCTGACGATTTTATTCGTGGAAGCCACGGTGCGAGTAATCCTCCAGGGTGGCTCAATCGCGATGAGATAGACCGTGTTCGCAGGCTCACCCCGCTTCCATACGTAGTAGTAGTTCCGGTGCGCATTGATGACTTAGGTGCTATCACGCAGGTTGGAACACTGCTGTGCGTTAACGATGAAGGAGTAGTTCAGCGTACCTTGATTGCTGGCCGTATTCTGTTCCACGAATCTATTCGAGAGGCTATAGCGCGCAATATTTCCAAGGATCTTGGAGATATAACTCTGCCTAATATGCCAGCTACTATACAGCCTTTAACTATCGCTGAATTTTTCCCAACCCCTGGAGTTTCGCCGTTCTACGATTCCCGTCAGCATGCAATTGCATTGTGCTACGTTGTGCCTATTGCTGGAGACTGTAATCCGCAGGATGAGACTCTTGACGTGGAATGGACAGATGCTGATAAAGCAAGCAGTGTAGAGTTCATTTCTCAGCTGCCGCAAGGTTTTGGTTCTATTGTTATGCAAGCGCTCGCTGCTGGAGGGAATATTTAATGGCTTTTGCATCAGACGACGTGGAAAATGTAGAGATAGAAGAAGCAGAAATAAAAGAAGATATGGAAATCGTCACAACAGTTTATAGAGAGGGTGATGATTCAGCTATTCCCGTCGTTCTGTTGCACGCTTTCCCTGTGGATCACCGTGTGTGGGATTTATGCGCCGAAGCGTTGATCGGGCTTTCCGAAGAAGATGATTACCCAATCTTTGCGCCTGATATGCCGGGTGCAGGGCTAAGTCCAGTGCCCACAGCCGAATTGAGTGGTCCAGTCGATGCCGACGGTGCTTATCCTGAAGCGATGGATAATGTGGCTGCTTCGTTCGTGCATGCTCTGCGCGATATGGGCTATTCCAAGGCTGTGTGGGTTGGAATTTCCATGGGCGGTTATGTTGCCTTGACTATTCAGCGACTTTTCCCTGAAACGGTTGCAGGTTTAGTGCTATGCGATACGACTGCCAACGCAGATGATGAAGCAGGCCGTGCTCGCCGCTTAGGCGTTGCGCGTGATTGCGAAGAAAATCACAGTGTGCGCAGCGTAATGCATTTTGCTCTTCCTCAAAAAGGAGACTCTGACTTTAAGAAATCAGATAAATTTATTCGCACTTTTACTCAATGGATCGATGAGCAAAGCCCTTCAGGTGTTGCGTGGCGTCAGCATATGGCTGCCGGGCGCAAAGATCATAACAATATTTTGGAGAGTATAACTGTTCCTGTTGCCATGGTTAGCGGGGAACTCGATGGATCAAGCAATCCAACTGTTATGCGCCCACTTGCAGATAAATTCACATCGACAACTGCTCATTTCTACGAGATTGAAGATGCTGGGCATTTTACTTCTTTTGAGAAGCCAACCGAGGTTGCACAGGCTATTCACAGCATTACTCATGAGGTAAATATCACCCGTGAAGTTAATAATCAGCAAGCTTTGCATAATAAACAGTTTTCAACTGAATCAATGTAGCGAGTAGAAACCGAAAAAGCAGAAACAGAAAAATGCACAGAGAGCGTAAAAGGCGTAGAGAATCATATTGCCACTACTTTTAATCCGTTTGCATTTACTCGTGAATTAGATTATTTGCCTCTCGCACAAGGAGATGTGAACTATCACTCTGAGCTGCGCTCGCAAGAAAGTCTGATTTCTGATTTATTGCAGAAGTCAGGAACCCAAGTATTCCTTGTTTCTCACGGCAAAGTTGCAGTTCCTCAGCGAGCTCGTGGGGCTAAGGTTAGTGCATATCGCTTGGCATTTATCCCTGGAACATATGTTTCACAGGAACTTGCTCACCGTACTGATGTGATTGCAATGTATATGGGGTCAGCATTGCAGCCAGCAGAAACCTCGTATATAGCGCTTGATATTTCGCGTACTTTCACTTCTATTCCTAACTCAGCTCAAGTTAGTGCGGATAATGGCTTTGGCGAAACTGTCACCGATTTTCTCAACTCTGAGCCAGCAAGTGGCGATCGTAAGCAGAATTTGCATATTATCGACAGAGCTTCGGAACGTTTTGATTGGGTTGATTTGCGTGATTTTGCACCTCTTGCAAACTCTCGTGAAGCAGGTCTTGCCACGAGTGCGGTAAGTCTAGGAACATGGAATATTATGCAAAATCATTGCCAATGCTGTGACACTTTTTCCTCGCGTCGAGCCAGCCGTGATTGTGGCTATAACAGATTCGCAAGATCGCATTCTTCTGCAAAATAGCCGTGGTGGAATCCTAAGCTCTATTCAATTCCGTCAGGCTTTGTAGAATCTGGAGAAAATCTTGAACATACAGTGCGCCGAGAAACTAAAGAAGAAACCAATATTGATCTTGGGGCAGTGCATTATTTAGGTTCACAACCCTGGCCTTTCCCTGCCTCTCTTATGATGGTATTCAGTGCTCGTGCAGTTTTTCGACTGATATTCGTGTTGATACTGCGGAGGTTAATGATGCGCAATGGTTTACGCGTGATGAATTTAGCGCAGCTTTAGCTATGGAACGCATTGAAATTCCAGGGAAATCTGCGATTGCTCGATATATGATTCACCAGTGGTACGGGTCTGAGCTTTAATCCGTGAGCTGAGTACACTTTAAAGGGTGTTTGCTCGCCCCTAATATACCTAATATGACAGGGCGGAAGCATGAGAGGAATGATGTATGAGCAGCGCTAACAGCGATCCGTTCCGTGACGGTATGAATATTTCTGAACCAAGCGAACCTGGTCAGCACAATAATGGCGAGCAGCTTGATTGGCGTGCGGAAAGTACTCTGGCGATGGAACCGATTCAGATTCCTGCGTCAGCGGGATATGCTTCTGCACCTTCTGCGAACACTTCTTTCCCGCAGATAGAGGATCTTTCTGCCCAGATGGAGTCTCTCGGCGCTGAGCCCAGTGTTGACACTGCTAGTGCCGATAGTAATGGTGGCGGAAATGGCGGTACCGCTGTTGCTGAGAAGTCTGCGAGGGGGAAGGGGCACGGCAAAGCTATCGCCATTAGTATTTTCCTTATTCTCCTCATTGCGGTGGCTATTTCAGGCTTTTTCTATGCTCGCTATTACTTCTCCAGTCGTGTAGCTCCAGGTGTTTCCTTCGGGAACATCAGTGTTGTAGGCAAAACGAAAAGTGAGTTAACGCCGATCGTTAAATCTTCTATCAAAAATACCAAAGTCAAGATTTCTACAACTTCCGGTAAGACTAAGACTGCATCTCTTGAAGATTTAGGTGTTTCTACAAACGTAGAGAAGACTGTAGATGCGCTGTTGAGCGCAAAGAAAGAAACTAATTTCATCTCTGCTATTTCCCGCGTCAATCCTTTCTCACATCAGTCAGTATCTATTGTTCAAAGCACGGATAAATCAACTACTCAAACTTACGTAACGCAGACTTTTATTCCGAAGAGTGAGCGTATGGTTTCTGCTTCCGTTAAATATGATGAAAGCTCCAATCAATTCGTTGCAACAGAGGCAAAAGAAGGCAAAACCCTTAACACCAACGAAATTCAGTCTGCTCTTCAAACTGCATGTGCAAATCCTGGCCAAACTGAAAAAGTCACAGCACGATATACGACGGTTGCTTCCCCTGTTTCAGACGCTACTGCCCAAGCTACTGCAACTCAAGCGAATGAAGTCTTGACTCGGACTATTACGATTTCTAACGGTTCAGACAAAACATACACGATTACCGCTGCACAAATTGGTTCATGGGCTACTTTTGTGTCTAATGCTAAAACCGGTTCCTTGACGATGAAGTTTGATGCCAATAAGGTGAATGAAACTTTGGCAACCGTGCTCCCTGAACAGCTTAACACTGCAAAGGTTGATAAAGTTCAAGTAAAGAACCATGCTGGCACAGTTTTGCGCACTAAAACTGAAGGCGTGAATGGCATCGAAGTTTCCAGCACATCAAAGACTTCTGAAGAGGTTGCTGACGCATTGAATTCCAATAGTAACGATGCTACTGAGCTCACTGCTGATGTGACGAGTGTTCCGTTTGAGACCACGAGTATTGATGCAGAATACAATATTGCAAACGGCGATCCATGGGTAAGCGTTAATTTGAGCGCTCAGACTGTTTCCTTGTATAAGGGAACCACGCTTGTGGCAACATACAACACTTCTTCTGGCAAGACCTCTACACCAACGGTTACTGGAACATATTATGTAACTCGCCAATATGAAACTACTACTATGCGCGGTGCAGACTACGTCACTCCTAACGTGAAATACACAACCTACTTCTACTCTGGGTATGCTTTCCATGCAGCTCCATGGAACACATCTGGCATTGCATCTGGTACTCCAAAATCACACGGCTGCCTCAATATGAATACTAGTGATGCCTACGTTATATTTAAGACTCTTACCGTGGGAGACAAGGTTGTTGTTTCTGGCTCTACGCCAACAAGTGCTGTGCGCTCGACTAGTACTTCAACTAGCACCTCAACTAGTACTGAATAACCTACTGCGCATCACGATTACTTCAATGAAGTAATCTAGAAGCCTAAAAGAATTTTGAGTGTTGATGTGTTGTAACCTGTACATATGGCAGAAAAAAATGCACCAATGAGCACTCCAAATCTCGAAGTTCCTGAGAATCTCAGCTACTCTGCAGACCACGTATGGGTTGACTTTTCTGAAGAGCTTGCCACCGTTGGTATCACTGAGTATGCTGCTGAGCAGCTTGGTGACCTTGTATATGTAGATTTACCTGAAGTTGATTCACGTGTAGAAGCAGGCGATGAAATCGTTGAATTAGAATCTTCGAAAGCAGCTTCATCTCTTGTTGCTCCTCTTGCAGGAACTATCAAGTATGTAAATACGGCTGTTAGTGATGATCCTGAAGTAATTAACTCTGATCCCTATGGCGAGGGCTGGATTCTTAAGATTGAGCCTGATGACGATGAACCTGAGCTTCTTGATTCTGAAGCATATGCTCGTATTGTTGCAGACAAATAGATACAAATAAATACAGATAAATAAGGTTTGTGTAGACAGGGATTGTATGGCACAAAAGGAACATGCTGAGCGCACAACAAAAATAGTGCAAGAGCAGAAGCCTATTATTGCTCGCCACACTACGACTGTGGTGGATGCACCTTCTCGCCGAGAACGGCCAGAGGCTAAGGGAACCGTTGTGCGTTTGGTACGTCAAGCTATTACTTCAACATTTGGTATGTGGGTAGAAGCTTCTACTCGAACGGCCAACAAAATGGGCTGGACTGCACGCGTAGAACCATATGTGGGCTATGGCACAACTGAGTATGTTCGCATTATTTGTCGCACGGTTCTTGACGCCCCAGAAAAGCGTTCTTTCAGGGCGGTTCGACGGGGAATAGCCAATGCCTTCCTTATTCCTGCAGCAGGTACCCGAGTACGTATCAGCATTGATGGTATTGAATTGCGTACAGTGCAAATGGGCGATGCTGAAGTGTTTGACCGTGTAGGCGACAATCTTGAAAGCTCAGCTCGATATGCTCAAAGTGATGAGCAGGGGTATCTCGATTTAATTGCAGTCCGTAAGCTTTCTGCGGGTATTCATGATGTTAGTTACCATGTAGACGGGCGTGAATCGGTGCATTCACCATTGTTTATTGTGCCTGATGATGCTCCTATCGGAGTGATTTCGGATGTAGATGACACCATTATGGTCACGGAAGTTCCTACAATATTGAAAGCAGCGTATAACATGCTGCTTCTCAACCCTAACTCGCGTTCTTCTGTGCCGGGCATGTCTGTGCTGTATTCCAAAATCAGCGAAATTTATCCACAAGCACCATTCTTCTACCTTTCCACCTCACCATGGAACGTGGAAGACTCAATTCGTAACTTCATTAGCAGGCATGGATTTCCAGAAGGCCCACTGCTGCTGCGTGATCTCGACCCCAGGCCAAAAACTTTTGTGCCATCGGGAGTGAAACATAAGCTTGAGTTTGTTCAACAGCTTATGGCCGACTTTCCGCACATGAAGTTCATTCTGATTGGCGACGATGGACAAAAAGATCCAAGTACTTATGCTCGCTTAACTCGCGAATATCCGGGCAGAGTAGTTGCGATTGGAATTAGGCAGCTTGTGGGCAACGAGACGACTATTGCTCAGCATTTGAATTTGAATGATCCTGCTGCGCCTGCTGTCGATGTACCCGTATTCTATGGTCCAACCGGAGCAAATCTGATGAAAACGATGCTCCCCTATTTGAAGAATGTAGCTAAAAAATGATACGTGCTTCTTTCCCCAAAGCTCCGCATGCTGAAAAGATTCAGCATCAACGCATTGCTCATGACGATATTTTTACCGATGTTTATGACTGGATGCGCAATAAAGAATCGCAGCAAGTGCATGATTATATAGCTGCTCAAAACGCTTTTTGCGACGAGATTACAGAACCCATCAAACCGTTAACCACCAAGCTTTTTAGTGAATTAAAGTCTCGTGTGCAAGAAACAGATATGTCTGTTCCCACAAGAATTCACGATTACTGGTATTTTGCTCGCACTGTAGAAGGTGAGCAGTATGGCAAACAATGTCGTATTCCTGTTCGAGACTTTGATGACTGGACAGCCCCTGTAATCAATCCAGAAATAGCTTTTGACGATGAGGAAGTTATTTTTGATGCGAACAAAGAATCTCAAGGGCATGATTTTTTCCGTTCGGGCGGCATCGATTTAAGCAATGACGGCAGATGGATGGTGTATTCCACAGACACCACAGGTAATGAACTCTATGATGTTCGGATTCGTGATTTAAGCACTGGGAAAGATTTACCTGAAGTTATTGAGCAGGTGAGTGCTGGTGCATGCATTACTCCTGACGGTCAATGGGTGTTTTACACCAAGACTGATGACGCATGGCGTCCGTATTCTATTTGGCGTCACCGAGTAGGCACAGACTCATCTCAAGATCAAGAAGCATGGCATGAGAACGATGAGAAGTTTTGGGCAGGGGTAGGAATCTCTTTTGACGAAACTCAAATCGTCATTGAAACAAGTTCTAAAACGAGCTGCGAAGTTCTAATGCTCGACGTCACGAATCCACAGGGTGAATTTAAGCCCTTCATTGAACGCCAAGAAAACGTGGAATACGATGTTAGTTTTGCACAGTTCGAAGGTGGTGCAGAAGATAGCTCTGATATTCCGCTTGCTCTAGTGATTCACAACGTTAAAAATCCCAATTTTGAAGTAGATGTTATCGATATGCGATTGCATCAGCCTCCATATTCATTGGGAGAAGGCGTGTGTATTGCGAGAGGAAGTGCATACGGTTGTGAACCTGTGCAGGGGCGGGTAAGTGTAGATGAAGCTGCAAAATCTGTTAACACTCCACTCTTTGATGATGCGAATCCTGATATTTTGCAAGGATTGACTGGCTTACGTATTGATGGCATTGGCATGTATCGCGATTTTGTAACGCTTGGATATCGTGCGGATGGTTTGCCTCATATCGCAATTATGTCGAAGAGCCAGGCGCTCGCTGATTTTCTGGCTGGGGAGCGTTGGAATTTTGAAGAACTTACAGGCGAAAATCCTAATGTGTTGTATTCCATTGGCTTTGGTTCAAATTCTTCCTATCAAGCACCTGTTGTGCGCTACACGTATGGGAGCTACACTCAGCCGTCACAGCTGCACGAATATAACCCTGTGACTAGCGAAGACAAGTTGCTCAAGCGCGCGAACGTGCGAAATTATAAGCAGGAAGATTATGCAGAACGCCGTGTATGGGTTCGCGTGCGTGACGGGCAGAAAGTTCCCGTTTCCCTCGTATGGAAGCGCGGTCTTGTGCCAAGTATGGATTCGCAGATTGGGCCGGATGGGAACCCGTGGAGTGAGGGTGCAACAGATATTGTTATTGATGCGCCGTCTATGAAGTCTTTGATTGATGCGAATCGTAATGGAAGTCGTAATGGGAAGAATCAGGCGTCTACTACAGCTTCCCCAATGTTTATTTCCGGTTATGGTTCTTATGAAATCAGTAGTGATCCAGGTTTCTCAGTAGCGCGTCCATCCATGCTCGACAGAGGAGTTCTCTACACAGTTGCACATATTCGTGGCGGCGGAGAAATGGGGCGTGCATGGTATGAGAAAGGTCGCAGACTCAACAAAATCAATACTTTCACAGATTTTATTGACGTTACGGCTGCTCTTCAAGCTCAAGGATGGGCGAGTGCAGAAAGTACTGTAGCAAATGGTGGTTCGGCTGGTGGTCTGCTGATAGGCGCAGTTGCTAACGTGGCAGGTTTTCTCTATAAGGGCATTGAAGCAGATGTGCCTTTTGTTGATGCACTCACGTCAATCCTAGACACTTCATTGCCGCTAACTGTTACAGAGTGGGATGAGTGGGGAGATCCGCTTCATAACGAAGACGTGTATCACTACATGAAGTCATACTCGCCATATGAGAACGTGTTGAATGCACGGGAGCGTAAGGCCAAATTTGGAACAGATAAATACCCAACAATTTTTATCACAACGTCATTAAATGATACTCGTGTGCTTTATGTTGAACCTCTTAAGTGGCTTGCTCGTATGCAAGAGAGCGGCATGGGTATTGATGCGTTTGCGAAGATTGAAGTTGAGGCAGGGCACGGCGGCGTGTCTGGGCGATACAAGCAGTGGGAGGAAGTCTCGTTTGAGAATGCGTGGTGTCTAGAACAGATGGGGTTACTTGATTCCTAATTCTTGATTTTCAATTCTCAGTTTCCAGTTTTTAGTTCTCGATGGGGTATTGCATGAATAAGATGTGTGTGTCCACTAATCGAAATACAGAGCTTCAAAGAGTGGACGCTTTCGTATGCTTATGGGTATGAGTACCACTGAAAAACGTACATATAACATCGCGGTTATTCCTGGCGATGGTATTGGCAAAGAAATCACTCCTGAAGCTCAAGCAGTGCTGGAGAAAGCAACTGAAGGAATTGCGCAGTTCAACTATGTGAACTTTGATTTGGGTGCTGATCGCTACTTGCGTGATGGTGCAATTCTGCCTGATGATGAGCTTGAAGAGATTAAAAAGCAAGACGCTATTTTGCTTGGTGCAATTGGCGATCCTCGCATTAAGGCAGGAATTCTTGAGCGCGGCTTGCTCCTCAAGATGCGCTTTGCTCTCGATCACTACATCAATCTGCGTCCGTCTAAACTTTACAAAGGCGTTGTCAGCCCGCTGGCTAATCCAGGCGATATTGACTTTGTTGTAGTTCGCGAAGGAACCGAGGGGCTTTATGTGGGCGCTGGTGGCTCTGCACATCGCGGTTCTGCTAAGGAAATTGCCACAGAGGTTTCTATCAACTCTGCAGAAGGCACTGAACGCGTGGTTCGTTACGCATTTGAGCTTGCTATGAAGCGTCGCAAGCATGTCACGCTCGTCCACAAAAAGAATGTACTTGTGAATGCGGGTGATATGTGGCAGCGCATTGTTGATTCCGTGGCAGCTGAATATCCAGAAGTCACTCATGATTACTTGCATATCGACGCAACTACTATTTTCATCGTCACCGACCCTCAGCGCTTTGATGTGATTCTTACTGATAATCTTTTTGGCGATATCATCACTGACGAAGCTGGTGCTGTTGTGGGTGGAGTTGGTTATTCTGCATCTGGAAACATCAATGCTTCCAACGAATACCCTTCGATGTTTGAGCCTATTCATGGATCGGCTCCAGATATTGCTGGCCAAGGCATCGCTAACCCGACCGCAGCGATTATGTCTGCTTCTATGATGCTCCAGCATCTTGGACTTGATGATGCTGCGCAGCGTATCGCTGATGCTGTTGAGGCTGATATTGAGGAGAATGGTTCCAAGCAGCGCTCAACTCATCAGGTAGGCTTGGATATTCTGGCTCGGTTGTGAAGTGATAGAAATAATAAAGTAGCATATCGCTGGGATTTCTAGTACTGAACTATTTTTAAGACTGCTCATATTGTGCCGTGTATAGTTGCTCATTATTGTGCGCCGCCGTGCTCTACACAGTATGAGCAGTCTTTTGCTTGTGTGAATACACAATTGTGATATGCGCAGTTTTATGTATGATTGATTCATGACAGAAAATACGAATAACAATTTTGGCCAGAACTATAGCCAAAATGTTGAGCAGGCTCAGGAAACTGCTCAGCAAGCTCAGTATCAACAGAGTGATCAGGCACAGTCTTACCAGCAACAAACTCAACAGCCATATCAGCAACAGTCTGATGCTGGATATGGGTATGAATATGGTTACCAGCAGTCTCAAGCTCAGGAAACTGCTCAGAATCCTTATTACGCTCAGCAGGGCAGCTATAACTATCAGCAGCAGCCTTTATATGCGGTAGGGAATCGTTCCAAGATTGCTGCAGGATTGCTTGGAATTTTCCTTGGCTCTCTTGGTATCCATAATTTCTATTTGGGTAACACCACTAAGGCTGTTATTCAGCTTTTGCTTACAGTTGTTGGTTGGATTATTGTTATTGGGCCATTTATAGCAAGTGTTTGGGGCCTTATTGAGGGCATTCTTATTCTTGCATCCAAGCCTGGTACCCAATGGCATCGTGATTCTCAAGGTTATGAATTGCAGGATTAAAATTCTGCGAATAAAACTTGTAGACTAGCCGCTATGAATTTTTCTCAGATTAGACGCGGTGAATATAAAACTCCCGGAGGCAAACTTGTGGCTGTAACGCTGCGGTTTGCCTCTCATACTGTGCATGTGGTTATTGACGGTGACTTTTTTATTGACGGAACAGATAATTCTCAAAGACTCATTGACCGTATGCAAGTCATCGCACAAGAACAGATTGATTTTGAGAGCAATGATTTTAATACTCAGCAGGCAGTTATAAATCTTGATAAGCTTTTCCAGAGTGCAGCTGATGAAGGTATTATCATCGGGGGAATAACTCCTCAAGCTATTGCAATTGCTGTTCAGCGGGCAATAGGAGGAATAAGCACTTCCAAAAGCAATGCAGCTAAAATCAAGATTACTAAAATCGAAGCTGCTGAGACTAATACAGCTCAAAGCACAGCAGCAGCACCTTTATCAAGCAGAAAAGTTCAGCCAGAATATCAGCCTTTGTCTAAACGATGGAATGATATAAATCTTGCAATTATTCCCCCTGAGAATGCTCTCGATCCTGCTATGCAAATGGCTGTTGATGAAGTTATGGCTCGTGCGGTAGCTGCCGGTGATTGTGGCCCAATGTTGCGTTTTTGGGAGTGGAAGAGTAGTGCCGTTGTTATAGGACTGCATCAATCTGTAATGAATGAAGTAGACCTTGAGCAGGCTCAGTTACGTGATTTCACAGTGGTTCGGCGCATTACTGGCGGGGGAGCAATGTTTATTGAGCCGGGTAATACTATTACGTATTCAATGTATGTACCGCTTGATTTTGTTGAGGGACTTTCTGTGGAGGAATCCTATCGATTATGCGATGAGTGGGTGATTCACGCATTGCAATCCTTGGGTGTAGAGGCAGCGTATAAGCCGATTAACGACATTACGTCTCCATACGGAAAAATTGGGGGAGCTGCACAACGTCGCTTCCCGAGAGTTGGTGCTGGCTCTGGCTGTGTTCTTCATCACGTAACGATGGCTTATGACATTGACTCTGTGGCAATGACGCAGGTACTTCGTATCTCACGTGAAAAACTATCGGATAAAGCTGTGCAATCTGCCGCAAAGCGAGTGGATCCGCTGAAATCTCAGACAGGTAAGACCAGAGAAGAAGTTATCGAAGGATTAATAAAAAGTATTCAGAATGACGTGCCACACACTCATAGAGGCGAGATTTCACAAGTAATATGGAAAAGAGCAGCTGAGCTTTCTCAATCTCGATATTTGAATCCTGAATGGCTAAATCGCATTCCGTAGTAACGTTTAACAGCTTTCGAATCCCAGCGAGTCCTTAGTAAGATGGAATAGGTGCATTTTAAGGAGGGGCTATGGCATACGTTTCTGAATCACCTGTAAGAAATAGTGTCAATCGTGCGAGTGAAGCGTTATTTTCCTTTGCGTACAAAAACGTAGTGAAAAAGTTTGTTTTTGATCAGTCTCCAGATGACGCGCACAATTCGATGATTAAATTCTGTCAGGTAAGCAGTCAAATTCCGCCGTTGATGTGGATGCTTCGCGAAATGCTTGACTACACTGACCCTATTCTAGAAACCAATGTGATGGGTATTGATTTTCATAATCCGTTTGGTTTGAGTGCTGGCCTTGATAAGAACGCTGATTTACCTATTGTTCTCGATGCTGCTGGTTTTGGCTTTGAGACGATTGGATCTATCACCTCACGTGTTTGCGCTGGTAATGCTCGCCCGTGGTTCCATAGACTTCCTGAGTATGCCTCTATGATGGTGCATGTTGGGCTTGCAAATGAAGGTTCGGAAGCTATTCTTCCATGCGTTGAAAAGGCTCATGCAAACGCAAAGACTATGCGGATCTCTGTGTCTCTTGCTCGCACAAATGATGAATTTGCTGGAGATTTGGATGAGGGAATCGAAGATTATCGCATTTCCATGGAACGTGCAGTAAACCGATCTCATATGATTGAGCTCAATGTCTCTTGCCCGAATACAAAGGCAGGTGAGCCGTTTACTGATGATCCGGCAAACTTGGATAAGCTTTTAACTGTGCTCGACACTGTTCAGCGCAGCCAACCGACGCTAATTAAGATGCCTTCCAATAAGAGTTGGGCAGAGTTCAAAGATTTGCTTGACGTGATTGTAGAACATAATGTTCAGGGTGTGTCCATCGCTAATCTGCGTAAAGACCGCACTGGACTTGATGTTCCAGATGACTGGAAAGGAAATCTTTCAGGTCTTCCGTGTATTCCAGCAAGCAATCATCTGATTGAAAAAACATACCGAGATTATGGCAATAAGCTTGCAATTGCTGGTATAGGTGGAGTGTTCACTCCGCAGCAGGCGTATGAAAAAATTCGCAAAGGCTCAGGTCTTGTGATGTTTATAACTTCACTTATGTATCGTGGCCCACAAAATATCACTACATTGAAGCGTGGTGTGGCTGAGCTTCTGCGCAAAGACGGCTTTACTAGTATTGATCAAGCAGTTGGCGTTGATGTAGAGTAACAAGTTTTTTGCGCCTGTTACTCTACATCGGCTCTGCGCTAGTTTTATCTGGTTCTACCGGGCTCTACCTAGTTCTGTGCCGCAATATGCTATCGGCGAGTGCCCCATGCTCCGCGCTTATAGGCGGTTGCATATGGGGCTTGATTACGGTCTAGGCCGAGTTCATAGGCAGCACGTAGAGGCCATGCTGGTTCGCGAAGTGCTGCACGACCAATCTCCACAACGTCAGCTTTACCTTTTGCTAAAATTTTTTCCGCTTGTTGTGGCTCAGTAATAACGCCAACGGTTGTAACAGGAATATCAGCATTTTTACGCACGGCTTGAGCGAACGGAACCTGGTAGTTTGGTGCTGCAGGAATTTTTACTCCAGACACGATTGCGCCAGTAGACACGTCGATCATGTCAACGCCATGCTCTTTCAAAATAGAAGCAAGTTCGATAGTCTGGTCTAAATCCCAGCCAGGCTCTTCAGCCCAATCAGTAGCCGAAACGCGAACAAGTAGTGGTAAGTCTTCTGGCCACACAGTGCGGATTGCATCAACAACCTCTACAGTCAAGCGAATTCGGTTTTCGAAAGATCCGCCATACTCGTCAATACGCTGGTTTGAATGTGAATCGAGGAACTGCGAAAGCAAATAACCGTGGGCAGCATGCACTTCAATAAGCTGGAACCCAGCCGTGCGAGCACGAATAGCAGCCTGCTTAAACTCTTCAACAACGAGATGAATATCGTCAAGAGTCATCTCACGAGGAGCAACGAAACGATCTGAATAGGCAATAGGGGAAGGTCCGGCAACTTCCCACCCGCCTTCCTCTGGAGGAACATATGCTCCAGGACGGCCGATAGTTGAGGTTCCACTTGAGCCTTTTCTTCCCGCGTGGCAAAGCTGTACGCCAGGTACGGCTCCTGCTTGCTTGATGCCATCAACAATCCAAGCCCACGCGCCAACTTGTTCGTCATTCCATAAACCAACATCTTCTGGTGAGATACGGCCTTCTGCGCTCACGGCAGTAGCTTCTGTGATAATGGCACCAAAACCGCCTAGTGCGCGAGAAACATAATGCTGATAATGGAATGATGTTGGTTTACCGTCGTGCGCGTAGACAGAATACATGTCCATTGGAGGCAACCAGATACGGTTGCGCATGGTGACGCCGCGTAACGTGATTGGTTCAAAGAGATGAGGGACGCCTTGTGCTTTAAGCTCAGCGTTTGGAGTTGATTTTGCTTGCTTCTTTGCTAATTTTTGTGCAGCTTTATCAGCTTTTTCCTGAGCTGCATCAGCATATTTTTGCGCTTTCTTACGAGCTTTTTCTTCTTGGGTTTCTTGGGTCATGAGCGTTCCTTCTGCACAATTGCGGAATAATTCTATTCAGCCTATTACCAGTCAGTACCAGTCTAATAAAGAACAGCGGATTATGTATCTGTTTTTCCATAGATAAATTATGGATTCAGATTCATAATCCGCTATTGCGTTGCTTGTGCTAAGCCAAGCTTAGTTATTGGTTATTCTCTGCCGGTACTTGTTGATGAGCTAGAGCTGGAAGTACTTGTGGAACCGGATCCAAGCAATGAGGAGCTTGCTTGGCCATATGTAGTATCGTCCGCAATTCCAGCATTTGTGGTGTAAGTGCTCATGAAGTTCTTCCACATAGGTGCTGAAATGTACATACCGTACCAAGTGCTGTGGCGAACGCCATTTACGCTCTTACCAGTCCAGCTAGAAAGACTTTCCATATTTCCTGCCGCTGCATATGCTGCTACACCGTTCGTGAAGCCTGCAGTCAACATGTAGTAGCTTTCTGCAGTACCAGTTTTTGCGAAGGTCTTTCGTGTGCCCAAGTTTGCACTGCTTGCTGCACCGCTTGTTGCACCAATATTGAGAATATATGCCACTGTTTGAGCTACATCGGAGCTGATTGCCTGAGTGCAATTAGTGCTAGGAACACTATAACTCTTACCGTTCTTTGTAACCTTCGTCATCGCAATAGGCTCGCAATATTTACCGTCTGCAGCAATAGTTGCATACACAGATGCCATGGTGAGTGGAGAAGCATTCAAAGAACCAATAATCATAGATGGCGCGATGGTGTCATGAATATCACTCTCGCTCGTGAGTGAGTTGTGATAGCCCATGCTTGTAGCAGTGTCAGCAATAGCACACAAACCAATCTTCTGAGCCATAGAAGCCTGCGTAGTGTTATGTGACCAAATAAGTGCTGAATATGGTGTTTCTGGATTTACTGTGCCGCCGCCAGAGTTTTGAACTGACCATGTTCCCGATGCTGTTGGGTTGCACGCAAAGCTCGACTGCGAGTAGGAAGTGTAAGTTTTCAGAGACTCGGTTGCGGTGTGACCATTGGATAGCCATGAAGCCATGTTGATAGGCTTGAAGGTGGAACCCGTCATCACGCCATCACCGCCGCCATCTTTTTGATCAACCGCATAGTTGATGGATGTAGAGGTTGAACTTGCGCTACTTGTTGCATCATAGGTTCGGTTCTGCGCAATGGCCAGAACTTTACCTGTGCCAGGCTGCATTGCTGCAATGACTGATTCAAATCCAGACGAATCGTTCTCTGGAATTGCCTCACGAACTGCATCCCATGCTGCAGACTGAGCCGTGAGATCCATAGTGGTGTAAATATTGAGGCCGCCCTGGTACAAAGTCTTGCGACGAGCAGCTTCAGTTTTACCGAAACTCTTGGTTTGCAAAAACTTGTGAACTACGTAATCGCAGAAGTAAGCAGCACTACCAGCAGTCTGGCAGCCTACCTGCACCGTCTGCACATTAAGCATGTCAGAAACGTTAACGGCCTTAGCTTCTTTAACTTCCTTGGCAGTCGCGTATCCCTGACTTTGCATAAGATCCAGCACAATATCGCGTTGCTTTTGGGCAGCTGTTGGGTTAACGGTAGGGTCGTATGCAGAAGGGTTCTTTGTGATTGAAGCAATTAAAGCAGATTCACCAATAGTTAAGTCTGCTGCGCTCTTGTTAAAGTAATGCCTTGCTGCAGTTTCCACGCCATAGACGGAAGTGCCAAACTGAGCAATATTAAGGTATCCCTGAAGAATTTCTGCCTTGGTGTACTTTTTTTCAATCTGTACAGCAATCAGCATTTCCTTGATTTTACGGGCAATTGTATCTTCTGTAGCGTGGTATTCAGCAATAGGATCATCGTCTTCTTCAGCCTGCTCAAGAAGCATATTCTTTACGTACTGCTGAGTCAGGGTGGAGCCGCCCTGCGTTTCGCCGCTGCCGGAAACATATGTGGTGATGAATGCGCGCAAAATACTCTGTGGATCAACGCCACTATGTTCAAAGAATCTGCGGTCTTCTCTAGCAACCATTGCCTGTTGCATATGCGTCGAGATGCTTTTCAAAGGAACGATAATACGATTTTGCGTGTAGAACGTTGCTATAACGGTTGTGCCGTCAGAAGCATACATGCGTGATTGCTGAGGTAAATCAGAGAGGCTAAAATCAACATCGTCTGTGTCAGTAAGCGTTGGTGTTACTGCCTTTGTGACCGAGGAAATGCCAATTATGGCCGGCAAAACAGCGCCAGATGCCATAACTCCGCCGGCAACACAAAACACGAGGAAAGCGACTATAAGCGTAAGTGCACGCTTTGGTGTGAGCTTTGTTTTCTCTTTTTCTTCAGACATACGCCTTATTCTAGAATGTTGCCCCTACCTATTTCAGTGAAAACAAGCATTGTACACAACGTTCCTTCATACTTAAAACTATCTGTGTGAACGCAGAATGAGCTGCCCAGGGCGATAGATGATGATAGTGCGCCCGTCACGAGCAATCCAGCCGCGGTTTGTAAATTCCATCAAGGCCTTATTAACTGTTTCTCGGGAAGTTCCCACAAGTTGGGCGAGTTCCTCCTGAGTTAGATCATGAGGAACCACAAGACCGGCTTCACTTGGTTCGCCGAAGCGCTTTGCTAAGTCGATCAAGGTTTTAGCTAAGCGGCCAGGAACATCCATAAATACTAAGTCACTAATATGCTCATTATTTTTGCGCATACGGTTTGCGAGCACACGGAGCATGCTGATTGCTACTTCAGGATGCTCATCAAGCCATGAGAAAAGAACTTCACTGGAAAGGGAAACAGTCACAGTGGAATTAACCATAGAAATAGCAGATGCTGTGCGTGGGCCGCCATTCGGATCAAAAACAGGAATTTCGCCCAGTAACTCACCGTTACCGCTAATACTGAGTAGCTGTATACGATGATCGTTAGATTCACGAGTGAGCTTCACGCGCCCACGCTCGATAATGTAGAGGCGGCTGTCAAGGTCACCTTCACGGAAAATATACTCGCCTTTTGCAAAAGACCATCTTTGAAGGTGAGGGATCAGCTGCGCGGCGGCGTCAAAACTAACTTGCTCAAAAAGCGGTGAGCTTAAAAGAGTTTGCTGTGATTCCATCTGCTCTTGTGCTGTTCGGCTTGCCATGTCACCTCCGGTTGTGGCTAGGCGTTCATTCATTAGCCAATAATAATACGCTCTTTGACGTGTTGCGCGTGCTGTATATAAAGTGAAACGCGTGGTTGCAAAAATTCTTATCGTCATGCCTGCTTATAACGAGGTGGAAAATTTGCCGATTATGGTGAATGAGATTTTTTCTGTTCGCCCAGATGTGCATATCCTCGTTGTGGATGATTCTTCTCCTGATGGAACGGGTGACGTAGCATGCCAGATGGCAGCTCAAGATTCACAATCTCGCATCCACGTTTTGATTCGTGCTGAAAAAAATGGCTTAGGGCCTGCTTATTTAGCTGGTTTTGCGTGGGCGCTTGACCATTCGTATGACATTGTGTGCGAAATGGATATGGATGGTTCGCATAGAAGTGTTGACTTACCGCGAGTGATTGATGCAGTTGCTGTAAATCCTGCTGTGGATGCTGCGATTGGCTCTCGCCGAGTGCGAGGTGGGTATTGTGAAAATTGGCCGTGGTATAGAAATATGATTTCTTTGGCTGGCTCTACCTATGCCCGGCTGATGCTCGGGCTGAGCACGCATGATGTTACCGCTGGATTTAGGGCGTATCGTGCATCGATTTTGAAACGCATGAATCTGGGGAATGTGCGTGCAAACGGCTATGTGTTTCAAATTGATATGACGCGACGTTTAGAAGGGCTTGGGGCGCGCGTTGTAGAGGTTCCCGTCGTTTTCGTAGAGCGTGTGTATGGAGTTTCTAAAATGGACTCGTCGATTGTTCTCGAAGCTATGGCAAGAGTAACAGTGTGGGGAATTGAGCGATTTTCTCGTGGATTTGATCGAATGGTTGAAACGCTAAGAGGTTCGCATAAGTAACATTTTTTGTGCGATACTGTTCATATGATTTCTTCACAACGACAGCAGCTTATTCTTGCTCGGCTGCGTACTCGTGGAGCAGTGCGCATTGCTGGGCTCGCCGATGAGCTTGAAGTTTCTTCTATGACAATTCGTCGAGACATTGCCGAACTTGCAGATCGTGGTCTCTTGAAGCGGGTACATGGTGGAGCAGTTTCCACAAGTACTCTACTCGCTGAACCTTTGTTTGCTGTGAAATCGCAGATGGATATTGGTCTTAAAGATGCCATTGCAATGCGCGCAATTAAATGTGTTTCTCCTGGAGATGTGATCGCAATTGGCGGGGGAAGCACAACGTACGTTTTTGCACAGCATTTGCTTGAAAGTGAACAAGCAGCTGGTATTACCATTTTGACTAACTCGTTACCTGTGGCAGAGCTTGTGCAGGCTATGGAAAATAAGGATGTTGAGGTGATTGTTACCGGAGGAGTAACAACTCGTTCTAACTCTTTGGTTGGACCCATTGCAGATAAAGTTATCTCTGCTTTGCGTGTGAATTTGCTGTTTTTGGGCACGCACTCTGTCTCTGTGCCTCGCGGATTCCTGACCCCTAATTCTTTGGAATCTGCCACCGATGCTCAGCTTATTGCTATTGCTGATCACACTATTGTTTTGGCAGATCATACGAAGTGGGGTAATACCTCACTTTCGCTCTTTGCTGGTTTTGGTGATGTAGACACAGTTATTACTGATGAGGGCTTAAACGCTAAGGATGTTGCGGCAACCCGAGAGGTTGTGCGAAATCTTATTCTTGCATAGAGATTTTTATCTGCTGTACATTGAAAAGCACATTGAAACTCAAAAATGAACAAAATATAACATTTGGTGTACACTATAAGTGTTGTATTTTTCGAGAATGCGCTCGAATTTGTGCTTTGCTTAACTTGAGTAGGGCTGACGTCTGAGAGGACATATTATGAGTGATTTTAAGCAATATGAACCTGGCGATTACGCGCGCGAGCATATTCGTATTACTCCGACAAAGCTTGCCGATGGTCGTGATTTCTTCTATCTTGACGATTCACCAGAATATGTTTCTGGTAGTAAGACTCGCGAGCTTCACGATCCTCGTATTTTGGCAAATCGATATGAGCCAGGTATCGATGGTGAAGGCAATCCAATGCCTGTGCAGGCTCCACAAATGCGCCGTGATCCTCTGACGGGCGATTGGATTCCTATGGCAACAGCTCGCATGAATCGCCCTATTACAGCCGGTGCGGGTGCAACAGCTTCGGGCAATCCTCTTGCTGCGCGTAAACCTGGAGACCCTTACCAAGATGGCGAAGTGCCAGATACTGACTACGACGTAGTTGTGTTTGAAAACCGTTTTCCGTCGATGGCTCGCATTCCCGGAACCCCAGATGAGGTAAGTTACGTTAATAACAATCCTCTGTGGGAAAGCCGTCCAGCTGTGGGACGTTGCGAAGTAGTGTGCTTTGACCCTGGTGAAGATTCTCTTCCTGCCGATTTGCCGGTTTCTCGTATCCGCACAGTTGTAGAAGCCTGGGCTTTCCGTACTGCGCAGTTGCAGGCGATTGAGGGTATTGAACAGGTGTTCCCCTTTGAAAATCATGGTCAGGAAATTGGTGTTTCTCTGGCGCATCCTCATGGGCAAATTTATTCATATCCGTTTATTGCTCCTCGCTTGGAAGCGGAATTGCGTCAGACTGAGGCGTATCACGAGAGTACTGGTGGAAATCTTTTGCATGATATTTTGCATGCAGAAATTGATGCTGAGGAACGTATTGTGCTACGCAACTCCACATGGATTGGCTACGTTCCAGCTGCTGCCCGTTGGCCACTTGAGGTTCATGTTGCTCCAGTGCGTGACGGTATTTTGAGTCTGGATCAACTTACCGACGACGAACGTTGGGGATTGGCTCAGATGTATTCCACATTACTAAAGCGTGGAAATGCGTTCTTTGATAAGGGTGACGGAAAAGGTATGGACTTGCCGTATATCGCTGCATGGCATCAGGCTCCAGTTCATGATTCTCGACGTAGTAATTATCGACTTAATCTTCAGTTCTTCTCGTTCCGCCGTGCTGCAAACAAGGTGAAGTATTTGGCTGGGTCTGAATCTGGCATGGCTGCGTGGATTTCTGATACAACTCCTGAGAAGATTGCTGCTCGCTTCCATGAGCTTGGTCCAATCGACATCGACTAATAAGAGGTAATGAGAGGATTGTCAATGACTGACGTTCAATTCATTGAAGCTATTGCCGACGCTGATGGTGAGCGCCAGGCGCGAGAGCTGTTCGTTCAGACTTTTGGAACCCAGCCTATGGGCGTCTGGGATGCTCCAGGTCGTGTAAATTTGATTGGTGAGCATACGGATTACAATGGTGGGCTTTGCCTTCCCATTGCTCTTCCTCATCGCACATTTATTGCATTGAGTCCGCGTGAAGACACAACGGTTCGCATTGTTTCTTCCTTGAAGCCAGGTTCTGTGGAAACCGCCGAGCTTGATGGCTTACAGGCGCAGGGTGTTGCTGGTTGGGCGGCTTATCCAGTGGGCGTTGCGTGGGCTATGCGAGAATCGGGGATGAGTGTGCGCGGCTTCGATGCTGCATTTGTTTCCTGCGTGCCGCTTGGTTCAGGATTGAGTTCATCGGCAGCTATGACGTGCTCTACGGCTCTGGCCTTAGATGATGTATATGGCTTAGGATTTGGCAGCAGCGATGAAGGTCGAGTAACGCTTATTTCTATGGCTATTAAGTCAGAGAATGAGATGGCTGGTGCTTCAACGGGTGGTTTAGACCAGAATGCTTCTATGCGCTGCCAAGCAGGTAAGGCTTTGCGTCTTGACTGCAAGCCTGGTCTTTCTGCTTTGGAGAATGTCTCTCAGCAAGATTTTGATCTAACTGCTCATAATTTGGAACTACTTGTGGTTGATACGTGTGCTCCGCATCAGCTGAACGACGGACAATACGCTAATCGTAGAGCAACGTGTGAAGCAGCTGCCGAAAAACTTGGTGTTCGTAATTTGCGCGAAGTAGCAGATTCTGTTTCTGCTGCGGCTGACAAAGAATCAGCACTTGCAGAGGTTCTCAGTAAGCTTGACGATGAAGTTTCTAAGAAGCGAGTTTGCCACGTTATTAGCGAAATTGACCGAGTAAACGAGTTCGTAGACGCATTTGCGCGCGGTGATATTGCTGAATCTGGGCGTCTGTTCAATGCTTCGCATGATTCACTTCGTGATGACTATGAAGTAACTGTCCCTGAACTCGATGTGGCAGTGGATGTGGCTCGCACAAACGGTGCATACGGTGCTCGTATGACCGGCGGCGGCTTTGGAGGTTCTATTATTGCACTCGTCGATGCTGGACGCTCTTGTGAAGTTGCGCAGAAGATTGCTGACGAGTTTACTGCCCGTGGATTTAATCAGCCGCGTGCTCTAGCAGCAGTCGCAGCAAAGCCAGCAGAGCGCTTGAGCTAGAAAGAAGTTGGAGTTGAGGGGAAAGGGTAGATGCTCTTTCCCCTCTCAAGGAGCTCTGCAAAAGACTCTAGATAAAAAAGACTTTGGAATTAACCAATTCGTTAAATTAGAAAAATAATCAGAGCAAATCTGTGCTGCTACGTACATATAGCGGTGCACAAAGCAATGCTCTTTTTTACCTTTTAGTACTCATATTTTTAGTACTCGCACTTTCTCTAACAAAGTGTTCAAGTGAGTGAACGAAACGTTCGAGAAAGCGCGAGTATCTGAATAGAGTATGTATCTGGAAGAACGGGATAAATCAGAATAAATAACAGATAGGAAATAATAAATATCTATTAGATTATGATTCTGCCGCACCTATTATCTATTAGTTCTTGAAGCTGTGAACAGGAGCTGGAATGCGTCCACCACGGCTAATGAAGTCTTCGCAGCTGGAAGTATTCACGCGCATGATTGGCGCGTAGCCGAGCAATCCACCGAATTCGGCAGTGTCGCCAACGCCCTTTCCAATGACTGGAATGATACGAACTGCCGTAGTCTTCTGATTGATCATGCCAATAGCAGCTTCATCGGCGATAATTCCAGAGATAGTCGAAGGAGCAGTATCACCTGGAACGGCAATCATATCAAGGCCAACGGAGCATACGCAGGTCATGGCTTCAAGCTTTTCAATGGTGAGATTGCCACTTGCTGCTGCATCAATCATGTTCTTATCTTCAGAAACAGGAATGAACGCGCCAGAAAGGCCTCCCACGCAGCTAGACGCCATAATGCCGCCCTTCTTCACCTGATCGTTCAGCATTGCAAGAGCTGCTGTGGTTCCTGGGCCACCGACCTGCTCTAGGCCAATTTTTTCGAGGACTTCGCCCACTGAATCGCCTACGGCTGGGGTAGGAGCAAGGGAAAGGTCAATAATGCCAAATGGAACGCCAAGACGGGCAGATGCCTCTTGGGCCACAAGCTGGCCAACGCGAGTAATTTTGAAAGCAGTTTTCTTAATGGTCTCGCACAGCACATCAAAGCTCTTCCCCTTAGCTTCATCAAGCGCGTGGGAAACAACGCCTGGGCCAGAAACACCAACATGCACAACGGCATCGCCTTCGGTTACGCCATGGAATGCGCCTGCCATGAATGGATTGTCATCTGGAGCATTGCAGAAAATAACAAGTTTTGTGTTACCGATAGAGTCTTGTTCCTTTGTGGCCATAGAAACTTCATGCACAATTTGCCCCATAAGAGCAACAGCGTCCATATCAATGCCAGTACGAGTGGAACCCACATTCACGGATGCGCATACATTTTCAGTTTCTGCCAAAGCTTGTGGGAGAGAGCGTATGAGGAGCTCCTCGGAAGGAGTCATAGATTTGCTGACGAGTGCAGAGAATCCGCCAAGGAAGTTTACGCCAACAGTGTGAGCAGCATTATCAAGCGCATGAGCCACTTTTACGTAATCTTCAGTAGTTTTGCAGGCGCTTGCACCAACGAGAGAGATAGGTGTAACGGAAATACGTTTATGCACAATCGGGATGCCAAATTCTTTTTCGATAGCCTCACCGGTTGGAATCAAATCTTTAGCATATGACGTGATTTTGTTGTAAATATTTGTGCAGAGCTGATCTACATCGTCAGTTGCACAGTCGAGGAGACTAATTCCCATGGTGATGGTGCGAACATCGAGATTTTCCTGCTCAATCATCTCGTTAGTCTCATGGACTTCCATGATATTTAACATGCTGTAATCCTTAAAGCTTTATTATGCTCAGCTCAATAGCGAGTAATACTGAGTGGGGTGGAGCGAGGTGGCTTATACGCGGTGCATTTTGGTGAAGATTTCTTCACGCTGGCAGCGCACATTCACACCAATTTCTTCGCCAAGCTTGTCAAGGTCTGAGACAATCACATCAAAATCATCAGAAGAGCTTGAATAATCCACAATCATCATCATGTTGAAGAAGCCATCAATAATTGTCTGAGAAATATCTAAAACATTGACGTTATGCTCAGATAAATATGTGCAGACGCGAGCAATAATACCAACGGTATCTTGGCCCACAACAGTGATGATTGCCTTATTCATGTGAGGCTCCTTAAGCGCAGAACGGTTATGTTATCAGTATATCGGCAGGGGAAGTCGGCAAAAGTTGGTAAAAATCGGCAAAAAATTCTATTCTCCACCTTCAAAATTAAGTTGACGCCATGCTTCATATACGGCAATTGATGCACAGTTTGCAAGGTTCAAGCTGCGTAGCGCTGGACGCATTGGCAAGCGTACTTGTTCTGCCACATGTGGGCCTTCAAAAATATCCATTGGATCGGGCACATTGCCTGGTTCGGGGCCAAAAAGCAAAATGTCTGTTGGCTTATAGTCAATTTCAGTGTAGAGCTTAGTGGCATTTGCAGTAAAAGCAATAATGCGAGAATTTGGCATATTTTTAACGAGACTATCGAAATCTTTGTGGAGCACAACATGTGCCATGTCGTGATAATCCAATCCAGCACGACGTAATTTAGTATCTCGCAAATTGAATCCGAGTGGTTCAACTAAGTGCAAAATAGTGCCGGTAATAGCGCACAAACGAATTGCAGAGCCAGTATTTCCAGGAATTCGCGGGGAGTAGAAGCACAAATGCGGGGTAGTGGTTTGCTGTGTGGCGGCATCTTCAGGCTTGAGCATAGCGTCTACAACACTGATTGGGTTGCCGTGAGCATCGGTCACTAATTCATCTGGGCCGTAGCTTGATTTGCGATACCCATACTCAAACATGGCTTGTACACCCTGAGGCACTGGCTTATTTACTTCGTTTGTGTGTTCATCGCTCATATGAGTCACAATAAGGAATATGACAGACAGCACGCGTATTTATGACGATCTGAGCCGGTGGTGGGACGAATCTGCTCGTGACTTCCCATGGCGATTCGGTAGAACAACGCCTTGGGGTGTGCTGATTTCTGAGGTGATGAGTCAGCAAACTCCTATGACTCGCGTGCTTCCATATTGGGTGGCATGGATGCAGATGTGGCCGACTGCGCGCGAATTAGCAAAAGCTTCAGTTGCAGAAGTAATTACTGCATGGGGAACATTGGGATATCCTCGCCGTGCTCTACGGCTTCAAGAATGTGCGCGCGTAGTTAGTGAACAGTATGGTGGTGAGCTTCCACAGACTTATGAGGAACTGATTGCCCTACCCGGGGTCGGTGATTACACGGCAAGCGCAGTATTGGCTTTTGCGTTTGGCAAACGCA
The DNA here is from genome assembly GCA_963545565.1 of uncultured Alloscardovia sp. Taxonomy (GTDB): domain Bacteria; phylum Actinomycetota; class Actinomycetes; order Actinomycetales; family Bifidobacteriaceae; genus CAUUJV01. The sequence continues at coordinate 139,041 of CAUUJV010000002.1, read as the reverse complement.
GTGTGGTTATAGACACCAATATTCGCCGAGTAATCTCGCGTGCTGTGCAAGGTGAAGAATCTCGCGGAGGGTCTGCAACTGCTGTCGAAAAGAAGGTACTAGCCGAGTGCGTTCCCACAGACACTAAAAAATCTGTGGTGTGGAATCAATCCACTATGGAGCTTGGAGCGGTAATTTGCACTGCGCAATCACCAAAATGTGATGAGTGCCCGATTAGAGATTCATGTGCTTTTTATGCAGCTGGTCTGCCTGGATTGGGAGTAAAAAGAACTCGCCCGCCGCAAAAATTTGCTGGAACCAATCGTCAAGTTCGTGGACTGATTTTGAAAGAGTTGCGTGGAGCAGCTGGTTTGAGTTTACCGTATGAGAAAATCTCACAAATTTGGGATAATTCTGTACAGTTCGATGAATGCTTGGCTTCTCTTGATAATGATGGTCTTGTGGTTATCAATGCTGACCACAGCGTCTCATTGCCTCAATGATTTACACTCTTAACTATGGCAGTGAAGAAGAATCCTCCTAATAATGGGAGTAGACGTTCTACGAGTTTTTCGCAGACTTCAGGGGCGTCTAGCTCGCAGCGTCTGAATAAGACTCAGATGCAGCAAGTGTATCGACGCAGACGCATTGTGGCTCTTGGGATTATCGTTATCGTCATATGCGTTATTGTTGGCGGGATTTGGGGAATTTCACGAGTTATTAAAGGCTCTTCGTCAACAGCAGCTTCTGGGTCTTCTTCTGTTTCTTCTACTTCACAGTCTTCGTCGTCTTCAAAAGAATCTGCATCTGCGCAATCATCAAAGTCATCATCTACAGCTTCTGCCACGCCCACCACACAATCAGACAAAAGTAAAAGATCGGGTATCCCAGATTGCACGGCGTCTAACCTAAATCTTGCACTCTCTACAAATGATGCAACCACGTATGAGGGCGGGTCGATTACTTTTACAATCACAATTACTCACAAAGGTTCTACGGATTGTCTTGTAGATGCGTCGTCTTCATCTACTGTGCTTGTGATTAAGTCTGCGGATACGACGGTTTATCGCTCAGACGCGTGCGATGCGGATTCCAAAATGCTGCTCATGTCTGAATCGCAGAGCTACAAGCAATCCATCACATGGGGTGGAAAAGCGAATAATGGCACAGCGTGCGAAACAACAGATAGTAGCGTTGTGACTGCGGGCGTGGGAACGTACAGCGCTTATGCAACCATGGCCGATGATGAGAGCGCAGTGTCAGACCCTGTGACAATCACGATTTCTCGCTAATCACGGACAATACAGACGATACAGTGCTTGTGGTTAGCATGGCTAGCTTCGCTGAGCTGTACCTTTTTCAATCCCCAATTCCAAGAATGCCTGAGCAAGAGTTGATACTTCAATGAGCTCGATTCCATCAACTTTTTGCCACGGGGATCCAGACCTGTGGCGGGGAACGATAGCCCGTGTAAATCCCAGGCGAGCAGCTTCGCGGATGCGATTAGCTAAGCGTGGAACTGGGCGGATTTGACCCGTCAAAGAAATCTCTCCAATAGCCGCAGTTGTGCGCTCAATTGCGCAATTTGTGGCTGCACTCGCTAAAGCCGCTGCAATAGCTAAATCGTTGGCAGGTTCTCGAGCGCTACCGCCAGCAATAGTGGATACGTAAACATCATTCGCCAGTAAGGAAATTTTTGCGTGCCTATGCATCACTGCCACAAGCATTGCTAAGCGATTGCTGTCAATGCCATTGGTCGCACGCCGTGGGGTTGGCAGCACAGATGATGTAACAAGCGCCTGAATTTCAATAGGCAAACTACGGTGGCCGTCAATTGTGAATGTTACGCAGGTTCCAGTAGGAGACTCATCAGAATCACTGAGGAATAAGCCACTTGGGTCTTTTACCTCCTCAATACCGTCTCCGCTCATGTCGAAGCAGCCAACCTCGTCAGTTGGGCCGAATCGATTTTTTACACTGCGCAACATGCGTAAAGCTGTTTGAGAGTCGCCTTCAAATTGGCAAACCACATCAACAAGATGCTCAAGTGTGCGTGGGCCGGCAATTGACCCGTCTTTCGTAACATGCCCCACAAGAAGCACTGGAATATCAAGCGTTTTGGCCTCATCGATCAGCGCAGTAGCTACTTCGCGCACCTGTGTGCTTCCACCAGCGATGCCGTCAACGTCTGCAGAAGTGATTGTTTGGACAGAATCAACAATGGCAAGACTGGGCTTTTCCTGCTCGATAAGAGCAATAACAGTGCCCAAATCAGTTGTGGAAGCTAGGAGGAGATTTTGAGCGACCGCGTTGATTCGGCGGGCACGCATTCTAATTTGAGCGAGAGATTCCTCACCTGAGATATAGAGGACTTTGAGTGAGTGCTCTGAACCGTGCACATTTGGGTTGTATACAGACTCATTTGCGGAGTTATTTGTAGGGCTATTTGTGGAGCGGGCAATATTTCCAGCTGTTTCAAGCAGAAGAGTAGATTTCCCAATGCCAGGCTCACCTGCCATGAGCACAATAGAGCCTGGAACAATTCCGCCGCCAAGCACACGATCAAATTCTTCAAAACCACTTTGAATGCGAGTTACGTCTTCGAGCTCAGCATCTGTGATTGGGCGAACAATATCCGACGAGATAATCGCAGCAGTAGCGGTAGCACGGTTGCTGCTGCGATTCCCAGATGCTGCACTGGAGCGAGGGCGTGCTTCGTGAAACTCCTCGATAGTTCCCCATTCGTGACATTCTGGGCAGCGACCAAACCATTTTGCACCATTCCAGCCACACTCTGAGCACACATACTGTGTTTTTGATTTAGCCATAGCTCGCACGCTACAGAAGATTCGAGACAACTCTTTTCAATAAGCTAACAAAGGTATGAGGAGAGTTTGAGATGAGATTGAGACGAGAATTGTTTAGCAACTCAAATAATGCTCAGTGGCAGCTCTAAAACGCATTTGCGAGTCCCGCATACGTGCGAAAATCGTTAGCTATGAGTGAGAATTCCTTTGAAGAGATTATCTCGGGTTCTGATGATGACGAGACTACTTTCAACCGTAACGCTGCCAAGGCTGCACTTGACGGTGATTCTGATGGCTCTAGTGATGAATCTTCAGAAAATAATGAAAATGGCGAAGATAGCAAGGGCAGTGAAGATGGCGAAAAGAAGAAGCCAAGCCTGCGCGTTGTCGTTGTAGTTGTGGTTATTGCGGCAATTCTCGTTGCACTTGGAACAGCATTTATTTGGCCAGGCTGGGCTGTGCGTAGTTCTTCTAGTGCCTCTAATGCGTCAAGCACAAGCAGTACTACGAGCACTTCTACTCCTACAATCTCTGCTGTTGCTTTGCCGAGTGATGCAACTGACTTGATGAAGATTTTGCCTGATTCTGTAGGCTCCTATGCTCGTCAATCTGTTACAGCATCAACCACGTGGGAATCTACTCAGCCAATTGAAGAGTACACAGTGGTGTATTCGAATGGAACAGAATCTGATAATGTCACTTTAGTTTTCGCACAGTGGTCCACTTCTGATTATGCGGCAGAGCAATATAACGCGCTGACTTCAGCTCAGACTGGAACAAATCAGGCACAGGGGTCTGTCAAGGTTTCCGGTGAAACGAAGGGAAGCTATGCGGTTTATGCTGATTCCACTAATTCTGCCAATTCGATAGCTATTTGGCAGAATGACACAGTGGTATTCCAAGCGTCTGGGCCTCAGAGCGCTGTGTCTGCGATGTATCAGCAATTCCCTTACTAAAATTTAACTTGTTACAGATTTGCATATTTAAGGTTTTTTGGATTTTCAGTTTTGGTTAGTCGGCAAAGGGTAGTAAGCTCGGAAAAGTTGACACTTTAGAACAGAACGGAGGCTCTGATGGGTTCGGTCATCAAGAAGCGCCGCAAGCGGATGAGCAAGAAGAAGCACCGCAAATTGCTGCGTAAGACTCGCCACCAGCGTAAGTAGTCTTAATACGTTAAAAGCCCCTCATTGAGGGGCTTTTATTTTTCTCAGATAAGCGCATCAGATAAGCGCAAAGGTAAGTAGCGCAAGCAAAGTTTAGGACTTACTTATTAGGGTTGGTAAGAACACGTGGGCCGTTAGGGTCGCCTACGATTACGGTGTCAACCATGTTGAGGAAGAGACCATGCTCAACAACGCCCACAGTGTGAATCAAATCTTCAGCAAGTTCTTCGGGATTGTCAATACGCTCCATGTGGAGGTCAACAACGTAGTTTTTCTCATCGGTGCGAACTGGCTCACCATTCTCGTCGAGACGAAGAACTGGTTTGTAGCCCTTAGCTTCAAACTGCTTGATAACTTGGCCGGCGCCAAAAGGAATCACCTCAACAGGCAGAGGGAACTTGCCAATGGTGTCAACAACCTTTGATTCATCTACGATCCAAACAATCTTGTTGGAGTTAGTTGCGACGATCTTTTCCCACAGAAGTGCTGCGCCGCCGCCCTTGATACCGTCGAACCGAGCATCTACCTCGTCTGCACCGTCAACAGTGATATCAATGTGGTCAACATCATCTACATCAACAATAGTGATGCCATAGCTTTCTGCTTGTTCCTTTGTGCGCACAGAAGTGGTGACGCCAGTGAACTTCAAGCCCTCTTCCTGCACACGGCGGCCGAGCTCATCTACAAAGAAACGAACTGTAGAGCCTGTTCCGAGACCAGCTACCATGCCATCTGTAATAAGCTGAGCAGCCTGAACGCCTGCTGCCTTTTTGAGGGCATCTTGTGTTGCTTTATCCATGGATAATCCTCATTCCTAATTGTTTAAAAAAGTGTGTCTTGAAGGTTATTATTCCAGTTTGTATCGTCAAAGCGCTTGATTGCTTCGTCTAGTTTGGAGACGGCTTCATCCATATGCGTGCTTGCACTTTCAAGCCGTGCGGCAGCCAAATCGAACCGCTCAGTAGCAATATTCAAACGAGCAATCAATTCTTCTGCGAGTGATTCATTTGACTCATTAAAAAGTGGCTGATCTACAAGAGGTGTGTGGGTAGGTGCGGTAGTGATTGTAGCTGCAGTGGCTGTTGCTATTTCTGTTGAATCCTCTTGCTTGGTTTTTGATGTAGTTGTAGGGCTAAGTGTAGCCGTTTTCCCATCGAGAGTATCTTGAATAGCTGCAGGCACATCAAGACCTTCAGAATATTCAGAGTTGATAAGAGATTTCCAGCCTTCGAGAGGGAGATATCCTTCGACGCGACCTTTACCACACTTTTCTGCGAAGCCACGGGCAAGATCATCTACTTTTTCGTTATAAACGTTCCCTGCGTGACCTTTGACCCACACAAATTTGACATTGCCCTCACGGTTGTTTAGTTCAAAATCGATTGCCTTAATGATTTCAGCGTTTTTGACAGGCTCTTTTTTAGAGTTTTTCCAGCCGTTGCGCTTCCAATTATGGATCCACGTAGTAGAGCAATTTATAGCGTACTGCGAATCTGTTTCTATGGTTAGGTTATAAGTACCGCGGTGAGTGCGTAATGCCTCAAGAACAGCGCACAGTTCGCCAATTTGGTTAGTGCCGTTTGTTGCACCGCCTGCATCGCAGTCTTTGCCTGTTGAAGAAGCAATAGAAGATTCTGGTTGAACGTGTTCGGCCCAACCCCAACCCATTGGGCCGTTTGGGTTCCCCAAGGCACTGCCATCGGTGGAGACGATTACTTCAGTCATAGAAATCCTTGTAGTCTTTGTAATCTTTCGCAGTAGATAGTAAAGCGATATGCGTAAAAGTTGCGCCGCCCAAAAGTATAGGCGGCGCACATAACTAAGCGGCATCAAACGGCTACATAACCGTACTTTAAGCTAAAGCCTTATTAACGACTTCAGTTGCTTCGCCCAGCACGGTATTTAAAGTCTCTTCTGAGGTGAAGGACTCTGCATACACCTTGTAAATATTTTCTGTACCGGATGGGCGGGCAGCAAACCAAGAGTTCTCGGTAGTTACCTTAATTCCACCAATTTTTGCACCGTTCCCAGGAGCTTCAGTCATAACAGCTGTAATTGGCTCACCAGCGAGTGTGCTTGCTGTAATGGATTCAGGGCTGAGCTGGGCAAACTTTTGCTTTTGCTCCAAGGTAGTTGGAGTGTCAACGCGCTTATACCAGCTTTCGCCAAAACGAGATACTTGCTCATCATGGAGCTGAGCTGGAGTCTTGCCTGTTTTTGCAGTAATTTCTGCAGCAAGCAAATCTGGAATGAGACCGTCTTTATCAGTGGTCCATACGCGGCCATCTTTGCGCAGGAAGCTCATGCCTGAGCTCTCCTCTCCACCAAAACCAACTTCACCAGAGAACAGAGGGTCAACGAACCACTTGAACCCAACCGGAACCTCAATCAGCTTTGCGTTAATCGAAGCTGCTACGCGGTCAATCAAGGAAGATGATACAAGAGTCTTGCCCACTCCAGTGCCTTGTGGCCAATCTGGGCGTGCACCAGAGAAAAGATACTCTACGCACACGGCGATGTAGTGGTTAGGGTTCATTACACCGCTGCCAGGGCACACAATTCCATGACGGTCTGCGTCTGGGTCAGTACCGCCAACGAGATCATATTTATCCCAAGCACCAGCATTCAGGCGGCCTACAAGCCCCTTCATCGCATAAGGAGAGCTTGGATCCATACGAATCTTGCCATCATGATCGATAGTCATAAAACGCCATGTTGGGTCAACATCAGGATTGACAACACCAATATTAGTGCCATAGCGTTCGTTGATGAGTGGCCAGTAATTCACTGAAGCGCCACCCAATGGATCAATTCCCAAGCGAACGCCGGAGGACTTGATAATGTCAAAATCAATGACATTAGCTAAGTCGTCAACATAGTGTGCGCGGAAATCAAAACGCTCTATTAAATCGGATGTAATCGCACGCTCGAAAGGAATGCGCGCAACGTTCTTCCAGTTAGGAAGAAGCTCATTTGCACGGTCTGCAATAGTATTTGTAGCTTCTGCAGGAGCTGGACCGCCGGTTGGAGGATCATACTTGAAGCCGCCGTCAGTTGGTGGGTTGTGGGAAGGAGTTACCACGATTCCGTCAGCAATATCATTCCCAGCAAAAAGCTGTGTGCCGTCTGCTGCACGGTTATGGGTCAGAATTGCTTGACTGACCGTTGGAGTTGGCGTGTAATCGTCATTTGCATCAATGCGTACGCGCACACCATTTGCTATGAGCACTTCAATAGCAGTTTTCCATGCAAGATAAGAGAGAGCATGAGTGTCACGACCGATGTACAAAGGTCCCGTAACTCCCTGTGCCTTGCGATATTCCGCAATTGCTTGAGCAATAGATACGATGTGCGCCTCATTAAATGAGGTTTTGAGGGAAGAGCCACGATGCCCGGAAGTTCCAAAGGCAACGCGCTGTTCTGGAACGTCAATTGAAGGAACAAGATCATAGTAAGAACCAAGAACCTCATCAACGTTGATCAAATCATTCTGGGTGGCGGGCATACCCGCATTCTGAGCTACCATACTGTCATTCTACATGGTGCGCGGACGCCGCTATGGAAGACTAGCAGACCAGCGGGCCAGCAGACTAACAGCGAAGTACTCTATGCAATATTGTTTTGATTGTCTTGTGCGAGTGGGGCAGTAATCGGTTGGAAAGTGCCCGTTACATCGGGACGAGTCAAATCAGGGGCGCGAACAATCAGAGCATTATGCTCGATCGTAAATTCAAGATGTTTACTTTTTTCGAGAATATCGCCATCAACCTCAGCAAGCACAGCTTTCTGAAGGATTACTTCCGCGCGGCTTCCTTGATATTGTTTCACCGTAGACTGCACTGCAAGTGGGGTTCCGCCCGGTTTGCGAGAAATTGTTTGGTGTATTACGTCTATACCCAGACTAACCCAGCCAAGTAAGCCGGTGTGAGTATCAAGAGTTTGAAAATCAAGAATCCCATCGTCATATTGAGCCCCCGGCATCAAGGTAAATCCAGGAATTTCACCACAATTACCAGCCATAAAGGTACGGAAAGTCTCGTTCTCGTAGGTTGCTACTGTTCCATCTGGACTAGTAACGATTGCTGTGCCCTTCACCTGAGGCTCAAACAAGTGCTTAATTGCACCCCAGAAATAAGCCATCCAACTGATAGATTTCTTCAAGTCTGGGTCGGTATCATCAATCATCATGGCGTCAAAGCCGCAGCCAGCAATAATAAGGAATCCATGTTTGTGGTCTGGCTCTTTGGAATCCAAGAGAGCTAGACGCCCCATATCAACATGGCGAGAACCATGTGATGTTGCAATAGTCATTGCAGCTTCAATATTGTCTACTGGAATCCCCAAATTTCGAGCAAAAAGATTACCTGTTCCAATAGGAATAATTCCAAAAGCGTGTGTGGTCCCGGCCATTGCGCTCGCAACCGTGCGCACAGTTCCGTCTCCACCCACGGCAATCACCACGTCGGCATTGTGGTCAAGAGCTTCCTGCGCGCATACGCGGCCGTCTTTATCGAGCTGGGTTTCAATAAAAACAGGGTCATCGATATTGTGATTTTTGCAAAATTCTTCGATGTAGGAGCGGGTTTGAGCAGCTCCCGGCTTTGACGGGTTGATAACGAATGCGTACGACACCGCATCGCCATAACGCTGTTCAGCGGTAATGACTTGCTTACGCTTGCGTATTGAATTGATTGCCAAAATAGCCCATACAACAATAATGATGGCCACTATTACTGCGGCAAATACAATCCAAAAAGTTTTCATATTCTCTATTGTCTGTGCGAAGTTACCATTCCCGTAAATTATCTGATAAATTACTCGATTCCTGCACGATTTTTCTTGTGCTTTTCAGTCAGTGAAACAGTGCAGTACTTTTTCAGGTTTCTTTATGCTCTATGTCGGCTGCGCACACTACTTTGGACATATGCTTGATATTCAATTTATTCGCGAAAATGCTGATGTTGTTAAGGAATCTCAACGTAAGCGCGGTGAGTCTGTAGAACTCGTTGATGAGGTTCTGCGTGCTGATTCTGCTCGCCGTGATGCTCTTCGTGATTTTGAAAGTACTCGTGCACAGCAGAAGTCCATGGGCAAGAAGGTTGCTTCAGCTCCTAACGATGAAAAAGCTGCTCTTATTGCTCAAACAAAAGAGTTGGCAAATCAGGTAGCTGATTTCAAGACTGCTGCTGATAAAGCCACTGAGGATTACACCGCTGCGATGTGGAAGCTTAGCAACATTGTTGAGCCTGAAGCTCCTATGGGCGGAGAAGATGACTATGTAGTTCTCAAAGAAATCGGCACTCCGCGCGATTTTGCTGCAGAGGGATTTGAGCCAAAGAACCATCTTGAACTCGGCGAAGGCGTTGCTGGAATTGATATGCGCCGTGGCGTGAAGGTATCTGGTTCTCGTTTCTACTTCTTGCGAGGTGCTATTGCTCGTCTTGAGCTCGCTATGCTCACCATGGCTGTGGATCAAGCTGAGGAAAATGGCTTTATTATGGCCACTACGCCAACCCTTGTACGTCCAGAAATTATGGCTGGAACGGGCTTCTTGAATTCTCACGCTGATGAGATTTACCGTTTACGTGAACCGGATGACTCTTACCTTGTTGGTACCTCCGAGGTTGCGCTCGCAGGTATGCACGCTGGTGAGATTCTTGACTTGAGCAATGGGCCACTGCGCTATGCAGGTTGGTCTAGCTGCTATCGCCGTGAGGCTGGTTCTGCTGGCAAAGATACTATGGGCATTATTCGTGTGCATCAGTTCAACAAGGTTGAGATGTTCGCATATACCCGCCAAGAAGATGCTAAAGCAGAGCATCAGCGTTTGCTTGCCATGGAACAGGAGATGCTTGGCAAGGTTGAAGTTCCTTATCGCATTATTGACACAGCTGCTGGTGATCTTGGCTCTTCTGCAGCCCGTAAATTTGACTGCGAAGCTTGGGTTCCAACCCAAGGGCGATATCGCGAACTTACCTCCACCTCTAACTGCTCTGAATATCAGGCTCGCCGCTTGAATATTCGTGAGCGCGTTGAGGAAGGCGGAACACGCTCTGTTTCTACTTTGAACGGCACTTTGGCAACTACTCGTTGGCTTGTCGCAATTCTCGAAAATCACCAGCTTGCTGATGGCTCCATCGAGATTCCGACGGCTATGCGTCCATACATGGGTGGCCGTGAGATTATTGAGCCAACAAAGTGGGAAGCATAGAGCTTTAAGAGAGCTGTAAACTACAGAAAAATTAAGATTTTTATCAGCGGCGACTTTCCGTAATTCGTCTTCGTAACAGAACTGTGGTAGAGTCGTGCGCTGGAAACCTGATATGAATGTCATGGTGTGAGCTGTGGTGTTGTATATTAGTTTTGTGCGCCGGGAATTGGGCCTGTGAACCTCCTGGTGCATGTATTGGGTAGGTGTCCGAGCGGTCGAAGGAAACGGTCTTGAAAACCGTCGAACGAAAGTTCCGCGGGTTCGAATCCCGCCCTGCCCGCCATATAAGGCTAATCTAGTGATTCTGGATTAGCCTTATTATTTTGATTTGTAAAACCAACCCCCTCCAATATCCTATAAAGCCCATAACTCTATAGCTCTATAACCCCATAAATACGCCCCAAAAACACAGCATAATGAGCTGTAATGTGATTCCTGTGAGAGAGAAGAACAACACTACATGGTGCCCCAATCCTGCACTTAATAAGTTGCGATGATTTTTCTTACCGAGATGCTTATTGAGCAATGATCTGTGCATTATAGAAATCAAATATCCAACGCTCACTATAACGATTACAGCCATAATTCTGCAGCAGTTATAGCCCTCAGTTAGAGTCTGAAGGTTAACGCTCAAGCCGAAAGCACTGATTGCGGTGTGATAAAGAAATATAAACCATGCAGGAAGAATCACTATCTGGCTAAGGGCAGCCATCCAGAGAGCAAGTGGCATGCCTTGCGCAAAATAATACTTTCCTAAGAGGGTTCTTAGATAAGGTTTGTGTGATGAATCCCTAGGAGAAGTTTGTTGAGTGCGGGTATTCGTAAAAAGTTTTCTACTAAGACGGGTAAGAATCAAGATAATACTTCCCAGAAAAGTTAGAAGGAGAGCTATAAGAGCGCTACCTTGTAATATGAGAACGGTTGTTAATGAACGAATTAGGCTCGTATTATCGCTGGCACTCATATTGGTTGGTGCCTCATACTTTTGAACTGCTGAACCGCCCGCAATGGTCGCAGTGGTCCATGGTGCTGAGCCGATACTCGTTTGAATGAATGATACCAAATCGGTGGTGTATGAGCTGGGTAAATTCAAATTGACGTGCTGAGCTGCTGATTTATTGGATCCTATGCGAAGCTGGTGATTTGCGCCGTTATAATATCGAGTAAGCACGCGAGAATTTCCTGCCTTGGCAAGGTCGTCACGGATAGTCTGAGCGCCTTGAACGATTGGCATGGCAACATCGTTCGTACCATACACAATAAGCGTAGGCTGAGTTTGCTTCTGCCTATATGAACTAGCATCAAAATCAGCATAATTGGGGCCAAATTTACCAAAATCCAGCGAAGTATAATGCCGGACTACTGAGCTTAGGGCAGAAGGAATGTCAAGTGTGTCGAGATAATTCGTGATGGCATATTGAACTTCCTCTCGCGGGGTAACAACAGGCGCAGAAGTCATAATTGAGAAAGCCACATCTGAGCGTTCTGAACAGATAGCAGGACTAATCCATGTGCCTTCAGACTCGGCGTAAATACCCACCTCAGATGCGTTAACCCCAGGCCACGATTGAAGAGTATCAAGAGATTTTTCATAGTCATGCGCCATAGAAATATAGTTGCGGCGAGTAGCGGTGTAATTATCCATGCGCTTATCTGGCACGATTGTGGCAACTCCAGTAGAGGCGATTGCAGTGGAAATATCCACAAAAGATGTTTCACTTGAGCTTCCGCCTATTCCGCTTATAAAAAGGCATCCTGGGACTCCTGAACTAGGCAGAGCGGGGTGAACTGAAGTTGCTTTTAGTGGGGCTATAGGTTCGCGGATAACTGCGCCAACGCTTACGGTATCGGTTAATTGAACGGTAACGTGTGTCTCTTTGACTTTATAAGTGCCTACAGGAAGGGTGGATGCGGTTTGCTCTGAATTTGTTGAAATTACTGTACTGCTGGAGGTGATTTTTTCGGCAGCTGCGTTATCGAATTTATTTAGTTCCTTACTAGGAGCAATAACATGGCTAAAACCTATGAGAAATAAGCCTATAACGATTGAATAGAAGATAGTGAGAAGCAAAGTTAGTAGTGCATTTTTAATTTTTTGTATGGAAGTATTGCCCTGAGTCTTTCTCTGCTGTTTCCTCTTATTTCCCATGAGGATAACAATATGACAAGAATATATGATGTGTACAAGATTTTAGAAATGATATACGAAATATCCGAACGAATGATTCAAATGCAGATGATTCAAATACGGATGTGAGTAGATTTAAGCAGATACGAATAGACAAAAACCTCGCTTCAATTCCACAAACCCAGTCCGTAAACTGAAGTCTGAAGAACTCAAGCGAGGCTTAAGTATTGAGCTAAAACTCAGAGCATTAATTTTTAAGTTTTTTTAGAGGATGCCCTGAGCAACCATAGAATCTGCAACTTTAACGAAGCCAGCAACGTTTGCACCGAGCATCAAATCGCCATCATGGCCGTATTCCTTAGCTGCTGCGAGAGAAGCTGCCACGATACCCTTCATGATGTTCTGGAGGCGCTCATCTGTCTCTTCGAAGGTCCAGGAGAGACGGTAGGAGTTCTGGCTCATTTCAAGACCGGACACTGCTACGCCACCTGCATTTGCTGCCTTTGCTGGACCGTAGAGAACGCCATTGCTTTGGTATACAGCAATTGCTTCTGGAGTTGAAGGCATGTTTGCGCCTTCGCACACTACGGTGCAGCCATTAGCTACGAGAGCCTTTGCAGACTCCTCATTGATTTCGTTCTGAGTTGCGCAAGGAAGAGCAATATCGCACTTAACGGTCCATACGCCAGAGCAACCTTCGTGATACTCAGAGCCAGGAACACGGTCTGCGTACTCCTTGATGCGGCCACGATGACCAAGCTTGATGTCCTTAACAACATCGAGGTTGATGCCGTTTGGATCATAGATGTAACCGTTAGAATCAGAAGCAGTTACAACCTTTGCGCCCAACTCTGTTGCCTTCTCTGTAGCGAAGATTGCAACATTTCCGGAACCGGAGATTGCCACAGTCTTACCCTTGAAGGAATCGTTGCGCAGAGTGCTCATAGCTTCTTCTGTGTAATAGCACAAACCGTAACCGGTAGCTTCTGTACGTGCCAAAGAGCCACCCCATTCGAGGCCTTTACCGGTCAAAACGCCTGAATACTCATCACGGATGCGCTTGTACTGACCAAAGAGGTAACCAATCTCGCGGCCGCCTACGTTGATATCGCCTGCAGGAACATCAGTGAACTGACCAATGTGACGTTGCAGTTCAGTCATGAATGCCTGGCAGAAACGCATAACTTCTGCATCTGACTTGCCCTTAGGGTCGAAATCAGAGCCGCCCTTGCCGCCGCCCATTGGGAGAGAAGTAAGAGAGTTCTTGAGAATCTGCTCAAAACCAAGGAACTTTACAACGGATTCTGTCACGGTTGGGTGGAAACGAAGACCGCCCTTGTATGGTCCGATTGCGCTGTTGAACTGAACACGGTATCCACGGTTTACCTGTGTCTTGCCCTCATCATCAACCCATGCGACGCGGAACTTTACAACGCGCTCTGGCTCAACGAAGCGCTCAAGCACGCCATTTGCCTCGTACTCTGGATGAGCTTCAACAACTGGTTCGAGGGTTTCAAAAACCTCGCGAACAGCCTGCAAAAATTCTGGCTGATCACCGTCACGCTGCTCAACTTGTGCATAAACACGCTTGAGATATTCATTATTAATGGTCATGTTTCCTCCTACGAAACTGTTGCCTTGAACTGAACGCAATTGTATGGCAGAAAAGTTGCAAAGCAATAAGAAAATTTCTGGGTAATGTTACGTGGTGTTAACATTTACCGAAAACGCAAGTAAATTCTTTGTTCTTATGTAAACTGAGCATGTAACACAAGAGTCCAAAATATGAAATCCTATATGAGATGATATTTGCTGTGCCTTGTGTTGCGTAGCTTGCTCATTGAGTATACGTTCAAATTATGCTGCCTGTTGCGCCGCTTCTGCCTCATCAAGATTTGCAAATCCACCGAGCTTAATAGTAAATTCGAGAGTTTTTTGGGTCAGATTGTGACCATTTTTGACCAAGTCTTGAACAAAATCATTATATAAAGCCAAAGTCTTATCAGAATATGTGCTGAGTTCTCCACGCAAATAGGTTTCAAAACTCGTTACGTCACGAGTATCTTGTTGGGTTGTGAGAACACGCATTCCTGCACCAAGCTTAGGGTATGAGTTCATAAAATCACGAGCCCATTCAACCTGCTGCTTAATAATTGCTTCCTGAGTTTCAACGCGTTCTGCGCTTAAACGGGGGAGTGCTGCTTCGAGTTCTCGATGATAATAATCTGGATCAGTAGATTCCATCATGCGAGCATATTTTTCGGTTAGTAGATTACGATGTGCGGCATCTGCATTATCCAAATCATCCGCGTAACTATTGAGCATGTCCTGGGTCCATGTGAGGAATTGGCTGATGCGCATTTGATGAAAAGTAGGCCAATTGCCTTGGCATGCAGCACGTCCGCCTTCGTTGTTAACAAGTTGAAACTGATTCCATTCATGCTGCACGATAGATTCTGCTACCTGTTCCAACATATTCGCTAAAGACTCCTTCATATTAAAGGCTCCTCAAAATTGGATTACTGCTCTCTATATGAGACTCTACATACGGCCGATGCCATTCTAAAAAGTCATCTGCGAGCGTACTTAACTCTTCTACTCGCAATTCATTGGCAATTTCAGTGCAGATTGAAGAGATAAGCTCTGCAAGTTCTTTTTGCGCCTGCGAACTACCTTTGCCTCCCTCACCGAAACTCGCGCCTCCATAGCAGGCTGCAGAAGCCAAGCGAAGCACAGATTCAAGCTGCTCACACACCTGAGGAAGTCGAGTTGCCATACGAGAGCTCAATGCGCGCAATCCAGCAAAGCGCCATTTATAGTACGGTGCATAACCTGCAGAGAGTGGATTATTCATAAGAAATACAAGCGAGCTGGTGGCATCCACAAATTGGGATATGGCCATCATTGCTCCCGCGGAGTCATTGCGTTTGAGCATGCGCTCGACATTGTACTGCCCTGATTGGCTGATCATTCCTAAACGGCGTGAAATCAACGAAAGACGAACATCTTCAGGCATATTCTTAAAACCCTGACGACGAGACGAGAAAGCACCTAATTGATCTGTAAAAATCCGGCCATTCGTAGCTGCAGCAAGTGTTGCTTCATCGAGACTCAGCCACAAATGAGGTTCATGTGAACTTGGAGCGCTCGCAAGGCCTGTAATTGATTCGAAGAATTCGTCGATTGAAAATACGCCTACACGTTTGCGCTTGCCTTGTGCCCGAGGTGTTTCTACACGAGCGCTATACCCCATAAATTCTTTCGGAAGCTGGTCATAGTCGGCTTGAAGTTTCTCACCAATTTTGGCGTAATCTTCGGTAGTTAGCCACAAACAGAACCCTGGGCCGAAATCATGGTCGTGCGAAATTTCATCATCAAAACCGTAACATTCTGAGCCATGCCCTACTAGGCCAACGGCGATACGAGATTGATATTCCGAATATTTCTCGTTCAGCAGCGGCTTTCCGAACTTTTCCCAATATGCCTTAGAAAGCTCAAGGCCCTTAATTGTTTTTATTGTTGGGCTGGATACCTGAGAATCCGAGTGGATTGCTGCCTGCTTAGATTCTACGAATTTTTCTTCTTGTTTTTCTGTTTCGGGCGGTAGTTGTACGTCTGATTTTTTCATCTCGCTAACTTGATCTTGTATAGCAATTGCCGTATCAAGATTTTGTTTAGTTGTGCGGTAATAATCAGTGTCTACGCCATACCGTTCCTCAATTATTTCAAGCGCATCACGGTAATTGTTGATTGCCTCGCCAATGTTTCCATTGCGCAGAAGAGCTTGAGCATAGCCGGCAAGCGCAGAAGCATAATGTGCACTCTCTTTAAGATTTTTCGATGAATCATTGTTATAAATTGCTATTGCTGCTCTTGCTTCAGACAGTGCTTCGTCTAACTGATTTGTGTCGAGGAGAAGCAGCGCAAGGTTTGTGTGGCTTGTTGCTACGTCAATGTCATTATCTGGGTCTGTGCTGGAATCAGTAATGATGCTGAGGGCTTCACGCAGCTGATTCTCTGCCTCGGTTACACTTCCCATCTGAGAGTAGAGAATCGAAAGATTGTTGTGCAGGGCAGCAAGACGGCGATCATGAGGAGAATAAACTTTTTGGGCAGTTGTTAATGCTTGGTCATACAACATTTTGGATTGGTCGTATTCTCCCGCAGCTCGCATGGCTGTTGCTGCATTGATGAGCACTGTAGCCCACGTTTCTGTGCCTTCTAGTCCCATGCTTAGTGCTAAATCTAGGCTGATTTGGGCTATTCGCATGTTCTCTTGATGTTTGCCCTGCGACCTGTAGAACCCCATAAGTTCGTTCAACACTGTGAGTTGGGCAGCTTGATCATCGGCGTCAATGGTTTGCTGCAATGCTTCCAACAGATATGGCTCGGCGTCAGTGCTTGCCTTGTGAGCTGCGAAGATAGCATCTAATCCTGATGTGAATTTGTCAACATCGAAAGAAGAATCAGCAGCGGAGTATTCAGTATGAAAGTCAGCGGGGAATTCGGTATTTGATGCAGAAAATGACTCACTCATAATGCCATTATCTCAGACACTGTCATGATGCTTGCGGATGACTTTGCTTGTGCTCTACATGCGAAGAGCAAGCAACTTACTAAATTTTTAGAGTCTTTTCTAAAGTCTTTTTCCGCAAAAATCCAACTATCTCGCACCAATTATAACTAACTCCTATAAGTAAGGCCTGTGTTGTGCTTCTTTCAAGCTCTATATTGGTGTTCAACGTCAGTGTTTAGGCACAGCAATCGTGAGAAGAAAATCGGAAGAAATCGGAAGAGATTGAAGGAGAGAACAATGCTTAAGAAGAAGGCAGCGGCTATTTTGGCTGTAGTAGTTGCGCTCACATCTGGGGCGCTTGCAGGGTGTGGCACAAACAGCGCCAGCACAAATGATGATAAAACGATTACTATCGCTGCAAGCCCTACGCCGCACGCACAAATTTTGGAAAAAGCAGTCAAACCACTACTTGAAAAGCAAGGCTATACCCTCAATATTAAGGAATTTACTGACTATGTGCAGCCCAATACTGCCACAGAAGAGGGTGAAGTAGACGCGAATTATTTCCAGCATAAACCGTATTTGGATAATTTTAACAAGGAGCGAGGTACGCATCTGGTGTCGGTAGAGGCTGTGCACTTTGAACCTTTTGGCCTTTATCCAGGTAAGACCTCGTCTCTGGATGATTTGCAAGATGGTGCTACTGTGGCCGTTCCTAACGATGCAACTAATGAGGCTCGCGCATTGTTACTTCTTGAATCTGCAGGTTTGATCGAGCTTAAAGACCCTACAGATATCAATGCTACGACGAAAGATATCACGTCAAACCCTAAGAATTTACAATTCAAAGAGCTTGAGGCAGCAGTTGTACCTACAGTTATTAAAGATGTTGATATCGCTGCGTTAAACGGAAATTATGCAATTCAGGCAGATTTTGACCCAGCTAAGGATGCTCTTGCTACAGAAAAAGCTGGAGACGTTGCTGCACAAACATACGCGAATATTCTCGTTGTTAAGGATGGGAACCAAAAATCTGCAAAGATCAAGGCTCTCGCCAAGGCATTGACATCCTCTAAGGTTCGTAAATATATAAATAACACATTCAAGGGAGCTGTGGTCCCAGTATTCTAAAATTTTAAGATTCTAAGACTCGCCCCAGGACACTTGCATATTTGCATACACGGGAGATACGCAAATCCGCCATAGAATAGCACTGAATGCTGTTCTATGGCTCTTGTGTTCTCTCAACTTTCTATCTATTTCATCCCTTTTTTAATGATTGGTTTTTTTATGATTCAACTTGAACATCTGCATAAAAGCTATGACAGTGCGTCTGGTAGCCACGAAGTTTTGCATGATATTAATGTGACAATTGATTCAGGTGAAGTATTTGGCATCTTGGGCTCGTCAGGAGCTGGGAAATCTACGCTTGTTCGTTGCATTAACCTACTTGAACGGCCGACTACAGGGCGTGTGCTCATCGACGGGAAAGATGTGACAGACGCTAAAGGGCGGCAGTTGAGTGAATTGCGCGCGAATATCGGAATGATTTTCCAGAATTTCAGCCTATTTCAGCAGCGCACTGTGTTACGCAATGTTACTTTTCCGTTAGAGCTTTCAGGCGTTGATAAAGGTAAGCGTGAGGATCGTGCGCGCTATTTGCTTTCTCTTGTGGGGTTATCCGACTTTGAAGATCGGTATCCTTCTCAACTTTCGGGCGGCCAGCAGCAGCGCGTAGCTATTGCTCGTGCACTTGCGCGTAATCCGTCAATTATGTTGTGCGATGAGGCTACGAGTGCGCTTGACTCTACCACAACTGCGTCCATCCTCGATTTGCTCCATCGCATCAATCAAGAACTTGGAGTAACTCTTGTAATTATTACTCATTCGTTATCTGTGGCACACAATATTTGCGACAGGATTGCCATGATTGATGACGGGCAAATTGTAGAAATTGGTGATACTGAAGAGCTTTTTGCACATCCACAAAGCACTATTTTGAAAACTCTGATGCACAACGCACAGGTGGAAAATCATCGTCGAAAGAATTCAGCTAATACCACTCAAGGAGCAAATTAGAATGAACGCAGCCATTACAGAATTTATCGCGAATTATGGTGATTTACTTGTTCAAGGTGTCATTGACACTCTCATTATGACCACTGTGGCTACTCTTCTAGCTTACGTGATTGGCTTACCATCTGGCGTATTCTTAGTAACTTCTGCAAAGAACGGCATCAAGCCGAATTCGTTTGTTCACGGATTTTTGGGCACGATAGTCAACATTGTTCGCTCTGTTCCTTTTATTATTTTGTTAGTGGCTTTGATTCCAGTAACAAGGCTCATTGTGGGAACATCTTTAGGTGTGCCGGGTGCTGTGGTTCCTCTTGTTGTTACTGCTGCGCCATTTGTGGCTCGTGTAGTAGAGCAATCTCTTGCTGAGGTTGATGGCGGGCTCATTGAAGCGGCACAAAGCTTCGGCGCGAGTAATGCTCAGATTGTTTTCAAAGTCTTGCTTTTTGAAAGTCTGCCATCGCTTATACGCGGAGCAGCATTGACTTTTATCACGCTCTTTGGTTTCTCTGCAATGGCTGGCACTGTCGGTGCAGGTGGCCTTGGTGATATTGCTATTCGCTACGGCTACCAGCGGTACCAATACGATGTTATGGCTGTAGCAGTTGTTTTATGCATTATCCTTGTGCAAATTGTACAAATGCTTGGCGATGGAATTGCTAAAACTATTGACCATCATGTGCAGTAGTCGCATGTAAGTAAAAAGCCCTTATTCCTAGGAGCCTTCAAATGGTCGGGCTGGCGGGATTTGAACCCGCGGCCTCCTCGTCCCGAACGAGGCGCGCTACCAAACTGCGCTACAGCCCGCGAACCTTGATTGATATTATACCGACGGGCGAAGATTCGGCAACTTGTTGGTGCTGTTGTTAGTGTATTGCTAGTGCTGCTTTACTTCGTGGGCTTTGCGTAGACTTTTGCTTTATGACTGACGCTACAGAGAATTTCGATAATGCACAGAGTGCAGCACAGGATGCAGCAAATTTGCATAATGAGGAAAATGCTGAATCTGAACAGCATATTATGACCACTGTCGAACGTGCAGAACTGCTGCAGTCTCAAGATGAAGCGATTGCACAGCGCATCAATGATGGTGCAACCCTTGATGAGGCAATTGACCCTTCTAACAAGGAATTCGGCTCAAATGCTCACCCTGAACAGGTGCAAATGCGCGTTGCCAAGCGTGCTCTCATGCTTAAAGAGGGCATCAATCCTTACCCGATTACGCTCGATATTACTTCAACGATTCAGAAGGTTCGTGAAAAGTATGATGGCAAACTCAAAGCTGGCGATGAAACTGAAGATATTGTGGGTGTTGCTGGGCGCGTAATCTTTTTGCGTAATGGTGGCGGTCTCTGCTTCGTTCAGCTTGCGGCAGGTGATGGAACTCATATTCAGGGCATGATTTCCAAGCGTGAAGTAGGCGCTGATTCTTTGAAGTCTTTCAAGCAGCTTGTTGATTTGGGAGATCACTTGTTTATTAAGGGCAAGGTCGTTGCTTCCAAGACAGGTGAGCTTTCTGTTTTTGCGTCTGAATGGCAGATTGCAACAAAGGCTCTGCGCCCGCTTCCGGCAATGCACAAGGATTTGAACGAAGAGCAGCGCACGCGTAAACCATATTTGGGCATGATTGTGGATGACAAAATGCGTGATATGGTTCGCAACCGTGCAAAAGTTGTTTCCTCGCTTCGCCGTAATTTTGAGAGCCGCGGTTATATGGAAGCTGAAACACCTATGCTTCAGGCTATTCGCGGTGGTGCGGCTGCGCGTCCATTTACTACCTATATGAATGCTTTCGACATGGATCTCTATCTACGCATCGCTCCAGAGCTTTTCTTGAAGCGCATGCTTGTAGGCGGTATTGACCGTGTGTTTGAGATCAATCGCGCATTCCGCAATGAGGGTGCTGATGGCACGCACGCTCCAGAGTTCACAACTATTGAAGCATATGAAGCGTACGGCACTTATGACACCATGGCTAAACTCACTAAGTCTCTTGTACAGCAAGCGGCGATTGACGCGTTCGGATCCACGGAAGTAACTTTGGCAGATGGCACAAAGTATGATGTTGGTGGTGAGTGGAAGTCTATCTCTATGTACGGCTCCCTTTCTGAAAGCCTAGGCGAAGAGATTACTCCTGAAACTTCTGTTGAAACTCTTGGTAAGTTTGCAGACAAGCTTGGTGTTGAGCGCGACAAGGTTGAGAATCACGGCAAGCTGATTGAACATTTGTGGGACCATTTCTACACTGAAGACCCTCAGACCTTGTGGCAGCCAACATTTGTGCGTGATTTCCCGGTAGAAACAAGTCCGCTAACCAAATCTCATCGTTCTGTTGCAGGTGTGACTGAGAAGTGGGATCTTTATATTCGTGGCTTTGAACTTGGCACTGCTTATTCTGAGCTCAATGATCCTGTTGTTCAGAGAGATCGTCTGGTGGCTCAGGCAAAAATGGCTATGGCTGGGGATGATGAAGCAATGGACATTGACGAGGACTTCATCGAAGCGCTTGGTGTGGGCATGCCTCCAGCTGGCGGAATGGGAATGGGCTTGGATCGTTTGCTCATTGCTCTTACCGGTGCAACGATTCGAGAAACTATTACTTTCCCGCTCGTAAAGCCAATCAACAGCTAGTAAAGCTAGTAAAATCTGGTTTATGGCATCACATAGCCGCGGTACCGTTCGCCAATGGATTGCAGGTGTACGCTTGCGAACATTGTCGGCTGGTATTGCGGCTGTTTTTATAGGTGGGGCCGCTGCAATTGTTGATGATTCGACCCTTGTGAACGTAATCGCAAGTTTTGGGGCAGATTTAGTATGGCGAACGTCCTATCTTGTTCTTTTCTTCTTGGCTCTCGTTGTTGCCGTCGGATTGCAGATCGCCGTAAACTTCGCTAACGACTATTCCGATGGGATTCGTGGAACGGACGCTGGGCGGACTGGCGCTGGGCGAGCAGAAAACAATTCTGAGCACTTGGAAAAAACCGAACAAACTGATCGACAAAGCCCTATTGTTGAAACTGATAAATTTGTCTCTTCTGCTTTTTTTACCTTTTCTGTATCTCCTGCAAATCGTGCAAGCTCTGTCAATCTTGACACGCCAAGTCGCCTCGTAGCTAGTGGAGTAGAGCAAAAGTTAGTGCTTCGCGCTGCTGTAGTTGCGGCCGGAATTTCTTGCCTTACAGGACTTTTTGCGTGCATCATCAGTGGTCGCTGGCTACTTCTATTTGTAGGTATTGTTTCAGTTATTGCGGCTTGGTTTTATACTGGCGGCAAAAATCCTTATGGATATGCAGGATTTGGCGAGCTCGCAGTTTTTGTCTTTTTTGGACTTGTTGCTGTTTTGGGAACTGAATTTCTTCTGACAGGGGAGATTGGGATTGCTGGCTTTGGGGGAGCAATCGTCAGCGGATTGTCGTCATGCGCAGTACTACTTGTCAATAATATTCGAGATATCAAATCTGACGAGATGAGTGGAAAAAAGACTCTCGCAGTTCGTATGGGGTATTCTGCATCCTTAACGCTACTTCTTTTCTTCAGCGAAGCGGCATTTGGTATTGCTTTCCTTGGGACGCTTGATTTTATCAAGTACGGCTTTTCTCCAATACTCTCCATAGTCCCAGGATTGGTAATTACAATCCTTATTAATCGCATAATTGCACGGTGCAATCCTCCACTTGAAGGAGAATCCCTGTATGGGCTTCGTAAAAAAGCTCTTCAGCCGTTCCCTGCACAACTGATGTTCTCTCTAGCGTCTTTACAGTGTGTTCTTTTAGCTTTTCCTTTCGTGGTGTTGGCAGCCACTTTCTTCTAATACCTTCAATCTCAAAGCCAGTTCAAACTTGTGCATTCGTCTGCAAAAAGCTTTAGACTGGTGAGCATGACATATAAATTAGTATTGCTCCGTCACGGACAGAGCGCATGGAATAAGACCAATCAGTTCACTGGTTGGGTAGATGTCCCACTGACAGACCAAGGCCGCGAAGAAGCTAAGCGTGGTGGCGAGCTCTTGAAGGAAAAGAACGTTCTTCCTGATATTGTTTTCACCTCCTTGCTCCGCCGTGCAATTAACACTGCAAACATTGCTCTTGATGCAGCAGACCGTCTCTGGATTCCTGTGCAGCGCACATGGCGTTTGAATGAACGTCACTATGGTGCTCTTCAGGGCAAGAATAAGACCGAGATTCGCGAAGAATATGGCGACGAAAAGTTCATGATTTGGCGCCGCTCTTATGGCACCCCACCACCAGAGATTGACCCTAACGATGAGTACTCTCAGAACAACGATCCTCGTTATGCAAATGCAGAAGTTCCAGAAACTGAAGCACTTGCAAACGTTGTAGAGCGCGTCACTCCATATTGGGAAGAAGACATCAAGCCACAGCTTATGGAAGGTAAGACCGTTCTTATTGCTGCTCATGGCAATTCTTTGCGCGCAATCGTAAAGATGCTTGATAACCTTAGCGAAGAAGAAATTTCCAAGGTTAACATTCCTACCGCAATCCCGCTGCTTTACGAATTGGATGAAGATTTTAAGCCAATTAAGCCACGTGGTGAATATCTCGACCCAGAAGCAGCAGCAGCCGGCGCAGCAGCAGTTGCAAATCAGGGTAAGTAATTACACGATGCCCTTGTTTAGGTGAGGTTAGCCTCATCTGTGATTTTTCGGAAAGCCAATCTCTTAGGAGGTTGGCTTTCGTTGCTCTAAGAGATTCTTATACTTGTGAATTAGGGAGCAAATGAATAAAATATTCATAGAAAATGCTCCCTAAAAGGAAGATTATGGAACTGCATATTGAAGATGCTCAAGAGCTACTAAGGAGTAGAGCAGACCTTAAATCTCGACTAAATTTGCTGCCTTATGATGGTAATCCTGAAATTAAAGAACTAAGTAATGGCAAATATTTGTATGTGCGTAAGCGCATTGCAGGTAAGCAGAAGTCTACTTATGTTGGTGTTTATACCGAGGAGCTCTACAACCTACTTCTTCGTAATGCACGAGAAGCTCGCCAAATACGGAAGGAGCTGCGTGTAGTAGAAAAGCAACTTGCTGCTACTGGCTATTTAGATGTGGATTTACCCGCTGAAGTCATCAATAATATTGCTTTCGCTCGTGCCAATATGAAGACGAATATCTATAACCAGGCGGTACTTGAAGGCGTGGCAACTTCGTTCCCACAAACTGAAGAGATTATCGAGAATGGCAAAGTCTCAGGCGTGACAGCGAGCGATGTGCAGAAGGTTCTGAATCTCAAGCATGCGTGGGAATTCATCTTGGATGAAGACGTTGTTGCAAGCTCGACTAACTACTATATGCTTAGCCATATTGCAAAGTTAGTGAATGAAGGATTCTTTGCTGATGGTGGTCGTATTCGTAGTGTACCAGTGACTATTGGTGGGTCATCTTTTATTCCACCGATTCCGAATGAGATTGATGTTAAAAATGAAATTCATCAAATTGTTGAGAGTAAGCAGGACTCAATAGATATTGCTATCAACTTATGCCTTTATTGTATGAAAACTCAGATTTTTCTTGATGGCAATAAGCGTGCGTCAGTTATCTTTGCAAATCATTTCCTGATTTCTCGTGGAGCTGGTTTTTTGGTTATTCCAGAGAAAGAAGTACCAAAGTTTAAGGAGCTTCTCGTTCAGTTCTATGAAGGCGAGGATATCGCGACTACTTCTAGCTTTATGAAGGAGAACTGTTGGAAGGCAATGTGATTGATGAGCTTAAATGTGTGCTGGAAAATGCATTTGTTTTCCTTCTCTACTACTCTGCACACCCTCTTTGTATGCTGATAACTACTGCTAATAAGTAGTTGAAGAGGAATGGATGTGCGTTGACAGTCAGTGATATATTTTTCTGTTGGTGTGGAACAGAATTGCTATTTATCGCAATGAAAAGCAAAGATGACCGAAAATATTCATGAATATCCATATGAGGAAAATGCTGAGAAAACTGTTGGACTTCTCAATACGATGACGAAGAAACGTATGCCCAATCTCAATATGCGTTCAAAGGAAGTTAGCTACGTGTATGAGGATGAGAGCGGTGTACTTGGTCGCATTGTTGGCGATATTTTCTGGGATACTCTGAGTCTTCGCTTTTTCTACGTTGATAAGGATGCTCGTGGTAAGGGAGTGGGCTCAAAACTGCTTGAAAAGGTTGAGCAGATTGCCCTTGAGCATGATTGCAAGCACGTGACTTTGGAATCGATGAGCTTTAATTCGTGGAAGTTCTATCTTGGCCGTGGCTATGAGGTGATGGCAAAGATAGAGGATTCTCCTTGCGAAGGTGAAACACACTATTTCTTGCGTAAAGATTTCTAGTTATGTTTTTCTAGTTATATTTTTTAGTCATGCATAATGCAAATATTTAGGCTCCTGCTTTTGAATAGTTTCAAGGAAACTGTGGTGAGAATACTTAGGATGAGACTATGAACGTTGAAGAGACCCGTGTAGATATTCGTAAATTCACCCTTGAAGAGAAGGCTCAAACCGCTGGAAATAACGAGCTTGTGTTTAAACTGAATCACGCACTGCCTATGTCGGATGAATACAATGCTCTGCTGAAGGAACTTTTTGGTGACAATCTTTCTGAGGGTAGTTCTTTGGCTCCGCCTTTCCTTGGCACATGCTTTGACAGAGTGAAAATTGGCAGAGGTGTATTCGTTAACGGCAATGTGCTGATGATGGCTCGTGGTGGAATCACCATTGAAGACGGCGTTCAAATTGCTGCAAATGCTCAGCTTATCAGCAATAATCATGATCCTTATGACTTGAAAATCCTAACATGTAAACCTGTTCTCATTAAGCATGACGCGTGGATTGGTGCTGGTGCTACCATCCCTCCCGGTGTTTGTGTGGGAGCTCATGCAGTCGTTGGGGCAAAGACTGTGGTTACTAAAGATGTTCCTGATTATGCAGTAGTTGTGGGCAATCCAGCAAAAGTTATCAAAATGCTCGATAGAGAAAAGTTTAAAGATTGAGGGAAACTGAGATAATCATAGATTTTGAGAGCGCAAGGTATCTGCAAATTCTGTTTCTGTAAAAAGCTTTCTGTATTGAGCTGGAGTGATGTGAAAGCGCTTTGAGAAAATTTTATAGAGATAGCTTGCACTACTATAGCCTACTAACCCAGCAATATGTTCCGTAGAATAATCAGTTCGTGAAAGATAATCCTGCGTAGCATTGAGTCGTGCGTCGGTGACTAGCTCCACGAAAGTATGATGAGTTTCTTTTTTCAACCTACGTGATAAATATCCGGAACTGTACCCGAGTTTTTCTGCTGCAAGTTCAACGGTTATGCTGCTCAGATTTTCTTCGATTATTTCATGTATTTTCTGCTCAAACTCACTCTGCTTAGATGCGTTCGTGGAGGCAATATCTAACCTATTAAAAAGCATGAGTATAGCGCCGAAGCAGTTATCGTTCAGTGTGAACTGAGAATCGTGATATGCATAAATAAGACGATTCACTACTGCAGAAATTGATTGGGAGTTGTCGGAAGTAAAGTTACTAGATTTTTTATAGTCACACCAATGGGGAGGCGAAGTAGAGTTTGCGTCTAATGGTGGCTGTGAATTGGCTAAGAATGGTAATTTAGTTTCGTTAATGAGTTCATTGGTTATAAGCAAATCAACGCTCAGTGGCGCGATACCATCATTAACAATAGGACTGATAATATATGCAACCTTAGGTGGGATTATCAGTGCAGACCCAGCATTGAGAACGTATGTTTTTTTCTCGTGTGATGACGAGTAGTATGCCGTCGTATATAAAAGTAAGACTGTAGTAGTCGTGGCTAAGAACTTGTGATGTGTACTTGTGTCGATGCATAGCAATTCCAAAATTCTGCTCTTCATGTAGTTCAGGAATTAGTCTGCATAAATCTGCAAAAGTGACGTATGCTCCTACAAAATTTTGCAATATTTTTTGGTGTGAAATTTGGTGTGAAAGCTGTTTGGAATCGGCTGCGTAATCAATAAACTTAGAAAGATCTTCATTACTATTCTGTGAAATTTGATCCAAATGCATGGTTGGCAAGTCAGGAATCGAAACAATATTTTTTGCCACAATAATCCTTAGGTCAGAATAGAGCAGAAACTAGTCATAATTCTATAAAAGGCTATGAAATTCTGCCAGTTACGATGTAGTAACTATCAGAATCAATGTTGATTATAAGGAGTTTTGATGAGAACTACTACGAAAGCAAAGATTGGAGTCCTGGCCATAGCAACGCTGAATATGGCTTCACTCTTTATTTCTCCGGTTATGAGTTTGATTGTGGCAGCATTCCCCAATGAGTCGCTTAGCACAGTGCAGCTGATTCTGTCAGTCGCTAATCTGACGGGTTTGGTAGCTGCTTTGATTATCGGCAAAATTTCTATGCAAGTTGCAAATAAGACGATTGCTCTTGCAGGCATTGCACTTATTTTCGTGTTTGGTTTGCTTCCCTATGTCATGCATTTTAATGTGTAGGTTTTGATTGTATGCTCAGGTTTGCTGGGTATGGGTATGGGGACTCTCGGTAATATTCTTCCTGCACTTATGGCTGATTACTTCGCTCCTGAAGAGCGCCAAGGCATGATGGGTAATCAGGTAGTATTTGCCAGTATTGGCGCAATGATTTTCATGTATCTGACGGGCAAGCTTGGAACTATTAGCTGGAATAGCGCGTATCTTGTTTATATTTATGCTGCTGTTGTGCTTGTAGTGTGTGCAATTCTTCTTCCAAAGGTAAGTAAGCAAAATGCTGATGGCACTACCGATACCAAGATTGATTTCAAGCAGGTTCTTTCTCCAAATGTTCTTATTATTGCCATTTTTGGATTGATGTTCTTGGTTGTGAATAATGGCTATAACAACAATTATTCATTACTTATTTCTCAGCATCATCTTGGTGGAAGTGATGTGGCAGGTCTTATCTCTACAATTGGTCAAGTTGGTGGTCTGCTTGCAGGATTCAGTGTTGGCATGATTGCAAAGAAAATGCAAGCTCACATGCTTTCACTCACATGGGTAACTTTAGCCATTGCACTCCTTATTGCCGCACTCGTTCCAACTCTGCCAGCCCAGTTCATTGCAGGATTCCTGGTCAATGCTTCCATGAGCTTCTACTACGCATCCTCTCCATTTATGATTACTGTGCTTGTAGAGCCGCGATTCATCCCAATGGGAATGGCTGTGCTCAACATTTTTTCGTCGATTGGCGGTTTCATGAGTCCATTCATTATCAACGGCTTAAACAATGCAACTCTGGGTGGCAAGGCATCTGGTGCTATGGGTGTTTCCGCAGCGCTCGCAATACTCGTGGCAATTTTCTTCATCGCGACTAACTTCCAGAAGAAGGCTCTTCAGAGCACGCAAGCTGCGCAGACGGCACCGGCTGAAAGGGAAGCTCAAGGATCCCAGGATTCTTAAAGCCGTAAAAAAATAAGCAGCAAAAAGAAAAAGTAAGGAAATAAGGTAAGGAAAATACAATGCAGTATCCACTGAAGAATTCCGATATCACAGTTCGTGACCCGTTCGTCGTTCCATTTGAGGGTAAATACTATACGTATGCAACTCGCAGTGAATCATGCTGGAGCGCAATGGATGGCTTCGATGTTTATGTAAGTGAAGACCTTGAAAACTGGTCTGAACATATCGAGATTTATCACCGTGAGGAAGGCTTCTTTGCGGACCAGAATTACTGGGCTCCCGAATGCTATGTGTGCAATGGCAAGTTCTACTTTATTGCGACTCTTGGTTGTTCGGATGGTCGCAAGAAGGGCATTCACATGTTCACAAGCGATTCTCCGACGGGTCCATTCAAATTCGAGGGTCGCCTAACTCCAGAAACTGAGGCCTGCATCGATGGTACTCTTTACGCCGAGAATGGCAAGACTTATGTGATATTTTCCCATACTCTTGAAGATGTTCCAAAGGGCGATATGTGCGCTATTGAGCTCTCTGATGACTTGCTGAGTCCTGCTGGAAATCCATTCACTCTCTTCAGTGCTGCAGATGCCAAATGGAACACAATCGTTCCATTCGCAAAGGATGAATTTGGTATTGAAGGAGATGCATACTTCTCTGATGGCCCATTCTTCCATCGCACTGTAGACGGCACTCTGCTCTGCGTATGGTCCAGCTGGGGTGAAGGTGGCTATTCCGTAGGTATTGCGCGCTCTGACAATGGCAGTATTTTTGGTAGCTGGTCACATGATCCTGAAGTTGTTGTTGCAGACGGCGGGCACGGCATGCTGTTCCGCACATTTGAGGGCGATTTGAAGTACGCGATGCACCGTCCAAACACCTTCTTCCATGAGCACCCCTATTTTGCTCCGGTAGAGGAGAAGAATAATACTATTCTCATTCATGCATAAATTAGATTCCTTTGCGGTGACCTCACTCGTTCTTCCTTGCGGGTGGGGTCTTTTTTGTATCTGTGTACACTATGAAGAGGCTTTTGAATAAGCAGCCCCAAGGATTACAGGAAGAGATTCATTATGGTACGACGTTCACGCGAGCATATTCATTTGAGTTCTGAGGAACGAATTGCTCAGATTGTTCGCGTTGCAACAGATATTATGGCTGAACGCGGCTATTGGGGAATGTCTTTGCAAGATGTTGCCAGTGAGTGCGGAATCACCGTGGCTGGTGTTATTCATCATGTGAAAAATAAAACTGGGCTGCTTATGAAGGTTTTTGAATACATTGAGCAAGACCAAATAAAACAGGTTAATACCGAAATTGTGCGAGTAACTGGCCGCAATGAAGGTGACTTGAAGTCAGGTGAATCACCTTCGCAAGAAATAGAGAATCTAACTTTGAATCAGGCGTGCAACATTCTAGTGAGTTATAACGCCAAGAATCCTTTGAAAGTCAAGATGTATTCAATTCTCGAAGCAGAAGCTCTCGATGAGGGTCATCCAGCATATGCTGCTTTGAAAGAGCGTGAACAGGTTACTCTTGATTTATTTGCGAAGCTGGCAGCTAAGAGCGTCGGGGAAGAGAATCCGCATGCTGCTGCTCGACTTGTTCTATCTATGATGGATGGACTGCAATTGCAGTGGCTACGCGAGCCTGAAAATGTGGATTTCGTTGAGGAATGGCATAAGTTAACTAGTATGGTTTCACTGTTTAATGAAGAATAGTGGGGATGGGAATATGTGCCACAAAGCTTCAATCCTCTAAAAGTAAATGGGCGATATTTCTCAACGCTAATTCGTCAGAAACACCGCCCAAGGTTGCAATCGGCAAAATAATATGAGTGGTATTACTCGTCTACTTCGTAATAATTGACGGTTGGCTTTATTTGAGCGGCATCGACGCTGCTACCTGTTTCAAATTTCACTTTTTCACCTGGAGCTCAAGAATTAGTATCGGCATAATCTTCCTCGGCTTTAATACCTTCGGAATCATACAAAGCGAGAATAAGGGATACATTCTTAAATGAATAATCAGTAGTATTCTCAATTACTGCAGAGTAGGTGTAATACCCATATCCATCATCTGATTTTTCGAAAGTTACATTGTTTAGCAATCCCTCAATAGCTTCTTTCGTTGCACTCTCTTTTTGGACGGAAGTACCATTGGCAACAAGTTCATTGAAGTTATCCTGATGTGCGGAGTCTACCTTCAATCCATACTTGTCAACTAACACCTTCAACTGTGCAGTCCTTTTGTCGTAGACTTTTTGCCATTGCTCCTCAAATTTAGTAGTACCATACCCGTATTTGTTCAGCACATCCATCGAATCGTCAAGTAGATTGAGATATGTGATGACGTCTTCTTGTAGCTTAGAATTTTTAAATTTACTGGACTTCAGATTCTTGTCGTTATCAATTTCTGTCTGAACAGCTTCCTTGTAGATTTTGGCACTAGCTTCGTCACCCTGTTGATCTGAAACATCCCAACGTTTTTGCAGACCTTTAGTGATTATGGACATAGCCTTTTTATCAGCATATTTTGGGGCTGTACTTTGATTATTGCTACTACAAGCAGATATTCCTACAAGCATGGATAGGGATGCAATGATGGTAATAAGTTTTTTTAAGCATTTTCTAACTTCTCCTCAATACTCTCTTCCTAAGAGTGAGGGAAAGTTTACTACCACTACTACTACGGGTCCACGTAGTGGACTTCTGAAAGTTTATGAATCTATTTTTCTATCAAGTTTTTATTAAAAAAAGAGATGAGTTTTTGATGCCACATACTCTTTCTTCTACTATTTCGGTATACACAAGTGCTTGTGCCATTTTTGACTCAATAATTACCTTTTAGTTTGATGTTCCACTAGGATAAGTGAGGATTTTTGCATGGAGGGGTGTGTATGGTTATGCAGAACGATAAATCTGCTAAGTCTGTGACTGTTGCTGAGATGCCTGAAGTAGAGCATCCTCGCATGATCCCTAGCGAACGACGCGAGCAAATTATCAAAGCAGCAATTTCGGTTATTGCGCACCACGGATACTGGGGTTTTTCTATGAGGCAGGTTGCTGAAGAGTGCAATCTTACTGAGCCGGCAGTGGTGTATCACTTCAAAAGTAAAGTTAAGCTTCTTATTGCGGTTCTCGAACATCGAGATCGCATCGATATGGAAAATTTCGCGAATCACCTCGGCATTCACTATGACGATGTATATGCGCAGTCCGCTCAATTTGGGCTTTACGACATCACAATGGCGTTTGTGGAACGTAATGCTCTTCAGCCGGAGTTGGTGCAGCTATATACCATCATGCAAGGGGAGGCAATTAGCCAGAAGCATCCCGCACACGAGTATTATCAGGCGCGTGAAAAGCGCGTATTAGCCATGTTTGAGCGTGCAGCTTGCCATGATGGTATTGAAAATCCACGCAGTGAAGCTCTCCAGGTACTCTCACAGATGGATGGATTGCAGATTCGATGGCTTCGTGATCCTGCAGGTGTTGATTTTGTGGGTGAATGGAAGAATTTTGCGGATGCGCGCTGGGTTCACAAGAGCTAATCTCCTGTAATCTTTCTTTAGTTTCCTTGATTTTCTCTGGTTTCTTTGGATTTTTCTAATTAATTGACAAGTAAGTTAAATCAGATTATTATATAGCTTACTAATAATTAACTATGAAGTTAATTAAAGAAACTCAAGGATGAGACATGGCACAAGAACAAGATTTTCAAGATTTTGCTGATGATTCAGTCTTTGCTCATTCCGTACGCAATGTTCAGGGCGGTACTGACGCTGCAACTGAAGCTGCGCAAATTTATGATCAACTAACTGATGATGAACGTCTTTGGCTGCTCGATGGTGACGTGACGTATTGGAAAGGTCGCACCGCAATTCTCCAAGAGGGATACAATGTTCGCCCGTATATTATGGGGCAGATTGAGCGCCTTGGAATTCCAGGAATTCGCTTCGTTGACGGCCCGCGAGGCTGTGTAAGTGGTCACGGCACGGCTTTCCCTGTTTCTATGGCTCGCGGCGCAACGTGGGACGTTGAACTTGAGGAAGAAGTTGGCAAAGCAATTGGTGAAGAAGTCCGCTTCAATGGAGGCAACTACTTCGGCGGCGTGTGCATTAACCTACCTCGCCATCCAGCATGGGGGCGTTCGCAAGAGTCATACTCTGATAATCCACTGATTTTAGGTGAGATGGGTGCCGCACTTACGCGGGGCGTGTATCCAAATTCGATGGCGTGCGTTAAAAACTTTGCATGCAATTCCATGGAGAATTCTCGCTTCCAAGTTAATGTGACGGCTGATGAAGCAACTCTTCACGAAGACTATTTGCCGCATTTCAAGAAAGTCATTGACAACGGTGCAGAAGGTGTGATGTCTGCATACAACATGGTGAACGGCGAATATTGTGGAGAGAATGAATATTTGCTCACTCAGGTTCTCCGCAAAGACTGGGATTTCAAAGGCATTGTTGGATCAGATTTTGTGTGGGGGTTGCGCAACCCTGCAAAGTCAGTAAAAGCTGGGCTCAATATTGAAGAGCCTTTCCGCCAGCAGCGCGCAGAGCATCTCAAAGATCAGATGGCAAATGGTGAGCTTGATTGGGATGACGTTCGTAAAGTTGGTGAGCAGACAATTGCCACACAACTTCGTTTCTATGCACGTCGAAGCACAGAAGAAGTCACAAGTACTCCGGCAGACGCACAACATGTTGCATTAGCTCGTACTGTTGCTGCGCGTGCAGCAGTTTTGCTGCGCAACGAGAATTCTGTGCTCCCTCTTAATACGTCTGAGCTAAAGACGATTACTGTTGCAGGAAGACTTGCAAGCGTTGAAAACACAGGTGACGACGGCTCATCAAGTGTGCGCTCGCCTTATGTTGTTACTCCTTTGCAAGGTATTGAAGAAGCGTTTGGCGCAGCTGGGGTAGAGGTGCATGATGCCTCTCGAAGTTCTCTGGGACAAACTATCGAAGACGCTCAGTCTAGCGACGCTGCAATCGTAGTCGTTGGTTATACAGCAAACGATGAAGGCGAATATCTGAAGCCGAGCATGGATGAAAGCATGCTCAAACTTCTGCCAACTCCTCATAATGCTGATGAGCAGAAGATGATTGATGGTGTAAATGCTTCAATCAGAGCAGGAAAATCTACTTTTGGGTCTGATGCAGTAGGAGGCGACCGCCAGTCTTTGCGTTTGCATAAAGAAGACATAGACCTTATTAAAGCTGTTTCTGAAGTGAATCCTCGCACGATTGTAGTGGTTATTTCTGCCGGCGCGGTTTTGATGGATGACTGGATTGACGAGCCTGCAGCTGTTCTTATGGGTTGGTATTCCGGCATGGAAGGTGGCCATGCGCTTGCGGATATCTTGACGGGCGCAGCAAATCCTTCTGGCCGTTTGCCTTATGCAATTGCTCGCACTGAAGCAGATCTTCCAGAATTTGATTCTGCAGCTCATGAAGTCACTTACACTCGTTGGTATGGGCAAAGACTTCTCCAGCACAAAGGAGTGGAAGCGCTGTTCCCACTGGGGTATGGGCTCTCGTACTCCACTTATGAATTTGGTGATATTGCAGTTGCTGATGTTAATGCAGAAGCAATGACGGCTAAAGTCACCACAAATGCTTTCAACACGAGTGATCGTGATGGAATTCAGGTAGTCCAAGTTTATGGAACACGTTTAGACGGCTCTCGAACTGGTGAACGTGAGCTAATTGGATTTACAACTGTTGCACTTCCTGCAGGTTCCAGCAAGCAAGCTGAGGTTACAGCAGACCTTTCTCGCTTGGGAACGTGGGATGGCAACACCCGCACAATTTTGCTCAATAAAGGAAAAATTCGCATTGAAGTTGCTTCGTACTGGGGTAGCGATGATGCACAATCAATGGAGATTGAATTATGAGTTCAGTAACCACTTGGAAAGGAACCACATCTGACGAGGATCAGAAAAAAGCTCCTCTTAACGTTGGTGTGGCATTAATTCTTGGCGTTCTGCTCTGGATGGGCCCTTACATGGGCGTTAACGGCGTGCTTCTTCCTGCCAAAGCAGCAGCCCTCGCAGGTGATAATAAGGCAACAGTAGTTGCTCTTCTTTCAACAAGTGCAATGATTGTGGCAGCAATTGCAAACATTGTATTTGGTGCTTTGTCTGATTTGACACGCACTCGCTGGGGACGCCGTACTCCTTGGATTGTGTGTGGATCAATTCTCTCTGGCATTTCGTTACTTGTAGTCAATGCTGCAGGATCTATCGCTATGCTCGTTGTGTCGTGGGCTGTTTATCAGCTCTTCCTCAATGCGGTTGTAGCTCCGCTCATCGCTGTGCTTTCAGACCGTGTTGCTCCTAAATACCGCGGTGCAATTACTTCTATGTATGCACTTGGATATTCCGTAGGTATTTACGGTGGTCAGATGGTTGCATCCCCCGTTCTTGAGCAATGTTGGCCTCGGCTTCACTATTCTTGCGATTGCAGCAATGATCGGTGGCCCACTCGCCGCAATCCTCATGCGCGAAGAATCCAGCCTTGATATGCCAGTAGGCAAGTTCACCGGCAAAATGTTCATGGAACACTTCGTATTCCCAACCAAGAATTGCTGGGACTACTACATGGCTTTGCTCGGTAAGTTCCTCATCGTTGCTGCAAAGTTCACCATTGCTGGATACCAGCTCTACATTCTCACCGATTTGATGAAGCAGAGCACCTTGGGTGCTTCTCACTATCTCTCCATCATTAACTTGTGCATGATGATTACCGCTATTGGCATGACCGTGATTGCTGCTCCTATTGCTGACCGTATCGGCAGCCGTAAGATTCCAGTAGTTGTGTGCGCAGTATTGGTTGCTGTTGGTTCCTGCATTCCATTCTTCAACCAGACTCCTGGTGCAATGATTGCCTATGCGATTGTCGTAGGAACAGGCATGGGAACCTTCAACGCAGTCGATCAGGCTCTTAATGTTGATGTTCTGCCAGATCCTGAATCAGCTGCAAAAGATTTGGGTATTATCAACCTTGCAAACACTGGTGGTCAGGTTCTTGGACCAATCGTTGCAGCAACGATTATTGGAGTATCCGGCTATGCAGGTCTCTTCCCGGCAGCGGCAATTATGGCTGTTGTTGGTGCAATCTTCGTTCTTCTCATCAAGAATGTTAAGTAGGAGAGAGCCAAACATTCTAAGTATCATAAGTTTATAAAGAGCTATCCTTAACAAAAATGGGCGTCCGCTAATTATCCTAGAAAATCTAGGTAATGTGGATGCCCAATTTTATGTCTACGGGATTGTGTCTATAGAATTGAGAATTGTGTCTATAGGACATAGATTTTGAAGTTGATTTCTAGTCTCTGCTTAAGCTGCGTCTTCCCGATCTTCAGAGTCAAGCTGCTTTAGTGAAGGTTCTTTTGTTGGATCAAAACCAGACACAATATACACCAGTTGACGAGCAACGGAGACTGCATGATCGCCGAACCGCTCGTAGTAGCGGCCTAGAAGAACCACATCGATGAGCTGCTGGTTAGAGCCATTCCACGATTCATCATTCGCAATAGAGAAGATAGCTTCATGGAGTTTATCGAGCTTATCGTCGTTAAGAATGATTTGTTCGGCGCGGCGCACGTCACGAGAGCCGAGAATAGCAATCAAGTCAGAGGAAGCATCCTCGTCAAAATCTTGCATTTTAGTAAAGAGTTCAGTGCATTCTACATTAGCTAAAGCGTGCTCAGGGTACGCACGACGAGCCGTTTCCGCGATGTGCCGTGCTAAATCACCCATGCGCTCAAATGTAGATGCTAGGCGAATAGTGGACACAACCACCCGTAAATCAGTAGCTACAGGATTCTGCTTTGCCAAAAGCTCTACACACTGGTCAAAAATTGATTTTTCAAGCGCATCGATTTCTGCATCGGCATCAATAACGGCCTGTGCAGTGTCTAAATCGGCCTCAAGCAGCGCTTTACCCGCATTAATCATGGCCCAATGAACATTCTGGGCAATATGATCGAGATCTTCCGCCACATGCTTGAGTTCAGCGTTGAAAATCACGCGCATTGGTATGCCTCATTTCATGTCATGATATTTACGGTTTACGTGTTCATTCTAATATAATTTGCTTTTTTAGTCAGAGCTGCACAATATTGCATGTCACAATGTAGTTATGGAAATGAATCCGGTAGCTATAGTGATGATTATCATCATTGGCATTATGTTCGCGGTGGCATTATGTGCTCTTGCTGTGGCCGTGTGGCGCTTGATTATTCCTTTTTTTACTTCGAGTCGAAGCCCACTGGTTCTTTTTAGGAATTCGCTGAATCTCGATAGATTGCGCTGGAATATTCATCATCGCAACGATGATGATGACGACGATGATAGCGACGACGATGACTTAGATGAGTCTACTTTGCGAGTTCTATCTACTCTCGATTCAGCAACTATTGTGGTGGATGATGACGATGAAGTTGTTCGTGCTTCTTCCTCCGTCTACGACCTTGGTCTTATTCATAATGATGTGATTATCAGCCCGGAAGTTTTATCTGCAATCGATGAAGTACGCAGCAGTGGGCATCGCAAGATTTTTGATTTGGTTACCATGACTGCAGTTGAACCAATCAAAGATGCTTTGGGGCCTGGCAGAAATCTTGACGGAGTACCTGATAAATCACGTAGCATGAGATCTCATGAAATAGTAGAAGAAGATTATCCCGATGACTCCGTTGTCAACGCAGCAGGAATTTTGACACGCCCAAATTGGCTGAAAATTACTGTTCGTTCAATTTCCGACCATTTTATTTTGGTCTTAGTAAATGATATGAGTGAATCTCGCCGCTTTGAACAAGTGAGAAATGCCTTTGTAACGAATGTGTCTGAACAGTTGAAACAGCCTGTGCAGGCTCTCGAAGAGCTCAGC
This sequence comes from uncultured Alloscardovia sp., assembly GCA_963545565.1. Classification (GTDB taxonomy): domain Bacteria; phylum Actinomycetota; class Actinomycetes; order Actinomycetales; family Bifidobacteriaceae; genus CAUUJV01. The sequence goes on along the minus strand of CAUUJV010000002.1, from coordinate 101,845 downwards.
AAGGACTTAGAGCGCGAGAATTCCACACCTGAGGAAATTCATCGTGATGCAGCACTGGTGCGCAAGCAATCAAAGTATTTGAATCACATGGTTGATGATTTGCTTCTACTTATTGAGGCTCAGGAGAAAGTAGTGCCGAATGAGTCGAATCGGATTCGAGTGAGTTTCGCTGTGAAATCTGCAATACAAGCGTGTCATGCTCGCGCTGTGCAGAATAGTGTCACAATTATCGAAAAGATTGATAACTCAGTATGGGTTAACGCAGATGCAAGCCAAATAAAAGCTGCTGTGATTAAATTGCTTGAGAATGCTATCGATTATTCACCTGCAAAATCATCGGTAATAGTTTCGGTGAGCAAAAGTGAAGATAGTAAGCATGCTTTGATTCGGGTTATTGACAAGGGCAAAGGTATTGCGAAATCTGAGCAGACCCGTATCTTTGAGCGTTTTTACAGAGGTAGTAACCAAGACGAGAAATCACAAGATGGCGTGGGCTTAGGACTGGCTATTGTGAAGCATGTTGCTTTGACGCATAGAGGTTCTGTAACAGTGTGGAGCTCTTTGGGTAATGGAAGCACATTTACGCTGTTTTTGCCATTAGCTACTAATTCTGCGGCATAAGTGCGAGCAGGCGATAGAAATTGCGATTTGCTGCTTCCCATAACAGCAGCATAATGCCGATTGCGTCGCCAAAGAAACAAATTGTGAGTGCCTCTGCAGTATTAATTCCTAAAAATTTAAGTGCCACAACGGTCAGCGTAGCAATTACCCATATTGCCATTCCTATAGTGAACAAAACGCGTAAATCAACCTGCACAGCCTTGGGGCCAGGTTTGCGAGCGTCAGGATCATAAATAGGAGCAATCTTCACTCTTCAACCATACCGCGAAATATCGTCAGAGAATATACTATGAATGAACTGAGTAATATTCACTCAAGAATCCACAGAAAAGAGGGCCATGTATCGCATTGACCCTGTTTTGCGCCACTATAAATGGGGTTCGCACACTGTTCTCCAGCAAAAATTTCACATTGATAGCCCAGACAATCTTGCTGAATTATGGTTTTCTGGACATTCAACTTTTTCTTCTGCAATTCATATCCCCAATAATCGCAGTAACCAAAAGAACTGCACACAGTTGCTGAGCGCGGCGATTTCACAGCATCCTACCGAGTTTTTAGGTGAGCAGGCCTCAGAATATTGGGGGCCTGTTCTGCCGTATCTTTTTAAGATAATTTATGCTCAGACTCCGCTTTCTTTGCAGATTCATCCCATCGGTTACGAAGCACGTGCGGGTTTTCACCGCCAAAATCGCCAAAGAATTCCGCTAGATAACCCTTCTAGGAGCTTTAAAGACCCTATCGCAAAAGATGAAATGCTTCTTGCACTTGGGCCGTTCAAGGCGAGCGTGGGCTTCATGCAAATTGAGGATCAGATTCGCGCTCTTGGCTGTATTAATCATGAATATGCACAAAGAATGGCTGATATTCTGCTCGCTGGGCATGCCGTTTCATCAGATATGCCAGACTCGGCGAGTCAATGGACTGAGAATCAGAAACGCATTTTCGAAGCCTTTCGCTTTATCTGCCTGCAGCGCAAAAGTTCAAAAGGCATGCAAAATTCGGGAAGCTCGGAGAGTCCAGAGAACTTGGAGAATCCGGAGAACTCAGAGAGCTCAGAGAATCAAACAAGCAAAAATTTCGTCGATGTTCTCCGTAATGCTCTTAAAGTGGCACAGCGCCGAGGATTGAAAAACATAGTATTTAATGCTCTCGAACATGCGTTATGCGCTGCACAGACTTTTCCTGACGACCCAAGTGTTCTAGCACTCGCCATGATGAATGCTATTTCCATGCAAGCTGGTGGTTGCGTATTCATAGCCGCTGGCGAACCTCATGTGTACCTCAATGGTTTAGGTGCTGAAATTATGACTAATTCAGACAACGTGCTTCGTTTGGGCATGACGGTGAAGCCGACGGATGTAACGAGTGCGTTGCATAGTGTGAATTGCGCTCCAAGCAGTCCTCTTAACCCAATTGAAAATTCGATTGAAGTAACAGCCGATGATTTCTGCACAATATATCGTCCGCAACTTCAAGAATTCCAACTCGCATACGGCACTGCGTATGAGACTGCGTCAGCAACTGCACGAATTGTAGTGTGCATAGAGGGTGAAGTGTTGTGCACGCAAAAACAAAATCCGCAGCAAACAGAAACAGTTCTGCTTCATACGGGTGAAGCAGTGTTTATTGCCGCGGATGATGGGCGAGTATCTGTGAAGGCAAGACCTGGCCTTGGAAAATTTGTTATTGCGTCAACTGCTCAACTGCATAATCTACACACTTTGTGAGTGCGAAAACATCGGCTGGCTTAACAGAAGGGAATACGCCTACGCGAAGCTGGTTTCGGCCGAGTTGACGATATCCACCAATATCAACAATACCGCTATCGCGCAAAATAGCCTGAATACTCGCTACAGGAATAGACTCGTCGATATCAACAGTGGCAACCACGCTACTGCGCGCGTCAACATCTTTAACAAATGGCTCAGCGTATGTGCTTGCTTCAGCCCACTCATAAAGGATTTGAGCGGACTGAGCGCTTCGAGAACTTGCCCAGTCGAGACCACCATTGGAGTTAATCCAGCTAATTTGTTCATTCATCAATAGCAAAGTTGCGAGTGCAGGAGTATTAAGAGTCTGATTCTTGCGAGAATTCTCAATTGCTTTAGTGAGCGAAAGGAATGGAGGAATCCAACGCACAGCACCCTCAAGCTTTGCACTTTCTTCCACTGCATAGGCGCGAGCAATAGCGGCAGGGGAGAGCACAGCCACCCATAGTCCACCTTCGGAACCCAGCACCTTCTGAGGAGAGAAGTAATAAGCGTCTGTCTGAGAAATATCAATAGGAACAGCGCCTGCACAGCTTGTGGCATCTATAAGCATAAGGGCACCATCTTGTGCGCCCTCGATACGATGAACAGAAGCCATAACACCAGTGGATGTTTCATTCTGAGCCCAAGCATATACGTCAGCACCTGCAGTTGCTTCTGGAAGCTTGTAAGTGCCATATTCTCCGGAATATACGGCTGGCTTTTCTAGGAAAGGAGCAGATGCTTCACTTGCTGCAAACTTTGCGCTGAATGAACCAAAACTTCCGAATGCACCTTTGCGGCTAATAAGACTTGCGCAGGAAATATCCCAAAAAGCGGTTGCTCCGCCATTACCCATAACTACTTCATATCCATCAGGAATATTAAGCAGCTCCCGCAGCCCATCTTGAACAGAGCGTACGAGGTCTTTAACGGGCGCTTGGCGGTGTGATGTGCCCAAAAGCGTGCGACCATGAGAGCTTAAGGATTCAACCTGTTCTTCGCGCACTAGGCTCGGGCCGCAGCCGAAACGGCCATCGCCTGGGAGCAATTCTTCGGGGATTATCACTTTAGAAGTTTGTTGTGAACTCATATTTCAACCCTATACCAACCGCTTATGTAATTTCTATTCGTTCTCTAAAAATGTGCATAAATTAGGTATTTTCAGGATATTTTAAGAAAATCTACACATTTGGCGTACAAGCGTGTTATTTCAGTGTGTGTCGTATGTCACAAAATCTTCATTTAAGCGGTGTTTGGTAATTTTGCAGTGCAAAAGCTTGATGTTAGGGTAGGCGTCTCATTATCATCGAAAGGGTCGTCTACAAGGAGAAACTGTTTATGAAGCATGCAGCACATGCAGCACGCAAGGCTCGTGGAGCACACGCTCACCGCGCTGGAAGTACTGCAATGGCAGTGCCTACTTTCAAACGTAAGGGCGTTCGTGGGGCTCATACAGCAGTAGCGGTTTCTGCAGTTCGTCCTGTAGAAGATACACTCAGGGAAGAGCTAAATAAGGCTCCGAAAACGCGCAAAGAATTGCGTTTGCTTGCTGCACGTTCTGCTCGCAAAACTCGTTTAGTTTTCGTTTCTGCTGCAACCATGCTTGTGGGGACTGTTGGCACCACTGTTGCTTCTGCAGTAACTGGTACTTCTCCACTTAGCGGCATTGTTGATGGAACAGTCAGCACATCCTCAGTTCAGGCTATTTCTGCAGCGTCCTCCTCGAACTTGGTATCGTCTGCTACAGCGGCTTCTCGTTCAGAATCGCGCTCAAGCTTAACTTCAGAAAGTACTTCTGTTTCTTCTAACAATACAAGTTGGTCAACAGATACGTCACTTAACGGCAGTCAAATGTCTGTAACTGTGGCTGAAAGTATTACTCATGATTCTGGAGACACGGGCAATGCTTACTCCTTCAGCCAGTGCACATGGTGGTGCTATGTTCGCCGCCATCAGCTTGGTCTTCCAGTCGGTTCTTACTTTGGCAACGGATGCCAGTGGGCAGCTTCAGCCGCAGCGCTTGGATATAAGGTTGACAACACTCCTGAAGTTGGGGCGATTATGGTTTTTGCTCGTGGTCAAGAGGGCGCAAGCTCCACATATGGTCACGTTGCAATCGTCGAATCTGTGAATGCAGACGGCTCTGTAACCACTTCAGAATGTGGTGCATCATGCAACGGAAAGACTTTCTCACGTACTTTCACTAATGTGAGCGATTTTCAGTATATTCACTCCTAAAAATCCCTAAAATCTCTAAAGACTGCAGCTCTTTGGACTTGTGGCGTGTGGTGCGCTAATCTTGAGATGTTGACGTAGTGCAATGTTGCATTAGTCATTCTGAGTTTCGAGGAGGCCACTATGTTCAAGTATGATAAAGCTATTCTTGTGGGCGTAGATGGCTCGGATGCGAGCTACAAAGCAACTTGGTGGGCAGCAAATTATGCGAAGCATGCAGGATTATCTCTGCATATTGTGTGCGCGTATTCACTGCCAAGCTACGCTGCAGTTTCATTTGAGGCTTCGTACACGGCTGTAGGCGATGACGTTTTAGCGCATAAAGATGCCCAAGATATTCTCGGTAAAGCAAAAGCTATTGCTGTAGAGCAGGGTGTTAAGGTAACAACACTTATTGTTACAGGAGATCCTGCAAGTGTGTTCGTGGAGTTAAGCCGCAACTACAATCTCATCGTGATTGGTAATCGAGGCAAGGGCGGTTTGGCTGAGCGTATGTTGGGAACTACTAGTTCTAGCCTTCCCGCGTATGCATATTGCCCAATTGTGGTTGTGCCATACACTGATGACGATGGCAAGCTAATGCATTTGAATAACACTATAGAAAATGTGGTAGTTGGATCCGATGAATCCAAATGGGGGTTAAAAGCTCTTCAAATCGCTGCACAATTCGCAGACCATTGGGGCGCAAAGCTCGCAGTGCTTTCTGCAGTTCCTACGTTCTCAGGGATGAGCCCATTTGAAGGTGCTGATCCTGTTGCAAATGAGGAAACGAAGAGCGTTCTGGAATCTTATTTGCATGATTTAAAGGTTCGTATTCAGCCTATTCGCACTCAGTATCCGAATTTGGTAATTGAAGAATCTGTTGTGCCAGGGTCTGCTGTTGGTGCTTTGACCGAGGCTGGAGATACTAATGACGTGATTGTTGTTGGTTCACGTGGCCGAGGTGGATTCACAGGCTTGATTCTCGGATCGGTTAGCCAAGGTCTTATTCAGCATGCTGCAAAGCCAGTCTATGTAGTTCCTCGCAAGTATGTTGAGATGGAAAAGGATGATAAGGCGACGGCTGCTACTGCTTCTGAGATGCCAAAGGTTTCCATTGATGATATTGCTGGTGTTGAGCAGATTGATATCAGCCAAGCGCCATCTCAAGTTGCAGAAGATATCGCTTCAACTATCGATTCGGAGCATGACAGTAATTAAAAGCAATCAAAGTCAAAGAATAAAGGACTAAAAAGGATTAAATGAGGATTAAATAAGAATTAAAAAGTAAAATTTAGGCTTTTTGCATTTGCTTATATTTGCGTTTGCATGCCTAATTTACATATCATTTTTTGCTCTCGCTTTCTCGAACACCTCGTTCAAAGAGTTGAACAAAGTGTTCGAGAAAGCGAGAGTGTTTCTATAGTATGTTTCAGTTTGTTTACTGTTTTCACTGAGGTGCAAACAAATCTTAGAATTTTCAGATTTTCAGATTTTCAGTTTTTCAGAGACAAGAAAGTCTGTTGAAGTCTAATGGGTTTAGTGACGAACAGTCACATCCATAGAAACTGGAGTTTCAATTTCGTACGTATGCTTTACGGTGCAACCTTTGTTAATGTGGCGAGTTACGCGGTCTGCAAGTTTTTTGGCATCCTCATCGCTCAAACCAGCGTCAATCGCGTCTACAACAACCTGCTCCTGGAAACGCAGATAACGGTCGTTATCATTGTCGTATGTTGCATCTACAACAACGCGTGCCCCATTTCCCTCACCAAGTGCATTCTCAATAGCGAATTGGCTGGAGAGCGCGGCGCATGCCGCTAAAGCAATCTTGCTCAAATCTCCAGGAGAAAAGAGCCCCTTATCGCTGCCGCGACCGAACTTGATGTGTGCTCCGTCGTCGCTGAATGCATCCCAAGAGCCATCCTTATTGCGCTCAACCCAAAGCCTTGACATATTGTCTCCTTGTGTAGTGTTCGTATGCAGCTTTTGTGCAGCTTTGCATTACTCATAATGTATCGCATTGTGCGGAGCCAACAGGCGAAATTGGTTGTTAGCGATATTTTCCGAAAAAATAGAAATAGAAATAAAAATAGAAATTGCGGAAGTCGGAATTGCGGGGAGCTGGGAAAGAGTCAAGAAATATATATGGTCGGGGATAGATGTAATCCGGAATGGAACAGTCGTCACTGCTCCTTAGACTCAAAGCATGGCTTTAACAGAATCTGAACTTCAAGAAATTCGTTCTCGCATTCCAGCACGCCCTCAAACAGATATTCCCATGCCTTATGAGGATTTGGTGCGTGAAATTTTGCAAGAAGGGTCATTGAAAACAGATCGCACCGGCACGGGCACGATTTCTCTCTTTGGCAAGCAGATGCGTTTTGATTTGTCAGATTCAAAGTTTCCTCTTTTGACCACAAAGCGCGTATTTTTCAAAGGTATTACCTACGAATTGCTGTGGTTCCTCAAGGGAAGTAACAATGTGCGCTGGCTGCAGGAAAATAATGTTCATATTTGGGATGAATGGGCAGACCCAGAAACAGGCGATTTAGGCCCTGTGTATGGCGTTCAGTGGCGCAGCTGGCCAGCACCAACCCCAGAAGACCCTAATCGCACGATTGACCAGATTCAAAATGTGATGGATTTTTTGAAAACTTCCCCCGATTCGCGCCGCATGGTGGTTTCTGCTTGGAATCCAGCTGAAGTTGAAAAAATGGCATTACCTCCGTGCCATGCTCTATTCCAGTTTTATGTAAACGATGGTAAGCTCAGCTGCCAGTTGTATCAGCGCTCTTGTGATATGTTCCTTGGTGTGCCATTTAATATTGCCTCATATTCTATGCTTACGTGCATGATTGCTCAGCAGTCCGGCTATGAGCCAGGAGAATTTGTGTGGACTGGAGGAGACTGCCATATCTACGACAATCATGTTGAACAGGTGTTAACCCAGCTTGGACGTGAACCTTATGAGTATCCTAAGATTCAGATTGATAAAGCTGATTCTATCTTTGACTACAAGTACGAAGACTTCCACATTTTGGATTACAAGCATCATCCGACCATCAAGGCGCCTATTGCGGTATAATTTTTCCTCGTAACGTCTTTAAAGGAGTTTTTCCATTATGGAGCATGACAGTAGCCGCAGTGGTTACCACCAACCCCAGCCCGTTTCGGCCGGGCAGAATGAAGCCGAAGATTATTGGGATAATGACGATTTTGAAGAGCAAGGCGCCGTTCAAGCTTCGATTAATTTAATCTGGGCGCAAGCATTCACTGATGATGGTAAGCCTGGTGCAATTGGAGCACAGGGTAGAATGCCATGGCATTTGAGCGAGGATATGCGTCATTTCAAGGAGCTCACCGTCTCGCACCCAGTGATTATGGGTCGTAAAACATGGGAATCCTTGAATCCAAAGTATCGTCCACTTTCTAACCGAGACAATATTGTTGTCAGCCGCGATCAAGATTTTGTTGCTCCTGGTGCAACGGTTGTAGAGTCGCTTGATGCCGCACTTGATTTAGCTCGTCAGCCTGCTATCCCTGATGATGGCTTGAATCGTAGTGAAGTGTGGGTTATTGGTGGTGGCCAAATTTTTGATGCTGCACTACCGTTTGCGGATAGAGTCTTCATGACAGAAATTGATAATCGTTATGAAGCAGATACATTTGCTCCAGACATTATGCAGTATGTTCACGCGGGTATGTGGGTAGTTGAGGATGAATCTGATTGGGTCGCCCCAGCTCAAAGTCCTGATATTTCTCGATTCAGATTTATTACATATAGAAAAGTTCGCTAAAGCTGCGAAATAATTAAGAGAAAAGAAAGTTTCGGTATGGCAGTCTCCGGCAAGAAGTATACGATTATGACGGTATGCACAGGCAACATTTGTCGTTCTCCTATGGCGGAGATTGTGCTTCGCAAATACTTCGATGAAGCCGGACTCGCTGACCGAGTAGCTGTGAAATCCAGTGCTGTAAGCAATGAAGAGCACGGAAATCCTATTGATTCTCGTGCTCGCAGGGTGTTACGCAAACGAGGCTATGAAATTCCGCTGCATCATTTTGCGCATCGCATCACGCGTGACGAGATTGATGAGACGAACTTATTTCTTCCCATGACCGCTTCACACATGCGCGCTTTGCTCCGTCAGATTCCTGCTGATGATGCTTCTGAGGTGCATATGTATCGCAGTTTTGACACGAATCTGCCCCGTCCGGCTGCTGGTCATGAAAGTGACATTGATCTTGTTGATCCTTGGTATGGCGGCCCCAGAGATTTTGAAATCGCCATTGATCAAATCGAAGAAGTAGCTCCCTATATCGTCAACTGGGTTAGGGCAGAGCTTAAACGCTCTACTAACTAGTACTATTGCTGCTTGCGGTTATTACTGTTCTTTCTATCACTGTTCTCTCTGTTGCTGGTGAGTCTTAGAATGATTGCTTTTCGAGCTTCTTCAATGAGGAAAAGAGGAATTGGGATAGCGATTAAATAAATCCAGTCTTGCCATGTCAGCACGGCTGTGTTGAATACGCTTTGTATTCCTGGTGTGAAAGTGAGGAATACGAAGAGAACAAGTTCGCTCGCAATACCAATCCATACTGCATGGTTTCCTCGCAGATTTGGCTCTCCAGAAGCTAAAATCGGCTTGTGCTGGGTGCGACAATTAAGTGCGTTAGCAATTTGAGCGAAAATAATAGCCCCAAGCACAAGTGTAGTTGCGCGAGCGTAAACGGTTCCACTGCTTGCAAGGCTGGCTGTAGGCCAACCATTCTGCAAATTAACGAAGAAATAGGCGCCTACTGCCACGAGACTTTCTAAAATTCCATACCAGGCAAAAGCGCGCAGGAGAATTCGTTTACTTAGCAGGTGTGCGTTGTGAGCACGAGGCGGCTGTTCCATGATTCCAACTTCAGCCGGCTCAGCGCCTAGTCCCAGCGCAGGCAGCATATCGGTTCCTAAATCTACAGCTAAAATCTGCATAATCGTCATCGGCAGCGGGATTAGTCCGCGAGAGAATAGGAACAGAATCGACGGCATGGCTTCTGGCACATTAGATGTGAGAATGTACGTGAGGAACTTCTGAATGTTGCTGTATACGGCTCTGCCTTCACGAACTGCCGCCACAATCGAAGTGAAGTTGTCGTCAAGCAAGATGATGTCCGCAGCTTCTTTTGCCACGTCTGTGCCTGTAACGCCCATGGCAATGCTTATATCGGCTTGTTTGAGTGCAGGAGCATCATTGACGCCATCGCCGGTAGAAGCCACTATTTCGCCATTTTTCTGCAATGTGGAAACAATGCGATATTTGTGTTCAGGAGCTACGCGAGCAAAAATTACTTCGTTGTGCAGAGCCTGCCGTAAATCATCGTCGGTCATAGCATCAAGTTCAGTACCTGTGATAACGCGCGCTGCATCAGAAACAAGACCGATCTGGGTTTCAATAGACTTTGCAGTTAGAGCAGAGTCGCCCGTAACCATGATTATGCGAATCCCAGCAGAATGACACTCGCGCACAGCATCGTAAATTTCTGGTCGTGGAGGATCATCCATAGCCATCAGACCAATAAAAACGAGGTCGCTTTCAGTGTTTGCAATAGTAAAGCCCTCTTGGGGAATAGCATCTTGCACTTTCATGGCAAGAGCAAGGCTACGTAGGCCTTGCTGCGCATAGCGTTCATTTACTTCATTGATTTCGGCAATATCTTGAGAGGTAAGCGGTAGCATCGTGTTATCGTCAATAAAAATACGGCTGCATTGGCTTATAACGTCATCTAAAGAGCCTTTTGTATACGAAACGATTTTATTTCCATTATGAGTATGGTGAACAGTGCTCATACGTTTGCGCTCAGAATCAAATGTAAGCTCAAAAATACGCGGAGTTTGCAGCCACAATGCATGAGTATCAATTCCACCTTTTTGAGCAGCGATAAGCAGAGCTGCCTCGGTTGGGGTGCCTACTACATCTGGCTTATCCTTTGATAAGTCCACATCCGTGTCATTATCAAGCGTTGCTGCCACAAGAATACGATACAAGTCTTGGTATTTAGCTAAAGCTACGCGTTTGCCGTTATAGAAGATTTTCCATTAGGCGTGTATCCCTGCCCTGAAACATTATATTCTCGCGGCTTAGTCCAAATATGATGAACGGTCATTTGATTTTGGGTAAGTGTGCCAATCTTATCTGAACAGATTACGGTTGTTTCGCCGAGAGTTTCCACACTGTTGAGATTCTTAACAAGGGCATTTTTCTTTGCCATGCGCTTGACGGCTTGTGCGAGGCTAAGTGTAACAGTTGGCAAAAGACCTTCAGGAATAAAGGCAACAATCATACCAAGCGCAAAGATAAAGGCTTTAGCAAGAGGGTAGTGCACGAAGAATATCGCACAAATAAAGAAGATAATCCCCACGCTGATGGCGATAACAGAGATTTGTTTAGTGAGCCTATCAAGTTCGCGTTGAAGAGCAGTTGTATGCTTCTTATTGTTTTGCGTCAGTGAAACAATTTTACCGAATTCTGTATTCATTCCAGTAGAGAGAACTATAGCCATTGCAGTTCCAGCAGCGACGGTTGTGCCTGCATACAAGAGGTTAGATTCAGTGAAATTACCGTCGCCTGGACTTGTATTCTACAGTTTTACTTTCGGGCACTGTTTCGCCTGTTAGTGAGCTTTGATCAACCTGTAAACTTGCAGTGCTAATTACACGCGCATCTGCTGGAACTGAATTTCCAGCCTGCAATTCGATGATGTCTCCCGGAACAATTTTTTGAGCATCAAGTTTTTTCAGCTCAGAATCGCGCAGCACACTTACATATGTTGGAAGCATATTCATTAATGAATCCGTCATCTTCTGAGCCTGGTGCTCCTGCCAAAAGCTAAAAAGACCGTTGATAATGTTGACCATCCAAATGGCAATACCAAGTTCTTGGCTACCAGTACAAATTGCAATAGCACCAGAAACCCATAAAAGAATAGCCATCAAGCTAATAAAATGGCTAACAAACTCTTTGAATACAGAAGAATGGCGTATGGAGGCAATACGGTTTGACCCAAAATCTTTGAGCCGATTCTCTGCCTCGACCTCACTCAATCCCTTCTGAGAAGTGCTTAAAGCAGCATAAACCTCAGTTATCGGGGCAGAACCTGTGTTGATGTTCTTTATATCAGTCGTGTTCATAGCAAACCTCCTGTATCCAAGAGATACGCACAGTCTGTGCGCACGCTATTCACTCACACTTTTAATTTTTTTAGCTTTAACCCATAAAGAATTGTAGTCTTCTTTCATTAAAAGAGTTATTTAGGGTTATCGCTTCCAAGTAGGCTTTCCAAAAAAAAGAAAGGTCTCGTAAAAAACGAGACCTAAGTGGTGGCTCCGGACGGCGTCGATCCGTCGACCTTACGATTTTCAGTCGCACGCTCTACCAACTGAGCTACAGAGCCAAAGAACTTTAAAAAAACCCGGAAGACCGGGCCTTAAAATTCCGAGCGACTCCGACCGGACTTGAACCGGCGACCTCCGCCGTGACAGGGCGGCGCTCTAACCAACTGAGCTACGGAGCCACGATTGCAATCAAGCAACCGAGTAGAAACTCTACAATAAGTTTTTCATCTGTGCAACTTTGAACCGTATTTTTTTGAAATCGGCGTGTCGAATTAACGTGTTTTAAGCCGTTCTTGTGCTTCTTTAATAAGCTGATAAGTGGTATTGGTGGAGTAGGAAGTGGTGGTACTGCTGCAATCAGAATCGAAAGTGCCACAGTAATCACCTTTATACCGTGTGAAGGATGAAATACCATAAATAACAGCGCCGATAATCAGAGCGAAGAAGAGTGTGACGACTGTGCCAACTGCAATACCGGCAATAGCAAATCCTTTTCCGCTCTCGTGTGACTTCTTAATTTGAGAAAGGGCGATTGCTCCCAAAATAATTCCTAAAGGAGCAATAACAAAGCCACAGACGAGCGCTGCGATTGCTAACCCGTTTGCAGGGGGTTGTGGCTGCGCATAGCCATAGTTGTAGCCGTAGTATGGCCGACCATATGCATTCGTAGGTTGCGTATAGGGCTGCTGAGCATAAGGCTGGTCTGTTTGTTGATCTGGCTGTGAGTACTGTGGCTGTGGCTGCGTATTTTGATTAGAGAAGTCTGGGATTTGAAAATTATTGCTCATGTCTACATCCTAATTGATACATCCTAATTGAGCTTTGCGTTCTTTTTGCCCGTTGGTTTATTGCTTTTGTTTATTCTTGGTGAAGAGTAGAAATAAGAATGAAAAGTAGAAATAATGAAATATCTACTGGGATTCTTATGAGGGTTTAGCGTTGCCCTGATAGGAAGTTAGTCAGTCTGTTTCCATGTATTCACATCGATATGATGCTCAGGATTTGCCTGCCATGCCTTCCATGCGGACTCAACGATGTCGGTAACGTCGTATTGTGCGTGCCAGCCCATTTCCTCGTTGATGCGCTGAGGGGAACCGATGAGGTGAGGAGGGTCGCCTGCGCGACGATCTTGGATTGATTCAGTGAAAGGAAGTCCTGTTACGCGCTTAACTTCATCGACGATTTCACGCACAGAAGTTCCCTTGCCGGTGCCAACGTTGAATGCATCGTATTTGCGCTCATCACGGTCGAGGTAGCTCAAGGCTGCAATATGAGCATCTGCCAAATCAGACACGTGAATGTAATCGCGCACGCATGTGCCGTCTTCTGTGGGGTAGTCGTCTCCAAAAATAGCTGGAGCCTTGCCGCGCTGCAAACGGTCAAAGAGCATTGGGATAAGGTTCAAAATAGCTGGATCTTCGAGCTCTACTGGACCGCATCCAGCTACATTGAAGTAGCGAAGTGCGCAGAAACGAATGTCGAAGGCTTCGGCAGCGGCGCGCCCCATCCATTCTCCAAAGAGCTTCGTTTGCCCATAAGGATTGATTGGAACCATAGGAGACACGTCTTCTGGAACTACGTCAACGGGAGGAACACCGTAAGTTGCTGCAGAGCTTGAGAATACGAGCTTTGGAACGCCAGAATTCTGCATTGCTTGGAGCACATTGAGCAGGCCGTTGATGTTTTGACGGTAATACCATAGTGGCTTTTCTACCGATTCGCCCACTTGCTTACGAGCTGCAAAGTGAATAACGGAATCAACTGCGTTGCTGCGCATGATATCTGTGAGAAGAGTGTCTGCACCAGGTGCGGAAACATCCATGCCGTAAAGGCGAGCGTCTCCAATGCGTCCAGCTTTTCCGTAGCTTAAATCGTCAACAACAACTACGTCTTCACCTGTCTGCTGCAATGCATATACAACATGAGCGCCTATGTAGCCACAGCCGCCAGTAACGAGAACTGTCATGCCTGCCTCTTTCTGTATTTTTTGTTCTAGCTTTCTTCTAGTTTATGTTGGCTAACGTCGTCTGTGAAGTAAGCCATAGAACATTGATGTTTAATTATGTAGTAATTATGTTTACTTTTGTTCATTCTATCACAGATATTTGTCAAATATCTGCCTTTAGAATATGTTTTCAAGAGTAAATTTTGCGATACGAGACGAGGAGAGATGGTGACGGAGGCTACAGAAAACAAGCACAATCGCGGGATAGTGTCTTTTGTGCGCCGTTCTACGCATATTGAAGGGCGCTTAGCTCGTGCATGGGAAAAATATGCTCCTGATTATCTTCTCGATATTCCACATGGTGACCATGATTTAGGGGTTGACCCAGCTTTCAGCCTCGATGCTGCTTTTGTGCGGAAGAAATGGGGGAATGATAATTCGTTAATCGTTGAAATCGGCACAGGGCAAGGTGAAAACATCATTGCTGCTGCGGCTAATCACCCCGAATTGAACTTTTTAGGACTTGAAGTTTATACACCGGGAGTTGCACATGCCTTACTTTCTGCCGGTAAAGCTGAGCTCAGGAATGTGAAAATGGCACAAGTAAACGCTCCGGAGCTAATGGAAGTCGTTGAACCTGGCCTGCTTAAAGAAGTGTGGACGTTTTTCCCTGATCCTTGGCCTAAAACTAAGCATCATAAGCGCCGCGTTGTGCGAAATGACTTAGCGGATGCTGTTCATGCTGCACTAGCAGATGGGGGAGCGTGGCGCATCGCTACTGATATAGATGATTATGCACTTCATGTTCACGAAGTGATGGATACTCGGCAAGACTTTGTGATTGAAGCAGATGTTGTTGCAAGCTTGGCAACTGAACATGTAAGCAAGGGTACTGCTGATACTGCTAAAGACTTACCGCATAAAGATTTTGATGAGTCGAAGCGCTTTGATGGGCGTGTTTTAACAAACTTTGAGCGCAAAGGGTTAGATGCAGGCAGAATAATCCATGACTTTGCATTCAGAAAAGTATAAATTTAGAAAGGTTTAAAAACCGCGGAAAACCTCGACGTGTCGCAAATTTGCCTAAATCTTGGTCTTCGTATATTATTTATCAAGTTCGCCCCCGTCGTCTAATGGTTAGGACATCAGACTTTCACTCTGACAACGAGAGTTCGATTCTCTCCGGGGGTACGAATAATGGCTTCAATCATTTTGGGTTGAAGCTTTTTGTATTTTAATCTCGCGATTATCTCTTGGCAGAGATTCTTAAATATTTTCTTACTGTTCTTTTCATATATTTTTAGCAAATACTCATATTCGACATATAGGTTAAGTGTGCCGCTTTTGCACATGGAGTGGCTTTATACGGACTTTGACCTTTTTGAAGAAGTCTGAAGATCATGCTGAAGGAGCATGTTAAAAAAATATGTTGAAGAACATTTAAAGAAAAAGAAACAAACATATAGCTTGAGTTCATATGCGCTCTTGAATTGGGGATGTAAGAAAGGCCAAGACGCTTGCACAAAGCTCATTCAGCTCGACACGCAGCACAAAGGGGCAAAGCTCACATCATTACCAGACGAAAAGCTGTACTCTTCAGTGCTTGTATTGCTATTGTTGTGGTCTGTTCTTTTGTGATTTCTCCATTTGCTGCATTATCTGAAGTGACATCTGCATATAAAAAATCTAATTCACGCAGTGTGCTTGAAGCGTCGGTTACTTCAGCTTCGTCATCATCAAGTTCTTCATCGTCGAAGGTCTCGCGATCGTCAACTCGTAAAAGAAAAGCATCAAGCTCATCGTCTACAAGCTCAAGCAGCACGAGCAAAGATATCTATGCAATTAGCTCAAACTTAAATACGGAGTTGGAATCAACTTTAGCTACTACTTTTCTGGAGTGGATTATTCCATCGAGGTAATCGACATGTCAACTCGAACGGAAGTTGTGAGCATCAATGCTGATACAGATTGGATTTCTGCTTCTACGTACAAGCTTTTTGCTGCTTACGATATGTTGTCAGAGGTTGAAGATGGTTCTTTGACGTTGGATAGTACTTTGAATAATCAGACCCTGAGCAGCTGCATTACCACTATGATTCACAATTCAGATAACGCATGCCCCCAAGCTTGGCTGCGCACCTCAGGCTATTCTTCATATGAGCAGATGACGTCTAAAGCGCACGAAATCGGTGCGACGAATACAAATTTTGCTTACGAAAGCATGCATACAACAGCGCGTGATTTATCAACAATTTTGCGCCAATATTATGACGGCACAATCCTCAACGATTCAGATCGTTTATTCCTAATTAATTTATTAGAAAACCAGGAATATCGCAGTGGAATCCCGTCTGGGATAGGTTCAAATGGAACCGTTGCAGACAAGGTCGGTTTCCTCGATGCATACCTGCATGATGCCGGTATTGTGTACACCGACAACGGTGACTACATTATCGTGATTATGACTAATAATTCCTCGTGGTCAACAATTGCAAAGGCCTCTAGCCAGATTTATAGTGCTCTGAGCGCGTAAAAGAGCTATGTATGGATTCAACTTTTCTCTGCAACTTGTGACACAGCTCACACGATTCTCAACTTCGTTATTAGAATGTAAAATGAGTTAATATTCAGCTTTAGACCAATTTAAAGGAGTTCATATGGTCTTTCGCATGATTTTCAACCAAGAAGCATTTTGGCCGCGGTGCTATTCAGCAGATTCCAGATGTTGCTAAGGCGCATGGTTTCCACAAGGCATTTGTTGTTACTGACCCAACTTTGGCAGATGAGAAGGTTGGAACCGCTAAGAAAGTGACTGATATTCTTGCAGCGGGTGGCATTGAGTTTGAGGTATTCACTAATGTAAAGCCAAATCCACCTGTTGAGTGCATTCAGGATGGTGTTGCAAAGTTTAAGGCTTCTGGTGCAGACTTCCTCATCGGTCTTGGCGGCGGTTCTCCACAGGATACTTGCAAGGCTATTGGCATTATCGCTGCAAATCCTGAGTTTGCTGATGTTCTTTCCCTTGAGGGCGTTGCAGATACTAAGAACCCATCAGTTCCAATTTTTGGTGTTCCTACCACTGCAGGCACGGCATCTGAAACTACTATTAACTATGTTGTTACTGACACGGCTAATAAGCGTAAGTTCGTTGCTGTTGATCCGCATGATATTCCAGTGGTCGCATTCGTAGATCCAGATTTGACCGACGGCATGCCCCGTGGGCTCAAGGTTGCGACTGGTCTTGATGCTTTGACTCACGCTATTGAAGGATTCATCACTCCAGGTGCATGGGAGCTTTCTGACGCATTAAGCCTCAAGTCTATTGAACTCATTGCTCAGAATCTTGCAAAGTCTGTAGCGGGTGACGTTCCTGCAGGCGAGAACATGGCATATGCTTCTTACATCACCGGCATGGCTTACTCCAATGTAGGTCTTGGTTTGGTGCATGGCATGGCTCATCCTCTTGGCGGTCGCCTTGATGTTGCACACGGTGTAGCAAATGGCATTCTGCTTGCTCCTGTTATGGAATATAACAAGGAATTCTCCGGTGAAAAGTATCGCGCAATTGCAAACGCATTCGGCGTAGAAGATGCATTCACGGGCGAGCTTGAGAAGGTGCGCGATGAAGCCGTTGAGGCAGTTCGCACTCTCACAAAGGAACTTGGCAACCCAACTACGATTTCTGAAGTAGGAGCGACGGAAGCTGATTTGCCACTTTTGGCTCACGATGCATTCGTAGATGTGTGCACGCCAGGAAATCCTCGTCAGGCAACAGAAGAAGACATCTTGGCCATCTACACGTCCTTGATGTAAAGATAAAAAACTGAAAACTAAAAAAATTAAAGAAATCGCTTCAATCTATAAACCACTTAACTGAGGGAATATATTGGAGCGGTTTCTTATTTCAGGTTTTATTTGCGCTTTGTCTTGCGCTATATTCGCGCTACTTTATTAACCCAAGATTGCACTGTTCTGACTCCCACACATGTTTGGGCAGATCAATTCCACGAGCCTTTGCATACTTCTGGTAGAACGGATATGCCAAATGAATCATAGGATAGAGAGCAATTAAGGTAATCTCTGGGTAGCGCTCGCGATAGTGCTGTGGATGAGCCTTAAAAGTGTTATCGAACCGGCGCATATAACTCATGAAGCTGAACAATGATGTATCCATACGCCGAGCACTAATTCCACAAACCATTTCTTTGCAGTATGCAGTTCTGAAATTATGATCAAAGAGGTGCAAAGAGACGTCAATATCTTCATGGAAGACGTCTTCTTCGTCGCGGCACGCTTCATTAGCAATAACGCGCCATGCAGTAGCGCGGACGGCCATATTTGACCCGAAAAGAAGAGCTTTTTTGCCGTCTGCACGGTATACGCGGGAGCGGACGGTATGGTCTCCCATTAAGGAGATCAGGCGAGCTGGCATATCGTAATATGTCACGGGGCCTGTTGCTCCCATGGCAGACGGGTGTTCATCGAAAACATTCGAAACCACTTCCACCCAATCTGGCTTGAGCATGCAATCAGCATCAATACGGCCAAGCACTTCACCAGTGGCATGGTTCAATCCGTAATTACGTGTGGGAATAAGACCCTGCACCTCGTCCTGATGCATCAAAATAATATTGGATTCAGGATGCTTAGAGGCAAAATCACGAACAAGCTCACAAGTGTTGTCCGTCGACTTATTATCCACCACAATCACCTCATAGGGCGCAACAGTTTGCTGGGTGGCATTGTATAGACACTGTGTGATTCTCTCTGCCTCATTCCATGCAGGAATCACAATCGATACGGACGGCATAGCTTCCATCATAGCCGAATAATGACCGAATAAATTTTGAAGGTAGATTTGACGCAGGTTGGCTACAGCCTGGCTCCTAAGATGCTCGGCTCCATACCTGACCACAACAAATGCGATAATGATGCTCATGGCTGCAGATAAGAGTATTCGAGACGATCGTTACGGAGATGAAGACACTCGCTTAGACTTAGCGGATATTTTCCCAGAAAAAGGTGATCCTCGCAGGCCTCCGGAATGGCTAGGGCGAGCGCTTCTCTATGCAGTTATTGCAGTTTTTGCTGCTATTTTTGTGTGGAATTCATGGGGCAAAGTATCTGACGTCCTCGTTTATATTGTCATTTCTCTCTTCATTGCATTTGCCATGGAACCTGCCATTCTTATACTGGTACGCCACGGTTGGAAGCGTTCACTGTCAACTATTTTCGTGATGGTTGTGGCAATAGCGTTAATTGTGGGATTTATGGTTGCTCTTGGAAGCATGCTTGTAGAGCAGCTTATAGCAATGATTTCAAGTATTCCTAGCGCCTACTCAGATCTTACGTCATGGGTACATAGCCAATTTGGCGTCACTATGCCAAGCATTAATGATTTGGGATACAGCCTTCTGAAATCATTCAG
This sequence comes from uncultured Alloscardovia sp., assembly GCA_963545565.1. GTDB lineage: Bacteria > Actinomycetota > Actinomycetes > Actinomycetales > Bifidobacteriaceae > CAUUJV01. Next base: position 82,499 of record CAUUJV010000002.1, on the reverse strand, counting down.
CACTAACCAGCTTAATGGTTACGCAAATCAGGCTCTTTCAGCTACAGCTGGTATTTGGAATGTTCTACTCGGACTGCTTACTGTTCTTCTGGTGACGTATTACATCGCGGCCAGCGGTCCTCGTATGCGCCAAACCATCTGCAAGTGGCTCCCTGAGCGCACACAGAGCCGTTTTATTGTGGTGTGGACTGTTTTCCAGAATCAGATTTCTGGCTTCCTCTACAGCCGCATTATTTTAGCTATTATTTCCGCCGCATGTATGTCGGTATTTCTTATTTTCTTAAATGTTCCCTATTGGCTTCCTCTGTCTATTTTCTGTGGGCTTGTTTCTCAGTTTGTGCCGACCGTGGGAACGTATATTGGCGGCGCATTACCAGTTATTTCAGCATGGGGAAGTGTAGGAATCAGGTATGCACTCTACATTTTGATTTATATTGTGGTGTATCAGCAGATTGAGAATTTCATCTTCCAGCCTGCAATTTCGCAGCGCACTATGGATGTAAATCCTGCTATTGCATTCGTCAGTGTGCTCGCAGGCGCGGGACTATTCGGTGCGCTTGGCGGCTTCCTTGCGCTTCCAGTTGTTGCTTCTTTCCAAGCATTGTTTGTGGCATATGCGCGAAGCTACGAGCTGATTGATTCAGATTTGCTGGATGATCCAAAACCGGCGAAGAAGTCGGTTCTTGTTCAGGGAATTGATGCGGTTAGTGAGAGCGTTATCAACCCGATTGCAAGTAAACTCCCTCGCACCAGCCGAGGCTCTAGCACTCATGTAACTGCTGAGGAGATTGTTCGCCTTCGTCAAGAGGTGGAAGAAGCTACTATGGGTGTGCGCCAGCATAGGACTATGCAAGAAGAAGATGAGTCTGCAACTGTAGCTATTACAAAAGATAAAACTGCTTCATCCGCAAAAGCGCCTACTCCTGCCAAACCTGCAAACCCAAAACATCACTCAAACTCTAAATCTGGTTCTCCACGTGAGGAATGGAAGTAAAAGAATAAAATGGGAATTCTTTCTTTTCTTGATGTGCTTATTTCAATTCTTGGTTTTATTACTTTGGGGTACCAAGGCCTTTACATTCTCATCGGTTTTTTTGCGAAGCTCAAACCATTTCCAGACGCTCCGCAAGATAAACACTATGCAGTATTGATTTCTGCTCGCAATGAAAAGCAAGTTATTGGTAATCTCATCAATTCCATTCACAGTCAAACATACCCACAAGAGTTGATTGATATTTGGCTCGTTGCTGATAATTGCACCGATAATACCGCTGATTTGTGCCGTTCTATGGGATGCAATGTTATTGAGCGTTTTAATAAGGAGAAAATTGGCAAGGGATATGCGTTGTCATATCTTCTCAGCAGTATGCTTGCTTCCGGTGCTCACAAAAAATACGACGCATTCCTAGTTTTTGATGCTGATAATCTGCTTAACCGTGAATACATAGCCGAAATGAATAAGGCGTACCAAGCTGGTTACAACGTTTTAACGAGTTACAGAAATTCCACAAATATAGCTCAGAATTGGGTTTCTTCAGGCGCGGCATTGTGGTTCGTGAGGGAGTCTCGCTTTGTGAACCGAACTCGAAGTGCTCTTGGCAACAGCTGCCATGTGGGGGGCACGGGGTTTTTGTTCTCACGGAAGATTATGGAGCGAAATGGCGGTTGGAAATTCTTCCTCATGACGGAAGATCTTGAATTTACTATTGACTGTATTTTGCACGGAGACAGAATTGGATATTGCTCAACAGCAATGCTTTACGACGAGCAGCCTGTTTCTTTCACTCAAAGCTGGACACAACGCGTTCGTTGGAGCAAAGGTTTTTTGCAAGTATTCCGCTACTACGGCTTAAGCCTTATTAAGTGGGCTATCCGAGAGCGCGATTTCTCTGCGATTGATTTGACATTGATGATTTGTCCTTTCATGTTGATTTCACTGATTCGTTATTCGTTGGCAGTTATTTTTGCTGCGCTAGGGTATCTTTCATGGTATTCCCTGCTTGGCGATGTATCCTCTTACGGAATATCGATTGTAACTGCGTTTTTAGGGATGATGGCGTTGGCGGCTGTAACCTCGCTACTTGAGCACGACAAGATTGACGCAACAAATAAGGAGCTATTCGCATATTGCTTAAGTTTCCCGATTTATATGGCGAGCTATGTGCCTATTGCATTCGTGGCAATCTTTGCTCGTCCACAGTGGAAACCTATTCAGCATTTTGGAAATTCCACCTTAACGTCAGATCCCAGTAAAGCAAGTAAATAGGTTAAATAGGCAGGGCAAACAGGTAACTATATGACACGTCAGCACGAAGGATTTTTATCAGGAAAGAAGCAGAGAATACGTTTCGCGCGTATTCTCACTTCTGCGGCTGTAACCGTTGCCATCGGCTTCGGGTATATTGCAGCAGATGCTTATGATGTGCTACCGGGCGTGCTGACAATCAAGAACACAAGTAATTCCAGTCTCTTGAGCGCGTCTACCTCGAATCTTGATGCAGAAAGCGTTCAAGGAGTAGATGAAGCAGTAGATGAAGGAACAGCCACGCTTGTGTCTGGAAGCCCAATCGTTACAAAGAGTAAAGAGACGTCTGACGTAGATTCATCAGCAGCACAAGCCCTTATTGACCAAGTTCTAACTGCATCGGGCGTTGGGACGGATGTTTCCGCGGTTGTTGCAAAACCAGATGGAACGATTATTGCTCAAACCAATATTGACACTGCTCGTGAGCCAGCTTCTACGCTAAAGACGCTCACTGCTTTTGCTGCGGTAACACAACTTGACATGGGTTCTACGCTAGATACTCAGGTTTATATGAAAACTGATAGTTCTAGCGGATCTGGCAGCTCTGACGGATCCAAGTCTGCAACTCTTCTTGTAAAAGGCAATGGCGACGTTTTGCTTGGTGCTGGCGAGAATGATGAATCGCACGTTACCGGCCGTGCAGGTCTTAAAACTCTTGCAGAGCGCACAGCTACAGCCTTAAAGAAAAAAGGCGTTTCATCTGTCAAAATTACCTACGATGATTCTCTCTATGGCGGCGCGGGGCTACCTTCTGAAATCGCAATAAATAATACGAATTATACGAATGAGATGATCCCTGCATCAATGGCGGTGGATGAGGCACGCCAGTGGACTCAAACATACTCAGATCCAGACGCAGAAAACGGTTATCCTACTCGCTCTGAAACCCCTGCTGTAGATGCAGTAAGCACTTTTGCTTCAGCCTTAAGTGAGCAGGGAATTTCTGTTACAGGTGATTTTTCTGCCCAGACGCTTAGCAGTGTGAAATCTGATTATGCACTCGCTGCATCCGTTTCTTCTGCTCCTTTGAGTGAAGTTTTGAAGATTATGCTCCAAAATTCCGATAATACCTTGGCTGAAATGTTTGGTCGTCTCGTTTCTCTCGCACGGGGAGGGGATGGATCTACGTCAGCTGGAGCACAAGCAGTTACGGCTGTTTTGAAGGAGCAAGGAATTACTACGGCAGGCATAAGCCTTGCAGATTCTTCAGGTTTAACTCCAAATTCTGTAGTTACAGTGCGTACTCTTGTGGAAGTTCAGTCAGCTTTTCTCACCTCAAAGAAAGCAGGATATGCGGCTGCTGAAGAAGGAATGCCTGTGCTCGGGCTTACGGGAACACTAAGAAATCGTTCCGTTGATACTTCAACGTATGGTTTGGTTCGAGCAAAAACAGGAACACTTGACACAACGAGCTCGCTCGCAGGAAATGTGAGCCGTAGCAGTGGGGGGCAGCTTATTTTTGCAATCATTGCTAATAATACGCAGGTGTATAGCGCGGCTTCGGCTATTAACACGTTTGCCGTAGGGCTTCTTACACTGTAAGCATGGTGTATTCAGCAGTAATAAAGAAAGCAATTGGCTTGGTAAAAACAGGGTTAAGCCAATACGATTCTGCTCTCGTGCGCCAATCCGCTCTATATGCTTCACATGGTAAGCATTGTGCTGCACAGAATGCCCCGCTTGTTCTTGTGGCGTGCTCTGGAGGGCGAGATTCTTTAGCACTGGCATACGTCACTCAGATTGTGTGTGCAAGTTTAGGGTTACGCAGTGGAGCAGTTATTGTTGACCATAATTTGCAAGCGAACTCTCATGTGGTAGCACAGCAAACTGCTGAAAAATGCCGTAATTTCGGGATGGATTATGTACGCACTGTTTCAATTACGGTTGAGCAGCGCGGCGGCGGAATCGAGTCCGATGCACGTGATGCGCGGTACGCTGCTCTATGTGCTCAAGCTCGTGAATCCAACGCTCATGTGGTGTTGCTTGCTCATACACAAGACGATCAAGCAGAAACAATTATTCTTGGACTTCTGCGCTCAGGAGGGCTGGAAGCATTGAGCGGCATGCCTACTACGGTTGTGCGCGATGATGTACTTTTTGCGCGACCATGGCTGGAATTAACACGTGCTGATACAACGGCTATCTGCCAAAAAGCTGGTCTTCAATGGTGGGACGATCCTACGAATGCTGAGAATCTCGCTTCCCTCGAAACCGTTGAAACCTTTGAAACTGCCGAAACCACCGATACTGCCGAAACTACTGAGACTATTGAGACTACTGAAAGCGATGAGCCGTATCCACTTCGGTCACGAATTAGACAACAGCTTATTCCCTACATCAATGAGTTTTCTGGGAAGAATATTGTCTCTGGGCTTGCACATCAGGCACAACAAGCCCAAGAAGATCGAGATTTTATTGAACAAGCAGCCGCAAAACTATTAGAACAAGCGGTCATTGAGAAAACAGACAGAGATATTACGCTAAATCTTAAAGTCCTCAAAGAGGCGCATCCTGCCATCAGAAAGCGCGTTATTGCCGCTGCAGTTAAGGAAATTAATCCTTCTGGCGTAACGAAGCACTCTGTTGAAATTGTTGATTCATTGATTCAGAGTGAACGTAAAAAAGTCATTCAGCAAGTTAACAGAACTCTTTTAGCAAATAAACAAGTCAACGTCATGAATCTATGCCAAGATGGAGTGCATGCAGATTAAAGACGTGCAAGACGAAATTGCGTATGAGCTTGTTTCGCATGAGCAAATAGAAGCAAAAATTTCGCAGATTGCTGCTCAGGTTAGTCAGGACTACAAGAAGTGTGAGGGGGCTGAGAAGGAAAATCTTCTCCTCGTTGCAGTGCTCAAGGGTGCTGTGAACACAATGTCAGCATTCTCGCAGGCCCTGAGTGTTCCTGTTGAGCTTGATTTCATGAGCCTATCAACCTATGGATCTGGCACAGACTCATCAGGTGTAGTAACTGTGCGTCAAGACTTATCAACGGATGTTCGCGGACGCCACGTGCTGATTGTGGAAGACATTGTAGATTCTGGATTCACTTTAGCGTGGCTCGTTGAGGAGCTTAAGCAGCGTGGTGCAGCATCTGTAGAAGTATTTGCTCTATTAGAAAAGCCAGCACGTAGAACCACGGAAGTTGATGTAAAGTATCACGGATATGAAGTACCTGATGAATTCGTGGTCGGTTTTGGTCTCGATTACAACGAACGATACCGCAATCTCGATTGCATTGCCGTCCTCAAGCCTGAAGTTTATGAAGGTGAATAGTTAATGACATCTCCGAATAACCCTAATAACAATCCATTTGCGCCTAATAATGGCAACAATGGGAATAACAGGAATAATGGTAATAAGAACGCCAATAATTCCAACAATAAGAACGGCAATAATCTTGGCAAGAAATCTCCTTGGTGTTCTCCATGGCTGTGGGTTGCTTTGCTCGCAGTGCTTGCCTTGGTTAGTTTCCATTTCTATCAGGCAACAGGAACTCAGACGGTTAACACTGATGATGGCATTGCTTTGATTCGCTCTGGCAAGGCAAAATCTGTCACCGTTATCGACAATTACCAGCGTGTTGAAGTCACTTTGAAGAGTGATTACAAGAAGACTGTGAATGGCAAAGTAAAGAACTATGGCAAAGACGTTCAGTTCTACTACATGTCTTCCCAATCCACAGAGCTTCAGAAGCTGCTTGAATCATCGAAAACGAAGATTAAAAACGGGTACACTGTAACGATTCAGAGTACGAGCATTCTGTCATATCTGATTACGTCGCTTCTTCCATTTGTGATTATTTTCATTGCCTTCTGGTGGCTGCTCAGCCGAATGCAGGGCAGTGGTGCTAGTGAAATGTTTGGTATGGGCAGTGCAAGGAAGAAAGGTAAGCTCCTTGACGCTGATATTCCTACTACTAAGTTTTCTGATGTTGCTGGCGAAGAAGCTGCTGTGCAGGAAGTTGAAGAAATTAAAGACTTCCTCGCAGATTCCAGTAAATACCGTGCATTAGGTGCTCGTGTTCCTCGTGGCGTGCTGCTTTATGGCGCTCCTGGTACGGGTAAGACTTTGCTTGCTCGCGCAATCGCTGGTGAAGCAGGAGTTCCTTTCTACTCCATGGCAGGTTCTGACTTCGTTGAGATGTTCGTTGGCTTGGGTGCTTCTCGTGTGCGCGACCTCTTCGACGAGGCGAAGAAGAATGCTCCGGCAATTATCTTTATTGATGAGATTGATGCTGTTGGTCGTCGTCGTTCTGGCACTAATACTAGTGGTGGCACGAGTGAGCACGAGCAGACTTTGAATCAGCTCCTTGTAGAGATGGATGGTTTCAATAATGAAACTAATCTCATTATTATTGCTGCAACCAACCGTCCTGATGTGCTTGATCCTGCACTTCTTCGTCCTGGTCGTTTTGACCGTCAGGTAGCTGTGGAAGCTCCTGATTTGGCTGGTCGCGAAGCAATTCTTAAGGTTCATGCTAAGGGTAAGCCGTTTGTTCCAGATGTCGATTTGCATACCGTGGCGGTTCGCACACCTGGATTTACAGGTGCAGATTTGGCGAATGTACTCAATGAGGCAGCTTTGCTCTGTGCTCGTTCTAATGCTCAGTTGATTGACAACCGCGCAATCGATGAGGCTATTGACCGCGTAATGTCTGGCCCTCGCCGCCGTTCTAACGGTATGGCTCTGAAAGAGCTTCGCAATACCGCATATCACGAGGGTGGCCATGCGATGGTTGCTGCTGCTTTGCATCACACAGACCCTGTTACAAAGGTGACGATTCTTCCTCGTGGTCGCGCTCTTGGCTACACTGCAGTGATGCCTACGGAAGATCGTTTCTCACAGTCCCGCGATGAGCTGCTTGATCAGATGGCTTACGCAATGGGTGGGCGTGCAGCAGAAGAAGTTGTGTTCCATGACCCTACTACTGGTGCTTCCAACGATATTGAGAAAGCAACGAATATTGCTCGTCGCATGGTACTCGAATTTGGATTCTCTGCCGAACTTGGTTCTGTAAAGTGGAAGGGTCAAGATGACGATGAGGGCTTAAACGGTCTTGGGCAGAAGTATTCTGAGGAAACAGCTCGTAAAATCGATGAGGAAGTTCGTAAACTCATTGAGACTGCTCATACGGAAGCATGGAAAATCATCAGTGAGAATCGTGATGTTCTCGATGAGCTCGTTCGTCAGCTTCTCGTTAAGGAGACCCTTGATCAACACGAGCTTGAGGCGATTTTCGCAAATTTGAAGAAGGCTCCAGAGCGCCAGCTATGGCTCTCTGACGAGAATCGCCCTAATTCTGATATTCCTCCAGTGGAGATTCCAGCAAATCTTCAAAGTTCCGTTGCAGTAGATGCAACCTCTGCTCATGTGAATCAGCAGCCAACGCAGCCTGAGCAGCCGATGCAGCCAACAGATTCGTCTACTGAGCCAAATCCTACTGCAGAGCACGGTGAAAATTAAAAGCTAAAACTGCTAAAACTAAAGCCAAGTTGGGCTTGATTGCTCATAAAAAACTAAGGAAGCGTTTCGAAATGCCTGAAACAGTTCCCAGCGGGTCTGTAGAGTCAAATCACACATATGATGAGGAGGGCGTGCGCCAAGCGGTGCGCATGTTCCTTACGGCGATTGGGGAAGACCCAAATCGCAGTGGTTTGCTTGATACGCCGGATCGTATAGCCAGAGCTGGTAAGGAGCTGTTTTCGGGCTTGCAAAAAGACCCTAAAGAGGTTCTTGATGCTCGCTTCGATGTAGATACAGAAGAACTCGTTATTGTGCGTGATATTGAGTTCTATTCCACGTGTGAGCATCATCTGCTTCCTTTTAGGGGAGTAGCTCATATTGGTTACATTCCGAATAAAAACCAAGTTGTGGGCTTAAGCAAATTGGCTCGTCTTGTTGAAGTGTATGCCCGCCGTCCGCAGGTTCAAGAACGCATGACTCAACAGATTGCTGACGCTTTAGCGTATGAGCTGGGAGCTAAGGGCGTGATTGTTGTGACGGATTGTGAACACATGTGTATGTCGATGCGAGGCGTAAAGAAAACTCAGGCTCGCACCACAACGTCAGCAGTGCGCGGACAATTAAGAGATCCAGCAACACGCTCTGAAGCTATGCATTTAATTTTGGGAACAACCCGGTGATGAATATGGTCACTGCGTATCCTTCTCAGAGAACTCTTGTGATGGGGATTCTCAACATCACAGAAGATTCTTTTTCAGACGGTGGGTTGTGGCTTGATTCTTCTGATGCTTTTCATCATGCTCAGCAGATGATTTCTGACGGTGCAGACCTCGTCGATATTGGAGCAGAATCAACTCGTCCGGGTGCAGTTCGTGTAGATGAGACTATTGAAAAGCAGCGCGTACTTTCGGCTGTTCAGAAACTCGTTGAATCTAATCCGCACATTCCGCTTTCTATCGATACAACGCGCTCCAGTGTAGCGCAGGCAGCTCTTGAAGCTGGTGCTCACATTATTAACGACGTCTCTGGTGGGCAAATGGATAAGAGACTTCCTCATATTGTGGCAGATTCTGATTGCTTGTACATTGTGCAGCATTGGCGAACATGGCTGACAGGATCTCAGGATTTAAGCTCCCCTGATGCAGATACTTCTGTGTACAAAAATGGTGTGATACAAGACGTCTATGATGAGGTTATGCACCAAGTTGACGCTGTTTTGAGCGCAAAAGTAAAGCCGGAACAGATTGTTATTGACCCTGGTCTGGGGTTCTCAAAACCAGGAATTGAACTCAATATGCCGTTAATAGCAGCACTTGAGAAGTTTAGAAAATCTGGGTATCCCGTACTTATTGGTACTTCACGTAAACGTTTTATTTCTCACATGGGAGATGACATTGCGTGGGGAGAAACTACGATGGATGATCGTGATGCCTTTACCGCTGCTCTCAGCGCTTTGTGCGCAGAACGTGGAGTTTGGGCAGTTCGTGTGCATGATGTTCGTTCGAATGTTGCTGCAGTGAGAGCCGCTGAGATTCTTGCACAATATGAGTAAAGTATTGAAGTTTCAATAAATATCGAAGTTAAGGAATACATAATGGATTGCATTACCCTCACAGGTGTTCAAGCAATGGGAACCCATGGTGTGCTTGACTCTGAACATGCAGAACCACAGTCGTTTGTGGTTGATGCCGTTATGTATTTGGATTTAAGCGATGCAACACGCAGCGATGATTTAACAGATACGGTTAGCTATGCGCAGATTGCAGATCGAATCGTCTCGATTATCGAAGGTGAACACGTAGATTTAATTGAACGTCTCGCTCAGAAAATTGCTGATGCGGTGTTGTTGTCATACCGTATTCGCAGGGTAATCATAACGGTTCACAAACCTCATGCCCCGATTGAAGTTTCTTTTAATGACGTGAGTGTGACGATTGAGCGTGAACAAAAAGACGCTCTACACGCTGCGTCTTACGGTACTCAGCAGAATTCTGAGTATCAACACAGTTCTCAATATTCCCAACCCCGGCAGGATAATCTAGCGCCAGAAGTAAAAACTCACACGGCTATCATCGCTATGGGAGGCAATACTGGTGATGTGCCTCAGACACTACGCTCTGCAGTAGTAGCAATCGATGCAATTCCAGGCAATCAAATCACTGGAATCTCACCTCTCTATCGCACTACTGCATGGGGAATGGATGCTGGAACACCTGATTTTAATAATGCTATTGTTGAAGTTTCCACCACTCTTGATGCAAAAACGCTGCTTGGCTCCCTGCAAATGATTGAGGCTGCACATGGGCGTACACGAGAGATTCATTGGGGGTCACGCCCACTCGACTTAGATATTGTGGATTTCGATGGCGAGGTTAGCGCAGATCCGGATTTAACTTTGCCACATCCACGTGCATGGCAAAGAGCGTTTGTGCTTGCCCCATGGCTAGATATTGAGTCTCAGGCTGTGCTACAAGGCGTTCATGGGGGCAATGTTGTAGATTTGGTCCGCTTCGCGCCAGACCGCGCGCATGTTGAGCGTATAAGTGATGATTGGATTCTTGGAGGTGCTCAGTGAAAGCTCGCCGTACACGATGGCAGGTATATCTTGCATTCTTCATTGGTTTCACCATTATTGGTACTGCGTATTCATACGTTATTTTGCAAAGTTCTATTGCGTTGCTTGGTGTGCCTTGGCTTGTTTCTGTGTTGATTTTGCTCCTTGGAATAATCGTGCTGTATTTGGCATGGCAGGTACACCTCTACGTAAGTGGCGAATTAAAGAAAATGACGAGTGAGCGCTCAGCTAACACGCTGATTCTGTGCAAAGCTCTAGCAGTAGCTGGTTTTTCACTTGCAGGTTTTTATCTTGGCCAAGTTATAATGTCGATTCCACATTACAGCGCTGAATATTTTCATAATATTATCGTGCAGTGTTTAGTTGCAGTAGTGATATGTGTTATAGACGCTATTATCGGCATAATTGGCGAATATTGGTGCCAAATTCCTCCTGCGGAAGGAACAGACAAGCCATCTTCATAAGTCTTATGAGACAATAAATGGTATGACACGTTTTGAATTGAAAGTTTATACTGCGCCTCGCGCTCAAGGGCAGCCGTTGCCGCGTAGGGGAGCACCTAAGAATATTGCTCTTTTTATACAGAACTTAGAGGGCGAGACTTCTGCAAAGTCAGCAATGCGATGCTTACACGTTTACACTCCGCAAGAACAATATCCATTGGGCACAGATCGGTTTATTGCAGACTTACCCAATCTTTTCATTGATGCTCTTGACATACTAGATGGCAATAACCCATTTGATGATCCTGAAGCTGGTGAGGAGCGTGTGGTTGCTGTTCCTCAAGGGCGTGCTAGTTCGGTAACTCTTCGTTCTCTCGCTCAGAATGCTGCTCGTGCTGCTGCAGATGGTTCTGGGAATGCTCGCCGTTTCAAGGATGCTCGCGCATTGTGGGAAAAACTGAATAATCACGTGGTCGCAAATATTGTGCACTCCGATGACGCTCCGATTCTTGAAGTCCGTAAGAAGAATAATTGGAAGAAAAACCAGCCGTTGAAAAATACGCCAGCTGATCCACAAGCTTGGTTTGTCTCTCGCGTCTATTCAAGGTCGAACCCTCATAAGGATGCAGTGATTGCATACCGCGGATTTGATGCTCTTCTTTCTGATATAGATTCTTCAAGCCCTGCAGCAGAATATGCGTCAGCTTTTGCAGGTAACTTGATTGCTCCAACATATGCTGAGATTTCTGAGCTTGTAGAAGATTCTAATATGCTGGTGTTCCACAATGATCAGTCATTCGCAGAATGGATTCGAGAAGAATCTAAAGCTGCTGAATTCTTATTCTCTGATACTCCAGTGAATGTTTTGACGCATCCAGATAATACATTGGGAGAGGAAGACCCAGCTTATCTTCCGGTAGAATCGACGGAAGCAGCTGGGCATCTAGCTAATGTGCTCGCTCCGCGCGAATAAGCTAGCGAATATTTGGGGTACGAATCATAGCTTCCTGAGCCATCATGGCAACAAGTTCACCATTTTGCGTGTACACTTTGGCAAAGCCGAGGCCGCGCCCATGGCCTGCAGTTGGAGTGTCTTGCACGTATAGATGCCACTGGTTCATGTCAATGTCTCGATACCACCACATGGAATGGTCGATTGATGCGTATGAAATTCCTTGGGACATGAAATCAAGGCCGCTTCTACGCACAATTGGTTCCATCATGATTTGATCACAGCCAAGGGCTAGGAGTGCTCTGTGCATAGTTTGATCACAGTGCGCAATTCCGTCTGCCTTCATCCACACCATTTGATGACCACTACGCTCGTTTGCACCTGCTGCGCGGTCTGCATCAGTCTCATTTTCAGTTGCAGAATCTGGAGTGGAGCTCAGCATCACGCTTGGATTTACGTGGCGAATATCAAAGGGGGATTGAGTTGCATAGTAATTCGCAAATGGAGAATATCGAGCATAAGGCTGCATCAATTTCTTTGCGCTATCCAATGATTCAGGATTTGGCACATCTGTTGGCATAGGGTCGGCGAACTCAATGCCTCGCTGCCCTTCTTGCTGGAAACTCGCAATTGCCGTCAAAATTGCGCCATCGCGTTGGTTTGCATTTACTCGGCGAGATGAGAATGAACGCCCATCGCGTAGATTTTCAACGTCGAACAGCACATCTTGCTCAATATCGCCTGCTGTAATGAAATAGCCGTGGATAGAGTTGGGAAGGCGGCCTTCTGGAACTGTTCGTGCAGCAGCAATCACAGATTGGGCAATAATCTGACCGCCGTATACTTTGCCAGTTGGGAAATACATACTCGCACCCTTGACGTAGGTGTGGTCTCGGCTAGTGGTTGGTTTTCCGAGTGAAAGCACATCAATAATGCGTTCAATAGGAGCGCGGTCGTCATTTTGAGCTGCCTGGGTGAGTTCAGTTTCTACATTTTCAGTCATATATATACCAAAATATCGCTTATGAAAAATATTATTTATATGCAAGTGCTATGCGTAGCATCGTAGCATTAGGCAAAACCCGGAGCTGCATAATCTTGAAGATTCACAACGTCCGGGTTTCACATGAGTATTTAATTATTCGCAGTATCAGCTAACTATGGATTAGCCACGAGTAAGTTTGCGGTGAATGCGGTGAGGCTTAGAAGCTTCTTCGCCAAGACGCTGTACGCGGTTTTCCTGGTAAGTCTGGAAGTTACCCTCAAACCAATACCAGTTTGCAGGATTCTCGTCAGTACCCTCCCATGCCAGAATGTGAGTTGCAACGCGGTCAAGGAACCAGCGATCGTGGGATACGACCACCGCGCAGCCAGGGAAGGCAAGCAGAGCGTTTTCAAGGCTTTCTAGGGTCTCAACATCAAGATCGTTCGTAGGCTCATCCAGAAGCAAAAGATTTCCGCCTTGCTTCAATGTCAAAGCGAGATTCAAACGATTTCGCTCACCGCCGGAAAGAACACCTGCTGGTTTCTGCTGGTCAGAACCCTTAAAGCCAAAGCTTGCTACATAAGCGCGAGTAGGAATTTCTACGCCGCCAACTTCAATAAAGTCGTTACCGTCAGAAACCACTTCCCATAGGTTCTTATTGGGGTCAATGCCGCTGCGATTCTGGTCTACGTAAGATATTGAAACGGTTTCGCCGATCTTCAATGTTCCGCTGGTTAACTCTTCAAGCCCAACGATAGTCTTGAATAAAGTTGATTTACCCACACCGTTAGGGCCAATCACGCCAACAATGCCGTTTCGAGGCAATGTGAAGCTCAAATCATCGATGAGAACGCGCTCTCCGAATGCTTTGTGAATGTGTTCGGCTTCAAGCACGAGAGAGCCCAAACGTGGCCCTGGTGGAATCTGGATTTCAGAGAAGTCAAGCTTTTTATTGTTGCGTGCTTCCTGCTCCATTTGTTCGTAGCGCTCAAGACGAGCCTTATTTTTTGCTTGACGAGCCTTTGGAGAGGAGCGAACCCAGTCGAGCTCGTTGTTGAGACGGCGAGCAAGCTTAGCGTCTTTTTGCCCCTGAACTTCCAAACGCTTTGCTTTAGTCTCCAAATAAGTGGAGTAGTTGCCCTTATATGGGTAGAGATGGCCGCGGTCAACTTCGCAAATCCACTCAGCCACATTATCCAAGAAGTAACGATCGTGGGTAACAGCCAAAACGGCGCCAGCATAGTTATGGAGGAACTGCTCAAGCCACAAAATAGACTCAGCATCCAGGTGGTTTGTAGGCTCATCGAGGAGCAGCAAATCTGGAGCTTCAAGAAGGAGTTTGCATAGCGCCACTCGGCGGCGTTCTCCGCCAGAAAGCACAGAAACTGGAGAATCTGGGTCTGGGCACTGAAGAGCTTCCATGGCTTGACTGAGCTGGCTGTCAAGATCCCACGCATCAGCAGCGTCAATCTCTTCCTGAAGCTTGCCCATTTCTTCCATCAAAGCATCGAAGTCGGCATCTGGATTGGCCATTTCCTCGCCGATTGCGTTATAGCGGCGCACCTTGGCATTGATTTCTCCAAAAGCCATCTCGATGTTTTCTAGAACGGTCTTATCTTCATCCAGTGGTGGCTCCTGCTGGAGAATACCTACAGTGTAGCCAGGGGTAAGCGAAGCTTCACCATTACTAACTGTGTCGAGCCCAGCCATAATTTTCAGCAAGGTAGACTTACCCATGCCGTTAGGGCCCACCACGCCAATCTTGGCGCCAGGCAAGAAGCTTAAAGTCACATCGTCAAGAATGACGCGGTCTCCAAAAGACTTGCGCGCGCCAATCATCTGATAAATAAATTCTGCCAAAGCATGTCCTATTCTATTGCTTGTTGCATTTCTTGTGCAAAATCATAGAAAAGCTTGGAATATAAGTCTTTCCAAAGCATTTTCTACGCACAAAACTTAGCTTTATTTTTTCATAGTGTTCAGACACTGCAGGGGAATTTTGGAAGGTGAGTCGAGGGTGGTAAGCGGCTTTGATGGGCATGGATGGGTATGGATTTATATCCTGCTATAAAATTTGGCTATCTATTCTGAGCGCATATTTCCACTATTGCAATGATTTGCTTTGTTACTCTGTAAAAGCCAGAACCTGAAAAGGTTGGAAAAGGTTGGAGAAAGAAAGTATCAGGAGAATTATGCGTAAATCAGCATGGAGAAGTGCAGGCAAAGCACTCAGTGTAGTGGTTGTGGCAGTTTTTGCCTTATCTAGCTTAACTGCATGCGCTTCTGCTTCATCAACGAGCAGCTCTTCCTCAAATTCAGTTGATTCCAACGCGATTATCCGTGTGAACAATGTTGAGCCAACTTCAACGCTTCTGCCGGGAAATGTGTCTGACACTGCGGGATGGAAAGTCGTTACTCAGCTTTTCGACGGCTTGGTAACTTTCTCTGCTAAGGGCAAACTCATTTACGATGAGGCAGAATCTATTACTCCTAATGATGATGCTTCTGTATATACTATTGTGCTGAAAAAGGGTCTGAAATTCTCCAATGGGGAGAAAGTGACTGCTGAAATTTACAAGCGTTCATGGTCTTACGCTGCGAATGCTGCAAACGGTCAGGTTGGTGCATCTATTTTCGCTGGCATTGAGGGCTATGATGCTCTTCAAGATGAAAACGGTGATAAGGATGCTCAGCTTTCTGGGCTTACAGTTGTTGACGACCGTACTTTGCAGGTGACTCTGTCTGCTCCTGATTCCTCTTTCCCCTATAAGGTGGGAGATATCGCCTTCCTGCCTCTTCCTTCTGTGGCTCTCAAAAATCCTGAGTCTTTTGGCAAGAATCCGAATGTGAGTAATGGGCCGTACATTTTGAAGTCATGGACACCTAATAAGAGCATTAAGATTGTGCGCAATTCTAAGTACAACGGTGTTCGCAAAGCTAAGAATGGCGGAATTACTTACGTAGTGTATGACGAGCTTGAAGCTGCTTATTCAGATTTGGAAGCAGGAAATCTTGATGTTCTCGATTCTATTCCCACTTCTGCTTTAACGACGTATAAGTCTGATACCGCTATTACTGCTTATTCTAAGCCTGGCCCAGCGTTCAAGTCCATTACTATTCCTCAGTCTCTTGAGCATTTCCAAGGAGAAGAAGGCAAGTTGCGCCGTCAAGCAATCTCGTATGCAATTAATCGCACGCAGATTGTTAACAAGATTATGCACGGTTCAGCAACAGTTGCCACTGATTTCCTCGCTCCAGTTATTAAGGGATATTCCAAGACTCTTGCCGGCAATAGTGTTCTGAAATATGACAAGAACAAGGCAAAGCAGCTGTGGGCTCAGGCTAATAAGATTTCTGAGTGGTCTGGCACTTTCGATATCTCCTACAATTCTGATGCAGACAATAAGCAATGGGTGGATGCGGTAGCAAACTCCATCAAGAACACCCTGGGTATTGACGCTGAAGGCAATCCATATTCCACTTCAAAGGAATTCAGCACAGCTGTTAACAATCGCACTGTTACTGGAGCGTTCCGTTCAGGTTTGCAGTCTGATTATCCTCATCCTGAAGGCTATTTGGTGCAGGCCTATGATTCTTCCGCAGCAGACGGTAAGGGCTTGAATAACGGTGATTATAAGAGCAGTGAGTTCGATAACTACATTGATGAAGCTGCTAAGGAAACGAATCTCAATAGTGCAATCACAATTTATCGACAGGCTGAAGAATTATTGTTGCAAGACCTTCCAGTGATTCCTTTATGGTATGCCAATGTTGCGGCTGGTTCCAGTACCTCCATGGCTCATGTAGAGTTCAACTATATGGGATTACCTGCGTATCAAAACCTGACGAAGAATAGATAGTTAGTGTGATACTATTCCTATGTCCCTGATGAAGCAGCTTGCTCATCAGTGTGGACGTGGGGCGATAGCTCAGTCGGTTAGAGCAAACGACTCATAATCGTTCGGTCCAGGGTTCAAGCCCCTGTCGCCCTACTAGAATGAGAAAACCCTCTTTTTGAGGGTTTTCTTTTTTATATTTTAAGAATCTTTACTGTTGAGCAATGAATTCGCGAATATCTTCTGCGGTGCCATAGGAAGATTGGGCGCCTAAGCGTAGCGCCGCATATCCGGAAACGTAGGAAGCAAGTTGTGCAGAATCCATGAGTGAGTATCCTGCGCTTAGTCCTGCCAGGATTGTTCCCATAAAAGCATCGCCACAGCCAGTAGTATCAACAGGATCGATATGAGCAGGAAGAACATGCCGTGCTGCTCCGTGGTCAAAGACTATTGAACCTTCGCCGCCTAGAGTTATTACGGTCATTTCGAATCCGTAGTCCTGCATTCGAAGCATCACCTCATCCCAGTTGAGAGAGAGCCAATCTTCATTTTCAGGTGGAGTAATCTTCAGGAGCTGAGCCATCTCGTGCTCGTTTATTAGCAAGATATCGCAGTTTTTGATGAGCTCATCTGGAATAACTTCTTGGAAGGGAGAATTATTAAGCAGCACAGGAATTCCGGCATTATGGCAAATTCTGGCGGCAGTAGTTACCGCTTCTAGGGGACTTTCTAAGCAAAGACCGAGTACCTGAGAGTGCGCAAGCTCGTCTGTGTGCTCTGCAATGTAATTGGAGGTGACAGCAGCATTCGATCCAGGTGAATAAACGATTGTATTTTCTCCAGCGGAGTCAACGGTGATCACTGTAGTACCACTAGGGCCCTCAACATGTTTTATAGCTTCGGTGTGTACGCCAGAATCTGCAAGCTTTCCCAGGAGAAAATCAGCGTTAGAATCCGTGCCTACAGCCCCAAAAAGATGCACATGCCCACCAATGCGAGCTGCGCTTGCTGCCTGATTGCCTGATTTTCCACCAGCGAGAATTGTTAGGGGGCCGCCTGTAAGAGTCTCTCCAGGCAGAGGTAAACGCTCTGTGGTCACCGTGTAATCAGCGTTCATTGAACCGACAATAGAAATAGTGTGAGTAACGCTATTATTCTCAATCGTGCTAAGAGTTTTGAGAGCAGTTGCATATGTTTCACTGAGGCTTTGAGCTTCTAATGAGGCTACGCGTGTGGAATTCATGATGTGTCTCGCCCGTCTTTCTTGCGGAGTATTACTCAAAACTAATATCGAAGTGACGACTTTGTCTGTCTGAGCAAAACTGTTATTTACTGTTATTTGGTTTTATTTTTTGTATTCCTAAAAGCGAAATTTACTTTAGATATAACGTTATACTACAAACAATAGCAGAAAGTTCTAGGAAGTGCTAATAGAGATTCTAGTGCGCGTTAAAACAATCGAAAATATATTGTAATTATGCTCTCATCGGTAATTTTTCTGTTCAACTTGCATGGTCGACTTAGTGCTTTATAATTGCACGAGGTCTCCGGTTCACGTTTATCACAAGGTAGGCGACCCGGGTCCCTTAGAATCCTAGGAGTTAATTATGAAGCAGGGTATTCATCCTGATTATGTACCTGTAGAGGTAACATGCTCATGCGGTAACACCTTCGTTACTCGCGCAGTCGTAGGCTCACAGCACATTACTGCAGACGTGTGCTCAAATTGCCATCCTTTCTACACCGGTAAGCAGAAGATTCTTGACACTGGTGGTCGCGTTGCTCGCTTCGAAGCACGTTACGGTAAGAGGACCAAGTAGTCTACTATTAAGTAGCTTCTATAAACGCCAGTTCCATTATTGCCGAGCTGGCGTTTTTCTTTGCCTGCTATCTTCAATATCGTTATTTGTGGTCAAATTACTCAAATTATGCAGATTATGCGGGCATACAACTAGACTTAATACGAGATTGACTTTATCCAAGAAATTACAGTATTACGTAGGAAAGTATGAGGACGGATGGCACAGGCCAGCGAAGAATTCCCCGCAGCACAACTTGCACTTGATGAATATAACGATATCGAAAAGCAGATGAGCCAGCCTGAAACTGCCTCAGATCCAGATAAAATTCGTAAACTTGGCCGACGCCATGCTGAGCTTGCTCAAATTGTGACTATTTACAACCGCTATAAGCAGATGTCTGAGGATTTGGAAGCTGCGCAGGAATTTGCATCTGAAGATGAGAGCTTTGCTGAAGAAGCTAAGAAACTAGAAGCTGAGCTTCCTGAAGTGGCTGAAAGTTTGCGCACTGCTCTTATTCCTCGTGACCCTGACGATGCTCGTGACACAATTATGGAAATCAAGGCTGGTGCTGGTGGCGAAGAAGCTGCGCTATTCGCTGGTGATTTGCTGCGTATGTACACGCGCTATGCAGAAAAGCGTGGGTGGTCTATGGAAATTATGAGCCAGAATGCAACTGAGCTTGGCGGCGTTAAAGACGTCCAAGTGGCATTCCGTTCCAAAGGTGCTGTTGCTCCGGAAGACGGTGTGTGGGCATCGTTGAAGTATGAAGGCGGCGTGCATCGTGTGCAACGAATCCCAGTGACTGAGTCTCAGGGGCGCATTCAGACCTCTGCTGCTGGCGTGATTGTTTTCCCTGAAGCTGACGACTCTGATGATGAGATTGAGGTTGATCAGAAAGACCTTCGCATCGACACTTATATGTCTTCTGGCCCAGGAGGGCAGGGTGTTAATACTACGTATTCTGCAGTACGTTTGACTCATATTCCAACGGGCATTGTTATTACCATGCAAGATGAACGCAGTCAGATTCAAAACCGAGCAGCAGCAATGCGCGTGTTGAAATCACGTTTGCTTGCTATGAAGCGTGAAGAAGAAGCTGCTGCAGCAGCAGATATGCGTCACTCTCAGGTGCGCAGCTTGGATCGTTCTGAGCGTATTCGTACCTACAACTTCCCAGAAAATCGCATTGTTGACCATCGCACAAATTACAAGGCTTACAACCTTGATGCAGTGCTTAACGGTGACTTGCAGGCTGTAATTGATTCTGACGTTCAAGCAGATGAGGCAGAGCGTTTAGCAGCAGCTCAAGATAAGTAATTGCTCGTTAATTACCCATTGGTGTTGAACCTATGAGCTTAACTCAAACAGTTCCTGAACTTCTTACTGAAGTAAGTGATAGGCTGCAAAAATCTGGAATTGAGCCTGACGTTGCTAATAATGAGGCTCTTATTCTCGTTGGGCATGTGTTTGGAGTTTCGCGCTCTGACCTGCGCATGGCTCAGATAATGGGAACGGCTGTTGTAGATTTACGCAGCGTTGGGCACTGTGCTATATATGATGACGGCTCATTCGAAAGTCGAGAGAATTTACTGAAAGCTTTAGAGAAGCGGGTTGCTAGGCGCTGCAATCATGAGCCGTTGCAATACATCATAGGGCACACTCCTTTTAGATTCCTTGATGTTGCGGTAGGGCCAGGAGTTTTTATTCCACGTCCGGAGACTGAATTACTTGTGCAAATAGCTATAGATTGGCTTGCTGAAAATTCGGATAAAAGTGCAACAGATAATAGGGTAGCAAGAATCGTCGATTTGTGTGCTGGTAGTGGTGTTGTTGGCCTGAGCTTGCTTTCAGAGCTTGATTCTCGCGGCAAAGTTCCTGAGGTTTGGGCAGTTGAGTTGAGCGCTGAGGCGTTGCAATGGACGCAAAAAAACAGCGCTAAAGTTTGCTTTGCGCATAAAAATAGAACAGAAAATTATCATCTTGTGCATGCTGACGCAATAGACTCAGCGACTTTGGAAGATCTTGATGGAACCGTTGACGTAGTTGCTACGAATCCGCCATATATCCCAGAAGATGAGATTCCTGAGCAGACTGAGGTACGAGATTTTGATCCTCCAACGGCTTTATATGGGGGATCTGCAGACGGTCTTAAAATTCCAGGCAAAATTGTTAAGCGTTCTTTTGATCTTTTGAAGGTAAACGGATTGCTCGTTATGGAACATGATGCGAGCCAAGGAGCTGTATTGCGCCGCATTGCTGAAGACTGTGGCTTCACGAATGTGCACACCTCACAAGATTTAACGGGGCGAGACCGTTTTTTGGTTGCAAATAAAGGCGAATAAGGTCGAGTGCAACGACTATTATTTATTCCTAAGTTGTTATACACGCTAGTATTTTGTGAAAATTAGAACGTGCGTATAATGAATAAAGGTTGCTCAAGGATGAGTGAGGTGAAAGCAATGACAATGACCGGTAAATCCATACGACGCTGGTGGGTGCTGTTTACGCTACCCACGGTTGTGGCGTTCGCTATTGGATTTGTGGCACCGTTCGTAATCGGTATTTATTTGAGTTTTACCGAATTTACCACCGTGACGGATGCTACGTGGGTTGGAACTGAGAATTATGCAGGTGTTTTCCAAGATGAAGACTTTATTCATGCATTGATTTTCACAGTTCTGTTCACAATTATTACGACTATCCTGATTAACGTCATGGCTTTCTTCGTGGCGTACATGTTTACGAAGGCTATGAAGGGCGTCAATCTGTTCCGCTCTGTGTTCTTCATGCCAAACCTTATCGGCGGCATTATTTTGGGCTACATTTGGCAGCTACTGCTTAATGGTATTCTGAGTCATTTCGCGAGGTCACTGACATATTCGGGTGTTTATGGCTTCTGGGGACTGGTTATCTTGATGTGCTGGCAGCAGACTGGTTATATGATGGTCATTTATATTGCTGGCTTGCAAAGTCTTCCAGGTGATGTGCTTGAAGCAGCTCAGGTAGATGGGGCAACACCTCGTCAAACTCTGTTCCAAGTTACTATTCCTTTGATGATGCCAAGTATTACAGTGTGCTCGTTCTTGACGGTCACTAATGGCTTCAAGCTTTACGATCAGAACCTTGCATTGACAGCTGGTGCACCATCGCACAGCTCAGAAATGTTGGCTTTGAACATCTACAACACCTTCTATGGGCGTGTGGGTGCAGAAGGTGTTGGTCAGGCAAAGGCAGTTGTGTTCTTCATTATCGTGGCTGTGATTGCAGTCATTCAGAATCGACTGACCACTTCTAAGGAGGTGCAGGCATGAACCAGAAAATGAAGCACAGCACTTTATGGACTGTTATTTTCTCGATCGTATCTCTTGCATGGATTTATCCGCTTCTGTTGGTGCTGAGTAACTCCTTCAAACAGAAGACGTATATTTCTTCCACATACACTTTCCAGTTGCCTAATTCGAAGTCGTTCGTTGGTTTGGAGAATTATACCCGTGGTATTGAAACTACTGGTCTGATTTCCTCATTCTGGTGGACACTTGTTATTACTGTCGGGTCAGTTGCGCTGATTCTGCTGTGCACATCAATGTGCGCATGGTGGATTGTTCGCGTAGATAACTGGTTTGCTAAGCTTATTTACCTTCTCTTCCTGTTCAACATGATTGTGCCATTCCAGATGGTTATGTTCCCTCTTTCCAAGATTACGGATATGTTGAAGCTCAATACTCCGTGGGGATTGTGGATTATCTACCTTGGATTTGGCGCCGGCCTTGCAGTGTTTATGTTCACAGGCGTTGTCAAAGGTTTGCCTGTTGAAGTTGAAGAGTCCGCAATGATTGATGGTGCAAGTGTTCCGCGAACATTCTTCACAATCGTTGTTCCAATGCTACGCCCAAGTATTGTGTCTGTTGCCATTCTGGAGACTATGTGGATTTGGAATGACTACTTGCTTCCGTACTTGACGCTTGATCTCGATAAATACAAGACTATGAGTATTGCAATTCAGTATCTCAAAGGTGGATATGGCTCCATTGATATGGGTGCTATGATGGCCTGCTTGGTATTGGCAATTCTTCCAATCGTTATCTTCTATCTGTTCTGCCAGCGCTTCATTATCAGCGGCGTAACAGCAGGCGCAGTTAAGGGATAATTCTAAAAAAACTACAAAATAGCCCGTTGTTGCAATTAATTTATTGTGACACGCGCATAACATTCAATTTGAACGTTCAAAAAATTTTGGGCATAATTGAAAAGTAATCACTGATGCAACTCGTAGGAGAGAGCATCTTAAGGAAAGGTTCAAAGATGAATCGAACATTTACCAGAATCACGGGTGCTATTGCAGCTACTGTTCTCAGTATCGCTGGTTTGGCGGCATGTGGATCAAGTAGCAGCTCTAGTGACTCAGAAGGGCAGGTATACTTCCTTAACTTCAAACCAGAAGCTGCAGATCAGTGGAAGGCGATTGCTAAGAAGTATACAAAGCAAACTGGTGTAAAGGTAACTATTCGTACAGCTGCTTCCGGCACTTATGAATCGACTTTGAAGTCTGAAATGGCAAAGTCTAATGCACCAACACTCTTCCAGGTCAACGGACCAGTTGGCCTCGCAACATGGAAGAAGTATGCAGCTGATTTGTCTGACACGGCTTTGTACAAGCAGCTCACCAATAAGAACCTCGCTTTGAAGTCTGGAAAGACTGTAGCTGCTGTTCCTTACGTAATGGAAACATACGGCATCATCTACAACAAGGCTTTGCTTGAGAAGTACATCGCTCTTGATGATGCAGCAGTAAGCTCCATTGATGAGATTAATTCATTCGCTAAGCTGAAGGCTGTTGCTGACGGTATTCAGAAGCACAAGAGCGAACTTGGCGTAGAAGGTGCTTTCACTTCTGCAGGTTTCGATTCCAGCTCTGACTGGCGTTTCAAGACACACTTGGCAAACTTGCCTCTCTACTACGAGATGAAGGCACGAGGCATTACCGGTCAGCCAAAGACTGTTAAGGGAACATACCTCAAGAACTACAAGAACATTTTCGATCTCTACATCACTGATTCCACAACTGCTCGCACAGAGCTCAGCTCTAAGACTGCAGACGATGCAACATCTGAATTTGCAACAGGTAAGGCAGTGTTCTATCAGAACGGTACATGGGCATGGTCTGATTTGCAGAGTGCAGGATTCTCTGCTGATAACGTTGGCATGATGCCTATTTACATCGGCGTTAAGGGTGAGAAGAACCAAGGCTTGACCACCGGTTCCGAGAACTATCTGTGCATCAACTCCAAGGCATCAACTGCTGATCAGAAGGCAACCGCAGCATTCCTCAAGTGGATGATTACTTCCAAGGCTGGCAAGAACGCTCTTGCTAACAAGATGGGCTTCACCACTCCATTCAAGTCAATGGCTAACGAAACCTCTGATAACCCACTCGTCAACATTGCTAAGGAAGATTCAACTTCTGGAAAGACTGATGTTACCTGGAACTTCACCATCATGCCTTCCGAAACTTGGAAGAATGATTTGGGCTCTGCTCTCCTCGAATATGCTCAGGGAACAGGCAACTGGGACGCAGTAAAGACCGCATTTGTTGACAACTGGGCTACTGAATACAACGCTAGCCACTAGTCACTAATCGCAAGAATTCGCAGAATTTAGAATTCACTAAATTCATGAGTTCATAGGATTCATAAAGGTGCTCGGCATACAATGTGTCGAGCACCTTTCTATATTGGCTCTATTAGAGCGGTATGACCGACTGGAGAATAGACACAGAGAAATGAGGTTGGAGAAAATAGTAGGCTCGGAATAGTAGAGGATTTATCAAAGTTCATGAAAATATCGGAGGAAGCGAATGGGAAAACTCTTTAACCCTGATTCTGGCTTTATGCGAGCAATGGAATGGATTGTAGATGTTATATGGGTTAGCATTTTGACGATTGTGTTTTCATTACCCATTATCACTATCGGAACTTCAATAACAGCCGCTTATAACGTATGCCGAAAAATTCGTCTAGGTGAAGGTCACTTAACTCGCAGCTATTGGAATGCGTGGAAAACGAACTTTGTAAAGTCTTTCATTCAATGGATTTTTGTACTTGTGATTGGAATCTGCTTGGGATATGCGTGGATTGTCTTACAAATCACGCCTCTCATGGTTCTTAAAATTGCATTCACTATACTGTGGTTGATTGCGCTATGGTGGGTCTTCCCCCTGCAAGAGCGCTTTGAGAATCCAGTAATAACTACATTCCGTAATGCATTTATTTTTGGAATTTCACAGTGGAAAGCAACCCTCGTTTTCATTATCCTCGATGCTTTAGCTGCCTACCTGATATATGCATCATGGATGTATTTTATACAAGGGCTGCCTTTAGTGCTTATCCTTTTCCCAGGTTTACTGATTTACATACATTCCAGCGTTTTTGATTACGTGATGAAAGAATATATGTAAACACGTAGAAGCACAGCATACGGTCTTGCTCTCAATAAAGAGATAGAGTAGTGTCCTTATTGTGCGTACTTTTGGAATGTAGAAGCATCCTCATTGGTGATTTCTCGCAAAACGCGTGCAGGATTACCCACGGCTATGGTATTGCTAGGAATATCGCGAGTCACCACGCTTCCGGCTCCAATAACGCAGCCGTCGCCGATAGTCACTCCAGCAAGAACGGTGACATTACTGCCAAACCAGCAGTTTGAGCCAATTGTGACAGGAGCACCGTATTCGTAATCGTAAGCACTGCCATCTTCAGCTTTGCGAACGTTGCGGTCCTTCCAGCGTAATGGATGAAGTGGAGTCATAATAGAAACGTTGGGTCCAAAGAGTACGTCGTTACCAATGGTTACAGGACACACGTCAAGCACATTAAAGTTAAAGTTCGCGAAGCAGCGATCTCCCATAATGATGTTGAAGCCGTAATCGCAGAAAACAGGGCCAACAATATCGCAATCTTTGCCGATGTTTGGCATGAGTTCTTGAAGAATTGTGGCGCGTTGTTCTCCGTCATTTTCGGGCACGGAATTATAAGCTGCACACAAAACATGTGCCTTTGTGCGAAGTTCAGCAAGCTCGGGGTCTGCTGGGTTGTAGAGATTACCGGCGTTCATCTCTTCCAGCTCACTTCTGCGAGGCTGACGCAATACTACTGGAGGAGTGGGGAAACGGTTATTAGTAGAGTCTTCGCTAAATTCAGAGGAATTTGGAGCGGTGAGTGTATCTGCCATAGATAGTCTTTATAAAATCCTTATGAAAGTTGAATATAAATCAGAATATAAATCAGAATCCAGTTCGAAAACTGATTCTCATTTCGTTGATTATGTGACTATATTATGCTATTTGCATTGCTGCCGTGGCGCGTTACTCAGATTTCTGCTGTTTGAGTTCACACAATTCGGGTTTGCACTATTCAATTTGGTCTGCATCATTCTGGTTCGTGCAAGCTCTTCGTGTAACCTTATAATTACGAAGGTCACATGCTACGCAATTCAAGATTCAAGGGGAACTCATTAAGGAGAGCTTGATGCCTAATATCCAGCCGGTTACAGCCGAGTCAATTGCGTTAGCGACCCAACTTATTAAGCAGGGAGACGTGGTCGTTATTCCTACTGATACTGTGTATGGGATTGTGTGTGATCCGTTTAATGCGGATGCAGTAAAAGCACTTTTCGCGGCTAAGCAGCGTCCAGCAGCTAAGAGCGTGCAGATTTTGAGTTCGGGTTTTTACGATTTAGAGGCTTTAGGGCTTACAATTCCTGAGGCCATAAAACCGGCAGCGAATGTGTATATGCCTGGCGCTTTTTCGCCTATTTGCTCAGCTGATAATGATTGCAAGCTCGCTACTGTGAGGGCGGAAGATAAGTCTCAGGGAGTGCGTATTCCTGATAATGCCGTAGTTCGCTCAATTCTTTCGGCTACTGGGCCTCTGGCTGCGTCAAGCGCAAACCGCTCAGGGAAGGTGTCGCCGCAAACAGTTCAAGAATGTGTGCATGATCTTGGTGAATCTGTAGCGCTTTATTTAGATAGTGGGCCAACTCCCGGCGCAACTGCAAGCACTGTTGTTAAGGCGAATCCATTAGACCCAGATGGTATTACTGTTTTACGCGAAGGCGTTATTTCAGAACAAGACGTACGTAAGACCATTCGCTCGGCACAAACATCGTTTAGGACGCATGCATGAGAGTTTACCTATTCATTGCCGCGATTGCTGGGGGAGTGACATGGCTGTTTACCCCTCTTATACGCCATCTTGCCATCAAGATTGGCGCAGTCGGCGAAGTCCGTGCTCGCGACGTTCATACGATCCCTACTCCTCGCATGGGTGGGGTTGCGATATTGCTGGGCATAGCTTTTTCAATTTTTACGGCTTACAAAATTCCTTTTACCCATGATTTATTCACTGATAACAATCAGATTTGGTTCATTCTTCTCGGAGCCCTTCTCATTTGCCTCCTCGGCGTTGCAGATGATTTATGGGATTTGAATTGGATGCTCAAGATGTCTGGGCAGCTGATGATTGCACTGCTCGTTTCGTGGGGCGGTGTGCAGATCGTCACTCTACCCGTGGGAATACTAATTACGGCATCGCCGAGTTTATCTATTGGCTTAACTGCTTTCTTATTGTTGGCTTCTATCAATGCGGTCAATTTTGTAGATGGCCTTGATGGATTAGCTGCAGGAATCGTGGCAATTGGTGGCATTGCTTTTGCGGTGTATTCCTATATCATTGCTCGAAACTCCGCCTCATACGCTTCTGTGGCTACGTTGATTGATGTAGTTCTTGTTGGCGCATGTGTGGGGTTCATTCTGCACAATTGGCATCCGGCAAAACTATTCATGGGCGATGCTGGTTCGATGCTTTTGGGATATATGGTGACGTGCGCATCAATTGTTATGACTGGTCGTATTGACCCAACCACGGTTCATGCGAGCCTGTATTTGCCAATGTTTATGCCTGTTCTGTTGCCGGTTTTAGTGCTGTTCTTACCTGTGCTCGACATGGTGCTTGCGATTGTGCGCAGATTGAGCAAGGGACAGTCGCCAATGCATCCAGACCGTATGCATTTGCATCATTGTATGCTGCGTATTGGCCATTCTGTGTGTGGAGCAGTCTCAATTTTGTGGGCGTGGGCAGCGCTGATTTCATTTTCATCGGTGCTTACTTTGTTCTTTGAATTACGCTACGTTCTTACTGGCTTTGTTTTGGCTGCAGCTGTTCTGACAATTTTGACTTTGCTACCGTACTATCGCCGTCGATTTGCTGAAATTCGCGCTGAAAATCTTGCTGTTCCCCATACTATCGAGGCTAATACTATTGCGGATTCTGAAGCAGATTCAGAAGACAAGTCGGTGGGTAAGTCAGTAGCTACGACTGTTCCTGAATCGAGAGGAGTGTTGGGGAATCTGGAGGAATCTGAGGAGCGCTCATAATGTCTATAAGATCTAAAAGCAGTACTCAAAAATCAGAGACATTTCACGACGGAAAAACTCCTCAGCAATTCAATTCATCAACAGTTTTGCATAAAGCCTTAAATGCTGCTCTGAAGTTCTCATCACTTGCTGCAGCCTGCGTAATGTGTGGAGCATGCATCATTGGATTCATTAATTTTGGTCAATCGGGTGTAATGAGTGCTGTGAGTGCAACAGTTTTAGCTATTATCTTTTGCGTGCTAACGCCACTTGCAATGGCAAGTATGACGAAAAACAATATTCGTGGGCAGAAATTCCTTATGCTGATGATGCTTGCCTGGGGTTTTAAGCTTGTTATTTCTGTAATGATTGGTTATCTCCTTGTGAGGTTTTTTGCGCCAATCATCAATGTTTTTGCGCTCACTCTCGCTGCAGAAGTTCTTGTATTCGTAGCGGTAGAAGTCATTATCTTGTTGAGAGTTAATATTCCAATCGATATGGATTTGAGAGTCAATAAATCGTCTAATTAATTCTAATTAATTAAGGAAAGCTCTGAATAATTTTTCGACATTTCCTGAACGCGATAAGTCAGGGGAGTTATTTAAAGTGTGTTTATGGCTCAAGATAATTCTTCTGAACAGTATTTGCCCCTCCCATCGCCTTTCCAGAAACTTGGTTTGGCTTATGATGACGTTCTCCTTCTTCCTGTGGAATCAGACGTTATCCCTTCTGAAGTAGACACAACCACACGCCTTAGCCGCAACATCACTTTGAAGTCTCCAGTGCTTTCTGCAGCAATGGATACAGTTACCGAAGCTCAGATGGCAATTGCTATGGCTCGTAATGGTGGAATTGGTGTTCTTCATCGTAATTTGAGCATTGAAGACCAAGCTAATCAGGTTGATATCGTAAAGCGCAGCGAGTCTGGAATGATTTCCAATCCGCTTACCGTAACCCCTGAAGCAACTTTGACCGATCTTGATAAGCTCTGCGCTGCGTACCATGTTTCTGGTCTTCCAGTCGTAGATTCTGAAGACCATTTGGTAGGTATTATTACTAATCGTGATATGCGCTTCGTGAATCCTGCAGACTTTGACACTTTGAAGGTCAAAGACGTTATGACCAAGGACAATCTGGTCACGGGACCTGCAGATATCACTAAGGAAGATGCGCATCGTCTTCTCGCAGCTCATAAAGTTGAGAAGCTTCCTTTGATTGACGCTAATGGCAAGCTTGCTGGTCTGATTACTGTGAAAGATTTCGTAAAGACTGAGCAGTATCCAGATGCTACTAAGGATGAGCAAGGACGTTTGCGTGTAGCTGCTGCTGTTGGCTTCTTTGGCGATGCTTGGCAGCGTTGCACAGCTTTGATGGAAGCTGGCGTAGATGCACTCGTTGTAGATACCGCTCACGGCCATGCAAGGCTTATGCTTGAAATGATTGAACGTTTGAAGGCTGACTCTGCATTCAAGAATGTTGACATTATCGGTGGAAACGTTGCAACACGTGAAGGTGCTCAGGCTCTCATTGATGCAGGTGTAGACGCAGTGAAGGTTGGCGTGGGCCCAGGCTCCATCTGCACTACTCGCGTTGTTGCGGGTATTGGTGTTCCACAGCTCACAGCTGTTTATGATTCCTCTTTGGCTTGCCGCCCAGCAGGTATTCCACTTATTGCAGATGGTGGTATTCACTATTCTGGAGATATTGCTAAGGCAATCGTTGCAGGTGCAGACACTGTTATGCTCGGTGGCTTACTCGCAGGAACTGAAGAAGCTCCTGGTGAGAAAGTTCTGCTTCATGGTAAGCAGTACAAGATTTATCGTGGCATGGGTTCTCTCGGTGCAATGGCTCCTCGTGGTAAGAAGAGCTATTCCAAGGATCGTTACTTCCAGGCAGACGTCACCAGCAACGACAAGGTTGTTCCTGAGGGCGTTGAAGGCGAAGTACCATACCGCGGACCACTCAACTATGTACTTTACGAACTTGTTGGTGGTTTACATCAGACAATGTTCTACACTGGCGCTCGCACTATTGAGCAGCTTAAGCAGAACGGCAAGTTTATTCGTATCACTGATGCTGGTTTGCGCGAATCTCACCCACACGACATCGTGATGACAAAGGAAGCTCCAAACTATACAGGCTTCCACGAGTAGATTACTAAAATATTCTAAATAGATTCTCTAAAATGGCTGCTTTCTTTATTGAAGGCAGCCATTTTATATATATTGTGTGGACACTTTTAGTAATTAATTTTGTCTCAAGAAAGATCAATGACGTGAGGAGCATATTCTAGCTCTGTCAAGAATTTCATAAGTGATTCATATGTCATGGTGATTGTCTGTGTGTTTGATTCACCATGCATTCCAAGTGTTTCCGAGCCCGCTTGAGAGAGCATTTGACTGATAATAATCTGAATTGGCTGATTTCGCTCCACGATGAGTGGACTAACCATTCCGGGAACTGTGTGAAGAAGCGTATCGAGCTCTTTGGGAGTTGCAAACTTCAACTGACTTCGGCTTATTCCAACCTTACGGGCAAGCTGGCCAAATTTAATTTTCTCATCGGGCAAACTAAGCACAAGATAGAATTCTCCCGCTGGGTGGTTTGTTGAATGATTCGCAAGAAGAAGATTCTTGACTGGTAGAAAACCAATTTCATTGCCGTTATTGAGTTTCTGGGCATCTTCCATATGCCATACTGCTGAGTGCTCCTTGATCTCAAAAGGAATCTGCATTTCTTGCATGCGCTGTATATATGGATTAGGCACAATCTCTCCCCCCCCAAGCTATAGTTTCTACCGAAAGGATAGACTGTATTTCACTTTTGTGGGGCTAGGCATCTTTCATTTACGAGGAGGTTCAATGACTGATAAGAACAATCCTTCAACAAATCTTTTTGACTATGCAACGTCTGAGTTGTCTCAGGATGCCTTCATTGCGTGGCTCTGCGCAAATTACAATTCTGATGATTCTCAGGTGAAACGAGCGTCACAAGCGATGCTCAGAAAATTCATCGATGTTGATGACAGCTCAGATATCTCAGTAGTAGATGTTGAGCGACAAACTTATCACATTGATATACTTCTCACTTTGGAATATAAATCAGAAAAGTTTCAAGTAATTATAGAAGATAAAACAAATAGCAAAGATCATGACAATCAGATAGAACGATATAAAGAGTAGCTTCTAAAAGATATCGATGGGAATGACATTAATATTCGCGTAGTCTATTACAAAACAAGTATTTTAACGTCTTCAGAGCTTAAATCTATTAACGAGAAGCTAGGAATCGTTGATGTGTTGCTCAGTATTCATGAAATCTATGAAATTCTTAATGATGAGCTCGGAAGTGAAGAGATTGGGAACGCAATTCTAGCTGACTACGTTGAGCATATTAGAGATTTGCATAATCAATATCACCGGTTTAGAGACCGCGTCTTGGGTGAATGGAATTCTAATGATTTTGCAGGATTCTTTAAGTATTTAGCACAAGAGAAGTATCCAGAAAGACAAGGCTGGTATGATTATCAGGACAATCGTAACGGCGGTCATTGGGTATTGGCATTAAATGTTGAGAACAAAGTGGAGGGAACATCGTTGCCAGTGCACGTTGATGTGCAGCAGGTTAATCGGAATCAGAAAGATTCCACTAATCTTCTAGCTAATCTTGTGGTTCGCCACGACTGGATTGATGAGAAGAAAAGCCGTAAAGATTTTGCTCAATATATTGATATCGACAATGGCCTTAAATATCGATCACAAAAAGGACATTACCCAATAATGGGTATACTGGCCGAATTTAGTAGGAATAATGATGATTCTGAAGATGATGCGTCCAAGTGGAATTATGAGCGCTTTGAACGAGAAATTGATAAGGCATTAAAAGTGTTTGATAAGTGGTGCAATGAGAATGAATCTATTGATGCTGAAAATCGATAAGAGATAAGACAGAAGATAAGCAAAAAAATAAATACAAAGAGGATAGCGAGAGTGATTTCCCGTTATCCTCTTACTTTTTATCTTTCAAGTAATTATTGAAAAGCTAGAAAACTACTTAATGATATCGATGGTTTCAATCATTACTGGCTCTACTGGCTGATCACCGCGGCCGGTGCGAACTGCATCGATATCTGCAACTACCTTCTGGGAAGCTTCATCAGTTACCTCACCAAAAATAGTGTGGTGTCCATCGAGCCAAGGAGTAGGAACAGTTGTGATGAAGAACTGAGAGCCGTTCGTGCCATGAATTTGGCCATCGGCTCCGCGACGGAGTCCAGCGTTTGCCATGGCAAGAATGAATGGCTTATCGAATTTATGAGAGTTGATTTCGTCATCAAAATTGTAGCCAGGACCACCAGTGCCTGTGCCAAGTGGGCAACCGCCCTGGATCATGAAGTCCTTGATAATACGGTGGAAAGTCAATCCGTTGTAGAAAGGTTCATTGGACTTCTCTCCGGTCAGAGGGTCCGCCCATTCCTTTTCACCAGTTGCAAGGCCAACGAAGTTAGCCACGGTATTAGGAGCATCATTTTCAAATAATTCGATGGTGATATCGCCCATCGTTGTATGCATAATTGCTTTCATATTTCCATTCTTTCATAGAGGGCACTCATTCGCGAGTAAATTACGCTGACTTCAGCAAGGCTACTCGTGCAGCTGAACCCATGCGGATGTGTCTTGAGGAAGCTGCCCCTCAGGAGTGAGCTCTCCACTCGCGATGATGAGTTTTCCTTCTGGAAGTTTGGCAGGTGCAGCTGAGAAATTAGTGATATTTGCCCAACCGTTTGTTCGAGAATATGCAAGCACACCGCCATTATGACCGTCTGCTCCATCTGGAATTGAGCTTGGCTGATCTTCAGGAAGCCATGTCAAACTCGTATCATCGGTCTGCAATTCATGGCGGAGCTTAAGGACTGTGCGATAGAAGGTGAGCATGGAGGAATCGTCTGTTTCTTCCTTATCTACAGCAAAATCTGCATACCACTTTGGCTGAGGCAAATGTGGGGCTTCCTCAGCATTCGCTGGGGAGAATCCAAATGAACCGCCTGCGCCGAACTCATCAGCAGGATTTGCGAGTTGAGGAGCGTCGCTAGATATCCAAGGAAGTGGAACGCGGCAGCCATCGCGACCCTTATCAGTAGTGTTACGGCTTGTGTTGAATGCTGAAGGATCTTCCAACTTATCCCACGGAATATCAGCCACCTCAAAAAGTCCAAGTTCTTCGCCTTGATACACATATGCAGAACCAGGCAAAGCCATTTCCATCAGCAAAGCAGCACGTGAACGACGCGTACCAACTTCACGATTTTCCTCATACGCTTTACCATCGCGCATCAGCCAATCTTTAACAAATTGGTGGAGTCGAGGGGAAGAAACTTGTGGAATTGCGTAGCGAGAAGCATGGCGAACCCAATCATGATTGCTCATTACCCACGTTGCAGGAGAATGTGCGCGCTTTGAAGCAGCAAGACCCTCTTCAATAGCCAGATGGAACTCGTCGCGAACCCAATTCATGCGAGCAAACTCAAAATTGAAAATCTGCCCAAGTTCATCTCGACTTGCATAAAGATACTGGCGTGCCGGATTTACCCACGCCTCAGCCACGGCGAATCGAGGAGGATTATATTCATTGAACACCTTGCGCCATTCACGGTAGACATCATGCACTTCGTTGCGATCGAAGAGTGGGTGAGAACCATCCGTTGGCAAATAATCGCCGATAACAGGGAAATCATCGAGGTCGGCGCGGTCTAAATCTTTTGTTAAAGCGTGAGCTACGTCAATGCGGAAACCGTCTGCTCCGTGGTTGCTCCAGAATCGCAGGGTTTTCTTAAAATCCTCATGAATTTCAGGATTATTCCAGTTCCAATCAGGCTGCTCAACGGCAAAGAGGTGCAAATACCACTGACCGTCTTCTACACGAGTCCATGCAGGGCCACCAAAATGACTTTGCCAGTTCGTTGGAGGAATTTCGCCATTTTCTCCGCGTCCATCTCGGAAAATGTATCGTTCGCGTTCTGGAGAGCCAGACGCAGCTTTGAGAGCCTCTTGGAACCATGGGTGCAAGTTAGAGGAGTGATTAGGAACAATGTCCACAATCACGCGAATGTCATTGCTATGAGCTGCTTTCGCCATCTCATCGAAGTCGTCCATTGTACCGAGCTTTGGGTCAACATTGCGATAGTCTGCAACATCGTATCCGCCATCTGCCAAGGCTGATGGGTAAAATGGGCTGAGCCAAATAGCGTCTACCCCAAGCTTCTTCAGGTAATCCATACGCGAAGTAATACCGCGAATATCGCCAAGACCAGAACCTGTGGTATCAGCAAAAGAACGAGGGTAAATCTGATATACAACAGCCTGCTCCCACCACTCAGGAATAAGCGCACGTTCTAATTCTTCGGAAGCAGCTGTAGCTTCGAGATTTTGGGATGTCATGAGGAATCCTTCGTCGGATATGTAATTCTGAAATATTCCATGAATTAGGGTAACTGATGCGATGCTCAAAACGCTATCTCGCGAGTCTGTGCTGCGCAGTAATCTGAAAAGTCATCAAAGGTAATAATGGATAGAAGGCTCGACTCATGGCAACGAAGGATGATGTGACATTCACTCCAGAGGAATCGCGTTTAATTTGGATTGATTGTGAAATGACTGGGCTCGATATTTTCCATGATGAACTATGCGAAATCTCAGTAGTTCCAACTGACTTTAACTTCAATGTACTTGATAAGGGCATTGATTTAGTGATTAAGCCATCTGATGCTGCAATGGAACACATGGGAGACTTTGTGCGCCAAATGCATACGTCTTCTGGTTTGATTGATGAAATGGCTCGTGGTTTGGTTCTTGCTGAGGCTCAAAACCAGGTAATCGAATATGTTAAGCCGTTCCTTCCTTCAGAAGATAAGGGCAAAGCTCACTTGGCTGGAAATTCAATCGGGTCTGACAAGAAGTTCCTCGATCACTTTATGCCTGAACTCATGAATTTGCTGCATTATCGTGTTATTGACGTGAGCACATTGAAGGAGCTTTTGCGCCGTTGGTACCCCAATGTTTATTTGAATAAGCCTGAAAAGCATGGGGGGCATCGTGCTCTTGCAGATATCATTGAATCCATGGATGAGCTGCGTTATTACCGCAATATGATTATGGTTCCTCAGCCTGGCCCGACGCTAGAGGAGGCTCAAGCAGGGGCAGCTAATGTGGAGGCAACGAGTCTTTTGCGCATATATGAGGAGGAAGGCGAAGCTTTAACTGACCCTTCAACTCCTCAAAAGGCTGGATATTAAAAATACTGAGTAGAGGTAAAACGCTCAATTGCTCCAAAGTGAAGCACTAGCAATACTTAACGCTGGTGCACCTGTTTATTTGACGGGTGCACCTGGCGCTGGTAAAACGTATGTTCTTAATGAATTTATTGCTCACGCACGTTCGCAGGGTTACACCGTTGCGGTTACAGCTTCCACAGGCATTGCAGCAACACATATTAATGGCCAGACTATTCACTCGTGGAGTGGTTTAGGTGTTGCAACGTATTTGAACGATTCACTGCTTAAGCAGATTCGTACTAGGCGCCGTAAAGCAATCAAAAATACGGATATTCTTATCATCGATGAGGCTTCGATGCTGCATGCATGGCTACTTGATCTAGTGGATGAGGTATGCAGAAAAGTTCGCAGGAATGATGCGCCCTTTGGCGGGATGCAAATTGTGCTTTCTGGCGATTTCTTCCAGCTTCCTCCTGTCAGCAGCTCTCGCCGTAATTCCGATGTGATTGAACCGTCGCTTGAATTTATAGAATCTCGTAAGCGATACATTGAAGCAGGAAAGAACCCCGAAGGTTTCGTTACGGAATCTCTTGTTTGGGATGTACTTGAGCCTGTTATTTGTTATCTGACTGAACAGCACCGTCAGGATGATGGCCAGCTACTTACTATTTTGACGGATATTCGCGAAAATTCTGTTACGCAGGAAGATTGCGACACCCTTGCTACACGCATCGGTAAATTCCCGGATGAGCATCATAATGCTGTTTACCTTTTTCCAGTGAACAAGCAGGCAGATATGCTTAACACCTCGCGCTTGGCTGAGATTGAAGAGGAAGAGCATATCTATCACGCTGAATCTGGCGGATCTGCACAGCTAGTTGAGCGCTTGAAGAAGAATATGCTGGCTCCTGAAACCTTGGTGCTTAAAAAAGGTGCTGTGGTGATGGCCCTGCGCAATGATCAAGACAAGCAGTATGTCAACGGTTCTGTGGGTACTGTGGTTGGTTTTGCGCGCAAAAACAAGGGCGGATGGCCAATAGTTGAGTTTGAAAACGGTCATACTGTTACACTTAAGCCTGCTGATTGGGAAATGACTGATGGGGACGTTGTGCTCGCAGTGGTAAGCCAAGTTCCATTGCGCTGTGCTTGGGGAATTACGGTTCACAAGTCTCAAGGCATGACGTTAGATAGTGCTGTGATGGATTTACGGCGCACCTTTGCGCCAGGCATGGGTTATGTAGCTCTTTCTCGTGTGCAAAGTCTTAGTGGGTTGCATTTAGTAGGTATTACTGGCCGTGCGTTCAATGTTTCGCAGGATGCTGTTTTGCTTGATTCTCAACTTCGTGCGGATTCTGCGGCTGCGAGCGCAATTCTTGCTTATGAGGGTGCTGAAGCCGTGGTGAAGCGTCAACAAGATGCTTCTGTGCTTGCTTCTGCCTCTATGCTCAATCAAGATTCTCATGATGCTGGGGAATTCGGTGAGTTTTCCCAAGGAGACTTATTCTAATTAGCGCAGGATTTGGCTTTGTCTTAGCGGCTTTGCGTAAGTTCTCAATGTCTATTGACACTAATAATGTGAAGGGCTATGAGCTCTAAAGCATTACGTATGTCTAACCTGTTTTTGCGCACGTTGCGCGATGATCCATCCGATGCAGATGTTGATTCAGCTAAGCTGCTGATTCGTGCTGGGTATATTCGTAAGATTGGCCCTGGTCTGTATTCTTGGTTGCCTCTTGGTTTGCGCGTTCTTAACAAGATGGAAGCCATTATTCGTGAAGAGATTGAGGGCATTGGCGCACAGGAAGTGCATTTTCCTGCCCTTATGCCAAAGGCGCCTTATGAGGCAACAAATCGTTGGGAAGAATATGGCGACAATATCTTTCGCTTGAAAGATCGCCACGATGCTGATTATCTTTTAGCTCCAACGCATGAGGAAATGTTCACTTTGATGGTTAAGGACATGTACACCTCATACAAGGATTTGCCTGTTACTCTTTATCAAATTCAAGGCAAGTATCGTGATGAGTTCCGCCCCCGCGCGGGCATGATTCGCGGGCGTCAATTCATTATGAAGGATGCCTACTCTTTTAATATTGATCAAGAGGGCTTGCAGAAGTCTTATGACGAAGAACGCGCTGCATATATGCGCATTTTTGACCGTTTGGGTGTGAAGTACGTTATTGTTCATGCAACATCTGGTCCAATGGGTGGTTCTGCTTCTGAGGAGTTCTTGGCTCCGCTTCCGATTGGTGAAGATACTTTTGCGCTTGCGCCATCTGGTAAGGCATGGAATGTTGAAGCTTTGACTACGCCTGAAATTCCTGAAGTAGACTTTTCAAATACTCCTGCAGCTGAGGCGCTTGAAACTCCTGATTCAACCACTATCGACACTTTGGTTGCTCAGGCAAATACTTTGCATCCTCGCACTGATGGGCGCGAATGGGTGGTAGCAGATACTTTGAAGAATTTGATTATCGCTGTGAATCACCCAAATGGTGAGCGTGAACTTGTTGCTATTGGTGTTCCTGGAGACCGTCAGGTAGATATGAAGCGCCTTGAGGCTAGCTTTGAGCCTGCAGAGATTGAGGAGGCAACTTCAGAAGATCTTGCAAAGCATCCTGAGCTAGTTAAAGGCTATATTGGTCCAATGGTTCTTGGGCCACAGGGGCGTGCAACAGGCAATGAGAATGCAGTACGTTATCTGCTTGACCCGCATGTTGCACGTGGCGCTGAATGGCTAACTGGTGCTGATCAAGAGGGTATGCATCTTTTCCATGCTGTACTCGGCCGTGATTTTGAAGCAGACGGAACTGTTGAAGCAGTGGAAGTTCGTTCAGGAGACCAGAGCCCAGATGGTTCTGGTGCACTCAGCTTCGAGCGTGGCGTTGAAATTGGTCAGGTTTTCCAGCTTGGAACTAAGTATTCTAATGCATTGGGGCTGACTGTTCTCAATGAGAATGGTAAGGCTGTTCCAGTATGGATGGGATGCTACGGCATTGGTGTTTCCCGCGTGATGAGCTGCATCGCTGAATATCATCATGATGACAAGGGCTTAGCATGGCCAATCGCAGTTGCTCCAGCTCAGGTGCACGTGCTTGCCACAGGTAAGAAGAAGGAAGCATTTGATGCTGCAGAAAAGCTGGTTGCACAACTTGAAGAGGCTGAAATCGAAGTCATCTATGATGATCGTCCAAAGGTTTCTCCAGGCGTAAAGTTCAACGATGCTGAGCTCATCGGTATTCCACTTGTAGTTGTTGCAGGGCGTGACACCGTAGAGAATGGGACTCTTGAAGTTCGTAATCGTGATGGCTCTAATGCTCAATCAGTGGCGATTGATGACGCTGCTGCCGTTATAGCACAGCGTATTAAGGAACTTGCATAAAGTTTATAAGGAGCAAATTCCCATTCGACCACATTAGAGTTTTTCTCTAGATTTCCTAAGGGCTCGCGAGCACGCTAGTGTTCATGAGCCCTTCCTCATATGGAGGGAAATTTAAGGAAATAAGGAGAGAAAATGACTCAGCAAGCACAAGCTACAATCATTGGTCATGTGGGTTCGCAACCAAGAAAACTTGGGAATGATGGTTCTGCACCAACATGTACATTTCGCTTAGCTTCAACGCGCCGATATTTTAATCGCAGTACAAACGCGTGGCAGGAAGCTCCAACCACGTGGATGAATGTGCGGGCGTATCGAGGACTGGCTATAAACGTGATGGATTCTCTTCATGTGGGCGATCCAGTTATTGTGACTGGCACATTAGCGCTTGATGAGTGGGAAAAAGATGGTCAGCAGCGTAGTGCAATAGCGGTAGAAGCTTCTTGCATTGGGCATGACTTGAATCGAGGAAGAACTACGTTTGAAAGAGTGGCGAGTCAACAATTAGGTACTTCGCGAGGGACAATAAAAAATTCCTCTGGCTCAACACGCTATTCATCGAACGAGCCGCTAGATGAATTTGAAGAAGAGCCAGAGGAATCAGAGGAATCTGAGGAATCAGGGGAAATGCCTACCGTGATTATGTAATCATGGTTTACCAGATACGCACACGCTCGTCAGCCGGCAACCACATTTCATCATCTTCTGTGACGTTGAATGCGTCATAGAAGCGGTCAACATTGCGCACTATTCCATTGACGCGGAATTCTGCAGGGGAGTGTGGATCTACCTGAAGCATTTGCTCAGCGTATTCATCACGATTCTTGCCACGCCAAATAGAAGCATAGGAAAGGAAGAAACGTTGAATACCACTGAAACCATCGATAACAGGTGCTTTGGAAAGAGCTTCAGTTATCTGTGAATCAGAATCATCTATTGCCCCTAGAGAGAGTGCATAAGCCTTGATGGAGATGTTAACACCACCAAGGTCACCAATATTTTCACCAATGGTAAATGCACCGTTGACATGTGGAAGATCAGTCTTGCCTTCACCCTTATATTTTGCTGCAATTTGTGCTGGAGTATAAGAATCATACTGGGCTATAAGAGCTTTTGTGCGTTCTTCGAAGTGTGCACGATCACTAGGAGTCCACCAATCATTAAGGCGACCTTTACCATCATACTTACTTCCCTGATCGTCAAAACCATGACCAATCTCATGACCAATGACTGCACCAATCCCGCCATAATTCATAGCATCATCGGCGTTAGCATCGAAGAAAGGAGGTTGCAAAATAGCAGCAGGGAACACAATAACGTTAGAAGTCGGCTCATAGTATGCATTTACTGTCTGAGGATTCATAAGCCATTCGCCCTTATCGACCCTCTTACCTGCTTTTGCGAGTTGGTAGCCAGACTCGTATATGGAAGCATTGCGTAGGTTGCGGATTAGGCCATAATCTTCAGAAATATCGAGAGCAGTGTAATCACGCCAGTGCTCAGTGTAACCAATCATTGGAGTGAATTGAGAGAGCTTTTCAAGAGCCTTAGCTTGAGTTTCTTTTCCAAGCCAATTACTTGAAGATATTGAGACTTCATAAGCCTTGATAAGATTAGAGACCAATTCTTCCATGCGTTGCTTACTTGAAGCAGGGAAGTGTCGATCAACATATATGCGACCAACATCTTCACCGCAGATTCCGTTAACTAGTGCAACTGCACGACGCCAGCGATCTCGCTGTTTTGTAGTTCCTGAGAGTACCTTGCCGTAGAAATCAAAACGAGCATCTTGGAAGTCTTGAGGCAAAGATCCAGCCCAAGAAATTAGCACATGCACGCGTGCCCAGAGCTTGAGGTTGTCAAGACTCTCTCCCCTCCAGAATTCATTAATCCCAGAAAGGAAACTTGGCTCATGAACGATTGTATTTTCTAAGACTTTTGAAAGATTGACTGGCTGTTCTTGAGAGGATTTGTGCGAGTTATATGCCTCTTGCCATGAAAGAACCCATTCTTCGAGATTAAAATCTTGAACAGCTCCCGTTAGCTCTGCATAGGTATAAGGGTTATAGGTTTTATCTTCATCACGTGTTGCAACAACATCCCAATGGTTAGAAGCAATGCGAGTTTCAACTTCAAGGAAGGTAGTGGCTTGCTTTTCTGCTGCACGATTGTTTACTGCGTAGCCAGAGAGCGTGAGTAGGCGAGCAACCATTTTTTTATATTCTTCGCGTACAGGAGCGTAACGATTTTCACGATAGTAAGCCTCATCAGGCAAAGCAATGCCTGCCTGAGTGATGTGAATAATACTGACATCTGGATTTCCTGGATTTGCAAACACCATCATGCCAATAAGATCTGGGCCGCCAGCAGGGTTGAGCGCACCGAGCACACGAGTGAGCGCGGCTTTGCTTGAGGCTGTATCGATTGTGTTTAAATCTTCGCGGATAGGATTCAAACCTGCTTTTTCAATTGCTTCAGTATCGAGGAAGCTCTTGTAGAGAGCAGTTGACTTTTGAGCTGGAACATCGTCGTCTTCGAGGATGTCACGTATGTGATTCTCAGCGTCTTCAGCGAGTTTATCAAAAGAGCCGAAGCGTGCGCGATCCTCAGGAAGTGTATAAGAATCAATCCATTCGCCATTGACGTAGCGGAAGAAATCGTCCGCTGCACTCACAGTTGGCGAAAGAGTTTCTGTATCGATTCCTGAAGGACGTGAGTTATTCTCTGTTATATTTTCTGCCATGTTCATAACAGTAGTGGTGAAGTAGTCTTCGGTCTAGTTCCGCGAAGTTGAGTTCATGTAAAGCCTAATGTTTTCAATAGTAGAGAGTCAAAACTTCGCCCCCTCAACACAGTAACAGTTCTTTATAAATTCCTCATTAGTGCGGATTGATGGCCTAGAAAAGAACTATCGATTTTTACTGGGGAGCATTTCATATGAGCTGGATAACAATAGTTACCACAATTGTTGTGGCTATTTCTCTATCAATGGACTGCCTCGCCGTATGCATTTCTTTAGGCATTAAAGAGAAGATTACTGTTAAGCGCTTGCTTTTAGTTGCGGTTCTTTTTTGCAGCGTTCCATGCTGCTTTTATGGCATTGGGATCGATTGTTGGCGCGGCTGCAGCGCAGCTTATCAGTGGTATTGGTAACTGGATTGTTTTTATTCTGCTTGCAGGTATTGGTACTTCTACGATTCGCGGTGCTTTATTAAAGCGCCATGAGGAAAAAACTAAAACTAATAGCATAGTTAAAGAGGCTAACGAGGAAGCTTTCGAAGAAATGAGTATTCATAACACGAAAGCTGCAACGGAGACTATAGCTGCGAGGGGCTCAAATCCGTTTTCTATAGGTTCTATGATTGGTCTCGCTTTTGCGACGAGCGTAGATGCTATTGCAGTTGGTGCTGGGCTTGGTATTGCGGGAACGAGCATCATTTTTAGTGTTGTAAGTGTTGCTACTGTTGTATTTATTATTTCTTCTGTAGGTCTTCTTATTGGAAGTAAAGCGCAGGATCGTTGGGAAAAACCAGCAAAATTTGTGGGCGGTTTGATCCTGATTGGTGTTGGTATTAAAAGCATTCTTCCGTAAGCGGTGAAGGCAAATTTGCATACCGTATTTGAACAAGTAAAAACGTGCAGATGAAGCTTTTTAACTTCAAGACTGTGGCGTATTGTGGTGTTTATCAGTTTTTCGCATACATAATATGCGGTAGTAAGGAAATATTGTGATTGAGCTGAAGACACCTCAAGAAATTAAGCAAATGCGCCCTGCAGGAGCGTTTGTTGGTCAGATTCTTACAGATTTGCATAAGATGACCAAGGTAGGAACAAATCTTCTTGAAATTGATAATTTTGTTAAAGAAGCAATTGAACACCGTCCGGGTGCTACGTCATGTTATGTAGACTATGCGCCAGATTTTGGCACAGGCCCATTTGCCCATTACATTTGCACTTCTGTTAACGACGCAGTGCTTCACGGAGTTCCATTTGATTACTCATTGAAGAATGGCGATTTGCTCACCCTTGACTTGGCAATCAACGTTGATGGCTGGGTGGGAGATTCTGCAATCAGCTTTATCGTTGGTGATAAACAAGATCCGGAAGATCTACGCCTTATCAAGTGCACAGAAGATGCATTGGTAGCAGGTATTAAGCAAGCGGTTCCAGGAAATCGTCTCGGCGACATTTCTGCAGCAATAGGTGATGTTGCAGCTGAACAGGGCTACGGTGTAAACCTCGACTTCGGTGGACATGGTGTCGGTCGTATTATGCACGGCGATCCACATGTTCCGAATGACGGCCAGCCTGGCCGCGGATATCGTTTGCGTTCTGGCCTTGTGATTGCAATTGAGCCATGGTTCTTGAAAACCACAGACGAAATCATGCAAGATGAGAAAGACGGCTGGACTCTTCGCTCTATCGACGGTTCGCGAGGTG
Source organism: uncultured Alloscardovia sp. (assembly GCA_963545565.1). Taxonomy (GTDB): domain Bacteria; phylum Actinomycetota; class Actinomycetes; order Actinomycetales; family Bifidobacteriaceae; genus CAUUJV01. The sequence goes on along the minus strand of CAUUJV010000002.1, from coordinate 39,637 downwards.
CACACACTGAGCACACCATTGCAATTACTGAAGAGGGTCCGATTATTTTGACTGCTCGTAAACCAGAAGAAGATCTTCCAGGACTTGCTCAATTCCTTAAGAATTAGGAATTAGGAAGTAAGGATTAAGGGAAACTAGGGCAGAAACCGCACAAAAGAAATAGGCCAAAAACCGAAGTGTAGAAGTATAGAGTTTTGTAGTCTCCATTCAAGAAGCTATGAGACCTTATGCCGAGACCTTGTATCAAGGCTATATCAAGACTCCATTTACCGCATAGTGGGCGAGTGGAGTCTTTATTTATTATTTCGAAATCACTTTCAGCTATGATTTCATACAAGCCAGTACTAGTTACTGCTAGTTGCTGTTAGTCCGTAATCAGTTTGGACTGCTATGTTCACATCGCTGAGAGGAAAAAATATGACGCAAGCTAAGCTCAAAATTGCGCAAGAGGGCTTTGAACTTCCGGTTATTAAGGCTACTGCTGGCCCAGACGGAATACTCGTATCAGACATGCGCAACAACAATTGGGTAACGCTTGATCCTGGTTTCCTTACAACAGCACAATGTGAATCAAAAATTACTTTTATCGACGGTGAACATTCTATTCTAAGGTATCGTGGATATCCTATTTCGCAGTTGTGCGAGGGTGACGCTAAATTCCTTGAAGTGGCGTGGCTTCTTCAACATGGCGAATTGCCGTCGCAAGAAGAATATTACGATTTTCGTTCGCGAATTTTGCATCACACGGTGGTTGGTGAAGAATTCAGAACTTTTGTGGGGTCATTCCCACGCAATGCGCATCCGATGAGCGTTTTAGCATCTTCTGTGAACGCGCTCGCCGCCTACTATCCAGATACGACTGATGTAAATGATTCTGAGCAATTGGACGAAGCCGCGCAAATTATTATGGCAAAAGTCCGCACAATTGTTGCTCTTATCAATCGCCGCCAAAAAGATGAGCCTTTGCTGTATCCAGATGTAAACAAGGGATATGTGGATGATTTTATTCGCATGAATTTTGCTGTTCCTTATCAGTCTTTTGAATCCGATGAACTTCTCGTTGACACGCTTGATAAGCTTCTGATTTTGCACGCCGACCACGAGCAAAATTGCTCTACATCTGTGGTGCGTATTGCAGGTTCCGCTCACGCTAATTTATATTCTGCTATTGCTGCGGGAATTAATGCATTGTCTGGCCCGTTGCACGGTGGAGCAAATGAAGCCGTGCTTAAGCAGCTTGAGGAGATTCGTGACAGCGAAATGAGCGTTTCTGAATTTGTAGAGCAAGCAAAAGCAGAAGGGTGCAGAATCTCTGGCCTTGGACATCGTGTGTATAAGTCTTACGATCCTCGCGCAGAAATTGCTAAGGGATATCTTGAAAAAATCATGAATGAGAAAGGTGATGTTCCAGCAGTTGCAAGGAATCGTCAGCTTTTTGATGTGGCTCTTGAATTGGAAGACATTGCTTTGCACGATGAATATTTTGTGAGCAGGCACTTGTACCCGAATATCGATTTCTACACTGGTTTGATTTATAAGGCCATTGGCTTTGAACCGCAAATGTTCACTACGCTTTTTGCATTAGGAAGAATCTCCGGATGGATTGCGCAGTATCGTGAAATGCTTAATGATTCGATGACAAAAATTGGTCGTCCTCGTCAGGTCTACACCGGTGTTGTTGAACGAGATTATATTCCTCTGATTCAGCGATAATCGCGCAAATAATTGCATAAGCAAGAGCATGCAATGTGCAAAGCTTGTTAAGTGATTGGCTTAATTCCACGCTTTTTTGGCATGCTCATGTATGGTTAAGTGCGTGGCAGACTATGACTTTTTACAGGATTTGAATGATGCGAAAGCGAAATATGAGACAATTTCACGTGCTATAGATCTTGACGCTTTGCGCATCCGAATTACCGAGCTAGAAAAAGAGGCTAGTGCTCCGGGATTATGGGATGATACTGAAAATGCTCAACGCGTCACGAGTAATCTTTCTCAAGCTCAGTCGCAGTTAAAGCGTTTGAATGAATTGGAAAATCGTCTTTCAGACCTTGAAACACTCTATGAATTAGGGGCTGAAGAAGATGATCAAGATTCTAAGGACGAAGCTGTTCATGAACTCAAATCTGTTGCAGATGACTTAGCTGACTTTGAAATACAGACCTTAATGGACGGTGAATATGATGACCGTTCTGCTGTGGTGACAATCCGATCAGGTGCTGGTGGCGTTGATGCTGCAGATTGGGCACAGATGCTGCTGCGCATGTATTTGCGATGGGCTGAGCGTCATGGATTTAGCGCCAAGGTGATGGATACTTCATATGCAGAAGAAGCAGGCATTAAGTCAGCAACATTTGAAGTGGATGCTCCATATGCGTACGGGCGCTTATCTGTTGAAGGCGGAACGCATCGACTTGTGCGCATTTCGCCGTTCGACAATCAAAGCCGCCGCCAAACGAGTTTTGCTGCAGTAGAAGTAATCCCGCTTGTGACTCCAACAGATCATATTGATGTGCCAGATACAGATATTCGTGTGGATACGTATATGTCTTCCGGTCCTGGTGGTCAGGGTGTAAATACCACATATTCTGCGGTTCGTATTACTCATTTGCCAACTGGAATAGTGGTAACGATGCAAGATGAACGCAGTCAGATTCAAAATCGTGCAGCTGCAATGTCTGTTCTTCAATCTCGTTTACTTGTGCTCAAACATGAGGAAGAAGCACAGAAGAAGAAGGAACTTGCCGGCGATATCAAAGCAAGTTGGGGAGACCAGATGCGCTCATACGTTCTGCATCCTTACCAAATGGTTAAAGACTTACGCACTGGTTATGAAACCTCAGACACTCAAGGAGTATTCGACGGCGACCTTGACGATCTGATTGATGCTGGAATTCGCTGGCGTCATCAACAGCGCAAACAGGCTCTTGAAGAGGAATCTGAGGAATAGGGAATAGGAGAATTCGATGGCCCTTATCTCATTGGAGAACGTCAGCAAAGTTTATCCACATGCTGCGCGCCCTGCGCTTGACTCTATCAATCTAGATGTTGAACGTGGTGATTTTGTGTTCCTCGTTGGTGCGTCCGGCGCTGGTAAGAGTACGCTTTTGAGTTTGCTTTTGCACGAAGAGGAGGCAACGGATGGCAGTATTCACGTGGCTGGCAATGATTTACGCCGCCTGTCGAATCGACAAGTTCCTCATTATAGGCGTTCCATCGGCTTTGTTTTCCAGGACTACAAACTCTTGCCAAATAAAACTGTGTATGAGAATGTTGCTTTCGCTTTGGAAGTAATAGGAACGCGGCGTTCCACAATCAAATCGCTTGTTCCCCAGGTGCTGCAGGCGGTGGGGCTTGAGGGTAAAGAGAATCGTCTTCCTCATGAGCTTTCTGGTGGTGAAGCTCAGCGTGTGGCAATTGCTCGCGCGTATGTGAATCATCCACAAATCATTTTGGCCGATGAACCTACTGGAAATCTTGATCCCACTACATCTGTGGGCATTATGGAAGTTCTGGATGCAATCAACCGCCAAGGAACGACTATTGTGATGGCAACTCACAATGAGGAAATTGTAAACTCTATGCGCAAACGTGTGGTTGAGTTGCACAACGGTAAACTCGTCAGAGATGAGCACAAGGGACTGTACGATTCTTCAACGTATTTCCCTGATTCTGAAGTCGAAGCTAAATCGAAAGCGCAAAATTCTTTGCTTAACGTTGATTCTGTTGATGCAGATGGAACATCAAGAGCAGGGCAGCCAACGGAATCTATTGCGCAGATTGTTGCAGAAAATGTCACCGGTGAATCCTTTGAGAATCAGGTGCCAGCTGTAGAATTACATGATTTTGCTGATGATGGTTCTGGCATAGAAATTTCGTCTTATCCAGCAACTGCTTATCCAACTACTGCAACGACTGAACATACAGATAATTCTTCAGCAGCTAATACTGACTCTGCTGATTTCGTGTCTAAAACGAACGAGCCTAGTGCAGACACTGAAGAGGGGATTGCTCGCCTCGCAAAAAGCGTGCACTCTGGGCGTACTGGGCGCTATGGAGAAACCTTTGTTTCTGCCGAAGATACAATGACGTGGGGCAAAGGAGTGCTCAATGTGTCTGATGAGCCAGAGAATTCTTTATCTGAGAACAGCAAAGCTGAAAATGAAGAAGACTCCGATGCTCGTTTCAAGCGCCCTGAGTCATTTGAGAATGTTGACGAAGCTAAGGCCGACGCTTTCGAACATGCTTTAAATACTGCTACTCCTCCAGCTCCTCCAACGCCTCCTGTACCGCCGGCTGCTACTACATCTGCGCCTGAACCTGAATCCTCCGAGAGTGAGGGAGAATAATATGCGTTTTCAATTTATAGTTTCCGAAACATGGACGAGCCTTAAACGCAATATGGCCATGATTATTTCGGTTATGCTCGTCACTTTCATTTCCTTCGTGTTCATCGGTGCTTCTGTGCTCATGCAGACTCAGGTTCAGCAGGCAAAGGGCGATTGGTATGACCAAGTTGAGGTAGTGGTATGGCTGTGCCCAGATGGTACAAGTGATTCAGCTAACTGCTCTACCGGTAAAGCCCCAACTAATGATGAAATCGTCAAGATTGAAGACACAATTCAGAATGAGCTCTCTGATATTGTCGCAAAAACAACGTATGTAAGCCGTCAGCAATTCTATAAGAACACCTTCTTGAAGGAGTATCCAGGCGGTGTATATCAGGGAAGAACCTTGACCGCTGCTGACATGCAGGCGTCGTTGCGCTTAAAACTTACAGATGCAGATAAATATAAAGAAGTCTCCGAAGTGCTGGGCAGTGTAACCGGTGTGGAATCGGTTGAAGACCAGAGAGAAATTTTCGAGCCTGTGTTTGCAGTGCTCAATAGAGCGACTGCTGTAACCGTTGTATTGGCTGCGGTGATGGTGCTAGTGGCAATTTTGCTAACAGGAACAACAATTAGAATGTCTGCAGCGTCACGCAAAAACGAAACAGAAATTATGCGTCTTGTGGGCGCATCAAACTGGACTATTCGCCTTCCTTTTATTTTGGAAGGTGCTGTTGCCGCGCTTATTGGTTCCATCTTGGCATGTGTTGCGCTAGGTGCGGTTGTTGAGTTCTTTATCACACGATGGGTTGCTCAGTCAATTTCGTGGATGAGCTTTATCAATGTGCGAACAGTTTTGATAGTTTCTCCTGCACTGATTATTGGCGCAATCTTGCTGTCAGTTTTGGCATCTGCTATTTCGCTGCGTCGCTATCTGAAAGCGTAACAGAGAAAAATATTTTGTATTTTAAGCTTCGTTCCCTAGTATGGAAAAACCTAGTGATTCGAAAGTTGTTTGCTAGTGATTCGAAAGAGAAGGTGTCATGATGAACACTGCTACTAAAGCAGCGTGGATGAAAGAGCATTCGCGACTAATTGCGCTGTGTGCAATTTCATTCATTGTTGGGCTCATAGCAAGCGGCAGCATGGTGAGCACTGTTACTCTAGAATCGGCAAATGCAACGCCTTCCGTGTATTCCACTCTCGCCGATGCGAAAGCTAAGGAAGCAGCTTTAAAGGCATCGCTTGCAGGTGTGAACACTGAACTGGCAAATTTGGTGCTGGAACTTAATGATTTAGTTAATAATCAGATTCCAGCTGCACAAGAGGAAGCAAATCAAGCCGAAGATGCTGCAGAGGCAGCGCAAGAAGAAGCGCAGGCAGCTGCACAACGTTTGACTGCTGCAAAGTCTGATAAAGAGACTCTTGAGGAGCAGATTGCTGCAACAGGTAAGAACTACGATGATGCGAAGGCGGCAGTAGCTGCAGTGGCACGTAAGAGCTTCCACAGCTCTACTGCTTCGAAAGTAATGAGCGTTGCGAGTGGTGCAAAAAGCACAAAGAGTTTTATTAAATCAATGCAATCCAATGCTGCTGTGGCCAGAGTAGAATCTCAGGAAGCAAATACTGACGCAACAACTTTAAGTACTTCAAAGACTCGTCAGCAGCGTTTAACGGCTATTGAAGCTCGCATTACAACTTTGAAGCAACAGGCAGATTCTAAGTCGGCTGCTGCAACTGCTGCAGCAAGCGCAGCTAAGGAAAAAGAAGCATCCTTGAATACTCTTCTGGAAGAAGAACAGGAAAAGCAAGCTTCGCTGAAAAGTCAGCAGAGTAGTTTGACTACTCAAGCTGCGCAGGAGGCTGCTGCTGTGCTCGTTGCGCAGGCGGCTGTCGATTCTTACAATGCTCAGCTTGCTGCTCAGGCTGCAGCTGCGGCCGCAGCAAAAAAAGCAAGCACAGCTGCTACGAATACTTCTCAGTACAGAGCATCGTCAACATCGTCTAGGTCTTCGAGCTCATCATCCTCTTCTAGTTCTACCACTTCGTCTTCTACATCATCCTCGTCAAGCTCTGCTTCTGGAATGAACTACTCTGTTCCGGGAAGCTGCTCATCAACTGCAACATCGTGCTATGGGCATAGCACTGGCCGAACGTCTGTTCTTGGTGGTGCATATCCATGGAGTCAGTGCACATGGTATGCATATATTCGCCGTACAGCACTTCAGCTTCCTGTAGGGTCTTATATGGGCAATGGTAAGGACTGGGCTACTACCGCTAAGAGGCTTGGTTACCTTGTCAATAACACTCCACACGTTGGCGCAGTTATTGTGTTCCGTGCAGGTCAAAATGGTGCAAGTTCAACATATGGTCACGTGGGCGTGGTTGAGCGAGTTAATGCAAACGGATCGATTCTTATTTCTCAATGTGGCGCGAGCGCAAAAGGCGTTGCATGGACTTCAACGATTAGCGATCCGGGCAACTATCAGTTCATTCACTATTAAAAATATATTTAACACATTTAATTAACGGATATGGCACAGAAAAAAGACGGCAACACTACTATTGCTACTAATCGCCGTGCTCGTCACGATTATACGATTGAAGACACTCTTGAAGCGGGGCTTGTGCTTTCTGGAACGGAAGTTAAGAGCCTGCGTGAGGGGAGAGCTTCACTTTCTGAGTCGTTTGTGAGTATCGATAAGCACCACGAGATGTGGCTTGAAAATGCGAATATTCCTGAATACCTCAACGGCACGTGGACTAACCATGCTCCGAAGCGTAAACGCAAGCTTCTTCTGCATACAGCACAGATTGATAAATTTGCTCGTGCGACTGAGGCAAAAGGGTACACAGTGATTCCGCTGTCTTTGTATTTTAAAGATGGCAGAGTAAAAGTTGAGATTGCATTAGCTCGCGGTAAACGTGAATATGATAAGCGCCAAGCGTTGCGAGAAGCTCAGGATAATAGGGAAGCGTTGCGAGAAATGAGAATGCATAATCGTAGGGGATAGTTCTCTATATTCCCTATATTTTTATGTATAAATACATTCAAAAAAGCGTCGGCTTAGCTGGCGCTTTTCGCATTGTGGGATAAAACTAGCATAGTGTAATTATATGTATACGTAAGAGTGTATATTTATACAAATAGGTGATGGGAACTATCGGAAGAGAAAATGAATAGGGCAGAAGGAGAACACTGTATGAAACAATTATTCAAAACAGGCATTACTGCTCTTCTTGTTTGTGCATGTGCGTTATTTACTTCAGCTTGCGGCACGTCAGATGGTTTGGATGAAGCTGCCTCAAGCTTTGATACTTCTGCGATTAAAACTGATTCTAAAATTGCTTCAATGGTTTCTAAAAGCGTCTCTCAGGATGGTTTGCTCACCGTGGGCTCGAATCTTGCTTATGCTCCTGCAGAATTTACAGGGGAAGACAATAAAACAGCACTGGGATATGAAATTGACATTATCAAAGCAATAGGTGCTGTATTAGGGTTGAAAGTCAAGATTGTGAACTCAAGCTTTGACTCGATTATTCCTTCTGTTGGCTCCAAATATGACGTAGGCATTTCAGGATTCACTATCACTACAGAACGCGAAAAATCTGTTAACTGGGTGCAGCATTACACAGCAGGGCAGAGCTTTGCAGTAAAAAAAGGAAACCCTGAAAAAGTCAACACCAAGAATTTATGTGGTAGAACTGTGGCAGTTCAGATTGGAACCGCACAGGAAACCTCCATTATTGAAATGTCGGCTCAGTGTGAAGCACAGGGCAAGGAAGCTATTAACTATCTTTCGTTTAATGACCAGCCATCGGCGTCAACAGCAGTTGTGGCAGGTCGAGCAGACGCAATGTATTCTGACACTCCCGTGGTTGAATATGCTGTGAAGCAGACGGGGACTTTGCAAGTTCTGGGCGACCCAATCAACGTGGCTCCAAATGGCATCGTCATTTCAAAAAACGATATGCAAACAACAAAAGCCATCAATGCGGCGCTTCAGGAGCTCATTGACAATGGCACGTATATGAAAATCTTAAAAAGCTGGGGCACAACGTCTGGCGCTGTGGAAAAAGCAGTGATCAATCCGAAAATCGATGATTAGAGGGTGAGATGGCAAATAAGAATAGTAATAAAGCTAATTTGAATATTCCGAATAAAATCGAAGCTCTTCCAGTGCGCAGGCCGGGCTCTATTGTGGCTGCGATTATTCTCATCATTATTGTTGTATTCCTTGGCGAAGGTATTGTCACCAACAAGAATTTTGATTGGCCAACGGTATGGGTTTATCTGTTCAACGAGCATATTCTTGAGGGCATTGGGTGGACTCTTGCGCTGACTGTGGCTTCGATGGTTATTGCAATTGTGCTCGCAGTTGTACTCGCAGTAATGCGTAAGTCAGTGAATCCAGTGCTTCGATGGGTAAGCTGGTTTTATATTTGGTTCTTCCGCGGAACTCCTGTGTACACTCAGCTGACTTTCTGGGGCTTGTTCTCAGTGCTTGTGCCAAAACTCTCAATAGGTATTCCGTTTGGACCAACGCTTTTTAGCATTGACTCTGCAGATGTTATTACGGCTGGTCGCGCAGCAATCCTAGGTTTGGCCTTGAACGAGGCGGCATATTTAGCTGAAATTGTACGTGCTGGTTTGGAAGCTGTAGATCGTGGACAAAATGAGGCAGCACAGGCTTTGGGAATGTCTCGATCCAAGATTATGCGGCGAATTGTTCTTCCTCAGGCTATGAGAATTATTGTTCCTCCAGTGGGCAATGAAGTTATCAGCATGCTTAAAACAACTTCATTGGTGCTTGCTGTTCCGTTCACCATGGAATTACAGTATCAGGCCAATGCAATAGCAAATCGTATTTATAAGCCAATTCCGCTTCTTCTCGTAGCTGGATTCTGGTACCTGCTCATTACCTCTATTTTGATGATAGCTCAGCATTATCTTGAGAGATATTTTGGCAAGGGCTTTAACGAGCAAGCAATCGTGCATGCGGATAAGCCGTCGCTTCCTGGAAAAACTGAGGGTAGCAGCGCAACTGAAGAAGACGTTAAGAAACTCAATGAAACGTCTTTACTTGGGTTAAATGCGTGAATTGAGAGATTAGAGACTGTTATGACTGAACCAGTAATTGTTATTAAAGACGTGCACAAGGTGTATGGCGATCTTCATGTACTTAAAGGCGTGAGTCTGGAAGTTGATAAAGGCACTGTTACCGTGATTTTGGGACCATCAGGCTCTGGTAAATCGACAATGCTGCGCATGATCAACCAGCTGGAAACCATTACGGGCGGCATGATCTGGGTAGATGGAGAAATGGTTGGCTACAAAGAAGTTGAGAAGAACGGCCAAAAAGTTCTTCAGAGCTTAAATGATAAAGAAGTAGCCGCTCAGCGTTCCAAAGTAGGCATGGTATTCCAAAGGTTTAATCTATTCCCGCATATGACTGTGCTTGAGAACGTGATGGAAGCGCCAGTTCATGTGGCTGGAATGAGCAAGGCAGATGCACGCGCTGAAGCCGTTCGCTGCCTTGAAAGCGTTGGCCTTTCAGATAGACTAGACCACTATCCGTCTCAGCTTTCAGGTGGTCAGCAGCAGCGTATGGCAATTGCGCGCGCTATTGCGATGCACCCTGATATCATGCTTTTTGATGAGCCGACATCTGCCCTTGACCCTGAACTCGTGGGCGAAGTACTCGGCGTGATGCGTAAACTTGCTCAAGAAGGCATGACTATGGTTGTAGTAACTCATGAAATTGGATTCGCTAGTGAAGTTGCTAACCAAGTGGTGTTCATGGATCAGGGTGCAGTTGTGGAATCCGGAACTTCCGACATTATTGCAAACCCGCAAACAGAGCGCTTTAAGGATTTCTTGACTTCTGTTTTGTGATTACGATTGTATTTGGGACTGTGATTTGTGCCGTTGGATATGCATATTCAGGGAGTTTCTTTATTCTTGATTGGGAGAAAAGGAGCATACATTGAGGGTACTCTGCATGATAATGAAAATTTTTGCAGTAGAACGGTTTACTGAAGGAGTTGATGAAGCGCGGATTACGGGAATATCCATGTTAATGGTACTGAACTGATCAAATCTTCAGATTCGTATTATTCTGGGAAATGCTGTCTGTAAGTTTGGAGAGATTGCGAAACAAGTGATGTTTTTGATTACTTATGTTGGAGTTTCGAGTTATCGGAATATCGGCGGTATTTCTGTACATTTTGATGGGGAAAAGCAACTATATCGTCGACGAGAATAATATCAAAAGTAGAGTTGATGCTTTGATAACATCATTCTGTCTATTGTTGCAGGATATCAAGGGTCGCAGAGGTTTCCCAGACAAGTAGATTTTGGGAACATGATTTGGTGTTTGTCGAGACAATACAGCTGACGGGCATGCGAATTGGAGTGCGCAATTTTGTTGCTCAACAATCGCATAATGACAAGTAAATACGGCGGCAGGGATTTCTGCCAGCCGCCGTCCTATACACAAATGGGCCGTTGCTCTTTCTCTGGGATCGTCAAGCAGGGAATATAATAATCGCCTTATAGCTCGTATCAAAGGTCTTTGTTTCTAACACGTCCATATTTTCAAAATCCTCTGTGTAATTAGTTCGCATATATGTCACAGTTTCTTGGCTGTCACATGTTGCTATATTGTTTTGCTAGGTTTTCCTTCCCCTGCTTTTGTCCTTATGGGTGTCAGGACAAGGGTACTACCAAACTACGCTACGCCCTGATAGTTATGCCATTTGGCATATAACTTCTCCATTTACACACACCTCAAGATGGTATTCGCCTCCAGACGCCTCATTTTCAGCCCAAAAAAAGACCTTAAAAATCATAGAACAGCTATAAGCATTTATTTTTGTAAACGGTTAGCATATTTGCTGCTGTTTTATGCCACAGTCCAAAATAATCCTATAAAGTGTGGTTCTATGTGTGGAATCGTAGGATACGCGGGCACAGCTCCCGCATGCGGTAAGCCTCTTGAAGTGTGCCTCCAAGGCCTGGGGCGTCTTGAATATCGTGGATATGACTCGGCAGGAGTTGCTTTGAGCGCTCCTGGAATGGAAAGTGTGGCATTCCGCAAAAAAGCTGGGCGCCTCGATAATCTTGTTGAGAGCATAAAGAAGAGTCCTCTGCCCGATGCGACTGTGGGTATTGGCCACACGCGGTGGGCAACGAATGGCGTTCCGAGCGACGTTAATTCACATCCGCATTTGAGCCGTGACGGAAAAATTGCTCTTATCCACAATGGTATTATTGAAAATGCTGTGCAGTTGAAGTTTGAGTTGCAATCTGAAGGTTATATTTTTAGTTCCAGTACCGACACCGAAGTCGTAGCAAAGCTCCTCGGTAAAGTCGCAAACGAAATCATCGAGAAGGAGGGTGTTCCAGATCTCTTCCGTGCTCTGCGCCGTGTGGCTCGTATAGTTACGGGTGCGTTTACTCTGCTAGCAATTGATTGTCGTCAGCCAGATATTGTGGTGGGTGCGCGTCATGATTCTCCGCTTGTTGTTGGTCTTGGTGATGGTGAGAATTTCCTCGGCTCTGATGTAGCAGCTTTTGTGGCATACACGAAGAATGCTTTGGAACTTGGCCAAGATCAAGCTGTGATGATTAGCGGATCGTCCGTAGAAGTTACTGATTTCTTTGGTAATTCAGTTGAGGCTAAGCCATTCACAGTCGATTGGGATTTGTCGGCGTCTGATAAGGGTGGTTGGGATTCCTTCATGGATAAGGAAATTCATGAAGAACCAGAAGCGGTTCAGCGCACACTGATTGGGCGTTTCGATAACAATAACAATCTCAATCTTGACGAAGTGCATATTGATGAGAGCGTGTTCCGCAATATCGACAAGATTATTATCGTGGCATGTGGTACCGCTTCTTATGCTGGGGTTGTTGCTAAATATGCGATTGAGCATTGGGTGCGTATTCCAGTAGAGGTGGAACTCGCTCATGAATTCCGATATCGCGACCCCATTTTGACTCCTCGCACACTGGTTGTTGCAATTTCACAGTCCGGCGAAACAATGGATACCTTGATGGCTTTACGCCACGCGCGTGAGCAAGGTTCTCGAGTATTGGCTATCTGCAACACTCAAGGCTCCACGATTCCACGCGAATCTGACGCTGTGCTCTATACTCATGCAGGCCCAGAAGTTGCCGTGGCGTCTACGAAGGCTTTTGTAGCCCAGATTACTGCTGCGTACTTGCTTGGGCTTTATTTAGCACAAGTGAAGGGAACAATGTATCGCGATGAGATTCGTGGAATTATCGATTCTTTGCGTGAAATGCCAGGCAAAATTCAACATATTTTAGACACTCAAACCGATACCATTCATCAGGCAGCTGAACGCATGCTTGACGCACACTCCTTCCTATTCCTTGGGCGCCATGTTGGCTACCCAGTAGCCATGGAAGGTGCTTTGAAATTGAAAGAAATCGCATACACCTTCACTGAAGGCTTCGCAGCAGGTGAACTCAAACACGGGCCGATCGCACTAGTCGACGAAGGTGAGCCTGTAGTTGTGATTGTGCCTCCCGCACGCGGCCGCAATGTGCTGCATGCCAAGGTGATTTCTGCAATTGAGGAAGTTCGCGCACGCGGTGCTTACACGATTGCGGTGGCAGAAGAGGGCGATGAGGATGTGAGTCAGTATGCAGACATCGTGTTTTGGCGCCCTGAATGCCCGACCTTGATGAGCCCACTTGTAGACGTGATTCCTCTACAACTTTTCGCAATGGATATGGCTAAGCTCAAGGGTTTGGACGTAGATAAGCCGCGTAATTTGGCTAAGTCCGTAACAGTGGAGTAGTGGGAGAAGCAGCAGAAAAGTTGCGGAAAGCAGCAGGAGTAAAGGCAGTACAATGGCATATCGGTTTGGAATAGAAGACGCCCGGCGCATTCTTACACTTCCCGGCGCGCATGATTCTAAATACACGCGCGGTGTTATTGCTCTGCTCACAGGCTCCGAAGATTATCCCGGTGCTGCAATCCTCGGCGTTGAAGGTGCTGCTCGAACTGGTGCAGGATACGTGCGGTATTTCGGCCCTCAGCAATGCCAAGATGCTCTGCTGGCTCGCCGCCCTGAAACAGTTTTTGGAGTAAATCCTCAGACGCGTGCCGACGCGTGGGTCATGGGATCTGGTTTTCCTGATGTGAATGATTCGCTGATTGGTGCTGAACGTTTCGACCTAGTGTATAGCCTTATTACACAGGTATGCGAATTCGGTGAAAAACGTGGCGATGATTCTTGGCTTGTGATTGACGCCGGGGTATTGGAATTCTTTGCGTCTCGGGTCAAGGAATCTTTGCGAGTAGATTCCCTGCCATGCGTGGTAACTCCTCACAGTGGTGAAGCTGCACGCATGCTTTCCATATTTGGACACAGAGTTACTCGCGTTGAAATTGAGGGCGATCCGCAGTATTGGGCTGAGATTTTGGCTCAAGATTTGCATTGCGTTGTTGTTCTCAAAGGGTCTCGCACAATCATTGCATGCCGAGGAGTTGAAAGTGTTGAAGTCAGTGACGGCACTCATTGGCTTGCAACGGCTGGCACGGGGGATGTTCTCGCAGGGATTATGGGAACAATTGTGGCGCAAAGCGTGACTGGTAATATTCTTGATACAAATGCTCCCGCTACAGCAGTGGCAGTGTGTGCTGCGGCTGTGATGATTCATTCGCTCGCAGGTGCTCTCGCCGCCTCTGATATGCAGTCTGTGGAAACATTGACGCGCAAACAGCATCCGCGTGGAGCAATGTTCTCACAAGCCGGGCACCCAATCGTGGCAAGCGATGTAGCAGCCTTTATCTCAACTGCTATGGAAACTATTCTGGATGCCACGTATTACCCGGAATTTTTGGCGTAAGTTGGCATAAAGTCTAGGCGTAGATACGGGCAGAGATAGTAAAAGATAGATATAAGTACAGTGGAAAATCGCGTCAAACGGCACCGTTATGTGTTTGAGGAGCCTGATATTCCTTTCGCTATGCCGGTGCTCTATGAAGATGAGAAAATCATTGTGGTTGATAAGCCTCATTTTCTTGCCACAATGCCGCGCGGGATGTGGTACAGATCTACTGCGCTCATGCGGCTGCGGGAACTCTATGATGAGCCTGACATCATTCCAGCTCATCGACTGGATCGCAGTACTGCTGGAGTAGTTGTGTTCGTGCGAAAGAAAGAGCATCGCAGAGCATATCAGATGATGTTCCAGAACCATCGCACAGAAAAAATATATGAGTGTGCTGCTCCCATGAAGCCGATCCATATTCCTCAATTCGGCACACTAGAAAAAGTAAAGTCTGATTTAAAGCCTGATTTTGATCCTGATCTGATTGGATACTCCGGCGTCACATCCACAGCGTTTGTTGGCCAGAAATATCTTCGCCGTTCCCGCATTGTTAAAAAGCGGGGAATAATTCGCGCGATGGAAGAACGCGGAGTGCCTAATTCGGAAACTCTTATCGCGGTTGCGCCACCGGAGAAGCAAATTCCTGACCTCGTAAAGGCCGGTTTCAGGATCTATGAGCTGTACCCGAGAACAGGTAAGAACCATCAGTTGCGTGTCCACATGAATTCCATCGGGCTGCCGATCATGAATGATGATTTTTATCCGAATCTGCAGGCCTATGCGTACGACGATTTCTCCAAGCCGTTGCAACTCATTGCGCGTACACTGCGGTTCATAGATCCCATTACCGGGGCAGATCGAGAATTTATATCTCAGTATTCATTTCACGTGCCATGCTGAATGCCATACACTGGCTGACCATACGCAATAGGACTGATAAGATCATCGTCTATCTTTCCGTGCCGTATTTTGTTATTCCCAAATTTCTTTATCTTCTTTGGGCATAGCATATTTCCTGCGCCTTTGGATCCCCAGAGTAAAGAAGATGACCCCGGAAATCATAAGTCCAACATCGAGAACGACTGTGATCCAAAATGGTACGCCTCTTGATTGCACATAGAGCACCATTTGAAGCAATGTGACGAATCCCACTATGAACTGTGGTATACCGATGGCAAAGAAATGTGAATAGCGTCTATTTATCTGCTTCTGAATCTCTTTGTTCTCGGTGTATATGTTCAATGGCCCATCGACAGCATTCTTCCTCAGATACACTCTGCCGCCGTACTTCGCCGCAACGGAGATACCGGTCTGCTCCAGAAAATCAAGATATTCCTTCTTCTTGCTGCCGGTATATGCGGGCAAGTCGATCTTATACTGATACTTTGCCTGAGGGACGTTCTCAAACACGTATTCTCCACCAAGGCAGCCGATGAGCATCAGGCCCTTTTGGCCCTGCTCGTTCAGCCATTCTTCTTCCTTGTGGATATCCATAAATACTTTTTTAACGGTCGTGTTCATGGGTCAAATCCTTAATTTTATCTGCATTTTGCAGCATTTCTTTCAGACGGAGCAGCTCTTTTTCGAAAAACTGCTTTCCTGTGTCTGTGATGATGTATTCGATTTTTCTGTTCTGTGGATGCTCATCCAGTGCTTTGATCCAGCTCTTCTTCCGCAGGGTATCCAATGCTCCGTAGAGAGAGCCGGCTCCGAGATCTACCCGTCCACCCGTCATTTCTGCGATGTCTTTCATCAGAGCGTAACCATGCGCCGGTTGGTGGAGTCGCAGCAGGATGTAGAAAACAGACTCTGTGAGAGCACCGCTGTTTGCCGTTCGTCCCATGCATTCTCCTTTTTTAATACGAATTCCGATATATCGATATATGTAATATATCATAATTCGTAATATTTGTCAGTTTTTGAGGAGAGAGATGCTTCTTTTGCCCCCGATAGCGTTGTCTGGCATAGAGCGTTTCCAGGCGTCGAGTGTTGCCGAGCGTTGTATTATGTATGTACACGGAAACCGCCGGGTCCATAAGGGCACGACCCATTGGCTCTTGTTCTTATGAGGCTACGGCATCTTTCTCCTTATGAGACGCTTGCCATCAACGGTGATTTCGCGCAGAAGGTCAAATGTGATGAGGCGAGGTGGATGTGATGAGGTACGCGTTTAGTAAGGTCATTAGCGTCCTCTGCGCCGTGGTGGTAGTTGTGACACTCGCCCGCGTCATTCTGGCATGGGGGAGTCTGCCGAACACCATCCCAGTGCACTACGGGTTTGATGGGCAGATCGACGAATGGGGCAGTAAAACACGAATTTTCGTCGTCCCGGTGCTTTTGCTCGTTCTCCACATCGGGATCGAGATAGTCGAGCGTCACCCGAAATGGTGGAACACCAGCGTTAAAGTGACCAGCAAGAACCGCGACGGTGTCTACCGCGCCGCCGCCGCACTGCTGGCCTCGATGAAAGCAGTTCTGGTCGTGAGCTTGTCAGCGGTGTCCGCAGTTCAGGTAGGAGGAGGGGCGCAGCCTTGGTTCTTGTTCCCCGCGATCATACTCGCGTTGGCCGCCGTCGTCATTTTCTGGATCGTGAGGCTCCGTCGCCTGCGGTAGCGAGCCAGCCCTAGTGCCTGTGAAATCGCTGTTCGTCGAAGCTGTGGGATCGGCCAGCTTCTGCTTTCTTCTGTGTGCGATCAGTTTGAAAACGGGTTAAGCGAAGGACGTATTGCTGTCATATCTGGTCTTGATAAGGGTGATTTTTCTGTCGAACTTCGCCGCAGACTCCTCAATGCTATCTTAAAGAAGAGCTTTAGCGACGAATGGGGAATTGGGCGGAACCCTTCCGGCATCAGCCCTTCAGTTTTATGAGAATTGCCTTGACGATGCCAGCATCCTCGATGCGAGAGATGGCGAAGCTCTTCTTGCCGGCATCTTTGAGCGAGGCTCCGACGAAGTAACCCTCTGTCCTGTCCAATATAAGGTAACGGTCGTGAGATGTCGCGGTTCGTTGGACTTCCAGCTTCGGGTACTGGGCGTTGAAGGTCGCAGTGTCTTTCTCGGTGAGCGCTGTCTTGGGGTGGGTCCAAATCTCGACGGAAGCGCCTTCGCGCTTCTTGGCGAGGACGTTGAGGGTACCGGAATCCACGTAGCCGTCCACGAGGAAGATGCTCTTGCTGGCGCGCCGCTCGACGTCACGGATCTGCTTGAACATGTAGGCGTTATCGGTGATGAAATGACGCATCTCCACAAAGGCGTCCATGATACGCACACTCGTATCGATTGCCGTATCACTGCGAAGCACTGCGGAGAGCATTGAGACGCCTTGCTCCGTGAATACCCGAGGCATGTAGCGCCACCATGTGGTATGCTCTTGTAGCTCAGGACGTAAGGTCACAATCTGTGACCTTAGTCTTTCAGCCTCTTCTCGCGTGACTCGAAAGCAAAACCTCTCGGGAAAGCATTTTGGGTTTCTGCTCACTGCCTGATTAAGCACCTTCGTCTCGACGCCGTACAATTGTGCGAGATCGCTGTCCAACATGACTTGCCTGCCATGCACCGTGTAGATCATGCTGCAGATCCGAGCGTCGGCCACAGGGACGATGGCATTCCGATCTTCATTCAACACGGTCTTCTCGTCTGCCATGACGTCCCTTTCCTCCATTTGAAGTCACATCCTGTGATTTCAAGATTCCATCAAAATCCCAAATGATTCAGACTTGCTGATCATCCATGTTTATATGAACCTGAACGCTGCCTCATATACGCAGACGCGACAACCAGAAAGGAGATGAACGACCAGAGCTCACAGAGCGTTGCTGTTGTTAAGTGGCATTTCAGATGGAGATATTGCTTTAGATTTCTTCTCAGGGCCAATATCGACGGTTCACACTGTGGCATGACTGTCAGCCGCACGGAAGATCTGCTTTAAGTGGGTCCTTGTGCAGATTTAAAAAGTCAATAATGGTACAGATGCGAAAAAAGATCACTGAGGCTATACGCGGGGCTATGTGTGGAGCCTATGTACGGGCTATTTGCGATTTTTGCGATTGCGCTCGTAGATGATGCTCATGCCTTTGAAGATGAGGTCAGGGTCGTAGATATCGATCAAATCGCTGTCGTGTTCAATTGTGCGGCCAAATCCGCCTGTGGTGACGACGGTGAAATCATCGCCAAATTCTTTGCGGCATTCGAGGATCACTCGTTCGATGCCACCGAGGAATCCATAGTAGAGGCCAGCCTGAATAGCTGTGAAAGTATTTGTGGTCTTAATAGTGGAGGGGCGGCCAAGCTCAACCTCAGGAAGCTGAGCAGTATTTCCGGCAAGAGCGCGAGCAGAGGTCTGCAATCCAGCAGACACAATGCCATTAAGGATGGAGCCATTCTTGTCCACATAGTTGAATGTAGTTGCTGTCCCCATATCGATTACAAGGCAAGGCCCACCGTAAAGGTTGTATGCAGAAACGCAGTCTACAAGGCAGTCGGCGCCGAGAGATTTGGGGTCATCCATACGTACATTGATACCCGTTTTAATTCCTGGACCTACCACAATGGGGGATACTCCGCAATACTTGATAATGCTTGCGCGGAAGGAATGCATCACCTGAGGTACGACGGATGCAATGATCACATCGTCAACATCGTCCACAGTCAAAGAAGACATGGAGAGGAACTGCACGAGAGAGATTCCATACTCATCGCTCGTACGCGATGTCGTAGTGGTGAGACGATATGTATCAATAATGCGCTCGCCGTCAAGGAAACCAATAACAATGTTGGAATTTCCAATATCTACTGCAACGAGCATAAGTACCTCATTTAGTTAATCAATCTAGTAATCGGATTGTGCTTGCAGGCATTGATGCCTGCGTATAACACATCATAATAGATACTGCGCGGTAGACTTGCTTTTGTTAACCGTAGAAGAACACGCATCGATGCACGCGATTGTGCACGGTGACATGTTACGGAGTGGCGCAATGCGCCGGGAGAGTTTTATGTCTCACCAAGATATTGAAAAAGATAATAAAAGCAATGGCAATAACAAAAAAAGTGATGAAAATCACGCAGAAATAGTGGAGACAAGCACCTTTGACGGGCTTGATCAGTCACTGAATATGGCGCAACTGCGCACTCGCTCATTACATAAACACCAGATGTGGGTGCGCTTTATTACTATCGCTGCCGTTATTGCTTCCCTCGTTATTGGATGGACATTAGGTGCGCGCTACGGAGGCGGTACAGGAGCTTCTTCAAGCTCGAATACTACAAGCAGTTCCTTTAACGCATCTGCTAGCTCATCTTCAAAAGTCTCGATAGGTTTGCAGCTTGCCCCAACGAACTTAGATATTCGCAAGCAATCCGGTACTGCACTTGATCAGCTTCTTATCGGCAATGTGTATGAACCCCTCGTGCAGCGCACATCAACCAACGGCGTGACATCCGGCTTAGCGAAGTCATGGACTATTTCCAAGGATGCAAAAACTTACACTTTCCATCTCAATCACAACATGACTTTTTCTAATGGGGATGTGCTCAATTCGGCAGATGTTGTGTGGTCAATCCGTACGATGATGACCAAGGGATATCAAGGTTCTACAGAGCTTAGTAACTTCGAGTCTATTAAAGCCATCGACGCGAACACTGTGAGGCTAAAGCTCACCGCACCATATTCTGAATTATTGTGGGCGTTGACCGGACGTTCTGGATTAGTGTTCGATAAAGACGCAAATTACAACGCAAAAATCCAAGCTGTTGGATCTGGGCCGTTCACTGTGTCCTCGTATAAATCTGGTGTATCTGTAACGCTAAAGGCAAACCCATCATATTGGGATTCGGGCTCTTCTGCTTCTTCCACTTCCTCTTCTTCACATGCTGCACAGGTTGGCACGATTGTTATTCGCTACTATGTGGACACGAATGCTGCTGTCAATGCGTTGAAGAGTGGAGCGGTGCAGGTTCTTGCTCCACTGAGCTCTAATCTAAAAACATCTATTGCAAAAAACTCTCGCTTCACAGTCAAAGCTGGTCGAGGCACAGATAAATACGTGATGGCTTTTAATAACAAGGGCTCTGTGTTATCCAATAAAAAAGTCCGTCAGGCTATTCGATATGCGATTGATCACAATGCCTTGATTGCTTCTCGTGGCAATGTTGACAAAGCGCTTGGAGGCCCAATCCCGTCTCTTGACCCTGGGTATCAAAATCTCACAGGTCTATATCCATACAATCTGAAGAAGGCAAAAAAGCTGCTCAAAGAAGCTGGATACGACACAACAAATCGTTTAACGCTTAGACTCGAATATGCGAATACGTATTCAAAAGAGCTTGGCGTACAGTTGAAGTCTCAGCTAGCAAAAATTGGCATTGATTTGCAGATTTCCGTAGTGGAGTTCTCCACATGGCTCAGTGATGTGTACACGAATCATGACTACGATATTTCCATTGTGGATCACAACGAAAGCCATGATTTCTATCAGTGGGCAGATTCTACGTATTATTACGGCTACGATAACGCGGAAGTTCAATCCTTGTATTCACAGGCTTTGCAGGCTTCCTCTGATTCCGCCCGTAACGTGCTCCTGGCAAAAGCGGCACGCATCGTCAGTAAAGACGCCGCTGCCGATTGGCTGTTCAACTACCAGGTACTCACGGCATGGGATAAGGATATTTCAGGCTTTCCCGTGAATATGAATCAGACCTACATGCCGTTATGGAAGGTCTCCATCAATGAGTGATCAGGTGAGTAATCGGTTGAGCAGTCAAAGTATTTACACTCTACAGGCAGTGCTGCGTAAGCTCATCGGGTTTGTGATTGCACTGTTTGTAATGTCAATCCTGATTTTTGTGCTGCTGCGAATTTTGCCTGGAGATGTGGCGTCAGTAGTTGCAGGAACTAATGCCACGAAGGCGGAAGTTGCGACTTTGCGAAAGCAGCTTGGTCTTGATCAATCATATATAGTGCAGTATTTCTCATGGATAGAGGGAATTTTCCACGGAAATCTTGGCTCTTCGGCATTAACAGGGGAATCGATTTTGTGGCAGATTATTACTCGCTCTCAGGTAACTTTCCCTTTACTAATTCTAAGCCTAGCAATTGCAATCGTGATTGGAATTCCTCTAGGTATTGAGGCTGCGAGTGCCCGAAGTAGCCGGACGCAAGGGATGCTGCGTATTGCGTCTATTGCGATTGCTGCTGTGCCTGCTTTGTGGTCTGGGCTAATTCTCATCATGCTATTTTCTCGCGGGAACGGTGTTTTCAAGTTGCTTCCGGCGGGTAACTTCCCTGATACTGGTTGGTCGAATTTTCCTCATGCTGTGGCCGCGTTGATTTTGCCGGCATTGAGTGTTGGCTTGATTACTGCGGCTCAAATCATGCGATACACCCGCTCAGCTCTGCTTGAAGTTTCTCAAAAAGATTTTATTTCTATGAGTATGGCTTCGGGGATGACGCGCAGACAGGCGTTAAGCAGCACAGGAATGCACATGGTGGCTCCACAGCTGCTCAGTGTGCTGGGGCTGACTTTTGCAGAGATGGTTACGGGCGTGCTCGTGGTGGAAAATCTTTTTGCCTTGCCGGGGCTTTCGTCCATGATGATGAGTGATATTTCAAATCGTGATTTACCTGCTGTTCAAACGGAGTTGATGCTTCTCGCAGTGTTGTTCCTTGTGATAACTACAGCGATTGATATTTCACATGGAATTCTTGACCCTCGATTGAAAATGGCTTCGGGGAGGTGAGTGCAATGGGTAAAAACGCTACAAGTCCAGAAAATACTGGAAATTCAGCACAATCTGAATCTATTCTTCGTGCAGTGTGGGGATCTTTCTGGGCAAAGTTTGAGGGGAAAATTGTTACCATAATTCTTGGAATTTGGCTGATTGTTACTCTCATTTCTCTCGTATGGACTCCGTACAGTTTGTCTGTTACAGACGGATATAACGTATGGTCAACGCCGAGCAGTTCGCACGTGCTTGGCACAGATGGCAGTGGAAGTGATATTTTAAGCTGGCTTATGGCTGGAAGTGCTACAGAACTTGCCATTGTTATCGGCGTTGTGCTGCTCACTACCGTGTGGGGATTGCTTGGTATTGCTGCATCAGTGAATTTTAATCGTTCTGTTTCGCGAGTAGCTGTTATCGCCATTGACATGCTCATTGCTATTCCTACTGTGGTTATTGCGTTGGTGCTCGGCGCTTCACTTGGTGCATCTGTTGCAGTGATTATTGTGGCATGTTCTTTTGCTTATGGACTGAATTTGATGCGCGTTGTACGTTCTACAGCTCGCGAGGCTGCTTCGTCTTCATATGTGACGGCTGCTCGATGGAGTGGCGTAAGTGAACCACGAATTTTCTTCACCCACATTGTTCCTTCTATTGCCCCAATGATGGCTGTGCAATTATCGGCGAGTGCAGGAACTTCGATTTTAGCTGAAGCTGGGCTTACTTATCTTGGGGTTGGTGTGCCTAATGGGGTAGCATCGTGGGGCTATTCTTTAAGCACCTCTGCGCAGTTCATCAGCGTATATCCGCTAACCGTCTTATGGCCTGGATTAGTGATTGTGCTCGCTGTTCTTGCCTTGAATTTGTTGGGAGATTGCTTACGAGACTGCTGTGATCCAATCCAAAATTCTCGTTTGCGCAGCGCTATTCAGAATAAGAATCTTCAGAATAAAAAACTTCAAGATAATCCACATAAAGAGACGTCTGTGGAGGTGAAGCAATGAGTATTCAGATTCGTGATTTGCATATCAGCGTGAATAAGGCCGAAGTCGTACACGGCGTCGATCTTGACATTAAAGACGGTGAACGTGTTGGAATTATTGGCCCTTCAGGATCTGGTAAATCTATGATTTTGAAGGCTATGCTTGGTCTTTTGCCGCAAACATCACATATTGACGGTGTAATTGAGATTGAAGGACACAATATTTGTGAGTTTACTGATGTTCAAATGGCTGCAATTCGTGGGCGATATATCAGTACGATTTTTCAGAATCCCATGGAAGCGTTGAATCCAGTTATCAGTGTGGAACGAAATATTACGTTACCTCTAAAAATGCATTGGGAATTGCCAAGTGCGGAGATGCACCAGCGTGCGCTGGCCGTGATGAGTCGAGTTGGTCTGAACTCTGGGCTACTTACCCGAAAACCATTCGAGCTTTCAGGTGGGCAGGCTCAAAGAGTAGCGATTGCAGCGGCTCTTATTACTTCTCCTAAGGTGATTGTGGCTGATGAGCCAACCACAGCACTCGACGCAATCGTACAAAAAGAAATTACAAAGCTTCTTATCTCATGTGTAGAAGATTTGGGTGCTTCACTGTTATTCGTGACCCATGATTTCTCAGTATTGAAACGAATCGCTTCACGTGCGTATGTACTTGAAAATGGGGAAGTGACAGAATCTGGAAAAGTTGAAGATTTGCTCAATAATCCTTCTGCACAGGCTACTCATGATCTTGTAAATGCTGCGAGAACGCTGTCACTAAAGTCTGCTGTGAAGTATGAGCACGAGGCTGTTGATGAGTGGTTGCAGGGTTAAGGAGCTGTCAATGCTTGAAGTCAATCATATTTCGAAATCATTCAGTAGTGCTGATGGAATTATTCAGGCTGTTAATGATGTTTCTTTCGAAGTAAGCCATGGTCAAAGCGTTGCAATTGTTGGTGAATCAGGATCAGGAAAAACCACGACGATGCGCATTGCTCTTGGCCTTTTACAGCCTGATGAAGGTGAAGTGCGTTTTAATAAGGAGCTCGTGACTGACCAGCACAATCCCGTGAGAGAACATACTGGGCTTGTTTTTCAAAATCCATATGCTTCTCTTAATCCACGATGGACGGTTTTACGCAGTATTTCTGAGCCTCTTAAGTATGGATTTGCTGGCAGGGGTAGGAAAAGCGAAAAACTGAGCGATGAGCAGATTCGTGTTCAAGTATGTGAAGCATTGAAATCGGTGGGCTTAGAGCCAGAAACTTTCCTGCAGCGTATGCCTCAAGATATGTCTGGTGGGCAAGCTCAGCGGGTTGCTATGGCGAGGGCGCTGGTGAAGAGGCCACAGCTACTTGTGGCAGATGAGCCGATGAGTGCAGTGGACGTTTCCGCGCGAATCACTATTTTGAAAGCCTTCGAATCCTTGCGTTCTCACGAACAACAGAAGGACGATATGGCGATGCTCCTCATTATGCATGATTTGGGAGTAGCACGATTGGTAGCAGATAAGCTAGTCGTGATGCACAACGGGAAAATCGTAGAATCGGGGCCGACTTACGAAATATTGAAAAATCCGCGTGAAGCGTATACGCGCGAATTGGTTCAAGCTGCCCAATGGTAAGGCGTTTATAATATTTCTACATAGTCAATGTTCAGAAAATGCATACTTCTAGAGGCGAATAGTCAAGCATGACACAATAATCGTGTAGTTACATATGCACGTTCATGAACGTCGACTTTTAGCGTGGCCTAATTGAGGATTTAAGGAGAGTCATGACTGACGCAAACATTATGCCGGAGAGCTTTACCCTTGATCATACTGCCGTAAAAGCACCATATGTACGTCTGATCGACACTGAGGCAGGGCCAAAAGGCGATGTGATTTCTAACTATGACGTGCGCCTTGTGCAGCCGAATGAGAATGCAATCCCTACAGGTGGTCTGCACACTATCGAACACACTATTGCGGTGCTGCTTCGTTCACGAATTCCTGGGTACATCGATTGCTCTCCGTTTGGATGCCGCACCGGTTTCCATCTTCTGGCATGGGGTGAACATTCCAGTGAAGAAATAGCAAAAGCAGTCAAAGAATCACTTGAATTTATTGCATACGAAGCAACATGGGATGACGTTCCTGCAACAGACATCAAAAGCTGCGGAAACTATCGTGACCATTCACTCTTTACTGCGAAAGAATGGTGCAAGCTCATCCTTGAGCAGGGTATTAGCTCAGACCCGTTCGAACGCAAACTCGTATAGTGCAAATTCGTATAGTTTTGTCCATATAGTCTTTTCGTTTTTGAAAATTTTTGCCGTGAAAATGGTATAAAACGGCATAAAAAGAAAGAAGTTGCAACATGAAAACAACAGTTTATGCAGGCCCAGGCAAGGTTGAACTCAAGGAAGTAGAAAAGCCAACGATTCAGGCTGAAGATGATGTGATCCTTCGCATTGTTCGCGCATGTGTATGTGGTTCTGATTTGTGGACATATCGTAGTGATGACGGTGATGCAACAGTCGGTCAGATGAACAGCGGTCACGAAGCCATTGGTGTTGTTGAAGCAGTCGGTAGCGCAATCACAACTGTGAAGGAAGGCGATTTTGTTATCGCTCCATTCACCCACGGTTGTGGGCGTTGTGCTGCATGCCGCGCGGGCTTTGAAGGTTGCTGCCAAGATCATCAAGATATTTGGTCTAATGGATATCAGGCAGAATATGTGCGCTACCAGCATGGTGAGTGGTCGTTAGTAAAGGTGTCAGGTAAGCCGGAGGACTATACCGAAGGTATGCTCGCTTCTTTGCTTACCCTTTCTGACGTAATGCCAACTGGCTACCACGCAGCTCGTGTGGCAAATGTGCAGCCAGGAGACACTGTGGTCGTTATGGGTGATGGCGCTGTGGGCTTGTGTGGCGTAATCTCTGCAAAACTTTGTGGCGCTTCTCGCATTATCGCTATGAGCCGTCATGAAGATCGCCAAAAGCTTGCCATTGAATTCGGCGCAACCGATATCGTTGCTGAACGCGGCGACGAGGCTGTTGCGAAGGTAATGGAACTCACTAATGGTGCAGGCGCAGATGCAGTTCTCGAATGCGTAGGAACTGGCCAATCATCCGATACTGCAATCGCAGTAGCTCGTCCAGGTGCAATTGTTGGTCGTGTGGGTCTTCCTCATGACGCAACTCTTAACCCACAGGGTCTCTTCTACCGCAATACCATTATTGGAGGCGGTCCAGCTTCCGTAACTACTTACGATAAAGCCCAGCTTCTCGATGCAGTTCTCAAGGGCGAAATCAACCCAGGCAAGGTATTCACGTCTAGCTACCCACTTGAGCAGATTGACGATGCATACCAAGCAATGAAGAATCGCGAAACCATCAAAGCAATGATTGTGATGGATTAAGCTAATGATGGATTAAGAATTGCTAGGAAGGCAAAGATTCTGAGACAAAAATTTCAATAAACGGTGATGAGCGTAAAAGTTCATCGCCGTTTTTTAATTCGTCGGAATAGGCAGATTATCAACGCAAGACGAGCTCGTTAGGCGAGAGAAAATAAAAATAGGCCATAAAAAACTAGGGCTAATAGTCGAAAATAAAAAAATTAAATAATGGAATACTGTTCTAAGCACTCACGGGTGAGCGATCACTTTGTTCGAATTGTTGAACGTTTCGTTCGAGAAAGCGGGAGTGTTTTTACTTTTACTCTTTACTCTTTACTTCTACTCTTACTTTCACTCCTACTCCTACTTCCCCTCATACTTGGCACTTGGAGATTTTTCGAGGATTAATGCTGAGGTAACACAAAAGAACATCAAAAGAGCATAATGGTGCGTATGACTTTGAGTGCAGCTGAACCTTTAACTTTTGCAACGGATGATGCCCGCAGAAACTATGAGAATGCGTTGCGGGAGTATCCTGCCCAGGCAATCGTTGACTTGCGAGTTTTACGTGACAACATGCGTCACCTTGTTGAGATTGCGCATTCACATGGTAGTGATTCGCATACCGGCAGTAACGCTGAAGTAATGGGCGTGGTGAAGGCCGATGCTTACGGTCATGGTTTGATTCCAGCTGCACTGGCTGCGCTCGCGGGTGGAGCAACATGGTTAGGAACAGCTCAGGCAAGTGAAGCTATTAAGCTGCGTCGTGCAGGAATTGGCGAAGATCGCGCTCGCATTATTACTTGGCTTTACAGTTCTACGAATGCGCCTTTTGCTGAGCTTATTGCAGACAATATTGACCTCGGCGTTGGTGGCATTCGCAGTGTTAAAGCTATTAGTCATGCGGCGCAGGAACTAGGAAAACCGGCGAGGGTGCATATCAAGGTTGATTCTGGCTTTGG
Organism: uncultured Alloscardovia sp.; assembly: GCA_963545565.1. GTDB lineage: Bacteria > Actinomycetota > Actinomycetes > Actinomycetales > Bifidobacteriaceae > CAUUJV01. Next base: position 12,392 of record CAUUJV010000002.1, on the reverse strand, counting down.
GCGCAACGGATTCACACCTGAGTCTTTCGACGAAGCTCTTACAGAGATTAAAAAATGCGTTGATAATGGCTACATTCAGCTTGTGGGGCAGTGGTCTCATCTGGCTGTGGCAGATGCTCCTGATGATGCGGAATCTGTTGCATCGACGCAAGACCAGATTAACAGCTTTGAATGGTTCACCAGCAAAATGGACGCAGCAGGCTTGCACCCTCAAATTCGTCATTTGGCAAACACTGCGGCAACGCTTATACGTCCAGAAATTCATTACGATTTGGTGCGCCCGGGAGTTGGCTTCTACGGTTATGAGCCTGATGTTGCAATGGGAACTCCTCAAAAATGGGGTCTGACTCCTGCCATGACTTTGCAGGCTCAGTTGGGCACAGTCAAAGACTTGCCAGCCGGGCATTCCATCTCCTATGGGCGCACATACATCACAACTCAAGCTACGAGCACAGCTGACATGCCTCTTGGTTATGCAGATGGAATTCACCGTTCTGCTTCAGGATTTAATGAGGCTGGTACTCAGCATAGATTGCATGAGGGTGGGCCTGTTCGTGTTATGACTAAGCTGGGTCCAGAACTTGTGCGAGTCAGCGGGCGCGTATGCATGGATCAGTGCGTACTTGATTTGCAAGGCAATGCACAAGAACTAGGTATAAGTGAAGGCGATACTGTTGCGCTCTTCGGGCCTGGCCGTGGTGAGGAGTTTGCTGAGCCAACTGCGGATGACTGGGCTCGTGCTGCAGATACAATCAGTTATGAAATCTTTACCTGCCTTGGTGTGAGAGTGCCGCGATTGTATCGTCACGCATATGATGTGCTCAACGAAGAAGATATTGCTAAGCTCGATCCTACATCACTAATCTAGGCTGTATATCTAGGTCATATATCAGGGTAATTAACGGGGGTGGGCTTGTGCGAGACGCAGAAACCGTGTTGCCAAATGAGGGCTACACAGATTTTGACGAGCAGCGCTGGGCTCCTGAAGAGGCAAAAACTCGAAGCAGAAGCGCTTTTGAGAGAGACCGCGCCCGCCTTATCCATTCTTCAGCGCTGCGTCGTCTCGGAGCTAAAACGCAGATACTCGTGGCCGGCACTGATGATTTTGCTCGCACGCGTTTAACGCATACTCTTGAAGTTGCTCAGATTGGCCGCCAGATTGCGCTTGTTTTTGGATGTGATCCTGATGTTGTTGATTGTGCTTGCTTGGCTCATGATTTAGGGCATCCTCCATTTGGACATAATGGCGAGAGTGCTTTGGCGCAAATTGCGGATAAAATTGGTGGATTTGAAGGAAACGCTCAAACAATTCGTCTGTTAACTCGGCTAGAGCCGAAAATATTTCGCCCAGAGGGTCGAAGTGCTGGTGTGAATCTTACGCGAGCAGCTCTTGACGCAGCTATGAAATATCCATGGACACGTGACCAAGGCATGAATCATCCAGATGGGCCGCGTGGAAATAAATTTTGCGTGTACCCGGACGATGTTGAAGTGTTTGAATGGCTGAAAAAAGATGCTCCACAATGGGCAAAGCCAATGGAATGCCAGATTATGGATTTGAGTGACGACATTGCATACAGTGTGCATGACGTTGAAGATGCCATAGTCTCCGGTCCGTTTGAGCCACTAACGCTGAAAGATTCACGTGTTATGGATGCAGTGATTGCTGATACTCACAAGTGGTACGGCGAAAAATGGGAAGCAGAAGGTATTTCATCAGCGTTTGATCGCTTGCGCAGAGATCATGTGTTTCCTGAGCATTTCACCGGGTCGCGGCAGTCCCTTGCTCAGCTCAAGAATGTCACGAGCAACCTTATAGGTCGATTTGTGCAATCTGTTGAGCATGCCACTCGTGATACATACGGTGATGGAGAACTTATTCGATACAACGCTAATGTGGTAATTCCAGAGGAAACAGCATACGAAATTACGGCCTTAAAAGGTGTTGCCGCACACTTTGTGATGGAGCCGCGCGAGCATGAGCCATTCCATCAAGAGCAGCGAGATATTGTCACTGACTTGGTGAATTTCCTCATGGAAGATACTCCTGAGCCAAGTGACATGCTTGAGAATGTTTTTATTGCGGATTGGCGTGAAGCAGCGAATGATGAGCAACGTCTGCGTGTTGCAGTCGATCAAGTGGCAAGCTTAACAGACGGCTCTGCAGTGACAATGCATTCAATACTCTGCAGCTAATTTAGCCAGAGGATTGGTAATCAACAATCAAATCGGTAATCGTCATCAGTATCAGGGTACCTACAGCGACAGAGAGAAAGGAAGGAACAATGCCTGGAAGAATCCTCAAAGAAGACATTGAAAAAGTGCGCTCTGCGGCGGATTTATACGACATTGTTTCGGCAGATGTAACCCTGAAAGCGAGTGGCTCTGGAACCTTTGTTGGGTTATGCCCATTCCATGATGAAAAGACCCCAAGTTTTTCTGTTCGTCCCTCATTGGGAACATGGCATTGTTTTGGCTGCGGCTTGGGCGGCGACATTTTTGGATATGTTGAGCAGTCTGAAAATATTGATTTTGCCGAGGCTGTGGAGCTTCTTGCAGACAAATACCATATTGAGCTTCACTATGATGCAACGCGTAATGAGCGGCGTACAGGCTCAACTCGTTCTCGCTTGTTAGAAGTGTGTGAAAAAGCAGAACAATTTTTTGCGTCTCAACTTATGTCTAAAGAGGCTCTTCCTGCGCGTAAATTATTAGCTGGCCGCAACTTTATGCAGGCGGATTGTGAGCGTTTTGGGTGCGGTTACGCTCCGCGGGGTTGGGATTCACTTGTTAATCATTTAGCAGCCCAAGGTTTCACTCAGCAGGAGATGATTGATGCTGGCCTTGCTCGCCAAGGAAATCGTGGTGCATATGATTACTTCCGTGGCCGTGTAACGTGGCCAATTCGTGATTCAACAGGCCGTACTGTAGGGTTTGGTGCTCGTAAACTCTATGATGATGACAGCATTCAGGCTAAGTACATCAATACTCCCGACACAGTTCTTTACCATAAGAATCAGGTGCTCTACGGCATTGATATGGCAAAACCAGCAATCGTTAAAAAACGCCAGGTCGTAATTGTTGAAGGTTATACAGACGTCATGGCTTGCCATTTGGCAGGCATTGATACAGCAGTAGCAACTTGCGGAACTGCTTTCGGTTTAGAACATGCCAAGATTATTCGTCGTTTTATTTCTGATGATTCTCTTGGAGCAGTTCAGCTTATCGGCCCTACTAAGGGTTCTCGCGTAGTATTCACCTTTGATGGCGATGCAGCAGGGCAAAAGGCTGCAATTCATGCCTTTGGGTTAGACGGCACATTTCTCACTCAAACTTTTGTTGCTGTGGCTCGCGACGGTCTTGACCCCTGCGATTTGCGCATTCAACAAGGTGATGCTGCTGTTCGTAACCTCATTGATAATGCAACACCGCTGTACGATTTTGTGATTGATGCAGCAATCAACTCGTTTGATACGCAATATACAACTGGGCAGATGGGGGCAGTAAAGGCTGTTGCTCCCGTAATTGCTCAGATTCGCGACCGCTCTTTGTGGGGAATGTATGCTCGCAAAGCAGCTGGAAAAATTGGTGTAGACCCGCAAATGCTGGCACAGGAAGTGCGTTCTGCCCGTCGCCGTCTCAATGTGCGTGATGAAGATGCTTATACTCCCCGAAAAAACTCCTATTCTGGCACCGTATCTGCATCTGTAGCTGTTGCATCAGCTGGTTCTGGTACAGACTACTCGCAGCCAGCATATCGTAAAGCATTAGAGCATGAAAATGCAGTAAAGCAAGGATACTACCGCATTGATGATTCTGTATTCATCACTGAACAGCAGTTCCTAGCTATGGTTATCCAGACTCCGCTGGCAATCAACCGCGTGATGTTTAACCGCCTTACAGACAATAGTTTTATGACGCCTGTTTTCCGCTCCTTATTTATGGCTCTTTCTGCTGCCGACGGTTTGCCAAGTAAAGAAACCCCACAAGGATTATGGATTCACAATCTCACAAAGGCAGCTGGGCCGATGCTTGAACAGGTAATCAATGAACTCTCTGTGATGCCTTTGCCTCTACCTCCTGTGCAAAATGAGAATGGGAGAGTTGGCTCATCAAATACTTCAGATCGTACCGCCGCCGTGCAGCTACGTGAGCCAACCGAAGCAGAAATTCAATACGCAACCCAGCTTCTTACGCGCTTAATAGATGCTGATGCAATGCGTTCAATTGCGCAATTAAAGCGCCGCATGAACTCTTTGCCTGAGGGTGAAGAAAAACTTGCAATCCTTGGCAAAATTACTGCGATTGAAGCACAGCGCAAAGAGTTAGCAGCCGGCGCTTTTGGGAACACTTTCCAATAGTTTTTGCTTACTAGCATTTTCTTGAACGCTTCGATCGAATTGTTGAACAGTCTGATCGGATTTTAATGAGTAATTCATATTAGAGTTACTGGAGTTCTAGAGTTATCAGAGTTCTAGAATTACTGGAGCTCTGGAGTTACTGGAACTATAGAATTTAGCGTTTGACTTCGCAGCTACCGGCTTATGTCGTAAATTGGTAAATCGGCAAATTAGCAAATTAATAAAATAACAAAGTGATAAAAATACTTCTAACAGTGATTTCACAGAGAAAGTCAGAGTAGAGAAAGTTAGAGTGAAGAAATGGATAACAATACTAGCGTTGAATCTTTAGTACGCACGCATGGCAAATCTGTTGAGTTACTTGAATTATTCAACGATCTCATCTATGTGTGCAATTTCTCAGATGACGTCGTTGCTGCATCATCCTTCTACAGGCGAAATTGATGGCCAGACTATTTTTCAATATCTCATTGCTTATTTAGTTGTGTTGCAGGCATGGCTTTTCCAGACGAATTACATCAATCGTTTTGGTTGTTCAAGCTGGGCAGAGCGCATTGTGCTATGCGTCAATATGATTGCAGTGATGTTCTTATCAAACACCATTGGCAACGACTGGGCAACTCTTGCTCGCCCGTTTGCTCTTTCCATGGCAACAATGTTGGGATCTGTAGCAGTGCTCTACGGGTTGCATGCGTCTCGCAAAGAAGAAGGCTCATACTTTGCGCGAAATGTTGCGATTGTTCTAGCTGGACTAACTGCTGTCTACATTCTTACGGCAGTATGTAGCTCGTGGCTTCCTGTTGGCTCATTGAGTGTTATCTTGCCGGTAATGGTGATTATTGGAATTATTGTTCCGAGCTTTATTAACAAAGGGTTCGATACCGCGTTTGTGGATGCTGGGCATTTGATTGAGCGCTTTGAACTGCTCGTAATCTTAACTTTTGGAGAAACAATTGTCACTATGGCATCGATTTTTGATGTTTCAAACTTCACTCTGCGCCCGGTAATTGTTTTTATTAACGTGATTCTACTCTTTGGAACATATGTGCTTTTTGTGCATTATATGCTTGACCATACGTTGAATAATGGGCGTGGACTCGTACTGATGTACACGCACTTTGCTCTGATTATCGGCGTAAATCTCATGACCATTTCTATGACTTTGATGACAGAAAAAGAGATGCTTGCTGCCGGTATTGGTATCAGTATTGCGTCATCAGCATTGTTCTACGGTGCTTTACTTGCTAATAATATTTATGCAAAGTCTACGATGCGTTTAACAATCTCAGATCTTGCTATTATCGCAGTATTCTACCTATGTGCAAGCATCGCAATAGTGTTTGCACAATCGTTGTACACGCTGCTCATTGTCATCATTTTGATTGAACATATTGGCATTTTTGGTGTGCTTCTGCACAGACACTATGCAGCGAATGTTTAGCGAGTAATGAACAGTGCAAGAGGTACCAGAATCAGTAGGAACACAACGTTGAAGGCGCTGTATATCTTGACATATTTGCCTTTTTGTGCTGGATAGTGGTTAACTACTGCCTTATATGATACAAGGGATGCCATGGATGCAATGAGTGTACCCATGCCTCCCAAATTCGTGCCAATGATGAGTGGAATCCAATCATGAGAAAATCCGCTCAAAAGTACCGTTGTTGGAACATTGCTGATTGCTTGACTGAATAGCACGCCACAAAGTAGCGGTGCCTGGCTAACGAAGTGTGCAGCCAAGAAATAGAATGCGTACACACGGCGCATATTTCCAATGAAAATAAAGAACATGCAGAATGTGATCGGCAAAGCCCAGTCTACACGTGGGAACACGCGGCGATCAATGAAAAGTACTGCCACAACCACAATAACAAGCATTAGCCAGAGTGGGATTATTTTACCTACCCCAAGCAAGCAGATAACAAAGAGCTCAGCATAAGCCCACGTGCGCCAGCCGCCATAGCCGCTGCCGTAATTCATGATGCGAATCTCATCAGGCTGATGCCTATCTTTCGAAGGAGCGAGCACACGACGTTCAATCTCGTCAGCCGTCATGCTGTCGAAAGATTCCAGAGTTTTTCCACTATAAAAAACAAAGATTGCAATAATCAGCAAAACCGCAGCAACAGCAGAATAAGGCCCCATAATCCCCAAGAATTTGAGGGTGGAATATTCTGAGAGAGCCTTCAAATACAAATTGTGAGCATTTCCAATAGGGGTAAGCATACTGCCCATATTGGCGCCAAGAGTCATTAGTATAACTGTAACAACGGCTTTGTCTTCCATCTCAGCCATCACCAGAACGCCAAGAGCAAAAGGAACAAAAGTCACAAGAGCCACATCATTGGTGATGAACATTGCAGAGAAGAATGTCAATGAAACGAAGGTTAGCGCAAGACCACGTGGCGTATGCACTCGCTTCAATAACTTCGCGCCAATAATGCGGAAAATACCAATGCGCTGTAAGCCTTGAATCACAATCATCAGTGAAATCAACTGAAAAATAGTGTCTGTGTGGGTGTAAGTTGCATATTGTGAATCGGGCGGAACAATAAAACATGAGATAAGAGCAAGTATGCTTGCAATCACGAGAACAGGGTCTCGCTTCAGAAAATTAAGGGCAAGCTTCATATGCTCTTTCCTCCGATTATGCGCAAACGATTCCATTCTACTAGTGAGTAAGACGTCTACATGCGAGGTTTTACAGTTTGCGAAGCCGAATAGTTTCCTAGCTGCTTTCTTACTGTATAGAAAATATGCGTTATAAGAATAGTTTCAATGCTTTATGCAGTTTCTGAGATAGATTGAAGCAGGATGTGCAGAGCATAGGAGGAATTGCAATGACATATGAAGCTCGATTTAGTGACGAAGCTCAGAAATTGCGCACATTGATGTTCGCAGAAAATGTAGGGACTGAACTTAAAGGCATTGTGCACACTGATCCGGAATTAGCTGAACGTTTCGAGAATTTTGCTTTTGGTGAAGTTCCAGAAAAGGCTGATTTTGGTAATCGCAATCGCGGATTATGCTGGTTGGCAACGCTGCTAGGATGCCAAGGGATTGACCTCTTTTGCGAGATGCTTCCAGCAATTATGAATTTAGGTGTTACGCCTGTTGAAGTAAAAGAAGTGGTGTATCAGGCAGTTGATTACCTAGGAATGGGACGTGTGTTTCCATTTATTTCTGCGACTGCTGAAATCTTTGAGAAGCTTGGAATAGCTGATAATGAAGAGCTTAATGAACCGCGTGCAACAACTACTCCAGATTTTGAAGATCGAGTCGCTAAAGGTGAGCAAACTCAGGTAGAAATTTTTGGAGAACGTATGGTAGGTTTTGCGTCTCATGGAAATCCCGAATATCCTCACATTAACCAGTGGCTTGCTGCTAACTGCTTTGGAGATTTCTACACGCGTAAAGGTTTGAACCATGCAGAGCGCGAAATGGTTACGTTCTGCTATATCGCAGCACAAGGCGGGGCGGACTCTCAGCTTCGCAGTCATTGCGCAGGGAATATTAGCGTAGGCAATTCGAAGGAGTTTCTCATTAAGGTTATTTCTAATAACCTTCCTTTGATTGGATATCCTCGCTCGCTCAACGCCTTTGCAGCTCTTGAAGCAGCAACAAAAGCTGCCTGAAAGATGAAAGAATTCAAAGAGCAGCAATAAATTACACTAAGCTTGCATTTAGTTGTCACATAGCTGAGTAGCAGAAGCAAGCCAAAATAGCGGAATATAGAATTGTGCTACCTAAAAAGGTGCTGCTAAAATCGCCGCCGGAGGAAGAACCTTTTGGTGGCGATTTTTCTTTAGGAATCGTCATAAAGAAAGTAGTGAATATAAAGGCAAAATCAAAAAAGTTTGCGTTTAAGAGAAATATCGTGTAGTATAACGTTATATCTTCACTGGGAACAGTGGGGTGAAATTATCAGCGACGATAGTTGAATAGAAATGAGAAACGATGACGCGCAAACTGATTCTTGACCTAGATACCGGCATTGATGACACTATGGCTTTGTGCTATGCCATGGCAAGTCCAGAGGTTGAACTTATTGGTGTAACAGGAACTTATGGAAATGTGCTGCTTGAGCAGGGTGTTCGCAATGCACTTGCTGTACTTAATTTAATGGGGCATCCCGAAGTTCCGGTTTTCTACGGTCTTGATCATTCGCAGACCACCGACAGCTTCGAAGTTTTGGAAGTCTCTTCATTTATTCACGGTAAGAACGGTATTGGCGATATTGAAATTCCTGATTCTCCTCGTCAAGCAGAAGAAAAGTCTGCTGTTGACTTCATTATTGAATCCGTTCATAAGTGGGGTAAAGATCTCATCTACGTACCAACTGGTCCGATGACGAATATTGCTGCTGCTATCCGCAAAGATCTGACTATTGTAGAAGAAATTGGCAAAATTGTGCTAATGGGTGGAGCTCTTACTGTTCCCGGCAATGTCAACGCTTGGGAAGAGGCAAATATTTCTCAAGATCCAGAAGCTGCTGATGAATTATTCTGTTCTGGAGCTCCAGTAACTATGATTGGTCTAGACGTCACCTTACAAACACTTTTGACCTATAAAGAAACTGATGAGTGGCTCGCGGTAGGAAATGAGCGCGGCGAATTCTTGGGTAAAATGGCCAACTATTACATCAAAGCATATGAAACAACGTCCCCTGGTTTAGGCGGATGTGGTTTGCATGATCCTTTGGCTGTAGCAGTCGCAATCGATCCAGGCCTTGTTGGAACCCTTGATATCAATATGAGCGTTGATTTGGAAGGACCAACTCGTGGTCGCACTATTGGTAACTTTGCTGAGCTAAACAATCCGGTGAAGACTACGAAGGTTGCGGTTACTGTTGAAGTAGATCGCTTCGTCAATGAACTAGTCACGCGTCTTACCGGTTTATGCAAGGCATAATAATCTTTTGAGATTAAAGTCGATAGTAATAACAGGCAATAATAACGGATATGTAACAGATAGATAAAGTCGGTAGCTGGCTAAATAAGTTGGCTGCCGATTTTGTTGGTTTATTCGGGGTTTAACTTAGAAGTAGCACAGAAGGGGATTTTGTGAGGATTAAACGCTCGCTTGTGGCATTGCTGGTAGTTTACATGCTGGGAACGTTATGCCTGCAAGGATTTAACCTTGTCTACGCTCAGATTGGTGATTCGCTTGGTGTCAGCTCAACGTCAGCTGCACTTATCACTGCTTTACCGGGTGTTGCGTTGGGTATTGTCTGCTTTATTTACGGCTCTCTGGGCGATTTTATTTCTCTGCGAAAGCTCGCATTATTTGGCATTGGGCTACTTATTGCAGGGTCTTTACTTGGATTCTTTATTCACAACAATATTGTAGAAGTTATCCTCTTCAGAATTGTTCAAACAGCTGGATATCAAGCGTGTGGATCTGTTTTTGTGGTGATGGTTTCGCGATATCTTGACGTGAAATCAAAGTTCATCTATATGGGTGTCTATACAGCTGGATTCCAGGTGGCAAGTGCAATAGGTGTTCTCTGCGCGGGAATCCTCAGCACTCTTAATTGGGCTTTCGTATTTCTTATTCCAGTGATTTCGGTTGTTTGCATACCCTTTATTGCGCGAAATATTCCTGAGAAAACGGCTCATCAATCGCGTATTGATGCGCTCGGCTTTGCTTTATTCTCTGTGGCAATTACCATGTTGACTTTGTTTATTTCGCAGAAAATCGTGTGGATGGGGATTATTGCGCTTATTTTTCTTGTTGCTTTTGGATTTTATATTCACACGGCACGCAATCCCTTTATTACTGTTCAATTCTTAGCAGATAAGCGTTGGCTTAAATCGGTGAGTCTTATCCTCGTTTTCTTCTGCACAAATTTCACCATAACTGCATTATTCAATGCCGTAGGAACAACGGTTTATGGGCTGAGTACTTCCTTCGTTTCTATGATGCTTCTTCCAGCTTTCGTTATTGCTGCAATTCTTGCGACTTCATCTGGCGCAATTATTAATCGGTTTGGCACCACATTGGCAATGCTTATTGCTGGGACGCTGATGGTCTTAGGGATGCTCTCGTCTTGGGTACTTCTCAATCAAAGCAATGGTATTCTCATGATTGTTATTGGATCATCGCTTATGCTCGGCGGCACAGGGCTCGTGTTTTCGCCAACGTATAACATGACGCTTGCCACAAAAAGTGTAGAGGAGTCCGGTCGGGCATGCGGAATGAATGATTTAGCTATGCAAGGAGGAGCAGCTATTGGATCTGCTATTTTTGGTGGAATTATTGCAACTCCGGGCACTAATTATGCGGTTATTTTTGGAATTTATGCACTGATAGCAGCATGCGGAATAGCGTTGTTCCTCGTTTTTCAACGCGATATCTTGGGTTTGACCCGATAGTGCCATATAATTATTGCTCGTGCGCCCCCGTAGCTCAGGGGATAGAGCGTAGGACTTCTAATCCTTGCGTCGCTGGTTCGAATCCAGTCGGGGGCACCCAAAGCGGGATCTCGCGGAGAAGCGGGAACCCATGGCCCCGGGGCTGATTAGATCGGCGTCCAGGGAAGCCATCACGAACGCGCGAGGTCCGACGGTCCCGTGCGTTTTGTTTTCTTCGCCTCCTTCCGGTTGCCTGTAGTATCGTGCCATACCTGCACCAGCTGAGGCGCGGCCGGAGGCACTAGCAAGCTCATGTTGAGAATTATCAACTGGTGCATCATGCACCAGTTGATAATTTGATCCGCTGCCGATTGCTTCAAGGGCGGAAGCACTCACAAGATTTTCGACTGGCTCTCGAAAAAAGACTGCTGCATTTGCAATGTCCGCAACAGTCCATTCTGTCCTGCGATTCAATTTTGTGCTTAAGGTTGCCTGCGTCAGATGCATGGCTTCGGCCAAAGCGGTTTGCCTAACATCGTAGAGAGCCATGCGAACACGGATGTTCTTTGTAAAAACTTCTTGCAGATGCTCTGAGGCATCTGTTTTCACTGAAAATCTAGCCATGGAATAATTATCTCATGATGATTTGCGATTGTCGCCAATAAAACCTATGATTATAGACATGACCTATAAAAACGATGATATGGTTACTGCGAAAAGAGTCCTTGAACTCATGTCCGAGACGGGAATGTCTCAGACTCGGTATGCAGCGATGCTGCAGGTATCTCAACCGACCGTTTCAGACAAACTTGCAGGGACGGTGAGATTCACCGCGCGAGACATTCGGCGCACCGCAATAGGTTTTGGAGTGTCGACTGATTACCTGTACGGACTGACCGACTGTAGATGTGGGTCGCGGCATGCTGGGGAAGATCTCAAACAGCCTGCCTAGCGAGCAAGAACAGAGAAGGAGAAGAAAAATGCGCACCAAGGAAAAACTGTGGCTGCAGGCCCGTGTTACGGATTCGGAACCCACGAACGGGGAACTGGTCGGACTGACGATCCTCAACATCGACACGGGACACCCGAAAGTCGACCACGCGATCTTCAAACCACTGAAACCAACGACACACTGGGACGAACGCCTCACCGGGGGAATCACCAAGGAAGACGCCGGGATCCACCTGCCATTCAGCTTCTACCAGCCGGAAATCCAACACATGATGGATCAGGCGGAAGGATTCGAGGGACCGAACATCGTCCGGGACCTCGGATTCCTCCAAGCGCAAGGCATCAGACTCCCCGTGACCGCATGGATCAGACAGACCGAGCAGGAGCCACGACGGAGACGCACACGACACAACTGAACAGGCAACAGACGTCCGTGAACGAATTGCAGTTCGCAATGGGCGATGAACCAGATCCAACCAACAACCAGCAGACGAAAGGAGGACGGCATGACACGGCCACGACAATCACAAGACGCGGCAGGCATGACGGTAGTCATTCACCGCGGCCACCACATCACGCATATACGCGAAGCCGGCCTCCTCGAACAGGGAGGGGAGCAACAGACGCTCCAACAAGGCCACGTCCGTGCGCTCCGATTCCGTCAAACCGCATCCGGCGCCACGATACCGGCGATGACCATGGTGCCGGCGCCACGCCCGGCGTTCGA
>CAUUJV010000001.1:0-350966 GCA_963545565.1 uncultured Alloscardovia sp. | reverse complement strand
TGGCATCGCGCGTCGCCTGGGCTTCGGGGGAGTCAGGACTCGACATCCATGGCCTCGTGCGGTGGCCGAATCCATAGTTGAGCGCCGGCTGGCTCTTGAAAAAATTCAAAATATAGGTGCCGTTCCGCTCAGCTTCACCGCCGATAAAGGGGAGCCCGGGGCACCCCTCTACCCAGGAATCAGTCCAGATGTAGCGCTTTGAATATTGCTCAGTTTCTGGCGTAACGACTTGTGATGACTGGCGGAACCACTCATGTTCCTCGCTGGTGTGGCCGGGCACAAGGTCGAGCAGTACTCGGATCCCGCGATCGTGAGCAGCGCGGAAGAGCTCAATCAAGTCGTCATTGGTGCCATAACGCTCTGCCACTTTCTTGTAGTCGCGCACGTCATAGCCGGCATCTTTAAAAGGGGAGTCAAAGCACGGGTTTATCCACAATGCGGTCACGGACATGGAAGAAATGTAATCTAATTTTTCGATGATCCCCTGAATGTCTCCAATGCCATCCCCATTCGAATCGTAAAAAGACTGAGGATAGACCTCGTAGAAAACGGCGGAATTAAGCCATTGCGGATGTGGGAAACGTGCGGTCATAGTGTGTCCTTGGTCCTGAGAAACTGATGCTTCAAACCAGCGTTGAATCGGCTTTGATATTTTCTTTGAAAACGTCGATTAGAACGTTCAAGATTCATGCTACACTATATATATTGTTGTGGCACAGAAGCCATCAACATCTGCTGAAAGAGGTTGGACTGCTTCGGTAACTCGGGCAGTTATAGGAGGAAATCAAAGATGATCGATGGAAAGAAGATTCTGGGTATCGCTGCGTCTGTGGCAATGATCGCAGGCATGGCAGCGTGCGGAAACTCATCTTCATCCGGTTCAGGCAGCAAAGCCACCGTGACGCTCACCGTGTGGTCCCCACAGGAGGATCAGGCAAACAAGAACTCTTGGCTGCCAACGATGGAGAAGGCTTTCGAGAAGGCTCACCCGAATTACAACATCACATGGAAGAATGCTGTTGTTGCCGAAGGTGACGCAGGTACAACAGTGAAGTCCGATCCGTCGGCCGCTGCTGATGTTTATATGTTCGCTAATGATCAGCTCGGCACCTTGATCGATGCCAATGCTATCGGCGAACTCTCTGATGATGCGGCTTCTCAGGTCAAGAAGCAGAACGATGACGCTGTGGTCAGCTCTGTCACCGGTTCTGATGGCAAGCTGTATGGTGTTCCTTACACTGGCAACACATGGTTCATGTATTACAACAAGTCCAAGTTCTCCAGCGATGACATCAAGTCTCTCGACAAGATGATCGCTAAGGGCAAGGTTTCCTTCCCAATGTCTAATTCATGGTATGTGCCGGCCTTCTATGCAGGCGCTGGAGCTACCTTCTACGGCGAAAAGGGCACCAAGTCTTCTGCAGGTATCAAGCTGGGCGATAAGGCTGAGGCAGTTACTAAGTATCTGGTTGCTCTCAAGAACAACCCCAACTTCGTTCTTGATGCTGACGGCTCTGGTCTGGCTGGTCTTGCTGATGGTTCTGTAGATGTGCTCTTCTCCGGAACATGGGATGCTTCCGCTGTTAAGAAGGCTTTGGGCGATAACTATGCAGCAGCTCAGCTCCCATCCTTCGATCTGGACGGCACCAGCACTCAGCTCAAGTCTTTCTCTGGTTCCAAGGCTGTGGCTTATAACCCTAATTCCAAGAACACCAAGATTGCTTCGCAGTTTGCTGCATTCCTCGGTTCCACCGCTGCTCAGAAGCGCCACTACAGCATGCGTAGTATCGTTCCTTCTGACAAGTCTCTGGCTTCTGATTCCTCAATCGAGTCTGATCCATCTGCAGTCGCACAGATGAACACCATTGCTAACACGTCGATCCTTCAGCCGACTCTGGCAGCAATGTCTAACTTCTGGACTCCTACTGAGAACTTCGGCAAGGCGATCGCAAACGGTGAGGTCACGGCTGCCAATGCAGCTGAAAAGACTTCAGCCTATGAGTCTTCGCTGAACTAGCCTTCACATAGATCGTACAGATCTTAAATGTCCGCTAAACGTTGAAAAAACAGTGAGAGCCGTGCCAATTGCGATGCGGCTCTCACACGTATGAAAAGTCAGGAAGGTTGGTCCGAAAGTGGTTACTTCCACAAAGCATGTGCAACCTAAAAAGCGTGTGAAAAAACGCGATGCTGACTACGTTGCTCCCGCCCCATGGACGATCAAGAATGCGCTGGTAAAAGGAGATATCTTTACCAAGCTTTCTGTCGTCATCTTTGGTCTGAGCAATCTGGCCCGCAAACAGATTATTAAAGGAATTGTGTTCCTTGCCATTGAGGTTCTGTATATCGTCTATATGGCAACTTCTGGCGGGAATGCCATTGTTAAGCTCATTACAAATCTCCACGGTTCTGAACAGCAGCGCGTCAAAGATGCGGACGGGTTCTGGGTCTACACTGCCGATGAACCCTCTATCACTATTCTTCTTTACGGCGTTGCAGCCGTGTTCATTACTGCTATTTTTATCTGGTTCTGGACGATCAACGTACGCAGTTCCTATAAGTCGCAGTACCTCAAAGAAACGCAGGGCAAGGCACCCAGCTTTGTAGACGACGTGCATGACCTGACCGACGGCCGGGCATACGCTTCAATGATTACCCTGCCTACCGTTGGTATCGTTATCTTTACGATCCTGCCGCTGATCTTCATGATCACCATGGCTTTCACTAGCTATGATTCCAATCACCCCACACATTTCGATTGGGTCGGACTGACCAATTTCAAGACCGTGCTGAGCAACTCAGGTGGAACTGTCAATCTTTCCCTGTTCCTGTCGGTCCTGGGTTGGACCCTTGTGTGGGCGTTCTTTGCAACATTCCTTAATTACTTCCTTGGAATGTTCATGGCCATGATCATCAACCGCAAGACTATCCGCGGCAAGTCTTTCTGGCGCGCGCTGTTCTCCCTCTCCATTGCGGTCCCACAGTTCGTGTCCCTGCTGGTCATGCACACCATGCTGCAGCCGACAGGTGCTGTCAACCGTCTGCTCCTCTCGTGGGGGTGGATCGACAGCGCACTGCCTTTCTTCTCCAATGCAATGTGGGCTCGTGTGACTGTTATCATCATCAACTTGTGGGTAGGTATTCCGTTCACCATCATGCAGATCACGGGTATTCTGCAGAATATCCCCGCTGAGCTCTACGAGGCGGCTGAACTCGATGGTGCAAGCTGGTGGCAGCGCTTCACACAGATCACCATGCCATACATGCTCTTCGTCACGACCCCATATCTGATCACTACCTTTACAGGTAACGTCAACAACTTCAACGTGATCTACCTGCTGTCTGGTGGAGACCCGACGCCAGTAGGTTCGTCTGCAGGTAAGACAGATTTGCTGATCACCTGGCTCTACAAGCTGACTGTGGACAAGAGCAATTACAATGTCGGTGCTGTTATCGGCATCCTGACGTTCATAGTGCTGGCTGTTGTCGCACTGGTCACTTATCGCAATAGTGGTTCGTACAAGAATGAGGAGGGATTCCGGTGAGTAACGCTACAGTGAGTGATCCCGAAGCGGTGAAGGGTCTGCGTAATCAGCACACCCGGCGCATCCTCGGTGATATCCTGACCTACATTTTCCTGGCTGTTATGGGGATCATCTGGGTCATGCCGATCGTGTGGGTGGTCCTGGAGTCCTTTAACGCCAATACAGCTCCGTATTCGAAGACATTCTTCCCGACCCAGTATTCGCTGGGTAACTACGCGACGCTCTTTACCAACACAACAGTGATGAACTTCCCGCAGATGTTCCTGCGCACGTTCATCATCGCTATATTTGTGATGGCCATCTCCGTGTTCTTCGTCCTCTGCGTGGCATACTGCATGAGCCGTCTGCGTTTCCGCTTCCGCAAGCCCTTTATGAATATCGCCTTGGTGCTGGGAATGTTCCCCTCCATTATGACAGTTGTGGCTATCTACTTCATTTTGAAGGCTGTTGGCCTCACACAGGGGAACATGACTACAGTGGCTCTGATCATTGTTTACTCGGCTGGGAGCGGTGCAGGCTTCTATATGCTCAAGGGGTACATGGATACTGTCCCGATGTCGCTTGACGAGGCGGCCATGTTGGATGGCTGCACACGCTGGCAGGTGTTCAGCAAGATTATTCTGCCGATATGCCGGCCAATGATCGTGTATCAGGCCATTACCGGGTTCCTGACCCCATGGCTTGACTTCGTGCTGGCCAAGGCGATCTGCCGCACACAGGATCAGTATACGGTGGCTCTGGGCTTGTGGCAGATGCTTCAAAAGGAGTACATCCATGACTGGTACGCCCGCTTCGCCGCGGGGGCAGTGGTGATTTCGATCCCTATTGCCATCCTGTTCATTGTGATGCAGCGGTTCTATCAGGAGTCCATGTCGGGTTCTGTTAAGGGCTGAGCATTCAAGGTTTGATTTTTTTCAGAAGATCAAACCCGCGTTAGTATGTACTGAATATGCAAGTTGCCGTCCGTACCAGCGTGTACGAGCGGCAACTTCGTTATTGGCTTTTGAAAAGGAAAACGACAATGCCCACAGCCCCCCGGTATGCTGCAATCTTTTTCGACCTGTATGGAACTCTGATAGATATTGAAACTGATGAAGAGTCCGACCGTCCCTGGGAAGCCCTCCAGACGACCTTACAGGCATACGGGATTTTTTATGATCTTGGGGAACTTCGTCGTGTTTTCACCGAGCAGCAGGATCGACTTGTTGCCGCGCGGACGTGTGAGTCGGGTGAGCCATCTAGCCAAGAGCCAGATCTGCGAGAACCAGACCTTTCCATTGTTTACCGTTTACTGTTTACACTCAGGGGAGTGGATCCGACTGAGCAGATGATAGCCGAATCAGCTTTGTCATTTCGCAGAGGATCGATACTCACCATGCAGCCGTACTCCAGAGTACGGCAGACGTTAAGAACTCTGCACGATGCAGGCTATCAGATCAATTTGCTCAGCAATGCGCAAAGCCTGTATACGATGCCAGAGCTTGCACAATCTGGTCTGGACCGTAGCTTTGATAATATTTTCATTTCCTCTGAAGT
Source organism: uncultured Alloscardovia sp. (assembly GCA_963545565.1). Lineage (GTDB taxonomy): Bacteria > Actinomycetota > Actinomycetes > Actinomycetales > Bifidobacteriaceae > CAUUJV01. Next base: position 345,885 of record CAUUJV010000001.1, on the reverse strand, counting down.
AGGGTGGAAAAAGCCGTCATCAAACTTTTATAAGCATGCATTGAGATGTGCACAGCAGACTCAGGCGAATATCGGCACAGCTTCTAACACTGATAACACGGATAATACCGGTAATACCGATAATACCGATGGGTTCGCGAATCGATGCCTCATGGTAGGGAACGATCCTTTTGCGGATATCGACGGGGCTCGGGCAGTAGGGATGGATGGTATTTATCTGCACACGAGCAGCTGGTTCGCAGATGCGCCTCAAGCTCTGCTGCAGCTTAACGGCGCTGATTATGAGGGTCTGCTACGGTTTATGAAAGATAATGCATAATCATCAGGTGCATGACCAAAGGAGCACAATGGCAGACTACTACGGGGCACAATCCGGGCAGAGAAGCAGAAAACGTCGCGAGGGGCTATCGTCTAAAGCCATTAAGATCCTCGCGGGGATCCTGACGTTCTGTGGCATGCTGGGTACCTCGGTATTGAGCGCACAGATCCCCACAGATACAAACAAAGCCACCTTGGGAACCGTTACTGCTGCGATGGTGATGGTGCTGATCCAACTGGCTGCAGTGCCTATGTATGCTTGGGAACTCGTCGAAGGATTCAATCACACCCGCAGTAAGTGGCGGTATTTTGCGAGACTTGTAGTGCTGGCAGCCGTCAGTGAAATACCGTGGGACATGGCGACCTATCACTATGAGAGGATCTCCAAAGGGGTAGAGTCTTCAACGGCTGCGACGGCTGGGCATTCTGTTTCATTCTGGTTTGATCCCTATACGCAGAACCCGGTGTGGGCACTGGCGGTTGCCTTGCTCGTTATTATCTGCCTGGACTGTATACGACGCCAGCCCTCACACCGTATTACCCCGGCCACAGCCTGGCTGCTGCGCTTTCTTCTGGTTTTTTCGGCGGTGCTGTGGATATGGCTCCTCAATCTGGGCTTGTTAGGCAGCCTGCTACACATGGGCTTGCTGACACTGGTCTTTGCCCTGATATTCTTCGCCTTGCAGAAAAAAGAGAACACCATGATGTATACGGCAGGATTCGTGGGGGCACTCACTGCAGTGTTCCCGGCATTAGGCCTGCTTGCTGTGCATGCCCGCAATGGCAAAAATGGTTTCTCAACGCCCGCTGGCCGCTGGATGTGGTATATGTTCTACGTTGTCGCATTGCTTGGTCTCGGTTTAATTGCGGTACATATGGGCGGTAATATCTAGCCGCACTGCACCGGCTGAAGAGTTGCAAAATAAGGCGAAACCTGAAACACCTCTTTCGTTTTGAGGCTGAATTGCTATACTTTTCCCACACCCTTTTAACGTTCTAATTGAATGATGATTGCCGAACCTGTCACAAATTGTGTCGTGTGGTCCGCAGCAACAGAGGGTGTAGCTCAATGAGGAGAAAAGGTAATGATACAGATCAAGAGGACACTTAAAGCGCTGGTGGGCTTTGTGGTTTCCGCTGTCGTGTGTATCGGTGGATTAGGATTGACATCGCAGGCAGCGTCTGCGTCCGCTCCCTCCAACTCTGCCACCACGAGTTCTGGGACTGCAAGCTCAACAACACGTGACGTAACAGTGGTGGCATTCCAGCAGACATGGAATTCTATCGCTAAGGAATGCACTGAGACTTATGGTCCCGAAGGCGTAGGATACGTTGAGATCTCGCCACCTATGGAGACGATTCAGGGAACTGAGTGGTGGACATCATATCAGCCTGTCAGTTACAAATTCGATTCCAAACTTGGCACTGAAGCTGAACTCAAGCAGATGATCACGACCTGTAAGGCCGCAGGTGTTGGGATCATTGCCGATGCGATCGTTAACCATATGGCCGGAGCGGGGCGTTCTGGAACCGGTACTGCCGGTACTGCATATGGCGAAAATGGGGATGGAGATTTCCCAAGCGTTCCTTACACATCAAGCGATTTCCACAGTTGCACCAAGAATATTTCTGATTACACCAATGCCACGGAAGTGCAGGAGTGCCGCCTGACAGGTCTGCAGGACTTGAATACTGGCAGCGAAAGCGTGCAGACAAAAATCGCCACATATATGAAGAACCTGCTCGACTTAGGTGTTGCAGGATTCCGCGTGGACGCAGTCAAGCATGTGTTGTCGGCAGACATCAGCGCGATCAAGGCAAAATTGGCACAGCTTTCCGGCCGCAGTGAAAGCGATATTTACTGGGCGCAGGAAGTCATCGGCGCCTCTGGCGAGGCTTCTGAGATCCAACCCAGCAACTACACCAGCACGGGCGATGTGTCTGAATTCAGTTTTGCATACCAGCTCAAACAGTATTTTGCCGGGTCGATCTCCAACCTGAAGAACATCACAAGTGGCCTGCTGGATTCCTCCAGTGCTCAGGTTTTTGTGGACAATTGGGATACTGAGCGCAACGGCAGCACACTGAATTACAAGAGTGGCCGGAAGTACGCCATGGCTAATGCCTTCATGCTGGCCTATGGTTATGGTTCGCCCTACATTGAGTCCGGATATAAGTGGGACAAGTCGGATGATGGTGCGCCGAATGCTACTAACACCAGCGTTCCTGACTCCTACTGTGGCACTGATTCACCATGGCTCTGCACACAACGGTGGACTTCGATCCGCGGCATGATCAGATTCCACAATGCAGTCAATGGCACCAAGGTGACTAACTGGTGGGATAATGGCTCCAATAACATTGGTTTCGGTCGTGGATCTGTGGGATATCTGGCACTGAACAACAGCAGCAGTGCTGTCACTCAGACCTACCAGACCTCGCTGGCTGCAGGGACATACTGCAACGTATATGCCACCGGCAACTGCTCGGAAACAGTGACTGTCAAGTCCGACGGGACTTTTACAGCCAAAGTTGCTGCACACAGTGCAGTTGCGATCTACACCGGTGCAACGCCAGACTCGTGGAAAGGTACATCAGCTACCGATCCAAGTGATCCGGTCTATAGCGACGATGACGACTCGAATAAAACCTCTACCGGTGACAACACTGTCACCGTGTACTACAAGAACTCTAATAATTGGGACAACGTCTACATTCACTATGGCAGCGGCTCCAGCTGGACCTCTGTGCCTGGCGAAAAGATGAGCAAGGCCTGCGGTGATTACTATTCCAAAACCATATCGCTGGTAGACGGCTCCATTGAGGTAGTGTTCAATGATGGCAATGGAACATGGGACAACGCCACTGGAGGAGGCAACTACACCATCTCCAAGAGCGGTGAAGTTACCATTGCAGACAAGTCCATCGCCGAAAGCAATCCATGCCCGACCATCTATGAGCCTAAGACCAGGCTGGTGGTGCACTATCAGCCCAAAAATGGTGACAGCACAAACCGTGGTGTCTACGTGTGGGGCACAGCCAAGGATGGAACAACAGTCAGCGGGACCTATTATTCCTTCACCGGAACTGACTCTTTTGGAAAAGTTTTCGAGAAGAAATTTGATGGGGCTTATGACAAGCTCAACTTCATCATCACCACATCCGACTGGAACAAGGATGGGGGAGATCGATCGATTGATGCCTCCAGTGGAACTGGTGAAGCGTGGGTCGTGGGAGGTAGTGACGACACGCTGACTTCTGCTCCGGAGGGGTACGGGAAAAGTTTCAAAAAACTGACCGTTACCCTTCACTATCATCGCTCAGACAACACCTATGACGGCTGGGATGTGTGGAAATGGAGCGAGAACGAAAATGGCAGTGCAGCAGCCTTCGCCTCACACGATACCTTCGGCAAGATCGCCACATACACCATGAGTTCGTCGTCAAAATTCTCCAATCCACAGTTCATCATCCGCTATGGTGGAGATGCGTGGACAGCCAAAGATATTGACGCTAACCGCACAATTCCCCAGTCAGCGATCACCATGACTGGCGACGATACGGCAAAGGCAGAGATTTGGCTTGTATCCGGGGATGAAACGGTCTACACCAATTCTTCAGTCCTGGATCTACAGCCTCGTATTTCGTCAGCAGAATATAGCGGGATGAAAACTATTACTGCCAAACTGAACCAGACGGTGACAACTGCCTCGATTAAAGACAAGGTATCGCTATCTAAAGGTGAAATCAGTTCTGTAACAGCTTCAGGGAACATCGTCACTATTACGACTAAAGACGATCTGGATCCTTCTTCTGCCACTACTGTGACCATAGAGGGATATGGCAAGTCGACTGCCGTTGCCGGGTCCATGGTACGTACCAGTGAGTTCGATGACGCCTACGCCTATAACGGCGATGACCTTGGTTTCACCTATTCTCGCGGCAGTACCACCTTCAAGCTGTGGGCACCCACAGCCAAGTCGGTCAAGCTCAACACCTACAAGTCAGTGGTGTCAGATTCTGAACTGGCAAAGTCATACGACATGACTAAGGGTACTGGCAGCAGCAAGGGGGTGTGGACCGTCACCCTCAAGGGAGACCACAAGGACATGGCCTACGACTTTACTCTGTCTTTTGCGAATGGGAACACCAATGAGGCGGTGGATCCCTATGCTAAGGCAGCAGTTGCTAACGGCGGCCGCTCGGTGGTGCTTTCAAACACAGAGATGACACCACAGGCCTGGAGTTCCAGGCGCATGGCAGGATCCAAGTCCAGCACTAATGCGGTTATTACCGAGCTGCATGTGCGCGACTTTACCTCATCCAAGACTTCTGGTGTTTCTGCCAGGAATCGCGGCAAGTACCTGGGTGTTTCGCAGACTGGGACTCACACCTCAAGCGGTGCCGTGACTGGTGTGGACTATCTGAAGAAGCAGGGCGTCACCCATGCGCAGATATTGCCCATGTATGACTACGGCAGTGTGAATGAAACGGCAGCCTTGAACGACTCCAACTACAACTGGGGTTATGATCCGGTGAATTACAATGTGCCGGAAGGATCCTATTCGTCGAATGCCGCAGACCCCAGGGCCCGCATCGTCGAGATGAAGCAGATGGTCCAGGGACTGCACCGCAACGGGATCCGCGTCATTATGGATGTGGTTTACAATCATGTGTATGATGCCAACTCTCACGCATTCAACCTGACGGTCCCCGGGTATTACTTCCGCTACACTTCAACGGGTGCACTGGCCAACGGCTCCGGCTGCGGCAATGACACCGCCTCGGAGCGTGCCATGATGCGTAAATACATTGTGGACTCGGTAGTTTACTGGGCAAAGGCCTACAATATTGATGGCTTCCGCTTTGACCTGATGGGCAATCTGGACATTACCACTATGAAGGCCGTGCGCACTGCCCTTAATAAGATCGACAAATCCATCATCATTATTGGCGAAGGATGGGATCTTGACACCACACTTGATGACTCTGAGAAAGCCATTCAGCCCAATGCTTCACAGTTTGCAGGCATAGGATTCTTCAATGATTCCCTGCGCAATGCCATCAAGGGCAGTGTTTTCAGCGATACTGACACTGGCTTTGTAACAGGCAAGACCGGTTCGGAATCACTGATCGCCACTAACATGCTCGGCTGTCTGGTACGCACCGGAGAACCGACCTGCAATGGTAGTTATTCCAGTGCATCCCAGGTCGTTAACTACGTGGAAGTTCACGACAACCTGACCCTCTATGACAAGCTGCGTGCTTCGTCTCCTGGCGATGATGATGCCACCACGGTCAAGCGCAGCAAGCTGGCCACTTCCATGGTGCTGCTGTCTCAGGGGATCCCGGAAATGCAGCTGGGGCAGGAATTCCTGCGCACTAAGGGCGGCAACTCTAACAGTTACAATTCTGGTGACTCGGTAAACGCCATCGACTGGGATCGCACCACGAAGTATGCTTCAGCAGTGTCTTACACACGCGGCTTGATTGCACTTCGCAAGGCCATTCCAGCCCTGCGTATGTCATCTTATAAGGATATTTCTGCGAATTCCGAAGTGCTGGCGCAGTCTAACGGTCTGGTTGCTATCCGTCTGAAGGATAAAACCGGTACCTACATGATCGCATTCAACGGCAGCAAGACAGATCAAACTGTCAGTGGACTGAGTGCGGGTAAGTACACGGTGCTGTCGTCCGATGGCTCCGTGAATACTGCCGCTGTGACGGCACTTGCGGGCGGCAGGAGAGTCAAAGCATCGCAGGTCACACTGACCTCTGTAGCGGACAATGGAGAGTACACCGTTCCCGCACTGAGCGCTGCCGTGCTCAAGGTGGGGACTGTGCCAACTGTTCCATCTGCGCCGTCCCGTAGGCACTCGCACTTCCACGGTAACAGGAACAAGAGAGGTCATAATCGCGGAAGACGTCACCAGGTGTTGTTCTTCGGCTATGGCAATGTGACTATTATCTGGCGCCACAGTATTTTTGTATCGCCGACTGCGTCTCTCTTCGCCCCGGCTCAGGAAAGGATCAGCAAAGGTCAGTAAGCACTTGTGAAGACTGTGACTCTTAAGCTCTAGCTCCTCAAGCTGGCATTCTTGAGAAACGTTCACAGTTGAAACACCGCGAGGTCTCATTCTGGGACGGTTTTATGTATTACATAAGACCGTCCCTTTTCTTTTCTCTTATCTGGGAATGAGGGTCATATATACGGCGGATCTTTCGTCATAGGTTATCATGAGAAGAAGTGCATAGGGAATCTTGGAAGAGCGGTTTTCCTGCCTGTGTCAACGGAGCAGCTGCCGTAAGAAACTGCCGTGAGATGTGAGAGAGAACTGTCATGACGAAAGAAGAACGTGCCGTTAAATGGCTTGAAAAAGTGCCCGGAGCGGATGAGCTTTCCATGGAAGAAAGAATGGCAATCTGTGACTTTGTCGCAAAGAGAACGGCGATAATATTTATTGCTGTTCTTGTGGGAGAATTCGCGATTTTGTATCTGGTGAGTGGAGGAGCAGTTTTTGAGTGGATGGCAGACCAGATAAATCATTTTGCTGAAGATGGCGACGGGACGAGGAAAAATAAATCATTAGCGTGGTTCGGCGTGATCCTTTATCTGCCGTTCTTTGTGATACCATTCGCTGTAGCGCTGATCTACAGGGGGGAAGCGGCTCAGGTCTCTTGTCAAACTGGCACGCTCCCGTAGAGAGAAAATGGCACAGAATGTGATGAGCGAGCATGCGGGAATGGAAAATGCAGCTGTGGATACCAGGGCAGCATGGTCGAATCATTGGGAACAAATCAAGCACCAGCTTGACTGCAAGATCGATCTGGAATCTTATTTTCAAAGGCAGAAGCTTGGGGAAGCGGATCTGGATGTTCTGGATCTTGGCATGGTGCGTTTTGCAACAGGGAAGGTAATTGTCTGCGATCCATTTATTGAACTGGGCGAAGCTGTGCCGTATATTCAGACGATTCCTGCAGGAGATCATCCGGTGAAAATCGCTGTTTCTGACTTTGAATATGGTGGGATCCGTTACGCGTGCGCCAAAATTGAAGTCAGCCACGAGAAGCCGGTACGCTACGAACTGGCGGTGAAGGGAACAGAAGAGCTGGACCAGGAGTTTGAAGAGGAAGACTTCTTTGGCTTTAAGTTGATGCAGGCATGGCTTGTATTGCGGATGCAGCTACGCAAGCGGCTTTCGATGGTTTTTGGAAGGAGCGCTGGGACAAAGATCACAGCATAGACCCTTTCAATGATCTTTTCAGTGATCTCTTGGAGGAAAGCTATAAGAGACATCCCAAATATCAGAGTGAGATAGGGGATTGGCTCAACTGGCAGGTTCCAGGGACTGATTGCAACCTGGCGATTTTCTCCTCCGGCTGGGGAGACGGCTCTTACCCTGTTTACTTTGGCTACGACGCCGCGGGAGAAGTCACTGGGGTTTATGCGCACTTTATTGATATCAAGGCTGAACTACACGACAAAGTTGTGGAAGAAAAATGAGAATGTGCCATCGGAAGGGCAAATGAAGAGTCTGGCAGATCGGCATCAAACTTGAACTGAGAAAAGACTGGTCGAGAGAAGATATTATCCGTAAACGCACTAAGCAGAGGACAATAAACAATACGAAGTATATCCATAACTCATGTAAAAGACCTGCAATTTTGACCATGGTATAGACACGGCTCAAAGTGTCAAGGGAAAGGTTATGTTATGCATCATGCCTTTCATAATTCTGCTTGGGAACAGCGTAAGTTAGGCGAGCTTGGCTTTGCTCAGTCAGGAATAGGTTTCCCAGATGCAGAGCAAGGCGGTACTGAGGGGACGCCTTTCTTTAAAGTCTCAGACATGAACACACCGGGAAACGAGTACGAATTGGTTGCGTCAAACAATTACGTGACAGCTGAGCAAATCGCACGTATGGGTTGGCGCCCGATTAATCAGGTGCCCGCAATCTTCTTTGCCAAGGTTGGCGCCGCAGTCATGCTGAACAGGAAACGGCTGGTAAATGAGCCATTCCTGTTGGATAACAACACCATGGCGTTTTCAATGGATTCAAGTCTGCTTGACACGCAATTCGGTCGATCATTGTTTGAACGTCTTGATTTGACGAGCTTGATTCAAGTTGGAGCTTTGCCGTCATTTAACTCATCCGACGTTGAGAGCATATCCGTTTCTTTGTCAAGCACCATGAATGAACAGCGTCAAATTGGCCAATATCTCTGTGACCTCAATACTCTTATCACCCTTCATCAGCGTAAGCATTATCACTGTTTAAAGGAAGTGTTGTTATGAAAAATCAAAGTGAAATGAGGTTCTGCGAATACTATCGTCAATGGGTACATGTGTATAAAGAAGGCGCGATACGTGAAGTTACCATGGGTAAATACAGGCTCACGCAGTCTTGGCTGGAAAAACTTGCACCCTATTTAACGATGTACGAGCTGAGCAGAATCACGTATCAGAAACTAATCAATGACTACGCTCAGCATCATGAGCGTCAAACTACTATGGATTTCCATCATCAGCTAAAAGGAGCCATCCTTGATGCAGTTGATGAGGGATTGATCCAGCGTGATCCTACTCGAAAGGTGATAATCAAGGGAAAACAACCGCGCCAAAAGAAAATCAAATATTTGAATCAATTCGAGCTGCATGCGATGCTCGCTGATCTTGAACTTGGTAACGAGGTCACGATGGATTGGCTAATCCTTCTCATTGCCAAAACAGGCTTACGCTTTTCTGAAGCTTTGGGTCTAACCCCGGATGATTTTGATTTTACTCATCAAACAGTGTCAATAAATAAAACGTGGGATTATAAGAAGAACACTGGTTTTGTGCCGACGAAGAATGCGTCGTCTGTTCGAAAAATTCAGCTAGATTGGCAGCTCGTTATGCAGCTCGCGGGACTTCTAAAAAACCTTCCGGTTGATCAACCAATATTTGTGACTGGAAAGATTTACAACTCGACAGCAAATGGAATCTTAGCACGGCATTGCACTCATGCTGGTGTGCCTGTTATTTCTATCCATGGTCTGCGCCACACACATGCTTCGCTACTTCTCTTTGCAGGGGTCTCTATAGCAAGTGTGTCAAGAAGACTCGGTCATGCGAGTATGACCACAACTCAAGAAACATACCTACACGTAATTAGGGAGTTAGAAAACCAGGACGTTGACATCGTCATGCGATCTCTAGCCGCTCTCTCGTAATAAATTAAAGAATAATGCTTACGCTGATGAAGGGTGATGAGGTTATCGATTCTGGAAAACATGGACGCCAGCTGCTGCTTATTCATTCTTTAGTTCTCCTTAGCTCGGTAAATATTGCTGAGAGTTTTGCTGTTCCATCAACCCATTTGCCTACCACATTATATGCATGGATTAAGCACTACTTCCTGAGGACGATTTTATTTTGTATGAGTATGATTTTGGCGTATTCTCACGCATTTCTTGGCAAAGTTCTCTTATGCTTTTCGTAGATGAAATTGAAGTAGGGAGATCTAATCGTGGCTAAAAAATCGGCACCTCGAAAAGTAGCACGAGTGTTTATGGGGTTAATTGCAGTTGCTGTGGCGCTTGGGCTAGTGGCAGTCTTGCAGAATCGCGTTATTGAAATTGATATGAATGGTGTAACAACTGTTCAAGTACAATACGGAAACCATTATGTGGAGAAGAATACTCAGGCATATGAACGCGGCAGTATCTTCCCCTTTATAAAAAGAACAATTTCGTACAGAACTAAGTCGAATGTAAACGAGAAGAAGCTTGGCACTTATACAGTGATTTATACGGCGTCGAATGGCAAATCCACGGTTTCGCGCAAACGTGTTGTGAAAGTTGTAGACACACAAGCTCCTCGAATTATCTTGAAAAGTTCTTCTGAAACGTACACATTGCCAGGGCACACATATGAGGAAGAAGGGTATAAAGCTATCGATAATTACGATGGTGACGTCACGAATAAAGTCAGTCGTGAAGAAAAAGATGGGAAAGTCTATTATCGCGTAGAAGACAGCCATCACAATAAGAGCACAGCTACGCGAAAAATCGTGTATGACGATCGACAAGGGCCACAGATATCCCTCGCAGGTGGCGCAGAAGTTACTTGGTATCAGGGTGTTCCTTTCACGGATAGTTATACCGCGACTGATGACCTCGATGGTGATGTAACTGCACATGTGAAGGTTACTGGCTCTGTTGATGTTAATACGGTCGGTACGTATACATTGAAATACGAGGTTTCTGATGCTCATGGAAATACCACAACTGCCACAAGAACTGTGAGCGTTAAGCCATACGATGCCTCGCAGAATCAGAAGGAAGATGCGAAAACAATTCACCTCACCTTTGACGATGGACCAAGCCCGTACACGCAAAAATTATTGGATATTCTTGCAAAATATAGTGTGAAAGCTACGTTCTTTACTACCTCGATTGATCCACGTTATGCGTCAATGATTGCTCAAGAGTATAAAGCTGGGCACACTGTATGTGTTCACACCTATTCGCATCAGTATCAAGATATTTACGGAAGTACGGATGCATTCTGGACTGATTTTACTCGTCAACAGCAAGTGATTCAGCAGCAGACTGGGATAATGCCAACGATGTTTCGTTTCCCAGGTGGGTCGTCTAACACAGTCAGCGCAAACTATTCTCGTGGTGTAATGCACCAGCTCGCTGCACAGGCGGCTCTCAAAGGATACGTATACTTTGATTGGAATGTTTCAAGTGGGGATGCAGGCGGAACAACTGATACGAATCAGGTATATAACAATGTTGTCTCGCAAGTCTCACAGAACTCAGCGGTAGGAAAACCATCAGTTGTTTTGCAACATGATACAAAAGAATTTTCCATCAATGCAGTTGAGCGAATTATTCAATGGGGCATGCAGAATGGGTATCATTTCTCGGCCTTGACTTCGGGAAGCTACACTGCACACCATGGAATAGCTAATTAGCGGAATAGCCGATTAGGAGGATAGCTAATTAAGGTAAAATCGCGGTGCTTATTATGTTTATTGTATTTATTGACGTTATTAATGTTGTTAATGTTATTGGTGAAAGAAAGTTGCTAAAGTGTCTTTGAATGTGCTTGAACAGAAGCAAACTAAATATGAATTGCGTGAAAATTTTGAGCTGACTGATTTGACTCTCAAAGATATTGCCGAACAGATTGGCGCAACCCCAGAATATGTAGAGCAGCTTTTTGAACTTCGCTCGCACAGGATTGAGGATCCGTGGATTTTGCGTAATGTGATTTTGAATCGTTTGGAACAGCTAGGCATTGAACCTATTCCATTTTCTAAACTCGCAGGAGATTGGCATGATTACTGGTTTCTTGATGGAACTTATATTGATGAAGGAAGAATCTCTTAGTAAGTTTTGTATAAAATATTCGTCTGAAGTTTGTCTGAGATTATCTGAGCTTATCTGGGATTGATCGGGAAATTAAATAAGTTTCATGATGCGCGCAAGGAATAGTGTGTCTGAGGCACTCGGGAAAATCATAACAAACTGTTCAATAATTCGAACAAAGCGTTCGAGAAAACGGAAGTGAATGAGAAGAATATATAGATTCCTTTTAAATTCCGAAATAAATCGCTTTCGACGTTATGTAATTTTTTGAAATTATGCAAATTCTCAGACAGTAAGTAATAAATAGCTAATAGTAAATAGCTCTTTACCCTTTTTGGGCTTGCCACATCATACTTGACCCCGCTTATGTTCATGCTATTGATGCTTTGCTAAAAAGGATAAGGAGCTTTGATGCCAGTCAGCTAGCTACTTGTAGCTCTAACTACTTGATGTCAACCGTTGTTCCTGCAAGTGGCTTATCATCAGGGCGGGCGAGTGGTCCTACAAGCTGATGAGGCAGATAGAGTTCATCAAGGAAGTCGATTTCTTCAGCGGTGAGTTTTACGTCGAGAGCTCGAACTGCATCTTCAACTCGGCTTGGCTTAGAGCATCCAACGATTGGTGCAGTTGCATCTTTGCCCACAACCATGCAAGAGCAATGTCTGCCATAGGAACGTCGTGATCTGTTGCGACTTGTGCCACGCGTTGAATCACTGGCATATCAATTTCTTTATCGTGATCGTATTTGTTCTTCATAGTTCCGTCCGTTGCAGATCGCACTGAATCAGAGTCCCAAGTGGGGCGGGTCAGATGACCTGAAGCTAATGGGCTGTAAGGTGTGAGAGCCATATTGTATTGCTTAACTACCGGAATCATTTCACGCTCGTCTTCGCGGTAAAGCATATTGTAATGCGCCTGCATGCTTGCAAATTTAGTCCAGCCGTTCTTTTCTGCGGCAATTTGCATATTTTGCAGCTGGTAAGCGTACATTGCGCTAGCTCCGAGAGCTCGAACTTTCCCGGCTTTTACCAGCTTATCGAGTGCTTCCATAGTCTCTTCAATAGGATGGTTGTAGTCAAAACGATGAATAATATACAAATCTAAGTAATCCGTGCCAAGTCGCTTGAGTGTGCCTTCAAATTCGCGCTCGATTGCCGGTGCAGAAAGATTGCCCTCGTTGAAAAATACTTTGCTTGCAAGCACAACGTCTTCACGCTTCACACTCAAATTCCTCAATGATTCGCCAATAAATTCTTCACTTGTGCCATGCGCGTAAACGTTGGCAGTATCAATGAAGTTAACTCCAAGCTCAAGTGCACGTGCCAGAATGGCTTGAGTAGTTGGTCGGTCTGCCACCCACTGGTGAAAATCAGGAAAAACTTTCCCGAAGCTCATTCCGCCGATTGCAAGCGGCGAAATTTTAATATCCGTAAAACCAAGATTTACATATTCCATGTGATGAGTCCTCTCCGCGCAATGTTTTCCTTAATTTTCTTATTGTGGCAAATTGAAATACTTATAACTATTACAACTAGATATTTTATAATGTGAAGTCGGTTCAGGAGAATGGGATTAATGCAATGAAGAAAAATTTGGATAATGAGCAGAAAGCAGTAGAGCAAACAGCAGAACAAGCAGGAGAACAAATAATAGAACAAACAAAGACGAAAGCTAAGGCTAAGTTTTCTGTAGCGAAGCGAATTCTCACAGCAATTGTTGCTTTACTTGTTGTCGCCTTTGCTGCTGGAATTATTTGGGTTAATGATTATTACCATGCGGACAATGTATATTCTCAGGTTAAGCAGGTGGCAAAATCTGAAGGCATTTCGGTTAGCCAAAATGACTCTTCAATAACCATGAAAAATAATGGTTCTACATTGGAGGTCAAGAACAGCTCGCATAGAAAAATAGGCATTATTTTCTATCCTGGTGCAAAGGTAGACCCGCACGCCTATATGCCGTTGATGTTAAGGCTGACTGAAGAAGGTTATACAACTGTTATTGCAAAAATGCCAGCTAATTTAGCAGTATTGAAATCGTCTGCCGCAACACAGATAATCGTGAGTAACCCGCAAATCAAATCTTGGTGGCTAAGTGGTCACTCAATGGGTGGAGCGATGATTGGTTCCTATGCTGCAAAAAGTCATAATGCAAAGATTAAGGGACTGATTTTCCTTGCGGCATATAGCACCAGTGATTTAAGCACAACAAATCTTAAAGTTCTTACTATCTATGGTTCGAAAGATGGAGTGCTCAACAGAGAACACTTGAAAAAATATAGTTCAAATTTGCCCAAGAATAGTAAAATCACAATAATTCGTGGTGGAAATCACGCGCAGTTCGGCAATTACGGCATGCAAAAAGGCGATGGAATAGCAAAAATCTCGCGGAGTAAACAACAAGCCATTACCGCGAGATCGATACTGAAATTTATAGGGTAAGCACCATTCGAGTGAACGTTATCAGAGTGAGCGTTACTTCAACACTGGAGCTTTGCCTGTTTCTTCAATAATTGCAGGTTTTTCAGGGAGTTTTTCGTAAATAACGAATCCACGAATCGCAAAGAATAAGCACACAACGCCCATGATGTAGAACCAAGGATTCTCACTCATGCTGAAGAATTCCGGAGAGATTGCCGTCCACATATTGCACCACGGGTTGAAGGAAACAAGCGCAACGCAGATAAAACAGATATTGAGCAAACGGCTGTTTCCTTTGCGATATCCGCGTTTTTCAAGCACGAGTCCAGGAACGGTTGTAATGAGAACCTGAGTAAAAATCCAGAATTTCCACATCGTGGGGTCGTTCAACTCTGCACGGAGTAAATTAAGTCCAACGAAGAAAAGTATCACTTGGAAAATTACATCACGCACAGCTGCATTGAATGGTGTGCCAGGCTTCCAATTGATATCTTTTTCATAAGTGAGTGCGCGCTGCAGACAGTAAATTTCCATAGCAACCCAGATTGCTTCGCCTAAGGAAAGCAACCCAAACATATAAAAATGGTCATACGTAATAAATGCGCGCAAGAACACCCAGATTCCCATAAAATCTGCAGCGCAGTAGAACGTGTGAAGCCATAGTGGGTATGGTCCCAGATGTTCGGTCTCAGTCAGAATAATAGGAAAAATATAGACGAGTAATCCAAAAATAACTGCTAGAACAACAGCAATTAATGTAGGAATGAAAGTAGATGAGCCTGGTGTGAGATGCTTAATAAAGTTCTCTGGCTGCACGTCACCACTAGGGTAACCGGCCACTAGCATCGTAATGATATATCCCATGTTATGCTGCCGTCCTTTCTGGAGTCTGCGCAGGTATTGGTTTTACTTCTGGCAATTTATCTGCTTGAGGAAGTGTGTTTGATTGGTAGATTGCGCGGATAGAGCACAACACGCAAATTACGCCCACAAGGGTGAATGACCAATTTTGCAGTGGTGGAACGAATGTTGCGAAGAAGCCAATTCCTTTAGGAATAAAGGTAAAGATAGTGCCAAAAAGAGTCATCCATGTAAGGAATTTAGCACCTGGCAGGCTTACGCCATATTCATCAAAGCGGCGATGAACATTCATTGCGAGAATTGCATTAGTAGACATCATGAGGAACAGGCAGAATGGATCACCAATCATATAACGCAGAGTTGCAAAGAGAACAACACCAAGTGCGTATCCAAGCACGCCGCGAACTACAGCATACTTAACTGTAACTTCTTTGCCGCCAATATACTTGCCCCAAATCTCCTGGCGCTCGTAGCGAATTGCACGATAAATCGAAAAGATTTCGATGCACACGAACATCATGCAGCCAATGCAAAGCATTTCAAAAAGCCACCAATGAACAGTGTTAAACCACATTTTGTAGCAGATAAATGCGAAAGTGAAGTCATGCCCGAAATACCATACGTGCATCCAAAAATAGAATGGGCAGGATTTATTCTTAACTTGCATATACATGCTGGTTCCATATTGCAGGAAGCCAAAGCCGTATGTTATGAACGCAGCGATAACTATGCCGGTTGGATTGCTGGCAATCGTTGCTATGCCTTGCTGAATTGTGTACATAGCCCTTTCTCCTTATCAAACATCGTTTTTTAGCTTTGAATACTTAAAACTATACGCGTAAAGTATATAACGTTTTGCTAAGATTGCGGAATTACTAGAAAAGGAGGTTGTGGTGGGACGTCCCAAAAATACAGAACTCATCAACCTTATTCACTCAACCTCATGGGAACTTTTCCACGAAGTAGGCTATCGGGAAACGAGCTATTCTCAAATTGCTGAAAAGCTTGAAATTAGTAAAGGTCTTGTTCAATACCATGTAGCTCATAAAGAGGAATTAGCAATTTCTTTGATGAAGCATGTTCTTCAAATCAGCATAGAGAAGTTAGAAAAATCGAAAAATATAAGTGGTTTTGGAACTAACGCTTTCAACGATTTGTATCTTATCGGGCAGGCATATTTTGAACATTTGCTTGATGGTGACGCATACAAAACTTTTCTTATTGATATTTTGAGAAGTCGCGATTTAACTGAGGGTGTACTTGCATTCAATATGGAATGGGCATTTACTTATATAAAGCAGCAACAGCCTGAAATGATTCCTGACACTATTACGCCAGCTATTTTGCAAAGTGTCGTTACCTATATGGGTGGCTTTTACGAGTGGATGTATTTTTGCTTAAAAAACAATGTGAGCCTTGATATACCGGCTACACTTTATCCGGTGATATTTAATTTGATGATTGAATTTGGAATAGGTGAGCAGGAGAGCAGAATTATTCTAAGTAATAGATCCAAGTAATAGCTCTGAGTAACGGCTTATAGAATCCATAATTTATAAACTCATAGCTCATAACGAATAAAGCCCTGCACCTCAATCTGAGTAAACAGGGCTTATTTTTTGAAAGTAGCTGTGGACTGTGGCTTCAGACTACAGTAAGAGTTACGTAAGAATATCCGAGTATTTAAGGCTACCTAAGAAAAAGAGAAAAATCCAGCGATTACTCATGCGTTTCTTGTGTCTCTTGATTTTCTTGGGCAGCAGAAGCAGAAGTATCAGAAGAAACTGTAGACTGACTACCTGATTGCACGGATTGCACAGATTGTTGTGCAGATTGTGGATCTAGCGTCTGCTGTTGTGCATACTGCTGCACGTAGTCAACAGGCTCAACGGGTTGGTACTGTTGCTGGTACTGATTTTGATACTGATTTTGGTATTGCTGCTGGTCGTATGGATTAGCCTGTGGTTGCTGGTTATACTGATTTGCCTGCATTGGCTGACCATACTGCTGAGGCTGTTGGCCTTGCTGAGTTTGCGGAACCTGCTGCTGGAAGAGTGGTTGATTACCAGCGAAATAAGGAGCATTCTGCTTTGGCTTGTAGAACAGCGCGTAAAGAGTCACACCAACGATGCCAAGACCTAGAAGGATGTTGAGTACTAAACCGAAGCTTATGGTATAGCCGTAAGAGCTTGTGAGCGCATCGCGATAGTTGTAAATAACCATTAATCCAGTAACAGCAATCATGCCACCAAGGAAGCATACTTCATAGTTCGTGCGCTTAGACAATTCACGAGTGCGATCTTCAATGAAGACGAGAACAATCACTGCAGCAGCACAAACAAGAGTCACCCAGCCACCGGCTCTAAAGACAATGATTGAAGATGCACCATAAGAGTTATAAAGGCCGGAAGAGCTGTAAGAAATCCAAGGCATAAACGTTGTGAGAAAAGCAATCGCAGCAAGGACAGCATGAGTTAAACGCTGCCAGTGAATTTTATTGGTCATGGTACCCCGATTTGACAACCCGATTGATAAAAGTCGAGTGATTAAAAACTACGCTAGTTAGCATACAGTATTTACCTGAAAATATCTGTGGTTTACCTTGATGTTTGCTGGAAGGTAGTGGGGATGCAATAAAGTGCTGCGATATAAGCAAGTAAAATATAACTCATTATGTATTCATTAGATTTAGTAAAACCGTATCTTAATCAGCCGTGGCATAACCCAGAGCATCAAGAAAATGAGAAGATTCAAGCGGTTGTTGACGCAATGATTACAGATGAATCAAACAGTAAATTCACTCAAGTAGGCATCAAACCGCTGCTCTCCATACACGAGAATGCGCGAATAGTAATTGTGGGGCAGGCACCGGGTCATTTTGCGCAAGATACTATGACCCCGTGGAATGATCCAAGTGGAGACAAGCTTCGCAAATGGATGGGGATCGGTCGTGAAACTTTCTATACAACTGACCTTATTGCGATTATGAATATGGATGCGTATTTTCCAGGAGTGGGTAAATCAGGAGATTTGCCACCTCGCAAAGATTTTGCTTCTAAATGGCATCCTCAGCTACTCAAACTCATGCCAAATGTCGAGTTAATAATTACCGTGGGTAGCTATGCTACTAAACATTATTTGCATCTTAAATCGAGTGACAGGTTAACTGATGTTGTGCGCAATTTTGAGGATTATGCCCCAAAATATTTTCCTCTTGTCCACCCATCGGGAAGAAATCAGATTTGGATGTCTAAGAATCCTTGGTTTGAAAAAGATGTGCTTGTGCAGTTTAGGGCGAGAGTGAGCGAATTGCTTGATACTTGATGTTTGACGGAATCCATTGAGCATTTAATAAATTTTCTTGGTTTAAGATACAACAAAATTATGTAAGAAGTGCTAAAGATAGACGTATGGAAACAACACAAGAAGCAAATAAGAAATTACTTGATTTAGTCAAGCCTGAATACATGAAGCGTATTCCTTTCTTTGTGCATAAGCACGCTACAGAGAAAACATGTGAAAAGATTGCTCGTGAGCATCCAGATCTTTATGCAGTTGCAGCTCAAGATGGTGCACTTCCTGAAGATGTTAAAGCTGAGTTAACTGCAATTATCAATGGTATTTTTGAACAGAAAATGGCTAAGCACAATTTTTAGTGCTCGCAAAACATAGGCCGGGTAAAGAATGAGTATTGCATCGTATATTGTTCTTTTTGTTCTAGGGAGTTTTGCAGGCTGGCTGTGGGAAACTTTCTTCGCAATAGCAAGAACAAAGCATTGGAGCAGACGTGGCTTTTTGTTTGGCCCACTATGCCCAATTTATGGTTCCGGTGTGGTACTCATTATTGGCGTTGAACAATTATTTGAGAAATTGTTTACGAGGCATATGTTGTGGTGGGGAGTATTTTTAGTTGCTTTCTTTGGCTCGATGGTGCTGGAATACGTTACATCGTATGTGCTTGAAAAGAGCTTCAATGCAGTGTGGTGGGATTATCATAATGTGCCTCTGAATATACAAGGGCGCACTTGTGTGCCTGCGGCTTTAGCTTTCGGAGCTGTGGGGACAGTAATCATTATGTGGGTTGAACCATGGTGGGAGAGTGTTGCAGCGGTGATTCCAAGCATGGTGATGCTGGTTGCCTCATACTTGTTCGTGGCAGTAATAGCTGCTGATTTTTCAATGACGATTGCAGCCTTGACTGATTTTGAGAAGAAAATTGTTCAGTACGATGAGGACATCAATGCCCGTATGGAAGAGTATGTCACTCATCCTCCAACTGTTGAGGAGATTTCGCAAGACTGGTCAAAGCGTATTGAAGCAGAGCGCGAGAGACTGCGTGCTGAGCGAATTACAATTCTTGGCCGAACTATGAACCCACTGGGTCGTAGTGCTATCAAACGAGTTAAGCACTTCAGCGATTCCTCATATAACGGTGCAAAAGCTACTCTCGGTAAAATTAATTTTAGTGAACTCCCTAAATCAAAGATTCACAAGAAGTAAGCAGGCGATTTACGCCATCGTGTACACGAGCAAAAGTAGTTCCTAGATTAATACGCAGGAATTGACGGCCACATTCGCCATAAATATTGCCAGCTGACAGAATAAGACCGCTCTTTTGACGAATCTTGTTTGCCAATTCTTGAGCATCTTCAGTGAACTCTGAGCAGTCTAGCCATAGCAAATACGTTGCATCACTAGGTGTTACGCTGATAGGAACACGAGAGTTTTCTATTGTTTTGCGAGCGTAATCTTTGTTGCGCTGGATGTATTGATTAAGTGAAGTTAGCCAGTCATAGCCGTTCTGATAGGCAGCAATAGTTGATGCACATGCAAAGGCGTTAGGTTCTGCTACTTCGTCAGTATTAGCGCCACGTTCAAAGCGATGTCGCAGAAGATCATTATCAATCATCGTATATGCTGAGTGTAGTCCTGCTATATTAAAAGCTTTCGACGGGGATGCACATGTGATTGCTACATTACGGCATGTTTCATTAACGGAGTCGAAGGGAATGTGCTTCATTCCAGGACGCACAACCTCGCAATGAATCTCATCTGAAAGTACAGTCACGTGGTGTGCAGCAGCCAAATCACCCACGTGAGCTAAGTCTTCGGCGGTCCAAATATTTCCTGTTGGATTATGAGGATTACATAGAATCATTAAGGTTGTCAGCGGGTCTGAAAAAGCATCTTCGAGTGCTTCAAAATCCATAGAGTATTCGCCGCTTTGAGTATCTCGCGCAAGAGGAGCTTCAAGCACGCGGCGACCGTTATTGATAATGGAGTTATAGAAAATGTTGTAGACAGGGGGCTGTACCACAACCTTTTCAGCCACATTTGTCAAAGAACGCACAGCAGATGAAATAGCAGGCACAACCCCGCAGGTAAAGATAATGTTTTCAGGGGCAATCTCGAAATTGTGTTGCTCTTTCCACCAAGTCGAAACAGTGGTGTAGAAGTCATCAGGAATATCACTATATCCAAATGTTCCGTTATTAAGTCGAGCTTGCATCGCGTTGAGAATTGCGGGAGCTGTAGCAAAATCCATATCTGCCACCCACATAGGAAGTTCACCGTTGTGCACATTCCATTTCATAGAAGAAATATGAGTGCGGTCAATAGGAGTATCAAAAAGCTCAAAGGATTCTTGTTGTGTAGTCATAATTTTTGTTTAATCTTTGTTCGATTCTTATAACTCTTTTGCATTTATAGCCGCATCTACAGCCGTAGACTGTTGCTTAACTATGGTTGCACTCTTATCAATCTCAGGATCGTTGAAAATAAGTTCATCGATTTTCTCTGCGGTAATTTTGCCGTTGATAGGATTTTTTGCACTATCAATGCTGGATGTAATCGTTGCATCAATGTCTGAGCAATATTCAAAACATAAATCAGTGTTTATAAGTTTGCAATTGATAAGAGTAAGACCTTCGATATAGCACAAACCTTGTGAACTTTGAATAGTGCAGTTTTCAAATGTCAAGTTTTTTGAGTTCCACCCGATATATTCTCCAATAATTGTTGAATTTTTTACGGTGACGTTGTGAGTGTTCCAGAATGCATCTTTAGTAAGCATATGTGCATTATCGATAGTTACATTGGAACAGCCGTCAAAACCATAATTTCCGCTGAGCTTGAAATTTCTGACGGTTATAT
The DNA here is from genome assembly GCA_963545565.1 of uncultured Alloscardovia sp. Taxonomy (GTDB): domain Bacteria; phylum Actinomycetota; class Actinomycetes; order Actinomycetales; family Bifidobacteriaceae; genus CAUUJV01. The sequence goes on along the minus strand of CAUUJV010000001.1, from coordinate 324,772 downwards.
TTGATGCTCCCATTGCAAAATAGTCACCCTTTGCCTCAACATCTGTCAAAGAAATATCTGAGCACCACCACAAAGTTTCGGCAGCATTAAGGAAAGCTGTGTTAGAAATAATTATGTTATAAGCTTTTCTAAAGTTCTTGTCGCCAGCAATGAGGCTGTTCTTTATTTCAATATTGGATGTATACCACACGCCCGCATGACCATTTTCTGTGAAAGTTACGTTCTCAGCTTGCACATCAGTGCAGTACCACAAGGGATATTTCCACCCAAAAGTTGTGTCGCTAATTGTTAGTTTTTTACTTTCTTTAAGAGGGGATTCGCCATCGTCAAATACGCAATGTGTAATGACAGCGTTATGCGTTTTGAACAGAGCACGTTCACCAGTGAAATGTTGCTGAATAAAAGTAGTCATAAATCCTCCTCATCTATTGTGCACTATGTTCATTGGTATGGAGATAAGAATATGAAAAAGAAATAGTAAATATACGATAAACGAATAGGCATGAGTGCTCATTTCAGCGCTGTTAGCATGCCTTCATAATAATGAAGTAGGGTAGAGGAATGGAAATGTATAGGGGAAATAATCCCACAGCAGTTGATTCCCAGCGACGCATTGTTGCCGCACTATACTCGCTGATGTCTGAAACCGATTTTTCGCGCATCAGCATTAAAGATGTGTGTGAAAATGCAGACGTTTCACGCCAAACTTTCTACACACTTTTTGGTACTAAGGAAAATGCTTTACGCTGGTATTTAGAGCTACTTTTTGCAGGATTTAAAAAGTCTCAAAACATTTCTAAACAAGACCATTCTCAAAAAGAGACTTCTCAAAATCATGGTGAAAATCGTACTAATCATGACCAGGAAAAAGATCATGACTACAGAAAACTCTGCGTAGAAGCAATTGATTTTCTTCTTGATCGACGTGCACGTATTGAACCGCTTGTTGCTGCAGATATGAGCCTACTTATGGTAGGAGCTTTTGAATCGGTCATGCTTGACACTGCCGATAAATCCAATGTTGAGCCCAGTGATGTTGCTAAAGAAAAACAATACGAGGTTGCTTATTTTGCTGGTGCTTTGGTTGAGATGATTTCTATGTTTATTCGCACCGGTCGTCCAGATAATGAAAAGAATAGGGCCATACTTCGATCTCTTATGCAAGGCTAGGCAAGGTTCAAGGAGCTAAAGCTGCTTAGGTTGTCGAGAAAAGTGAGAGTGATGCGCCATGATGCAGGTTTTTTCGTTGCAAATAACGATTTTTCTGCTTGTGGCTATTGGCTTTCTTCTCAAACGCATCGGCATTGTAAATCACAATGGACAAAAGGCTCTTAACAATCTGGTCATCAATGTTATTTTGCCGTGCAATACAGTTGAAGCTTTCATCTCAGGAAATCCAGCAGGAAAGTGGAAACAATTTGCAGGAATTCTGCTGATCTCCATTGTCGTTCAGCTTGCAGAAGTAGGGTATGGAAAATTAATTTTCCGCAATCAAGCTGATGGGCGTAGACGCTGCCTCGAATATGGATTGATTTGCCCGAATGGCGGTTTTATGGGAAATCCTATTGCAGAGGGTGTATATGGTTCTCAAGGACTCGTTCTTGCAAGTATTTTTCTTATTCCTCAGCGCATCATGATGTGGTCGAATGGGGTTGCAACATTCTCACGGCAAACGCAGCCACGAGCAATTGCTAAAAAAGTTTTGACTCATCCGTGCATTATCGCCTGCGAAATAGGCATGGTGATGATGGTGGCCGGCTGGCAGTTTCCGCTAGGTATCAATACCACGGTCAGTGCACTTGGAAACTGCAACACTGGCCTCTCCATGATGGTTATCGGCATGGTTTTGGCTGATATGAATCTTAAGGAATTATGGGATCCAACAGTTGCTATGTATACGCTTCAGCGTTTGATTGTGCTTCCACTCATCGTTTTCGTGGTGTGCATGTTTATACCTGTAGCACATAAAGTAATGGGCACAGCCGTACTCATGACGGCTATGCCCGCTGGCGCAACTACTACAATTCTTGCAGAGCGGTATGATGTAGAGCCTGAATTTGCTACCAAGATGGTGATTATGTCTACCCTAGCATCGCTTCCAACTATCCTTATTGGGGATTGCTAGTTCACTAATGTGGCTGTGACTTCAGTTTTCAGCATTCTGATTTTTTTGGTATTAAAGACTCCAGCTAAAGACTTTGAATAATTGCGCGCTCTACTGAAGTAATTTCTTCAATTGGCTCGAAGCGGCGGATTGGAATACCTGTGCGGTCAATCAGATATTTAGTAAAATTCCATTTAATTTTGCCATTGTGCTCATAGTTAGGATCATGCTTTTTATACATCACTTTCATGGGCAGAACCTTGAGTGAGTTAGTATAGCCAAAGCCTTGGAAACTAATCGTTGACGTTAAATAGTCATATAGAGGATCTGCATTTTCGCCGTTTACATCAATTTTGTGAAATTGCGGGAACGTGGTGCCATATTGCAGAGTGCAGAAATTGTGGATTTCTTCATCACTTCCGGGAGCTTGACCATTGAACTGATTACATGGAAAATCAAGAATTTCAAATCCGCGGTCTTTATACTGATTATAGATACGCTCCAAATCAGTATATTGAGGAGTGAAACCGCAGACAGTAGCAGTATTAACAATGAGGAGCAGTTTTCCGCGATACAAATCGAGAGAAATTTTGTTGCCTGCTTGGTCGAAAACAGCATAATCGTAAACACTCATCTGAAACTCCTAAAAGTAAACAGCATCATGCTCATTGTGTCACTGTGGTTTGATTTTTATGTGTTTCGCTCTCTTCGCGAGCTACCTTCGCAAACTCAGACAAAAGATGCGCAGTCGTATCGATACCATATGTGGAAGTGTTCATAGTTATGTCATAATTACGAGCATCGTCCCATTCAGTGTGCGTACAATAACGGCAATGTTCTCGGCGTTCATGCTCAACTTTTATAATCTGTGATTGTGCAGCTGACTTGTTCATATTGTCGCGCTGCATAACGTGCGAAGTTTTATCTTCAAGCATTGCGCGGATAAAGATATTCAGTGTGTTCTCGCGATCTCGTAAAATCCAATTAGCAAGACGCCCCACGATTACGCAGTCACCGCTTGCTGCAATCTCGCGGACTACGCGCTGTTCCACGGCAAACATCTTGTCGATATTGGAGCGATCCTCGTCGGAAGTGGTTCCAGTGTAAGCCGAATAGAAGGCCGCAAGCGCAGCAGAATTCACTGATTCACCTTGCTTTTCAACCTCTTCAGCAGAGTATCCGCCTTCTTGCGTCATCATAGAAATAATTTGGGAATCAAAATATGCAATGCCAAGTTCTTGCGCAATCTGGCGACCAATTTCACGGCCACCACTGCCATATTCGCGTGCAATTGTAATAACGAAACCAGTTCCTTTGACCGCTTCTGCCGTATTAGAGATCTTGTGAGAAGAGATTTCTTCTTTATTCTTCTCCTCAGATTCTGCTTCACGGAAGTTTTCAGGCAGAATGAACCGAGCAAAGGCTGTTAAATGCTGCGAAAAGAAAGTGATAATTGGACCAGTAAAGAGTGCTGAAATTACCGTTGCTTCACGCACTGAAACCAGTTGATGAATGAACACAACGTTAAGAATGATGGCAATAACGACATACGTAACATCAGTTGACATTTTGACGAGGCCAAAATCTTTTTTGACGATAGTGTTAATCGCTCGTGCAATGCCATCGGCTGACATAGTTCCTACGCGCCCCTGTAAGGTGAGGAATACTCCGAAAGCCATAATTACAACGCCACCGAAAGCTGTGAGGACACGGAGCGCATACATTGTTGGATTCAGATTAGTGAGTATCCACATGGAAAAATCTACAACTGAACCAAAAATTGCAGACAAAATAAGCTGCTGAATAATATCAAGCCAATTAGTTTTGCTTCTCAGTATGGCGATTTGACCCACAGCTAGGAGCATGTTGAAAAGTGCAACAAAAGTTCCATATGAAATATTGCTAAAAATTAGATGGAGAGAATAGGGAATTGCACTAATTGATGACGTTCCCAATGAAGATTTTGTAATCACAGCTACTGCAAAAGCAATAAGAAAAACACCAATTAACATAATGATGTAACGTTTAATTCTTTCGCGTAATGACATAGCAATATCACCAATCCTCTCTGGAAAGCCTTCAGTCCTACGGCATGCAATAAATTTTTTGCACAGCACATGTGAGCATGCCTCATAAAAACAAAACCACGCACGTGCGTTAAGCAGGTTAAGCATCAGTGCGTGGGAATCTTCAAATATAAGCCGAAGTCTGGAATTTAGAAAATTGTTATTAGAAATAAAGATCGTGGTGCTTGAATGACAGATTTATTTTATATTTGTGATATTGCACAACAAATTAACTTTGGACGTGGCGAATTTTTGTATGAAGCATAATGTAGGGGTCGTCAGCGTAGACGAAAGAGTATTTCTCGACGATGAGAAATAAAGAATAAGGAGGGAGCGCATGCTTTTTCAAGTTTACGGCGCTAATGCAGCATATCAATGGATTGGGTGGATTCTGGTATTTGCTGCACTTATTGGCCTCAACGAGGTAGCTCGCCGCAGTAAGATTGGCGGAATTGTTATTTTCATGGTCGTTCCAGCCATTATGACTGTGTACTGCCTTGTTGTTTCCATCGCGGCTGCAGCAGGTGTCTCATGGGCGGTAAATAACCCAACGGTGATGTTCCAAAATGGTTGGTTCCACTATGCCAAGGTTTATGCAGCATTGATTGGTTGCATCGGCTTTATGATTATCAAATATCATTGGGGAACACTGGGGAAGTCTCGTGCTTTCAGAGCATTTCCTTTCGTCATTGTGGCTATCAACATTTTGATTGCAGTAGTCAGTGATTTTGAATCTGCAGCTCACTTCTTCACCGGAAATTACACCATGCTCAATGGCTCACCAGTGTGGGTAACGTCTGAGCACGCAACCGTGGTATGCGGCTGGAATAACGTGTTTAATGGCATTGCTGGCCTTATCAACATCTTCTGCATGACTGGCTGGTGGGCAGTGTACTCCAGCAAGAAGAAGGATGACATGATCTGGGCAGACATGACATGGGTATTCATTGTTGCCTATGATATCTGGAATTTCTGCTACACCTACAACTGCCTTCCAAACCATTCTTGGTACTGCGGTTTCGCTCTGTTGCTTGCTCCAACAGTTGCTAATTTCTTCTGGAACAAGGGCGGATGGATTCAGAACCGTGCGAATACTCTGGCAATCTGGTGCATGTTTGCTCAAGTATTCCCAACATTCCAAGACTCATTCCCGCAGTACGGTATTGATTCGCCATTTGCAGTACAGTCCGCTTTGAATGTAACAACAAACACCGTTGTTTCCGTGATTGCACTTGTGGCTAATGTGGCAGCAATTGCTTACATTGCATACCGTGCTAAGAAGCTTCACGTCAATCCATACAAGAGTGAAGTATTCGTTGGTACCCGCGATTGGGAGCAAGCCAATGGGCGCATTGCTGATGGTGAGCTAGAAGTAGTGGCATAATAGCGGCATAGCAGGTGGCATAAAGAAAGCTTCTCTGCTGATACCAATATAAATAAATAACATAAATAAAATTGGGGCGGCCTGCTTTTGCAGATCGCCCCAACTGTTTACTCTTTAGTTTTTTTATTTTTAGATCTTCTTTAGCTCGTTGAACTTTATACGACTGTTATAAAAAGGATGGAAGCAATAATTCTATGCACCAATCTTAGAAGCTGCTTCTTCTATCTTCTTGTCTTCTTCACTAACAGGAAGTATCCAAGCCAATACAAGAGCAACTACAAACGCTACGGCGATTGGGTTAGCAGCAAAAACAGACTGGAACAGAGCAGGGAAGTTCTGGAAGATATCAGAGACCTGAGTAAAACCAATTCCTATTGTCAAAGAAATTGCCACAATGGTGATATTGCGCTGGCTAAATCCTGCTTTAGCAATCATTTGGAATCCTGCTACAGCAATATTGCCAAACATCATGATTGTACAACCACCGAGCACAGCTTGTGGGAGAGAATTAAATACTGCAGCAATGGCAGGAACGAAGCTTGCAAGCACAAGAATTAGGCCGCCGGAAAGAATAACCTTGCGGTTTACAACCTTAGTCATTGCAACCAGCCCAACATTCTGAGCAAAAGAAGTCAAAGGCATTGCGCCAAACAGGCCAGCAACGCTGGAGATCAAGCCATCGCCTGCAATAGCACCAGCAGTTTCCTTATCTGTCGGTTTGCGATTGAATCCCACGTCAGTAAGGGCAGCAGTATCGCCCAAAACTTCTACGGAAGAAACTAAATAAAGCAAGCAGAACGAAATAATCGCGCCTGCATCAAAAGTAATCTTAGAGAAATTATAGAAGTGCGGGAAAGAAACAATAGAAAGGTTCTGGAAAGAAGAGAAATCAACCTTTCCAAAGAACAAAGCTACAATATAACCAATAATAAGGCCGAAGAGCACGGAAAGCTGCTTAATAGTTCCTTTTGTGAAGAACTGGAACGCCAAGCAGGCTACAAGGGAAACCGTTGCGATGGTGAGGTTCTGCCAGCTACCAAAGTCTTTTGCACCACTGCCGCCTCCAAAGGATGTTGCTCCGGTGGAAAGTAGCGAGAATCCGATTGAAGTTACAACAACAGCAGATACAACGCTTGGAATAACCTTGCGCCACCAAGTTGCTGTCAAGCCAAGGAACACTTCAAATAAACCGCCAATGAGGATAGCGCCCACAACAGCGCCATAGCCCTTGTCTTGAACGATTGCAATAGCAGCGGCAACATAGGTGAAGGAAATACCCGTCACCATTGGCAAACGACTACCTATGCGCCACAGCGGGTAAAGCTGCAAGCAAGTGCCTAAACCTGCCACAAGCAAGCCTGCCTGAATAAGCCATTCAGACTCGTCGCCACTCATCTTTGCAGCTGCAGCCACCAGAGCGATAGGGGTGAGGTTTGCCACGAACATAGCCATAACGTGCTGAAGCCCAAAAGGAACACCCTTCCAGAAGGGAAGCTTTGCATCAAATTGACGCAAAGCTGCAGCAGTATTAACAGGTGCAGCGTTTTTCTGCGTTGTATTCTGAGATGATTGACTCATAGTATTTCTCTTGCCTTAAAGAAATAAATGAATAAAAAGAAATAAACGAATGAATAAAAGTTAGCTACGGAAAACAATCTCTCCGGTCTCAGCATCCATCGAATCGAGAATTGCAAGAGACTCCACACGGTAACCGCGAGCGCGTAAATCATCTCCGCCGCCTTGGAAGCCCTTCTCGATAGCAATACCCATGCCTTGAACTTCAACTCCGGCATTTTCACAAATTTGAAGCAAACCGTTCAAAGCATTGCCCTTGGCCAGGAAATCATCAATGATCAGAATGCGTTCACCCTTATTGAGGAACCGCTTCGCCACAATTACAGGAAATTCCTTCTGTTTAGTGAAGGAATAGATATTGGCTGTGTATTGGTCTCCATCCAAATTGATGGACTGTGTTTTCTTAGCAAACACAACAGGAACATTATTAAAATGGCGAGCTGCGGCGCATGCAATACCAATGCCAGAAGCTTCAATTGTGAGAATCTTATCAACTTCTACGCCTTCAAAAATACGTGCCCATTCAGCACCCATTTCATCAAATAAAGCAACGTCGCACTGATGATTGAGGAATGAATCGACTTTAAGCACATCACCTTTGCGTACAATTCCATCTTCGCGAATGCGGTCTTCAAGCAACTTCATAGTGTTTTCCTGACTCGAAAAGTTGACAAAATTTTGGGAGTATGAAGACACTTTAGAACTAATAGGTGACGGAATTTTTTTTACTACGTCATGTAGCTCAATTAAAATGCGAAGAATTATGCGCCGTTTTCTTCGCGCACTCACGTTCTAGGAGTCTTATGATTAACGCTAATCTATGGGTACTTATTGCCATGATTTTATATTTTGCAGTAATGCTCACCATAGGTTTTGTCTATTCAAAACGTTCAAATTCTTCATCTGAACAATACTTCGCAGGTGGTCGTGGAGTAGGGCCTTGGCTCACTGCTCTAAGCGCTGAGGCTTCTGATATGTCAGGATGGTTGCTCTTGGGTATGCCGGGTTTGGCTTATTACAGTGGGCTTGCCGATGCTGGATGGACTGCGCTAGGGCTTGCAGTAGGAACCTACGTTAATTGGCGAATTGTTGCACGCAGACTCCGCACTTATTCTGAGCTGGCTGGCGATGCTATTACTCTTCCAGACTTCTTCTCGAATCGTTTCCATGATTCAAAGAAAATTGTTTCTACAATTTCTGCGATTATTATCATCATCTTTTTCTCGATTTATGTTGGTAGCTGTTTTGTAACAGTGGGTAAACTATTCAACACACTATTTGGTTTCGATTATCACGTGATGATGGTGCTCGGTGCCCTTGTGGTGTTTATGTACACCTTAGTTGGCGGGTATCTTTCTGTTGTGGTGACAGATTTCCTCCAAGGGCTTTTGATGTTCTTTGCATTGGCTGTTGTTGTTATTGGAACAATCGCTTCTGCTGGTGGAGTTGACAATGTTGCACATGTGCTCTCAAACATTCCTGGCTATATTAGCGGCACTCATATGGCAAGCCCTGCTTTGAACTCCATGGGTGAGCAGATTATTCGCAATAGCACCGCCGTTTTTGGGGCGCCGAAAGATATGGGAATCATCACTATTATTTCTTTAATGGCATGGGGATTGGGCTACTTCGGCATGCCTCATGTGTTGGTTCGCTTTATTTCAATTCGCAATCCGCAGGAAATTAAAAAATCACGAATTATTGCAACGGTGTGGTGTGTGCTCTCTATGGCTTCAGCAATCGCAATTGGACTGATTGGCCGCGTTGTGCTCTCCACAAACTTCTTGACGCAGGCAAGTGCTGAGAACATTTTTATTGTGCTGTCTCAAATGCTTCTTCCCAGTTTTATGTGTGGCGTTGTGGTTTCCGGTATTTTCGCTGCATCTATGAGTTCATCATCAAGTTATTTGATTATTTCTAGTTCCGCAGTGGCAGAAAATCTTTTCAAGGGAATTTTCAAGAAAAATGCAACTGATAAGCAGGTAATGATTGTCGCTCGCATGACTATTGTGGCGATATTTATTTTTGGAATTTGCATTGCTATGGATCAGAATTCTTCTATTTTTGCTGTGGTTTCTTATGCGTGGGCAGGATTGGGTGCTTCCTTTGGTCCGTTGATGTTGTTGAGCTTGTTCTGGAAACGAGCAACATGGCAAGGGGCAGTAGCAGGCATGATTGCTGGAGCAGCTACAGTGTTCATCTGGTCTCAATTCATCGCTCCAATTGGCGGAATTTGGGCAATTTACGAACTTTTGCCTGCTTTTATTGTTTCTCTGTTAGTCAACGTTGGCGTTTCGCTGGCGACACCCAAGCCAGAGCAAGCAGTCCTTGATGAATTTGATGCTTACACGAAAAGTCTGGCTTAGCACTGTGATAAAAAAGTTCTCTAGAATTTCTTAAGCGATTAGGGGATGAAGTGTCTGATTACATCGAACCTGAAGTGATTCGTCCAAGCGCACAGGCGTTGCTTGAAGGGCTTAATCCTCAGCAGTCTGAGGCAGTGCAATATCAGGGACCAGCACTGTTGATTGGCGCAGGCGCAGGTTCAGGTAAAACTAGTGTTTTAACTCGTCGTATTGCTTGGGTGCTCTCACAATGGAACGCATATCCTAGCCAAGTTCTTGCCATCACCTTTACGAATAAGGCTGCAGCAGAGATGAAAGAGCGCTTGACTTCTTTGATTGGTCCAGTTGCTCAGCGCATGTGGGTTTCCACTTTTCACTCTGCCTGCGTGCGGATTTTACGGCGTGACGGCGGTGCCATTGGCTTAAAAAGTGGTTTTTCTATTTATGACACAGCTGATTGCGAGCGTCTTATCAAGCTTATTGCTAATGATCTTAATGTGGACATCAAGCGTTACACACCGCGTGCAATTCTTGGGAAAATCTCTGATTATAAGAATTCACTGATTGGGTGGCAGGAACAGCTCAGCCAGTTCGCTCCTACATATACTCCAGGCAGACGTGGTCAGACTATCGGCAACATGGGTAACGCTGAGGAGTTGTATTCTGTGATGTATGCAGAATATGAGTACAGGCTTGCGGCTTCAAATTCTGTAGATTTTGACGATTTGATTATGCGCACTGTGGAGCTACTTCACAATCATCCTGATGTATGTGCATATTATCGTAAGCGTTTTGCCTATATTTTTGTGGATGAGTATCAGGACACTAATCATGCTCAGTATGTTCTTGTGCGTGAATTAGCTGGTGTTGATGGTTCTTCTGACGATTCAATTCGTCCAGCATGGGTGACTGTTGTGGGCGATTCTGATCAGTCTATCTATGCTTTCCGTGGTGCAGATATTTCTAATATTTTAGATTTTGAAAAAGACTTTCCCCATGCTAAGACTATTTTGCTTGAACAGAATTATCGTTCCACGCAGACAATTTTGGATGCGGCAAATGCTGTGATTGCACGTAATGAGAATCGTAAACCTAAAAAGTTGTGGACTGCTTTTGGGCAGGGAGACCCTATTACCGGTTATGCTGCTGATAATGCTCAGCAGGAGGGTCAGTGGATTGCGAATCAAATTGCGGTTTTAAATGCTCAAGGTGACTATGCGTACTCAGATATGGCGATTATGTATCGTGCAAATGCACAATCTCGCTCGCTTGAAGAAGCATTGATTAATGCTGGCATTCCGTATCAGCTTGTGGGTGGAACGAAATTCTATGAGCGCCGCGAGATTAAGGATGCAATGGCATATCTGCAAGCGATTGTGAATCCTGCAGATGACGTGAATATGCGTAGAATCTTGAATGTTCCTAAACGTGGTCTTGGTGCTCGCGCAGAGTCAATGCTGAATCTTTATGCAGCAGAAAATAATATAACGTTTAACGATGCTCTTACTGATTTTGAGCATATTCCTGGCATGACCACTCGCACGATCACTCCTTTAACGGCATTTCGTGAACTTATGTTTAATCTGCGTCAATTCGCTCAAGAGCATGACTCCAAGCCGAGTGAAGTTGTTGCACAGATTCTTGATAAGACAGGATTACTTTCTGAGCTCAAGAATTCTCAGGATCCGCAAGATATAGCTCGCGTAGATAATCTTTCCCAGCTGCAATCCGTAGCAGCAGAGTTTGAGCAGAATACTCCTGACGCAACTTTGGCATCATTCCTTGAAAATACTGCTCTTGTTGCTGATTCTGACCAATTGCCCTCTGAGGGAGAGAATCGTGGAACGGTTACTCTTATGACTCTTCACACGGCAAAAGGCTTGGAATATCCGGTGGTATTTCTGGCTGGTATGGAGCAGGGAACGTTTCCTCATTCGCGTAGTTTGGAAGATTCTACTGAACTCTCTGAAGAACGTCGCTTGGCTTATGTGGGTATTACGCGTGCTAAGCGTAAACTCTATGTCACTCGTGCAGCTGTGCGTGCTCAATGGGGGCAAGCATCCGAGATGATGCCAAGTCAGTTCCTTGATGAAATTCCAGCTGAACTTCTCAATTGGGAACGTAAGGAATCTACAGCAGAACGTCTGCGCAGCCATTGGTCAGATAATTCAGATGGCTTTAATAGTTCCGACTTTGATGAGTTTGGTGGATTTGATGATGATTACAGTGGCTCCACCTTCGGTGGATCTTCATACAGATCTTCGTATGGTTCTTCATCAAAATCATCGTATGGTTCGTCTTCTGCGCGTTCTACTCGTGGAAACTTCAGCTATGGATCCAGTTATGGAGTACGTGGAGGGTCTCAATACGGCTCATCTAATGGCTCGCATAATAGTTCGCGTAATGGTTCGTACAGCTCGGCAAACCGTTCTGGGCGCGTGAGTATGCGTCGAGTAGGAAAGTCTTCAACGGCAGCTTCACCTAAAGCACTTGCGCGTGCAGCCGCAGCAAAGGCCGAAGCACAGAATAATGGTCTAAATATCGCTGACTTCTCAATAGGAGACAAAGTTACTCACGACCAGTATGGCCTGGGTAAAGTCATCGAAGTTCAAGATAAAGGCCGTAATTCGGTTATAACTGTTGACTTCGGAGCAGATGGTGTGAAGCGGCTCATGCTTCGAGTTGCTCCAATCGAGAAACTCTAGATTGACTAGAGGTTCGTGTACAGTCTTCCCTTGTGCCTGCAAAATGTGGGTACATCTGGAGTCATGGCCCGTCAGCGGGTCGGCGAATGTCTCCTGACCAAAGGGTTTAGAGTCATTCGTTGCATATGAAGATATGCGAAGCGCTGGAGAGGCTGACTCGGTGGATGGTTTATAGTCCACCTGCGTCCAAACAACGACAGAAGGAAAATAAATGACTAAAATTCAGCGTGCTCGTCGTCAGGTTCGCCTGTCACGTGCTCTTGGCATTGCTCTGACCCCTAAGGCTCAGCGTATTTTTGAAAAGCGTCCTTATGGTCCTGGTGAGCATGGTCGCGATCGTCGTCGTGCAGAATCTGATTATGCAGTACGTTTGCGTGAGAAGCAGCGTCTTCGCGCGCAGTACGGTATCTCTGAGAAGCAGCTTCGCGCAGTTTATGACCGTGCAACTCGCGAATCCGGTCAGACCGGTAACGCAATGATGATTCAGCTTGAATCTCGTCTTGATGCACTCGTACTTCGTGCAGGCTTTGCTCGCACAACTGCACAGGCTCGTCAGTTTGTTGTTCACCGTCATATCATGGTCGATGGCAATATTGTTGACCGCCCATCCTACCGTGTGCGCCCTGGTCAGACCATTCAGGTTCGTCCAAAGAGCCAGACCATGGAACCATTCCAGGCAGCAGCAGAGGGCGTCCATCGCGATGTTCTTCCAGCAGTTCCTGGCTACCTCGATGTAAACCTTGCTTCTCTCAAGGCTACCTTGACTCGTAAGGCAGAAGTTGAAGAAATCCCGGTACAGGTCAACATCCAGTACGTGGTCGAGTACTACGCTCGCTAAAAAATCTTAAGAATAGAGCCGATTGGGGGATCCCTACCGGCTCTATTTTTTGCATAATCCGCATGCATCATAAGCGGTCCTTCTACACAGTAAAAAAAAGAAGAATAACTGAATCAGTAAAAACTACTCAACCCAAGAATCAAACTGACAAAATTTCCAAGCATCTCATCGGCTCGATTGTGGCAGCAGGTGCTCTTTCATTCATTGGTATTCTAACTGAGACCATGATGAATGTTCTTTTCCCATCGTTGATGACAGAATTTTCGATTGATGCGGCGACTGTTCAATGGGTTACGACCCTTTACATTCTCGTCACTACCATGTTTATTCCGCTGTCTGCTTGGCTGAAGAAGCGTTTTACGTATCGCACACTCCTTATGACATCAGTTATTTTGTCGTTAGCTGGAACACTTATTGGATCGTGGTCGCCAACATTTGCCGTACTTCTACTAGCTCGCGTAGTTCAAGGCGTGGCAGTAGGAATTGGTATGCCGCTGCTTTTCAACATTATTCTTGAGCAGTCGCCTCGTTCACGCGTCGGTCAGCTCATGGGCTTTGGTAACCTCGTTGTTGGGCTCGCACCAGCGCTTGGACCAACATTTGCAGGTATTATGACGCAGTTTATCCCATGGCGAATGCTGTTTATTATCGTGGCAGTTATTCTCGTACCATTTGGTGTTTTAGGATACGTTTCTATTCAGCAATTTTTCCCAACCGGCCCAGCAAAGCTGCAGCTTGGTCATCTCGTACTCATTGCTCTCGGACTACTTGGTCTCGTTTTCGGTGTTCAACAGGCTGGTGTATTTATCCAAAATATTGCGGCTGGAAAATCTGCTGGAATGCAGCCTTTTATCGCCCTTGGCTCTCTCGTCATTGGAATCATCTGCATGGTAGCTTTCTTCAAGGTTTCTGTCAGCTCTGATGATCCATTGCTTAATGTTCGCACCCTTCGCGACCACCGAATGCGCTGGATTGCTTTTACTCTGATCTGCGTGCAGGTTGTTATGCTTGGCATGTCATACACCATTCCAAACTTTGTGCAGATGGGCATGGGCAAGAGCAGTCTTATCGGTGGTTTAGTTGTGCTTCCTGGAGCAATGCTTGGTGCATTTGCTACACCAATATCTGGAGCAATTATGGACAAAAAGGGGGCGCGCATTCCAATTTCTTCAGGCTTGGTTGCAGCAGTACTTGGTCTGTGTCTGCTCGGTATTTTTACTTGGAAGCTTGTGCCAGCAATCTTGATTTGCTTCCATATTGTGTTCTTAATTGGATACTGCTTTACCTATTCTAATTCTTTCACGTACGGTTTGCAGAATCTCACTGGTAAAGAGAAAGCTGACGGTAACGCTATTTACAACACCACGCAGCAGTTTGGTGCTTCGCTAGGAAACACTATTTTGGGAACGAGCATGTCCATCTTCCAATCTGTCGGTATGGCACATGGAAGCACTGAAGCTGTGGCAACAACTGCTGGCGCGCAGTTTGCCTTCTTCTTCACCGCAGCTGTGTTCGTACTCGCTGGCTTGTTTATTATTAGGTCTTCTCAAGCTCCATTGAAAGTTAATATTCAAGAAGTCGAAGTTTAGGTAGATTCAAAACTGAACTAGATCAGCTAGCAAAAGTCAACAAGAGTTAGAAAAAGCCGGTACCCACGATTTCTTTCATGGTATCGGCTTTATTTTGTTTATTGCTTATTTCTTGGTTTTGGAGAAGTGAGGAGCGCTTGCTCTAGTAATTTATCAAAATTGAATTCAAAATTGAGCTGACGATAGAAAGTACGAAGGCTCCAAGAAGCCCCCAGAAGAAACCAGTAAAAGTAATACCAAATCCAAAAATGCTTATTGCAAGATTTCCTGCAAGTTCAAGGCATACCACGTTAATCACCAGGGAGAACAACCCAAAGCTCAATACGGTGATAGGTAAAGAAATTAATTTCATAAACGGCTTAATCGACGCATTAATCAAAGACATGAACAGTGCAAAACACAGATACGACATAAGTGCGTTATCGCCGACAACGCTGAAACCAGGAAGAATCGCCACCATAATTGCTGCTGCAACAGCGGTGACGAACCAATCAATCAAAAAACTCTTCATAGAAATAATCCTACGGCTAAGACGTGGAATAATTGTGCGTATGCTTTTACATTTACATCTTGTGCGCCATGGTCAAACCTACTTTAACCGCTATAATCGCCTGCAAGGATGGTCAAATTCGCCTTTAACTGAATCAGGCTTGGTAGATGCTCAGCGTGCGGGCGAAGTATTGAAAAATGTGCATTTCACAGCAGCGTACTGTTCTGAGACTACCCGTGCTCAGCAAACCGCCCAGCGTATTTTGGAACTTAATCAGGCAGATTCTGTCAATTCAAAAGATCTTATAAGCAGTATGGCTTTTGCTGAGCAATTTTACGGTTACTATGAGGGCCGTGACATGTCAGAAGCATGGTGGGCAGCTGGAGCCCCACACGGTGTTAATACATATAACGCAATTGTTGAAAAATATGGCCTTTCTGCTACACGTGATTTTCTCAAAGAAGCAGATCCATTTCATGATGCAGAATCTGATGAAGAATACTGGGAACGTATCGAGTCAGGTTATGCTCTGATAGCATCGAATAAGACTCTTCATAACGGAGACCATATTCTTCAGATTTCGCACGGTAACACATTGCTCAGCTTGATGCATCGCTATGCTCCTGAAGGCTATGATCTTAGTGAGCGACCACGCAACGGCAGTGTGACGAGTTTTGATTTTGAAACGACGGAACCTATCAAATCAGCGCTGCACGTGGTGGCATACAATCGGTGATAGCGTAAAAGTGCTGTTTGTACTGTTCGTCGACAAGCCCACATGGTAAGTTGGTCAACATAAACATGTGAAAATACGGGGAAAGAGGTAAGGATGGACGCTGGACAGATTGCCGGGCTTATTGCTGCAATTGCTTTTGCTGTTCTGGCCGGATTTATGATTTACCCATTGATTCGTTTAGGCAAGCTCTTTGATCAGATTGCTGAAACCGTTAAAGATACTGGAGATCACGCCATTCCTGCACTCGATGAGGGAGTTGACACAGTAAAGAAAGTCAATCAATCATTGACAGATGTAAATGATATTTCATCTGCTGTGTCTTCTACAACGAATAACGCAAGTGCTCTTGTTGACTTGTATGGTTCAGTGCTCGGAAAACCAGTTATCAAAATTGCCTCGGCAGCTTATGCAATAAAGTCGACTGCGCAAGGGTTCTTCGATGGCATGTCTCAGAAGAAGGCGCAAGAAGAGGCTGAAAAAGCTGCTGCTCAAGCAAATGAAGAAGACCCAGTGAATGCTGCCTCTGATATTGCCGATGCAACAGATGAGACTGCTTCTTCTGCGGTTACTCCGCCGACCTCTGCTAAGTAGCTCTAGGAGAGTTTTATATGTTTAAACGCATTTTTTGGTTTGCAGTTGGATTTGCGGCAGGTGTGATTACAGTAAGCAAAGCCAGCTCCTACGTAAAAGCTCATACTCCTCAGGGAGCTAGAGAATTCATACTTGGTGCCGACCAAGACAATGTTCCTATGCGTACGCTTAGCGGTCTTGTGGAAGACTTCATGAAGTATCAAAAGCAGCGTGAAGACGAGCTTAATAAGCAATACATCACAAAATATAATCGTTAATCTAGTAATCTAACTTTTACTCGTTTTTAGCCATAATGTAGTCATAATGCTTTAGCTTGACTGATTTATGACCGGATTACATTAGTTAAAGGAGACGCGTTTAATGCGCACTTCGGAAATTGCACAAAGGTATTTGGATTACTTTGAGAAGAACGGCCATATGGTAGTTCCGTCAGCTTCGCTGATTTCTCCAAGTCCAACAACGCTTTTCACTATTGCTGGTATGGTTCCGTTCATTCCATATCTCTTGGGAGAGCAAACTCCGCCGCGTTCCCGCATGGCCAGTAATCAGAAGTGTGTGCGTACTCTTGATATTGATGAAGTGGGTAAGACTACTCGTCACGGTACCTTCTTCCAGATGCTCGGCAACTTCTCCTTCGGTGACTATTTCAAGGAAGAAGCTATCCACTATGCATGGGAGCTTCTGACGACTCCTATTGAGCAGGGAGGTTATGGTCTTGATAAGACCAAGTTGTGGGTAACAACGTACACCGATGATGAAGAAGCTCGCTCCCTGTGGCGCAATGAGGGCATGGATCCAGGGCACATGCAGATTCTGGGTATGGAAGATAACTTCTGGACAACTGGCGGCCCTGGCCCTGGGGGACCTTGCTCAGAGATTTACATCGATCGTGGACCAGATTACGGTGTCGAAGGCGGCCCAATTGCTGATGAAAATCGCTACATCGAAATCTGGGATCTCGTGTTTGAGAACTACGAAGTCGATAACGTCAAATCCAAAACGGATATGCATATAGTCGGTGAACTTGCCAATAAGAATATCGACACAGGTATGGGGTTGGAACGTCTTGCATACATAATGCAGGGCAAAGAAAACATCTATGAAACCGATGAAGTCTTCCCAGTTATTGAGGAAGCAGAACGTCTTTCTGGATTGAAGTATGGTGCAGATGCTGATGCAGATGTACGTTTCCGAGTCGTTGCAGACCATGTTCGCTCTGCTCTGATGATTATGAGCGATGGTGTTCGCCCAAGTAATGAGGGCCGCGGATACGTATTGCGCCGTTTGCTGCGTAGAACGATACGCTCTATGAAGATGCTAGGCGTGCAGGAAGAGGTTTTGGCATCACTGCTTCCAGTATCCAAGGAACAGATGAAGCAAAGCTATCCTTCGCTGGAGAAGTCTTTCCACGAGATTAGTGAAGCTGCTTACGGTGAAGAAGGCGCATTCTGCCGTACTCTTGATCAAGGTTCTACGATTCTTGATGTAGCTGTTTCTAAGGCAAAGAAGGCTGTATCCTCTTCTCAACAGTCGGAACCAATCGTCAGTGGTAAAGATGCGTTTGCACTGCACGACACCTATGGCTTCCCGATTGAACTAACTCTCGAAATGGCAGCAGAACAGAGTGTTAAGGTTGATGAGGTCAAGTTCCGTGAACTCATGGCTGAGCAGAAGTCTCGTGCTCGCGCTGACGCTCTGAAGAAGCGTGGAAATGTTGACTTAAGCGTTTACGACGACCTTAAGAAGACTCTTGAAGCACCTATCAGCTTCCTTGGATACACTCAATTCTCCAGCCGTGCACGAGTGCTTGGAATTGTGCAAGAGGGAAAGGGCGCAGTTGCGGCAGTATCGGCTCCTGCCACTGTTGAAGTTATTCTCGATCGCACACCTTTCTATGCTCAGTCTGGTGGTCAGCTTGCCGATCAAGGCGAGATTATGAGCGACGATGGTGCAGTTCTTGAGGTTGATGATGTGCAGAAACCTATTAAGGATTTCATTGTTCATCAATGCCGCTTGACTGAGGGAACACTCGTGGTTGGCAGTGTAGTAAACGCATCCATTGATTTGGATCGACGTGGAGCAATCGCACGCTCACACACTGCAACACATATGGTTCACAAGGCATTGCGCGAAGAGCTGGGGCCGCAGGCAACTCAGCGTGGATCTGAGGATGCTCCTAACCGTTTGCGCTTCGACTTCCAGTGGTCTTCAGCACCTTCCAAGTTAGCAATCAATGCTGTGGAAGCGCGTGTGAATGAAAAACTTCGTGAAAATCTCGAAGTTACAACAGTTGAGATGCCATTTGATGATGCTATTGCTCTCGGTGCAATGCATTTGTTCGGTGAGAAATATGGCGATGTTGTGCGCGTTGTCACCATTGGACAAGATGGTTGGAGCCGTGAATTGTGCGGTGGTACTCATATTGATCATGTTGGCAAAATCGGTTCTGTTTCCGTGCTCTCAGAAGCATCTGTTGGCACTGGCGTACGTCGTGTTGATGCAGTTGTGGGTGAAAGCGCTTACGAATATAACGCTCGTGAGCATGCACTTGTTTCTCAGCTTTCTGATGCCCTCAATGCGCGGCCAGATGAGCTAGAAGAGCGTGTTGCAACTCTGCTCGGTCAGCTAAAAGAATCCGAGCGTCGCTTGGCTTCTGTTTACGAACAGCAGCTCGCAGCGCAGGTTTCTGGGCTCGTTCAAGATGCTAAGAATAATGCAGTTGTTCGTGCTAGTGCTTCTGGTGCATCTGTACGTGTGGTTGCTAAAAATGTTGGTAGCTTCGGCTCTACAGATGCTTTGCGTAAAACAGTTATGGATATTCGTGAGCGTCTTGGTCATGATGCTGCATCTGTTGTTGCCTTATGTGGTACGGGCGACAACGGTAATCCAGTGATTATTGTGGCTGTGAATGACGAAGCTCGTAAGCTTGACATTAAAGCGGGCGATTTAGTTCGTGCAGCTTCTAAGGTGCTTGGTGGTGGCGGCGGCGGTAAACCAGACTTTGCTCAGGGTGGCGGTCAGGATGCCTCTGCAATCGACAATGCATTAGCAACAATTATGAGTGCTGTTCAGGAATAACACCGCAATGCCTGTAATGCTTCTGCGTCTTTGACTTCAAGGCGTAGAAGCATTACTATTTAGCTCGTTATGGCCAACGAAGACTACGCAACATTTAGATCTGAACCTGAATCAGAATCAATGAATCAATCTCACATGGGAAAAATATGGATGGGAATTGATTTAGGCAATGCACGAGTAGGCATCGCTTTGTCTGATCCTGAACATACCTTGGCACATCCAGAAGGTAATATCGTTGTTGCAGGCGATTATTTTTATGCCTTAGATGAGGTAATCGATTATGTTGAAGATTACAATATAGAACTCATCGCTGTAGGATACCCTTTGCAACTGGATGGTACAGAGGGCAAAAGCGCTAAAAAAGCAAAAAGATGGGCCCAAGCACTTACAAAAAGACTCGGCTCTGCGGGATTAGCAGATGTAGATGTTGTGCTTCAGGATGAGCGAATGACAACAATTACGGCTCATAATCAGCTTTTACAGGTAGGATTGGGGATGAAAGAGCATCGGCCACGTGTTGACCAGCAGTCAGCGGTTGTGCTTTTGCAAGCTGTTATTGATTCGCACCGCACGTAGTGACGGTTGAAAGTGAAGAAATGACGCTGTAACTATTTGGTATTTTGGAGGAAAACGTGACCAACGATTTTGTCGATTTTTTCGATGATGAGTCGCAACACGAAAATGATGAACGACATGAGGCTGATTCTGCCGCACCACCATTACCTCCAGAGCGCAGGAGAGAAGTTCAAAAGCGTAGGCGTGCTCGCCGCCATAAAAAGCGTAGAAATATATTTATTTCCCTTATCGTCATTGTTGCATTAATAGCTGCAGGATTTTTTGGATACCGTGGAATACAAGCACTCCAGCAGAAGACGGCTGCTGTAAACCAAAAAACCGTATCTGCAAAGGATTACACAGGCTCTGGCTATGGCAGCGTAGACGTGACGATTGAGGAGGGCGAAGGCACGTCGACCGTTGCGAAGAAGCTTGTAAAACTTAAAGTCATAGCATCAGAATCCGCATTCGAGACTGCAGTAAAAACAGCTGAAGCTGAATCAAGTATTCAAGTTGGTGTTTTCACTTTGAAGAAGCATATGAGCGCAGCCGCTGTGGTGAAGATTATTACGGATCCTACAAAGGTTACTGGATCTGTCATGATTGTTTCAGGAGATACTGTTGCTGAAGTTGTAAAGCGAATGGCTGTAGTTGCCACAAATCTGACGGAAGACGACTTCAATGAAGTTATTAATTCTGGAGGCGATGGAATTCTTCCTGACGAGGCAAATGGTAGCTTTGAAGGATGGCTTGAGCCAGGCACGTATAACGTGAAGGATGCGACTAGTGCTTCAGAAGTACTGAAAAAAATGGTTGATAAGCGTATCTCGAAGCTTGATTCTTTGGGTGTCGCAAGTGGTTCTGAACGAGAAGATGTCATTAAGAAAGCCTCAATTATTGTCAAAGAGGTTAACTCTGACAATTATGGCAAAGTTGCTCGCGTAATTGAGAATCGCTTGGCAAAAGACATGGTTCTAGGTATGGACTCTGTAATTGCATATGGCGCAGGTGTTTCGGCATCGGCTCTAACGAAGTCACAGTTAGTAGATACCTCAAATCTGTATAACGATCGAATTTATAAGGGTTTGCCGCCCACGCCTATTAGTATTCCAAGTGATGCAGCGATTAAGGCTGTTCTAAATCCTGATGAGGGCAATTGGCTGTACTTCGTGACTGTAAACCTAGATACAGGGGAAACTAAGTTTACAGACAATGAAGATACATTCAATGAATATGTCAAGGAATATGAGGCGTGGGAAGCTGCAAACAACAGCAGTAACTAGGTTGATTATTTAATCACGGAATTTGTGAGCTGCCGATAGCTAAAATAGCTAAGAAGGCAGCAATCGTAAGAAAAGGCGCAAAAGGCAGAGACTGAGATGATTTTGATCTGCTAGCGCCTTTTTCTTTATAAACTTTATTAATAATGTTCAGTATGAGCAGTCCAAGTAGGCCTAACAAACCGGAAAAGAGCCACCATAAAAGAGCGCAAGTCCAGCCAAATCGTCCAATTCCAAGAGTGAGTAGGACAGTGGCTGTAACATCTCCCATTCCTAGTGAACCAGGTTTTACAAGTGTCAAGAACAGTTGAACTACTGTGCATACGAAACAGATAAGAAGTGCAGTAAGAATCATGCTGTGCACGCGTGAAGTAGGTATCACAATCCACTCAACAATAAAGCTTACACACTGCAAAAGTATTCCAGCAGCAATCAGTATGCGCGGAATTACGCGGCTTCGGACATCTGTAATTGAAATTAGAATACCGAATAACAGACATGGAGCGACGTTGAGGTATGCCATTCCGTAAGATATACCCCAGTTAGACCCCAAATAAAAGGAGTAAGCATGTTGCGTTGGCAGACTGCGGGAGAATCCCATGGAGAAGCACTTGTAGCGATGATCGAAGGTTTGCCAGCAGGCGTGCAGATTACTTCACAAGAGATTAAAGATGCTCTTGCTCGCCGTCGCCTAGGCTATGGTCGCGGAGCTCGAATGAAGTTTGAACAAGATCACGTTCGCATGCTTACAGGCGTTCGCCACGGCAGTACTCTCGGCTCTCCAATTGCTATAGAGATCGGCAATACGGAATGGCCAAAGTGGACTGAAGTCATGAGTGCGGATCCGCTTCCAGAAGGCACAGAATTGCCTGCGGAAGGTCGTAATGCTCCTTTAAGCCGTCCACGCCCTGGGCATGCAGATTTGACCGGTATGCGTAAGTATGGTTTTACTGATTCTCGTCCAATTTTAGAGCGTTCAAGTGCTCGTGAGACTGCTTCGCGCGTAGCACTTGGTCAAGTTGCTCAGAATTTCCTTGAGCAAGCATATGGAATCCGCACTGTTTCCCATGTAATAGCTTTGGGTGGAGAATATGTCGATGAGTCTCTTCCTCTCCCAACGCCAGACGATGTAGCAGCCCTGGATGCTTCAGTTGTTCGTACACTCGATCACGAGGCAGAAGCTCGCATCAAAACTCGCATTGATGAGGCTAAAAAGTCTGGTGACACTCTTGGGGGAATCGTTGAAGTGATTGCCTATGGGGTTCCGGCAGGTATTGGAACGTACGTAGAGTCTGATCGTCGCTTGGATGCTGCGCTTGCCAGTGCTCTTATGGGTATTCAGGCAATTAAGGGCGTCGAAATTGGTGACGGCTTCAAAGAGGCAGACCGTTTAGGCTCCCAGGCTCATGATGAAATTCTTGTCAGTGGGGCAGGGCACATAACGCGTGCTACGAATCGCGCAGGCGGTCTTGAAGGATCTATGTCTAATGGCCAGCCAATTCGTATTCGTGCAGCAATGAAGCCAATTTCTTCACTACCTCGTGCACTGCGTACTGTGGATGTGTTGACTGGTGAAGAAGCAAAAGCAATTAACCAGCGTTCTGATACTACAGCTGTCCCCGCGGCAGCAGTGGTGGCAGAAGCAATGGTTCGACTCACTCTTGCACAGTATGCGCTGGAGAAATTCGGCGGCGATAGTGTTGCAGAGACTTCTCGCAACGCAAAGGCTTATGTTGAGTCATGGCCAAAGCATATGCGCTAAGTCTGGGAATTCAAAAGCGAATCTGAAAAAGCTGAAGGGGAAGTCATTGTCTGATCTGGCACACAAACGTGAGAATATTTTGCCTCAGGTTATTTTTATCGGTATGCCTGGTGCTGGAAAGACTCGTATTGGTAAGGAAGTTGCCTCGCTTTTAGACTGTGATTTCTATGATTCAGATGATGAGATTGAGCGCCGTGAAAATGCTCGTGTTTCGGATATTTTTACTCAAGAAGGCGAGCCATATTTTCGTGAAGTAGAAAATCGTGTTATTGAAGAAATGATTGGATTTTCATCTTTGACTACACCTTTTTTGGCTCCTACAAAATTTGCTGGCGTGCTCTCGCTTGGTGGCGGCGCCCCTATGCATCCGCAAACTCAGCATGTTCTTCATAAATATGTTCAAGCTGGCGGAAATATTGTGTATTTAGATACAGCTCCGGAAGATGCTATGAGCCGAGCAAGCCGAGGGAATAATCGTCCACTTCTGCAAGGCGATGCGCGCAGTAGATGGATGAGCTTATATGAGGAGCGGCGTCCAGTGTTTGAAGATATTGCCACAATTATCGTGAACACGAAGGGAAGGACTCCTAGGATGGCTGCACAAAAAGTTGTTAATGCTCTTAGTGAGAAAATTGTTGAAGTACAAGGAGTTGCTCGCCCTTATAAGGTTCGCATAGGTTCAGGGGTAATGAGCTACTTGCCTGAAATCTTGGGAGCTGAACCTGTTCGTGTTGCTCTGATTCACACCACTACAGTGCAGAGGCATAGTGATAAAGCTCGTGCAATTTTGCGCCGAGCAGGTTATGAAGTTTCCGACATTATTATTCCTGATGCTGAGGCAGGTAAGACCATTCAGGTTGCCTCCTCTTTATGGGATCGGCTTGGCGAAGAAGGCTATACTCGTTCTGATGCGATAGTAGGACTTGGTGGCGGTGCGTGCACTGATTTAGCGGGTTTTGTTGCTGCAACATGGATGCGTGGAATTACATATGTCAATGTTCCAACGTCACTACTTGCTATGGTTGATGCTTCAACAGGGGGGAAGACAGGTATCAACACTAAGGCTGGCAAAAATCTTGTTGGAAGCTTCTACACACCTGCTGCAGTTCTTGCAGATGTTGATGCTCTCAGTACTCTTAACAACGACATTTTTATTGAAGGCCTTGGGGAAGTTATTAAAGCTGGTTTTATTAAGGATTCTTCTATTCTCGACATCGTTGAAGCACGTACATCAGAGTTGAAGAATTTTAATGCACAAAATATCACTCCAGAATTCATGGACGTTATTACGACTCTTATCGAGAAGGCAGTGCGCGTTAAGGAACAGCACGTAAGTGAAGACTTTAGAGAAAAGGGTTTGCGTGAATTCCTCAACTATGGGCACACTCTGGGGCATGCAATCGAAAAAATTGAGCACTTCTCTTGGCGCCATGGCGAAGCTGTTGCTGTTGGAATGATGCATGCGGCAAATCTGGCTTATCTAACCGGACATATTGATGAAGAGCTAGTTAATTATCATCGTTACATTCTTGAATCTGTGGGATTACCCGTGTCATGGAACGGAGCAGACTTTGAAGATGTGCTTGCTCTCATGCATAAAGATAAGAAAGCACGTGGAAATATTTTGCGTTTTGTAATACTGGATTCTATCGGACACCCAACGAGACTTGAAAATCCTGACGATGAAGACGTGCGCGAGTCATTCAGGCGTATCAGCAAATAGTAATCATTCCTAAAATGTACTTAAAAAAATATATTTGGATATTTGAGTATTTAAGTATTTAAGATGACTGTGAGGAAATAATGAAACGCAGTGAAGCATCCAAAATCATTGTTGTGAATGGGCCAAATCTAGGTCGTTTAGGAGTCCGCGAGCCTGAAATCTATGGTAACAACACGCTGGAAACCTTGCGCCAAGACTGCATTGAGTGGGGCAAGGAACTCGGCATCACTGTGGAGGTGCGTCAAACTGATGACGAAGCCGAAGCGATTTCATGGATGCATCGGGCTGTGGATGAACGCACGCCAATAGTGCTGAATCCAGCGGCTTTCACTCATTATAGCTATGGTTTACGTGATGCAGCAGCTCAGATAACGAGTGAAGGCATTCCTCTTGTGGAAGTACATATTTCCAATCCTTCTAGCCGTGAAGCGTTCCGTAAGTACTCCGTAATTTCGCCTATTGCAACAGGCACAATTACTGGTATGGGATTCTTTGGGTACAAGCTTGCACTTGAAGCGGTTATGAACAAATTAGAAAAATAGGCCTTATAAATTTACGAATATGACTGTTAGCTTTCTTAATGATTATATAGCCGGCGCGCATAGCGAAGTTCTTGAAGCTCTTATGCATACAAATAATGAAGCCTTAAGTGGTTACGGAACAGACTTCTACACTGCACGAGCTGCTGACAAGATTCGGCAGGCATGTGACGCCCCAAATTCTGATGTGTATTTCATAGTGGGCGGCACGCAAACTAATGCAGCGGTTATATCCACTATGCTTGCAGATTGGCAAGGTGTCATCTCTGCCGCAACCGGGCATATCAGTGTACATGAGGCCGGTGCTATTGAATATACGGGCCATAAAGTCCTGCAAATTCCTGAAATAAATGGATTGATGAAGCCAGCAGATATTGAAAATTATGTAGCTAGTTTCTATGCTGACCCGAATTATGAACACATGGTGTTTCCTGGGATGGTGTATCTGTCATATCCTAGTGAACTTGGCACTTTATATTCTTTAGCAGAGCTTGAGGAAATTTCTCGTATCTGTAAAAAATATGATATGAGCTTATTTATTGATGGAGCCCGGCTTGGATATGGCACTCAAAGCAGACTGAGTGATGTCACTATGAAAGATATTGCACGTTTAGCCGATGTGTTTTATATTGGTGGCACAAAAATGGGAGCATTATGTGGTGAAGCAATCGTGTTTGCTCAGGGTAAAACTCCTTCACACTTTGTCACGCAAATCAAACGTAGGGGAGACCTCCTTGCAAAAGGTCGACTTCTCGGTGTGCAGTTTGATGCGTTATTTACTAACGATTTATATAACCGTATTGGGCGCCATGCCAATGAGCTTGCTGAACAGCTCACATAAATTTTGGTAAGTAAAGGATACGAACTCTACGTCGATTCGCCAACAAATCAGCGATTCTTCGTATGCACAGATAATCAGTTTGACGCTTTGGCTGAAATTGCAGATGTTAGTGTGTGGGAACCGCCCACGCCTAATCGTACAGTTGTGCGTTTGGTTACTAGTTGGTCTACAACTCAATCAGATGTGGATGCGCTCAACGCGCTTTGATTACGACTCAAAAACTTAAGTATCAATGCAACATGCCACGTGAATTTTCCGCGAGAAAACGTCACGCAGCGCTGTTATGATTAAATCCCATGGTTAGAGAACATGGTATTACTTCAGGTCACGTCACAAAGCATATTTTTGTTACTGGTGGCGTTGTGTCTTCCCTTGGCAAAGGTCTTACTGCTTCTTCCCTTGGACGTCTTCTTCGCAGCCGTGGTTTGAGCGTTCTACAGCAGAAACTTGATCCGTATATCAATGTCGACCCTGGCACAATGAATCCTTTCCAGCATGGAGAGGTGTATGTTACAGAAGACGGCGCGGAAACCGATTTAGACATTGGCCACTATGAGCGTTTCCTTGATGTTTTCTTGAATCAGAGTGCAAACGTAACTACTGGTCAGATTTATCAGAATGTGCTCCGCAAAGAACGTGCTGGTGAGTATCTGGGGCAGTGCGTGCAGGTAATTCCTCATATCACTAATGAAATCAAGGCTCGCATGCGTGCTCAAGCCAGTGATGACGTAGACGTTATTATTACCGAAATCGGCGGAACTGTTGGTGACATTGAGTCTCAGCCATTCTTGGAGGCAGCACGCGAAGTTCGCCAAGAGCTCGGCGGCAGCAATTGCATGTTTGTTCACGTGTCTCTTGTTCCATATATCGCATCTGCACATGAGCTAAAAACTAAACCAACGCAGCATTCCGTGATGGCATTGCGCCAGCTTGGTATTCGTCCAGATGCGCTTGTTCTTCGTTCTGATCGCCCACTCAATGACAGTATCAAAGACAAGATTTCCTTGATGTGTGATGTTGAAGAAGAGGCTGTCGTAAATTGTGTTGATGTGCCAAGTATCTACGATATTCCTCGTATGCTTTTTGACGAGGGGCTCGATTCCTACGTTGTGCGCAAGCTTGAACTCCCGTTCCATGACGTTGATTGGGCAGAATGGAATGACTTAACTGACCGCGTACACCATCCAAAGAGTGAAGTCTCCATCGCGATAGTAGGCAAGTACATTGATTTGCCTGACGCATACCTTTCTGTAACTGAGGCAATTAAGGCTGGTGGCTTCGATAATTGGAGTCGCGTCAATGTTGTGTGGGTCGCCGCAGACTTGTGTGAAACTCAAGAAGGTGCCGAACGTTATCTTTCAGACGTTGATGGCATTGTTATTCCCGGTGGTTTTGGCATTCGCGGTATTGACGGCAAGATTGGTGCTTTGCGCTGGGCTCGTGAGAATAAGATTCCTGCTCTTGGCTTATGCCTTGGTATGCAGTCTATGGTTATCGAATATGCCCGAAATGTTCTTGGTATTAAGGATGCAAGCTCCACTGAGTTCGATCCAAATACCGAGCATCCAGTTATCGCAACCATGGCTGAGCAGAAGGAGTTCGTAGAGGGTGGCGGCGACATGGGTCATACCATGCGTCTTGGTTCTTATCCTGCTGTGCTTCGCGAGGATTCTTTGGCAGCACAACTTTATGGTACAACCGAAATTACTGAACGCCATCGTCATCGTTATGAAGTCAATCTTGCTTACAAGCAGCAGCTTGAAGATGCAGGTTTGATTATTAGCGGCACAAGCCCTGACGGCCAACTTCCTGAATTTGTTGAATTGCCGCAGAATGTGCATCCTTACTACATTGCAACTCAGGCTCACCCTGAGTTCAAGTCACGCCCAACTAAGCCACATCCACTATTTAGTGGTTTAGTTAAGGCTGCTCTGAACCACAAGGCAGCTCGTCATTAAAAGAGCATTAAAATAGCTGACTAAAATTAGCAAGTTAAACGAGTAGATCATTTTTAAAAGCGCGTCGGTATTGTGAAAAAGTTCACAACACTGGCGTGCTTTGTGTTTTTAGTTCTCAGAGCGTAGAAGGAACACAAGAAGTTCTGATAAAAAATGTTTAGAATGTGCACAGGCATAATCACAATGTAAGGGAGGTGGCGATGAATCACGCAGATGCACCTGCAAGTAATGATGTTGAGATGAATCAATATATTGACGCTCGTGGTGGCGTTAATGCTGAGAAACTTGAAGCTGACGATCAACTCATAGCTCAGTTTGGCGAATATACCTATGGTTGGCATGATTCCGATGCAGCGGGTGAAGCAGCAAAAAAAGGCATCAGCGAGCAAGTAGTGCGCGATATTTCCGCTGATAAAAACGAGCCAGATTGGATGCTTGAATATCGCTTAAAGGGATACAAAGCATTTGTTGAAAAGCCAATGCCTGAGTGGGGCGTAGATTTAACTGGCTTTGACGCAGATGACTTCAAATATTACGTAAAGCCACTTGATAAGCCTGCGAAGTCTTGGGAAGAGCTTCCTGACGATATTCGCACTACGTATGACAAGCTTGGCATTCCAGAAGCTGAGAAGAAACGTTTGATTTCAGGCGTTGCTGCTCAGTATGAATCTGAAGTTATCTATAACTCTATTCGAGATGATTTGGCTGAACAAGGTGTTATTTTTGTCGATACTGACACAGCAGTTCAGGAATACCCAGAGCTTGTCAAAAAATATTTCGCAACAGTTATTCCAGCAGACGATAATAAATTTGCTGCATTGAACACTGCCGCATGGTCGGGTGGATCTTTCGTGTATGTGCCAAAAGGTGTGCATGTGGAGATTCCTTTACAGGCGTACTTCCGCATTAATACTCCAGCAATGGGGCAGTTTGAGCGCACCTTGATTATTGCCGATGAGGGATCTTATGTGCATTACGTTGAGGGTTGCACAGCGCCAATCTGGTCTGAAGATTCTCTTCATGCCGCGAACGTTGAGATTGTGGTAGAAAAGAATGCCCGTGTGCGCTATACCACAGTACAAAATTGGTCAAATAACGTCTACAATCTGGTGACACAGCGTGCTTATGTGCGTGAAGGCGGCACTATGGAATGGGTTGATGGCAACATTGGTTCTAAAGCCACTATGAAGTATCCTGCGTGCATTCTGGCTGAACCTTATGCAAAGGCTGAAACTCTTTCTCTCGGTTTTGCTGGTCGTGGTCAGTATCAAGACACAGGTGCGAAAATGATTCACTTGGCGCCTCATACCAGCTCCACAATCGTTTCTAAATCCATTTCTCGCGGAGGTGGACGTGCGGCTTATCGCGGCCTTGTCAAGATCCTTGATGGCTGCGAAGGTTCTAGCTCTAATGTTGTGTGCGATGCCTTACTTGTGGACGATTTCTCTCGCTCTGACACTTACCCACATGTAGATGTGCGTGAAGACGACGTATCTATGGCACATGAGGCTACTGTTTCCAAGGTTTCTGAAGATCAGCTTTTCTATTTGATGAGTCGTGGTGTAGAAGAAAAAGAAGCAATTGGCATGATTGTGCGTGGATTTGTTGAGCCTATCTCTCGCGAGCTTCCTATGGAATATGCTCTTGAGCTCAACCGCCTCGTAGAACTTCAGATGGAAGGATCGGTAGGCTAATGGCAAAACAGAATGATCAAGCTGATCAAACAATCTCGCCACTAAAACCAGCAGAGATTGCAATTCCTGTGGCAGATCCCAGTGATCCTTACACAATTCCGGCGACAATGCCATCAAGTGCAGATAAGAATCCTCGCTCCTTTAAGAGTGCAGATTTTGCTGTGCCGACGCAAAAGATTGACGATTGGCGTTTTACGCCGGTAGATAGAGTTAGTGAATTCTTTAACGTGTTCACACCGTCAAATTCTTCTGATGTTGCCCTCTCTATGATTGATGGTTCTGAAGTCCCATCGAGCGTGACTTTGCGTGAAACAACTACCGCAGACCCAGCAGTAGGCGTAGTATCCGCCCCAACAGATCGAACTTCTGCCGTGCAATGGGAGAGTACTCAGCGAGCTTTTGTGCTCTCAATTGATGGTGAAATCGCAACCCCAGTCGTTCTTACTGTTTCTGGCAATGGATTAAATCTTGATGCATTGCATATTGTGGTTACTGCTGCCGAGCGTTCCCATGCAAATGTGGTAATTGAACACCGAGGTCAAGCTCGCTTAGCTGAGGGCGTTGAAATCATCACTGGAAAAGACTCGCATATTTCTGTGGCTTCTATTCAAGAATGGACTGACGATTCGAAGCATATTGCAGCTCACCGTATTCGCGTGGGCGAGCAGGCTACTTTGCGCCATTCTGTAGTAACTCTTGGCGGCGAAGTGGTCCGTATTCGTATGGATCAAGATTTTGGCGGTCCGGAAGGTGACCTTAATATGCTCGGCATCTATTTTGTAGATCCTGGCCAGCATATTGAGCATCGCACCATGGTTATTCATAATTATCCAGAATGCAAGTCTCGTGTTATTTACAAGGGTGCTTTGCAAGGTAAGAATGCACATTCTACGTGGGTTGGTAATGCACTGATTGAACCAACAGCCCCAGGGACCGATTCATATGAGTTAAATCGTAATTTAGTGCTTGTTCCTGGTGCAGTGGCCGATTCTGAACCTAATTTGGAAATTGAGAATGGCAACATTGTAGGAGCTGGTCATGCTAGCTCTGTTGGCCGCTTTGATGACGAAGAACTCTTTTATCTTCAATCTCGCGGAATCCCTCAAAACGAAGCTCGCAAGCTTGTAGTGCGCGGATTCTTTGGAGAACTTATTGAGGAGATTGGTATTCCTTCCATCTCCGAACATCTTATGAACGTTGTAGATCGCCGTCTTTCATGCGGTGAGCAAACTCAGGTGGAGGATTAATATGTCTACTCTTAAAATCATTGATTTGCACGCATCAGTCGAAACAAAGGAAGGGCGTAAGCAGATTCTTAAGGGCGTTAATCTGACGATTAATTCCAACGAAACTCATGCAATTATGGGGCCTAATGGATCTGGTAAATCTACTTTGGCATATACTCTTGCAGGTCATCCAAAATATGAGGTAGATAGCGGCCAGGTTCTGCTTGACGGTGTTGACATTCTGAAGCAGACTCCTGACGAACGTGCAAAAGAAGGTCTTTTCCTCGCAATGCAATATCCCGTTGAAGTTCCCGGCGTTTCTATGACCAACTTTTTGCGTACTGCAAAGACTGCTGTTGATGGCGAGGCTCCTGCTTTGCGCCAATGGGCTAAGGATTTGAGCGCATCGATGAAGCAGCTGCGCATGGATCCTAAATTTGCTCAGCGTTCTGTGAATGAGGGGTTCTCTGGTGGTGAGAAGAAGCGTGCAGAAGTACTCCAGCTTGAAATGCTCAAGCCTAAGTTTGCAATTCTGGACGAAACAGACTCTGGTTTGGATGTTGATGCGCTGCGCATTGTGTCTGAAGGTGTGAACCGTGCTAAGGAAAATACTGGTTTGGGTATTCTTATGGTGACCCATTACACCCGTATTTTGAAGTACATTAAGCCAGACATTGTGCATGTATTTGCAAACGGTCAAATTGTTGAAACATCAGGGCCAGAACTTGCAGACATACTTGAAGAAGAAGGCTATGACAAGTATCTTCCTGAAGGCTCCGAATCAGAGTCTGCTTTGGCCTAAATAGTAGCAGTTTTGATAATCTTTGCACGAGAATTTAGTTTCAGCAGTAACAGTAAAGAGCACAGATAACGCAGATAAGAGATGACTATGGAATCTTCAGCTATTGATTCAAAAATTAAAGAGCAATTTCCTATTTTGAATCAAAAGGTTCATGGGAAACCTCTAATATATTTGGATTCTGCGGCTACAAGTCAAAAACCTTTGACCGTTATCGATGCTGAAGCGAATTTCTACAAGACAATTAATGCTGGCGTGCATCGCGGAGCTCATGAGCTTGCTGCATTGAGTACAGACGCATTTGAAAATGCTCGTTATAAGATAGCTCAACTTGTAGGTGCTCACTACGGTGAAGGTGAAGACGAAATTGTTGTGACTGCAGGAGCAACAGCTGGACTGAACCTACTCGCAACAGCTTTTGGTAACGCAAGTCAAGGTAGAGGCGGGCAACTCGCACAGCGTTTTGCAATTAAACCAGGTCAACGAATTGTTGTTTCCCGGGCTGAGCATCATTCTGTGCTTCTGCCTTTCCAGGAGCTTGCCGCTCGCACTGGAGCTGAGCTCGTGTGGCTGGATTTAACGAAGGAAGGCCGAATTCGCACTGATGATGAGCACTTGCATGAGGTAATTACTGAGAATACTGCAGTAGTTGCATGTACTCATGTTGCTAATGTAACAGGCGCTATTACAGATGTAGCTCCTATTATGAGACGTGCTCATGAAGTCGGTGCGATTGCTGTTCTCGATGCATGCCAATCGGTTCCTCATCTTGCTGTGGATTTTCATGCTCTCGATGTGGATTTTGCAGTGTGGAGTGCTCATAAGATGTATGGTCCGACTGGTGTTGGCTTTCTCTATGGTAAGCGAGACTTGCTTGAGGCTCTTCCTCCTGCGAGCTTTGGTGGTTCTATGGTTGAACTTGCGTGGATGGAGAAGCCAGCACAGTATATGGCTCCTCCCGCCCGTTTTGAAGCTGGAACACAGCCTGTTGCACAGGTAATCGGCGCAGGGGTTGCTGCTCAGTGGCTTATGGATATTGGCATGAATAATATCGCCCAGCATGAAGTGATACTAACGAAGGAACTGCTGAAGCTGCAAGATATCGATGGTGTTAGGATTCTTGGGCCATCTGATACAGCAAATCGTATTGGTACAGTTGCTTTTGAAGTAGAAGGTGTTCATCCACACGATGTGGGGCAATATATTGATGCTCAAGGTATTGCTATTCGCGTAGGTCATCATTGTGCTCAGCCTGTGCATCGTCATTTTGGCGTATATGCTTCCAACCGTGCTTCTTCCGGCGTTTATAACTCAGTTGAAGATATTGACGCACTGCTTGAAGCAGTATCTGGAGTACGAGCATTCTTCGGGGCATAGCAAATTTATTTATCAATGAAATAAGAGATTAGAGTAAGGTAATTTGCGTGACTGATTATGGAATGAGCTCTGCTGAGCTTGAACAGATGTATCAAGAAGTGATTCTCGAAGCGTCAAAGCATCCACATGGTAAGGAATCTTTTGCACAAGATATTACTTCTGCTGAGTCTGAAACCGCTGCAACAGCTACAAGCCAAAAAGCACATGGCACTGCGCATGCGTGGACAAATCACGAGTATTGCGTGGCAGGTCAATCACATCAGTTTAATCCAACGTGTGGTGACGAAGTTACTGTACACGTTGAGTTAAGTGACGGTTCAAACGGTAAACCAGTAACGATAGAAGATATTGTTTGGGATGGGCAGGGGTGCTCGATTTCTCAAGCGAGCTTATCTATTATGTACGATTTGGTATACGGTAAAACTCTTGATGAAGCGATGGATCTTCAACGCACTTTTAAGAAACTAATGGAATCGCGTGGAAAAGGGCTTGACAATGAAGCCGATGAAGAAAAGCTCGATGATGCTATTGTTTTTCAAGGTGTTTCCAAATATCCCATGCGTATAAAGTGTGCTTTGCTAGGCTGGGAAGGTCTTAAAGATTCTTCTGCTCTTGCACTTGCAGCTATACACAGCGGCGCTTATACCGATGAGACAAAATGAGTTCAAACGACAATCTAGTGCCGCAACCAACTGGCTCAATTCTAGAATCTGTGATGGGAATTATTGATGATCCAGCAATGGCCAAACAAATTGCGCTTAATCCAACTTCTGCAGGTAAGCTAGAAGAATCGTACAAGCGTTCTCAAGAAGCTCAATCTTCCGAGCCTGAAGTAGAAAGTGGAATTACTGTGGTCGATAGTGATGGAATTGCTCTTAAATCGATTAACGAGATTGGGAGAGCTACTGCTGAGGACGTCAAAGAAGCTTTACACCAGGTGATGGATCCTGAACTTGGTGTTGATGTGATTGATTTGGGTCTTGTCTATGGCATAGAGATTGATGAACTTGGCCGCGCGATTATCACGATGACTCTAACAACTCCAGCATGCCCATTGACTGATCTTATCGAAGATGAGTGCGCAAGTGTTCTTGCTGGATTAGTTGAGGAGTTTCGTATCGATTGGACGTGGACTCCACCATGGAATGTAGACATGATTACTGAGGACGGAAAAGATCAGCTGGCTGCCCTTGGCTTCAACTTAGATAATTTGCCACGCGCTTATACATAAAATACAAAATTACAATCGCAAAACTGAAGAAATAGAGTAGGCGGTGCCTTGTTGGGCGCCGCCTATCATTTTATTTTGTTGCAAATAATCTTTAACATTTTTATCTTTAACGTCTTCTATCATTGAGCGTCATCAGTTGTGTGATAATCGCCTAGAAAGTCCGTGAATACATAAAACTCACGATACATCGTATTGACTATATCTTTTCCTTGACGAAGTACGTCGATAATATATCCATCATGAATCATGATGATGCAAGTACCAGCATGTGGTTCAGCCCAGTTTTTAATAAGTGTTGCAGCGGAACGTTCCTCGGACGTAGCGAGTGTTGTATCCATAATGATGTCATATAAGTCTATCGTATTGAGCTCTGCCATTGCGGTGCGGACGATACCCATAGCACTTGTGATGCCGCGTACTTGTTCAGTCATAGCATTTGGTTTCTGCATTAGTTTGGCATAGCCGTTAGAGTATTCAATATCGAAGAATTGTGAAAGTTCATTGATACAATCTATTGCTGCGTTCGCGCCGTTGCATCGTTCAACATCCCAGAAATCAGATTTGTGTGTAAGCCAATCTTGAATGCGTTCTTCAGCCTTACATAGACCTGCAGGAGTACCGCCCTCACTAATGTAATCAAGCACTTCGTACAAATTTTCTTTATTAGACACGGCGAAGAGAATAGGCGAGTGCATACTTCACTCCTTTATGTAGTGTTGAGCTTATCTAGAAAGAATGAGTCCTCTCAAAGTCTCGCAATAAAGCTTTGAGAGGACTTGCTACGGCCTAACAGAAATTAAAAAGTTTTTCCAATCTGAAGGCTATAGGCACGAGAAAAATGCTTTAATCATCTACGACAACACCCTTTGGAACCACCGTGATTCCATCTAGGGTTACAGTGAATCCACGAGCTATATCTTTCTCAGTATCAATGCCTACAGTAGAGTTTTCTGTAAGAACCACGTTCTTATCAAGAATTGCACGATACACGCGGGCGCGACGATTTACCACAACGTTCTCCATAAGAATAGAGTCAACAATCTGAGACCATGAATGGATGTAAACGTTAGGGGAGAGAATCGAATGATGCACCTCACCGCCAGAGACAATGACGCCAGGCGAAACCATAGAATCAGTTGCATGCCCTAGGCGATCACGACCAGCATGTACAAACTTCGCAGGAGGCAATGAACCAGGATTGGTAAAAATTGGCCATTCGCGATTATACAAATCAAATTCAGGCACAAATGCAATCAAATCCATATGGGCATCATAGAACTGCTTGATCGTACCTACATCACGCCAGTAAGCGTGGCTGACCTCGTTTGATCCTGGAATGATGTTGTTATTGAAATCATAGACGCCAGCTTGCCCACGCTCTGCAAAAAATGGCGCGATATTAGTGCCCATATCATGCTTAGATTCGCTTGCCTGAGCGTCGAGGCGTAAAGCCTCGAAGAGCGCATCAGTATTAGCAACATAGTTGCCCATAGAAGCGAGCATCATAGAAGGATCATCAGGCAGCCCAGGAGTTGTTTCCGGCTTCTCCTCAAAGCTGGTAATCACTCCAGGATGGTCTGGATCTGTGCGAATAACACCGAATTGATTAGACTCGGCTACTGGTTGGCGAATGCCTGCAACAGTAAACTCCGCACCAGATTCAATATGCTGTTGAACCATCTGCTCATAATCCATGCGATATACGTGGTCAGCACCCAGAATAACCAAGATATCAGGCTGTACATCTTCAATAATGTTGACGGTTTGCGCAATAGCATCGGCGCTACCTAAATACCAACGCTTGCCGAGTCGCTGCTGTGCAGGAACCGTTGAAACATAATTATCTAGCAAGCTAGAAAAACGCCAAGTTGTAGAAATATGGCGGTCAAGTGAGTGAGACTTGTACTGCGTGAGCACAACAACCTGCCGATAACCAGAATTTACAAGGTTACTTAGAGGAAAATCGATGAGTCGGTACATTCCACCAAACGGGACTGCAGGCTTAGCGCGGTCACGAGTCAGTGGCATAAGGCGAGTACCTTCGCCACCTGCAAGAACAATTGACAGAATCTTTGGATTACTCGTTGCCATACATACCCCTTCTCGAGATCCAAAGCCCCACTGCTTCAGAACGTTCTTTTATTATGTCACGTCAAACTTGCAAAGTCGACTTAAATTCATTCATCATAATAATTTTCTCAAAAAGAAGAAGGAAAAATGATATAGCAGTATGCGTTTGCTCTGGCATCGGAGTAATATTGTCAAGAATTTTGTCTACTGGCCTAATTGTGGCCAATAAGGGGAGAAGATGTCGCTCAATATGACATGGAAACTGCATGGCGATGGCAAAACAATCGCTCCTGGAGAGGTTATTACTCCGGAAGAAAGGCTTACGTGGGGACGTACTGCTGGAGTCGGAGCACAGCACGTAATCGCCATGTTTGGCTCAACATTCCTCGTTCCTATCCTGACTGGTTTTGATCCGTCGACAACGTTGTTCTTCACAGCTGTTTCGACGGTTCTTTTTTTGCTGATTAACAACAACACACTACCTAGCTATTTAGGAAGCTCATTCGGGTTTATCGCGCCAATTGCAGCGGTGGCATCTGCTCATAAGGGACTCGGAGTAGCAAGCTTTGGCATTCTGTGTACAGGTTTAGTGCTGGCAATCATCGGTTTGATTGTGCACTATGCAGGCAGCGAATGGATAGACCGTCTGCTTCCTCCAATTTTGAATGGTGCAATCGTCGCAATTATCGGCTTTAATTTAGCTCCTTCTGCATGGAGCAATTTCAAGGCAGCCCCTGTTACGGCTCTTGTAACTTTGCTTGCAGTACTGCTCTGTTCAGTGCTTTTCAAAGGCTTGCTTGGTCGTTTGAATATTCTCATCGGCGTAATCATCGGTTACATCTTTGCTATCACCCAGGGCCAAGTAGACTTCTCTGCTGTGAATTCAGCTGCATGGATTGGTTTGCCTAAATTCCATGCTCCTTCCGTTGATTTTTCTGTACTCGCTATGTTCATTCCTGTTGTTCTCGTACTCGTTGCAGAAAATATAGGGCACGTTAAGTCTGTTGCTCTGATGGCTGGACGCAACTATGACAAGCAGATTGGAAAGTCACTCTTCGCAGATGGTTTAGGCACTGTGCTCGCTGGTTTTGGCGGCGGCTCCGGCACAACCACATATGCTGAGAATATTGGTGTTATGGCAGCTACAAAAGTATATTCCACAGCAGCATACTGGTTCGCTGCTGGATTTGCTTTTATTTTGAGCCTATGCCCGAAGTTTGGCGCTCTTATCAACACCATTCCATCTGGAGTTCTTGGCGGTGTAACGACATTGCTCTACGGCATGATTGGTATGCTCGGTGTGCGAATTTGGGTAGAGAATAAGGTTGACTTCAGCAAGACCGTAAATATGTCTGTAGGTGCAATCGTGATGGTTGTAGGTATAGCAGATTTCACGTTTGCTATAAGCGGCGTGAGCTTCAACGGCATTGCAATCGGCTCTATTGCAGCCCTTGTTTTGTATCACGGATTGAAGTGGATTGGGCGTAAGACAGGTGTTATTCCAACTGATTCTGACGATATTTCTGATGAAGAGGATTCAGAGCCAGCGGTAATGTCTTCTACGCTGAGCCACAAGGAAGAGCTGCGTGCAAAGGAAGCAGAAAAGTTGAATGCTACTCAGAAAGAGTCTGAAAATCAGTAATTTGTTGCAAGTTCTCATGAATCATTCCGATAACTGAAGTAAAGTCTGCGGTGTGCTCTGATGTATTCTGCATGATGCTAATCAGACACGCCGTAGACACAATCGTTCTGAATGTGGTATTGTTTTCAACTGTTGCGTTCAGCACCTGTCCGGGTGGCGGAATGGTAGACGCGCTAGCTTGAGGTGCTAGTGCCTATTTTATACAGGCGTGCGGGTTCAACTCCCGCTCCGGACACCACTTCCGAGAGTTTAGGCTCTCGGTTTTTTTTATTTTCTAGCGATTTTTTGAGTATTTTATTTTTCAAGACTAATAGAGTGTGAGATATCGTGAACATAGTTCGAGTTAATAGCTTGGATGATCCAAGATTAAATGCATATATCAATCTCACAGAAATTCAGCTGCGCAACCGTTTGGAACCTCAAAAGGGTCTTTTTATTGCTGAGAGCCCCAAAGTTATTACGAGGGCACTTGCTGCACACGTTGAACCCCTTTCTTTCCTCGTGGAAGAAGAGTGGTTAGAAGGTATTCACGATACCTTTATAACAGTTGATGAACAGTGGGGAAGCGATATTCCTGTTTTTGTTGCATCAGAAGGCCTTCTTAAGCAACTGACTGGGTACAGAATGCATCGCGGAGCTCTGGCGGCCATGCGTCGCTGGCAGCTACCCAACGTAGAAGAACTCTGCGAGCGCACTCAGGCTCGTCGTGTAGCCGTGCTTGAAAACATCGTAGATTACACCAACGTGGGTGCGATTATGCGTTCTGCAGCGGCATTAAATATCGATGCAGTTCTCATTACACCGTCTTGTGCTGATCCGCTGTATCGTCGTGCCGCACGCGTATCTATGGGAACTGTATTCCAAGTACCTTGGACTCGCATTGGTGGGGATAACAATCATGCTTGGCCGCATCCTGGCATAGAACAATTACATAGTCTTGGATTCACCACTGTTGCAATGGCCTTAGAGGATGATTCGATTAGTATGAAAGAATTGAGCAATCGCTACCATTCAGATAAATCAAATCCATTGCATATCGACAAACTAGCGTTGATATTTGGTACTGAGGGAGACGGACTCAGCAAGCATACCATTGCAGCTACTGACTTAACAGTTAAAATTCCAATGGCTCATGATGTCGATAGTCTCAATGTTGCCGCATCTTCTGCCGTAGCCTTCTATGCGACTGAGTAAGCAAATTGCAAATAAGCAATTAGCTTTTAGTAGTATTTAACTATGACTTTGCCGCTTTTCCTCGTCAATCGTGAAGATTTGCTTGATACTGCTACAGTACCGAATAATACATGGATTGTGCCTGAATACATTGCAAAACATGCCATAAAAGCAATGCGTTTGAGTGAGGGTGAACAATTTTGGGTAAGCGATGGCCATGGTACTCGCATAACTGTGGAAGTAGTAGATGCACTCAACGCGCAAGTACGCAGTCTTAGCGTAGAAAAGCTTGAAATACCTCAAGTGCGTCTTGGACTCGTTCAAGCATTGGCGAAGAATGGCCGCGATGAACAGGCTATTGAGATGGCTACGGAAATTGGCGTGGACGAAGTGATTCCGTGGCAGGCAAATCGATCAATCGTGCAGTGGAAGGGATCCAAAGCAGATAAATCTTTGCGCAAATGGCAAACCCAAATCAATGCAGCTACCGAGCAGTCACGAAGAGCAATTGCACCGCTATTACAACAGTGTGTTACTTCTAAGCTGCTTGTAAAGTTCATCGAGAAGCGAACAGCAGATGGGCATATCCTGATCATTCTTCATCAAGATGCAACACATACATGGGCTGAAATTGAGCATGAGATCACTCAAAAAATTACGCAAAAAATCACTCCGAGAATTTCAGATAATGTAAATAATGTAGGTGACTTGAGCAGTCCTAGAAATCTCATAATTGATGTCGTTGTTGGCCCAGAGGGTGGGATTTCAGATGAAGAGCTTGAAGCATTTGTAGCAGCGGGTGCTATGAGTACTGTAATTGGAAAAAATATTTTACGAGCTTCAAGCGCTGGCTCTGTGGCATTGAGTCTACTTTCTAGGTGCGTTGGCCGATACGGTGAGGTTTAGGGATAGTCGTTTGTCCGAGAAATTTAGGCTCTGCACGCTATGATGAATTCAGAAGGAGTTCCTATGACTGACACTAATGATTGCTTGTTCTGCCGCATTCTTGCGGGGGAAATTCCCAGTACAAAAATCTTTGAAAACGACACTACGTACGCATTCGCTGATATCAATCCGAAAGCAAAAGTCCACGCACTTGTTATTCCTAAGAAGCACTACGCAAATGTGGCTGAGCTTGCTGAACAAGACCCGACTGAACTTGCAGACATTGTTGCAGTAGCCAAAAGCATCGCTGACAAAGAATTTCACGGTGAGTATCGTTTAGTATTCAACTCCGGTATTGATGCGGGGCAAACTGTTTTCCATGCACATGCGCATGTGCTTACCGGTGAAGTTTTGCCAGAATAAATTAGAGCAAGAATCGAAAAATGGATACTCAACAGCAAACGCGCTCAAATTTATAAATTTATAGTGAAAGGCTTTCGTGGCAGCTACAACTCGCACGATTACTATTCCTGAGGAACTCAATCCTGTCTCAATTTATGGTCTAGCTGATGAGATTATTCGACTCATTGAGCAAGCATATCCAGAGTTGACAATTGTAGTACGCTCAAATCGTATTGCTATCGTCTCTCGTTATACGCGTACCGAAGCTCAGGCTATAGAGGCAGAAGATTTTATCCAGGAGCTTATTAGCCAGGCATATAGTGCTCCTCTAGGTGTTGAAGAGGTTAAACGTTTGCTGAGTAATCGTTTGAGTAATAAAGCTAATCGCAAAGAGCGCAAAATTAGCCACTCTATGCCCAAGCACGAACGTAATGGCTTCGCTTCTGCTTATATGGATTCCACACGTAAGCCGTTTGTCTGTTTGCCGCACGATGAGTCAATTAGGCATTCGGTTTCCGGTATGAATACAACCCTTGGTGGACGAGTGCCAAGCGTAATCACAATGGCTCATGGAGTTCCTGTGCGCGCAAAGACTGCTGGGCAAGTTGAGTACATCAATGCAATTGAGACGCATACGATTACTTTTGCTATCGGTCCAGCTGGTACTGGTAAAACCTATTTGGCTGTAGCAAAGGCTGTGCGCGCCTTTGAAGATGGCAAAGTTCGCCGCATCATCTTGACTCGTCCAGCAGTGGAGGCTGGGGAATCGTTGGGATTCTTACCAGGAAGTCTCACTGAAAAAGTTGATCCATATTTGCGCCCGTTATATGACGCGCTCTCTGACATGCTTGGAAATGAGCGCATGCAGAAGTACATTGCTGATAACACTATTGAAGTAGCTCCGCTTGCGTATATGCGTGGTCGTACCTTGAATGATGCGTATGTGATTCTTGATGAGGCTCAAAATACCACAGCTCAGCAGATGAAGATGTTCTTGACTCGTCTAGGATTTAATACACGCATGGTGATTACGGGTGATGCAACGCAGGTTGATTTTGCCGTCAAGCGTTCAGGCCTTGCAATGATTGAAGATATCCTTGGAAATATCTCTGACATTGCATTCGTCCATTTGGGAAGCACCGATGTTGTCCGCCACTCTCTAGTAGGTACAATCGTCACGGCTTATGACAAATTTGCTGAAGAGCACAATGATGATTCAATCGATGGTAGAGCGGCAGGCCGTAGCAAGTACCGGCAGAAAGCTCGTAACTATGAGGGCAAAACACAAGCTGGAGACGAGTCATGAGTATTGAAGTCACTAATGAAACAGAATGGACGATTGACCCCAAAGTATTTTCTGATCTTGGAGTTTGGGTAATGGATCAAATGCGCGTGAGTACGCAGTCTGACCTCGCAATTACTTTCAATGAACCAGATGTTATGGCCGAACTTCATATGCGCTGGATGAATCTTGAAGGACCAACCGACGTGATGAGTTTCCCCATGGATGAGCTTCGTCCAGGAACAGAAACCTCACTTTCTGAGGGCATGCTTGGGGATATTGTTCTGTGCCCACAAGTAGCTGCTCAACAGGCTGTTGCTGCAGGTCACTCTGCTATTGAAGAGATGATGTTGCTTACTATTCATGGCATTTTGCACCTTTTAGGGTATGACCACACAACTGAAGAGCAGGAAAAACAGATGTTTGGCATTCAGCGCCAGCTTTTGCTCACTTTTCTGGCTTTGAGACCAGGTGCTTTAGGTGAGGTTATTCCTCCACAAGGAGACGAGCAGTAATGAGCACCATTAACACTTTGACAGTTGTCGGTGTTATTGTGCTTGTGGTGGTATGCATATTGCTCGTGTGGTTCACTATGACGATGGCATCCTCAGAAGCTGCTATTGCTCGCATCACGCGTTCTATGCTCAATAATCTTATTCTCGAAGTTCAAACAAATGATGAGTCTGCATTCGCTCGGCAAAAACATTTAGCTTCGATACACCGTGTGCAAAAACTTGTTATCAATCGATATGCTACAGCTGCTTCATGTTCCTTCGCGCGTATTGTTGCAAATGTAGTAACGGGTGTACTTATTGCGGTGATTGCATACCTTCTTCATGCGCCTCTGTGGGCTGTGATAGTGGCCGGAATTGTGTGCGCATTTATGATTGCCCTAACTATTAATGCTATGCGTCCACGTTCTTCGAATCTTGATGCTCTAGACGTTATGGTGCATAATTCTCGAACTGTTTCTGTGATTGTGGCTTTTACTCCATTTACACGTCGTCATAATTCCTCAATTGATTTTGCCAAGCAGCGTGAATCACTCTCTGATGATGAGGAACTTGAGCGTATTCATTTAGAACAGGGTAGAGCAACAATTGAACGTTTAACTGAGGGCAATGATTTTGACCCTGAAATCTCTGAGATGCTTCGCAACGTTTTGACTCTTTCTGAGACTTTGACACGCGAGATTATGGTTCCTCGAACTGACATGGTTGCCGTTAACAAAGACGAGACACTCTCAGAGATGTTGAAGTTGTGCTCGCGTTCTGGATTTTCACGTATTCCGGTAATAGGCAGTGACGCAGATGATCTTGTGGGTGTTGCATACTTGAAAGATGCTGTAAGGGCCGTTGCATTCAATGCATCTGCCAGCGAACGTTCAGTAGAATCCATTGTGCGAGACCCTATGC
Source organism: uncultured Alloscardovia sp. (assembly GCA_963545565.1). Taxonomy (GTDB): domain Bacteria; phylum Actinomycetota; class Actinomycetes; order Actinomycetales; family Bifidobacteriaceae; genus CAUUJV01. The sequence goes on along the minus strand of CAUUJV010000001.1, from coordinate 281,417 downwards.
TTGTGCCAGAATCCAAGCCTGTAGACGATTTATTCCATGAAATGCAGATTAAACGCCAGCATGTTGCTGTGGTGGTTGATGAATACGGTGGGATATCTGGTTTGGTCACCATTGAAGACACTATAGAGCAAATTGTGGGAGAACTTGAAGACGAGCACGACCGCAGCCAGCACACTGACCCAATCGAACTTGATAAAGATAAATGGAAAGTGCCTGCACGCACATCTATAGCCGATATTGAGGAACTCTTTGAAGTTGATCTCGATGAAGATGATGTAGACACTGTGTACGGTCTACTCACAAAAGCTTTAGGGCGCGTTCCTCTTGTTGATTCATCTGCTGTGACACGTGGCTTACGCCTTACTGCAGTTGATTCTGCTGGGCGCCGTAAAAAAGTCTCTATGATTGTTGTGGAACGTGATATTCACAATGATTCAGCCTCTGATACTTCTTCTGAAAATACGCATGAACAAAAGGAAAATAATGTCAAGTAGTTCATCTCAAGTACCCCAGGTACCTCAAACATCTCAAATGCCTCATAAAGATGCAACTTCTGAGCCTTACAGATCTGGTTTCATAGCTGTTGTAGGCCGCCCAAATGTTGGAAAATCTACCTTAATCAATGCTCTTATGGGCACACAGGTAGCGATTACTTCATCGAGACCAGAAACTACTCGTAAAGCAATTCGTGCTATCTTAAATGCTCCTCAAGGTCAAGTTATTCTCATGGATACTCCTGGTATCCATCGTCCTCGTACGCTTCTTGGCCAGCGCTTAAATGACATTGTTGATGAATCTCTCAGTGATGCTGATGCAATTGCTTTTCTACTCCCTGCAGATCAAGAAATTGGGCCGGGAGATAGGCGTATTCTTAGCCGTTTGCGTTCCCAGTATTCTCATAAAGATGAGAATGGCGAGTGGCAGTGGAATAAACCGATTATAGGTATTCTGACCAAAATAGATGAGGTAAGTCGTGCTGCATTGATGGAAAAACTCGTAGAGATTAACCAATTTGCAAACTTTACCGAAGTAGTTCCAGTTTCAGCTGTTGATAGAGACAATGTAGATGAAGTGTGCAATGTTTTCGTGCAAGCCATGCCTGAAGGCCCCCAGCTATATCCAGCTGAGCAAATAACAGAGGAAAGCCCTGAAGACACAATTGCTGAACTCATCCGTGGAATATTCCTCGAAGAACTTGATGATGAGCTTCCACATTCTCTGGCTGTAGTAGTTGACTCAATTGACTACCCTCAGGACGATGATGAGGATCAGCGAGCGCAAGTACACGCATCTATTTATGTAGAACGAGATTCTCAAAAACCAATTATTATTGGCAAACAAGCATCTCATCTTGTGCATGTGAAGAAGAAGCTTCGTACTCCGCTGAATCGCATTGTTGGGATGAAATCAACTCTTGTTCTGCATGTGAAGGTTGCCAAGGGTTGGCAGTCAGATCCTAAGAAACTTGAACGCCTAGGATTTATCTAAAATTCAGTTAATTTCAACTAGTTGACTATGACTAATTAGGGGGAAATACGAGTAATCGCAATGGCGCGAAGCAAGGTAGAGTCAATGTTGCAATTATGGGACTCGGCTCTATTGCTCAGAAAATGGGATTAACAATCCGCAAAATGGCTAAAGACAGCAGATACAAGGATTTAGTTTATCCCTATGCCGCAGCAACTCGAAATAGCACGGAAAGAGCTCAAACCTTTTGCACATGAGTATGGGTTCGAAAAAGCATATGGATCATATGAGGAAATGCTTGCAGACCCGCAAGTAGATTTGGTTTATTTGCAACCCCACATGCATTCCACGCTGATTTAGCTATTCAATGTATGCGAGCTGGCAAGAATGTGCTCGTTGAAAAGGCGTTCACTGCAAACGAAAATCAAGCAAAAGTAGTGATGACAGTCAGCGAGCAATTGGGATTATACTGTGCTGAGGCAATATGGACTCGCTATTTGCCAAGTAGAAGGCTAATTGATGAGGTTATTGCTTCAGGCGAGATTGGCGATGTGCGCGTAGTACATGCTGAGCTTTCGTATTCTATGGGTGGCAAAGAGCGCCTTGTAAAGCCTGAACTTGCTGGAGGGGCTTTGCTTGATGTGGGTGTGTACCCACTTAACTTTGTGAGCATGGTTAGCGGTAATACAGACATTGAGCGCATAAATACTGGCGCAACATTATCTGAGTTGGGAGTGGATGAATCGTCATTCACCACGTTCTGGTTCGATAACGGAATAATTGCGTCTATTAGCTCCTCATATGTATGTGCAGGAGACCGCGAAGGCGTTATTCAAGGCGATAAAGGGTACATTGTCGTAACGAATATCAATAATCCTGAAGCCATTGATGTTTACGATACGAGTAACACCAAGATTCGCAGTATGTGGGCTCTATCATTGCTAGTGAGCTAGAACAGATTTATGCTCTTACTATGCTCTAGTTCACTGAATTTACTTTTTACGTGGCTTGTACATTTGCGTGTCAAGCAACTTTGCATAGCGTTTAATAACTTTTGGACGAATAGTCTTCATAGAAGCTGTCATCAAGCCATTATCTTGCGTGAAATCATCAGGAACAATGATGAATTTACGCACAGACTCAGCTCGTGAAACACCTTCGTTTGCTTGGTCTACATATTTCTGAACTTCAGCACGAACTGCAGCGTTTTGTGTGGCGTCTTCCATAGACATATGAGAGTCTAAGCCATTGTTTTCAAGCCATGGATGTAGAGTTTCTTCGTCAAGGGTTATGAGAGCAGAAATAAATGGGCGTTTGTCTCCCAAAACAACAGCATTAGAAATAAGTGGGCAGCGCTTAATAGCCGCTTCTATTGGAGTTGGAGAAACATTCTTGCCTCCAGCAGTAATAATGAGATCTTTCTTACGACCAGTCAAATACAGGAAGCCATCTGAAGTAATTCTGCCTAAATCACCGCTTGCAATCCACCCATCTTCTGTGAAGGATTCGACGGTTGCCTCATCATTCTTGTGATATCGCGTGAAAGCTGAGGGGCCCTTAATCTGGACCTCACCGTCGTTAGCAATTCGTATAGAGAAACCAGGGAAAGTGATGCCAACAGAACCAGCACGGAAGGGCACACCTAATGGAGTGAAAGCACACGGAGCAGTTGTCTCCGTCATTCCATAGCCTTCATAGACTGGGATACCGGCTCCACGGAAGAAAGTAATAAGGTTTTTATCAAGAGGAGCCCCACCGCACACAAGCCATTTTGCGCGGCCACCCAGAGCATCACGCAAAGTCTTGTAGACCAAAGGATCAAAGGCAGTGCGCTTCAGAGAGCTAACGACCGATGCTGAGCCTTTGTCAGAAATCTCTGTCATATAAGACCGAGCTGTTTTTGCAGCAGTAGAGAAAATACGCCCCTTTATGCCTGTGCCTGCACGCTGAGAGGCGGCATTATAAACCTTCTCAAATACACGTGGAACACCGATGAAAGTCGTTGGACGGGAAGATTGCAAATCTTGCAACAAAGTAGACAATCCAGTAGCAATATAAATTTGAATCTCGCTATATACAACGCCGTAATTAATAGCACGTGCAAACACATGAGCTTGCGGAAGGAACAACAAAATGCTGCCAGTCGGATCCATAATTAAGTCATAGATATAAGCACGCAGGTTACGAGCGAATGCCACAAAACATTCATGAGTGAGCTCAACGCCTTTAGGAGCCGATGTAGAGCCTGAAGTGTACACAATAGACGCTAAATCGTTCTTCGTAATTAATCCAATTCGCTCATCTAAATCGGAGTCAGACACTGAATGACCATAAGCCTGGATCTCTTCCAAAGCACCATTTTCTAGGCATGCAATATGTTCAAGCGAAGGACATTCATCCACAGCACCATCCGCACGTTCCAGCATATTTTTGGTCTGAACCATTAGCACACGAGCGTCAGAATTGTTTACGATTGCGCGAATCTGCTCAGCAGAGTCAGTATCGTAAATTGTTGCAAGAACACCACCAATACTGAGCACAGCAGCATCAAAAACATCCCACTCGTAGCAGGTTTGGCACATAAAGGCAACAGAATCACCGCGTTTTAGACCATAATGCATAAGGCCCTTAGCGGTTAGACGAATATCTTCAAGCACCTGCTGAGCAGTTTTAGAAACCCACTTACCTTCAGACTTGAAGTTGTAGAGAGTTTCATGCGGGGTGCGACGAGCACGGTCTGCATAAATGTCATAAACAGTCATGGACTCTGGAACATCAACGTCACCCTCAGTAGAACTAGTCAACATGCCAGTTTTCTCATCAATGAATGTGTGAGTGAGTAAGCCATGACCAGACCAATCAGAATCATAAGGAAGCTGAATCTGAGATTGAAGCTGTGCTGAAGATGCTAGGGGAGAGGCGGAAGATAACACGTGCGCAGTAGAGCCACTAATGCTTTCTGGTGAGTTTGCTCCTGAATTTGATGACGTTTCCTGAGGAATAACCGAGGCAACAGTGGAACTTACTTTGTTCGTCGCTTCTTTAACGGTGTTAGTAATGGAATCGAGTAAACTCACGTTCTCTCCTCTAATCAATTTTTTCTAAACATAAGATTAGTTCACTATGTGGAGAACAAAACAGAAAAAACACCTAAATGAGACATTCTCCGTCCAAGAACACACATGCCTATAGAATAGCGACGTGGATCACATTTTGAGGTGATCATTCCCGTTTTCATTGAGGAGGAACCTGTGGCAGAAGAAAAACAGCCAGTGGTTGTGTACGGGGTTTTTAATGAGACATCGTCTACGGAAAATCGTGTTGCTTTAACGCCTGATATTGTGACAAGGCTAAAGCGGTCAGGCGTAAAATGTCTTATAGAAAGCTCTGCTGGCAACAAAGCAATGTTTGCAGATTCAAATTATATTTCTGCAGGTGCAGAGGTTGCTGATAAGCAAACTATCGCATCGCAGGCTCAGGTCTTCGGCTTTGTTGACCGTCCGTCTACTGAGATTCTTGATATTCTCCCTCGTGGATCATGGATTGTTGGTATGCTCGGCTCATTTACTGACGCCGACTACGTCGCAGATTTAGAACAGCGCGGTATTACCGGAATTGCTATGGAACGTTTGCCTCGCCAGCTGAGTTCTGCACAATCTATGGATGAGATGACCAGCCAGAACTCTGTAATGGGCTATAAAGCAGTGCTTGCTGCAGCAGATGCATATACCTCATTCTTGCCGATGATGACAACCGCCGCAGGCACGATTCGTCCTGCTAAGGTCTTGATTCTTGGGGCTGGTATTGCTGGATTGCAGGCTATTGGAACCGCCAAGCGCCTAGGTGCTGTTGTAACGGCTTATGATGTGCGTCCAGCGTCTCGCGAAGAGGTGGAGTCCCTTGGCGCAAAGTTCTTAGATCTCAATCTTGATTTTTCTGCAGGGCAAGGCGAAGGTGGTTATGCACGTACTTTGACTGAGGAAGAGCAGAAGGCGCAGCAGGCTGCAGTTGATGCAAAAGCTGCTGGATTTGACATAGTTATTACAACTGCTAAGGTTCCCGGCAGTAAACCACCAATGCTTCTTACTCAAGCAGGCGTTGCAGGCATGCATAGAGGAGCAGTCGTAGTTGATTGTGCAGCTAGTGAGCTTGGTGGCAATGTTGAAGGCAGCCAGCCAGATCAAACCATCATTACAGATGGGGGAGTAACTGTTATTGGCGCTCCATATCTAGCAAGTAATGTACCAACAACAGCCTCTAACTTGCTTGCTCGAAATCTTGCAGATGCCTTTATTCATTTCATCAATGAGAATGGCACTCTTAGCGTTACGCCTGGTGAAGAACTGGATGATGCTCTAATCGTGTCTGGTCAGAAGACTGCGCAGACCGTTCCATCAGCAGATGAGAATGCGGAGGAGAAATAATGAATACTTTAGTTGTTGCAATCACACTATTTGTGCTTGCGCTCCTCATTGGAGTCGAGGTTATTGGTAAGGTTCCTGCAACTTTGCACACTCCATTGATGAGTGGAGCAAATTCTATCCATGGCATTGTGATTGTAGGCGTAGTTATTGTTGCTGCCCATGCAAATACTCCTTTGGCATATGTTTTTATTTTCCTCGCTGCAGTGCTTGGAACTATGAATGTTGTAGGTGGCTATGTGGTCACTGATCGCATGCTTGAAATGTTCAAGTCATCTAAGCCAAAGTCTGATTCTTCTGATGCATCTTCTGCAAAGACCACTGAGAAGGAGAAGTAAATATGAGTGCTATTGAGATTATTGCTTGGTTTGTTTACCTCTTCTCAGCTGTTCTCTTTGTAGTTGGCTTGCACTATATGAACTCGCCAAAGACTGCTCGTAAAGGTAACCAGATTTCCGCAATTGGTATGGTTATAGCGGTCTGCATGGCATTCATCCATTTGTTTATTACAGGGTTCGTAAGCGCAACAGCTATCGGAATCCTCATTGCAGGTATTGCTATTGGTGGTATTGCTGGCGTATGGTCTGCTAAAAAAGTTGAAATGACTGATATGCCACAGCTTGTTTCAGTGTTTAACACTGTAGGTGGTGGTGCTGCAGCACTCGTGGCATTGAACGATATTTTGACTACTGGTTTTGATGAGTTGACTCTTGTTCTGCTTATCACTGCGGGACTAGGCATTATTATCGGCTCTGTAACCTTCTCTGGATCTCTCGTGGCAGCAGGTAAATTGCAGGGTATTCTACCTGGAAATCCAATCGCACTTCCAGCGCGTAATCTATGGAATATAGTTGTCATCATTGCAACGATTGCTGGATTTGTTATGCTGTGCATTCAGCCTGAGAATCGTGTGTTGTGGAGCATCATTGTTACTGTTCTAGCAATTATTTATGGTTTGCTCTTTGTGCTTCCTATTGGCGGTGCAGACATGCCGGTTGTTATTTCTGTGCTCAATGCATGCACAGGTACTGCAGTGGCAATGTCTGGTTTAGCTATTGACAATGTTGCATTGATTATAGCCGGTGCGCTTGTGGGTTCTGCAGGCGTGACACTTTCTGTGCTCATGGCTCAGGCTATGAATCGTCCACTTTCAAGTGTTCTCATTGGTGGCTTTGGCGGCGATAACGCTGCAGCTGGTGGTGAAGGTGTCAGCGGAACTATGCGCGAGACTACCGCAGACGACGTTGCAGTTCAGCTTGTTTATGCGGATAAGGTTATCTTTGTTCCAGGTTTCGGTTTGGCACAAGCACAGGCTCAGCGTGAACTTGCCGATTTGGCAGAGCTCCTAAAAAGCCGCGATATCGAAGTCAGCTACGCAATTCACCCGGTAGCTGGCCGTATGCCTGGTCATATGAACGTGCTGCTTGCAGAAGCTAATGTTCCTTATGAAGAGCTTGTTGATTTAGATGACATCAACCCGCAATTCCCGTCAGCCGCAGTTTCTCTGGTTGTGGGCGCAAACGATGTAACTAATCCAGCTGCGCGTAAACCTGGCACAGCAGTTTCTGGTATGCCAATTCTCGATGTTGATAAGTCTCAAAGTACTGTGGTCATTAAGCGCGGCCGCGGCAAGGGATATGCAGGCATTGAGAATGAGCTTTATTTTGATCCTAAAACTCAGATGCTCTTTGGCGATGCAAAAGCTCAGCTTCAAGCAGTTATCAATGCTGTAAAAGAGCTGATTGCTGACTAATTTGCTCAATACCAATTGCAGCATAAAAATATAATTGAAAATTCCTATAGGGGAAGATAGCGACGCCTTCCCCTATTTTTTTTATTTATCGGAGCTGAAATGTTAATATTATCTGGTGGATAAGAGCCCAATGATGGGCATTCTTATCCTTAGAGGAAGAAGAATGAGAATGTTTCGTTTCAGACATAGGATATTGAAAAATTTCTTTGCATCTTTTGTAATTGCTACTTTTTGCTTATCTTTAGGTGCATTCAGCCCAGTTAAAACTATTAAAAGTAATTCTGTCAGTGTTACTACCTCATCAAAAGCCTAGCGCTGAAAGCCACGCAAAAAATCAAAACTCTTAAAACAGCTAAGAAAAAAGCTAAATTACAACTAAAATTAGCTAAGTCTACATATGCAGATTCAGCAGGAAAAGTTGCAGATGAGGCAACAAGAGAATTGCTAAAGAAAAGGATTACAAAAATTCAAAAGCTTCTTAAAAGAAGTAAATCAGCTAAGAGAATTACAAAAGCAACGACAAAGATGGGCATCGCGATGGATGCGGTGACGGCAAGTATTAGTTTAAAACTTGTTAATGATGCAAAAGCAACTGCTCAACCTACTCTTGATCAGGGAAACTCTCTTTACAACTCTTCTGCTGGACAAATGGAGAATGACGGATATAGAACTTCTTTGAGGGAGAAGTGCGACAACCTACAGAACCTTATTAATTCCTCAGATTCAGTCCCTGAGCAAATAACGAATGCTGCCAACGAAGTTACCTCAGCTATGAGCGAAGTAAATTCAAACATCGAATATAAGAAACAGCAAGATGCTGCCGCTGCCGCGGCCGCAGCTGCAGCAGCTCAACAGGCACAGCAACAAGCACAACAAAATACCTATTATCAAAATTGCACAGCAGTGCGTAAAGCTGGGAAAGCACCATTGCATACTGGCGATCCTGGATATTCGCGAAAGTTAGACCGCGATGGTGACGGGATAGCGTGTGAATAAAAGTAGAGGCTTGTTGTTACACTAAAAAAGTCCTTGGCGAGGGGTGAAGAGTCACCCGTTATCGACTCGGCCCATGGAAGCCTTGAGCTCCCGTTGGTGTGAGAATATGTTCCAAGGCCAGCGAAAGGAGTATTACATGGCAGATATTACACTTCAAGGCGATGTTCGCACTCAGTTTGGAAAGGGCTTTGCGCGTCGCATGCGCGTGGCTAACCTGATTCCTGCAACAGTATATGCAGGCGGAGAAGAGCCTACATTCCTTACACTTCCTGCAAAGGAAACAACTTTGGCACTTCGCCACACCAATGCTCTCTTCGAGCTCAAGTACGGTGAAGAATCTAAGTTGGCGGTCGTTAAGGATGTTCAGCGCAATCCAGTTAAGCGTATTGTTGAGCACATTGACTTCTACGAAGTTAGGGCTGGAGAAAAGATTGAAGTTGAAGTTCCAGTCTTCGTTGAAGGTGATCCAAAGGGTGCAGCGGTTGCATTCGTAGATATTCAGGAACTTCGTGTTCGTGCTGATATTGCAAATCTTCCTGAGCGCATCACTGTTAACGTTGATGGCTTGCTTGATGGCGCAAAGGTATTCGCAAAGGATGTTGAGCTTCCTGAAGGCGTAGAGCTCGCAGTTGAGAATCCAGAAGAATCCGTAGTAACTGTTGAGGTTCCTGCAGATGAAACTGAATCTACAACTGAAGTAGAAGCAGCTGCACCAGCAGCAGACGCTGAGTAATTCTTGAGCAAATCTCTACTTGAGTTTTTACTGAGTCTCTGATGCAATAGCATCGTCTGGCCCGTTCTCAATATTTGGGAGCGGGCTTTTTGATTATTCTTTTGATTATCCTTTAAGCTCGACGCTCCGTTCATTTTCACATAGTGACGTTTTTCTGTACGAAATCGATAAGATGTGAGAAAGTAATTGCAGTTCGCTGCCACGAGCTGCGATACATGAATGATTTTCTATTTGTAATGAAGAAGTGTGTTATGACTGAAAATAACCATCATGATCCAAGCAAATTGAATGAACTCGCAAAGCCTTTTGCAGTTCTTCCTCACGATCATAAGGTGTCTGACTCTAAACGAGCAGAAATGATTGATAAGCCAGCCTTTGGCCAAGTATTTTCTGATTCCATGGCTCATATGACGTGGACCGAGGGAGAGGGTTGGTCTGACCGTCGCATTGAGCCTTATGGTCCATTGAAGATGGATCCTGGTGCGTCCGTTTTGCACTATGCTCAGGAAATTTTCGAAGGATTGAAGGTTTATCGTCACTCTGACAACTCTTTATGGATGTTCCGCCCAGATGCTAATGCAGAGCGCTTCCAGAATTCAGCAGCACGTTTATGCCTTCCAAGCTTGCCAGTTGACGACTTTATCGGTTCTGTAGCAGCTCTTGCGAAGGCAGATGCAAGCTGGGTTCCTTCTCGCCATGATTACACCCTTTATATGCGTCCATTCATGTTCGCATCTGAGTCCTTCTTGGGTGTGCGTAAGGCTAAGGAAGTTGAATACTGCGTTATCGCTTCTCCTTCTGGCCCTTATTTCCCACAAGGTGTTAAGCCAGTGAGTATTTGGGTAGAGAATAAATGGTTCCGCACAGGCCCTGGTGGCACTGGCTACGCAAAGTGCGGCGGAAACTATTCTGCATCTCTTATGGGTGAGTACATTGGTTTTGACCACGGCTGTGAGCAAGTATGCTTTGTTGACGCCGCAACCAAGACTTATCTCGAAGAGCTTGGTGGTATGAATATGTTTACCGTCCATAAGGATAGTCATCTTGAAACTCCAAGCCTCACTGGTAATATTCTTCCTGGTGTAACACGTCGCTCTATTATTGAACTCGCTAAGGATGATGGTCGCGATGTAGTAGAGCGTATGATTCCTTTGACGGAACTCATCGAAGATATTAAATCTGGCGAAGTTACTGAGATATTTGCATGCGGCACTGCTGCAATTGTCACCCCAATCGGTCGCTTCAAGTCTGAAGAATTTGACGTAAGCGTCAGCAACGAAGCAGTAGGTGAATACACTGTTGCTTTGCGTGAAAAGCTTATGGGCATTCAGTGGGGCGATGTTGAAGATCCTCACAACTGGATGTGGAAGATTCAAGACTAATTAAAGCTGATTTTCTTAAGACCGAGGAACTCATCGAAAACGGTAAGTGTTCCTCGGTTTTTATATGTACTTATATACAATGAAGTGGTGCAAAGCGACTTTTTAACCGCAACGATGACGACAATGGAATATATTGCAGTTCTTTTTTCTGGTCTTAACGGTGGTTTAGTCGCCGTACGAAAGCATTATGATTTATTCTCTATTCTTGTGACGGCGTGGGCTACTGCCTTAGGCGGAGGAATCGTACGCGACATACTCCTTGGAATTTACCCTCCAGTGGGAATTTCAGACCATACGCTCATTCTTATTGCTTTGGCTGCTGGCTTCCTCGTAGCATGGATTCATCCCGAACTTGAAAGTCTAAAATGGTCGATGCTCATTACAGATGCCGTGGGAGTTGCTCTATTTGCTGTTAACGGCACGGTTAAAGGACTGAGCTACGGGATGAGTGGCATGACAGCCGTTTTCCTTGGAGTACTTACAGCAATAGGTGGCGGTACAATCCGCGATATTATTGTTGGTCAAATTCCCTCTATTATTCGAGATAAACACATGTACGCTACACCAGCAATTGGTGCCTGTATTTGTGCCGTCTTTATATACCGCGGTCAACTCAACCATTTCTATAGCTCATCAGTGGAATCCATACTAAATTTGCTTGTCATAGTGGCGGTAGTGGCTATTCGCCTGGCATCACTGAAATACAATATTTTTGTACCCGGAGCTATGCAGCGTCATCACAATCATCTTGATTACACACGCAAACTTATACATCGCAACAATAAAAGCAGTAAAGCGAAATACAAACATGAAAAAGGGCAGTCTCACCAAAGCGAGACCACCCTTAGAAAGTAGAAAGTCTTAGGAAACGCTGTTTTAGAGAGCGTTGATTGCAAGAGCGAGAGCAGACTTGCGGTTTGCTGCCTGGTTCTTGTGGATGATTCCACGACCAGCAGCCTTATCAAGCTTCTGAGCTGCTACTGCATAAGCTTCCTGAGCTGCCTTTACATCTCCGGATGCAATTGCTTCGCGAGTTGCACGAACAGCAGACTTGAGCTGGCTCTTAAAAGCAACGTTACGCTTGTGTGCTTTCTCATTGGTGAGAACACGCTTCTTCTGCGACTTAATGTTTGCCACTATTATCTCCAAACGACGTATATTCTAAACGGCATACAAACCGTAATAATACCATGACTCATGTAGAATTGACATTCGCAGCTAAAAAGCTGTGCAATTATGTTCAATATGTGTTCAAAGAACCAGATAGGAGAGCGTGATATGACTGTTAGGAACCAACCAGGGGCCACTGATCAGTCTTTAATCCGCAACTTCTGCATCATCGCTCATATTGATCACGGAAAATCTACAGTAGCAGACCGTATTCTCCAGCTTTCAGGCGTAGTTGAGCAGCGTGAAATGCATGATCGTTTTCTCGATCGCATGGATATTGAGCAGGAGCGCGGCATCACTATTAAGTCTCAGGCAGTGAGAGTTCCATGGACGGTTGATGGAACTGAGTACACGCTAGGAATGATTGACACTCCAGGTCATGTGGATTTTTCCTATGAGGTTTCCCGCTCACTTGCAGCATGCGAAGGCGCAGTTTTGCTTGTGGATGCCACCCAAGGTATTGAAGCTCAAACTCTCAGCAACCTCTACATGGCTATGGACAATGATTTGGCCATTATCCCAGTGCTCAACAAAATTGACTTACCAAGCGCAGAACCAGACGTGCATGCAGAGGAAATTGCAGGATTGCTGGGAATTGATTCAAGTGAAGTCCTACGAGTATCTGGAAAAACTGGTGAAGGAGTAGATGAACTCCTCAACAGAATTGTCAGCGACATTCCCGCGCCTACAGGAAACCCTGATTCTGCTGCACGCGCATTGATTTTTGATTCTGTCTATGATTCTTATCGCGGAATTGTCACCTATATACGTATGGTTGATGGATCGCTCAGCAGCCGTGAAAGGATTCGCATGATGGGACTTTCCACGGTTCACGATCCTATTGAGCTTGGCGTGATCAGCCCTGAAATGCAGCCTACTAAGAAGCTCGCTGCTGGTGAAGTGGGATACATTATTACTGGCGTGAAAGATGTGAGTCAATCAAAGGTTGGCGATACCATCACCTCAGAAAATAAGCAGGCGACAGAGCCGTTGCCGGGCTACAAAGACCCTCAGCCAATGGTTTACGCTGGCTTGTTCCCAGTAGATAATGCTCAATTCCCAGAGCTGCGTGATGCTCTCGATAAGCTCAAGCTCAACGATGCAGCGCTTGTTTATGAACCAGAAACTTCTGTTGCGCTAGGATTTGGTTTCCGTTGTGGATTTTTGGGACTCCTCCATATGGAAATCGTTTCTGAGCGTTTGAGCCGTGAATTTGGGCTTGATCTTATTTCCACTGCACCAAACGTTACGTATGACGTTACAATGGAAGACCGCAGCGTGCATCACGTAACAAATCCTTCAGAATTCCCAGAAGGCAAGGTTCGCAAGGTTACAGAGCCGGTAGTGGCCGCGGATATTATTTTGCCTAAGGAATTTATCGGTGCCGTTATGGAGCTGTGTCAAGAGCACCGTGGTCAAATGGGCACAATGGAATATATAAGTCCTGAGCGCGTCGAAATGCATTACAAAATGCCTCTTGCTGAAATTGTGTTTAATTTCTTTGACCAGTTAAAAAGCCGCACCAAAGGCTATGCAAGCCTGGATTATCACGAAGCAGGGGAGCAAGACGCAGACCTTGTAAAAGTTGATATTCTTATTCAGGGTGATACTGTCGATGCTTTTAGTGCTGTAGTACATCGAGACAAAGCATATTCTTATGGCGTTATGATGACGAAAAAACTGCGTGAGCTTATTCCTCGGCAGCAATTTGAAATTCCTATTCAAGCAGCAATTGGCAGCCGAATTATTGCTCGCGAAACTATTCGCGCCTTGCGTAAAGATGTACTCGCAAAATGCTATGGCGGCGATATCACGCGTAAACGAAAGCTACTTGAAAAGCAGAAGGTCGGTAAAAAGCGTATGAAGATGCTTGGCCACGTGGAAGTTCCGCAAGAAGCCTTCATCGCGGCTCTCTCTACAAGTGAAGGCACAGATCGAGATACGCAAGATAAGATTCGTGCTGCAGCTAAAAATGCTGGCTAAGCATCACGTATGACAATGCTTATGACGATGCCTATGCTAAATAATATTATGCAGCCTACTTTTGAAGTTTACGTTCATGTGCCATTTTGTATGAAGCGTTGTGGTTACTGTGATTTCAACACCTATACTGCGGTCGATATGGGTTCTGGGGCCAGCAGAGCAAATTACGCTACTATGGCTATCCGCGAAATGGAAATTCTTCACGCGTGGCAGCTAAGGCATGGTATCAATGAGCCGAGCGCATCGACGGTATTTTTTGGTGGAGGAACTCCCACGATTCTTCCTGCTCATGACCTGGTAAAAATGCTCAATGCTATTAGACGCATTTGGGGATTGCGTGATGACGCAGAAATCACTACGGAGGCTAATCCTGACACTGTTAATTACGATTACATCAGGGAATTAGCAGACGGTGGGTTTAATAGAATCTCCTTTGGGATGCAATCAGCAGTACCGTCCGTATTAGCAGCCCTTGATAGAACACATACTCCAGCAAATGTTGAAGCTGGAATACGATCAGCTCAGAAAATCGGCATGAGAAACTCTGTTGATTTGATTTACGGCACTCCGGGAGAATCGCTTGAAGATTGGAAAATAAGTGTTCGCACTGCACTTAACCTTGGAGTCGAACATATTTCTGCATATGCGTTAACTGTTGAGCCTCATACGGCCATGGGGCGCAAAATGGCAGCCGGAACGATTGCTCACACTAATGATGACGATCAAGCTGATAAATATGAAATAGCCGATGATATGTTTGAGGCCGCTGGTTTGCCGTGGTATGAGGTTTCAAATTGGTCTGTTCCCGGCAATGAATCTCAGCATAACCTTGGATATTGGCGAAATGATGACTGGGCTGGGATTGGTCCAGGAGCGCATAGTCATTACAACTATCCAGGATTACGCGCATGGGACACCGCCCATCCAAAAAAATGGGCAGAGCAACTTAACAGCGGTGTAGTGCCATGGGCAGATAACGAAAGTATTGATCATACAGAAAATATAGAAGAAGTTGTTCTACTCGGAATGCGCATTCGTGAAGGCCTCAATCTTGACAAAGTCCATAAAATCAGTGGATATGAAGTTCCTGAGGTCACGATCAACGAGCTTGTGCGTAATGGATTAGTCAACCATGATGTTGAACGGCATCGTCTTATAGCAACACGACAAGGACGCTTGCTTAACGATAGCGTTATCGAAACTATTCTGGGCTCTGTCAATGTTTTCTAACAAGCGAAAACGAGCAAAATAAGTAAAAACGTTAACACCTCACGGCATTTCTTGTAATAAAGCAGAAACATTCACATTTTTTCTCTTTATTTTTCTGGAAATTTGTGTTATGGACACAATTTGAAAAACTACTGTAATTGGTGTGGAATCTAAATGGATTATTTTGTCTCAATAGTTTTACCCAAAGATTGAGGTGGTTTCGTTGACAGCAACTGCGCCGTTGGATTTAACAGTCCACTCGTCAACTGGTCTATATGATGCATCCGCTGAGCATGACGCATGCGGTGTAGGCATGGTGACAACCGTTGATAAGCGCGAGCGCAGGGATGTTGTAACGAACGCTATTCAAGTTCTTTTGAATCTCGATCATCGCGGGGCAGTGGGTGCTGAAGAAAATACTGGTGATGGTGCAGGCATTTTAATGGCGATGCCTGATGAATTCATTCGTTCTGCCTTTGCTCAGGAGATTCCGTCTCTTGGCTCTTATGCTACAGGTATTGCTTTCCTCGATCGAGATCCTGAAATTCGTGCTCAACAGCAGGTAAGCATTACAGCAATCGCAGCTCAAGAAGGTCTAGATACTCTTGATTGGCGAGTAGTGCCAACGAATCCTAATGGTCTTGGCTTAACAGCATTGTCATCTATGCCATCGTTTGTGATGCCTTTATTTGTTAGTAAGAAAAGTGCAAACGCCGAGAACGGTGAAACTTCTGGCTTAGCTTTAGAGCGCGTGGTATTTCGTGTTCGCAAGCGAGTAGAACACGAGGTTGGAATTTACTTCTCATCCCTGTCGTCACGCACTTTGGTATATAAAGGCATGTTGACGCCTCACCAGTTACAGCCGTTCTTCCCTGATCTTTCATGTGAATTGATGAAAAGTCGTATTGCAATTGTGCACTCTCGCTTCTCAACTAACACTTTTCCAAGCTGGCCGCTTGCTCAGCCATTCCGTTTGCTGGCTCATAATGGTGAAATCAACACAATCCAAGGAAACCGCAATTGGATGGCTGCTCGTGAGGGGCGCCTTCAGTCTGAGCTCCTTGGAGACATGGCTGCTTTGCTTCCAATTAATACTCCTGGATACTCTGATTCGGGAACTTTTGACGAAACACTTGAACTTCTGCATTTAGCTGGTAGAAGCCTAACTCATGCAGTGTGTATGATGGTTCCTCCTGCGTGGGAGAAGGATTCTTCACTCGATCCTGATGTGCGAGCTTTCTACGAATATAACAACACGCTCATTGAACCATGGGATGGTCCAGCAGACATTGTGTTTACTGATGGCACTCAAGTTGGCGCAGTGCTCGACCGCAATGGTTTGCGCCCTGGACGTTGGCAACAGACGAATGATGGCCTCATTGTGTTGGCATCCGAAGCAGGGGTGCTTAACGAAACCAAGCCAGAAGACGTAGTTAGAAAAGGGCGCCTTGAACCAGGTCGTATGTTCCTTGTTGACACCAATCGTGGCAAAATTATCGAAGACGAAGACATAAAAAAGGAACTCGCTTCGCTCCATCCATATCGACAGTGGGTAGAAAATAACGCTATTCGCATGAATGAGCTACCTGAGAGAGCCCACGTGCGTTATTCTGGAAGCTCTGTACAGCGCCGCCAGCGTGCGTTTGGATATACCGAGGAGGATTTGAAGATTCTCCTAGCTCCAATGGCGAATAAGGGTGCTGAACCCTTGGGAGCTATGGGTAATGATGCTCCTATTGCTGTACTCTCCAAGAACAGTCGCATGCTTTTTGATTATTTCACTCAGAAGTTTGCTCAAGTAACTAATCCTCCTTTAGATTGGGAGCGTGAGGAGATCGTTACTTCTTTGGAATCCGCTATCGGTCCTGAGCCGAATTTACTAGCTGATGAAGAGCTACATGCGAAAAAAATCATCATTCCACTTCCTGTAATCAATAATGATGAAATGGCTCAGCTTAAGCGTCTTGACCGTGCAAAGATTCTCAGCGGGTATTACAAGCCTTTTACTGTTGAAGGTTTGTACCACGTTGCAGGAGGCGGAGAAGCGCTGAGGACTCGTCTAGAGGAAATCTTTACTCAAATTGATGAAGAAATTGCTCGTGGTAAGAATTTCCTTATTCTTTCGGATAGAAATTCTGACCATATTATGGCGCCTATTCCTTCATTGTTGTTGACTTCTGCCGTGCAGCATCATCTATTGCGCAAACACACTCGTACACAGGTTTCTATGGCAGTAGAGGCAGGAGATGTGCGTGAGATTCATCATGTTGCTTTGCTCATCGCCTATGGCGCAGCATGTGTGAATCCATATTTAGCATTAGAGTCAGTAGAGCATCTTGCGCAAACGGGGTATTTAACTGTCAATTCTGACACAGCTGTAACTAATCTTGTAAAGGCTTTAAGTACTGGTGTTATGAAAATCATGAGCAAGATGGGAGTAGATACGATTATGTCGTATCGTGGCGCCCAATTGTTCGAAGCTGTGGGTTTAAGCCAAGAACTTGTAGATGAATACTTCACAGGAACAACCACGCGCGTTGGTGGCATCACAATGGCAGAAATTGCGGATGAAGTCTCACAGCGTCATCAGGTTGCTTATCCACGTCAATGGACAGCAAAACCGCATCGTAATTTGCGTTTAGGCGGAGATTACAAGTGGCGCAGAACTGGCGAAGATCACTTGAATGATCCTGAGTCTATCTTCTTGCTGCAGCAGTCAACAGCGCGCGGAGATTACCAGATGTTCAAGCGTTACACACAGCATGTGGATGATACCTCAAAGCGTCTTATGACTTTGCGCGGGCTTATGCAGCTCAAGTCTAATCGTGCTCCGATTCCACTCGATGAGGTAGAGCCAGCGAGCGAAATCGTTAAACGCTTCTCTACGGGAGCTATGAGTTATGGATCGATTTCACAAGAAGCGCATGAAACCCTTGCAATTGCTATGAATGCAATTGGGGCTCGCTCTAACTCCGGCGAAGGTGGAGAATCTGAAGACCGCATCAAAGATCTTCAACGCAGAAGTCGTATTAAGCAGATCGCATCTGCGCGTTTTGGGGTTACAAGCGATTATCTTGTTTCTGCAACTGACTTGCAGATTAAGCTTGCTCAAGGCGCGAAGCCGGGCGAAGGCGGGCATCTGCCGGGTGCTAAAGTTCCACCGTGGATTGCAGAAGTTCGCCACGCAACCCCCGGAGTTGAGCTGATTTCACCTCCTCCTCACCACGATATCTATTCCATTGAGGATTTGGCACAGCTGATTCATGATGCTAAAAGCGCCAATCCGCAAGCGCGTATTCATGTGAAGCTTGTTTCTGAGTTTGGTGTGGGCACTATTGCTGCCGGTGTGGCAAAAGCCCATGCGGATGTTGTGCTTATTTCTGGTCATGATGGTGGTACAGGTGCAGCTCCTTTGAACGCAATTAAGCATGCAGGAACACCGTGGGAAATTGGTTTGAGTGAAACTCAACAAACTCTTATTCTCAATGGTTTACGTTCCCGTGTAGTTGTGCAATGCGATGGTGAGCTTAAAACTGGTCGCGATATTGTAGTAGCTGCTTTGCTAGGTGCAGAAGAATTTGGCTTTGCAACATCAGCTTTGATTGTTGAAGGCTGTGTGATGATGCGTGCTTGCCATTTGAACACGTGCCCACAGGGGATTGCAACGCAGGATCCTGAACTGCGCGCAAGATTTACAGGTAAGCCAGAACACGTCATTAACTTCTTCATGTATCTAGCTCAAGAGACGCGTGAAATCTTGGCTGAGCTTGGATTCAGAACTTTAGAAGAAGCAGTTGGTCACGTTGAATGTCTTGAACAGAAGCAGGCAATCGACGCATGGAAGTCTCAAGGTATTGATTTGAGCGCTGTGCTCTCTCAGGCGGGTCCAACTCCAGGCACTGAGCTGCATCATACTATTGAGCAGCAGCATGGCTTAGAAAAGTCTTTGGATAACAAGCTTATTGAGCTGGCGCAGAACGCTTTGGATAGCAAACAACACGTGTCAATTGAGCTTCCTATTCGTAATGTTCAACGTACAGTGGGCACAATGCTTGGCTATGAAATTACTCGCCGATATGGCGATCATGCTTTGCCTGACAACACAATTGACGTTACGCTTCGAGGCACAGCAGGGCAGTCTGTTGGAGCTTTTATTCCTCAGGGAGAAACTCTTCGCATAGTAGGTGAAGTAAACGATTATGCGGGTAAGGGCTTATCAGGTGGGCGTATGATTATTCGCCCTGATGACAGGTCTACGTTAGTGGCGCGTGACACTGTGATTGCTGGAAATGTGATTGGTTTTGGCGCCACATCGGGCCAGATGTTCCTCAGCGGGCGTGCAGGGGAGCGCTTTGCAGTTCGAAATGGCGGCGCAACCTTTGTAGTTGAAGGCGTTGGAAATCACGGCTGTGAGTATATGACGGGTGGAAATGTAATTATTCTCGGGAAAATCGGCCGCAACTTCGGCGCAGGTTTTTCTGGTGGCCATGCTTATGTGCTCGACTTGGATAGTACGCAGATTAATGAGAATGCACTTAAAACGGGTGCTCTGCTTCTTACCACTCTTGAAGGCGACGATGAGAAATTCGTAAAGAAACTAGTAAAGCAGCACGCAGAAGAAACAAATTCTGAAGTAGCTTGCGAATTGCTTGCTGACTGGGAGAATGCACATAATCGCTTCACGCATGTGGTCCCATCACAGTTTGTCGCTATGACGACTGCTATGAAGCAGGCAGAAAACAGCAATATAGATTTTAATTCGCCCGGCGCGTGGGAAAACGTGTATGAGCAGGTTATGGAAGGAGCACGCTAATGGCCGATCCACGTGGATTCCTTAAAGTTCGTACTCGCCATGAATTGGCAGAACGTTCTGTTGAAGAGCGTATCCAAGACTGGTTCGACGTACATGCAGAAGCTGGATTACAGCCATGGACGCAGCAACAGGCAGCTCGCTGTATGGACTGCGGAACTCCGTTCTGTATGACCGGCTGCCCGCTTGGCAATGTAATTCCAGACTTCAACGACTTAGTTCGTCAGGGAAAATGGGAAGACGCATATAATCGCCTTTCAATGACGAATAATTTCCCTGAATTTACTGGCCGTATCTGCCCAGCACTGTGCGAATCTGCGTGTGTATTGAGCATTCATCAGCCTGCTACCATGATTAAACTTGATGAGCAGACTATTATTGATCAAGCATGGGATCTTGGCTATGTCGAGCCTATGCCTCCTGAACGTATTACTGATCAAACCGTTGCAGTGGTGGGATCGGGCCCTGCCGGTTTGGCATGTGCTCAGCAGCTCACTCGCGTAGGCCATACTGTTGTTGTGTACGAGCGCGATGATGCTGTTGGCGGTCTACTGCGCTACGGCATTCCAAACTTCAAGCTTGATAAAAGACTTATTGATCGCCGTGTAAAGCAGATGGAAGATGAAGGCACCCGCTTTATCACGGGGGTTGAGATTGGCAGAGACATCTCATGGGATGAGCTGTATGACCGTTATGATGCAGTTGTAGTAGCTATTGGCTCCACAGTTCCGCGTGATATGAATCTTCCTGGCCGCAATTTGCACGGAATCCACTTCGCTATGGAATTCCTGCCAGATGCCACTCGCCGCGTTTATGGAGTGCAACCAGTGCATGACATTACTGCGAAAGATAAGCACGTCATTGTGATTGGAGGCGGAGATACGGGCTCTGATTGCCTCGGCACCGCAATTCGCCAAGGTGCAAAAGACGTCACCGTTTTGCAGATTATGCCTCAAGAGCCTTCTGCACGCCCTGAGAATACTCCTTGGCCAATGTATTCACGCGTCTATCAAAAAACTTCTTCTATGGAAGAGGGCGGCGAATACTTATATAACACGGATTCGGTGGAGTACTTGGGAACGAACGGCAAAAAGACAGACCTTCCCGAAAATGCTCAAGTGAATGATTCTGAAGCTCCTATGGGATTTGTGGCTGATGAGAACGGCAATATCACAGGTTTGAAGGTAGTTTCAGTGGCTCCTGGAAACGATGGACCTTTTACTCGTCAAGAAGGGGCAGAGCGCATTCTTCCTGCGGATTTGATTTTAATTTCTGTTGGATTCTTGCATCCTGATACGCAATCTCTTATTGATCAACTCCCTGTTGAGTTGGATAAGCGTGGCAATGTGGCTCGTAATGATCAATTTGCCACGAGCCGGCCAGGTGTTTTTGCTTGCGGAGATGCTGGACGAGGGCAGTCATTAGTTGTGTGGGCTATTGCTGAAGGTAGATCGTGTGCGAATGCTGTTGATGAATTTTTGATTCATAACACATCGCAGCTGCATAAGCCAATTTATGCATCACAAAAGCCGATGATGCTTCCTCGCTAATACAGCATATGAGATTTGATTTGATTTAATTTGAAAGGCTAATTTCTGCGCTTAAGACACTCGTTGCGAAAAAATTAAGTGGGTGTCGATATACTTTCGTACAGATATCCGAGCACCCAAAGGAGTGAAATATGCCGAATCGAGCAGATAGGCGTGCACAAGCAAGGAATGCACGCAGGGGAATTCCTGAACAGTACGACGAAACAAATGGTCGTGAACGTGCTGGTCTGCTTGATGAGTCCAATATTCAAACTCGCGCTGAACATCTTAAATCTCGTAAGAGTAGCAGTTGGAAACCAACAAGCAACGTGCAACGTGGCGAAGAGGATGATATCGATCTCGCTTCCAGTAACGGGCTAGATGAAGGCTTGAGTCCGAAGGAACGCCGCAAGCAGGAAAAAATTCGCCAGAGAGCAATGCGCATGGCTGAGCAGGAGCGCAAGGCTCAGGAGGAAGCTCAGAGGCGCGATGAACGCTTAAACAACTCGGCACATAGCGGTCGCTGGTGGGGTTTCATTATCTCCGCTATTCTTTTGGTGATATCGCTTATTGCGTGCGGTGTTCTTATTTATTTGAAGCAGGCCCAGTGGTCTTACCTAACTGCTGCAGGCGTTGCTGCAGTTGCTCTGACAGTTATTCTTGTGTTGTCGGTCACTCAGCGTATGAGAGATAATGACGAGAATCTTCTTCTTCAGCGAGACCGTGAATCGATTCAGCTAGCTCAACGCCGTGCACGTCGTGCACAGGAGTCAGCTCATGATTTGCACTGGTGGCTTAGCGTACTTAACTGGATGATTATTATTGGCTCTGCCATTGCTTTCATGACTATCATGTGGTTCACAGTTAGTATTTGGGTTGTTGCAGGAATTGCAGTTGTTTTTGCAATTGGCGTTATCGACATCTTCTTCTTGGCTCGTCCATCAAGTGAAAATCCGAATGTGGATGAGTACGGAACTGCAATCTGACGCTTCACGCAGATAATATACGCAACAGCATCTCGTAGACTTACGATGTGAACGAATATGGCATGGGCACTCAAGCCTGTGCCATACTTGTATATACGGCGAAACTGCACTATGGGGTGCGGTATTCAGCACAAACCTTTCAAAAAGGGGGAACGATGCATATTGATCTGTTAACACGAGAATATCCACCTCATATTTATGGCGGTGCTGGCGTTCATGTTGACGAATTATCGAGGGCGATGGCTCGTCACGTTGATGTGACAGTTCGCGCTTTTGATGGTCCACGTTCACCACAAGAACTTGCTGAAATTGCCGCTGCAGCTCAAACAGAGGGCACGCCTGGGAGTCTTGAAGTAATCGGATATGACGTTAATCCAAGTATGGCTGAAGCTAATGGTGCTCTAAAAACCTTTGATCATGACCTGCAGATGGCTAAAGATGTGAATTCTGAACTCGTGCATGCTCATACGTGGTATGCGTGCTTGGCTGGACGCCTAGCCTCGATGATGAATAATATTCCATTTGTCATTACTGCTCATAGTCTTGAACCATTCCGCCCGTGGAAAGCAGATCAGCTCGGCGGCGGGTACAACCTCAGCTCTTGGGCAGAAAAAGATGCTTACGATAATGCCGATGCAGTCATTGCAGTGTCTGAGGGGATGAAAAAAGATATTCTTCAGGCTTACCCAAATGTTGATGCTAATAAAGTACACGTAATTTACAACGGCATTACAATGGAAGATTTCGAGACTCCTTCTGAAGATGATCCTGCTTGGGGTGTTTTCGATCGCTACAATATCAACCGTTCAAAACCAACACTGCTTTTTGTTGGACGTATTACTAATCAAAAAGGCTTGCCTTATTTGCTCAAGGCTCTTCCAAAGATTAATCCTGAAATCCAAGTAGTTTTGTGCGCAGGTGCTCCTGATACCGAGGAAATCATGACTCAGGTGCGCGAAGCCTTTGCCCAGCTTGACAAGGAGCGCGGCAATATTGTTTGGATTGAGGAGATGCTTCCACGGCCTGAGCTCAACGCTCTCGAACATGGTTGCGACGCATTTATCTGCCCGAGTATTTACGAACCATTGGGAATTGTGAATTTGGAAGCAATGGCTTGCGGGCTCCCAATCGTAGGCAGTGCAACAGGCGGTATACCAGAAGTTGTTGTAGATGGTGAAACAGGAATTCTTGTGCATTTTGATCAGCTACACGATGGCACGGGAACCCCAACGAATCCAGAGGCTTTTGTCAATGATATGGCAGCGGCTATCGACGCAATGTTCTCAGATCCTCAGCGTGCACAAGCGATGGGTGAGGCGGGCTACAAGCGTGCCCGTGACGTGTTCTCATGGGAAACGATTGCCGAGCAGACCATTGACTTGTATAAGCAGGTTTTGGCTGAATATAAATCCAAATAGTCCAAGTAAAAACTAAATTTTTAGGAAGAAAAGATATTTCCATGGAATTAGCATCTCCAGCAATTGATGTAAAGAATGTACTTTTTAGGAGGCGTCGACGCACAATCGTCGGGGATGTTAATTTCCGTATGGAGCGAGGGGAAAAGTGGGTTCTTTTCGGCCCCAATGGCATTGGAAAATCAACTATTGTCTCCATGATGGCAACTAAACTTTTCCCCACAGAAGGCACGGTAGACGTTCTGGGAAATCGTTTGGGAAAGAAAGATGTCTTCTCATATAGAAACCGTATTGGCTTGTGCTCTGCGCAGCTTGGCCGTCAATTTCAGCCTGAAGAAGACCCTCTCAATGCAGTTGTAACCGCCTTAAAGTCCACAATTGGTCGTTGGCGAGAAGAATATAGCGAAGAGGAATATGCTCAAGCGCGAGCTCTTATGGCTCGTTTTGGTGTGGAATATCTTGCAGGTAAACAGATGTGGCGTCTTTCCGAGGGGGAGCGCACACGAATTCTTATCTGTCGTGCTTTGATGGCAAATCCAGATTTATTAATTCTTGACGAACCGACTACTGGCCTAGATTTGGGCGGGCGCGAGCTTGTTGTGCGCACCTTGGGTGAGCTTGGAACAGAAAAGAGCAATCGAGCCACTTTACTCGTTACACACCGCCTTGAAGAAATCCCCGACGGCTTTGATCACATCGCCATTATGGGCAGAATGTCGCAGCAGCGTTCTGATGAAATTCAGCAAGGTAGTGGAGAATCCCTTGATATTTCTGCCGATCACGAGCCGATTATTAATCCTCTCCCTGGAACAATTGTGTACACAGGTTCGCTGGAAGAAGGACTTACCGATGAGCGCTTAAGCGCTGTGTTTGATATGCCTTTACACGTTTTGCGTGATGGAAAGCGATGGATGGCATTTGACAACTATTAAGAATATTCAGCGTTGAGATAAAAGAAACTCGCAGCACACTCTGTGACTATTGCTTTTGGTAATCTACTATCTGATTGTTGTATATCGAACAATAAAGTAGCAATAAAGCAACAAGTAGTAATTTCTACATTTGACAAAGCAAAGTGGGGAGTGTGCATGCTACGCATTTGGCGCACCTATTTGATGCCTCATTGGATTGAGCTAACATTTCTGTTCATTTTCCAGATTGGGCAAACTATTCTAAGTCTCTATCTACCGAATTTACAGGCAGATATTATTAACGATGGCGTGCAGAAGGCTGATACCGACGCCGTATATTCTATTGGCTATGCCATGATCGCGGTGGCTGTGGTGCAAATAATTGTTAATATCGCTGCCTCTGTTATCTCATCGCATATGGCTATGCGCTTGGGCTATGAATTACGTAGAGACTTCTTTGCTTCAGTTGAAAAGTTATCACTGAATGAGGTTGAGAAGTTCTCCGCAGGATCACTGATCACTCGTGCAACAAATGACGTTTTGCAGGTGCAGCAGGCGAGTTTGCAGTCCATGATGATTATTTTGCAAGCCCCGATTATGCTTATTGGCGGCTTGATTATGGCATATCGCCAAAACTCTACTTTGGTGTGGTCTATCGCGATTATTATGCCAATCGTTTTGATTGTTGCTGGTCTTCTCATGAGTCAGATGGGTCCTCTGTTCAAAAAATATCAGGCTCGCTTAGATGCAGTGAATCGCCTTGTGCGCGAACAGATTTCTGGTGTGCGCGTTATTCGTGCTTTTGTACGCGAAAACACTGAGACCAAGCGTTTCACAAAAGCGAATGACGACGTTTACGATATGCTTATCAAAACTGGTCGTCTGATGAGCATGATGATTCCTCTAATGTTCCTCATCATCAATGTTTCCAATGTTGCAATCATGTGGTTTGGTGGCAAACTTATCGATTCTGGCGATATGGAAATCGGATCACTTCAGGCATTTATCCAGTACATTATGGTGATTCTTATGGGCATGATGATGGCAGCGATGATGTCTGTTATGCTTCCACGTGCATCTGTTGCAGGAGGCCGTATCAACGAAGTTCTCGATGCAAAGAGTGCTATTGCTGCTCCTGAAAACCCATATTGGTCTGATGCTCCCCAGGGAACTATTGAATTTAAGAATGTTTCCTTCTCATATCCAGGTGCTGAAGAATCTGTTCTTCATGATGTTTCCTTTACTGCAGAACCGGGTAAGACTACTGCAATTATTGGTTCAACAGGTTCTGGTAAATCCACGATTATTCGCCTTGCATCTCGAATGTTCGACGCAACTTCAGGCGAAATTTTGGTGGACGGACACAACGTAAAGGAATATGATCCACTACGTTTGAACACTTTGTTTGGCCCAGTTCCACAGAAAGCAACCCTTTTTACGGGCACAGTTCGTTCCAATATGCTTTATGGAAACCCGAATGCTACAGATGACGATATTTGGGCTGCGTTAAAGATTGCTCAAGCTGAAGACTTCATCCGTGAGAATCCTAAACAGCTCGACGCAGAAGTAGCAGAAGGTGGCACAAACTTCTCCGGCGGCCAAAAACAGCGTCTGTGCATTGCCCGAGCAGTTATGCGCAACCCTAAGATTTATTCTTTTGACGATTCATTCTCTGCTCTAGACACAGCAACTGACCGCCGACTACACGAAGCGCTCGTGCCTGTTACTCGCGAAGCAACACAGATAGTTGTAGTTCAGCGTGCTTCTTCTATTCGCGATGCTGAACAAATTATTGTTATGGAATCTGGCCGAATTGTAGGTAAAGGTACTCATGATGAGCTTATGCAAACCTGCGAAACGTACCAAGAGATTGTTGAATCTCAAGGTGGGCAAGGCCCGGATATCGAATCACTTTCAATGGAGGTTAAGTAATGCCTACTTCAGGATCTACATCACCTCAAATGACGAAGTCTCGTTCTCACACGCTTGGACGACTTGTTAAATATCTCTTTGCTGAGAAAGTCAAAGTAACGCTCATGATTGTGAGCGGCTTAGTAGGCGTGGGACTAATTATTGTGGCGCCTAAAGTTATGGCTAAAGGCACTGACGTTCTGTTTTCTGGAATCTTAGGCAATATGCTCGCCAAAATGGGTATTCCAGATGGTGTGAAGGCATCACAGCTTGTACAGGCTTTGAAAGCTTCTGGCCACTCTAACATCGCTTCGATGATCTCTTCCTACAACGTCACCGTGGGCAAGGGAATTGATTGGACTCGCCTCGCTTGGATTCTCGGTATCACTGTAGTTATCTATCTAGCATCTATTCTATTCCGTTTGGCAGAAAACTTCCTCATGACTCGCGTGGTCTCAAACGCTGTGTATCGCATGCGTCAAGAGATTGGCGACAAAATTAATCATTTGCCGTTGAGCTATTTCGATCGGGTTCCTCGCGGTGAAGTGATGAGTCGTACTACCAACGATATTGATAACATTTCCCAGAGCTTGCAGCAAATTCTTGGTGAATTCTTCTTCTCCTCATTCCAGTTCATCGGAACTGTGATTATGATGCTCACTATTTCAGTACAGCTTACAGGTATTTCTATTCTGGTTATTCCTGTGCTCGGTCTAATTATCTTCTTTATTTTGAAAGCAACTCAGCCACAGTTCACCAAGCAATGGGATCAAACTGGCAAAGTCAATTCTCATGTAGAGGAGATGTTCTCTGGCCACATGGTTGTGCGTGCGTATGGTCAAGAAGAACAAGCTAAACGTGACTTTGACGCATATAATTCTGCCCTGCGTGATGCAAGTTTCAAGGCTCAAGTGCTTTCTGGAACTATGAATCCAATTACGACTTTTTTGGGTAATATTTCCTTCGTCATTGTCGCTATTTTTGGCGGGGTGCGAGTTATTAATGGGACTCTTTCCCTTGGCGATTTACAGGCGTTCTCTCAGTACTCGCGCCAATCAACGCAACCTTTAGGGCAGCTCGCTTCAATGGGATCTATGCTGCAAAGCGCTATGGCAAGTGCTTCTCGAATCTTTGAATTCCTTGATGAGTCTGAAGAGAGCATTGAAGATGATGAAACGACGCCTAAACTCATTGACCGCATTGGCACAAATGTGAGGGGCTACGTTGAGTTCAAGAATGTGAAGTTCTCGTATGTTCCAGAAAATCCTTTGATTGAAGATCTTTCTGTTACAGCTCAGCCGGGCCAAACCATTGCGATTGTGGGCCCAACAGGAGCTGGTAAGACTACTCTTGTGAATCTGCTTATGCGTTTCTATGAGATTAATGACGGCTCAATCGAAATCGATGGCGTGGACACTCGAAGCATCACTCGCCACGATTTGCGCAGCCATTTCGGCATGGTTCTGCAAGATACTTGGCTGTTTGACGGCACAATTCGAGATAACCTTTTCTACGGTGTGCATGATCCTGCCCTTATCTCTGAGGAACGAATGATTCAGGCAGCAAAAGCGACTCATGTAGATGAATTTGTGCGAAGGCTGCCGAACGGCTATGACACAGTCCTGAATGAAGACAGCACGGAGCTCAGTCAGGGCGAACGGCAGCTTTTGACTATCTGCAGAGCATTCCTTTCTGATCCAGATATTTTGATTCTGGACGAGGCAACGAGTTCTGTAGACACGCGCACAGAAATGCAAGTGCAGAATGCTATGAATACCCTGCGTACTGGCCGCACAAGCTTCGTGATTGCTCACCGTTTATCAACAATTCGCGACGCAGATATTATCCTCGTGGTCAACCATGGCTCTATTGTGGAGCAAGGTAACCATGATGAATTGATGGCTATGAACGGAGCCTATGCAACTTTGTATAACTCACAGTTCACAGGGGCAGCAGTAGAGGATTAACCCACTATGACAATTAAACGCGGGCCATTACAAGCTGGTGAAAAGGTGCAGTTGACTGATCGTAAACAGAATATGGTTACGATTCAGCTTGTGCCCGGCACGTCCACTCAAACAGAGCACGGATATATTCGCCATGATGATGTTATTGGTCTCACCGAAGGTAGCATCATCACCACAGTTAGCGCCTCAAAAATTTCTCCCGAAGATGCAAAGTTAACTGAGCGAGAAAAAGCTCAGGAAAAAATCAAACCGTGGAAAGGCACACGGCGCATCGGCGGATGGAATTATTGTGTGATGCGCCCGCGTTTAACTGACTATGTGCTTTCTATGCCACGCGGTGCACAAATCATGTATCCAAAAGATATAGCTCAGGTAATTCAACTTGGTGATATCCGCAGCGGCATGCGAGTGCTTGAATCTGGCGGTGGCTCCGGTGCTATGGGAATTAATCTGCTTGAAGCAGTAGGGCAGGAAGGTCATCTTATAACGATTGAACTTCGCCCTGAGTTTGCGCGCATCTGCAAAGCTAATGCAGCCGTATTCTACGGGTTTATGCCTTCGTGGTGGACTATGCTCACTGGCAATTTTGATGAGCGAGCTCGTGAACTAGAGCCTAACTCCATAGATCGCATTGTTTTAGATATGCTTGATCCGTGGAATCGGCTGTCAGAAGCGCATAGAGTGATTGCCCCTGGCGGTGTTCTCATTGCGTATATCACTACTACAACTCAGCTTTCTCGCTTAGTAGAAGCTCTTCGTGAAAGCGACCAATGGACAGAACCTCATATCGAGGAAACTCTTGAGCGCACATGGAAAGCTGACGGATTAGCTGTGCGCCCAAATCATCAGATGATTGGCCATACCGGATTCCTCGTCGTTACGCGGGCTATGGCTGACGGCTTTGCCGCACTGCATAAGAAAGATCGTCCAACAAAAGATACTCACACCGATATCGACGAGATGGATGAGTTGGAATTGCGCGAGATGTCCGATCGCAAAATTCGTAAGGTTTTGCGAGATCTTACATCCCAACTTCGTGAGCTTGATATGGACTTGCCTGAGACTGAATAATCAGAAGCAAGGGAATAGTACTAGAATTACTGAGCAACACCGTAACGATGCGCATCAGGGGATAAAATGTCGGTTAACTTCTCAAAAATTGCAGATAGGGCTGACTCATATAAGCATGTGCTTATCATAATGCGTCACGCTAAAGCGGAGTCAAGTAGCCCAGACTCCGATGAACAACGTGACATTACCGACAAAGGCCGTAAACAAGCCAAAAAGATTGCTAAAGCACTTAAAACCTTTTCCCTTATTCCTGACGTTATTGCCTGCTCTGGTGCTTTGCGTGCTCGTTCAACAGCAGAACGCTTGCTTAAAGTCTTTGGCGATAAACCAAATATTCATTACAATCAAGGTCTTTACGAGAATGGCATGCAGGCGTTCACCGATGAACTAGCTGCAACTAAGAATAAAGTTAAAACTTTGATGATTGTTGGTCATGAACCAACGGTTTCTAAGGCGAGCCAATGGTTGGCTTCTGAAAATTCAAAACCTCGCTACGTGGACGCTCTTCAACTAGGGTTTTCTCCGTCTCAAATCGTCATTCTTGGCAGCAATGAGCCATTCTCGCAGTGGGATTTGCACGAAGCTGAAATCATCGGAATTCTCGGTCCTAAAGATTGTGATTAAAAACTAATCCGAAATTCAAAAAAACAAACATAACAGACGAGTGAAGGTTTATCATGCTTGAGATTACGTCGCACGAACTCATCAAATCTGGTATTTCTAGCATTAGCAAGGCCAAAGAGCGACTTGAATCTCTGAATACTTTGGGCATTCCCGACTCTCAAATTCAAGATATTATTTATTCACTCAGCTTTGCCAGCGACCCTGACAATGCACTGCGCTATTTGCATGCTCTCCTTATAGAAAATCCCACAATCTCACAAATACTCGACCATGAGCATAGCGAAAGATTAGTTGATTTACTGGGAATTTCAGATAGACTTGCACGCTTGATAGAAGCCGATACTTCACTCTTAAACTGTGTGATTGGCACGCGATACGAATCATACGATTGGACAGCTGCGCAAAGGTTAGATTCCATGCGTTCAGCTATTCATGAGGCAACAGAACATATTATGCACACGCAAGCATGCCCTGATGATGATTCTCTACACTACTTATCTGTTTCTGTTGACGCCTTACGAGCTGAGTATTGGAAACAAATTATTTCTATTGCGGCTTACGATTCCAGTTCATTCTCACCCATGGATATTCAGCCTATTATCAGTGCACACATTTCTGATTTGGTTGATGCTGCTTTACAGTGCGCAGTCGATATTGCGCGTAGACACGTTCAAGGTGGGCAATCGGTTAAATTCTCAGTTATTGGCATGGGGAAATTAGGCGCTCGCGAGATTAACTATGTTTCCGATGTTGACGTAATTTATGTCTGCGAATCTACAGATATGATTCCGACCAGTGTGGCAATCGGCACAATGGTTCAAAAGATTTGTCAGTCTATTATTCCGGGGACGAAGCAGCCTGCTTTGTGGACGGTTGATACCGCACTAAGACCAGAAGGTAAAGCTGGAGCTCTTGTACGAACATTGCAAGCACATATCGATTACTACGAAAAATGGGCAGACGATTGGGAATTCCAAGCTCTGCTGAAAGCTCGATATGTTGCCGGAGATGCTGATTTAGGCGAGGCTTACATTGAGCAAACACGTCATTTTGTGTGGAGTGCTTCGACTCGTGAGAATTTTGTATATAACTGTCAGCAGATGCGTAAGCGCGTGGAAGATAATATTCCGCAGTCTCATAAAGACCGCGAAATTAAGCTAGGCCGCGGTGGATTGCGCGACGTTGAATTCACTATTCAAATGCTGCAACTTGTGCACGGCCGTACTGACGAGTCATTACGCACGTCATCTACTCTAGATTCTCTTCAAGCGCTCACCGACGGGGGATATATTTCTCGTTCTGACAGTGTGAAACTTTCCCATGATTATCGTTTCGAACGCGTGCTCGAACATCGCCAACAATTATGGGGAATGCGCAGAACACATCTTTTCCCAGACCTTGGCAAAGGCAACAAGGGAGGCATTGAAACAAAACGTGCCATAACTGCTTTGGAATGTGAGGAGAATGCTCAGCTGCGGCGTCTCGCCCGAGCTGTTGGAACTCGCCCTGATCAGCTTGTAGAGCAGTTTGATGCCACCCGCAGGCAAGTGCGCAATCTTCATCTCGACATCTACTATCGCCCAATGCTCGCACCAATTTCTCAGATGAGTTCAGATGCTGTGAAGTTATCAGAACAGGCGCTTTTTGACCGCTTTGCTTCCGTCGGCTTCCAGGATCCTCACGCAGCAGTTATGCACGTGCAAGCGCTAACGCGTGGAATAGGTCGTGCTGCAAAAATCAATCGTATTCTACTGCCATCTGTTTTACAGTGGCTAAGCGAAGGCCAAAATCCTGATATGGGATTGCTGATGTGGCGCAGGTTGGAAGAAAACTTTGGGCGTGGAAGCCAGTATCTCGGATTCCTTCGTGATTCTGAGTCGGCTGCAGCCCGCTTATGCACAGTTTTGTCTAACTCACGTTACCTAGGCCAAGCTCTAACTGAATCCGTGGAATCAATTCGTTGGCTAGGCAATGATGAAGCACTTCAGGCGCAAAGCCGCACAAATTTAGACGTGCGATGCTCCACATCACTGAACCGTTTTGCAGACACCTTGCCTGAATTTGCAACCTCAATACGAGCCATGCGCCGCACAGAAATTGAGCGCATAGGATTAGGGTGGCTTAGCTCAGTTGTTAATCGCACAGACAGTCTTCTCGCTATGACAGACGTCTACGATGCTGCTATCGATGCAAGCGTGACGTGGGCTCTGAATTATGAATGTGCCCAGAAAAAGCTCAGTGCCCCACTTGCTAATATCAGTGTTATTGCTATGGGGCGCTATGGAGGGCGTGAAATTAACTTCTCCTCCGATGCCGATGTCATCATGCTTTACGAATCATGCAATGGAGCGAGCGATGAGCAGGCACGCGCATTTGCAAAATCTGTGGTAGACGATGTGCGCAATATCTTGGGATCTCCTGTTACACGAGAAGCCAAGATCGATCTTGACCTAGATTTACGTCCAGAAGGTAAGAACGGTCCGCTTATTCGTTCCTTTGCTTCGTGTAAAGATTATTACGCAAAATGGGCTGATATGTGGGAGCACCAAGCATTGCTAAGGGCTCGACACGCAGCAGGAAATAGTGAGCTTTCGCACAAGTTTATTACTGAAATTGCTAATCCTTTGCGCTACTCTGCTCAGGCGATGAGTGAAGTAGATCTTGCTCATATTCGCACACTTAAGGCACGCATGGAATCGGAGCGGCTTCCTCGTGGCGTTAAGCGAGAACGCCATATAAAGCTTGGTAGGGGTGGCCTATCAGACGTGGAGTGGACTGTGCAGCTTTTCCAACTTATGCATGCCCACGAATGTAAAGATCTGCATACTACGCGAACTATTGAAGCCTTAAATGCCTTAGAAAAGCACCGTTACATCAACTCTTCTGATGCCGCAATCCTACGAGATACGTGGCACTTAGCTACTGATGCCCGTAACGCTAATTATTTGTGGAGTGGGCGAGTGAATCAAGCAGATATTTTGCCTGACGATTCATTCTCACTCGGCGGTATCGCTGCTTGCATGGGTTATGGCTCCCACAAGGGGGAAGAGTTCAATAATGATTTATTATCGCTTATGCGCAAGAGCCGCGAAATAATGGATAGACTGTTTTATGGCAAAATTAAGTAAGCTTCCTAAACTTGTATAGCTCTCTATGTGCCTTAGTCTCTCGTATAAGCAATCTCAGACTGCATGAGGTGCACATTATCTCGCATACGGCGCGCCTGATCTCGCGTGATTTCTTGCTCCTCAAGCATAGTTCGAATGGTTTCTAGTTCTAACTGAAAAGCTTGTGCACGCACTTGTGAAACCTGCTTACCAAATTCTGTACGCTCTTTTGCACTTAAATGGGTACCGCGAAGCCCACGGATTAGGGAACGATACTCATTGATAAGTATATTTGCTGAGGTAGTTTTGACGTCCGGCTGTGACATTAAATCGTAAAGATGTCGAATAGTAGCCTGTAAAAGTTCCACATGCATATCAATCAACGCAGAATCATCATCTACTGTTGGAAGGCGATTAAACCGTGCACGCGCATCATGCATACGAACGCGCAGCCATTGGTAGATGTAGTGCGCGTAGCGACTAGCAGGAGAGTGATGTTTCAATGAATCATGAGCAAGGGAGCTATCAATAGACACCATTAATCTTTGAGCCGCATCCGCACGTTTCTCATCATTATTCATCATGTATTCAGATTCACGTGTGTCGAGCCAATCTTTCTGCCATTCAATAATCCGAACGCGCAGTGAGCGTAAATCTTCCTGCTGTTGCTCAGTGAGAACAGTGCCATTGTGCCGTTCGATGCGCGCAGCATAACTACGCATAATAGTCGCCACAGCTGCATGATTACTCGAAGTGCTGAGCCCACTAATAGCTGAGATAGTGCGATTGAGCATTATGTTATTCGCTGCCGCAAATTCCTGACCAGACTCATCACTCGTTTTTGGTGCGAGTAGGGGAAGAATAATGTTTGCAAGAATTAGAGAAATCAAAATATATAAGGCAGCTATAAAAAGTAGGGCACTTCGAATAGGGAATTCACCGTTCATATCGAGTGAGGATGGAAGACTAAATGCCAAAATAAGGGAAATAGTACCCTTCGCACCACCAAAAGTCATCACCGCTGCTGAATGCCAACGCTGAGGAGTCATTGGTCTGCGTTTACCAGTCTTCTCATCCCGGGTTAAACGCAGCATCGCGCTGATCCACAAGAACCGAAGTAGAAGGGCAACAACGGTTAAAAGCAGCACAACTACTACGAGCCTGCGTGTGCTCACGTATGAGCTCACAATACTTGAACGCATAGCTAGCGGAAGCTCAATTCCGAGTAACACGAAAACAGAGCCGTTGAGGCTATTTGCCACTACCGACCACACAGAAGACGAAACCATGTTGGTACGTGCTACATCGCCGCCAATTCCCACACGGTGATAACTCAGTACTAAGCCAGCAGCAACCACAGCTATTACGCCGGAAACTTCAATATGCTCTGCGAGCGCATACGTCATAAGAGGAAAAATAAGCTCAATTGTGATGCGTGTTGTAGTAGTTTCCAAACGATGCCGGCGCAAAAATCTCATCAGAACATTGAGACAGAATCCCAAAGCAGCGCCGAGTGCAGCACCAATCACAAAACTATTTATTACTGAAAGGCTGAAATGAGCAGCAGAAAAATCTGCACCAGATAGGGCAGAAATAGCAAATTGGAAGCTCACAATGCTTGCAGCATCATTGAATAAACTCTCTGTACTCAACACTGACATTTGTCTATCTGATAGTTGAGCTTCTTTTTGCATCTGTGAAACTGCTACGGCATCTGTTGGTCCGAGCGCAGCACCGATTGCGAAAGCAGCCGCCAAAGGAATAGCCGGCCATAGATTATGCAAAATAACACCAGTAGTTCCAATAGAAAACAGCACAAGCCCAACGGCAAGCGAAAGAGAAATCGTCAAAGTGCGTTTTAGGGAACCTCGTGATGATTCTTTAGCTTCATGAAATAACAGGGGAGTGATGAACAGAATCATATAGAGATCGCTGTCTAGATTCACGTTGGGTAGGAACGGTGTGAAATACCATGCTATGCCAAGAGCAACTTGTACGAGTGGAAGCGAAACTCGCGGAATGAACGGGCTGAGCATTGTTGAAATCAGCACAGCCACCATAATTTGGACGATGAGAGTCAGTGTATCCATGAAAGCTTTCGTATTTGTTTTTTGGTTCGGTTTGATTTAGCAGGGCTATACCACTTTTATTGTACTGAATGGTCTTCTACTCTGAGTTGTCTGTTCCATGGTGTGTTTTGTCGTCTTGGTGGCTTAAATTTGATTAGGTCACGACGCAGTTGTGTCCGCCTTAGTTCTATCTGAAAGGCGAGCTTATGACAATCGATTATTCGTCCGTTTCCATCAGTGAATTTATTGGGAAAAGCGTGGTGACTCTGGATGATTTATCCGAGAACCAGATTAGTTATCTTCTTGCAAAAGCTCAGTATATTGATGCACATCGTCGTGAGTGTGCGCACACATGTGATGGTAGAGTGCTTGCAACTCTTTTCTACGAGCCAAGTACGCGCACTCGTTTAAGTTTTGAAACTGCAATGTTGCGCTTGGGCGGCCAGGTAATTGGTTTTGCTGGCACTCAGCAATCGTCTGCATCTAAGGGTGAATCCATTGCTGACACTTTGAAAACTGTTTCTAACTATGCGGATATTGCTGCAATTCGTCATCCAAAAGAAGGCGCTGCTCTTGTGGCATCTAGCGCGGCAACAATTCCAGTAATTAATGCAGGTGACGGTGGCCACATGCATCCAACCCAAACTCTTGCCGATTTAGCGACTATTCAGTCTCGATTCGGCCGCGTGGATCACCTCACTGTAGGTTTATGTGGTGATTTAACTTTCGGCCGCACAGTTCACTCACTCATTGAAACATTGTGCCGCTTTGGAAATGTTGATTTTATTCTTATCAGCCCCGATGAGCTCAAGACTCCTAAGTATGTGCTGGATCGTATTCGAGCTACAGAAAATTGTACTTTCACCGAGGTGCGTGAATTGACAGACGTTATTGGCGATCTTGACGTGTTGTACATGACTCGCGTGCAGCAGGAGCGTTTCTTCAATGAAGATGATTATCTGCGTTTGCGCGACACTTATATTCTCGACCCAGCAAAGATGGCTCTGGGCAAGGCAGATATGGCTGTTCTGCACCCACTTCCTCGCGTTAACGAGATTCATATTGACGTGGATAACGACCCGCGTGCAGCTTATTTCGAGCAAGTAAAAAATGGCATGTTGATGCGCATGGCATTGGAAAGCTCTGTCCTCGGAGACCCGATATCCGGTTTTGATGAGAACTCTTTGAACACTATGGAGGTTCATGCCTAATGGAAGTTACTAGCATTAATGACGGAATCATCATTGACCATGTTCCTGCAGGTATGGCATTGAAAGTTCTTGAATATCTCAATATCGATCCTCGTAAAAATACTCTTGCTCTAATCATGAATACAACGAGCAAAACATATGGTTCTAAAGATATTGTCAAAATTGAGGGGCATACAGACATCGATTTGAGTGTTCTAGCGCTTGTAGCGAAGCAGGCAACTGTCAACGTTGTGCAGGGTGGCTCAATCGTTAAAAAGCTTACTCCAAAGCGTCCTGCTCATGTGAAGAACGTTATTAAGTGTGCAAATCCTCGCTGCGTAACATCTTCTGAGCGCGGTTTGGATCAGCTATTCCATCTCGTCATTCCCAATGGTTCGAATGAAGTGGAATATCGCTGTGACTACTGCGACGAGGAAGCAAAACTCTAAAAAGAAAGTCATCTAAAGCCATTTGATGCTACATAACCTACTTTCTTCTAAGGAATGACTATGGCGTATGGAGAATTTGCACAAGCGCGAGGAACTCACACCGCAATATTGCGTAATCTCAGCGTGTGGAACAGTAACGAGATTGTCACACTACGAGTGGCAGCTGAACGTGATTTAGATATTGACTGCAGTGGGCTGACGGTTGCTCCAGGATTGCGCGATCCACATGTGCATTTCCGTGATCCAGGTCAGACCAAGAAAGAGGATATGGTCTCTGGTGCCCAATCTGCCGCAGCTGGTGGATACACTGGCGTGCTCATCATGCCAAATACAATTCCTGCTCTTGACGGGGTACCCATTGAGGAAGGCGTGAACGGGTATTCAAGTAGTCTTGATTACCTTGATAAATATGAAGATGCAAACCATGTAACTCTGCCTGTGCGCTATGCTCTGTGCGCAAGTTCCTCTATTGGCCGTGAAGGCAGAGCAGCATCTAAATATGAAGACTGGGAACATGCGCTGCCAAGCGGAAAGTCTCAATTCGCACATCCTGTGATTGCTTCGAGCGATGACGGTTCTGCTGTAACTGATGGAATTTTGGATGATGTTGCAGCAGCAGCTAGTCATGCGCATATTCCATTTATTGATCACTGCGAACATCATGATTCAGGCGTAATGAACGATGGGGAAGTGTCTGCCCGTCTCGGATTGCCCGGAATTCCAGCCTCTACTGAGCTGACCATTATCAATCGCGATATTGATTTGGCTCGACGCACAGGGCTGCACGTTCATCTCCAGCACGTTAGTACAGCTGAATCTTTTGAAGCAATTAGATCAGCTAAAGCAGAGGGAATAAATATCACCTGTGAAACAGCTCCTCACTACATAACTTTGAATGATTCAGCTGTTGAAAGATATGGTACATACGCCAAAATGAATCCTCCTCTACATAGTGAAGCTGACCGCCAAGCAACTGTTCAAGCTGTAGTTGATGGTACGGTTGACATGATTGCCACAGATCACGCACCACATACTGTAGAAGAAAAAGCTGCTGGGATGATGAGTGCTCCAAATGGAATCATTGGTTTGGAAACAGCGTATCCAGTTTTATACACGGCTCTTGTGAAGACTGGACTGATTACTGCACAACGTCTTATTGAGCTCATGTCTGTGAAGCCTGCTGAACTTCTAGGATCCGCAGTCTTTGATATTTCACAGGCTGCTCGTACCAAAACTGATGCAGACGGAATCATTGACCTCACATCTGCAGATTCAGAAATTCATTCTGATGATGGCAAGCCAAGTGAAACAACTGGCCCATTTTCTCGATTCGTACTCGATTTTGAAGATAGCTCTGTGACTTCACAAGCTGCTGATTTAGTCATTTTGGATAATTCAACCGAGTGGACAATTGATTCAACAGAATTTGTTTCAAAAGCTCGTAATACGCCATTTAACCGTTGGGCCGTCACTGGACAGGCGAAGGCTACGATTATTGGCGGCGCGCTCGTATATAACGCTTTAATGTAATGCTTTTAGGGAAGTAAAAAAATGGATCGTCTTATAGAAGCAATCGAAAAAAGTGGCAACCCAAGTGTTGTCGGGTTAGACCCTACTCCAGCTCTTATTCCACGTTCAGTGCTCAATGATGTATCGTCAATCGAGGATTTGGCTGAAGTTTATTATGACTTTAACGTGGCAATTATTGACGCAATCAAAGATATTGTTCCTGCTGTAAAGCCTCAGGTTGCTATGTACGAGGCTCTTGGAGTTGCCGGTGTTTCAGTTTATGCTCGCACAAATGCGTATGCAGTCTCCCAAGGTCTCTATGTTCTGGGGGATGTAAAACGTGGTGATATTGGCAGCACAGCAAGCGCGTACGCAACTCATTTGAGCGGATTCGCTTCACTTTCCGGCATTCACGATAACGAAAATCTTGTTAAACTTGCTGAGTCTACTGGAGACGCTCTTTGGCATGAGGATGCTGTTACTGTTAACCCATATTTAGGTGTCGATGGTATTAAACCATTTATCGAAGCTGCACTATCAGCTCAAAAAGATATTTTTGTGCTTGCGAAAACATCAAATCCTTCAAGCAGTCAACTTCAAGACGTAGTAGTCGAGGGCAAAAATCAACCACTCTACGCCCACGTTGCTGAGCTTATTGAAGAATGGGGCGAGTCCAGTCGCGGTAAATATGGATACTCTCACGTTGGTGCAGTTGTGGGCGCTACACATCCTGAGCTTGCTGAAGATATTCGCGCTCGCATGCCCCACACTATGTTCCTTGTGCCGGGTTATGGTGCTCAAGGCGGTACGGCTCAAGACGTTATGAATCTTTTGGATCCTGATGGTAGGGGAGCAATCATCAGCTCTTCTCGCGGAATTATCGGAGCATGGAAAAAATCTGATAAAGCACAAATAGCAGACCAAGTAAGCGCTTCTAAGACCGCTGCTCTTGATATTGTTGCCCAAGCAGCTCGCACAGCAGCACTCGAAATGAAAGGTAATTTGAGTGAGAACCTCAGGATTCATTAAAACCCAAAATCCTTCAACAGGCAGTACAGGCACCATAGCAAGCGTTAGTTCTACAGAGCCTCATTACCTACCATCACGCAGAACCGTCCCAATTATTTCAAATGAAGAAATTGCGCCGGCAGTTGTACGCTTAACTGTACGTGACGCCTATATTACTCACCACGCTCAGCCAGCACAGTTTGCAAACCTTTACACGAGCGATGCGCAGAAGCTTAGCCCGCGCCCTTTCGGTATATGCGATGTCTCTGGTGATGAAGTCAGCTTTATCTTTGCTGTGATTGGTGAAGGAACAAAGGAATTTAGGGATAAGAAAGTTGGGGAGACCATTGACATTC
Organism: uncultured Alloscardovia sp.; assembly: GCA_963545565.1. Lineage (GTDB taxonomy): Bacteria > Actinomycetota > Actinomycetes > Actinomycetales > Bifidobacteriaceae > CAUUJV01. The sequence continues at coordinate 241,391 of CAUUJV010000001.1, read as the reverse complement.
TTGGTCCCCTCGGTCGCCCATTCGATATTTCCCAATCTGGCGAATATCTACTCGTAGGAGGCGGGCTTGGAGTCCCTCCTCTTATTTCTGCTGCTCAAACTCTGCAAAGCCGTGATGATGCTCATGCAACAGCACTTTTCGGATATCGCAACGTCCATTTTGCTGACCCTTATGTGGCTCGCTATACCGATGAGGTAATGTCTATCGAAGACGAAAATGGTAATGTAATCACTCTGCTTGATCAGTGGTTCGAGCAGCACGAATCGGCAGCAGCTTCTGATGTTGAGACTTCCACTGGTTCTTCCAGTGATTTGCGTAACATCACAATTCTTTCATGCGGACCAATGCCAATGATGAAAGCTGTTGCTCACTGGGCACGCGAGCACACGATTGACGCACAAATGAGCCTTGAAGCTCGAATGGGCTGCGGATATGGAACCTGCGTTGTGTGTGTAACTCCAACCACAGACGGTTTGAAGAAAGTCTGTCTTGATGGCCCGATGTTTACACTTGATGAATTGGGATGGGAGTAAGAACTCATTATGACCGCTATAACTTTTGGCGCTGATTTATCTGATGCAACTTCTGCTGAACTCGCGAATACTCATATGGGTTTTGACGCTTTAGCTCCTATGACTTTTACTCATGACACTTATGTTGCCGGCGTTCATTGGAAGAATCCAGTTGGCACTGCATCAGGCACTTTTAATTTTGAAGCATGCTCGCGATTTTATGATGTTTCTCGACTTGGTGCAGTGACAACAAAAGGTGTTTCTCCTATCCCATGGGAGGGTAATCCAACTCCTCGCACCGCAGAAACTCCGGCTGGCACAGTAAATTCTGTGGGCTTGCAGAATCCTGGTGTTGACCATTATCTCATTGATGATTTACCAAAGCTTAAGGCTCTTGGTGCAACTGTGGTTGCAAATGTGGCAGGCCATAGCGATGAAGATTATGCGCAAGTTGTAGAGAAACTTGATAAAGCTAATCCAGATATGTTGGAAATCAATGTTTCCTGCCCAAATGTGAAGTCTGGAACATCGGTTGGCTCTGATCCAGTAGCGTTGGAGCGTTTGATGAAAAAGCTTCGTCCGTTAACCGATAAGCCACTGATTGTTAAGCTCACACCTAATATCACCGATATTCTCCCCATTGCCCAAGCAGCAGTTGAGAATGGTGCTGATGCGTTAAGTATGATTAATACCTTCGTAGGAATGCGTATCGATATCCGCACTGGCAAGCCAATCTTAGCCAATATTACAGGCGGTGTTTCTGGACCAGCAATACACCCGATGGCAGTAGCTTTCGTGTATAAAGTGCGTCGCAAGTTCCCAGATATTCCAATCATCGGCATTGGTGGCGTTAGCTGCGGTGAAGACGCCCTTGAATTTCTCTACGCTGGTGCAAACGCGGTAGAGGTAGGCGCAGCAGCACTGCTTGACCCTGTAGCTCCACTGCGCGTAGCATGCAAACTCGAAGCATTACTTAACGAACGTCCAGAATTGAGCAAAACATTAGCGGAAGGAAAAGCATGGCAGCCAGCACAGTAAATACAAATACATCAATGCAGGAGGAATTCACATCATTCCTTCTATCATGCGAAGCACTCAAATTCGGCGACTTCACTTTAAAATCTGGCCGTAAATCGCCTTACTTTATCAATGCAGGTTCTTTCAACAACGGTTCGCGTATTAACACTCTTGGCGCTTTCTATGCTGCAACTATTGAAAATGCTATTGAGCGAGGCACTCTACCTGCAGATATAGGCACGGTGTTCGGCCCTGCATATAAGGGAATTCCTCTAGCTGTTTCTACTGCCATTAATTTGGATTCTCATGGACACAACATTGGATATACCTTTGATCGCAAGGAAAAGAAAGACCATGGTGATGGAGGTGTCTTCGTAGGAACTCAGCTTGAAGACGGCATGAAAGTGCTTCTCGTTGATGATGTGATGACCGCAGGAACTGCTGTGCGTGAGGTTATCCCTAAACTCAAGGCAGCCTCAAATGTTGAAATCGTTGGTCTCGTGCTCTCGGTTGACCGTATGGAAAAAACTAAAGATTCTGATATTTCCGCAGTAGAAGCCGTTCAGCAAGAATTTGGATTCCCAGTTCTTGCAATTGCCTCCATACGCGAGATTCTTGCTGCAGCCCAAAAATTGACAGACAACGCGGGAAATCCAGTTATGGATGAGACACGCATCGCCGCATTCCACGCATATCTAAAAAAATACGGCGCGTAAGCACGAGAGAGCGCATAAGAGAACCGAGGTCACGGGGTCAACGGCTGCAAGGCTTATTAAGAAATGAGCTTGTAGCCGTGGCCTGATATCACTTCCTTAAGTTTTTCAAGGTAGCTATTTGCAGCATTGGACAGATTGGCGCGTTCGTTTGAAATCCATCCCACAGCCATAGACTGATCAGATTCAAGAGGAACAGTAACGATTTTCTCAGTGTTGAGGTCCTCATTATCGATGCCTGTGCACACTGTGTAACCATTCAAACCAACGATAAAGTTCAAAATTGTTGCACGATCAGTCACATTGATTTGCTTAGGGGAGTAATCAGGCCACACAGCCTCCTCGGCAAAATAGAAGCTACCTTCTTCACCTTGTTCATACTGAATAAATGGGTAAGGCTTTAAATCATCCATATTGACAACGTTTTTTGACGCAAGTGGATTCTCGCGAGACAAGAATACATGAAGTTGCGCATTGAAAAGTGGATGAAATTCTAGATGCTTCTCACGGATGAGCTTACCAATAACATCTTTATTGAAATCAGAAAGATACAGAATACCGATTTCAGACTGCATGTTAGCGACAGAATTGATAATGTCACGTGTGCGAGTCTCTCGAATAGAAAACTCATACTCATCAGACTGAATTGAATTAATCATTTCCACAAATGCTTCAACAGCGAACATATAGTGCTGGGTTGAAACCTGGCAAAGCTGTTTGCGAGGAGTAGTGTGCTTATAACGTTCTTCAAGAAGTTCAGCTTGATCAAGAATCTGACGGGCATATGTTAAAAATTCAGCTCCATCAACCGTTAAGGCAATACCCTGAGATGAGCGAGTAAAAATTTCAATACCCATCTCATGCTCAAGCTCTTTTACGGCAGAACTCAAAGCAGGCTGGGAAATATACAAAGCATGGGAAGCCTCGTTCATGGAGCCGCATTCCACGATTTTAATAATGTACTTAAGCTGAAGCAGTGTCATAAATACTATTTATAGCAGCAAGCAATTACAGCAAGGCTATTTATAACGAGAGCTAAAATAGTAAGGCCTTCTAAGCATCGTAAGCACCGTAAGACCAAGCTTGTGAGGATTTATTCCAGAGCAACCAAATCCAAGTAGCTGTCATTCCACAAATCTTCATCTCCATCAGGAAGCAGCAAAACCCGCTCAGGATTCAGCGCCTGCACAGCGCCCTCATCGTGGGTGACGAGTACGATAGCACCTTCGTACTTAGAGATTGCGGAAAGAATTTCGTCGCGACTAGCAGGATCCAAATTATTCGTAGGCTCATCAAGAAGAAGCACATTTGCGCGGCTCGTCACCAAAGTTGCGAGTGCCAAACGAGTCTTCTCACCGCCTGAAAGCACAGAAGTAGGTTTCAATGCATCATCACCAGAGAAAAGGAAGCTGCCGAGAATATTGCGAGCTTGCGTGTTATCCAAATCTGGAGCCACATGCTGTAAATTCTCAAGTACGCTGATGGAATTGTCTAAAGTATCATGCTCCTGCGCAAAGTAACCAATTTTTGCGCCGTGACCAAATTCCACGGTACCAGTATCAGGCTCATCTTCGCCAGCAAGAATACGTAAAGTCGTGGTTTTACCAGCACCGTTGTAGCCCAGAATTACTACTCGCGAACCCTTATCAATTGCTAAATTGATTCCCGCAAACACAATATTTGAACCATAAGCTTTAGAAATATCTTTAGCCATGATTGGCGTGCGACCACATGGATCAGGAGTAGGGAAGCGCAAATCAGCTACCTTTTCCTTACGCTGCATTGGTTCAGTTTCTTCAAGAAGCTTCTCTGCTCGACGCATCATATTCTGCGCAGCCACAGCTTTAGTGGCTTTAGCGTGCAAGCGAATGCCTTGTTTCATTAAGCGATCTGCTTTTTTCTGGGCAACTTCACGTTCACGGCGCCTGCGCTCTTCATCTACTACGCGCTGGCGCAAGTATGCTGCCCACCCCATGGAATACATATCGATTTGAGAGCGCTGAGCATCCAAATGCCATACTTTATTAACAGTCTCACCTAAAAGTTCAGTGGAGTGGGAAATTACGATAAATCCACCGTCATAAGTTTTCAGATAGTTCTTGAGCCATTCAATAGAATCTGCATCCAAATGGTTTGTAGGTTCGTCAAGAATCAATGTGTCTGCATCAGAAAATAGAATACGCGCAAGCTCAATGCGGCGGCGCTGCCCGCCGGAAAGCGTTCCGAGGGCACGGCTTAAAACATCTTGATCGATGCCCAAGCTTTCAGCCAAAATCGTCGCATCAGATTGAGCAGAATATCCATCGGCATTATCAAAATCTTGCATCGCTTTGTCGTAGCGATTCATAGCCTTTTCCATAACCTTTGGATCAGGGTCTATCATCTCTTTTTCAGCCTTGCGCATACGAGCAATAATGGATGAGATTTCACGAGCACTCATAATGCGGTCAATAGCAGTCTGTTCAGGGTCTGCAGCATGAGTATCCTGCGGCAAATATCCAAGCTTTCCGCCAATAGTGACTTTGCCAGCCGAAGGAAGCATTTCCTGAGTAATAACACGCGTTAGAGTAGTTTTACCCGCTCCATTGCGCCCCACTAAACCAATACGATCACCCTTACCAACATGAAAATCAGTTGGAGCTAAGAGAAGACGTGCACCAATGCGAATTTCTAAACCTCGGGCATCGATACTCATATAACGCGCTTCTCCTCACACATAAATTCGATTACATACACGAACTACGAAGTTCTATAGTAGGCTGACCAGCGGAATATAAGGCACTTTCACGATTCTTTACAAGTAAGCCAAGCCAAACTCGCCTAAAGGCTTAACTTTACACACTTTGTGCCTCATTATTCGTAGTATTACAGAAGACAAGAAACTCGCGCATTACCGCGCACATGAGGATGAGGATACGTATGAATCAGGCATCTCAAGCCATTATTCAGGATTTATCAGATTTGCCGTTGGATCAAAAAATCGTTATACAAGGTGCGCGTGAGCATAATTTAAAAAATGTCGATCTTGCAATTCCTCGCAATAAGCTTGTGGTTTTCACGGGATTATCAGGATCTGGCAAGTCTTCTCTAGCTTTTGACACTTTATTTGCGGAAGGGCAGAGGCGCTATGTTGAGTCACTTTCTGCGTATGCCCGCCAGTTTTTGGGGCAAATGGATAAACCTGATGTTGATTTCATTGAAGGTTTGAGTCCAGCGGTTTCTATAGACCAGAAGACCACGAATCGTAATCCTCGTTCTACAGTGGGAACTATTACCGAAATTTACGATTATTTGCGTTTGCTTTTTGCTCGAACAGGCGTTCCACATTGCCCTATATGCGGTGAACTTGTGACTGCTCAAACTCCTCAGCAGATTGTGGATTCTTTGATGAAGCGTGAGGAGAAAACTCGTTTCCAGCTTTTGGCTCCGATTGCTAAGGGACGTAAAGGCGAGTTCGTGGAGTTGCTTGAAACTTTGCGTTCAGATGGTTATGCTCGTGCAATTATCGATGGTGAACTCGTTCAGCTTTCTGATGACATTAAACTTGCCAAACAGAAGAAACATACTATCGAAGTTGTTATTGACCGTTTGGCTATCAAAGACAGTATTCGTCAGCGTTTGACAGACTCTGTGGAAACTGCACTTCGTCTTTCCCACGGCACTGTTATTGCAGATTTTGTTGATTTAGACGAAAATGATCCGCAGCGTCGTAAACCATTCTCTGAAAAACGCAGCTGTCCGAATGGGCATGAGCTTGAACTTGACGAAATTGAGCCACGTACCTTCTCCTTCAACGCTCCTTATGGTGCTTGTCCAGAGTGCACTGGCATCGGCTTCAGCATGGAAATTGATCCTGAGCTTGTAATTCCAGACCCCGAAAAGTCTTTAAATCAGGGAGCTATTGAACCTTGGCAGACCACAAAAACCCAGGCACAGTTCTATGGGCATTTACTCAATGGTTTAGCTGACGAGCTTGGCTTCAGTATGAACACCCCATGGAAAGATCTACCGGAAGATGTTCGCCAGGCAATTCTCTACGGTCACGATTTTGAAGTAAAAGTCTCGTATCGTAATCGCTGGGGACGTTTACGCGAATATTCAAGCGGTTTTGAGGGCGTGGTGCGCACTCTTATGCGCAAGCATGATGAAACCGATTCTGACCAGATGAAGCAATACTACGAATCATACATGCGCGAAGTTCCATGCTCTGTGTGCCATGGTAAGCGTTTGAAGCCGGAAGTTTTGGCTGTAACCGTTGCAGATCAATCCATTATTGACTTATGCGATATGCCTATTTCTGACTGCCTCGCATGGGCGAATAATCTGCATTTAGAAGGCTCTGCTGCCAAAATTGCTTCAGAAGTTCTTAAGGAAATTCGCGCACGTTTGAGCTTCTTAAATGACGTGGGGTTAAACTACCTCACTATGTCTCGTGCAGCAGCCACTTTGTCTGGTGGTGAAGCACAGCGCATTCGTCTTGCAACTCAAATTGGTTCTGGTCTTGTTGGCGTGATGTATGTGCTCGATGAACCATCTATCGGCTTGCATCAGCGCGATAATGATCGGCTTATCAGCACTCTGCATAATCTTCGAGACTTAGGTAACACGTTGATTGTTGTTGAGCACGATCAGGAGACTATCGAAACAGCTGACTGGCTTGTGGATATTGGCCCCGGAGCTGGTGAGCATGGCGGTGAGGTTATCTACTCCGGCCCGGCAGCGGGTCTTGAGAAGGCGGAGCGCTCTATTACAGGTGCTTATATTTATGGTCGTCGAGCTATTGAAGTTCCTAAGAAGCGCCGCAAGGTTAAAAAAACCGGGGATAAACTCACTGTTGTAGGAGCACGAGAAAATAATCTTAAGAATCTCACTGTAGATTTCCCATTAGGCGTAATGACAGCGGTTACGGGTGTTTCAGGGTCGGGTAAGTCAACGCTTGTTAATTCCATCCTCTACCCAGTGTTGGCAGATAATCTCAATGGAGCACGCATCGTTCCAGGAAAGCATACGCGTGTTGAAGGCGTTGATCAGCTTAAAAAAGTTATTCACGTCGATCAAAATCCAATTGGTCGTACGCCTCGCTCAAACCCTGCTACGTACACAGGTGTGTGGGACAAGATTCGCACACTCATGGCTAAAACTCCAGAAGCACAAGTTCGAGGGTATGGCCCGGGTCGATTCTCATTCAACGTTAAGGGAGGACGCTGCGAGGCGTGCCACGGTGACGGCACTTTGAAGATTGAAATGAACTTCCTTCCAGATGTGTATGTAGACTGCGAGGTTTGCCACGGTAAACGCTACAACCGCGAGACTCTCGAAGTTACCTACAACGGCAAAACTGTTGCAGATATTCTTGATATGCCAATTGCTGAAGCAGCTCAGTTCTTTAAGGCTTACCCCGGAATTTCGCGCTATCTTGACACCCTTGTTGATGTTGGACTTGGCTATATTCGTTTAGGTCAGCCTGCCCCAACGTTGTCTGGCGGTGAAAGCCAGCGAGTTAAGCTTGCAACAGAATTGCATAAACGCTCCGATGGTCGCACTGTGTATATTCTTGATGAGCCAACAACTGGATTGCATTTTGAAGATGTCAATAAGCTCATGACGGTACTTCAAGGATTGGTTGATAAAGGAAATACCGTTATTATCATTGAGCATAATCTTGATGTGGTAAAGAGTGCAGATTGGATTATCGACCTTGGCCCAGAAGGCGGGAACGGCGGAGGAACAATCGTTGCGCAGGGTACTCCAGAGCAAGTTGCCGAAAATCCCGACAGCTGGACCGGTAAGTATCTTGCACCAATGTTGAAGAGTAATCAGAAGAATAAGTAAGAGAAAGCAGATTAATAAATTTCATGGCCAAAGTTTTTGAGAAACACTCTGAGGGGGAGTGGCGCAAGACTGCAAAGTCTTTACTCGATAGTGGTTTACACTCTCATGCTGTTACTGCGTCACAAACTTTTTCTGGGGGAGTTAATGCTAATGGCACTCCTCTCCTTGGCGATTCCCGAGACTTGTTTCGTCCAAAAACTTCAGATATTCCAGCTCAACCAGGTGTATACAAATGGCGTGATGGTGATGGCCGTGTTATTTACGTTGGCAAAGCCAAGAATCTTCGCAACCGTTTAACGAACTATTTCCAGCCGTTAAGCAGGCTTCATCCTCGTACTCAAACAATGGTTTTGACTGCTCGGAGTCTGGAATGGACAGTAGTGGGAACGGAGCTAGAGTCTCTAACTCTCGAATACACATGGATTAAAGAATTTGATCCGCGCTTCAATGTTGTTTTCCGCGACGATAAAACATACCCATACTTAGCTATTTCTGTGTCTGAGGAAGTTCCTCGAATATGGGTGACTCGAAACCGTAAAACACGTGGAACACGCTATTTTGGGCCTTATGCAAAGGTCTGGAATATGCGGCAAACGCTGGATTCATTATTGCAAGCGTATCCAGTCCGCACATGTTCACCCAGCATTTTCCGCAAAGCACAGATGACTGGCAGGCCATGTTTGCTTGCTCAAATCGGCAAGTGTTCAGCTCCATGCGTCGGCAGAATCAGTGTAAAAGAACATAGAGCAATGTGCGAGCGCCTTGTTGGTATTCTCACTGGCCGCTTGGGAGCTTCCTATTCTCGCCAGCTTACCAATGAGATGAAAGAAGCAAGTGCAAATCTCGAATTCGAAAAAGCAGCCCGTCTGCGCGACCAAATTCAAGCATTATCATCTGTACTTGAGCAGAATTCCGTTGTCTTTGATGACGATACTGACGCAGATATCTTTGGTTTAGATTCTGATGAGCTTGAAGCAAGTGTGCATGCCTTTTTCGTGAGGTCTGGCACAATTCGTGGTGAAAAAAGCTGGAATGTTGAGCGCGTCGATGATATTGAAAATTCTGAACTCATGGCAGATCTCATCACACAGGTCTATTCATCAGTGATTGAAGAGGCATCTAAGGAGGAGCAATCCGTCACAGGTGCTTCCACAGCAATTTCAGAGGAACGTAACGCTCTTGCACCAACGCAGCAAACGACTGCAACAGATGCAGCTGCGAGGTCTCAGGCTACACGGAGCCGGCATAATACTGAAGAAAAAACTGGCCGAGATGATTTTCTTTCGCCGATTGCGCCAATTCCTAGGGAAGTGCTTGTTCCAATTATGCCTGATAAAGCTGATGAGCTGCAAAAGTGGCTTTCTGACTTGAGAGGATCTGCCGTAACTATTCGCGTGGCTCAGCGAGGAGAGAAACGAACTCTTATGGAGCGTGCGAATGCCAATGCAGCTCAATCTCTGCAACGTTCAAAGCTCAGCCGCATTACCGATTTGGGTATGCGCACACAGGCCATGACGGAAATTGCCGAAGCATTGGAACTTCCTCAGCAACCACTTCGCATTGAATGCTATGACATTTCTAACACCGTAGGCGGTAAATTCCAGGTTTCCTCTATGGTGGTGTTTGAAGACGCTGTCTCAAAAAGATCAGCATACCGGCGATTCGCTATTCGTGGTATTGATGGAAATGGTGCAATTGACGATACTTCAGCGCTCTATGAAACTCTTATGCGCCGTTTTAAGCACGGTAATATCGCCGGTGATACGGGGGAGAGCATAGGTTCTGAAGGTCAGGGCGTGCAGCAAGACACGAATCTACATTACTTTGCTTATAAGCCCAATCTCATTGTGGTGGACGGTGGTAAACCTCAGGTAGAAGCGGCAGCACGAGCACTGCATGACAGTCATGTCGACGATATTGCCGTATGCGGACTTGCAAAGAAGCTCGAAGAAATTTGGCTACCCGGCGAAGACTATCCAGTGATTATGAAGCGTCAATCCGAGGGAATGTACTTGATGCAGAGAGTGCGCGATGAATCTCACAGATTTGCCATTACTTATCACCGCCAGACTCGGCGTAAAGGAGCTCTCCGCTCAGCATTAGATGATATTCCTGGTATTGGTTTGTCATATCAGAAGCGCCTGCTTTCGGCATTCGGATCTGTGAAAGCAATACGGGAAGCTTCTGTCGAAGAACTCCAAAGTGTTAAGGGAATAGGCTTAGCAAAAGCAGAAACTATCTATAAGGCATTGCATAATAAAGGTGATGACAATGAGTAACGCAATTCACCGTACCGCCGTTCTTGGCGATCCAATTGAGCATTCGCTTTCACCTATTTTGCACAATGCTGCATACGAAGCACTACAGCTCGATAATTGGGAGTATTCCCGAGCACAGGTTAATACTGAATCTCTGCATGACTTTTTGCATTCCTTGGATTCGTCGTGGGCAGGGCTAAGCCTTACTATGCCGCTGAAAAAAGACATAATTCGTTATGGAATTACCACTGATCCATGGGTTAAATCTTTGAATGTTGCGAATACCGTAGTTTTTGATTGGTCGCAACAAAATTCTTATGATTCTTATAGCTCCGATAATTCCAGTCTGCCCTATATGAGTCTCGCTAATACTGATGTTCCAGGAATCGTTCACGCCATAACAGAGGCAGCAGAGAAAGCAGCATCAGGAGTGGCAAATGTCGCAAAAGTCAAATCGACTACTCAGACCCCAGATACAACTTTTGATAGGGTTCTAAGCTTTTCACCGCACTCGGCACTTGTGCTAGGTTCGGGTTCGACAGCTGGCTCAGCGATTGCTGCAGCGTATGAGCTAGGAATTTCACAGCTATGTATTTCTGCTCGTTCACCTGAGAAGGCTCAAGATTTGGCCAAACTTGCTCAATCTTTACATATTTCAGTGTCTGTTGTTCCCCTGAATGAAGCCTTCTCAGAGCATCGCATAAATTCAGATGTTGTTATTAGTACAATTCCTGCTCATGGTTGCGATGCTATTGCCGCCAATCTGCGAGCGTCTCTCGACTCATCAGCTAAAGATGCAGAACCACATGGCATCCTGCTCGATGTTGTGTATGATCCTCGTCCGACTGATCTTATGCAGGCGTGGCAATCAATAAATCCGGGGAAAACCATCGCTATTGGAGGGGAACATATGCTTCTCCACCAGGCAATCGGCCAAATTTCTTTTATGACTTCTATACCAATTTTCACAATTATTGAAAAAGCATTACCCCATATGCGGGCAGCTCTTCAGGAGGTTTTGTAATGCCAGAAACTTCACCCTATTCATCACCTCATATGCTGCAGCATGAAGATTTTGAAGTTCTTTTAATCACCGGAATGTCTGGAGCAGGCCGAACTCATGCTGCAGACAGTGTAGAAGATATTGGGTGGTATGTAGTTGACAATGTTCCCCCAAAGTTGCTTATTCCTCTTGTCGATATGATGACGTCTTCAGGATCCAAAGTTCACAAGCTTGCTGCTGTTATTGATGTGCGTTCTCGCGCCTACTTCGATGATCTCAATCAGGTGCTCAGTCATCTCGACGATTTGGGCGTAAAAACTCGTATCCTTTTCCTCGATGCCGCAGATGCTGTGCTCATCACTCGTTATGAGTCTGTACGCCGCCCACATCCATTGCAAGACGGGCGCCGCCTTATCGACGGAATTCGTGAAGAGCGAGCGCTCCTTAAAGGCCTTAAAGAGCGAGCAGACACTGTTATTGATACTAGCGTTTTAAGTATTCACGATCTTTCGACCAAAATTTATGAATCACTTGTGGGCAAAGGTGCTTCAACTGTAAGCGTGCATATTTTCAGCTTCGGTTTTAAACACGGTGTTCCAACAGATGCTGATTTTGTGGCAGATGTTCGTTTTTTACCAAACCCTTATTGGGATCCACGGTTGCGTGATCTCAACGGACTCGACAAGCCAGTCAGTGATTATGTACTCAATAGTGATGGTGCACAAGATTTTCTTGACGCTTACGAGAAAGCACTCATCACAGCAATAGATGGTTACGCCCGTGAAGATAAGCATTATGTGACTATTGCTATCGGATGCACAGGCGGGCAACATCGCTCTGTTGCAATGAGTCAAGAACTGGGTAAAAGATTACGAAATAAGGGGCTGAACGTAACTGTTTCTGCACGCGAATTAAGTAAACATCACAGTCAAGAATAGTTTTTATCGCTGTTCTGTGCTCAGAGAATAATTTTGTGGATTTGATTAATCCACAAACGTCGTTACAATAGCAAAGTTGCCTTTCGGCGTGTCGCATAAAGATACGAGGATAAGCAACTGGCACTACATACTACATATGGCGTTCACGCCATGGATCCAGGAAGAGAGTTATTCGCGGGATATCTTGAACGTTTAAAAGATATGTGTGCAATAGCTTCACCCTGTGTGCATCCATCTGGATGAAAGAATGAGGAGGGACTCGTGGCTCTAGTCGACGAGGTCAAGAACGAACTAGCAGCTATAACAGACGAACCTGCAGCTGCGCAAAAGGCACAAGCTGCAGCAATGATTCGTTTTGGTGGCGGTCTACATCTAATTCAACGTCATATTGTGGTTGAAGCCCAGTTTGACAACCTCGCAGCTGCTCAATGGCTTCAAAGAACCATCAAGCAAGTTTACGGCCACGACTCTGATGTTCTTCGCGTAACCCATGAGCGTCCGAATGGTACCGTTGATTACTATTCCGTACGTGTTATGCGCGCGGGGGGCGCCCTTGCACTCCAGTCTGGCTTGCTAGATCGCCGTAAGCACCCCGTTCGTGGACTTCCAGAAGACATTGTTCAAGGTAATATTGCCCAAGTAAAGGCAGCTTGGCGTGGGGCATTCTTGGCTCATGGTGAGCTTAGCGACCCTGGCAAAGCAAGTTATCTCGAAATTGTATGCCCCGGTGCAGAAGCTGCAATAGCTTTGATTAGTGCCGCTCGTCGCTTGGGAATTACTGCAAAGGCCCGTCAAGTTCGCAGCTCAGAGCGCGTTACTTTAAGAGATCCTGATGTTGTTGAGCGCATGCTTATTCTTATGGGTGCAACTCGCACAGCACGCGAATGGAGCGGTAAGCGCACAGATGGCGAGTCTCGCGGCAAGGCAAATCGTCTCGCAAACTTTGATGATGCAAATATGCGCCGTAGCGCAAAAGCTGCCGTTGAAGCAAGCGAAAAGGTAACAAAAGCGTTCCAGATTTTGGGAGACGATATTCCTGAGAATCTGCGTGCAGCTGGCCAGCTCCGTCTCGATCACCGAGATGCAAGTCTTGAAGAACTCGGTCGCCTTGCAGATCCTCCGATTACCAAGGACGCAATTGCAGGTCGTATCCGCCGCCTTCTCCAACTTTCTGCGAAGGTAGAGAAACAACGAGCAGCAGCGGGTGAGTAGAAGCAACATTTGACAAAGTACTTACTAAAAGTGCTTATGAAACATGAAAGTATGCTGAAATTTTTATCAGTCGTGGGGTAATATCGACTATGTAATCCACACTGGGAAAGTCCTTACTGGGGAAGCCTTATTGAGAAGGAATCCTCAATCTGCGAAATCCCTCCTTAAGTCGGAAAGGATAACATGAAGACTCTTAAGGATCTTGGAAACCTCGAAGGTAAGCGCGTACTTGTTCGTGCTGATTTTAATGTTCCACTTGACGGTACAACAATCACCGATGATGGTCGTATTCGTGCCGCTTTGCCTACTCTCAATGCTTTGCGCGAGCAGGGTGCAAAGGTTATCGTTATGGCTCACCTTGGCCGCCCAAAGGGCAAGGTTGTTCCAGAGCTCAGCCTCGCTCCAGTAGCAGCTCGTTTAGGTGAACTCCTCGGAACTGATGTTGCTCTTGCTAAAGATACCTATGGCGAAGATGCACAGGCTAAGGTTGCAGCTATGAACAATGGTGATGTTGTTCTGCTTGAAAATGTTCGCTTCAATCCTGAAGAAACCAGCAAAGATGCACAAGAGCGAGCAGCATATGCACAGAAGATTGCTGCACTCGGCGAGGCATTCGTTTCGGATGGCTTCGGCGTTGTTCACCGCGCACAGGGCTCCAACTATGACGTAGCAGCTGATTTGCCAGCAGCAGCGGGTCTTCTTGTTGAGAAGGAAGTAACCGCACTTTCTAAGGCTACAAACAACCCAGAGCGTCCTTTGACTGTTGTTCTCGGCGGTTCCAAAGTGTCTGACAAGCTCGGCGTTATCTCTAACCTTCTCAATAAGGCTGATCGTCTGATTATCGGCGGAGGCATGGTGTTCACCTTCCTCAAAGCCCAAGGCTATGAAGTTGGAAAGTCTCTTCTTGAAGAAGATCAGATCGACACCGTTAAGGGTTACATCGAGACTGCAAAGAAGAACAATGTAGAAATCGTTCTTCCTACCGATATTCTCGCTGCAGATTCCTTCGCTGCTGATTCAGCATACGTTACTGTTGCAGCAGATCAGATTCCTGCAGACAAGATTGGTCTTGATATTGGCCCTGAATCTCAGAAGCTCTTCCACGACAAGATTGTTGACTCCAAGACTGTTGTGTGGAATGGTCCGATGGGCGTATTTGAATTTGCAAACTTCGCTGGTGGTACTCGTGCAGTAGCACAGGGACTCATTGATGCAACAGCAGAAAACGGCGCATTCTCCATCGTTGGTGGTGGCGATTCTGCTTCTGCAGTTCGAAATCTTGGATTCGACGAGACCAAGTTCTCCCACATTTCCACTGGTGGTGGCGCTTCACTCGAATTCCTCGAAGGCAAGACTCTTCCTGGTTTGAGCGTTCTCGACTAATTTAGCAAAACTAGTAGGTCGGTTTCTCGAATATTCGGGAGCCGGCCTTTTATATACCAAATTATGTACCTAGGCTTATATTTTTATTCAGTCTTGTGAATACTTGGGATTAGACGAAAGGCAGCTTTCTATGCGAACTCCAATAGTTATTGGTAATTGGAAGATGAACTTCGACCATTTTGAAGCTACCTACTTCGTTCAAAAGCTTGTGTGGCTCCTTCGCGACGCACATTTTGACTATTCGACATGTGAGGTTGCTCTCACCCCTCCTTTCACGTCTATTCGCAGCGTTCAGGTGCTCGTTGAGGCAGATAAATTGAAACTTCAATACGGTGCCCAAACTGTTTCCGTTACTACCCAGGGGGCTTTTACTGGAGACGTCTCGGCTGATATGTTGTCTCAATTAGGATGCACATATGTAATTGTGGGACATTCCGAACGCCGCAAATATCATCCAGATGACGATGCAAACCTGGTGGATCAAGTACGTGCAGTTATTGCGGCAGGTATGAAGCCAATCTTGTGCGTAGGAGAGGGCTACGACGAGCGTAGACAGGGCATAGAGCTTGAATATGCTGTTGGCCAAGTATCTGATATAACTCGCGATTTGGGTGCCGAGGAGGCTGCTCAAATGCTTGTAGCTTACGAACCCGTGTGGGCTATTGGCACCGGCTTGGTGGCAACACCGCAATCTGCGCAAGATGCTGCTCACGCAATCCGAAATCATTTCGTTGATGTGTACGGAGAAAAAATAGCTCAGCAAGTTCGTATTCTCTATGGTGGTTCCGTTACAAGTGCCAACGCAACACAGCTCATAACGCAAGCTAAAGATATGGATGGATTCCTCGTTGGGGGAGCATCGCTTGATGCTGACGAATTTTCTACTATTGTACGTCTTACACAAAAAGCAGCACGACACCGTTAATTCTATGGTGTGAACTAAGCTATAGTACTAGAAGACATTTAACTGGAGGTATATCTGTGACATATCTGAAGATTGGTCTTGAGATTGCTGTTGTTATTCTCAGCCTTTTGCTCACAATGCTTATCTTGATGCACAAGGGTAAGGGCGGTGGCCTTTCCGATATGTTCGGTGGGGGAATCTCCGCAAACGCTGGAACTTCAGGTGTGGCAGAACGTAACTTGAACCGTATTACTATTATTGTTGCTGTTCTATGGGTTGCTATTATTATTGGCCTTGACTTCATGATGAAGTATAACCTAGGCTAACAAGCGCTAATACTGAATAAGCAAATAAATTAAAGTTTTAGAGTCTGCTTCTGCAGGCTCTTTTTTCTACCTATCTCCTATTTTCTTGTTTATTCCTCTTATATGCAAAAGGGACCCACCCGAAGGTAAGTCCCTTAAATTTATCTAGCGAAACTAGAAGTTAGAATTCCAAAGGGGGAGTGAACTAACTTATGCGTTTACGCGATCGATACCAGCCTGAGTATCAGCAAGCACAGAGTCCCAAGACTTGATGAATGCTGCAACACCATCAGCTTCGAGCTTGTCAGTAACATCCTTAATGTTGATGCCGAGCTCAGCGAGCTTCTCCATAATTGCGTGAGATTCTTCATAGGTGCCTTCGATGGAAGGAGCGCCGTTACCCTGCTCTGCAAGAGCGTTAAGGGTCTTCTCAGGCATAGTGTTTACAACGTTTGGAGCAACGAGTTCGTCAACATACTTGGAAGGTGAGTATGCTGCGTTCTTGGTGCCGGTAGAAGCCCAGAGTGGACGCTGGCGCTTTGCACCCTTTGCTTCGAGAGCTGCCCAGCGAGGATCTTCAGCAAACTTCTTTTCGAAGAGTTCGTAAGCGATGCGTGCGTTAGCAACTGCTGCCTTGCCTTCAAGAGCCTTAGCTTCGTCAGTACCGATTTCTTCAAGCTGCTTGTCGATTGCAGTGTCAACACGGGAAACGAAGAAGGAAGCTACGGAACCCATGTGCTTCAAGTCGTGACCATTCTGATCAGCCTGAACCATACCTTCGATGAAGGCATCAATAACCTGCTCGTAGCGCTCGATGGAGAAGATCAAGGTTACGTTTACAGAGATACCCTTGGAAAGGGTAGCAGTGATTGCTGGGAGGCCTTCGAGGGTTGCAGGAATCTTGATCATTGCATTTGGACGATCAACCTTTGCCCAAAGCTCTTCAGCCTGCTTTTCGGTGTTCTCAGTGTCGTGTGCAAGACGAGGATCAACCTCAATGGAAACGCGGCCATCAACGAAGTCAGTGGCTTCTGCAATCTCGCGGAAGATGTCTGTTGCATTGCGAACATCAGTGGTGGTGAGCTCGCGTACAGCGGTCTCAACATCTACCTTGCCAAGCTCCTTAAGCTGTGCGTCGTATGGGCCTACCTCAGCAAGAGCCTTCTGGAAGATAGAAGGGTTTGTGGTAACGCCAACAACATTCTTGTTAGCGATGAGTTCCTGCAAAGAGCCAGACTCAATGCGGCTGCGGCTCAAATCATCGAGCCAAATAGAAACGCCAGAGTCGCTTGTCTTCTGTGTATGCACATTCTGTGCCATATTGATTTCTCCTTATATTTTTGGAGTGGGGAAGCTGGAAACTTCCCCTAAATTTTACTCTATGTTATCTGCTATTTGTGCTTACTTAGCAGCTGCAATCGAAGCCTTGGCTTCTTCTACAACATGCTCAGCTGTGATGCCGAGAGCGACCATATTGTCGTTACCGTCACCTTGAAGACCAAACTGCTCAATGGAAACAGGCTTACCGTATGAACCAAGGTACTTGTACCAAGGCATAGCCAAACCAGCTTCAACGGAAACACGAGCCTTAACAGATGCAGGAAGAACTGCTTCCTTGTATTCATCAGACTGCTGCTCGAACCACTCCATAGATGGGAAGGAAACAACGCGAGCCTTGATGCCTTCACCAGCGAGGGTTTCAGCTGCTGCAACTGCATGCTGAACTTCAGAACCGGTAGCCATAAGAATTACGTCAGGAGTCCCCTCGGTGTCTACAAGCACATATGCACCCTTACGGACTCCGTCCTTTGCCTTAGCAATAGTTGCTTCGAGGGTTGGAACGCCTTGGCGAGTCAAAATCATTGCTACAGGAGCAGTACTTTCACGCTCGAATGCGTAACGGTATGCTTCAGCAGTTTCAACTTCATCAGCTGGGCGAACTACCTCAAGGTTTGGAATTGCACGCATAGATGCGAGATGCTCGATAGGCTGGTGGGTAGGACCATCTTCACCGAGCGCTACAGAATCGTGAGTCCACACATAAACATTAGGAATGTTCATAAGGGCTGCAAGACGAACTGCTGGGCGCTCGTAATCTGCGAACTGGAAGAATGTGCCGTTGAATGGACGGGTATCGGAATCGAGAAGAATACCGTTTGTGATTGCACCCATTGCAAATTCGCGCACACCAAAGTGAATGACGCGGCCACCTTCGCTTACGTTTGGCCATGTCTTAGTTGCGTATTCAGCAGGCTCGAAGGAATCTGCACCGTTGATAGTGGTCAAATTAGAACCACCCAAGTCAGCAGAACCTCCCCAAAGCTCAGGCATAACAGCTGCAATAGCATTAATAGCTGCACCAGATGCCTTACGAGTTGCCATCTTGTTGCCTGCCTGTGCGCCTGCGACAAGAGCATCAAGAGCCTCATCGAACCCTTCAGGAAGCTTGTGAGCATGAATACGTTCGTAAAGAGCTGCATTTTCTGGGTTTGCAGCCTTCCATGCTTCGAACCTAGTATTCCACTCAGCGTGAGCCTGTGCACCACGGTCTGCAACCTTGCGTGCGTGTGCAAGAGCTTCCTCATCGACCTGGAAGGACTGTTCTGGGTCGTAGCCAAGAATCTTCTTAAGACCTGCAACTGCTTCTGCGCCGAGCTTAGAACCGTGAGCAGATTCATTGTTGGTCTTGCCAGGAGTTGGCCAAGCCATCAAAGTATCTACCTTAATGAACTTAGGACGATCTGTTACCTTGTTTGCCTTTTCGAGAACCTCTGCAAAGCCCTTGACGTCTTCCACGTAAGAACCATCTGGCTGTACGAAGCTGAATTCATCGGTATACCAACCATAAGCTTCATATCGCTTCAAAACGTCTTCTGCGAATGCAAGCTTGGTATCGCCTTCAATCTGAATATGGTTTGCATCGAAAATAACAGTAAGGTTACCAAGCTTCTGATTGCCTGCGAGGGAGCTAGCTTCGCCAGAAACGCCTTCTTCAACGTCGCCTTCACCAGCGATAACAAAGATATTGTGATCAAATACAGACTCACCAGCTGGAGCCTTTGGATCAAGAAGGTTGCGCTGGAAACGCTGACCGTAAGCAAAGCCTACGCCCATTGCAACACCCTGTCCGAGTGGACCAGTTGTTGCTTCGATACCTGGAGTCAATCCATATTCTGGGTGACCGGTAGCGATGGTGTTCATAGTACGGAACTTCTTGAGATCTTCAAGACCAAGTGCATAGCCAGAGAAGTACAGTTCAACATACTGAGTCAAAGAAGCATGACCGCCAGAGAGGATGAAACGATCGCGGCCAGCCCATTCTGGATCCTTAGGATCGTGCTTCATGAACTTCTGGTAGAGGGTGTAGGCAATAGGTGCCAAAGAGATAGGAGAACCAGGATGACCATGCCCTGCATTTTCTACAGCATCAGCTGACAAGACCTTGGCGAGCTTAACTGCACGCTCATCTAGTTCAGTCCATTCAAAATCGACCATAAGTGATCAACTTTCCTTCCAATCGATACAGGCAAGCATTTGAAGCCCAAACACTGCCCAAATGACTATTTCATGCTACTTTATCGTTCCGACGTTTTCAGCTTTCTAAGTGGTTAGCACTGTTCAGCTTAGAGTGCTAAAACTGCCGTTGGGAATGGCGTAAAATGTGGAAATGTAATCTTATGCAAGGAGTCAGTATGGTTAATAATCGGCGTATGACTATTCTGCAAGCTGTTGTAGAAGATTACATTCGAACTCAAGAGCCCGTGGGCTCAGCAACTTTGGCACGCAAGCATAATCTTGGAGTTAGCTCCGCAACCGTGCGCAACGATATGGCAGCCCTTGAAGAAGAAGAGTATTTACTACAGCCTCATCACTCTGCAGGGCGAATTCCCGCCGAAAAAGGGTATCGCTATTTTGTAGACCGCTTAGCTAAAGTTGCCGCTCTTTCGACTGCACAAAAACGAGCGATTCAGAACTTCTTATCAGGATCAGTCAATCTTGACGACGTGCTACATCGTTCTGTGCAGCTTTTAGCACAATTAACCGGCCAGGTTGCTGTAGTTGCATCTCCAAGGCTGAATCGCTCAACTTTGCGGCACATTGAACTCATTGCAGTGTCTCAATCCGTAGTTTTAGCCGTTATCATCACCGATACTGGTCGCGTAGAGCAGCGCAATCTCACAAGTCATCATGCTATTTCTCAGCACGAATTACAGATTCTCAGTAATTTCATCAACGACATTTGTCAAGGTAAGACTCTGCATAGTGCAGTAACGCAGCTTCAGCAAAGTATTTCTCACCCCAATGAAGACAATATTTATCTAGGAGCACTTAATCCACTCATCTTCAAGGAACTTATCACTAAAATCATTGCCATTTTTACAGATCTTGACTCTCAGGAGCAGCCCGAAAATCTTTATATGTCTGGAACAGCACACCTCGTTCATGGACGAATGTCAAGCATAGACGATGTTACGCAGTTATTCGATGCACTCGAAGAGCAAATCGTTTTAATGCGGCTTATGGGGAATATGAGCGAATCAGCTCAGCCAAACGAAGTAGGTGTGGCCATCGGCTCTGAAACTCACACACCTCAGCTCCTTCATGCAGCGATTGTGACAACTGGATACGGACACGCTTCTCAGAAATCCGCTGATTTTTCTAGTTCCACCCCTGAGTCTATTTCAGAGTCTGTTTCGGATTTTGACACTCCAGTGGCTTTTGTAGGATCAATTGGCCCAACACATATGGACTATGCAACAACGATTGCAGCCGTAAAAGCGGTGGCACTCTATCTTACACAATTCTTAAGTGAAACAATTGATCCTGATAGAACTGCTTGATTTGCTTAGGTAACAGCGAACACAACAGCAAACCGTCATGGCTTATGACACAATAGTGAACAGTTATTGTGTAAGACAGCGAAAAGAGTGAGAGTGACTGATTATTACGAAGTCTTGGGCGTATCACGCGATGCTAGCGAAGACGATATCAAAAAAGCATATCGAAAGTTAAGCCGTAAATACCACCCAGATATCGCAGGCACGGAGTTTGAAGACAAATTCAAGGAAGTAAATAACGCTTATGAGGTCTTGTCAGATTCCGAAAAGCGCAGAATGTATGATCAAGGCGTTGACCCTACAGCTCCTGGTGGTGGATATTCTCAAGCTGGTTTTGGTGATTTTTCAGATATCTTCGGTCAATTCTTTGGCGGCGGATTCGGCGGTGAAAATGGGCCAGTCTCTCGTACGCAGCCTGGGCGTGATTCTCTTGCAAGTTCCTCTATAGACCTCAAAACTGCAATCTTTGGCGGCACTGTCAATATTGATATTCAGGCATATTCGTTATGCAACGAGTGCCAGGGTAGAGGCACGCAAAATGGTGAGAATCCCGTAACATGCCCTGATTGCCAAGGGCGCGGCTCTATTCAAAAAGTTGTACGCACAATGCTCGGTCAAATGATGTCATCAGCACCATGCGAACGCTGCGAAGGTCATGGAACTATTATTGAAAATCCTTGCCCTTCATGCCTTGGTCACGGTCGTGTGCGCACAAAACGTACCGTAGGTATCAACATCCCTGCAGGCATTGAAGACGGCACCCGTTTGAGGCTATCCAAGCAAGGCGAGGTTGGCGAAGGCGGTGGCCCTGCAGGAGATTTGTTCGTCGATGTTCATGTGAAGAGTCATGAACAATTCACCCGATCTGGTCAAGATTTACACTGCTGGATTACTATTCCTATGACATGGGCAGTGCTTGGTCATACCCTCAATATCGACACTTTCGACGGTCAGCGCACAATCGAAGTTGAATCAGGAACCCAGCAGGAAGACACAATATCCCTTGATAATTTAGGCGTTCCACAGCTTCGCAATCCTGAAGTTCGTGGAAAACTCGTTGTGCATATTCTTATCGCAATCCCTACTAAGATTAAGGACTCCGAGAAGAAGCTCATCACAAAGTTTGCACAGGCACACAAAGATGATCAAGCTGAAATTGAACAAACTTCACGCGCCGTTCCGACTGCCCAAAAGGGCTTTTTCGACAAACTCAAGCATGCGTTTAGCTAAAAACATTGGCTAACACGTGAAATAACAAGAGTATAAAAGTATAAAGAAGTCCGAAAGACTGAGTGCTCCTCAACCTTTCGGACTTTTGCACATGTAAAGTCTTAAGAGAGTAAAGACCTGCACATTTGACGGTACTGACTCACGTAGCCGCCTCCGAAGAATACACAATGTCCAGCAATAGGGTAGAGCTGCCATAACGTAACTCTGTCAGCGTAACCTGCTTTCAACGGGTGTACATTCATATATCCATCTAAAATCTCGCGCATATAGCTCATACCGAAAAGCTGAAGCATAGCAAGATCTTCTTCGCGATGCCCGCCATGAGCTGCCGGGTCAATCAGAACTGCCTCTGTTTGACCCTCTGCACTCTTAGTCCACATAACATTGCCGCTCCATAAATCGCCATGAATACGTGCGGGCTTGTCGTCAGCTGCTTTGCCCATCAGGTCTGCCAGAGCATCAACAACGCGTTGAGTGAGTTCAACGTCGAGAGAATCCAGCGTTCCACGGCGCACACCAAGTTGAACCATTGAGAGTAGACGCCCTCGGGCAAAATAATCAATAGCATTATCCCAATGCCCCGAATCCATGGGAACTGGGTCTTGCAGAGGGCCATAATAGCAGGTTCCATCATAGTCAGCAGGGGCTTGACCAAAATAATCTGCTCCAAAATCATGCAAATGAGCAAGAGACTGCCCAAATTTATAAGCTGCTTCAGGAGTTGCTGACGTTGGTGTTATACGCTCAATATCCAAATAATCTTTGCCCCATGAATTAACTGTGACGATGCGAGTGCCACCACTTTTTTGAGCTTCTCCTAACCACAGAAGGCCTTTTGCTTCACATTCGAAAAAACCTTCGGGCGCAAATCCACGAGACTTACGATGAAGAGCCATCGACGACATAAGACCACCTCCGCGTAGATGTGTATGGTTATATCCTAATGCGAATTTGAAATGGAAGCACTGTTATGAAAAATTTTCGTGCGCAGTAAGCAAAATACCGGTAAATGTGACAGCCTCCAGATAAGGTCGAAGAGTGAATTTCTTTCAAGCAATTTTTCTCGGATTTGTACAAGGTCTAACTGAATTTCTTCCAGTTTCATCGAGTGCGCATATTCGCATTGTGAGCGCATTAACTGGCATGCCAGACCCAGGTTCAGCATTCACGGCAATCATTCAGCTCGGCACGGAAACCGCTGTTTTGCTGTATTTCCGCCGCGATATTATTCGGATTCTCACCCACTGGTTCCAATGCCTTGCAGGAAAAGACGGCAATGATTGGCACGAGCGCCTTGGCTCAAAAGATCGTGATGCAGCAATGGGCTGGCACATCATTATCGGCACATTACCTATCGTGATTGCAGGCTTACTCTTCCAAGACTGGATTGAAACGACCCTGCGCAATCTGTGGATCACCGCAACAATGCTATTTATCTTTGGTATTCTGCTGTGGTTTGTTGATAACCGTGCTCGGCAAGTCAACAAGATTGAAGATTTAACTGTAAAAGATGCTGCACTCTTTGGAGTTGGTCAAATGCTTGCACTCATTCCTGGTGTTTCTCGCTCTGGTGGCACAATTACTTTCGGGCGTGCCATGGGCTATACCCGTGAAGCATCAGCACGACTAAGTTTTCTTATGGCCATCCCCGCAGTATTCGGCGCTGGAATACTTGAAGCAGTTAAATCTGTGGGAGATGCTTCCACCGCATCCGGTTTCCCTGGTTGGGGAGCAACGATCGTAGCAACTATTGTGGCATTTTTTGTGGGCTATCTTGTGATCATTGCATTCTTGAAGATTGTTTCCACATTCTCTTATAAAGGTTTTGCGATTTACCGAGCTGTTATTGCAGTTCTTGTTGCGCTTATGCTTTTGACAGGAGTACTTTCTCCACTGTCTTAAATTTTTTCAGAAAAAAGAGATGCGGCCGGTAATTTGCCAGCCGCATTTTTTGTGCTTCTATTCTCTTCTATCTTATTTTTTTAGGTATAGCCGTATTCTTCTTATTCTTTACTGTCGTAATCCGAATCATCAGACGATGAAGAAGAAAAACTCTTCAAAAATTCCTCAGTTTCGTTGATTAAGGCAGACCCTAAATCATCAGAGATTATCGACTTCTCATGAGAGATAACGTCAGCAAACTTCCTTGTTTCTTCTTTTTTATCATACTCATTTTCAACATTGTGAATATATTGCGCAAGCTCATCGTTATACGTCATAAGAGCATTAGCTGAAGCGATCCACTTATCAGCGCGGGTTTTAACGTCGCCAAGAGGAATCTCAACATCGAGTTCTTTAGAGAGCTCTTGTAACAAGGTCTGCACACCAAGAGGAGATTCTTCCATACCCATGTACTGCGGCAATGAAACCCACATAGAATGAGACTTATAACCCTGTTCGCCCGCCACAAAATTCAAAACAGTAGGAATTCCAATAGGGCCAGTGTAGTCGTCAGTGCTCGGAGCCTCATTAGAATCACCCTTGTAAACAGGCAATGGGCGAGTGTGAGTGGCATCAGCAAACATGGATCCAAGCACAATTACTTCATCAACTTCGTATTCATCAGCAATACGAAGACTGCGCTGTGCAAATTCCATCCACTTGAAATTTGGCTCAGGACCAACTTCAACGATAAGAGTTAAATGTGGGTTCACGCCAATCGCATAGAACGACATCTGTGGCCACATAATCTGGCGTTTTCCCTCTACAGTGCAGATAACAGGGCGAGTTTGCTGATAATCATAATATGTGCTGCAACAAATATGCCCGGCTTCATGGGATTGCTCAGAATACACGTCAACAATATGCCGCGCAGTGCTTGACGCTACTTGGCATGCATCATTCCATCCTTCAAAAGCAGCAATAAGCACCGTTCTATGCTTAATTGGCTCACCTTGAGGCAACTCCTGAGGTATTTCCTTCTCATACGTCATATCCTCAAGGCTAATCGAAGCTCTTTTAGTATTCTGCACTATTAGCCATAAGCGTCATTACTCTCAGTAAAAACGCCAAAAGTGATGCGAAGGTTTTCTCCTAGGTTGCTCTAAGGTTCGATTTCAAGCATGAAACTATAAAACACTGAAAAATCAATTGAACACGCCGTGCCTTGCATAAAAGCACAAAGCTCATTATATTTATCTCTTGTGCTCACAGCCGTTCTGAGGTTGCAAGAGCAAATCGCGGGCATAGCTTAGTTGGTAAAGCGCGACCTTGCCAAGGTCGAGAGCGCGGGTTCGAGTCCCGTTGTCCGCTCTAAGGTCCGAGGAGTTGATGACCTTACGGTGGGTTAGCCAAGCGGTTAGGCAGCGGCCTGCAAAGCCGTATAGACGAGTTCGACTCTCGTACCCACCTCTCATCAAATACTCTGGGCGATTGGCGCAGCGGCTAGCGCACTTCCCTGACACGGAAGGGGTCACAGGTTCAATTCCTGTATCGCCCACTATGACTTCACAGCTCAAAAGCTTAAAACTTGGGCGATTAGCGCAGCGGCTAGCGCACTTCGTTCACACCGAAGGGGTCACAGGTTCAATTCCTGTATCGCCCACCACCAACTCCTTAAGAAATTAGGGAGTTTATTTTTTTCTTCCCACTTTTTTATGCTCCTTGCTCCTTACTCCTTGTCTTCATCGCGCAATAATCTGTCTACGTCGTATTCAGTCCAAGGCCCGCACCTGTAACGTGGGTCCCGATAGTAAAGGACACTCAAATGCCTCAGGCAGTTTCCACCATCTCAATCACAGTTGATAACGAGCGCAAGGAGGTGGAATCCACAACCACCGGCGTTGAACTTTTTTCAGAAAATAAAGACATCATTGCAGTTCGTATTAACGGCGAACCTCGTGATCTTTATACTCCGTTAACCGATGGTGATGTTATTGAATCTATTTCCATCGAGAGTGAAGACGGACTGGCAATTATGCGTCACTCTGCAACTCACGTGATGGCACAGGCAGTGCAGCAAATCCGCCCAAATGCAAAGCTTGGCATTGGCCCAGTTATAAAAGATGGTTTTTACTACGATTTCGATGTTGATGAACCGTTTACTCCTGACGATCTTAAAGAAATCGAAAAACGCATGCAGCGCATCATCAAAGAAAGTCAGAGTTTCGTCCGCCGAGTAGTCACTGAAGAAGAAGCACGCTCAGAAGAAGCAGATCAGCCATATAAGCTTGATCTTATCGGCTCTGCAGAAGATAAAATTTCTGAGGAAGAAAGCACTGAAGTTTCTGCAAGTGAACTCAGTATGTACGACAATGTACGCCGTGATGGGGAAGTGGCATGGAAAGATTTGTGCCGCGGGCCACACCTTCCTAATACTCGTTTTATTAAGGCTTTCAAAATTCAGCGTGCAGCAGCAGCTTATTGGCGTGGCGATGAGAAAAATCCTATGCTTCAGCGTATTTACGGTACCGCATGGGCTTCTAAAGAAGATATGAAAACTTATCTCAATCAGCTCGAAGAAGCCGCAAAGAGAGACCACCGTAAGCTTGGCACCGAGATGGACTTGTTCTCCTTCCCCGATGAAATTGGCTCAGGCTTAGCAGTATTCCATCCAAAGGGCGCTGCAATTATCAACGCTATGAAGGAATATTCGCGCGAACAGCATCGCAAGAATCACTATTCCTTCGTTCAGACTCCTCACATCACCAAGGGCGGCCTTTACGAAACTTCAGGTCACTTGACTTGGTACAAGGATGGCATGTATCCGCCAATGCGCGTGGATGAAGAGCGTGATGAGAATGGCAATGTCACAAAAGAAGGCTTTGACTACTACTTGAAGCCAATGAATTGCCCTATGCATAACCTTATTTTCCGCTCTCGCCAGCGCTCTTATCGAGAGCTTCCACTTCGTCTCTTCGAGTTTGGCACTGTATATCGCTATGAGAAGTCTGGTGTTGTGCATGGTTTGACGCGAGTTCGCGGCTTAACACAAGATGATTCTCATATCTACTGCACACGCGAACAGATGCGTGATGAGCTTAAGAGCATACTTGGATTTGTACTTGGTCTTCTTAAAGACTTTGGCCTGAATGACTTCTACTTGGAGCTTTCCACTAAGGACGAGCACAAGTATGTTGGCTCTGACGAAATCTGGGAAGAAGCAACAACTACTCTTGCAGAAGTCGCTAAAGATTCTGGTCTTGAACTCGTGGACGATCCAGCAGGGGCTGCATTCTACGGTCCAAAGATTTCAGTTCAGGCACGTGACGCTCTGGGACGCACATGGCAGGTATCTACGATTCAGCTTGATTTCAATTTGCCTGAGCGTTTTGATCTTGAATACATTGCTCCAGATGGCAGCCGTCAGCGTC
Organism: uncultured Alloscardovia sp.; assembly: GCA_963545565.1. GTDB lineage: Bacteria > Actinomycetota > Actinomycetes > Actinomycetales > Bifidobacteriaceae > CAUUJV01. The sequence goes on along the minus strand of CAUUJV010000001.1, from coordinate 213,934 downwards.
CAGTGATGATTCACCGTGCGCTCTTTGGCTCTATCGAGCGCTTCTTCGCAATTTTGCTTGAGCATTATGCCGGTGCATTCCCAGCATGGTTGGCTCCAGTTCAGGTGCTCGGCGTTCCAGTGTCTGAAGCAAATGTGGATTACTTACAGGAAGTTATCAATAAGCTTGACGAGGATCTTGTTCGATGCGAGCTTGATGCTTCTGACGACCGCTTCGGCAAGAAGATTCGCAATGCTTCCAAATCAAAGGCTCCATTCATTCTCATCGTAGGTGACGATGATATGAGCAACAACGCCGTTAGCTTCCGCTTCCGTGATGGTAGCCAGCTCAATGGTATTGCGGTTGATCAGGCAATTGATTGGATTAAAGCCGTTATTGACCAGCGCGTACTTGTGAACTCTGCAGACGAATTTGCAGCTGTCACTCAGTAGCCGTAACTCAGTAATCTATACAAGGATTCACGAGAAATGCTTGAAAATTTACGAGCCCCGTTCAAACGCCTAATTGAGCCAATTGCTCAATTGTGTGTGAAGCTTGGTCTTACCGCCAATACGCTCACTGTAATCGGTGCCATTGGTACAGTACTCGTGGCATTTGCAGCGGGATTGACTGGTTGGCTTTTTGCTGGAGCTTTTTTGTTAACTCTGCTTGTGCTTTTTGACTCACTCGATGGGTCTGTGGCTAAATTGCAGGGTGGGGGAACTCGTTTTGGAGCATTTCTTGATTCCTCACTTGATCGCATTGCTGATTGGGCCGTTATCGTAGCGGTAATTATCTACTGCATTCGACTAGATAATGCTGAAACGTTATGGCCCCAGTTGTGCATTTGGAGCTCACTAGTTGCAATAATGACGTCATTTGTAACGTCATATGTGAGAGCACGCGGCCAATCTATTGGAGTTGACCCAAAGCTTGGAGTTGCAACTCGCGCCGATCGTCTTACCATCATTTTGGTGGCAATGGCTGTAACTGGCTTGGGAGCTCCGGTAATCGTATTATCACTTGGAATGGTTCTATTGGCCATTCTTGGGGTAATAACCGTTATACAGCGGATTGTTTTTGTGTATCACAATGCACAGTAGACATATACGATATACAACAAGCCGATATAACGCATATGAGCATATAGGAGAAAATTATCTGAAATTGTATGCTTGTCTGTGCGCGTCCTTAGAATCATTACGTTTATAGGACTATATCTCTACACGTCAGGAGAGTCATGTCAGGACATTCCAAGTGGGCCACCACTAAGAACAAGAAGGCAGCCATCGATGCAAAGCGCGGCAAGCTGTTCGCCAAGCTCATCAAGAACATCGAAATTGCAGCACGCACTGGCGGTGGCGATCCTAACGGAAACCCAACTTTATATGATGCAATCGTCAAGGCAAAGAAGAGCTCTGTTCCAGCAGACAATATCACTCGTGCAGTAAAGCGCGGCTCAGGTGAAGAAGCTGGCGGTGCAAACTACGAAGAGATCGTTTATGAAGGCTACGCACCTGGTGGCATTGGTCTTATTATTCAGTGCCTTACAGATAACCGCAACCGCGCTGCAGCAGATGTACGTTCTACTCTTACTAAGGGTGGCGGTTCTCTTGCATCCAACGGTTCTGTGAGCTTCAACTTCGAGCGTAAAGGTCAGATTGTCGTTCCTTCTGAAGGTGTTGATTATGACAATCTCTTTGAAATTGCTGCAGAAGCAGGCGCAGAAGATGTAGCTGACGATGGCGAGGAATTCACTATCACAACAGATCCAAGCGTTCTTGTTGATGTGCGTAAAGCGCTTCAGGAAGCTAACATCGACTATGATTCTGCTGAGACTTCCTTAGTTCCACAGAACAGTGTTGATTTGGATCTCGAATCTGCTCTCAAGGTAACTAAGCTTATTGATAACTTGGACGATCTTGACGATGTGCAGAACGTTTACAGCGCATGGACAGCTTCTGATGAAGTAATGTCTCAGCTTGAAGAAGCAGAGTAAAGAGTAATCTGAATCTATGATTATTCTTGGAGTCGACCCCGGGCTTACACGCTGCGGGGTCGGCGTAATCGAGGCCGGCCAGCATCGCCGGCTTTCTTTTATCCACGTTGATGTGGTTCGAAGCAGTCCAGAAAATCCTCAAGATTTGCGGTTACTTCAAATTTTTAATGGGTTGAGCACAAAACTTGATACATTCGCACCCGACATAGTTTCTATTGAACGCGTATTCGCTCAAGAGAATCGCAACACCGTTTTAGGAACAGCTCAGGCGGCTGGATTAGCAATGGTTGCAGCTGCACAACGCAATATTCCTGTGGCACTTCATACTCCAACAGAAGCCAAACTTGCAGTAACTGGCAATGGTAAGGCAAATAAGCAGCAGGTGCAGTCTATGGTCACAAAAATTTTGTCATTGACGCAAATACCTGACCCACCAGATGCTGCTGATGCTCTAGCTCTTGCTATCTGCCATGCGTTGCGTCCATCAGGCGCTATTCAAGGAGGAGAGCGCGAACAACATTTGACCCCTGCCCAGCGAAAATGGGCTGAGGCCACGCGCAAAGTAGCACGAGGAAGGGGTGTCCGTAGAGACATGTAACCTATCGAACATACGTTCGAATAATACTTGCCTTGCAGACATGAGGAGCTACCATGATTGCTAGTCTTACTGGCGAAGTGATTTCAATCGAAGCAGATACTGCGATTATTGACGTCAATGGAGTTGGCTATGCAGTTCGTATGTCTTCCAAAGATCTCAGCCAAATTCACACCGGTCAAACCCATATGATTCATACGATTATGACTGTTTCTCAAGATGCAATTGCTTTATATGGTTTCTTGCACACCACGTCTCAAAAGCTTTTTATCCAATTGCAAAAGGTAAGCGGGGTAGGGCCACGTGTTGCACTTTCTGTGCTTTCGACTATGACGCCAGATCAACTGGCATCTGCTATTCGTAATAATGACTCAACTGCTCTTACAAAAACACCAGGCTTAGGTAAAAAAGGTGCACAAAAAATTATCCTAGAACTCTCTGGTTCGCTCGACATTTCTGCGCTCAACAATGATGGCAAATCTAACATTTCCTCAGAAGAAACCGATATCGAAGATACAGGCACTCAACAAGTGGTTACTGGCTTGATTTCTTTGGGATGGCAATCACGCGATGCGATTCCTGCTGTGAAGTCTGCAATAGAATTGTTGCAGCTCAGCACACCACTTAAATCCGCTGATATTCCACGTGTGCTTAAAGCTGCTCTGACCAGTCTTGATCGCGTAAGGTAAAGGCAAATAAATAAAATGACTGATTTTACGTCATCTCATGGTTCATTATTCCCAGATGAAGACTTTCCTCACAACAACGCAGATGCCGTTGAAGCATCATTGCGCACTGTTTCTGGTCAGATTCAAGACAACGAAACTCTCAGCGATGAAGAGCTTCGCCCTTCAAGTTTAGACACCTTCATTGGTCAACCCCAGCTTAAGGCTCAGATGAAGCTGTTCCTTGATGCTGCGCAGAAACGAGGAGTTCCACCCGATCATATCTTGCTTGCCGGGCCTCCAGGGCTTGGCAAGACGACTCTTTCTATGATTGTCGCTAATGAGCTACAAGTTCCTATACGCGTGACATCTGGTCCGGCAATTCAGCACGCAGGCGATTTAGCATCTATCTTGAGTTCACTGGACGAGGGCGAAGTACTCTTTATCGATGAAATTCACCGCCTGCCTCGCGTAGCAGAAGAGCTGCTTTACATTGCTATGGAGGATTTTCGCGTTGATGTAATGGTCGGCAAAGGCCCAGGCGCAACATCTATTCCATTGACGTTGCCTCGATTCACTGTTATTGGTGCAACAACACGAGAAGGTATGCTTCCGTCGCCTTTGCGTGCTCGCTTTGGCTTTACAGCTCATTTGGATTACTACCCAGTATCTGAATTAGAACGTCTTATAAAGCGTTCTGCAGCAGTACTTGACTTAACTCTAGACAATCAGGCAGCGCATCAGCTTGCGGTTCGTTCACGTGGTACACCTCGTGTTGCAAATCGTTTACTGCGACGTGTGCGCGATTGGGTTATTGTTCACGACCTTGAATCTGCAGATGCAGAAGCTGTTTATGATTCTCTCGAACTGTATCAGATTGATGCCGAGGGGTTAGATCGTCTAGATATTGCTGTTCTCAATGCAATTTGTAAGCAGTTCAAAGGCGGCCCTGTGGGGCTGAATAATCTATCTGCGATGGTGGGTGAGGAAGCAGAAACTGTGGAAACCGTATGCGAACCCTATTTAGTGCGCGAAGGCTTCCTGATTCGCACTCCACGCGGACGCGCGGCTACATCCAAAGCGTGGCACCATTTAGGTCTTGCGCCACCTTCTGATGTCAATTCTTTGTTCTAGACTCGTCGATGGATATGGCGTGTAACGCTATTTAATTTTCATCTTTTACAGTAAGGAATTCTATGGGCTCCGGAATCATTATGGTTGTCCTCGTCGTTGCAATGGTTGCAATGATGTGGTGGCAATCTCGCCAGCAAAAGAAGCAGCAGACGAAGACCAAAGATTTTCGTGAGAGTCTTCAGCCCGGCACTGAAGTAGCAACATTCTCAGGCTTACTTGGAACAATCGAATCTGTTGATCTTGATAAAGATCAGGTTGTCATCAATTCTGAGGGAAATCTTTCCCGCTGGCGCATTCAGGCAATCACGGAACCTCCAATCGTTCCGGCTTATGTTAGCGATGATGAAGTAGATGAACTGGGGAATCCACTCCCAGCCACTGATAATACAGAAGCTGGTAACGATAGTACAGACAGCACAGAAGAATCTGTTGTCTCTGTACCTGCAGAGGTAACAGAGATCTCCTCGACTTCGAGCGAGCAGTCTGGAGACCTTGCAGAAGCAGGCGACCAGGTAGACTTCCAGTCACAAAATCGCTAATTTCTTTGGGCGGCCTCTTTACATACAGGGCGCCCATATATGTTTAATACTGAGTACTAATAAAAGTCGAATAACGGCCAAATAAGAAGTAAGAAGGTAGAGAGCTTCCAATGGCAACAGATATCACATTAAATGAAAAGCATGCGCTTAATGATGAAGATGCACAATATTTAAGCTCTCTTATTCGCACAATCCCAGGATTCCCAAATGAGGGCATACTCTTCCGCGATTTCATGCCTGTGTTTGCAACCCCACACGGGAGTAAGCTTCTTACAGATGCGCTTATTTCTATTCTTCCAGTTGATGTTGATTCATTTGACTACGTAGTCGGACTAGAAGCACGAGGCTTCCTTATAGGTATGGCTCTCGCTCAACGCCTCAACAAAGGCTTCGTAGCAGTCCGCAAGGCAGGAAAACTGCCACCACCTGTTGTGAGCCAGTCTTACACATTGGAATACGGTAAAGCTAGTGTCGAAATCGAAGAAGACCTCATTAAGCCAGGTTCACGAGTGCTCATTGTGGACGATTTGGTAGCAACCGGCGGAACGGCATGGGCAGCTAAGCAGCTTATGGAAAAGGTAAAGGCCGAAGTTGTAGGGTTTGCCTTCGTAATGAAGCTTGACGGATTAGATGGCTATGAGAGAATTTCTCAATATCCTATTTCCTCCTTGTTTACCATGCCTGCCTAAATTTTTTCTGAGCATCAACGGATAGTCTCGAACATATATGGCATCATCGGCTGTACATTCATCGCAAAATCTCTGGAAGAGGCGCTTTTCAAAAGCCGCTCATGGAGTTCTGATAGCACTAATTTCTCTTGCTTTGTACACTATTGCCCTAGGCTTGTTTATGGCTTTACTCCTCCTCATCATATCTATGGAGGAGGGGACATCCGTTGTTTATAATACGATTCCTCTTACTCAAGCTCTTCTTATGCTCAGTTTTACTGTGCCTATCAAATATGAATCGCTTGTTATTTCACTTGTTCCTTTAGGGCTAACGCTTTCTATTGTGGCTCTGATACGTTCTGTTTCTCAGCGCACACCGCAAACAGTTACTGGCTTCGTGTGGGGCACCGCAGTGTGGACTGGTATCTGTGTTTTTATTGCTCAACACTCGTCATTTCATCTCCAAGATAGTCTGTGGATTATTGGGGTAAAGAGCGCAGTCGTATTCATCCTCGGCTACTGCCTTTCTATGTCACGAGAAACACCTGTTATACGTGTTTTCAATGAATGGCTGGAAAGCCGCATGTCTGCCACGTTGCGTAGAACGCTGCGGTTAGGCTGGCAACTCACCCAACGTATAATCTTCTTCTTCGTTCTGTTGAGCACCCTGACTGTGATGTTTTGGGTCATCATGAATTACGACTCCATGGGCAAAGTGTTCAGCCTTGCTGATATGCAGATTGGTTCACGCATTATGACTACTCTGCTGAGTCTCTTATGGCTGCCAAACTTTATGCTGTGGGCTCTTGCATGGGTGCTAGGTCAAGGATTTTCTATTGGAACTCTAGGAACTTTCACTCTGTGGACAGGTCAGTCAAGTAATTTGCCGTCTATTCCTATATTTGGACTTTTGCCAGATAAAATCAACTCTACAGTTGCTATTTACGTACTTCTCGTTCTTCCTGTTATTGCAATCTTCATTCTCGGTGTTCACACACTTGCTTCAACTCGGCAGTTCAATCTTTTATCAGATGTTGAAAATAGCAACGGCGACGATACGAAGATTTCTCTACAAACCATAATCAATTTTCTCTATCCTGCTGGTGCTTTCGTGTTTGCTACCATCCTCACAATTGTATGTGCAAATATCGCTTTCACATTGTCAACGGGCGGACTAGGAACAGGTAATCTTACCACCATCGGGGTAGAGATTGCAGGTTCTCTTGGCAGTGTTGGACGACCAGTAGCATGGGGACTCTTTGCAGCGTGGCTTATCACGTTACTAGTAGTATCTTTACGCGCTGTTACGCTAAATTTATGGGATCGTTTTTCACAAAAAGTTTTATCAAATAGTTCTGATAACGAGTCTGGTTCAAAGTCGAAGGCGAGCTTACAACTAGACTCAAAAGTAGGTTTAGATCCTAGTCACAGCTCCGAAAAGATCAGAAAACCGCGTGCTACACGTAGCACTCAATCCAAGATTTCAGCCGATGCTTCATCCAATGAGCAACCGGAAAGTTCCACCACAATGAAGGAGAATCAATGAGCACAAATCGCCCTCTTAATCGTGTGCTTGTATCCGTATTCCACAAAGAAGGGCTTGATACATTAGCCCACACTTTTGCTAAAGCTGGAACAACGGTTGTTTCTACTGGATCTACAGCTAAAGTTTTAGCCGACATGGGAGTAGACGTAGTTGAAGTCTCGACCATTACAGGCTTCCCTGAAAGTCTCGAAGGAAGAGTTAAAACTCTTGATTCGCATATCCATGCAGGTATTTTGGCAGATATGACCAACCCTGATCATGCTCGCCAGCTCAAAGAGCTCAATATTGAGCCATTCGATGCAGTTATTGTAAATCTTTATCCGTTTGCAGATACCGTGCGTAGTGGCGCAAGTGAAGAAGATATTATCGAAAAGATTGATATCGGCGGCCCTTCAATGGTTCGCGGCGCTGCAAAGAATGCTGCGACCGTTGCCGTTATTACAGATCCAGCCGATTATTCACTCGTCTCTGAGCGTATTGACAACGGTCAAGGTTTTACTCTTGAAGAACGCCGTTACTTAGCCGCTAAGGCTTATGCTCACACAGCTTCCTACGACGCAACAATTAACGAATGGGCTTCTGTAGCATGGCCAAAACCTGCCAGCTTGGGGGAGAGCGAGCAATACCTTTCCGCCAATACTCGTACTTGGGATCGCGCTGCAGTATTACGTTATGGTGAGAATCCACACCAGAGTGCAGCACTTTATGTGGATCCATTGGCGTCCGGAGATTTTGCTCATGCAGAGCAACTTGGCGGAAAGCAGATGAGCTACAACAACTACGTTGATGCTGACTCGGCGTGGCGCAGCGTATGGGATTTCCCTCATGATGTTGCAGTTGCCGTTGTTAAGCACTCTAATCCATGTGGTCTCGCAATCGGTAGCACCGTTGCTGAAGCCCATAAGAAGGCGCATGCATGCGACCCAATGAGCGCATATGGCGGTGTTATTGCAGCAAATGCAACTGTTTCACTCGAAATGGCTCAAACAATCAAGCCTATCTTCACTGAAGTTATTGTGGCTCCCGACTACGAGCCGGAAGCTCTTGAACTTCTACAGACCAAGAAAAATCTTCGTATTCTCAAGGTTGCGAAGGCTCCACAGACTGTTCCTCAGATGCGCCTTATTGACGGCGGTCTGCTCGTGCAAGACATGGATCGTATCAATGCTGAAGGTGATAATCCATCAACATGGACTCTCGTTGCAGGCGAAGCTGCAGACGAAGCAACTATGAAAGACCTTATATTTGCATGGCGTGCAGTTCGCTCTGTGAAATCTAATGCAATTCTTGTAGCACACGACGGTGCAACAGTTGGCATCGGCATGGGGCAGGTAAATCGCGCTGATTCTAGTCAGCTTGCCGTCACTCGCGCAAATACTCTTGCGAATGGCGAAAACCGTACGCAAGGAGCTGTAGGAGCCTCTGATGCATTCTTCCCGTTTGCAGATGGAATGCAGATTCTTGTTGACGCTGGTGTAAAAGCAATCGTACAGCCTGGCGGATCTATCCGAGATGAAGAAGTCTTTAAGGCTGCCCAAGAAGCTGGCATTACTATGTACACGACGGGCACCCGCCACTTCTTCCACTGAGTTAACGATGAGTTAAAGAGGCCTATACCTATGACATCCAAAAGTCATAATGACAGTGCATCCACAAAGCACCACCACCCATACGTGAGTGAACAAGACGAAGGTAAAACTTGGTACGAGTGGGCTTTGTGCGCAATTATCGTAGCCTGCGCAATCATTATGGCTTTTGGTCATGTAGGTATTTCTACCGCAATCATCAGTGGTGTTCCCATATTTTCTGGTGTATTGCGAATTGTATTGCGCGGTAAAAGCCCTTGGAAAGTTAGGGGAGTCTTCTTTGACTCTTTCATCAGTATCTGTTTAGGGTTAGGACTCATCGTTCTCTATATGAGCATCCTCGCGCTTTAAATTTCTTACGCTTTTCTCAATATAGTGGCGGACAAAAAAAGCAGTAGACAAAACTTATAAATCGAACGTGCAACTACATGAAGGCATACAAAAGGGCCTAGTTCATTCAAGCCAGACCCTTTATTTTTTTCTAAATCCTTAGCTATAACTAGTCGAATTAAACGATTTCTGAGAAACTATTTAGTTTCGTTGCCTTCGTTCGCCTCTTCACTAGATTCAAAAACAATATTGACAGATGTCTTAGTTGTAGATTCGGCTGCTTGTTCAACTTTCTCTGAGTCATCTGCATTTATTTCAGAGTCTTGAGAGGCTTCATCACTAGATTCATCTGATTCATCTGATTCATCTGGTTCTTCGGACTCATCGTAGTCTTCGTCGTATTCATCGCCATCAACAGAATCAAAATCATACTCTGCTTCTTCAGCAGCTTCTTTTTCCATGCGCATTGCGATGAGTTCTTGCGCAGCAGCACGCTGATTAGCAACGACAGAGGTACGGATGATGCACACGAGAGCAACTACTGCTGCACCAAGAAGTGGGCAAATCCAGAACACCCACAATTGGCTCAAAGGATTTGTGCTGGTATTGGTGAAAATCTTAGAGACAATTGCGATACCAGTTGATCGTGCTGGATTGAAGGAACCACCATCAATATAGTAAGCAACCATAGTAGATGCACCATAAGCTACACCGACTGCAGCAACGTGAGAAGGCTTGTGCTTACCGCTTTCATCAACTGTGGAGAAGTAAGCTCCAATAACAACGCAAGTCAATAAGATTTCAATCACAATTGCCGTTGCAATGCCGAAAGTCAAGTTTGCTGAAGACAGGGAAGAGTAAGAAGGTGAAAGCTTATCATAACCGTTTAATGCCTGCGCAAGCCACGTCTTAAGGGTAATGCTTGAAGAAGTTGGGAGCATTACCTTTACCAATGCACCTGCACCGATTGAAGCAACAATCTGAGCAATGATGTAAAGAATAGCGTCCAACCATGAAATCTGAGACGTCAAAGCCGCTGCGAAGGAAACAGCAGGATTAAAGTGACCACCAGAAACCTTGCCAAAAATGAGGGTAACAGCTGCATAAGCAAGTCCAGTAATCAGACCAACAACAGCAACCATGGAGTATGTGCTCATCAAGGCAACCCAAGTGGTGCCAGCAAACAGCATAAAGAAGAGGAGGAAGCTACCAAAAAGCTCAGCACCCACGCGAGCAACGCGCGAATTATGCAAACCGAACTCAATTTCAGGTTCCTCAGAAGTGTAAACGAGAGTATCAGACATGTGAATCCTTATAACACTTGACTTATCACAACTGTGAGTCAACTATGAAACGTGGTCATATTACCATGGAGTAGCCTAAGAAAGCTGAGAATTTCTATAAAGAGAACTTCGAATCCCTTAAATTTCCTCAAATTTTTGCTATTTTATGCCTCGTAATTTCTTTCTTCTTAGCAAATCCACAGCACTGAGTAAAATGAAGTAGATCTATTAGAAGCACTTTTATAGTGCACGCAGCGTTGCTGCATGGCCACGTTGGGAGAACGATGCCACATCCATATTCCCGCGCGAAAAAAGCGCATGAAGAATCTACAGACGGTATTCGACTTCAAAAACTTTTAGCTCAAGCCGGTTTTGGGTCTCGCCGTAAATGTGAACAAATGATTTTGGATGGTCGAGTCGAAGTTGATGGGGAGCTTGTTACCGAGCTTGGAGCCCGAGCGAATCCACAGACACAGCAGATTCGCGTTGACGGTTCACGAATCCGCATTTCCAATAAACACATTACTTTGGCGCTCAATAAGCCGAAGAAAGTTTTGTCAACTATGGACGATCCTAAGGGACGTTGGACACTGCGGGACATTATAGGAGATAAATACGAGCGCGTATTCCATATGGGACGCCTCGATTACGAATCTGAAGGTCTTATTTTGATGACCGATGATGGTGAATTATCTCAACACGTTATGCATCCTCGTTATGAGGTTGCAAAGACTTATATTGCAACGTTTGAAGGCCACATTGGTGGAAACGTATGCCGCCGCTTGGTGAAACAAGGTGTGCAGCTCGATGACGGATGGATCAAGCTTGATCAGTGCTCTATTATTGACCAGAATCGCGATCATTCCATTGTCAAAGTAGTAATTCATTCAGGCCGTAACCGCATTGTGCGCCGCGTGTTCGGATCTCTCGGTTTTGAGGTAACTCGTCTTATTCGCACTCAAATTGGGCCAATTAAGCTAGGTGATATCAAACCTGGTTCATACAGAATTCTTTCCCAAACAGAAGTTAATTCTCTCAGCAAGGCGGTGAGTCTGTGATTACCGTAGCTATTGATGGTCCCTCTGGAGTAGGTAAATCCAGCACTTCCAAGGCATTGGCAGAGCATTTTGGGTATGCATATTTGGATACTGGTGCAATGTATCGTGCTGCGGCATGGTGGTGCCTGCATAACGGTGAAACCCTCGAAGGCGTATCTACTGAAGATGAAGAACGATTAACAAATCTTGTTTCTGAATTTTTCACTGAAGATCATTTCGATATTTCGGTTGACCCTTCTATAGCAACAGTTTCGTGCGATGGGGAAGATTTAAGTGAAGCAATTCGCTCATCCGAAGTTTCTTCTCACGTGTCTGCAATCTCTTCAATTATTCCTGTTCGGCATCTGCTGATTGCTGCTCAACGTGCATATATTGACGCTGAGAATGCTGATAACTCTTTCTCTAATGGCACAGGGATTGTGGTTGAGGGGCGCGATATCACGACTGTTGTAGCTCCTAACGCTGAGGTACGCATTCTTTTGACAGCTCGTGAAGAGATACGTCAAGCTCGCCGCAACGCGCAAAACAGTGCTGCATCTGGCAAGAAACCTCAAGCGGGCACAGACAATGTTGCTGAGCGAGATGCGAAAGATTCTAAAGTCACTTCATTTACTGAAGCAGCCGAAGGTGTTATAACTGTTGACAATTCTGACATGAATTTCCAGCAGACTCTGGATACTCTTATCCGTCTCGTTGAAGCAGCCATAGATGAACAGCTCTATGCCGAATACGCAGTCCAGCTTAATGATTACGAGCTTGAGGAAGAAGATGAAACTCTCTTCCAAGCTGATCATAATGATGGATCAGAGGATGATCCTCGTGGCCGTCAGGTCGGGGTACTCGCCATTGTTGGTCGCCCGAACGTGGGAAAGTCAACACTTGTCAACCGTATTCTCGGCCGTCGTGCGGCAATTGTAGAAGATACTCCTGGCGTTACTCGTGACCGAGTAAGTTATGACGCAGAATGGGCAGGGACCGACTTCCGTCTTGTTGATACCGGCGGGTGGGAAGCAGATGTTGAAGGTATCGAGTCAGCAATCGCTTCCCAAGCACAAATCGCTGTGACTCTTGCGGATGCCGTTGTGCTCGTTGTGGACGGGACTGTTGGCTTGACTGCTACAGATGAGCGCATCGTCAGTATGCTTCGCTCATCAGGTAAGCCCGTCACTGTGGCTGTGAACAAGATGGATACGCAGATGTCTGAATACATGGCGTCTGAATTCTGGAAGCTTGGACTCGGTGAACCACACCCAATTTCTGCTATGCATGGAAGGGGAGTGGGTGATCTTCTCGATGAGGCACTGGACTCCCTCAAGAAAGCAGAAAAAACTTCTGGATTCTTAACTCCAAGCGGATTGCGTAGAGTGGCATTAGTTGGCAGACCGAATGTGGGCAAGTCTTCTTTGCTTAACCAGCTCGCTCATGAAGAACGCGCAGTGGTGAACGACGAGGCTGGCACAACACGCGATCCCGTAGATGAGGTAATTACCGTTGGTAATGAAAATTGGCTTTTCATTGATACAGCTGGTATCAAGCGCCGCCTTCATAAGCAAACCGGCGCAGACTACTACTCAAGTTTGCGCACTCAAGCAGCAATCGAGCGTGCAGAACTCGCACTTGTGGTCTTCGATGTTTCTCAGCCGATTTCGGATCAAGATTTGAAAGTTATGAGTCAGGCAGTAGACGCCGGACGCGCGCTTGTGCTGGTGTTCAACAAATGGGATAAACTCGACGATTTTGGTCGCCAACGCATTGAACGTTTATGGGAAACTGAGTTCAACCGCGTTACATGGGCCCAGCGAGTCAATCTTTCTGCCTTGACTGGCTGGCACACAAACCGACTCCACGATGCGATGACGAAGGCACTCGAATCATGGGATCAGCGTATTTCCACTGGTAAGCTCAACGCTTTCTTGGGGCAGCTTCAGGCAGCACATCCACACCCCCTGCGCGGTGGAAAGCAGCCCCGCATTCTGTTCGCAACGCAGGCTTCTACGAAGCCGCCTCGCTTCGTGATTTTTGCAACAGGATTCTTAGAGCACGGTTATCGCCGATATATCGAACGCTCTTTGCGTGAGGAATTCGGTTTTGAGGGAACTCCTATCCAGATTTCCGTCAATATCCGCGAAAAGAAAAAGCGCAAGTAGTTTGAGTGATTAGTCGATATAGCTAAATTAGTCGATATAACTAATTGTAGTTAACTGTGACTAGTCGCATAGGCAGAGCCAAAGGTATATCAATGGTATATTTCCTTTGACTCTGTTTTTTTGGAACACTTTCACCTATTTCAAAATGCGATGTGAATACACACTTTATGAAGTGTGCTACACTTTTCCACGTTGCCTAATTTGAGATATAAATGAGATATAAAATTACCTCTGTTTTTACGGGTCTCATTGGATTAGGTATTCATCGGGCTGTAGCGCAGCTTGGTAGCGCACTTGACTGGGGGTCAAGGGGTCGCGGGTTCAAATCCCACCAGCCCGACTCGTCGCAATCATTAGTGAATGGTTAGTAAATAAAAATAACTCTACCCATAATTTGTCATTAAAGTGCATATTCTCTTGCGACACGCTCGAAAGAGGTAGATAAATACTGATTTTGTCCACGCCTAGGGAAAAAATTTCATTTCCCGTGTGTTTTTAAAAAAAAGTCATTAGAATGTACTCGGGTGCTTCAATCCAGAAGCACGAAGTTGTATTTCATATTTTTAAAGCGCGAGGACTGATGGCTGAAGGATCTTCTAATGGCAGGCGCCGCTTCTCAGATAAATGGGGAAAGCACGAACTAGATGTTTTGGCGGTTTTGTCTTCAGCTTTTCCACAGTGGTTGACATCACGTCAAATTGCTCAAAGAGTCAAGGCATACGCCGATTCCTATGGCGAGCTTGCTGATCAGGCAGCGAAAGCAGCCTTTGCAAAGCAATTCCAACGTGACCGTGCAAAGCTCACTGCCATGGGCATAGCTATCGAGTCACGCCAGCCCGAATATTCTTCCAAATCTGAAGGTCAGGATTTTGCTTCATACAGGCTTCAACTAGGGGATGAGCCTCGTATTCGCATGCAGTTTGATCCAGAAGATCTCCCTGTACTTGCAGCAGCAAATTATTTAGCACGCTCCATTTCCATGTCTAATCAGACACAGCGTGCTAAGCACGAAGATATAAAGACTTCACGCACAGCTCCACGCGTGGCTCAGGTTCCAACTCCTGGCCTCGGGCTTGATTCCATAGCCCCGGGGCTTGGCACTCAAACCATTCCTGATACTTTAATGCGTGTAGTTGATTCGCGCCGTTTTGCAGCAACCGTTAAGGTTGAAGGCGAAAATATCAATGTTGCATACACAGATTCGGACGATTTAGCCACATTCGTACTTGAACACCCTGGCGCGTCAATTATCAACCCACCAGAGGCAATCGCGGCGTACAAGCGTCGTCTTAATGCTGCTTCTGAGTTTAAAGACGCAACAGTTACTACAAAGAATAAGGCTATACCCGTTGAGCAAGCTTTCCGCGATGCGCAATCAGCGGATAGTTCTGATGCACCCGAAGAAAAGCATCCTTCTAAGAGTCCTATCCAATCTGGCTCAGAAGTAGACCGCCGCTTGCGTCTGATGCTCTTCCTTTCCGCGCATTTGGGCGAAGAGTTTCTCCTTTCTGAACTTGCCGAGCGCTTCGTTGGTAAAGCTCATACTCCTGAAGAGGAAAAGCGTTTTATTACCACAATTCGCAAGGATATTGGCACTCTGACAACAGTTTCCGACGATGGAGAGATGGCAGGAAGTCAGTTCTTTGACATCGACTGGTCTTTGTTGGAATCTGAAGGCATTATCTGTGCCACGAATTCCTTGGGGCTTGAGCGTCTTGCAGGTGTTTCACCTCAATATATGAGCCTTTTGACCGCTTCTGTAAGTTATTTGGCGCATTCGCCATTGATGCCGGAATCCGCTCGTAATCGTGCTGAGGCCCTCTACGAGAAGCTCCGCGAGTACACTACGCCAGGAACTACTCCTTGGCTGAGTTTAACTGGTTACGAGCTTGAACCGGCTTGCTACGAAATCGTCAAACACGCTATTGATCATCATCAGCTTCTCGACATGGAATACACAGACGGTGCTGGCCGAACTCGCCGCAAACTCGTGGCACCAGCGCGTATTTACGTGGACGAAGACGTGTACTACGCAGCTGTATGGAATGGCGTCAGTGATGCAGATCGTAAAGTTCCTGACACTTCTGTCACTGCAGAAAATACAGACGAAGTATCTGTGCAAGACTCAAAAGACGATTCATCGGCAGTACAGGCATCACAAACAATGCCAGCGAACAAGTCTAAAAATGCTATTGATGAATCGCATAAGTGGCAGACTCTTCGCTTAGCTCGCATAAGTCATGTTGAAAGTGTAGAACCGAGCCACACAATTGAAGTTCCAGACGTTCCTCTTTCTGAACTGCGCAGGTGGAGCTTCGAGAATGGCACCCAAACTGTTTTTGTCACTGACACTGTTAATCCATCGTTTATTTCTTCATTACCTGGGGCAACAGTAGAGCCTTGGAAAGACGGTCAGAAAGTTCATATTACTGTTTCTTCTGATTCTTGGTTTGTGGCATTCTGCATTGCACATGCTCGCCACATCACTGCAGTTGGCCCTAAGACTTTGCATGCAATGATTAAAGCTCGTGCTCAGCAAGAACTGAGCATTAACAACGCTATGGACGGTGAGTAATATGCCGTGGTGGGTGTGGCTACTCATAACTATTTTCATGCTCGCAATGATTATTATTGGAGGAATCTACGCTTTTAAGCGCGGTATGAATTTGTTACTAACTGCAAATCAGACTTCCAGTGATATTTTTGAACGTGTTGGTAAAATGAGTGACACTGAAGAAGCTCGGCATGCAGACAGCACCCCACTTTTTACTCAGCCAATTTCACAAGCAGCAAATCGATATGCCACTAAGCATGCAACAATGATAAGGCGACACGAAGCGGCTCAAGACAGGCATGCAAAAAAGTGGTCTGAATGGAAAGATAGAACAGCCGAAGACTACAATCAGATTGCTGAAAACTTAGGAATTGACGCAGACGATTAGCCACTACCACCGCATTTGCAATACTTTTTATGAGGGAGAGAACGTATGGCAGTGAACGCGAATTCTCGTCATAAGGTCATTGGTGTTATTACGAATCCTGCCTCAGATAACGGCAAAGGGGAGAGGCAAGGGCGTCATGTTGTTAATCTGTTGCGCTCTCACGGTATTGATTTAGGGTTCTCTGTACTCGACTTAACAGGTGAGAATCGTCGTAATTCTCTGCATCGCGCCCAACGCCAAGCGCACAAGCTTTCCGCACTCATTGTGGTTGGTGGAGATGGCATGGTCAATCTAGGAATCAATGCCGTAGCACACACGAATACTCCGCTCGGAATTGTGGCATGCGGCTCAGGTAACGATTTCGCGCGCTCTGCTGGACTTCCTCTTCACCGAATTGATGTAAGCACCGAAGCAATTGTGGCTGCTGTTATACAAAATTCAACAATTGCTGTAGATATCGCTCATGTAACGTCCGCAGAAGACAATGGAGAACGAGTTAACACGTACATTGGCGGTGCGCTAAACTGCTCAATTGACGCCGCTATCAACCGTCATGCTAATGATTCCAAGCTTCCATGGGGCAAATTGAGATACGCGCATGCAGGTTTTACTGAAATCCAACAGCTCGAACCGTATGGTTTTCGAGTTACTTATACTGATCCAGCTCTGCGCGAAGCGTACATGGACGTTGTGACTCCGCTGCTTCTCGTCGCTAATTCACAGTACATAGGTAATGGGATAAAAATATCTCCGAGCTCTGAAATCTCTGACGGAATTTTTGATGTAATCTGGACGAAAACTATGCCTACAGCAGCTCATGCAGCACGACTCTTGGCACAGGCATATCACGGATCACATATGAAAGACCCAACTCTCGGCTGGCAGCAAGTAACAGACATAGTCGTCGACAGCAGTCCTATCGGTCATGCTCCTCCTACAGTGATGGCTGATGGGGAAATGATCGGCGAATTACCTTTGCGTATGGTGTGCAAGCATGAGGCACTTCATCTACTTGTGCCATCTCAAATTGCTCAATCATGGAATAACTAGACGGAATATTTGGTATGTCTCTCAGCCCAGCTCAGCGCTATGCTCAGTACAAAAAACGTGTTCAAAAATCTCAGACAGTTGCTGGCCAATTTGCCGCCACGCTAAATTTTGAACTTGATCAATTTCAGTCAGATGCAATTGATGCCTTAGAGAATAATCATAATGTGAAGGCGTTTTACACCACGCCAATCAAGGCTCTTAGCAATCAGAAATATCACGAGCTTGTAGACCAGTATGGAGCAGACCGTGTGGGTCTTCTCACTGGTGATTTATCCCTTAACTCTGAAGCAGATATCGTTGTAATGACCACAGAAGTTCTGCGTAATATGCTCTATGAGAATTCTTCTACCTTAAATGCCATGCAATACGTGATTTTAGATGAGATTCACTATCTTGCTGACCGTATGCGCGGAGCCGTATGGGAAGAAGTAATCATACATTTGCCTGAGCGCGTCAAAATCGTTGGACTTTCCGCAACAGTTTCAAATGTTGAAGACTTTTCTGCATGGATTGAATCTATCCGCTCTGATACCGCACTTGTTGTTTCAGAAAATCGCCCAGTGCCACTGGATCAGCATGTACTGCTCCAGGCTGGACCGCAAAAAGAGCCAGAACTCTATGATTTATATGATTCATCTAAAAGTACGGCTACAGAAAAGCTCAGCCCACAGCTTTTAACTGCCATTGATCGTATGGCACAAGCCGCAAAGAAACTACGAGACAGAGATTTACCAAAGTCTAAACAATACAAAAGATATTCTCGCTCTCGTTTTTTTCAAGGAAAGCGTGGAACTGGCCAGAATTCACGTCTAAAGCATTACACACCAAAACGTTGGGCTGTGGTAGATGAACTTGATTATTTAGGCTTATTACCAGGTATCTATTTTATTTTTTCACGCAATGGCTGTGAGAAAGCTGTTTCTCAATGTTTAGATGCAGGACTGCATCTTACTACCGAGGCGGAAGCACGCAAGATTCGCAGTATCGTTGACGAAATGACAAATGGGAAACTCGATAAAGATACTGCACGAGCCCTCCATCTCAATCGATTCAGGCAGGCTCTTGAAGAAGGATTTGCTGCACATCATGCTGGAATGGTTACTTTATTCAGGCAGATTGTTGAAGCTTTATTCGAGCAAGGTCTCATCAAAATGGTGTTTGCTACGGAGACCTTGGCATTGGGTATTAATATGCCTGCTCGATGCGTAGTAGTTGAAAAACTTGAAAAATTTAATGGTATCGGTCACGTATCTTTGACGCCGGGTGAGTTTACCCAACTAACCGGCCGTGCTGGGCGCCGAGGTATTGATAATCAAGGTCACGCGATTGTAGTTGATCATGATGGCTTTGTGCCGACTACAGTTGCTTCATTAGCATCCAAACGTGTGTACCCACTCCATTCAAGTTTTGCACCAACATTCAACATGGCAGTAAATCTTCTTAATACAATGGATCAAACAAGTGCACGGCAAACTCTTGACCGATCCTTCGCGCAATGGGAAGCTAATGAGTCTGCTGAGCAGCTTGCTTCTCAACTTGACGCAGTTTCACAAGCATTGGCAGATTATGAAGAAGCATTTCACTGCGAGTATGGCAACTTCAAATCGCTCATAATGCTTCGAATGCAGCTCACAGATCTCGAACGAGTAGAGCGCAGAAAACTCAAGCATCAACTCTTTAGCTCCGAAAGTGAACGCACAGCAGCATACAAAAAAATCGACGCTCAGATTGAGTCCTTACGCCAGCGCGAAAAGAATCATCCGTGTCGCTCCTGCCCTGATTTATCACAACACATGCGGTGGGGACACAGATGGACTCGTAAATACAAGGAATACGAGCATCTCAGCAATCGTTATAACTCGCGTACAGGCTCAGTTTCACGTAAGTTTGACCGTATTTGCAACGTTTTGCTCACTCTTGGATATCTGCAAATGGACAGCTCCCGTGGCTACGTCGTAACAAATAAAGGGGAGCTTCTGCGCAGAATCTATAGTGAAAACGATGTTGTTCTGGCTCAAACTGTATCAACAGGATTACTAGATAATCTTACGCCTCAAGAATTGGCATGTATCTGTTCTGGATTCGTTTATGAATCGCGTAGGGGAGAAGGCGGCCAACCTCGCCATTTCCCTGGTGGATCAAAGGGAACAATTGCAATCACAGTCTCCCAGATTCTTTCACTCGATGCACAACTACATAATCTGTGCGAAGACTATGAGTTAGAGCCAACTACCCAGCTTGATTTTGGTATGTGTGAAATCATGTTCAACTGGGTCAGTGAAAAGCCTCTAACAGACGTGCTATGGGATACAGATTTGACAGGAGGAGACTTTGTCCGAAACTGCAAGCGAACAATGGATATTCTGGGACAAATTGCAACAATAGCCGATTACACACACAACACTTATCTTCGAGATTCCGCTCGAAGTGCTTCTGACATAATTAATCATGGAATTGTGGCATACAGCGGTATTGAGAACGACTGACAAAACAACTAATAGTAATTAGTAATTACTGCGCAAACAAAAATGGAATAAAACACTAGTCTTTTCAGTTTGATAACGTAGATATTTGGCTCGCATAAGGAGGAAGTATGGCAGAACGCTCGCTCAGAGGTATGAGTATCGGTGCAAAATCACTGGAATCAGATGATAACGTTGACTTTGCTGCCCGTAAAGAAGTGGCATATGTATGCCCAAAGGGTCATCGTACAATTCTTCCTCTAGCAGAAGGCGCTGAAATTCCTAATGAATGGGAGTGCCGCTGTGGTCAAATTGCAAAACGTGAAGATTCTACAAATTCAGAAGCTGATGAAATTACAAAGCCAACGCGCACGCACTGGGATATGCTTCTTGAGCGTCGTAGCGAAGAAGAACTTAAAGAGCTTCTTGACAAGCGCCTCCAGATGAAACGTAGTGGTTGGTTCCCTGACTATGAATAATTTCAAAAATGCTGATGCTAACACCCATACTGAATCGGTCAAAATGCCCTCAAAAGTAGTGCTCCTTGATTTAGATGGCACTTTAACTAAGTCAGATGAGGGCATTTTTGCATCCGTACGTGAGACTTATTCTCAATTAAATAGGGAAGTGCCACCACAATCAACGCTGGATAAATTTATTGGACCTCCATTGTTTGACTCTTTCAAAGCAAATGGTTTTCCTAATGATGCTGAGGCGGATCATGCTGTTCAGGTTTTCCGATCTACATATATTTATCCATTCTTCGATGATCCTATAAACTCTGGAGAAAAGATTCCAGGAAAATTTATTTGCGAAGTATTTCCAGGAATTCCACAAGCCTTGACTCAGCTTCGAAATGACGGTTATACATTGGCAGTTGCTACGTGCAAACCTCAAAGCGAAGCTAACAGCGTATGCGCACACTTTGGTCTTACGGATTATGTTGATGCTGTTTATGGCGCTTCTGAGGGAAACGATAAGTCGCGTTTACATAAGGATCAAGTTATTCTTCACGCGTGTAAAGAGCTTCCTGTGAATTTTGAAAACGGTGATCAGGCAATTATGGTTGGCGACCGTTGGACAGACTTTGATGGAGCTCACGAGACCGGTCTCAAAGTTATTGCATGCGGCTGGGGTTTTGCAGAACCAGGCGAATTTGAAGAGCACAATGTAGATTATGTTGCGCAGACGATTTCTGATTTACCAAACATCGTCAATAGTCATTTTGCGCAATAGTTTAGTTTTTATAACGACCAGTGGCTTACGGAACATGCTTCGTAAGCCACTGGTTTTTCTTTTTATTTTTAGATATATATTTAGCCGATAATGTACGTTATGTCAGATTTGATATAGCTGTTGCACACTTCTTACGTATTTCGACCACATATACAAAAGACCGCACAAGTGCGGTCTTCGTCAAAAAAGTTCAAGTTAAACTGCGAGAGAAGTTCGTTCGTTGCGCTGAGCTTTTTGTACCTCAAGCTTGTGGCGCAATCGGCGTTCTGCTAGTTCATCAATAGCATTACCAGTATTAACCCGCACAGCCTTATTCTCAAGGTTCACATAGTTCTCAGTCTCAAGTGCTTCCTCCATTTGATGCCATAAGGCTCCAACAGAAACACCAAAAACAGCATTACCTTTGTTCATAAGGTCAAGCATCTGACTATTTTCAGTGCACTCCTGCACGTTATCACCGTCACACACAATCACAATATTTTCAAGAGCTGAAGTAGAACGCTGTGTTAAGAAGCCAATTGCCTTGGTAACATTATTAAGATTCACACCCGCATCCAGTAATCTCTTCGATACTGCCAGAATGACAACGTCTTTGAATGAGTATAAGCGACGCGTTCCTGAACCATGAGATGGATTCAATGAAGGTACGAGAATTTGTTTCCTTGCCCAATAGTCAAGCTGACGATACGTAATGCCTGCAACTTTTGAGGCTACAGTCCCACGGTATCCACGCTTTGCTTCGAGAACCTCCTCTGTTTCAAACAAAGCACCTTGTACAGCATCATGAGCTCTTAAATCCTCACGATCTTCCAAGCGAACATGCAACTGTAGCTGAGGACGTTCGTGATTAACTTCCATCTCTATCTCCAATGTCGAAACTACCTATATGTAGTTTAAAGCCCTATTTGTGAAGAACTAGGAAGAGACAACAGCAGACTTTGTGAAGAACACAAGTCTGAACTTCCCAATCATAACCTCATCACCATTGTGGAGAGCAATCTCGTCCACCCGTTCTCGATTCACGTACGTGCCATTTAAGCTTCCAGCATCAATCACATGAAATTCACCATTGACTCTACGGAAGAATGCATGTTGGCGAGAAACTGTTGAATCGTCAAGTAGAATATCTTCCTTAGGGTCTCTTCCAACAGAAATTTCATCTTCATCAAGTAGATATCGAGACCCTGCAATCGGGCCACGCGTCGAGATAAGAAGCGCCGCAGTATCATCAAGACGAGCAATTGTATCAAAGTCTTCTTGAGTAAGCGGGCGTTCACCAGTTGATGTTACAGGAATCGTAATAGCTGGAATACCAATGCTTGTGGTCTCACCAGCGGTTGGAAGAGGAATAGTCATGTGTTTTATTCTACCGTCTTTGCATATGTGTAGGAACTTGCAGCGTGAAGTGACGTAATACTTACACTATTGGACTGCTCTACTTTAACTTTTGCTTTGTATTGAACACGCATCTTAGAGCCGACTCCACCTGCAATTTCAACAGCATTATTTAATGATGTAGGATTTCCAATCGCCTTAATAACGTATGGCGTGCTGAGGTATGAACCGTCAGACATCAATCCATCACGCGTGTCTACAACATATGTCGATGTCACTACGCGCACACCATCTAAATCGATAACTTCAGCGCCAGCATTGCGCAACTCTTCAATGAGATTAAACAAAATAGCTGCATCAATCTTTGATGCTTTGGAAATAGTGATAATTACGCCCTTTCCTGTTGCTGGCAATGTGCCTGACAAAATACCATCAACTTCAGCATTCTCCTCAGCCAATTTTTCAATCTGTGCTTGTTTATTCGCAGCTCTCTGAACGGATTTTAGCTGCTTCGACAGCGTATTGCTCTGCTGTTCGAGCTTCGTAATAGAGTTATTTGTTTCATCCAATAAACGCACAAGCTCATCTTCACTTAACGAACTATATGACGTATCTGTAGCGCGGTTTTGAGCAACATAACCGTATCCCAAAAGCGCACAAAGCACAACAATGAGCAAGGAAGTCACAATCTTATTGCCAATGCTTGATGAGCGCCCGTTCACTGCGCGTACAAATCGACCACGTTTACGCCGAGGGACTACAGGAAAAGCTCCCGTCGAAGTGTCATCTTCCTCGTGCTTTTTACCTTTATTTTTTCTACGCAGAGATTGTCGCGAAAAATGCGTTGTAGTTGAAGATGATGGCGATGAAGCTTTTTTTGAGTTTCCTATATGTCGAGCTGCCATAGCTTAATCCCCACAGTTCTACGCTCTGAAAATAAAGCGTCGAATAGCAGACACGTTAGTAAAAATACGAATTCCAAGAACCACAATTACTGCTGTTGTCAACTGTGTGCCTACGCCAAGCTGAGTTCCTAAGAAAACAAGGAGCACAGCTGTAATAACATTAGAGAGGAAGGAAATCACAAACACTCGGTCTGAAAAATTACGTTCAAAATAAGACCTAGCAGCACCCAAAAGTGCGTCGATTGCTGCTACAACCATAATTGGTAAGTATGGTTGAAGCCATACTGGTACATCTGGCTGGAAAAAGAGACCAGCAATCACGCCGATAATAAGACCTAATACAGCAGCCATTTACTTCTTCTTCCTGTGTGCATAATCAAGCTTTGCTGACGAAACAGCCTTCAAAGTTAATTTTTGTGAATTAGTGATTGATGCACTTATACCAGCAGTCTTAAGTTGTTTATAGAACTTAGGATTATGTTTTTCATCAATCATTGACGTCAATGTAGATTGTTTACCAATCGCTTTAATCTTGTATGGACTTGAGACTACGGTTACGCCAACGAGAATACTCTCGCCAGCAAGACGGATAGACGTCTGTGGCCCCAAACGCACATTGTTGACACTAATTGCTTCTGCCCCGCCAGCCCATAAACGTGAAACTAAAACTTGCAAAATAATGTCGCTCACATTGCCAGCGCTTTGACCGTCTGTAACTCGCGCTGAATCTGAATCATCATCTGACGTTTTCACCGTATTGCTAAGCGTCATGGTTATACCCCTACCAGACACTTTCGTGGTTGCATTCATCATTTGCGTTCGGTTTATTGAGGCATCATTAGAAGAGTTACTCTGAGAAGAGATAAGGGCACTGATTTTTGCGCGTAGTGCTGAAACTTCTTTCTCTTCTTTATCAGCTTCTTCCACACGGGTTGTAAGTTGAGACGCCAACTCAGCACGTATTTTCTCGCGTGTATTTATCTGCAAAACTCTTATGGCCTGTGCTCCCATAATTCCTACAAAGATGCACAAGATAAAGCTCACAATTCGTGTTAACCATCGACGCGCTGGAGTCATCATATGAACAGTCAGCGTTGAATCTTCAAAAAGGGGATCCATTGGATGATTAATAAGATCGTCCAGCAAATGGGAAGAAGATTCTCTGTGTCCCTGTCCTTTTAGTCTTGAACGTGAAGAAACACGATTGTCTTGATCAATCGAATGAGATTCGAGGCGAAAGATATCAGAAGAAAAAATAGCGCGGCGGTGAATCCTCCCTACACTTTCAGGAGGAAAGTAATCGTACTTTTCGCCCTGCATTCTAATTCTTCTCCTGCTCGTTCAACTTTCCGTGGAGTAAACGATACCCTTGCATTATATAAATAATTCCTGCCAACCAATACAATGGTAGAGCCCAAAGAGAAATTGCAATTCCCACCAAATGCAATAAATGGAACAATGTTCCAGTGCTCATCTCAGAAACAATAAATACTGGAATAACTACGAGAAGTAATGCGGTCCCAACCTTCCCCACGAAATGAACAGGCAAAGGACCATATCCACTCTGCGCGAGTATGAGTATCTCAATCCCTAAAACAAAATCTCGAAGAGCAACAACAACGAGTACCCACCACGGAATGACTCCATTTACTCCTAATGCTGTGACCGAAAGAATAATAAGGAGTCTATCTGCAATTGGATCTAAGATTTGTCCAATTTTACTAATCTGATTAAAGCGACGGGCAATATAGCCGTCTAAGCCATCAGACGCAGCAGAAAATGCAAGAATGACAATTGCAACAATAAGCTGACGGTGAGCGATGAGCACAGCAATAAGAGGAATTGAGAGAATTCTTAACAAACTAATGAAGTTAGGAATAGTAAAAACAATATCGCGGGGTTTTAGGTCCTCGATATTCTCCTCAGTCAAAATTTCCTTCGAACTGCTTTTGCTCATAAAGCAAACTACATTCGAGAAGCTTGGATAGATGTGACGATAATAGCGCGAGCTCCTACAGAATAGAGCTTATCCATCAACGCATTCACATCTGAGCGAGGAACCATCGCACGCACAGCTGACCACGCAGAGTTATGCAATGGCGAAACCGTTGGGGATTCAAAGCCTGGAGTAATTGCAACTGCTGCAGAGACTTTATCAGTTGGAATATCATAATCCATAAGCACGTAGCGATGTGCAGTAAGAACTCCCTGAAGGCGGCGTTCAAGCACAGAGAGCTCAGGACTATCTGCAGCAATACGTGGAGAACGCACTAAAATAGCCTCAGACTTCAAGATAGGTTCTTCAAAAATACGAAGTCCTGCATTACGTAAAGTTGTTCCGGTAGAAACCACATCAGCAATAAGATCTGCAACACCCAGCTGAACAGAAGATTCAACTGCACCGTCTAGATGCGTAATATGAGCATGGATACCACGCTCAGTTAAATAATCATTGACAAGCTTATCGAATGATGTGGCCACTCGTTTGCCTTCTATATCTTCAAGAGAATCGATAGAAGAGGCTTGTGGAGCAGCGAAACGGAAAGTTGAGCCACCAAATCCCAAAGGCATATGCTCAACAGCTTGAGCACCAGAATTGAGAAGCATATCACGCCCAGTGAAGCCTACATCGATTGTGCCTGCGCCTACATAAACCGCAATATCCAGTGGGCGCAAATAAAAAAGCTCAACATCATTCAACTCGTCTTTTACAACTAGTCGGCGTGAATTGGTGCGCAAACTATAACCAGCTTCATGAAGCATCTCCCATGCCGGTTCAGATAACATACCTTTATTTGGAACTGCTATACGGAGCATAAATGCTCTCCCCCATTAATTCTTAGCGACTATAAGAACTTATACAAATCTTCAAGCGAAATGCCATGCTTAATCATCATTACCTGAACATGATAGATAAGCTGGCTCATCTCTTCGGCTGTTCGATCAGCGCCTTCGTACTCAGCAGCAGTCCATGTTTCGCCGGCTTCTTCAAGAATCTTTTTGCCGATAAAATGCGTACCTTTATCAAGTTCGTCAACAGTTAAAGACCCTTTGGGGCGATTTTCAGCCTTCTCACTAAGTTCTGCATAAAGCTGTTCAAAGCTTTTCATACGGTATCCTTAATAATTATCACAAACAATTAATCATGATATGCAGCCTGTGCTGCTTCACGAATCTGTGCAATAGCTTCAGCAGGATCTTCTGCGCCGTACACAGCAGAACCCGCCACAAGAACATCAGCACCAGCCTCTGCCACGATATGAGCTGTAGAGGGACTTACACCTCCGTCAACCTGAATCTTTGTGTCTAAGCCTCGGCGGGTAATTTCATCACGCAGACGACGAACTTTGCCCATTTGATTATCTAGGAACTTCTGACCGCCAAAACCAGGCTCAACAGTCATGATAAGAATCATGTCAAACTCAGAGAGAATGTCAAAAATAGGCTCAACTGGTTCTGCAGGGCGAACTGCAAAGCAAGCCTTCGTACCCATGTCGTGAAGCTGACGAGCTAAACGCACAGGAGCGTGAGTTGCGCCCATATGGAAAGTAACGGAATCTGCACCAGCCTTAGCAAATTCAGGAGCCCAACGGTCTGGGTCTTCAATCATTAAATGAGCATCCACAGGGATAGGAGCAACCTCGCAAATTCGCTTTACAATTGGCTCGCCCAAGGTGAGATTTGGAACAAAATGATGATCCATCACATCCACATGAACTAAGTCAGCAGTAGCAATAGCGTTAAGTTCACGCTCAAGGTTGACAAAGTCAGCAGATAAAATACTTGGTGCAATTTCGATGTTCTTCATAGCTCTCATTCTATAAATGGTGTGTGACTAAGAAATCTCTTTTTCGTTGGAATTATCAGATTCTGAATCAGCTTCTTGCTCGGTTGTGTTTTGAGCAGCTTTCTTAGCAGCAACTCTAGCCTTTGCTTCTTTAATCTCTGCTCTGCGCTCATTACGTTGCTGAACTTCGGCTTCATGACGCTCTTTAGCTGCCTGCGCGGCTCTTTCATTTTCTTCTTTGAAGCGCTTCTTTACATCGGCAACTGAGATTTTGCCATTTTCAACTTCTTTTTCAAGCCCCGAAACCGCGTTGAGTTTATCAACCACAATATCTTGTGCAACACCCCTGCTCTGAATAAGAATAAAAGCAATAATTCCACAGACGAAAACAATCATAGAAACCCATACGTTAAGTCTGATTCCCAGAATTGTATGAGCATAATCGATGCGCAATGCCTCAATCCATGTACGTCCTAATGTGTACCACATAACATACAAAGCAAACGAAGTACCAGCTTTAAATCTCTTCACAATAATTTTCGTGAAGTAAATAATTAGAGCTGCACCAATGAGATTCCATATCAACTCGTATAAGAATGTTGGATGCACTAGTGTTCCGCTTGGGCATTGTGACCCTGTATAGCATGCCTCAGTTGAGCCAAATGCTGAAGTTGTTTCGTTAAGCTTTAATCCCCATGGCAAAGTTGTTGGACTGCCGTAGAGCTCTTGATTAAACCAATTGCCTAACCGTCCAATTGCTTGGGCTACAAGTAGTCCTGGAGCTAAAGCATCAACGAATAATGCAAACGGATAATGCTTATGTCTGCACCATCCCCATGCTGCAAGACCGCCTAATGCAACACCACCCCAAATTCCAAGGCCGCCCTGCCATATCTTAAAGATGTCGACGAAGTTTCCAGTGGAACCAAAATAAAGTTCCGGGGTCGTAATGACGTGATATAAGCGCGCACCAACGATTCCGCTTGGAACACTTACAAGTGTCAAATCAAGAATCTGATCGAAAGCACCACCTACACGTGTCCAACGACGTGTTGTGATCCAGACACATGCACAAATGCCAATTAAAATCATGATGGCATAAAAACGAATAGTGATTGGACCAATCGAAAAGCTCGAAACTGACGGCGTGGGAATATACGCAAGATTCATTTGTACATCCATTTCTTCCCGTGATACAAAATAAATATGGTCACTATCCTAGCGGTAAGTTAACATCACAACCATCTGCAATGCATTGCATAGAATTTTTTGAATATGACGGCACTTATTCAGGTCTATTACCTTCTACAGCGTTCAGGAAACCACCTTCATCAAAGCAAGAGTATTTGCCTGTGTGGCAAGCCGCTCCCACTTGATCGACCTTGACGAGTAAAGCATCCCCATCGCAATCAATTTCAACCGATTTAACATATTGGCTGTGTCCTGAGGTATCGCCTTTACGCCAATACTCCTGGCGAGATCGAGACCAAAAAGTAACTCTGCCAGTTGTCAGAGTTCTATGAAGTGCTTCATCATCCATGAATCCAACCATAAGAACCCTCAGCGAATCGTATTGTTGGACTACGGCAGTAATAAGACCATTTGAGTCACGTTTAAGACGCTGCGCAATCGCTGGGTCAAGAGCGCTATCTTGAGGAGAAATACGATTTTCCACTACCGAACCTCGTATCCATGAGCACGTAACGCATCTTTAACTTTACCGATTGTAAGTTCACCATAGTGGAACACTGAAGCAGCGAGTACGGCGTTTGCACCAGCAGCAATCGCAGGAGGAAAATCTTCAACCTTGCCCGCTCCACCACTAGCAATAATTGGAATGCTAACTTCTGCCCGTACGGTGCGAATCATCTCAAGATCGAAACCATTCTTCGTACCATCTGCATCCATAGAATTAAGAAGTATTTCACCAGCTCCAAGCTCCTCAGCACGCTTAGCCCACCATATTGCATCAATGCCAGTAGAGTGTCTACCGCCCATTGTGGTGACTTCAAAACCAGATTGAGTATGACGCTCTCCCACCTCACGACGAGCATCAATCGAGAGCACCAGAACTTGGGCGCCAAAACGCGATGCTACCTCTGTAAGCAGCTGTGGATTCTTAATTGCAGCTGTGTTGATTCCAACTTTGTCTGCTCCTGTGCGAAGCAGCTTATCAACATCTTCAACACTGCGGACTCCGCCCCCTACTGTAAGTGGGATAAAGAGTTCCTCGGCTGTTCTGCGCACAACATCATACATTGTTTGCCGTTGAGAACTTGATGCAGTAACGTCCAAGAAAGTCAACTCATCTGCACCTTGACGATAGTATTCTGCAGCAAGCTCACATGGGTCTCCAGCATCTCGTAAATTCTCGAAGTTAACACCTTTTACAACTCGCCCTGCGTCAACATCAAGACAAGGAATAACTCTAATTGCCAAAGACATAAATGCTCCTCTACTCCTGTAGCTTCCTATTATGATTACTGCGTTCTAATTGCTCTAATAAATTGCGTAGCTACGCACCTTGCACGAGTTCCTTTGCAGCCAACTGTCCGCAAGCGCCATCAATATCTGAACCACGAGTATCACGTAATGTTGCGGTGATTCCAGCGCGGTGCAAGATATCGAGGAACTGCTGCTCATCCTCGGGCTTAGACGCAGTCCACTTCGATCCTTCAATTGGATTCAGGGGAATTGGATTGACATGCACCCAGTTATCACCATAATGATTCAATCGTTTTGCCAATAATTCTGCATGTTCAGCTTGATCATTAATTCCACGCATCAACGCGTATTCAATGCTGACTCGACGCTTAGTTGCTACGTAATAGTCATGGGCAGCATCCAACACTTGAGTTGTGTTGAAGCGCTTATTCATTGGCACAAGTTCATCTCGTAATTCCTCACTAGGCGCATGTAAAGAGACAGCTAAACGCACAGGAACGTGTTCTGTGATAAGGCGACGAATACCTGGTACAACACCGACTGTCGAAACGGTGATGTTGCGCGCAGAAATACCAAAACCTTCGGGAGGCAATGCACTCATCTGCTTAATAGCCTTCATCATGGCCTTATAGTTTCCAAGTGCTTCACCCATGCCCATGAACACGATGTTGCTCAGGCGTATTGGCCCACCTGCGAGTTTTCCGTCACGAGCCTGAGAAGCTGCAACACGAACCTGTTCAAGGATTTCTCCAGCAGACATATTGCGAGTTAATCCAAGACGACCGGTCGCGCAGAAAGGACAATCCATACCGCACCCAACTTGGCTAGAAATACACAAGGTTGCGCGCTGAGGATAACGCATTAAAACAGACTCAATACGGGAGCCATCGAAAAGCTCCCACAAAGTCTTGATCGTTGTGCCCTCATCAGCTTCCTGTTCCATTAATGGCTTAATAAGCTGAGGAAAAAACATCTCTTGAGCGGCCTGCGCATGAGCAGATGGAAAATCTGAATATCCTGCAACATCAGTGTCATAATGAGCAAAGTAGTGGTTAGCAAGCTGCTTTACACGGAATTTAGGTAGACCTAATTCAGCAGCCGCCTCAGATTTCTGCTCATCAGTCATGTCTACAAGATGGAGTGGAGCTTTTCCACGACGTGCGTGATCCTTAGAAAGAACGTCACGAAACGCCTTCTTCGATCCCTCAGTGATACCACTTTCTGCATCTTCAATAGTCTTTGTAACCATAATTCCTTATAAAATTCCTAAACTCCCTATAAAATCCCGTATTTATCTTAGAGACCGAATACTACCAGCAGTGCAAACATCACAGGGGCACACATCAAAATTGAATCAACACGGTCAAGTACTCCGCCGTGTCCCTTTAGTAAATGCCCCATATCTTTTAAGCCCATATCACGCTTGAGCATGGAAGCACTAAGATCACCAAAGAGACCAACTATGCCACTAATTACACCAATAACTGCAAGCATCCACCAATTCACCTGGAAAATATCGCTGGAATATGTGAAGTAACCAATAGCAATCATTCCAACAGTTGTAAAGAGTACGGAGCCAAGAAGACCCTCCACTGATTTCTTCGGCGAAATACGAGGAGAAAGCTTATGCTTTCCAAGCCATGCACCAAAAATAAGTCCACCAATATCACCTAAGGCTGGAACAAAAACAAGCATCATCGCATGAGCCACTGGATGCCCAATCGTTAACGATAAGATGATAAATGTTGCCAGAACCGTGATATAGAACAATGAGAAAAGTGAAACAATCACATGGTTATAACGCTCTTGCACAGGTTTAGGCCGGGCTTCCTGAGCATTTTCAGAACTGTTACGTATTTTTGAAGCTACAACTGCCTCAGCACGAGCACTCTGCTTACTCATAATAGAAGACGCAATCAAAATCACGAGTGTGCTAATAATAATGCACACCGCAGCAATTTGATTATGGAGCGGAAAATAGTAGGTTATGAGCAAAGTGGCAGCGGAGCATATCCATAAGGCAACTACAGGAATACACAGCCCTACTGTCGCAAAATCAACGCGTAGTTCCCACAAAGCGATAAGCATGAAGATAACGACGATTCCAACAAATACGTCTATTCTGAATACGAGGCTGAGAACAATAAGAATCACTAAAGCAGCACCAGTAGCAATAGCCTGTGGCATATTGCGACCGGCACGTTTATTAATGTCGTTCAAAGTAGCCTGAGCTTGATCTTCAATATCGTCTGCTCTAGGCGATTCGTTCGTATTCTCTGCCATATCTCCTCATTACATCCGACCATACAAAAAGGGCGCTCAATACACCGAGCGCCCCTCTACGAATTAGACAGAAAGGATTTCCTTTTCCTTCGAGGCAAGAAGCTCATCAATTTCTTCTGAGACCTTTTTTGTTGCAGTAT
Source organism: uncultured Alloscardovia sp. (assembly GCA_963545565.1). Classification (GTDB taxonomy): domain Bacteria; phylum Actinomycetota; class Actinomycetes; order Actinomycetales; family Bifidobacteriaceae; genus CAUUJV01. The sequence goes on along the minus strand of CAUUJV010000001.1, from coordinate 181,820 downwards.
CAAGATCTTTCAGTAAGCGGTTGCCCTCATCTTCGCCATACTCACCATCTTTAATCGCAGCATCGATGGTTTCCTTAGTCTTGCGGCGGATATTACGGACTGCAACTTTTCCTTCTTCAGCCTTGGTGCGCGCGAGCTTAACGTAATCCTTACGACGTTCCTCAGTGAGTTCAGGAAGTGTTACATGGATAACATTACCGTCGCGACGAGGATTAACACCCAAATCTGAATCTCGAATAGCTTTTTCAACAGCATTAGCCTGACTCTGATCAAAAGGAGTCACAGCAAGTGTGCGTGGCTCAGGTACACCAATCGTTGCTAATGCTTTAATAGGAGTAGGCGCGCCATAGTAATCAACAAGCACACCATTAAGAAGTGCTGGATTTGCTCGGCCGGTACGAATCCCAGTGAAATTCTCTTTAGTGGCTTCAACAGACTTCTCCATTTGTGTTTTAGCCTGATCTACAACGGATGCCATTACTGCTCCTTAATACAAAAATACAAATACCTTCGTAACGGTTTTACTTCACATTCTACGTGAAGAATTTATTCGTTGGTCGACACGAGTGTGCCAATCTCTTCTCCCATGATTGCGCGAGTCACATTACCGTCTGCTTCTAAGCCAAACACACGAATACGCATGTCATTATCACGTGCCATCGAAAGCGCAGCAGAATCCATAACAGCCAAGTTATCAACAATAGCCTTGTTGAAGCTTAAGGTTTTGAACAGTGTGGCATGTGGGTCTTTACGAGGGTCAGCAGAATAAACACCATCGACTCCATTCTTCCCCATCAACACTTCGTCACAGCTAATCTCCAAAGCACGCTGAATGGAAACTGTGTCAGTTGAGAAGTACGGCATACCAGCACCAGCGCCAAAAATAACTACGCGGCCTTTTTCAAGATGACGAATTGCCTTTAATGGTATGTATGGCTCAGCAACTTGACCCATAGTGATAGCCGTCTGTACACGGGTTGCCTGGCCTTCCTGTTCTAGAAAATCCTGAAGTGCAAGACAGTTCATTACTGTGCCCAACATGCCCATGTAATCTGCACGAGAACGCTCTAAGCCGGCTTTACTCAACTCTGCGCCGCGGAAGAAGTTGCCTCCACCAACAACAATTGCAACTTGTGTGCCTTGTGCTGTTGCTTTAGCGATTTCACGAGCAATGCGACGAACGACTTCAGTGTCAATTCCCACAGCTCCACCGCCGAAAGCTTCACCAGATAACTTAAGAAGAACACGACGTGGCTTAGTCTGTGTTGACTGTGTCATAGTAGACCTTTCGCTGGTTCAAATCTTCATAAAGTTTACGGGATTACAAAGACACAAAACGCAAAAGGGACGGCCAGAAACCGTCCCCAAAAGTATTGCAAGAGTTTAACTCTTATTCTCCCTTGCCTACTTCTACACGAGCGAATGCAATTGCGTTGCCGCCTACCTCTTTGAAGAGATCAGAAATCTTCTTAGAAGGATCCTTCACATACTGCTGTTCGAGAAGAACTGTTTCTTTGAAGAATGCGTTCAAACGACCTTCGACGATCTTTGGAACAATCTTCTCAGGCTTGCCTTCTGCCAGAGACTTTTCTGTAGCAACACGACGTTCGGATTCCAAAACATCTGCTGGAACGTCTTCACGAGTGAGCCACTGTGGAGCCATTGCAGAAATCTGAAGAGCAACTTCATGTGCAACTTGTGCACCTGCTTCATCGGTTGCAACCATAGCGACAATGGAAGGAGGAAGTTCTACAGACTTGCGGTGTGCGTAAATTTCAACGCGTGGTCCGGAAACCTTAACAAACTGCCCCATCTTGACATGCTCATGGAAGAGAGCGCCTGCCTCTTCAATGGTGTCCTTAACAGTTCCTTCTTCAGAAGCTGCTGCAAGTGCTTCTTCCTCAGAATCTGCTCCAGCCTTTACAACGTCTGCAACAACCTTGTCGCCAAGCTCAACGAACTGAGCGGTCTTAGCAACGAAGTCAGTCTCAGAGTTGAGTTCTACTGCATAGCCAGTCTGCCCCTCTGCAGTGTCGGCTACGAGAGAAGCAATCAAGCCTTCTTGTGCCTGGCGGCCTTCGCGTGCACCAGCAGCTTTGATACCACTTGCACGAATAATTTCCTTAGCACGTGCGATGTCGCCTTCAGCTTCAGTAAGAGCCTTCTTAACGTCCATCATTCCTGCGCCAGTGGCTTCACGCACTTCCTTAATAAGGGCTGCGGTAATTTTTGCCATTATTTCTCCTGTTAAAAAATCAAAACTGTGCTCTACACGATGTAAATCATAAGACACATCCATAGAGCACAGACAATGCTCTTTGCTTTACGCCTAAGCTATTCTTGCTTAAGCCTTAGCTTCTTCAGAGGTTTCAGCTTCTGCAGCTGGTGCTTCTTGTGCTGCTTCTACAGTTTCAGAAGAATCATTCTTCAATAGAGCAGTTTCCCACTCAGCCATTGGCTGTGCAGCAGCTTCGTTTGCTTCAGCGGAACCAGCAGTCTTAACACCCTTACCAGAGCGCTCAAGCAAACCTTCTGCGACAGCATCAGCCATCAAAGAAGTCAAAAGCTCAATAGCGCGAATTGCGTCATCGTTTGCTGGAATTGGATAATCTACAGACTCAGGATCTGTGTTGGTATCGACGAGAGCAATAACAGGAATGCCAAGCTTGTGAGCTTCCTCAACAGCAAGAGCTTCCTTATTGATATCCACAACGAACATTGCAGAAGGTGTGCGGCTCATGTTACGAATACCGCCAAGCTGACGAACCAGCTTGTCCTTTTCGCGCTCAAGAAGAAGAAGCTCCTTCTTCGTCAAGCCACTGGAGCGAACATCTGCAAAGTCCATCTCCTCAAGTTCCTTCATGCGAGTTACGCGCTTAGAAACGGTCTGGAAGTTAGTAAGCATACCGCCAAGCCAACGTTCAGAAACGTAAGGCATTGTTACGCGGGCTGCCTGTGCAGCAACAGCTTCAGAAGCCTGCTTCTTAGTGCCTACAAACAAAACGGTTCCGTTGTGTGCCACGGTCTGCTTGACGAAATCGTATGCCTTGTCAATCAGCTCTAGAGACTTAAAAAGATTGATGATGTGAATGCCATTGCGCTCCATCAAGATGTACTGCTTCATCTTTGGATTCCAACGGCGAGTCTGGTGACCGAAGTGGACGCCAGCTTTGAGCATCTGGCTCATGGTAATTTCTGCCATGATATACCTTTCATTGTCGGTTCTTGCCTGGCCATGCGATGCTGCGTGCAACCCTAGTGTGAGCCGACCGACACAGATCGTCGCGTACATGGCGCGTTATGCGCATCAATAGACAATAATTCTGCGGCTTCGTAATCATGCGACAAATTACTCAGCCAAAAAGACACGCTAGTTGCTGATGATACAACGCACCGCGAACAAGAAGATGCTGCTATCTAACAATCCTATTTAGCCTTGCTCTATCTTCCTTATCGTCATATTCTCATTGCTGTATTTGACGCATCTGGCGCAATGCAGCCCTGCGATCTTCTTTCTCTAAGCGATCAAGGTATACATGTCCATCTAGGTGATCGCACTCATGCTGAAGCATGCGACCCATAATGCCAGTTCCTTCTAGCACAACCTTCTTGCCGTCAAGGTCAATTCCTTCTACCTTTGCATAATCAGCACGACGGGTTTTGTACCATAGTCCTGGAACAGACAAACAACCTTCATCGCCATACTGCTCTCCAGAAGTTTCAACAAGAACTGGATTAAGCACATACCCGACTTTTCCATCAATGTTGTAAGAAAAAGCCCGTAAACTAACACCAATCTGATTTGCTGAAAGTCCTGCTCTACCTGGATCATCTACCGTTTCCAGCAGGTCATCAACGAGATAGCGAATAGATGGGGTAATTTTCCTTATCTCATCACATGGTGTGCGAAGTACTGGGTCTGGAACAACTCGAATTTCACGCAGCGTCACGGGTATCTCTTTCTTCCTCGTCTTCTTTTTTACCTATAACCTTGTTATACGTCTTATTGACTGATTCGCTTACATTATGCGAATACTTTTCAAGAGCAGGCTCAATTTTCTCTCGTGCAGCATCAATCTGAGGCTTGACTTGCACTGAAACTTTATCAGCTGCATCAATAATCTGCGCGCTTACAGCCTTCGGTTTTGTAGACGGCTTCGGTGCATACAAAACATGCTCAATCACACCAGCATACTTCTTCAGAACAGTAGGGCGAATTACTTTCAAACTCGGTGTCATCGTCTTGTCATCCTGACTAAATTGTGCAGGCAAAATCGTAAATTTACGAATTGACTCTGCACGAGAAACTGTTGTATTTGCCCGATCTATATATTCCTGTACAAAAGCTCGTACAGCTTCATTCTCAACCAATTCTTCAATTGGAGTATTCTCATCAAAGCCGTGTGAAGAAAGCCATGATTTCAACATATCTGGATCAAGGGTAACAAGCGCAGAAATAAACGGCTTACCATCACCAATCACTACAGTATGCATTACGATTGGGCAAGTCGAAACAATATCCTCAAGAGGTGCAGGAGAAACATTTTTACCGCCAGCAGTAATAATCAAATCTTTTTTACGGCCTGTGATGTAGATGAATTCATCATCATCAATTTCTGCTAAGTCGCCTGTGCGAAGCCATACATGGTCAGCTCCATCAAAGGCATCGTCGGTAAGCTCGGGATTATTGAGGTATCCCTTAAATACGCTTGGTCCAGCAATTTCAAGCTCATCATCATCTGTTAAACGCACGGAGAATCCGGGCGCAACAATACCAACTGATCCCACTCTGTTACGATCTTGGAAATTAACAACGCATGGTGCTGCAGTTTCCGTCATTCCATAACCTTGGATAAAAGTAATTCCATCCATACCATTGAAGAAATGCGCTAAATCGTTATTCAAAGGCGCACCACCGCATGCAAGATACCTCAGATTAGGTCCTAGAGCAGAGCGTACCGTCGAGCCTACAAGACTTTGATACATAGAGTGAGCCAGAATTTCCTTGTACGAATGCTCTGTATTATCCTGCTCATCTTGAGACCACCGAACAAAGTGACGAGCCGCGCGCGCAAAAATACGTCCCTTAATACCGTTTCCAGCCTTTTGAGAAGCAGCATTATAAACCTTTTCAAAAACACGGGGCACACCCAGCAAGTATGTAGGTTTAAAGCTACGCAAATCTGCCAAGAGGTGAGCTGCATCTGGAATATACCCCACTACTCCATGGCCCCCAATTGCTACATACTGAATATAGCGTGCAAAGCAATGAGCTAATGGCAAGAACAGCAGCAAACGCGTTGGATCAGCTCCGATCATCTCAGGAAGAACCTCATAACCATTCAAAACCGTATGTGTAAAGTTTCGATTGGTAAGCATCGCGCCCTTAGGCCTACCGGTTGAGCCAGAAGTATAAACGATTGTCGCCACATCACCTGCTGCAACCGCATCGATGGCTTGCTCAAGGGTAGCCTCTGAAATACCCTTCCCATATTCTTCTAAAGCCTTCAGACCACCAGCGCTGAGGTCAAAAACGTGATTGACAGAAGTATCGTTACGAACTTTCAAGGCTTCGAGAATCTGTGCACGATCAGACCCTCCTACAAAAGCTAATTCTGGCTTAGTTTCCTGAGTAATATTTTCTACTTGACCTGCAGAATCCGTATCATACACAGGAACTGAAACTGCGCCAATAGCAGCACAAGCAAAATCAATAACACCCCACGCATAGGAAGTTGGCGAATAGATAAGGACTGTGTCACCTTTAGCTACTTCTAAGGCCAAAAGCCCCTTAGCTGCGGTGCGAACTTCACGAAGCATTTGAATAGCTGTCACTTGAGTCCAAGATTTTAAGCTACCGGTCTTATACTCAGCAATAATGCTTGATGGAGTTGAATCTGCTCGATTCTTAAGAAGTGAGTAGATTGTGTCAGAATCTTTTGTGACATAAATGTCTTGTGATGTATATTCGCGCAACATATTTCAACTATAGGTGACACCCACAACCATCCCATGTAGCATCTAAAGAACTCGCTGTTATCCACCTAACACGAGATATAACGGTGGCATAACGAGATATAATAAGAGTGCACCGTAAGGCACAGAGCACGACAGCAGCATTGTTGCTGACTTTCAAGCCAGCCATCCTGTGTGCCATGGTCCGATACCTTCGGACAAGAGCATAAAGGAGGATACTATGGCTATGCTACCAGCAGTCTTTGGCGGCAGTATTTTTGACAATTTCTTTGATGATGCTTTCGCACCGATGTTCCCCGACACCAGAAACAACACGATGATGAAAACGGACGTCAAGGAAACCGACAAAAACTACGAAGTCGATATTGAGATGCCCGGATTCAATCGTGACGATATCACAATTGGATTGAATAATGGGTATTTGACAGTATCAGCAAAGCGTGAAACTTCCAAAGACGATAAGGATAAGAACGGTAAATATCTGCGCCGTGAACGCTATAGTGGTTTAGTATCACGTAGTTTCTACGTGGGCGATACCACAACGCAGGATGACGTCCACGCACGCTACGATAACGGTATGCTGACCCTTGACATTGCAAAGAAGGATCGGCCCAAGGTTGAAAATCCTCATACCATAACTATCGAAGGATAATTACAAAGAATACACGATAGTTTTATTACGGGTGGAACTGTTGATATCAGCTCCACCCGTTGTTTATCCAATATCGCAGAACGTGCACATCCACCGAGATCCAATCCTCGAAAGAACAATGTTTGCCCAACAAATATCTGTACCAACTGTCATACCTATAAATGCATCAAATTTATTACAACTGATAAGCGTCGCATTAAATGAGCGAGGAACCACAGGAAGGTGCTTATTCCTCACAAAATCAAGTGCTTGGCGCTGCGGATCTTTAATACCATCTAAAAGTAATCGAGATGTATTCACTAGCTGAGCAATAATTGTGGTAGCCATAATATTCTTGAGCAATCTTGCATCAAGCCTACCTCGTAACACATCTGTGGATAGGCATGCCACATTACAAGCATTCAGTGCTAATCGTTTGCATTCTTCTGAAGGTAAATCAGTTGGAACGCAGCGCATCACATGAAGCCGAACATACTCGTCACTCATGCCAACCTTTTGATACAGGTCAACTCTAAACGGATCTTCTTTAATCTTCATTCTCGTCTTCTCTCACAATGAACGTCATCATTAACGACACACTGAGAATCTCAGAAAACTTGGTGTATTACAACAGAAAAATAAAAAGCTGTGGATAACTCAATGTTTTCCACAGCAATCCGCAGCAATCCACTTTGATGTCACTATATAAAATTTCGCTCAAAGTATTGAAATTATTGGGAAAAATTAAAATAGCTTCATGACTACGGAACAACACGCCCATAGCTATGAAGCTAGAAAAACAAAAGTATGAAAATACTACGAAGATACTATTACAGAGACTCTAGAGAGAAAGTGGAGCAGCAATGACTGGACACTTTTGGAACTCACGCAAATTATCATATCCGGCAGATGACATTGCTCGTTTCAGTGCGCCCACGTAGTTCACAGTTCCATCGGAGCGGTGACTTGGCCCAAGTAGAATCTCTTCGAGACTTGCAATCTGCTCAAATTGAGTTTTACGACCACGAGGAAGCGTTGCATGCGTTGCTTCATGACCCCAATATGCGCCGTGAGCAGGAGCTTCAGAGGCACGAGCTAGTGCATTCCCAAGCATTACTCCATCAGCACCCATTGCAAAGGCTTTTACAAAATTACCGCTTGTGCCCATACCAGAATCAGCAATTACGCGAACATAGCGTCCATCGGATTCTTCCATATAATCCTTACGAGCTGCTGCAACATCCGCAATTGCAGTAGCCATAGGAACATGCATACCCGTAATTGTGCGAGAGGAAGACACTGCCCCTCCCCCAAGACCAACAAGCACGCCAGCAGCGCCAGTACGCATAAGGTGAATTGCTGCCTGATAGGAGCCAGCACCTCCCACAATCACTGGAACATCAAGCTCATAAATAAACTTTTTCAAGTTCAAAGGCTCATGAGTCTGCGAAACATGCTCTGCAGAAACCACATTGCCGCGAATCACGAAGAGGTCTACTCCTGCCTCAATCACCGTAGAGTAGAACTTCAAAATGCTCTGCGGAGTCAAGGAACCTGCAACGGTCACACCTGCATCACGAATCTGGTGCAGCCGCTCTGTAATGAGCTCAGCCTTAATCGGTTCGGAGTAAAGAGCTTGCAGACGCGGGGTGGCATCAACTTCATCAAGCTGTGAAATCTCATCGAGCATTGGTTGTGGATTCTCATAACGAGTCCACAATCCTTCTAAATCGAGCACGCCAAGTCCGCCAAGCTTACCCATTGCAATAACAGTTTCTGGGCTCATTACAGCATCCATCGGAGCGCCGATAACAGGAAGATCAAAATCATATGCATCAATTCGCCATGACGTATCGACATCCTGTGGGTCGCGAGTTCGGCGAGAAGGAACAATAGCAATATCGTCGAGTGAATAGCACATGCGGCCGGTTTTACCCATACCAATTTCAATTTCCTGAGTCATGACTCTAAGGCTAGTGCTCTCGACGGACGATTTACATGCACTACTTATCTCAAAAATCAATCTCAAAATCAACATGTTGAAACATATATGGAACACTTTTACGCTAGAAATTAGATTATCGCTTATTGCGCACAGTAGCATGAGTGCGAGCTTGGCTCGTTAATACCAAGTATCAAGGAGACTCAATGTCGAAAATCAAAGTTGATGGAACCATCGTTGAATTAGACGGCGATGAAATGACCAGAGTAATCTGGAAAGATATTAAAAATCGCCTTATTCTGCCCTATCTTGACGTAAATTTGGATTATTACGATTTGGGTATTGAAAATCGCGATGCGACTGATGACCAAGTAACTATTGATTCTGCACGCGCAATTCAGCGCGAACACGTAGGAGTCAAGTGTGCAACTATCACGCCTGATGAAGCGCGCGTTGAAGAATTTGGCTTAAAGAAGATGTGGAAATCTCCCAATGGAACTATCCGCAATATTTTGGGAGGCACAATTTTCCGTGAGCCTATTGTTATCTCTAATATTCCTCGTTTAGTCCCTGGATGGACGCAGCCAATTGTTGTGGCTCGCCACGCATTTGGAGATCAGTATAAGGCAACAGATTTTCGTGTTCCAACTTCTGGTCGTTTAACTGTTACTTTCACCCCTGACGACGGAAGTGAACCCATTGAGCACGTTGTGTTTGACTATCCTTCTTCTGGCATCGCTCAAGTTCAGTACAATCTCGATAATTCTATTGAAGGCTTTGCTCGCGCCTGCTTCAACTATGGTTTGATGCGTCATTATCCTGTTTATTTGTCTACAAAGAACACAATTTTGAAGGCATATGACGGACAGTTCAAAGATATCTTTGCTCGCGTGTTTGAAACTGAATATAGGCAGCGTTATGAGCTAGAGGGCTTGACCTATGAGCATCGTCTTATTGATGACATGGTAGCCAGCTCCTTGAAATGGAGCGGCGGTTACGTGTGGGCTTGCAAGAACTATGATGGCGATGTGCAATCTGACACAGTTGCGCAGGGTTATGGTTCTCTTGGACTTATGACATCTGTATTGATGACTCCAGATGGTGAAACTGTTGAAGCTGAAGCTGCTCACGGCACTGTGACTCGTCATTATCGTAAGTGGCAAAAAGGCGAAAAAACTTCTACTAATCCGATTGCTTCTATTTACGCATGGACCGGTGGACTAAAGCATCGTGCAAAGCTTGACAGCACCCCTGAGGTAGCAAACTTTGCAGCGACACTTGAAAAAGTGGTTGTTTCAACGGTTGAATCTAGTCGTATGACCAAGGATCTTGCTGCACTCGTAGGTCCTAACCAGGAATGGTTAGATACTGAAGGATTCATGGATGCCTTGGCATATGAACTAGACAAGGCTCTCGCCTGAAGACTCATGTAAAGCTTTAGAGTTCTAAAATTTCATCCAAAAAACTAAATAAGAATAAAATTACGCCAGCGCAGCGGTATGACTTGAAGCCTTTCGAGTTATACCGCTTTCTTTGTTCTTCCCTCATTGTGTTTTACAATAAACCAGTGTTATGGAAAGTGGATTGGTAATGCATATTGTGTCGTCAAAAAAATCTTTTGTAATGTGGTCACGCAATGTTTTTGCTGCGTTAACTATATCTATTCTTTTTTTAACAGGGGCGTGCACATCTTCAAATTCCCAGTCGTCATCAGCATCCATCTCGAAGATTACTGGCAATGTCGCAGTATTCCTACCCTCTGACGGATTAACAATTACTAACGAAAAACCACTCAATAAATGGAATTCGCTGAAAACAAGTCTCAAAAAATCGCTTGCCTCTGCTGGCTTTAATACTAAAAAAACCACCGAAAGCTCTTCTTCAAACCCTCAAGATCAGGCTGAAGCAATTTCAAACTACGTTGCCCATCATAAAAATAAAACCGCTACTCTCATCGTTGCCCCTGCACTATCAACAGATTCATCGACGACTCAGTATGGTGATTACGTTACAAAAGCCTCTGCCTCCAATACTGCTAACGCTTCATCAAGTTCGAGTTCATCAGATTCAGAAACTAAATCTACTTCGATTGCACAGCTAAAAGATTCTCTGCAAAAAGCACAAAACGCAGGAATGCGAGTTATTCTTATTTCTCAACACGTAAAGGGTTTTACCCCTGATGTGTTTGTCAACATGTCTTCTGCACACCAGATTGGCATTCTCCAAGCACGTCAATTGGTATCGAAGCTTAAGCTCAATTCTTCCACATCAAAAAATCCTGTAAGTATAGAAATTCTTCTTCCGTCTTCATCAACCACTGCTTTTGCTCGTGATGCTTTTTCTGGAATATGGAGCGTACTTGGTCCTTATTTCCGCTCTGGAAAGGCGTATAGCCCATCTGGTCTTGTTGACGCCTCTACAAAATCAAGCGACTGGGTACCCCTAACCATTGATTCCTCTTCACGCGACTCTGTTGAAGCCGCTATGGCTAGTCGGCTTGAACAGTCAACGAGTGTAACTTCGCAGATTCTCAGTGACGCTTCACTCGAAGATATTGACGGTGTGTTATGCATGAATGATTACACAGCAAGCGGAGTTATTGCCGCCCTTACTGATATGGGATATGAAGGCTCAAGCACTGATATTAATCCGAAGATTTCTATTGATGATGTGATGCAGAATCTACGTGGAAACGGTCCTCTTTCTAAGAGCTCAGTCCCTGCTCCTCAATCTACAGAATCTTCAAGTAATTCCAACTCTTCTTCTTCATCATCTGAGTCTGATTCTACTTCGAGTTCTGATTCGACAGCAAAGTCTGATAATACTTGGCCAATTATCACAGGCTACGGTGCATACACATCCAATATGCAATACATTGTCAACGGGAAACAGTGGATGACTGGTTTGGAAGACAGGCTCTCTTACTCCACTGACGTTGCACAGATTGCAGCTGATTTCAATAACGGCTTATCTCTCAAGCAGATTGATAAGCAACTCACAACCATTCGCCTCAAAAAAGGAAAAAAGGAAACCCGCACCTATGGCGTTCTGAAAGAACCATTGATGACGGTTTCAGCTCAAAATCTTAAAAGAATTTTGATTGATACCAATTATATTTCAGCAGCAGACGCGAGCTTGTAAGGGAAATCTTTTTTTCTTATTTTTCTTTTTGGTTTGTCCTACGCTACCTTTTGCGAGGCTTGTAGATAACCGTATCGATGAGGCGTGAGTAGTGATCGATGATTACAGAGCGTTTAGCTTTCATGCTAGCGGTGAGCATACCGTTTTCCTCCGTAAAGTTATCTGAGAGAATTTCAAACTTGCGAATAGATTCCGCACGCGAAACCTGTGCGTTTGCACGGTCAACAGCATTATCTACTTCCGCACGCACGATAGGATTCTTCGCTGCTTCAGCCAAATTAGCAACAGGAGCAACCCCCTGCGACTTCAGCCATGCATTTGTGTCATCCAAATCAAGAGTTATAAGAGCGGCAATGAACGGTTTCTTATCACCAATGGCAACGCATTGACTGACAACAGGAGAAGTCATAACGCTAGACTCTAATACACCCGGAGAAACGTTTTTTCCACCAGCAGTAATAATCAAATCTTTTTTGCGACCGGTTAGATATACAAAACCCTCGTCGTCAAGATCGCCAAGATCGCCGGTATGCAGCCAACCATCCACTATCTGAGCCTTCGTGATTTCCGAATGATTGTGGTAGCCCTTGCACACGCTTGGTCCCTTTATGCACAACTCCCCATCGTCTGCAACACCAAAAGTTATGCCTTCCAAAGGCAAACCGATTGAACCAATCTTATAGCCAACAGTTGGGTTTACACTTGCAGGAGCGCAAGTTTCCGTCATCCCATAGCCTTCGAGTAGCGGTAAACCAACTCCGTTGAAGAAGTGTGCGATTGAAGCGTCAAGTGGTGCTCCGCCGGAAACTGCAAAATCAACTTGCCCACCAAAAATGCTCATGATATTTGAGTAAACAAGTTTGGAATAGATGGCATACTGCACACCATTGAGGAGGCTGAGTTTACGGCCTTCTTGCTGAGCATACGACCATTCACGAGCAATATTGGAAGAACGCATGAATAACTTGCCAGCAAGACCCTTACCAGCTTTTTGAGAAGCAGCATTATAAACTTTTTCAAATATGCGAGGAACAGCCAAAATGAAGGTTGGTTTGAAAGTCTGGAAATCTTTAATGATTGTTTTCAAATCTCCGGAAAGACCAAGAACAATATTTCCACCAATGCAGAAGAACTGCATGTAGCGAGCAAAAACATGCGCCAGAGGCAGGAAAAGCAGCAAACGACCACCGCCAGGGCGATAGCTAATGTCCGTCATAGATTGGATACCTGAGTAAGCCATAAATACAAAGTTCTTATGGGTCAGCTCAATACCCTTTGGCTGGCCAGTTGAGCCTGATGTATAGACGATTGTTGCAAGATCATCACCACTGATCTCGTTAACTCTATCCCAGAAAACCTGATCTGAAACAGACTTGCCATATTCGATGAAGGTATCAATAGCCGTATTGTTAATGCCTTCGCTTTCGATGGTATACACGCTTTTTACTGAAGGCATCTCGTCGAAAACAGCGTCAATCTTGTCACGCTGCATATCATTCTCAACAAAAATCATACGAATAGTGGAATCGTTCGCAATTGTCTTGATCTGCAGCGGTGAGTTAGTTTCATACACAGGAACTGTCAAGCCGCCAACAGCCATAATTGCTAAATCGAGAGCAGTCCACTCCCAACGCGTTTTAGAAAGCACAGCAACAGCATCGCCGCGCTTAATACCTCTATTGATAAGTCCCTTTGCCAAGCCGATGACAATGTTCTTAAACTCTGTTGCAGTGAAAGCCCCCCAAGAACCATCAGCTTTTTTATATTCAACAAGTGCCTCATCAGGTGTGCGCTCTACACGATTAAGCAAAATGGAAAAAACATTTTTATCGCAGTCTATAGGTGAAGTTAACTGCCTTGTAAATTCCTTGCGCATAACACAGTCCTTGGGTAAAACAACAAATATATTCTCAGTGTACCGCGCAGTCTCAATTTACTGGTTTTAGCACGATTGCAGTGTTAATTACCGTCTTAACTGGATCTATATATTTTTTATCCGCAATTCTAACGCCCCATTGAACGCAAGTACCAACGCAATGATCACTAACACCCTCTACCCTGCCTATGATTTGGTTGCGTGCTACGACATCTCCTTCCTTGAGGATGGTCTTTGCTGGTTCAAAAGTACTAATCCAACCATTTTTGTATTCAATGCTTACCACATCTTTACCACCAACTGAGCCTACAAAGTGAATAATGCCGTCATGAGGAGAATAAATCTCTTGACCCACATAGGTTTGCAGGTCAACTCCTCTATGGCCTTTTAACCACGGTTTTTCAGGGTTCTTGAATGGCTGGATTATACGTGGAACCTGACTACCCTTGGGTTGAATTGGCCATACAAATCTCTCGCCGCAACCCAACTCTGCTGTAGTTGCTGATCTTCCAGATTTCATATAGGGATTTACGGCCCATGCTTTTGAACCTGTTATACTACATGCAACAATGCACAGAACGATAAAAAGACTCACCACGCGAGCAGATACAACCCGAGAGCACAGTTGAGAAAATTTTATGTAATAATTCATGCAGCAATTGTGCACCGCAAAGGTTTAGGATGTAATTGATTTCAACCAATGTGGTCGAATAGGAATCTAAAAACAAAAAAGACCAAGCTTCCTTGGTCTTAGTCGCTCCCGCGGCTGGGCTTGAACCAGCGACATCCTGATTAACAGTCAAGCGCTCTGCCAACTGAGCTACGCGGGAATGTCTCTGCATTTCTGCAGCGCACAAAACCTAGATATTATTCGCTAGTTGCTCATTATGCAAATCGGCGCGTCGCGCACCCTGTGTGGCTGATTTCATAACATATTCAGGCTCTTTGATGCCACGAACAGACTCGGAATCCACGATGACAGCTTTGACATCATTCCTATCTGGAATTTCAAACATCGTTTTTTGTAGAGTCTTTTCCATAATTGATCGTAATCCTCGCGCGCCGGTTCCTCTATCAAGAGCCTCTTGTGCAATCTCTTCAAGAGCATCTTGAGTGAATTTCAATTCGACATCTTCAACGCGGAAAAGTTTGGCATATTGCTTCGTCAAAGCATTGACAGGTTGGGTCATGATGCTAATTAAGTCATCAACTGTCAATGGATTGAGGACACTTATCACAGGCACACGTCCTACAAATTCGGGTAACAAGCCATACTCGGCAAGATCATCAGCAGTCACGTGTCGCAAAGTTTCCTCTGTAGTGGCATCTTGTGCCGACCAATCGCTACCGAAGCCTGTTTCACGATGTCCCCAACGTTTTTTAATTACATCGTCAAGGCCCACAAAGGCACCACCACAGATGAAGAGAATAGAGCGGGTATCAATGTGCACCATCTCCTGCTCTTCATGCTTTCTTGTGCCTTTTAATGGCACAGTCGCCACCGTACCCTCAATAATTTTCAGCAATGCCTGCTGCACGCCTTCACCAGAAACATCTCGAGTAATTGAAGTATTTTCACCCGTTTTACGAGCAATCTTATCAATCTCATCAATGTAAATAATTCCACGTTGAGCACGCTCTATATTGCCATCAGCAGCTTGAAGAAGACGCTGTAAAATTGTTTCAACGTCATCGCCCACATATCCTGCTTCTGTTAGCGTTGTGGCGTCCACAATGGCAAATGGTACGTTCATGATACGAGCCAAAGTCTGAGCTAAATATGTTTTACCGGTGCCGGTTGGTCCGAGTAAAAGTACGTTGGATTTTGAAATTTCAACAGAATCAAGTTCGCTGGTATTCTGCCCCACTGCTTTAGACAGCTTTTGTGCTTGCTCAGAAAGCTCAATATTCACACGTTTATAATGGTTATAAACCGCAACGGCTAAAGCCTGTTTTGCATCCTCTTGCCCAACCACATAAGAATCCAAAAAAGTAGCAATCTTGCTAGGTGGAATCAATTTCAAAGAACTCGCATCAGCATCAGCTTGACGCTCATCAGATATTATTTCCACACACAGTTCAATACATTCATCGCAAATTGCGACGTTTGAACCGGTGACGAGTTTTTTAACCTGATCTTCTGATTTTCCACAGAAGCTGCATGAAGGAATATCTTCGTTATAACTGATGACTTGACTCATCGCTTTCCTTTCTTCTGCATAGCACACTTCTGCGTATTACGAAACAATCCACCTACATAAAAAACAATGTATACAATAATAGCCGTTACCCCACAATTAACTCAGTCACATCGGCTGAGCATACTGTGAAGCAGCGGCTATTAGTATAAGAAGATCTTACAGCTCTTACACTAAGTAACACTAGGCAACTAGGCAAAAAACTACTTACGAGGTTCAAGAACCTCATCAATGATTCCATATTCTTTAGCTTGTGCAGCTGTAAGAATCGTATCAGTCTCAATATCCTTATGGATACGCTCAACATCTTGACCCGTGTGAGTTGCGAGAGTATTCTCAAGCCATTCACGCATACGCAACAATTCCTGAGCTTGAATCTCAATTTCTGTAGCTTTACCGAAATCTTGCCCCATAGCCGGTTGGTGAATAAGCACACGTGCATTAGGAAGACTTAAACGCTTACCAGGAGCGCCCGCTGCGAGCAATACTGCAGCAGCTGATGCAGCCTGACCTAGGCAGACAGTTTGAACGTCTGGCTTAATGTACTGCATAGTGTCATACAGAGCCGTCATAGCAGTCATAGATCCACCAGGAGAATTGATATACATCATGACATCGCGATTAGGATCTTGGCTTTCCAAAACCAAAAGCTGAGCCATAATGTCGTCCGCGGAGGTGTCATCCACCTGAACGCCCATAAAGATAATGCGATCTTCAAAAAGCTTGCTATACGGGTCAGATGTGCGACGGCCATAAGAAGTTTTCTCTTCAAATTGAGGAAGTACGTAGCGAGCCTGTGGACCAGCTAAACGCTGCGCACGGGAAATAAATTGTGCTTCTTGTGATGCCATATGTTTATTCTCCCTGCTGTGCTTGCATTGTGCCAGGTGTGGTCACAATCTTGTCTACAAACCCATAGTCCAAAGCCTGCTGTGCATTGAACCAATGGTCATATTCGTTGTCTCGATAAATCTCTTCAACGGTGTGACCGGTCTGCTGTGCTGTGAGTTCAGAAAGGGTCTTCTTCATGTCCATGATGAGTTCTGCATTGATACGAACGTCAGTTGCAGTACCGCCAACTCCACCGGAAGGCTGATGCATCAAAACGCGCGCATGCGAAGTGATAAAACGCTTGCCGGGGGTACCACTAGAAAGCAGGAATTGTCCCATAGATGCGGCCATGCCAACAGCAACAGTAGCCACGTCTGGCTCAATAAGTTGCATTGTGTCATAAATAGCCATACCAGCAGTGATTGAGCCGCCAGGAGAATTGATGTAAAGCCAAATATCCTTCTTAGGGTCTTCAGCAGCAAGCATCAACATCTGTGCGCAAATGACGTTTGCATTCTGGTCTTTTACTTCATCACCGAGCCAAATAATGCGGTCCTTGAGTAATCTATTGAAAATAGGGTCACCAAACCCCATTCCCTCACCCTCAGCCATCACTGGGGTGGACTGGATCATATCAGTCATATGTCTCCTTGCGAGAATTGTTTATGATTAGAGATTACAGCCCCTAAACGACGGAGCAGACGCATTGCGCATTCAGCGCAACCATGTTCGATATTGGAATAATTAGGGAATAATCTAAGAGCGATTAACTCTTGTCCGCACTGCACTAATCAGTCTGTATTACTTATGTGAAATTGTTTTATTCTGAATTATTTGATCAATTGAAGAAGAAACAAGCACAGAAATTCCAACTGCTAATCCGACAGGCACAACAAATGACGCAGACGTATGAGTAATTTCCAACATTAAACACAGCGCCATAAGAGGAGCCTTTTGCGTTGTAGCAAGAAAAGCAGTAGTCATTACAAATGCGCAAGCAACAAGGCTAATACCTGAGCTAAAGGGAACGAAACTCACCCATACAAATCCCACTGCTACGCCAAGCGAAGCGCCTGCTCCAATTGCTGGCGCAAGCACGCCTCCAGAAGCGCCTGCACGGATGGTCATAGTAGTTAAAAGCGTTTTTATAACACACATAACTAGAGGGATAAAGATAAATGTGTAGACAAGATTTGATGTGCTTTGAGCTGTATGTTCAGTAATATATCTTGGCTTCAAAGAATAGATATACTGAGCAGCCGCACGTCCATTACCCATAATTTGCGGAAGCCATATGCCAAGCAATCCTGTAGCAAGACCAGCCGCCGGAAGCGTCCACAAAATAGACCTATTCTGCTCTTGATTCTTCTGAGCCCAAGAAGTAAGCCACCGGAATAGCCATCCTGCACAACCTGCAATCGCCCCAAAAACAATACACATCACAGCTAATGGTGTGCTTAAACTCAAGCCACTAACTGCATAGTACGGTTCGGTTCCTTTAATTAGACCGCCCACAAAAGCAGCTATAACGCTTGTGCCGAGTGCCGTTCCAACTACAGTAATGTTCACGTTAGCAAGCAGCATTTCTACAGCGAAAAACATTCCAGCAAGAGGAGCATCGTACACGCCAGCAAAAGCTGCTCCAGCTGCTACTGCAACAATTATTGACGTATCATGAGCACTGAGCTTAAACCATTTCCCCCAATGCTGAGCCATCCAAGAGCCAAGTTCGCGAGGAGCAGTTTCCCTACCAACAGAGACACCTGCCCCGACTAACACAATCTGCACCAATGAGTGGGCAATCGTAGAATTTGGCATTCTCTCACCAGCCACAGCTTTTGCCCCGCTTGGAATCTTAGTTTTATTACGAACTCTGATGATGTACCACACAATAGCGCCGAGAATTGCTGCTATTAAAGGTGCTGTAACAATTTTCCACGCTGGCATTCCAGCTGGAGACGGATTAAGAAGCGTTTCAGTTTTGCCGAGGAGAAGCTTTTGCGTAATGCCTAAAAGCCATGACAAGAAACCTGCCAGAAGCCCAAGTAACACTCCAAAGACACCTATAAATGCAGCCAGATGAAGTCTATGGTGCGAATCAAATAACGAAGATTCTTGCCCGCTGAGTTTTGTCATAAATCTCTCCAGTGTTGGGAAATATATTCGATGCCTAATTTCTAACTTTTCTCAAACGTACATTCGTATTTTTATACTGAAATATACAAAAGGCCTGGAATAACCAGGCCTGCTACTCAATTGTGGCTAAGATAACTTAAGTCAATATGAGAAAACTTAAATCAGTATCTATTACTCAGCTTCAGACGCAATCTGATCTGCTACTGCTGCAGCTTCTTGTGCAGCCGCAACACTCGCATCAGCTTCTGCCTCTGCTTCATCCTCACCGAGGAAGCGAGAAAGATCAAGCTCTTCGCCGTCTGTGCCTTTGAACGTTACCTGACGCATGCCTGCAAGCATACCCTTGGAACGTGCGACCTCCTGGACTGCAGAAGGCAGCTGGTTATTCTGAACAATAGAGGTAATGAATTGGCTTGGATCCATGCCATACTGCTGTGCGATAGAAGACAAGAAGTTCATTACGTCAGACTGGGAAACCTCAACCTCAAGCTTTTCAGCAAGAGTATCCAAAAGAATCTGGTCGCGAAGCGCCTTCTCTGCTCCCTCTTCAGCTTCCTTCTTCTGTTCCTTGGTAGCACTCTTTGTATCCACACCCATGGAGCGAAGATGTTCATTCGTGTGAGCTTCCTTCATGCCCTTAGGAACAGGAATCTCGATGCCTTCAACAACCTTCTCCAAGAAAGCGTCACGAGCATCAGTTGCTTGACGGCCTTCAAACTCTGTTTCAATCTGCTTGCGCAAATCGGCCTTGAGCTCATCAAGAGTATCGAATTCAGAGGCATCCTTAGCAAAATCATCATCAAGCTCAGGAAGTTCTTCAGTCTTTACGGAGTTGAGAGTTATCTTAACAGTTGCTTCCTTACCAGCATGCTCGCCACCTTCGAGGGTGGACTTGAAGGAAGTCTTCTCACCTGCGGTCAAAGTGTCAAGAGCTTCATCAATACCGTCGAGCATATTACCGGAACCGATTTCGTAGCTTACGCCCTCTTGGGAATCAACAACTTCCCCGTCAACTTCAGCTTCCAAATCAATATTGACGAAATCTCCCTTAGCTGCTGGACGATCTACGCCTACGAGGGTGCCGAAACGCTTCTGGAGCATTTCAAGGCGGTTGTCTACATCTTCATCAGAAACCTCTGGCTTTGCAACTTCAATCACCATGCCATCAAGCTCAGGCAATTCGAAAGAAGGACGAATCTCAACCTCAGCTGTGAACTTAAGCTTCTTGCTATCTTCAGCTGATTCTGGAACATCCTTAACATCAATCTGAGGCTGATCCATAGGGCGCAATTCTTTCTCCTGAATTGCATTATTGTAGAACTCTGGAACACCAGCGTTAACAGCTTCACCTACAACAGCGCCAAAACCAACGCGCTTCTCAACAAGCTTGCCTGGTACATGGCCCTTACGGAAACCAGGAACATTAATCTGCTCACCAATCTCCTTACGAGCCTGCTCCATATAAGGCTCAAGCTCCTCGGCATCGACTGTAATGGTCAAACGAACCTTCGTAGGTTCAAGATTCCTCACGCTGATTTTCACGCTGCGCTCCAATTCACTGTATAGTCTTCTAGTTCCACGATTTGGCGTAGAACAACCTTTACATGATAACTTGACTTAAGGACTCTGACAACAGTGAAACTTGCCATTGCCGAGCACCTTGCATAGTCAAAAATTCGTTGACCTCTTGTGCATTGTGCACACTATTACTTCTCCAACACAGGTTCTTCAGAATTTGAGGTTTAAGAAGCACTTCAGCAGGCGTATGTGTGTCTTCACCTATTTGAATCATCACACGCCTAGCCTTACTTAATTTCTCAAATCGTTCTGGATGATGTTCTCGCCAATGTTTCATGGAACGAGGAGCATTCCCCTCTTCTTTATTAATGACAACAGCTGCCGTGGGGAGTTCGTCATCACGTAAATCAAGTGCGGCTTTGATTGCATTTTTCCATACAGCTGGCTTAACTTTACGTTGGATTGGCGCGTACCGCTCAAACATCTTGTCTCTGCCATCGCCAGTGTGGATACGCACGCGTTGATTCAAACTGCGAATTGCTTCAAAACTCTTAGAATTACGAGGCTTCTTGACTGCAGCATCTAAAATTGCAGCATCAGAAAGAAGTAGTAATGGTGCTATATCAAGGTCTTGAGCATATTCATCTCGAACATACCAAAGTGCGCGTGCAATAGCTAAGCCACGAGGATCTTTATTAATTTTTGTAATATGCGATATTTTGCGCCACGGTTCAGGATGCTTGGTTTTCGGTTTAGTACCCTGCTCAAGCAGATACGCAAATTCTTCTCTCGCCCATTCTCTTTTACCTTGCCGCTTCAAATCTTCAAGAATAGCTGCAGCAAGCTCAATAAGCACCTCAACATCTAGTGCTGCATAGTTACGCAAATCACGGCCTAGAGGACGATATGACCAATCAGCAGAAGAATGCTCTTTGGCTAGTGAAACACCTAAATAATGCTCTGTCATTGCAGAAAGGCCAAAGTGGGGGTGTCCCAATAATCGTGCAGAAAATTCAGTATCGATAAGAGCTTGCGGCCGCATTCCTAGTTCAGTAAATCCCGGCAGATCTTGCAATGAATCGTGAATAATCCATGGCGAATCATCAATGGCATCGTTGAAAGATTCCCAAGTGACACCTTGACGAGATAACGCAACAGGATCCACTAGTGCAATCGGTGCTCCTGAGCGCTTGAACTGAACAAGCCAATCATGCTGACCATAGCGAAAACCTGAAGCGCGTTCAGCATCGGCCGCAAGCGGCCCCTCAGCATCCGCATACTGCTCAACCATAGTAAAAAAGGCTTCAGGCGTATCAATCACATTGGGAACACCCTCAGCTGGTTCTGCTAATAAACGCACTATCTCGCTAGTATTCATAACGTTAATAGGCTATCACTCGCCCAGATTTAATACACTGTGAATCCATGAGATTGGAATTGCTTAATAACGCGCTCTTTTAATTTTGCAGACGGCCCCTTCGCGTCTTCTAATGGATAGGGAATGCGCATTTCATGCCATTTTGGGCGACCAAGTTGATGGAACCCAAGCACATCAATATGCTCTACAGAATCACCAAACTGCTCACAAATTTGTGCAACATTTTCGACGTTATCTTCATCATCGGTTAAGCCGGGAACAAGCACAAAACGCACCCAAATTTTCACCCCACGCTCAGCCAAGCGCTTACCGAAATCAACTGTTGGCTGGAGAGCTCCCCCAGTCACTTCGTGATATGTATCCGGATTCCCAGACTTCACGTCAAGCAGGCACAAATCAATATCATCAATTTGTGAATCTGTATAATTCTTCCCAAGAAAGCCAGAAGTATCGAGGCATGTATGTACCCCCATCTCTTTTGCTGCCCTAAATACGCGCGACACAAAGGCTGGCTGCATCATTGATTCACCGCCTGAGAATGTAATTCCACCACCTGTTGCTTGGAAAAGATCCTTATATCGCTCGACTTTTTTAATCATTGCATCCAAATACACCGGTTGTCCATCACGCATTTTCCATGTATCCGGATTTTGGCAATATTGACAACGCAGAGGGCACCCGCTCATAAATACTGTCATGCGGGTTCCTGGGCCATCCACTGACGTGTTGATATCCCACGAGTGCACAAAACCAATATCGCCGGTTTTAAGAGCAGATAACCGGTCACGCCTGTCAAGACCAATAGGAGATTCAAAACCCGACAAACCTCCCATAAGCGTGTGACGTGAATATTCTTTAGATTCACGCAACATACGGGCAGAGGTAGTTCTAAATGCAGGCATCGTTGTCTCTCCTTTATAAAAAACGGGGATGAAACCGATTATGGCCCCATCCCCAAAGACTGTGTGCTCAATTATGCGATGAACGTATAAAGCACACAGCTAAAACGACTTTCGTCTTTCTGTTCTTATCTTAGTCAGTCACTGCACCCTGGTGGAAGGTACGAGAGATGACGTCGAGCTGCTGTTCCTTTGTAAGCTTGACGAAGTTCACAGCATAACCGGAAACACGAACAGTGAGGTGAGGATAGTTCTCTGGATGTTCAACTGCATCTTCGAGCTGTTCCTTGCGCAGAACATTGATGTTTGCATGATACAAACCGTGGCCATTACCTGCATCAAGGATGCCGACCAAGTTGTTGATGCGCTCTTCTTCATCGCGTCCAAGACCATCAGGAGTGATGGTGTTGGTCAATGAAATACCGTCGAGTGCATCGTCATAATCAATCTTGCCCACGGAGAACATGGAAGGAAGCATACCGTGAGAATCCATACCGTTCTCTGGATTTGCACCAGGAGCGAATGGGGTGCCCTTCTTATGTCCACTTGGGAAGGAACCAGTGTTATGACCATACTCAACATTTGAAGTAATGGTAAGAACAGACTGCGTTGGAACTGCACCACGGTATACAGGGAGACGACGAACTTGACCCATAACAGTGGAAACAACCCACTTAGCGAGGTCATCTGCACGGTCATCATCGTTACCGTAGATTGGGAATCCACCCTCAGTGCGGAAGTTGACAATCAAGTTGTCATCTGCACCTTCTACATATTCAGGAGTTCCCTTAGCATCCTTGTTGTAGATTGGGAATACCTTTGCATACTTAACTGCAGAGAGAGAATCAGCTGCGATTGACAGACCAGACATACCGCAACCAAGTGTACGGTAAACTTCTTTGTCATGCAGAGCCATCTCAATGGACTCATATGCATACTTATCGTGCATGTAGTGGATGATGTTAAGAGCTTCAACGTAAGTCTCAGAGAGCCATTCGAGAGCCCTCTCGTAGTTAGACTTTACAGACTCGAAGTTGAGTGAGCCATCTTCGTTGAGCTTAACTGCTGGCAAAACACCCTCGTCGATAACGCGATAACCGCTCATCTCGTCAACACCATCATTCAAAGCATAGAGGAATGCCTTAGCGGTGTTTACACGAGCTGCGAAGAACTGCATCTGCTTACCAACGCGCATTGGAGATACGCAGCAAGCGATTGCAGCGTCATCGCCCCAGTGTCCACGAATTTCCTTATCGGATTCGTACTGGATTGCAGAAGTATCGATGGAGATACGTGCGCAGAAGCGCTTGTAGCCTTCAGGAAGCTTTGGATCCCAGAAGATGGTGATGTTTGGCTCTGGCCCAGGTCCGAGATGCTCAAGAGTCAAAGTGTTGAGCAAACGGAAGGAAGTCTTGGTAACGAGGGTACGCCCATCATCGCCAAATCCTGCATCAGACCATGTTGCCCAGTAAGGATCTCCGGAGAAGATGTTGTCGTAATCCTTGGTACGAAGGAAGCGAACGATACGAAGCTTCATAACGATGTTGTCAATAATTTCCTGAGCATCAGTTTCGTCGATAACACCATTCTTGAGATCGCGCTCAAAGTAGCAGTCGAAGAATGCAGAAAGGCGACCGATGGACATTGCTGCGCCATCCTGGCTCTTTACAGATGCAAGATAGCCCATGTAAGTCCACTGAACAGCTTCCTTAGCAGTCTGAGCTGGGCGAGAAAGATCGAGACCATACTCATTGCCGAGAACGATGAGCTTCTTGAGAGCCTTAATCTGCTCGTCGTGCTCTTCACGGAAACGAATCCAGTGCTCAATTTCAGTCTCGGTAAAGTCATTGCGATAAGGCACAGAATCCTTATCACGCTGCTTGAACGCGATAAGGGCATTCACGCCGTAAAGTGCAACACGACGATAATCGCCAATAATACGACCGCGGCCATATGCATCTGGAAGTCCAGTAAGAATCTTTGCATGGCGTGCGCGCTTAATACGTGCAGTGTATACGCCGAATACGCCATCGTTATGAGTCTTGCGGTAACGAGTAAAGATCTTCTTTACTTCTGGATCTGGCTCCTTGCCAGCTTCCTTAATTGCCTGTTCAACCATGCGCCAGCCACCATTAGGCATCATGGCACGCTTAGTAGGAACATCCGTCTGCAAACCAACGATGACGTCATCCTGATCATCAATGTATCCAGCTGGGAAAGCGTCAATATCTGCAGGTGTATGAGTATCTACATCATAAACACGTTGCTTGCGCTCAACTGCAAGATATTCGTTGTCGAGCTTTTCCCAAAGATGCTTTGTCTTTGGAGTTGCATTAGCCAAGAAGGTTTCATCGCCCTCATATGGGGTGTAGTTCTTCTGGATAAAGTCACGAACGTCAATATCGTTCTTCCAGTCTCCATCAGTGAAGCCTTCCCAAGCCTTTGCTTGGAGTTCTTCAGCGGTTACAGCTGCGTTTTCTACTGCTGTCATGAACACTCCTTAAGTGATTTCGCCTCGATGCTTCATCACATCGAGCTAGTCACTATTCTACAGAATCAAAATCATCAGATAATCCGAAAACATCGTGAGATTGCTCACACTCAACCTCATTCAATCATATAAATTCTGTATAACTCATGAGAGCAAAACAGGAAATAGAAAACAATGCTCTGTTAGATCTATTAGGTCTGTTAGAGCCTATTTTTCATCTGCGCTTTTATCTTTACTCCCAAAAGCATTCCAATGCTCGTTATCTTCCTCCCATTTATTATTACGCTCACGAGCAATGTCTAAAGCATGTTCTGCTTCTTCACGGGTTGCATACGGCCCAAGCCTTTGTTCGGCTGGGCTTAACATTCCATACTCAACATTGCCAGTCACTGTGTTGTAATACCACTCTTTTTCCATGCAATACCTTTCACCTGTTATTCAGATTATTCAGAAAAAGCGTTGCTCACAGGCAAACGACGGTCTCGACCAAATGCGAGTCCTGTAACCTTTGGTCCGAGCGGATATTGACGACGCTTCCACTCGGCACGATCAACCAAGCGCATCACGGTATCAACAGTTTTTTCATCAAAACCATCAGCCATAAGATCTGCACGGCCATGCGCTTTTTCGATATATGCAGCTAAAACTTGATCGAGCAAATCGTACTCAGGCAGAGAATCTGAATCTTTCTGACCAGGCAGTAACTCCGCGCTTGGAGGCTTGATAATAGAGTTCACAGGAATCGGAGGAATTTCTCCCTGTGACTTTGCGTAGGAATTTCGCCACTTAGCTAGCTCCCACACACGGGTTTTAAGGACATCTTTAATGGGGGCGAATCCACCAACAGCATCACCATAGATTGTAGAATATCCACAGGCAAGTTCAGATTTATTTCCAGTCGCAAGAGTCAAAAGATTATGCGAGTTCGAGTATGCCATGACGATAACGCCGCGAATACGAGCTTGAAGATTTTCAGCTGCGATATTCTCTAAAGAAAGCTGCTGCTGATAAGCATTAAAAATCGGCTCGATGGGCTGAATCTCATAGTGAGCGCCAAGATTGTCTGCTAATTCTTGTGCATCGTCCTTCGAACCATCAGAAGAATACATGGACGGCATAGAAACACCCCACACATTCTCTCCACCACATGCGTCAGCTGCCATTGCTGCAACAAGCGCAGAATCAATGCCGCCTGAGAGACCAAGTACTACTCCCTTGAAGCCATTCTTAACCATGTAGTCTTTCAAACCAAGAACGCATGCTGTGTAAACTTCTTGATCAGGCTCCATAATGCCAGCGATAGACGAAGCAATTTCAGTATTATCCGCCGGAAGAGTCCAGTAGCTCAAGTCTTCGATAAACTGCCCAGAGCGCTCCAAAAGCTTCCCTGATTTACTCACAACGAAACTTGCCCCATCAAATACGAGATCATCTTGAGCACCAACTTGATTAAGGTAAATAACAGGAGCGTTCACTTCCCTAGCCCGCTTAGCGCACAAATCTTGGCGAATATGGGTTTTGCCTCCCTCGTATGGAGAGCCGTTAATAGTGACGAGAACGTCGATATCCTCATTGGCTAAAGCTGCTACCGGACCACCATCCTGCCAAATATCTTCGCAGATTGCGAACCCAACCTTATGTCCATTGATGTTAAGGATGAGAGTTTTATCACCAGAAGAGAAAATACGAAATTCATCGAAAACACCATAATTTGGCAAAAAGTGCTTATCGTAGCCAGCCCACACCGTTCCTTCATGAAGCACAACAAGACGATTGCGTGGCTTACCATTTTGATGATCTGTGCCAACAGTTCCGACTACAACGTACAAATCTCCAAGACCTTCAGCGCTAAGCTGCTGAGCTAATTGAGATGCTTGATGCCATGCAGCTGTGCGGAAAGTGCCGCGCATAGCAAGATCATCGATTGGATATCCCGTTAGCGTCATTTCAGGAAATACAACCACATGCGATCCTTTTACATGAGCTTCGCGAGAATTATCAAGAATTAGCTGAGCATTTTTAGCAAGATTTCCAACACTCGTATCAATTTGAGCAAGAGCAAATATAAGGTCTGTCGATTCGTTCACATTTTTATTCTAATGTGACTAGAGAATTTATGTTTTCAGCTCATTCCCAGAAAACTACTTGTTTTATTCAGATATTTCAAAACATACTTTGAGTACTCCGACAGACACAACGAAGTAAATACCAAATATTGAGGTGTTTTCTAGTAACTAACACGAAAGGAAATGGTCACAGTGACTTCACAAAACTACGAAAACACTTCAGCATTACGCAACTCATCTGCGTCTTCCCTCAGCGATGATGCACAAACTGAAGCTTTTACTACAGCACGCTCTACTGCAAATGATGCAACGACTCAATTTGTAGCCACAGCAGCTCCTTCTGTCCCATCTGCATCATCTGCACCATCTGAGTACGGTTATACAAATTATGATCAAACTCAAAACACTTATTACCCAAATGCGTATTACACGCAGGATGATGCACAGAACATCCAATCTGTTGGACAAACTGCAACAGCAGCAAAGCCTGCTAAGAAAAAATCTAAAATCAATAAATCATTGATTGCTGCAGCAGGAATCGCTCTCGTATTTGGTGTTGCAGGCGGACTTGGAGGAGGAGCAATCTACACAGCTGTGAATACTGGCACTGCTACAACAACGACTACTTCAAGTTCCTCTTCCTTAGGAGGATCCTCTTCAGGTTCGATGCCTAACATGGGATCAGGCAACTCTGGAAGCATGGGAGGACTAGGTTCGATGCCTAACATGGGCTCTGACAGCTCAGGCAGTATGGGAACACCTGATTCGTCCGACTCAGGTTCTAGTTCAGACTCTGGATCATCAGACTCTGGATCATCAGACTCCGGCTCCTCAGGCTCCGGTTCATCAAGCTCAGACAGCTCTTCTGATTCCAGCTCTGATAGTTCTAGTCTGAACTCTAATAGTTCCGACTCAGTCACAGGCTCAGACTCCATCAACAGTTAGAACAGATCAAACAAATTAAGCGACTCAATTGTGCTCATCTATAGATAAGTAAATCAATACAAGAGCACATTCACATCTGCGAGTATTGTCCAATATTCAGTGACGGCTCGCAGATTTTTTTATTACTAATTATTCAGCTACTGTTTGATCACAGCTCGACCCATTATCTTATGA
Source organism: uncultured Alloscardovia sp. (assembly GCA_963545565.1). Classification (GTDB taxonomy): domain Bacteria; phylum Actinomycetota; class Actinomycetes; order Actinomycetales; family Bifidobacteriaceae; genus CAUUJV01. Next base: position 153,618 of record CAUUJV010000001.1, on the reverse strand, counting down.
ACTTTATAGACTTTATGAACTTGTTAGCGTGGCTACTGCGTTCTTGAATGCAAAATATTGCGAATTCGCTCTAAACGCGGTGCAATCTCCTTCTCATATCCGCGATTGCTAGGATGATAATATTCCCTACCTCGCAGTTCTTGGGGCATATATTCCTGTGCAGCAACAGCATTAGGCTCATCGTGAGCATAGATATAACCATCATGGTTGCCCCACTCTTTCATCAACTTTGTAGGAGCGTTGCGAAGATGCAGCGGAACTTGTCCGATATTACCGGCGTCTACATCTGCAAGAGCATCATTAATAGCCATATAACTTGCATTAGATTTCGGCGCCGTAGCCACTGCCACTACTGCTTCACCCAGGATTATGCGTGCTTCAGGCATTCCAACAAGCGCAACAGCCTGAGCAGCAGCCACAGTAATTTGTAGAATTTGTGGAGCCGCCATTCCTACTTCTTCTGCCGAAGCTATCATAATGCGGCGCGCAATGAATCGAGGATCTTCACCAGCACGCAGCATACGAGCTAAGTAGTGTAATGCCGCATCAACATCCGACCCACGCATAGACTTTATAAAAGCACTGATAACGTCGTAGTGGTTGTCTCCCGCTTTGTCATACTGCAATTGAGCAACGTCCATAACAGCAGCCACAATTTCAGATGTAATTATCGGGCGCCTCGCACCTTTTTCACGTTCTTTATCAGCAGTTACTGCCCCAGCAGCAGCCTCCAAAATAGTAAGAGACTTTCTACCATCGCCTGCTGCCATACGCACAATATCATTCAATGCATCATCAGTTACACGAACTTCATCACCTAAACCGTTTTTACTGCGAATTGCGCGCTCAACAATACTGCGAATATTTTCTTCAGTAAGAGATTCAAGCTTGACCACAACCGAACGAGAAATAAGAGGAGAAATAATAGAAAAACTTGGATTTTCCGTGGTAGCCGCAATAAATGTAATGTCGCGATTCTCTACACTGGGAAGCAAAGCATCTTGCTGCGATTTTGAAAAACGGTGCACCTCATCGATGAATAGTACTGTTTCTTTGTGTTCTGTTACAAGACGATCATGAGCACGACGCAGAACCTCACGGATTTCTTTCACACCCGAAGTCACAGCAGAAAGTTCTTCAAAAACGCGGCCAGATTGCTTAGCAACAATATACGCAAGCGTAGTTTTGCCAACTCCTGGAGGGCCAAACAGAATAATCGATGTTGGAGCAGTGCGAGAATGTGTGACAGGTGCAGCAACTCGGCGCAACGGTGAACCAGGAACAAGTACATGCTCCTGCCCTATCACCTCATCCAGCGTCTGTGGACGCATGCGCACCGCCAAAGGGCGCGTCATCACATCGTCTGAAACTTCAACTGAATCAAATAAATCATTTTGCGACGCCATATCAGTCCTTAGCAACGAGGTCTTCAACCCTACCAACATCGTAAGTGAGGAAGGAAACGTCGCTAGCTTCCTGCGTTTCATCTAAGTTGATTGTGCCATCTATTGCCCAATCATGGTCACCTTCAATATCGCTTATGATTTGGCGCACATGCCACGTGTGATGTGTTTTCTCTCGCGAGGTATCAATCATTAGGTAATCAGAAGAACGAGCATCAGCGTCAGTTAGAATCTCATCATGATCTTCATAGAAATCATCTAAGGTATCTTCCCAATCGTGCGCATGCATGCCCCAATCTCCATCTAAATCTGCCAATGCTTGAGGATTATCCAAAGCCATAAGTTGCACACGATGGAACAATGCATTACGAACAAGAACGGTAAGTCCTCTACGATTTTTCACTACTTCACCTGCACGCTGGGGAGGAGCGGCAGAAAGTGCACTGAATTGTGTATCAGTGCTGTCAGCCACATTTTGACGCATTTGGACGTCGAGAGCAGCAGAGCTCTCCCATTCATCCACGAGTGAAGAATCGATTCCACGAACAATTAACCCAAGCCACTCAATAATGTCTTCAAGCTGCTCATTACGCTTTTCAACAGGAACGGTTCGGCTTAATGCCCGATAAGCATCACTCAGGTAGCGCAGCAGCGTACCTTCGCTACGTGAAATGCCGTATTGGCCAATATATTGTGAGAAGTCATTTGCACTTTCAACCATGTCTCTTACAACAGATTTGCAGGCTAGTTGACAATCGGCCGCCCATGGAATATCACGCTTGTACTGCTCAAATGCTGGTTCCATAATTTCTTCAAGAGGTTTTGGATATGTGATTTCTGCGAGCTTTTCCATACGCTCGTCATAATCCAATCCCTCATCTTTCATCTCCAACATTGCAGCATCACGAGCCTTACGCTCTTGAGCTCGTAGTACTTGACGAGGATCATCCAATGTAGCTTCCACCATAGAAATGACATCTAACGCATAGTCAGGGTTCTCTGGGTCAAGCAATTCCAAACAAGCTAAAAGGAACGGGGAAAGCGGCTGATCCAGAGCAAAATCATCGGGCATGTCAATGGTCAAAGAATAATCCATCGAGCCATCATCAAGCTCCCATTTTTCCACAACTCCAGAATCCATAAGTGTTTGGAAAAGTTGTGCTGCACGTTCGACTAGCTCTGCCTTCGAATCAGGCGACTGCTCAGATTCCTCAATAAGGTTCTTTACTCGTTTCCACGCGTTTCCGCCTTGGCTGATTTCAGACAAAACAATGGAGTGCGTAATGCGAAGATGTGGAATCAATGTTTCTGGAGCAGATTCAATAAGCTTGTCATATGTGGCTTTGCTCCAGTTGACGAATCCTTCAGGAGCTTTCTTACGTTTGACTTTCTTTAACTTTTTAGGGTCATTGCCAGCTTTGGCAACAGCTTTTGCATTTTCGATTTCATATTCGGGAGCAAGCGCAACAACCAGTCCTTCAGTATCAAAACCTGAGCGACCAGCTCTGCCAGCAATCTGATGAAATTCACGTGCACGTAATCGACGCTGACGCCTACCGTCATATTTTGTTAAAGCAGTGAATAAGACGGCGTGAATTGGTACATTGATACCCACTCCAAGTGTATCTGTACCGCAGATAACCGGAAGTAATCCCTGCTGGGCTAATTGCTCAACAAGACGACGATATCGCGGAAGCATTCCAGCATGATGCACACCTACACCGGTGAGGAGTAGACGCTTCAAAATTTTACCGAAGGCTGTTGTGAACGCTGTTCCTTTCACTGCTTCTTTAATAGCATCACGCTGTTCGCGATCGGTAACTCCCAAACTCGAAAGACTCTGCGCTGTTTCCAAGGCTGCATCTTGAGAAAAATGAACAATATAAATAGGTGTTTTTCCACCACGCAAAAGTAGCTCAATGGTGTTGGGCAAAGCCGTGTCCACGTATTCGTAGCTCAAAGGAACAGGGCGCGGCGCATCAGAAACATTTGTGACGTGGCGATGTGTATGTTTCTCCAGATTTGCAGCGATGGAGCTGACATCGCCTAGAGTTGCACTCATCAGAAGAAACTGTGTATGAGGAAGAGTAAGAAGAGGAACTTGCCACGCCCAACCACGGTCAGGATCTCCATAGTAATGAAACTCATCCATCGCAACGCAGCCAATATCTGCTTTTTCTCCCTCACGCAAGGCCTTATTTGCCAGAATCTCTGCTGTGCAACAGATAACGGGGGCCTGCGCATTGATATGTGTATCACCAGTAATCATGCCCACATTGCGAGGACCGAGAATAGAAACAAGCTCAAAGAATTTTTCACTAACAAGCGCCTTAATAGGAGCAGTGTAATACGAGATCTTTCCTTGGCATAAAGCCATGGCATGCATACCTAAAGCGATAAGCGATTTACCTGAGCCTGTTGGAGTGTTCACAATCACATGGTCACCAGAAAGTAAGGAGAGAATTGCTTCTTCCTGATGCGGCCATGGAGTAATGTTACGCGCAGAACTTACCCACTCGAAGAATAACTCATAGATTTCATCATCAGATAAAGGCTCACTTGAGCCATCCCATACACCCATGGGAATTCGCTTGCCTAAAGAACCAGGTTGCTGCGCCCAGTCCCCATTCGTCGAAGCTCCATCATTAGAGTCCGGTAAAATCTGTGAGCTCATTTCTTCCCCACCATCATTTGCAATAACTAATTCATCATACAAAAAGAGCTTGAGACAGCTGTGCCCAAGCTCTTTTGTGTAATCTTTTGTGTAGTTCTATATGTGCGTCGGAAAAATTATTTATTTCCTTCGGTAGATTCTTCAGTGCCAATTAAGAACTTAGCAACAGGAGCTGCAAGTAAGCCACCCACAATCGGTGCAAGGATGAAAATCCATACCTGTTTGAGTGCGTCACCACCTACAAAGAGTGCAGGAGCCAAACTACGCGCAGGGTTCACAGAAAGACCAGTGATATTCAAACCAACAAGAACAAGAAGGGCTAAAGTTAAGCCAATAACAAGTCCAGCAATCTTTCCATTCCCCTTACTTTCTGAAGTAATAGTCAAAATAACAAGAACAAAAATGAACGTTGCAACAGTTTCGAAGAGAAATCCGCCTAGAGGGGTCACACCCGCTGCAAGTGAATTTGTACCAAGACCTATTTCAGCAACTGACATCCCAGAATTTACGACGAGGAAGAATACGCAAATAGATGCAAAAATTGCTCCCAAAATCTGAGCAATAATGTAAATACCTAAATCTTTAGCATTAATGCGCTTGTTAACAAACATTGCAATAGAAACCGCGGGGTTTAGATGTGCTCCAGAAACAGCTCCAACTGAGTATGCTGCTGCCACAATTGATAAACCAAATGCGAGAGCAATAATTACATGCCCAGCATCCGCTGTTCCTCCACCAAAAACAACAGCCCCTGTTCCAGCAAAAACCAGAATAAAGGTTCCAATTAGTTCTGCGAAGAACTTTTTCATATTTTCCTTTCAACAGCGCTCAACACACCACATCAAATATACAAAATGCTGTATGTGAAAACTTATGCGTAAAACACAAGAATTAACAAAATCAACAAAAGGTGTTTGTATCTATACAAATAGAGATACAAACACCTTTGAAAGCTGAGCTATTTATTACTCGCTACTCATCTTCTTCTGGGTCATAATCCACGCCAGTTTCTGCACGCTGTTCGTCAGAAATAGGAGCTGGAGCACCAGTCAAAGGATCGGCACCGCCACCAGACTTAGGGAATGCAATAACGTCGCGAATAGACTCTTCGCCAGCCAAAATAGCTGCACAGCGATCCCATCCCAATGCAATGCCTGCGTGAGGAGGTGCGCCATACTTGAAAGCCTCAAGCAAGAAGCCAAACTTGTCTTCTGCCTCAGCTTCGTCGATTCCGAGTACATCGAGAACGCGATCTTGAATATCATCACGGTGAATACGAACAGAACCACCACCAATTTCGTTACCGTTGCACACAATATCGTATGAATCACTCATTGCGTGTTCTGGATCCTTATCGAAGGAATCAATCCAGTCTGCACTTGGCATTGTGAATGGATGGTGCATAGACGTCCATTGAGAGTGACCTACTGCTACATCGTCATCTTCAGGGTCATTCGTGTTCTTGAACAGTGGGAAGTCAACAACCCACTCAAATGCAAATTCGTCATCCTTCAAAATGCCCTGACGCTTTGCAATCTCAACACGCGCAGCGCCAAGCAGAGTTTGAGAAGATTCGCGGGCACCAGCAGCAAAGAATACTGTATCTCCATCTTGCGCTCCAACAGCAGCCTTCAAGCCTTCGCGTTCTTCTTCTGAAAGATTCTTGGCAACAGGCCCCTTAAGCTCACCATCAGCGCTGAATTGCACATAAGCAAGTCCCTTAGCGCCACGCTGACGAGCCCAATCCTGCCAACCATCGAATTGGCGACGAGGCAGGTCGGCAGCACCTGAATACACAACAGCCCCTACATAATCGGCTTGGAATACTCTAAATGGCGTGTCCTTGAAGTATTCTGTGAGTTCGACAATTTCATTGCCAAAACGCAAATCAGGTTTATCAGAACCATATTTATTCATTGCATCAAACCAGCTGATGCGCTTAAACGGAATATTCACTTCATAGCCTGCAGATTCCCAAATTGCTTTAATAAGCTTTTCGGCCATGGCAATAACGTCTTCTTGGCCAGCGAAGCTCATCTCCATATCGAGCTGAGTAAACTCGGGCTGACGGTCTGCGCGAAAATCCTCATCGCGATAGCACCGCGCGAGCTGATAGTAACGTTCTACACCAGAAACCATTAAGAGCTGCTTGAGTAACTGAGGAGACTGCGGAAGTGCATACCATGAGCCAGGAGACAAACGTGCAGGTACCACAAAATCTCGTGCGCCTTCTGGAGTTGACTTAATAAGAGTTGGAGTTTCAACCTCCATGAAATCCATCTCATCCAAAGCACTGCGAGCTGCACGACTCATATTGGAACGCAAACGCAAGTTCTTCTGCATTTGTGGACGACGCAAATCTAGATAGCGATACTTCAAACGAACATCTTCATTAGGGAGATTTTCGGTAGTCTCGTGTGCAAGAGCCGTAGAGACTTGGAATGGCAAAGCTGCCGACTTAGAGAGAACCTCAATAGTCTCTGCAACAATTTCAATCTTACCTGTTGCAAGGTGATCGTTTTCGTTGCCTTCAGGACGCTCGCGAACTTCACCAGTCACAGAAATAACGAATTCTGAACGCAGTGGACGTGCAGCTTCTTCATCGTAAACAACAACCTGAACCAAACCAGATGCGTCACGAACATCAAGAAATGCAACACCACCATGATCGCGGCGACGGTCCACCCAACCACTGATGGTGACATTCTGACCGATAAGGGATTCATTGACATCGTTGACGTGATGTGTTCTGTAAGCCGTCTGGCTCATCTTTCCTCTTCCTCAGCTTCTTCATGAAGCCATACGAATAGAAACGAATAAATTTCTAGAAAATGCTGTGTGCAAGCGTACTACGCAGGAACAACAATCGAGCGTACCGCATATTCCTTATCTGGATTCCACTCCTGCGCCGAAGCCTCAAGCTGATTGCCAGTAATAATATTTTTGACGGAATCAGCTTCGCCTTCTACACCAGGGAACCATACATAAGGAATACCTAAATGATCTGCATACTTGATTTGTTTACCCAACTTAGCTGCTGTTGGAGCAACATCACACGCAATTCCTCGGGAACGCAGCTGTTGAGCAATACGATTCGATTGAGAACGATCTGCCTCGTTCCAGACTGCTACGAGCACGCTTGCAGGTGAAACTCGAGAAGCAGTGGCCTTTGCAGAATGCAGCATATAAGACACTAAGCGAGAAAGACCGATAGACAGACCGACACCTGGATATTTCTTCTTACCCTGTGTTGCTAAATTGTCATAACGTCCTCCCGAGCAGATAGATCCCAGAGAATCTGCCCCCTCAAGGAAAGTCTCATATACAGACCCCGTATAGTAATCTAATCCGCGAGCAATTTTAAGGTCTGCAATCACTGCGCCAGGACGAATTTGAGCTGCTTCATCAATAATCATTGCCAGCGTGGAAACACCTTGAATGGCAAGCTCATACGATTGGCTGGAAGTATCGACACCACACTGAGAACACAATGCATCAAACTTTGAACGCAAATCTACGCCGTCTGTTGCGCTAAGGCTTGCGAGTTCGAGGCAAGCAGCAGCTTGCTTTTCGGTTGCACCGCATTCCGAAATAAGCAGGCTTGATACTTCTTCTGGACCAATTTTGTCAATCTTATCAATTTCGCGAAGAACACCTTCAATGTCTGTTAAACCAATTGAGCGGTAGAAACCTTCTGAAAGCTTGCGATTATTAGCATGCACAGTTGCTTTAGGCAGGCCAAATGAGCGCAAACGTTCAAGAGCCTCAACCATGATCAAAGGTACTTCAACCTCATAATGCTCTGGTAAGTCGCCATTTCCTACAACGTCAATATCTGCCTGAATAAATTCGCGGAATCGACCTTCCTGTGGGCGCTCACCGCGCCATACCTTCTGAATTTGCCAACGCTTAAAAGGAAAAGCAATAGCACCAGAATTCTCAACAACATAACGAGAAAGAGGAACAGTCAAATCAAAATGAAGTCCAAGACGATCTTCTACAGGAGTGTCATTCTCCTGACCGACTTCTTGCAGGCGGCTGAGCAAATAAATTTCTTTACTCGTTTCACCTTTTTTTAATAAACTTGACCCCTGCTCAACTGCACGAGTTTCAATTCCAAGGAATCCGTGGAGCTCAAAAACTTCGCGTAATGTGTCCATTGTCTTCTGCTCAACCACGCGTTCTGCGGGGAGCCATTCAGGAAATCCGGAAAGTGATGCGCCTTTTGCCATAAGTCTTTATAATAGGAGACGTTGCGGAAAACTATGCCCTATGAGTTTTCCTCTGTTCTGCTATCACAAGGAGTTGGCCATGTCCGAAGAGACTGTCACCACACCCGCAAACGCAAGCGAAAATACTGCGTCCGCGCCTACACCAGGTTCTGTTGCCAAGAAAGCTGCAGTACCTTCCCCTAAAGCAATCGCCACAAAGACGCCTGCTGTTGCATCTGCAAGCACACATAGTGCAGCTGATATGTCTGAAGCTCAGTCACATGGGCGTGTTGCCGAAGATGGAACCGTTTTCGTTACTGAAAACGGAACCGAGCGTGAAGTTGGTCAATATCCAAATGCAACTGCCGAAGAGGCTCTTGCATTTTATGCACGCCGATTCCTTGATTTGAAGGCTAAGCTTGATCATTTTGAAGCACATTTAGCTACTAATTCCATCAAGTCACATGAAATTGATGAATCACTCAAAACTCTTGACAGTGAGACTACAGCACCTGCCGTTGTAGGTAATACTATCGCTCTACGTGAGCAGTTTGAACGCGTTAAAGCTGCAGGCGAAGCTAAGAAGGCCGAACTCGCTAAAGAACGTGCTGCAGCCGTTGAGAAAGCTGTTGAAGAACGCACGGCAATCGTTGAAAAGGCTGAATCTATTGCACAGTCTCTTTCCGATTCCACGAATTGGCGTAATACTGCAGAAGAGTTTAAGACTCTCTTTGAACAGTGGCAGCAGCATCAGAAAACATCTGCTCGCATTGATAAGCCACGCGCTGATGAGCTGTGGAAGCGTTTCTCTTCAGCTCGCAGTACCTTTAACTCCGCGCGCCGTCAATGGCAGCAGGTTCGTGATGCTCAGCGTACTAATGCTCGCAAAACTAAAGAAGAAATTATCGCAGCTGCTGAAGAAATTCAAAACTCTACCGAATGGGGTGCAACTTCCCGAAAATTCAATGATCTTATGGATCAGTGGAAGCAAGCAGGCCGCGTTGGTCGCCGCGAAGATGACGATGCTCTATGGAAGCGTTTCCGCGCTGCAGCAGATACTTTCTTCAATGCACGTCAGGCTGAACGCGATCAGACGAATGCAGGCGAACAGGAAAATCTGAAGAAGAAGGAAGACTTACTAACTAAGGCTGAAGCTCTTCTTCCTGTTGCAGACATTAAAGCTGCGCAGGTTGCTCGCAAGGCACTCTCTGCTATTCAAGATGAGTGGGATACCATTGGCTATGTTCCTCGTTCTGAGGTACGCCGCATTGAAAATCGCTTAGATGCCGTAGAAAAGCAGATTAAAGCTGTTGAAGACGCACAGTGGACTCAGTCTAATCCAGAGGAGACCGCTCGCAAATCTGAGTTCGAGGAGCAGCTAACTGCTCAACTTAAGGAACTCGATGAAAAAATTGCTGCTGAAACCGATGAGACTAAGAAGAAGGCTCTTCAAGCAGAAAAGGCGACTAAGGAGCAGTGGTTGAGCGTTATTCGCTAGCAACACCCCTAGCGATAAGGCACTGAGTCTAGACCGCTGGAGTCTCTAAGATTCCACTAGACCAAAAAAAGAGGACCGCTATCGAAAGATAACAGTCCTCTTTTTCCTATCCAAAACCACTTTTTACAAGTAGCCTGCTAGTAGCTCATTTTTTAGCTATATCAGCGATTCATCTGCCTCATCCGAGACTTTTCAGAATCTTTAACTCCTATGATTCGATACACGTCGAATACGCCATCAATCTTGCGAATGGAGGCGAGTAATCGAGTCAAATGGTTTGGATCTGCCATCTCAAACGTAAATTGACTTGTGGCCACGCGATCTTCTGCAGTAGCAATATTCCCAGATAAAATGTTGACACCATTATCAGAAAGTACGCGAGTAATATCGCTCAACAGATGAGCACGATCAAGAGCTTCAACCTGAATTTTGACAAGGAATGTTCCTTTAGAACTCGTCCACGCTACTTCAACAAGGCGCTGCGGCTGGGTTTTCTTCAGATTCACCACATTGACGCAATCGCTGCGATGCACAGAAACGCCAGCACCGCGAGTAATAAAGCCAACAATATCATCACCCGGAACAGGTGTGCAGCATTTAGCTAGTTTTACCCACACATCGCTAACACCTTTAACTGATATTCCCAGAGAATCGTTACGCCGTGTTCGATTTTTATGCAGTGGCATAACGGCTTGTTCGATTTCATTCTCGACTTCAGCTGCGCCAATATCTTTCACCAAGTGGGCAATAACATTATGAGTTGAAATCTGCCCACCGCCGATTGCCGCAAATAGTGCATCTACATCTGAGAAATTCAACTCTTCAGAAACACCAATAAGGGCTTCTGGACGCATCAAAGTCTGAGTAGGCATGGAACGCTTGCGCATTGCACGAAGTAGTTCATCTCTGCCCTCTTCAATCATCTCCGAGCGGCGTTCCTTGGCGAACCACTGACGAATCTTATTGCGAGCTTTAGGGCTTTTAACGAACGACAGCCAATCATGAGATGGGCCTGCTGTATCAGTCTTACTCGTAAGGATTTCTACAGTATCGCCATTCTCAAGCTTCGTGTCCAGCGGAACAAGGCGCCCATTAACACGAGCCCCCATAGTCCTGTGCCCAATTTCTGTATGTACAGAATAAGCAAAATCTACAGGAGTTCCGTCTTTCGGTACAGAAATAATCTTGCCCTTAGGGGTGAAAACATAAACCTCTGCAGCCCCAAGATCTTCCTTAAGCGACCCCATGAACTCATCAGAATCAGGAGTCTCACTCGTCCAATCTGCAAGCTGTTGAATCCATCTGAGATTGTCTGCTTCGCTAAGCTCCGTCTCTTCCCCATCAATTACTTGCTCACGAGCCTTATCTTTTGCGTCTGGCGATGAAAGAGCTCGCCCAGCTTGACCATTTTCCTTATATTTCCAGTGAGCAGCAATGCCAAATTCAGAACGACGATGCATATCCCATGTGCGAATCTGAACTTCGACGGGCTTCCCACCAGGGCCCACAACAGTAGTATGCAAAGACTGATACATATTCAGCTTAGGCATAGCAATATAATCTTTGAAGCGACCGGGAACTGGGCTCCATCGGGCATGGACTTCGCCGAGGGCTGCATAACAGTCGCGTATTGAGTCAACGATTATTCGCATGCCCATTAAATCATAAATATTCTCAAAATCATGGCCACGAATAACCATCTTCTGATACACACTGAAATAATCTTTCGGCCGTACAGTGATAGTGCCGACTATACCTTGCTCTTTCAACGCATTTTGAATCTCATGCTGAATTTGCTTAAGATAAACATCGCGCTGGCCTGCTCGTTTTGAAACAAGCATAACGATTTCGTCATAAATCTTTGGGTAGAGAGCCTTGAAAGATAACTCTTCCAGCTCTGTTTTAATAGCATTCATGCCAAGACGATTTGCCAAAGGCGCATAAACATCCAGAGTTTCGCGAGCCTTACGCTGTGCACTCGTAGGTTTTACATACCGCCATGTACGTGCATTATGCACACGGTCTGCAAGCTTCACAACGAGTACGCGCACATCTTTGCTCATAGCTACAACCATTTTGCGAATAGTCTCTGCTTGAGCAGAATCGCCCACATCCATCTTGGTCAGCTTAGTGACGCCGTCTACGAGACCTGCAATAGTATCGCCAAATTCCTCGCGACATTCATCCAAAGTATATTCTGTGTCTTCAACAGTGTCGTGGAGAAGCCCAGCAGCAACGACCTTCGGACTCATACCTAAATCAGCAAGAATCTGAGCCACAGCAATTGGATGGATGATATAGGGCTCACCAGATTTACGACGCTGTGCAGAATGCTGCCTCACTGCCCTATCATAAGCACGCTGCAGAACCGATAAATCAGCATCTGGATGATGGTATTCGCACATCTGCCAAATCGGCAGCAAGGGGTTAAAAGGATCACTACTAACCTCCGCTCCAAGAAAATGGGCACCGACGAGATCTGAATCGTCTTGTGACACTGTCTCGCCTGCCATCGTGAGCCTCCCCTAATGATTACAACACAAAATAGTAAGTTAGCTTTATTTTAGTCAGCTACTCCAGTCGAGCCGAACCCGCGTTCCGCACGATCAGAGCCGGGAAGCATCTGTGCAGAAATGAATTGCGCCTCGACGTAGCGCTGAATAACAAGCTGTGCGATACGATCTCCTGGCTCGAAATGAGCTGTGTGCTCAGAATCAAGATTAATGAGTGGAACTTTAATCTCTCCGCGATAACCTGAATCAATCGTCCCAGGAGCATTAAGAACCGTAATACCCTGTTTGGCAGCAAGCCCAGACCTTGGGTGGACTAATCCAACATAGCCAGCAGGAAGTGCAATAGATATACCCGTTGGAACGAGTGCTCGCTTAAAAGGCTTCAAATCAAAGGCTTCCGTAGTACGCAAGTCTGCTCCAGCATCGCCTGCATGTGCGTAGTAAAGTCCAGTTCTTTCTACATCTTCATTCACATAGCGAACAAGAACTTCTGCAGTTTCAGGCTCGTTATAAGCTTCGTCGATTGCCATGTTATGCTGCACATTCCTGGCATACTGGCTGACCGTTTTCGTCAGAATACGCGAACTGGCTGCGATGCTTTACAAGGAAGCACTGTGAGCAAACGAATTCATCGCCCTGCATAGGAATCACTGTTACAGATGCATCCTCGTTACTGAGATCTGCACCAGGAAGTTCATAGTCTTCAGCAATGGCATTCTCGTCGTCATCAAGGTCAGACCCCTGAGATTGACGTGAGCTCTTACCCAATGCTTCGAGGGACTCCTCATCTTCATCTTTAGTGCGAGGAGAGTCGTAATCTTGTGCCATAGCTAGACCTTTCGGATTTATAATAGCTGTTACGCGCATAGGATACACGATTTCTTTTATCGCGCAAATTATGACACGTCGTTTATGAACGCACAGCGAAATTACCAGCAAAACGTAGGACTTGGCAAGAGGTTACTATAGTTGTAATAACTCAGCGATAATCACCAGAAAGAGGATAATCGTTATGTCTGATGTACACAGCTCAAAGGCAACCCTTCTTCGAGTGGATGATTCAGGCAGATTGATTTTCAGAGATGAGCTTGGCCATGCCTTCTTCATTGAGGTTAATGATGACTTAGAGCAGGCAATTATTGAAGCTAAACAAATTAAAACAGATCGCAATGGAACCCCCCAGCCACAGAATCAAAAGACTATCCCTATTCCTGAGATTCAAGCCCTTGTGAGAGCCGGACAAACTCCAGAGCATATCGCGCATGATAATGGTCTTTCCCTCGCCCTTGTTCGTCGTTTTGCAGCTCCTGTTGAAACAGAAAAACGCTATGCGATTAATCAGTTTTTGAACGCTCCTATTCCTGGCGAAATTCGCAAAGGCAAAATTTATGAAATTATTCGTTCCACACTCAGCTCAAGTGGAATTGGAATTGACACTCTCCAATGGCGTGCGACTCGTCATAACCATGATCCTTGGAAGATTCGTGCTGTTTTTGAAGCGAATAATCGCGTAATCAAGGCTGAATGGACGTGGAATCTGCGCGATCATTCCGTGGTATGCGTCAACACCCCCGCAAAAAAACTCTTGGGTGAAAATGCTGCGAGCGCATCATCACCGATAGATCATGAACTTTTTACGAATACAGATTCTTCAACGAGCAGCTTCTCTGCCCTAGACATGCGCGGCCCACTGCCTCCTCAATGGATGAGTAACGCAAGCGTCACTCATGCTGATTATCAGTCTGCTCATCGTGACAATGCTGTTGGATCTACATCTACATCTGATTCAATTCAGAAATTCGTGTCTTCTCCACTCACTTTCGAAGAAGAGAACGAAGCAGCGAACGCTGACCGACTCGCGTCTTCCTTACCTGAGGATTCAAATTCTTCTGCAGCTTCCTTCTCTCCTACCCCTGCAATCTCCGCTTCTTCATCCTCAAGCAAAGCCCAGAAAGCAGAGTCAAGTTTGCGCAAAACAGTTGATAACTGGCTCCATGGAGGCTCTAATAACCCTGAGAAAGATCCTAAGAAATATGATGCCAGCGATAATGCCAGCGGTGCAAAAGAATCACCACAATTGGCAGATTCTAATTCTCAAGATTCCACTGTAACTTCAGAAACTCCATCAACAAAGAAGCGTACTCATCGCTCAGCAGTGCCTAAATGGGAAGATATTCTCTTCGGAGAATAAGTAAAAAGAACAATTAAGCCATGTCCATAAGCAATGGGATATCAAGTTCCATTGCAGTCATGGATCCGTGCACAGATGGCATACGCGTTGCTAGGTCTTTCTGTATACGCGTATCCACAAGTGTAGTCTCGTCTGCCGCACTGACAAGCACGTCTCCAAGCATTGGTAACGTTTTTTCACTTACCTCGCCGTATATGCCCAAACTAAGAGCCTCTTCTTTAGTGCGCACTACAGCATTTTCGCCTAATATATTCTTGTAGCGTTGAGCAATATCTACGGGATTAGTGCCTTCCTGGGCATAAAGCATTGTTGCCCGAGGCTCACCTCCTACAAAAGCAACTCCCTTCATGAGTTCACTATGCTCAGCTATGTCTATGCGAGTAGCTGGATTTGAGTTGACCATACCGTGATCCGCTGTAATCACGATAAGAGTTCCTTTCGGTGCTTGACGACGCAACGAAGCAAGTTGATTATCGATGCTTTCAAAACTTGACGTCCACTGATTTGAATCCCATCCGTAGTGATGACCCGTTTTATCGATATCACGTAGATACAAGTATGTTAAGCCAGGCTGCTGAGCTGCTCTGACAGCTTTTGCAATGCGGCCATTCGCAGTATTGTCAGCAAGATAATTCGCTCCTCTGAATGCGGCACGTGTGAGCGCAGACGCAGCAAATTGCGTAAGTCCCACAGAGGTTACGCGAGTTCCTGCTGCACTAAGCTGCTCAAAAATAGTCGGCTGAGTCTGCAATTTTTCTGGTGCGATAGCATTCGTAAATTGAATCAGCTGACTCATGGTGTTTGTTATGGAATTAAGCTGAGTGTAGCCAGTCATAGAGGTCAGTCCTGGGCATGTACCCGTACCAAAAGTAGCCATTGCTGCCACTGTAGTGCTCGGGTAACATGTGCTGATGGGATTACTATTCTCTGAACACTGCAACAGTGAGCGCAAATATGGGGCATGGCCTTTGCGCAGACTTAAGTTCCAAAATCCCATTCCATCCACCAGCACAATGATGATTGACCGAGCTTCAGGAAGTCCAAGTTTCTGAGCATCTTCCCATGGGCGTGGGTGAACGGGAGTCGCAATTGGATTACCAAGACACGCACTTATTGCAGGTAGTACAGCAGAGATATGACGACTTCCCCCGCGGCACTGCGAGTTTGTTTCGTCATATCGAACAGGGTTCTGCATCTGCAAAAGATCTGAATAGGTAATATCCATGCTCTTATTCAATCACTTAGTGGTAGACAGTGTTGTCTTAGTTTTTCTTAGTTCTTCATTATTCTTCTTAGTTTTCCGCCCGTATGTGGATAATGAAAAATCGATACTTAAAGGAGAAACATGGCAAAGCGTCGTACTCACGCGTCTACATTCGATCCTCGCACTATTACGGAGAATATCGTTGACACCCCATTGAATGAGGAAATGAGTCATTCATTTCTTGAGTACGCATATTCTGTTATCTATGCTCGTGCGCTTCCTGACGCCCGCGATGGTCTCAAACCTGTTCAGCGACGCATTGTATATCAGATGGGTCAAATGAACTTAACTCCTGACAAGCCGTATATGAAGTCTGCCCGCGTGGTGGGCGAAGTGATGGGAAAGCTCCATCCTCACGGTGATTCTGCTATTTATGAGGCAATGGTTCGTCTGGCTCAGCCTTTTGCTATGCGGTTGCCATTGGTTGATGGGCACGGCAACTTTGGTTCTCTTGATGATGGTCCTGCAGCATCTCGATACACTGAGGCTCGTTTAGGCCCTGCTGCTGCTGGTATGGTGGATTCTATTAGCGAAGACACTGTTGATTTCACTCCGAATTATGACAACAAGCTTCAAGAGCCAAGTGTTCTTCCATCTGCTATTCCTAATCTGCTCGTTAATGGTGCTTCAGGCATCGCTGTGGGTATGGCTACTAATATGGTTACACATAATCTTGGGGAGGTCGTGGCTGCCGCCAAGTATCTCATGGCTCATCCTGATGCGACCGTTGATGAGTTAATGACATACATGCCTGGTCCTGATCTTCCTGGCGGCGGCATCATTATGGGACGTGACGGTATTCGCGACGCATATACTTACGGCCGCGGCTCATTCACTACTCGCGCGCAAACCCATATAGAAAATGTCACTGCACGAAAGAAAGCTATCGTAGTTACTGAGCTTCCGTTTATGGTCGGCCCCGAGAAGGTGCTTGAACGCATTTCTGACGGCGTGAAGAACAAAAAACTTGAGGGCATCTCAGGCGCAATTGACTTAAGTGATCGACATAATGGCACTCGTGTTGTTATCGAAATCAAAACAGGCTTCAACCCTCAGGCGGTGCTCGCCCAACTTTTCAAAGTAACTCCACTCGAAGATTCTTTCACTATCAACAATGTGGCTTTAGTGGACGGCCGGCCGCACACGATGGGCATCAAGCCTCTCCTCTCCGTGTGGATTAAGCATCGCCGCACCGTTATTACTCGTCGAAGCAAATATCGCAAACGCAAGGCCATGGAACGTCTGCATTTAGTAGACGGTTTGCTTTTAGCTTTGATTGATATTGATGAAGTTATCGAAGTTATTCGGTCCTCGGAAGACGCCGATTCAGCCAAAACTCGTTTGATGGCTGTGTTCGATCTCGATGAGATTCAAGCTCAGTACATTCTGGATTTGCGTTTACGCCGTTTAACCCGAATGAGTCGCATTGAGCTAGAGAGTGAACGCGATGATTTACGCCGAAAGATTGAGGAACTCGATAAGATTCTTTCTTCTGAGCAGGAGCGCGACCGCGTTGTTATTGATTCAATGGATGACGCAGTAGAACAATGGGGAACTCCTCGCCGCACAGTACTACTTGATACAGCCCCTTCCGGTGAACTTCGTGCTGTTTCTTCTGCCGCAGCTGCTATGGATGCAGCACAGCAGGCCACCCAGATTCAAACTGCAAAATCTTCTAATGCAGAAACTACTGCGCTTGAGATTGAAGATACTCCATGCGTCATTATTATGAGTGCAAACGGCTTAATTGCTCGTACTTCACCAACTGCATTAGACGTATATAACGCTCGCACAGCTTCAACTCCACGAAGTGAAAATGACGCTATTACAACGATTATCAAGTCATCTACACGCGCATCATACGGTCTAATAACATCTGCAGGCCGCCTTGTGACGGCGCATACAGCTGATTTGCCAGTACTTGCTGTTTCTGAGACGTTGAGCGTAACTGGAGGTGTTCACGCTGATGAGCTCCTTGCGACAACCGAGAGCACAGAGCCAATTGCTGGTGAGCATGCCATCACAGCAATTGCGCTGGGCGAAGAAGACGCTCCTCCTATTGCTCTTGGTACGCGAAATGGCATCGTGAAGCGCTGGAATCACGAAGCCCCATCCACTATGGATTCTTGGAGCATCATAGATCTTAAAGATAACGACCGCGTTGTGTTTGCAGCTCCAGCCGAGGACAACGACCGGATTGTTTTCATCTCATCAGACTCCAATCTGCTCACTTTTACAGCTGATAATGTTCGTCCTCAAGGCCGCAGCGCGGCAGGTATGGGTGGTATTCGCTTAGCTGACGGAGCACATGTTGTAACCTTCAACGTGATTCCCTCAGGCAAGATTGCGTGGGTCTATGAGGCGAATGAAGAAGGTCTCTCCTCTCAGTCTGGTGCTGTAGTCGTTACTGTTGCCGCAGATGGTGATGCTCTTCCTGGAACAGATAATGGCGCCGCGAAGGTGACGCCACTCGAACAGTATCCAACAAAAGGCCGTAATACCGGTGGTGTGCGTTCGCAACGCTTCTTAAAGGGGCAAAATACTATTATTCACGCATGGGTAGCTTCATGGCCAGTTTGGGCTTCTAGTGAGTCTGGCCGCCCTGTAGAACTACCTGAAATTGATATGCGCCGCGATGCTTCAGGACAGGAGCTAGCCGCACCTATTGAAATACTCGCGTAGGTTAGCGCTGATTAACACAGATTAAAATTTCCCAAGTGCCTTGCGGATCTGCTCCCCAAGGCACTTTGTATTTTTTTATAAAATTCCTTTGCAAATGATTCTCATTATAGTAATGTTTCTTGTGATATACAAAGCAGAGCAAAGATGGTCTGCTTTACGGTAAAAAAAACTTCGGTCATGCCCAGGAAAGCCTCATACTCCTAGCTTGAACAGGGGGCTTGCCTAGACCGAAGCAAAATGTTGAAAAGCGATATACTATGTCAAAACGCTATACCCAAACATCTAATTTGGCTCAGGTTCTTAATATTATTGGGGATCGTTGGACACTTCTCATACTGTATACGACGTGGAATGGTCATAAAACATTCGCAAGTATTAGTAAAGAACTTGTTAATATAGCTCCAAATTTATTATCACAACGCTTAAAGTTTCTGGATGAGCAGAATCTTATTGTCAAAACTGAATATTGTTTAACTCCTTCACGCTCGTATTATGAGCTCACAGAAGCAGGCGAACGGTTAGGTGATACTTTTCGTTCTCTAGTGATATGGGGAGACGAATTCCTAAATAGTCCTTCTGAAACGCTTCGTCATGTAGAGGGCAAACACACTGGAATTGTTCGTCATTTTTTATGTCTGCGATGATTGCCAAAAAGCTATATCGGCACAAGATACAGCAATTCTTCGCTATGTCCGTCACAAGAGTTAGAGGAATTCTTAAGACAAAATCCTAAGATTAGAATTTTCAAAACTAAGAATCTCTCACTTGTGACTCGTATAAACAAGTACCCATAAGTGAGAGATTCTTTATGTAATTCTGTAAATAACTTTATGCATCAATGTTAGAACGATCGAAATCATTCGCATTATCAATGATGAACTTTTTACGGGGAGGAACCTCATCCCCCATCAACAAGCTAAAAATTTCAGAAGCATTCTGTGCGTCCTCAAGTCGGATCCTACGAAGCATGCGGGAACGAGGATCCATTGTTGTGTCTGCCAACTGGTCAGCGTCCATCTCGCCGAGACCCTTATACCGCTGAATATCGTCCTTATAGTCGATATGCTGCTCTTTCAACTGTGCGAGTTTAGTTCCCAATTCTTCTTCTGAATATGTGTAAACATACTCGCCCTTATGTTTGCCTGTTAACTCAATACGATGCAATGGGGGTACAGCAGCATACACGTGCCCTGCTTCGATAAGCGGGCGCATGTAGCGGTAGAAGAACGTGAGCAGAAGTGTTCGAATGTGGGCACCATCAACATCTGCATCCGTCATCATTACAACCTTGTTATACCGACTTTGGCTGATATCAAATGTTGATCCTGAACCTGCGCCCACAACCTGAATGATAGACGAGCATTCCTTATTCGCCAGAATCTGTGCGGTAGAGGCTTTCTGCACGTTGAGAATCTTGCCACGGATTGGGAGTAGAGCTTGAAATGCGGAATTACGAGCAGCCTTAGCTGTACCTAACGCAGAATCTCCCTCCACGATGAACAACTCGGCGATATCATCATTTCCAGGTTGACAGTCGGAAAGTTTCGCTGGCATAGAAGCTGATTCGAGAGCATTCTTACGACGAGTAACTTCCTTGGTTTTGCGAGCCTGCACACGAGCGTGCATTTCGCCCACAATCTTGTCAAGCACACGGGCAGATTGATCCTTGAATCCACGCTTTGAACCGGTAATCATCTCACCGAATTGCTTATCGGTCGTTTTCGTAACGATTGGTTTAACTGGAGCTGTTCCAAGAACATCTTTGGTCTGTCCTTGGAACTGCGGCTCTGCAATACGCACGGTAATAACAGCTACAAGCCCAGCCATCACATCATCGCGCTCAATCTTCATTGAAGAGTCTTTGGTATTAACTTTCAACCGGCGAGCGTTAGCTTCGACAGTTTTACGCACTTGCTTCGTGATTGAATTTAAGAAACCATCCACGTGCATACCGCCGCCAGGTGTTTCCACCACGTTGACGAAGCTGCGCAGAGTAGTTTCATAATCATTCACCCAACGCATTGCAATATCAACATCACATACGCGTTCAACCATTTGGGCGTGTAAATCGCCTGAAGCATCAACGGTTTGGGTTTCCTCTTCATAAGTGTCTTGACCTGTAATACGCCAAATATCACTAATGGATTCACCTTGAGATAAGAAATCAACAAAGTCAGTTACCCCACCCTCATGCAAGAATTCTTGAACGCGCGGGTGCTGAGAAGATTTCTGCACTAACGAAATATTGTGGACATCTGAGGTTAGCACGGATTCTTTCTGCTCCTCTGAAATCTCATGATCGTTTAGTACTTCGGTATCAGCAATAATTTCAGAGTCTTCTTCACCGGTGGGAACATTGGCATCAATCTCAAGAAGCTCATCAGTAGCAATATCTTCCTGATTTTCCTCAATATTCTCGTCAACAACCTCTATACGCAGTCCTGGTACCAAAAATGATGTCTGACGAACTCGATTGATGAGCTGCTCATAACTAAATTCTGCAGTTGAGTTAAAGATTTCAGGATCAAGCCAGTATCGAATACGCGTACCTGTATGTTTTCCAGTATAAGTTCCAACAACGCGCAGTTCTGTAGGTCTGCGCTTGCGAGTCTGTTTGAAAGGGGAATCAGGAGAAGGATGTGAAGAATCTTCATCATCATAAATACCAGGATGCCCCTTATGAAATTCCATGCGATATGTTTTTCCATCGCGATCAACTTCAACATCTAGGCGAGCGCTCAATGCATTAACAACAGATGAACCTACACCATGCAAACCGCCGACGGCATTGTAGGAAGAGTTACCAAATTTTGCGCCTGCATGTAGCTTAGTTAAAACGACTTCCACACCAGATAAACCAGTTTTTGATTCCACATCGACTGGAATACCTCGACCGTTATCTTCTACAGTAATAGAGCCATCGGTGTGCAAGGTAACAGTAATATGATTGCAAACACCTGCAAGTGCCTCATCAACAGAGTTATCAATGATTTCCCATAAGCAGTGCATAAGGCCTTGACTATCAGTGGTGCCGATATACATACCTGGACGCTTGCGAACTGCATCAAGCCCCTCAAGAACAGATAAACTATCTGCGTTATATTCTTGAGTCTTCTTTGCTACCATAAATTTCAAACGCCTTTCTCACAACGAAGCCCGCTATTGCGGGCTGTTGTTTCACATGACGATATATATTTATTCTCTGTTTTACGGTTATTAGACCGTTGATACTACAGATATTGGATACTACTGATCAAGGAAGTCTCGCAAGGTCTGTGAGCGCGAAGGATGACGCAGCTTAGACATGGTCTTTGACTCGATTTGGCGAATTCGTTCACGAGTAACGCCATACACATGTCCAATGTCATCGAGAGTTTTTGGCTGACCATCTTCAAGACCATAACGCATCTTAATAACACCAGCTTCGCGAGGACTCAGAGTTTCAAGTACCTGCTTAAACTGCTCTTGCAGAAGAGAGAATGCAACTGCATCAGAAGGAGCAATAGCATCGGTATCTTCAATTAAATCACCAAACTCTGAATCGCCATCTTCACCTAATGGGGTGTGAAGGGATATAGGCTCACGCCCGTACTTTTGAACTTCCTGAACCTTCTCCACTGGCATATCAAGTTCGCGTGCTAACTCGTCTGGAGTAGGCTCACGTCCAAGATCCTGAAGCATCTGACGCTGTACACGCGAAAGTTTGTTAATAACTTCAACCATATGAACTGGAACGCGAATAGTACGTGCCTGATCTGCCATTGCACGAGTAATGGCCTGACGAATCCACCATGTTGCATAGGTTGAAAACTTAAAGCCTTTTTTCCAGTCGAACTTTTCTACCGCACGAATCAAGCCTAAGTTGCCCTCCTGAATGAGATCCAAGAAGAGCATGCCACGACCGGTATAGCGTTTAGCAAGAGAAACAACTAAGCGTAAATTAGCTTCAAGCAAATGGTCTTTTGCTTTTTTACCATCGTTCGCTGCCCATTTAAGCTCACGACGGCGTTTAAAATCAAGAGATTCACCCTCTGTATCAAGAATATGCTGTGCATATAAACCAGCCTCGATACGTTCGGATAAATCAACTTCCTGCTCTGCATTTAGAAGACTTACCCTACCAATCTGCTTCAAATAATCCTTAACAGGATCTGCTGTAGCACCGGTAGTAATAACGCGTCGCTTCGGGTTTCCAGCTGGAGTTAGGTTATCATCATCGTCCTTATCTGAAACAATGAAAGCACCTTTTTCCTTAGGAACTCCAGGCTTAGCCTGCTCTTCTTCTTCATCATCTTCCGGCTCAGGTTCCTCAGTCTCCTCAGGAATCTCATCATCAACGTCTGAAGAGTCGATAATCGGTTCACCATTTTCATCGAGTTCTACAAGATCGTCGAAGCCTTCTGAAGGGCCCTCAGTGCTAGTATCCTCGATATCTTCGTTTTCTTCTGGAACTTCAGCCGCCTTCTTACGACCGCGCTTCGCTTGAGTAGTATCTGTATTTTGAGCCTTTGCCGCCCTTGAACTGGCTTTCTTTGCTGCAGACTTACGAGTTTTCTTAACCTTGGTCTCCTCAACCACAGTCTTTTCGACTTCTGCCGCTCCAACTTCTTCCATCTCAACAGGAGCTTCTAACGCCTTCTTTGTGGTAGTTCGCTTCGTTGATTTTGACGCTGTAGTTTTACGCGTAGTGGTCTTTTCAGCGGCCAACATGTCCTCCTGATTTATTTCTTGCCGAAAATGAGCATACTTATGGCAAGCGCAAGTACTTCTAATCAGTCAACCATGTGAACCCGACGATTATTCCCAATCGTGTCAATCATTATCGCGCTCAGAATAATTCAACCATGCTGGTTTGATACCGATTTGAGAAGCAGCCACCGTAATCTTTGCTAAACAGCATTGTGGGTCAATACGCAAGGCACACTCACCCAAATCAACACTCCGTTCAGCTTTTCCTTGCCACCAAGCAATATACGCAAGCATCGCCAGCGGCTGTATGGTGTAAATCAGGTCTGTTTTGGGCAGACAGACCCACGTCAAAACAGTTATCAATACGGCTGCCCTTGCAGATTCAGTCGTTCGAGGATCTACATTTTTATCTCTAAAAGCTGGTTCGAGCGCATTACAAATAAGTTCTACGCTCGTTTCTCTATGTGGATGAGTTGTCAATCCAACAAGCTGATTAACAGTGCATACTGATAAAATTGAGATGACAAGAGCATCTCGCAAAGCAAGATTATCGCTAATTCCTACCATAAGGCACAATAAGTCACGTGGTGTGATTTCAACCGATGAATTATTTATTGTTTTTACCCAGTGAGTTAGAGGAACAGTAAACCATTGTTCGTCTGAAATTTTTATTCCACGCTCTTTTCTGTCCTCAATGATTGCATCACGTATACGCTTGTATTCCCCCTTCTCAATCAAACTTTTACATCCCAGATAAAGCTTGCCTACATCGCTTTTAGAAATACCGCTACGGTTGATATCGGATGTATCAATTTCCCATGAATCAGCGTTCTTCATCTCTTCTCCTTGAAATTTTAGAGTGATACTTCTTTCAAGAATGCATGTAGTTTTTCGCAAAATCAGCAAAAATTTAGTGATGTGGTCGAATGTGGATAACGTCAAACGAAAACAATCGTGACGGTTAATTATTTTCTTCTACTTTCGATTAGTGTGCAGCTCGCTTTAGTATGGAGGTGTGAGTTTTACGCGTGAAGATATTGACAGTCGTATTGATGAGCTTGTAGCAAGACATAGCATGCTCAATCTGCCAAGTGATGCTTCACAATTTGCAACTGTTGTTTCCCAGCAGGCTATTAATTCCAGCCACGGCGGCAAACGTTTACGTGCTCTTCTGCTTCTAAAAGTCGCTGAAGCATTAGCTTTGCATAATAATAACAGCGCAATCATTTCATCAAACGCTTTTTCGAATATCGCGTTAGATTGCGCATGCGCAGTTGAAATTTTCCAAACTGCAGCACTCGTTCATGATGACATTATTGATAACTCTGAGTTACGTCGTGGAAAACCTTCAGCTCATAAGGCAATCGAGGCAGCACTCACCCATTCTGAAAATTCTGATGCGGATTCTCAAGCGTGGGGTTTAGGAATTATGCTTGGAGATATTCTGGCGACTGCTAGTATTTCTGTATTACATGAGGCGGTGCGAAATCTTAATAGCAAAGACGAGCTAATATCCACTTTCCTAAGAATGCAGAAAGAAGTTAGCATCGGCCAAGTAATGGATATTGGTATGGAACTCGTCGACTTAAATAGTCCAGATCTCATCGAAAAATCTGCTTTAGACGTATACCGCTGGAAAACCGCAAGCTATACAACCATTGCTCCTTTAGAGATTGGATTACTTTTAGGCGGCTTTTCGCCACAAGACGCGCATCAGCTTTCCTTGAAAGTTGGTATACCTCTCGGTATCGCTTTCCAACTCCACGACGACCTGATTGATGTGTGCCCTACTGAAACTCAAACAGGCAAACCTCTAGGCGGCGATGTGCGCGAAGGAAAGCGGACTGTTCTTTTAGCAGATACTCTTCGGCTTATAAATACCACGGAGAATAAGAAGGAGAATTCATGGCTGACGGCATTATATAGCCATGAAAATGATTCAGAGCGCACGAAGGAAGATTCTGTTCTAGCGACTATATCCCTTATGAAGTCAAGTGGCGCCGTAGAAAAAACCCGTAAACGCATTGCTACTCTATGGGAAGAATCTCAAAATATTCTGGTTGAAGGCCTGCGCAATGTAGGGTTGTCTTCAGATACAATTGAAGACGTACTCGCGATATGCAAACTTTTTGTTCCTGAGGTTGTGAAGTGACTGAGCCCCCAATTCCGCCAAATACTTCCTCCGATACAAGTCCCGTTGGTCAGGTTGTCGACAGAAAGTATCGAGTTCTTCGCAAAGTAGCTGAGGGCGGTATGGCTTCGGTTTACGAAGCGCAGGATATTCACAGTGGAAAAACTGTTGCTCTTAAACTTATGCATTCAGTACTGGCTCAGGGGCCGCAGCGAGAAAAGTTTATCGAACGCTTCCATCGTGAGGCTCGCTCTGCTGCCGCTGTTCATAATATTCACGTTGTTTCAGTGCACGATACTGGCGAATTTCGTGGACGTAGTTATCTCGTAATGGATTTTGTGCATGGCACAACGCTACGTGATGAAATGAATAAGCATGGCCGTTACAGCGCTCTTGAAACGGCGAAAATTATTGTTGAAGTGCTTGATGGACTTGCTGCTGCACACAATGTCAACGTTATTCACCGCGATATTAAACCTGAAAACATCATGATTTCTGATCGTGGACGTGTTCAGATTACAGATTTTGGTCTAGCAAAAGCTACTTCCCAAGAGACTCTCTCTACCACAGGGATGCTTCTTGGAACTGCGTCTTACCTCGCTCCAGAAATGATTGAAAATAATATTTCTGGACCTCAGACAGACTTATACGCCGTGGGGATGATGGCATGGGAAATGATGTGCGGCACTACTCCATTCGCAGCAGACAACCCCGTTACTGTAGTTTTTAAGCATGTTCATGAAGAGGTTCCTGAACTGCATAGCATAGATTCATCTATTGCACCGACTTTTAGTAATTTCATCGCTCGACTAACTCGTCGAGATATGAATGAACGCCCAAATAATGCAGCAGATGCGTTAACGCAATTCAACGCAATTATGCAGTCTTTAACAGCTCAAGAGCTTAATGCTTGCGTGAGTGAGAATGCTGATTTAACAGGGCGGGGTGGAAATAATGTTTTCAGCTCCACTCGTACTATGCGATCTTCAAACAGTGCTACTGCTCCAGTCGTTCGTGCATCTCGGTCATCTCAATTTTCTGCTCAAACATTAGACACACAAAGAGCTCATGCTAACCCTCAGGATAGAGCTAACAGTAATACCGCTCGATTACGAAAGACACTTCACTGGACTCACACAACCACAATTATCACAGTGGTAGTAGCTCTTATTCTGGCAATACTTGGCGCAGCAACATGGTGGATAACACGTGGCCCCGGGAGCTACTACACACTTCCTAGCGCAACAGATATTTCCTGCACAAACGAATCAAAGTCGTGTACACTCACTAATGCTTCTTGGAAAGCCTATAAAAGCACCCTTGAAGTTTCATCAATTCCTTATACCGTCACTCACCAGTACAGTGATTCTGTAGCAAAAGGGAAAATAGTTTCTACTACGCCTCGCACAGTTGGATCACATATCAGTAAGCATGACGGAAAGCTTAGAATCGTCGTGTCTTTGGGGGTTCAAAAGGCCGTTATTCCTAAAAATATTTTGAACTACTCAACTTCACAAGGTAAGCACCCGCTCACTGCATTGGAGAAAGCAGGCTTTACGAATATTTACCACGACACAAAGAACGACGAGTATTCTCTCACAGTTCCGGAAAACTCTTTAATCAGTATTTCCCCAAGTCCTGGCACAAAAATGAAACATAACCAACGCGTAACCATTGCACTTTCCAAGGGATACCAACCCGTTGCTATGCCAAGTATCGTGGGATTGAGTAAGGCAAAGGCAGCCAAGATGCTTAAACTCGCCTATCTCGATGTAACCTATGTTGAAAAGTATTCAAGCACAGTTGCTAAAGGTAAAGTAATTTCAGCTTCTGAGGAGGCTGGAGCTCAGCTGCATTGGAAAGACAAAGTCCAAGTAGTTATTTCGAAGGGGCCAAAAACAATCACAATGCCTGATGTCACTGGAATGACTCTGACTGAGGCGAAGAATAAGCTTACGAAGCTCGGTTTTGAAGTAAAGATTGACCGCGGCAATAAAACTGGCAGTAAAGTTGCATCGCAATCTATCGAGGCAGGAACACAAGTCTCAGTAGTTACATCCGATTCTCAGGCACGGGTCGTTACACTCGTCCCAACGAATAAGACACTATTCTCCGACTAAATCTTCTAATTTTAGGTTCTCTAAATTTTTTAGGCTCTAAAGATTTTCAGCCTTTCTAAAAAGTTCTTAAGCCTTTTCTTGCTCTGCAAGCTTTTGCTCGGCAATCTCTTTTTTACGATCCTGAGCATACATATCTACGTATTCTTGACCGCTCAGCTTCTGAATTTCTACCATAATCTGGTCTGCAAGAGCGCGAATATCATCATGCGTAATCTCGCCTGATTCTGGAATCTGCGGAATAATTGGCTTGCCATAGTTCGCTTCCACATGACCCTTATCAGGAATAACCTGCCCCTGTTTCTGCACCTTATCAGTTCCGATGAGTCCCACAGGAATAATTGGGCAGCCAGTTTCCAAAGCAAGACGGGCAGCACCTGTGCGCCCCTTATAAAGACGTCCATCTGGGCTGCGAGTACCTTCAGGATGAATTCCAAACAGATGCCCATCCTCAATGACTTTTCGGGCTGTAGCCATTGCGCTTGCGGCCTTTCCGCCACCAGAACGATCCACTGGGAAAACGCCCACAGAAGTAAACCACCACTTCTTAAATGCGCCTTTAATTCCTTTACCAGTGAAATACTCACTTTTGCCCATAAAATGTACCATGCGAGGACAGGTAATAGGAATAATGCCATCATCAATTACAGAAAGATGATTAGCCGCTATAATCGCACCGCCTTCTGCCGGAACATTTTCAGTGCCAGTCGCCGTAGGAGTAAAACGGCTCCGCGCAAGAGGTCCAAGTAGCTTCACGAAAAACCAATACAGCACGGTTTCCTCCTTAGCGCAAAATTACGTTTCAGACTCCATCATATAACCAGTAAAGTTACTGATATGACCGAGAACAAGAATACCAACTTTGATGCACAGAGCAACTCACATAGCGACCCTCAGGATTCCACAAGCGACCCATCGCATAATTCAAGTAATACAGATAGTTGGGAGCAGTTTATTTCTGAGCACGAAAGTGATTTACACGACGTTGATTCATCACTGAGCGCTAAGCGTTTCAAGCGTAAAGCAGAGAAGATAGACCGCAAAAACATGCGTAATGCTGAGAAGGAAGCTCATGAAGCGGTTCGGAAAGCTCGCTTGAACATTTCAGATTTCAAAGATAACGTTTTTGTCAACAAATCCAACGATTCTAATAAATCTAATAGTTTCAATAATTTCAATAATTTTCAAGCCGGTCCGCATGATTACCGTGTTTCATGGTTAGACGCTGATGAAGCAGATAATCACTTTACTCCCGGCGACCCTGGATGGAGCTCTCACTCTAAATTGCTTGCGTCAAGTGGCATACTTATATTGATTGGCTTTGTGCTTTTCGCGTGCGCGATTTTTATCCCAGTTGCTCGTTCATTTGCAGGGTTTTTATGCTTTATTTTCTTAATTCTTGGATTCGGATCTTTATTTGTAACTCATAAAAACCGAAGTAATTCAACTTTTAACCAGCATAATGACGGAGCTCAAGTCTAATCCAGTTTAACCAAAGCGATGAGTAAAAATAAAAAGTGGTGGAGTTCAAAGTGAACCTCCACCACATGAGTATCGTTTCAGCTACTTCAAAAGAGCCAAGTTTGCTACACCAATCAAACCAGCATCTTGTCCGGCGGATGCTGCAACGATTTCCGCATGAGGACGATATACACTCGCCTCAAGGAAACGGCTATATGCAGCACGAGCAGAATCGAGCAAAATATCGCCTACGGCAACTACTCCGCCACCGATAACGAAAAGATCAGGATCAAGCACAGAAGAGATACCAGCCATAGTACGGCCTAGCCATTCACCAATCTTGTTAAACGCATAGAGACCAAGCACGTCGCCTTCCTGCGCGGCAATGGAAACCATCTTGCCCTTAAGCTCATCGATATCCCTACCACAGAGTTCAAGCAAACGACCGGCATCTTGAGGACGGCGACGAATTGCAGAACGAGCAAAACGCTCAAGCGCATTTCCAGAAGCGTAACGTTCTGCACAGCCACGCAAACCACAGCCGCAAGTATCCCCATCTGGAACCATTGGCATGTGTCCAAGTTCAGCAGCCATACCGTAGGAGCCGCGGAAAAGCTGTCCGTTGATGATAATCGCTCCACCAAGACCAGTTCCTACAGTTAAAGCAACCATATTCGTTGAGTTTGTTCCTGCACCATGCACGTATTCACCCCAGCCAGCGCAGTTCGCATCGTTTTCTACGATAACTGGAACCTCATGGTTAATGAGCTCCTCAATCTTGTCTGACAATGGGTAGTTAATCCATGCTGGAATATTTGCGGAGAACGACACTGTGCGGCGATCTTCTTTTACATTTCCAGCTGCCGAAATACCGATTGCAGCAATATCTAGGTAAGTCTTGCTTGCTTCCTTATACAAGTTTGCAATATGCTCGTTAATTAAGTCTGCTTCTACAGGAGTTGGGACAGTCCATTGGCGCTGAATTTCATCATTCTCATCGCACACTCCAACGGCGATCTTAGTTCCGCCAATGTCTACTGCTAGCGAATGCATACTTCCTCCTGTTTATTGAATCTCTCATCAAATTGTGCTTTTGAACGTTCAATAGCTACGAAATTCTATCATAGAGCACACGAAAATGTGGCCAATATCGAGCCGATACTGACCACGTTTAATCTACATAACGCTACTATGGCGTGACTCTGGACTTGGGAAGAGTCTACTTCTCATTCTGACCATGACACATCTTGTACTTACGCCCTGAGCCGCAAGGGCAAGGAGCATTCTTGCCTGTGCCGGGGAATGTGCGGCCATCAGACCATGGAGTGTGAAGCTCTTCACTCTTTGGACGCTTCGAAGTCGGAACTTTACCGTCATCATGCGAGATAGGTGCAGCGCCAGTTACATGTCCCTCATATGTGTGGCTGGCTTTTTCATTACTAGCAGACTCTGATTCATCATCGTCATCAGCTATGCCATCTTCGTCAGTGCCATCAGTATCAACGGTATCTGGGTCAGAAGGAGCTGAATAGCTCAATGCACTAGGCTGATCTGCTTCAAAGTCATCTTCATCTTGCATCTCTTCTTCCTCTTCACGAGCAACAGCCTGCAAATCGAGGTTGAACAGAAGCTGAATAGTTTCCTCTTCGATAGAATCCATCATGGAGTTGTACATCTGATAACCCTCACGCTGATATTCAACGAGAGGATCGCGCTGACCCATACCGCGCAAGCCAATGCCGTCCTTAAGATAATCCATCTCGTAGAGGTGCTCACGCCACTTGCGATCGAGTGTGGCCAAAACAACGCGGCATTCGATGTTGCGCATTGCTTTTTCACCAATTAGTTCTTCGCGTGCTGCATAAGACTCAAAAATGTCATCTTCAATACGCTTAGTGGCAAGAATCTGCGCTTTTTCAACGTTGAGTTTCTTAACCTCACCCTCGACATCTTCGTGATCGATTGTCAAAGGAACGATTGCGTCGAATGCCTTCCAAAGCCCTTCAAGATTCCATTTTGATGGCTTATCTTGAGAACGAGTTACCTCATGGACGTAAGACTTCACAACATTATGAATAAATTTACGAATGTCGTCGGAAATATCTGCACCCTTGAGCACTGCCTGGCGTTCGCGATACACAACAGTGCGCTGTTTATTCATCACATCGTCATATTTCAAAACGTCTTTACGAATCTCATAGTTTCGAGATTCTACAGCCTTCTGAGCGTTGCGCACACCCTTAGAAACGGATCTTGCCTCAATTGGCTCACCTTCAGGGAGGCCTTGTGCCATAACACGTGCAACAAGCTGAGTATTGAACAAGCGCATCAAATTATCTTCAAGTGACAAATAGAAGCGGGATTCACCAGGATCCCCCTGGCGTCCAGAACGACCGCGTAGCTGATTATCGATTCGGCGTGACTCATGACGCTCTGTACCGATAACGTACAGGCCACCAAGTTCCTTCACTTCTTCGTGCTCATCCTTAACCTGCTCTTTAATTTCTTCCAAAGCTTCAGGCCATAGACGCTCATACTCTTCTGGAGTATCCTCAGCTGAGTACCCCTCAGCTTTCAGCTTCTGGTCTGCCAAGAACTCAACATTTCCGCCAAGCATAATATCCGTACCACGGCCTGCCATATTGGTAGCCACAGTCACAGCACCTTTGCGACCCGCCACTGCAACAACTGCAGCTTCAGCATCGTGATGCTTAGCATTGAGTACCTTATGAGGAATCTTTGCAACATCCAACAAAGAAGAAACAACCTCAGAAGACTCAACAGAAGCTGTACCGAGAAGAACAGGCTGTCCTTTAGCATGGCGGTCTGCAACATCCTTAACGATTGCGACAAGCTTCTCTTTGCGAGTGCGGAAAATTAAATCGTCTTGATCTTTACGAATCATGTCACGATTTGTAGGAATAGGAATAACACCAAGCTTATAGGTATTCATAAACTCTGCAGCTTCAGTTTCTGCAGTACCTGTCATGCCGGAAAGCTTGTCATACATACGGAAGTAATTCTGCAAAGTAATGGTTGCAAAAGTCTGATTTTCTGCTTGAACTTCAACGTTTTCTTTTGCTTCGATTGCCTGATGCAGACCCTCGTTATATCGACGACCATGCAGCATACGACCAGTGTGCTCATCAACGATGAGGACTTCACCGCCCTGAACGACGTAATCCTTATCACGAAGGAAGAGTTCCTTGGCCTTGATTGCATTATTCAAATAACCAATAAGCGCAGTATTGCTCGGCTCGTAAAGATTATCAATGCCTAAATAATCCTCAATTTTGGAAATACCAGAATCGAGAATGCCCACTACCTTTTTCTTTTCGTCAACTTCGTAATCTTCATCACGGTTGAGCTTTGGAACAAGGCGCGCAAACTGGCGATACCAGCGAGTTACATCGCCTTCTGCTGGGCCGGAAATAATGAGTGGTGTACGAGCCTCATCAATAAGGATAGAATCAACCTCATCAACAATTGCAAAGTTGTGACCGCGCTGGACGAGATCACTTTTTTGCCAAGCCATATTGTCACGCAAATAATCAAAGCCAAACTCATTGTTGGTACCGTAGGTGATGTCCGCATTATATTGTTTGCGACGTTCTGCAGGCTGCTGATCGGTAATGATACAGCCAACCGTCATATCGAGAGCACGGAACACACGTCCCATAAGTTCAGACTGGTAACTAGCCAAGTAATCGTTAACCGTAACGACATGAACACCTTTGCCAGTTAATGCATTCAAGTAGCTAGGAAGTGTCGCCACGAGGGTTTTACCTTCACCAGTTTTCATTTCAGCAATATTGCCCCAATGAAGTGCTGCACCACCCATAAGCTGAACATCGAAGTGACGCTGACCAAGGATTCGCTTAGATGCCTCACGCACTGTAGCAAATGCCTCTGGCATAAGGTCATCAAGCTTCGCGCCATCCTCCAAACGCTTTTTAAACTTTGCGGTTTGGCCTTTGAGTTCTGCATCAGTGAGCTTTGCAATCTCATCTTCAAGATTGTTTACTGCATCAGCCACGTGCTTGAGCTTGCGAAGTTGCTGCCCTTCACCCATACGTAAGGCTTTATCTAGTACTCCCACGTGAAACTCCTACGCTTCGATGCCGCGATGTGTAGCGGCGTTGACACAAACTTTTCTCATAGTACGCTGTTCCTTTGATTTTTGTCTGGGTATGTTCATAAGCCCCGCCACGATTTATGATGCGCATTTCTATATGTGCTCTATGCTAGACATTAAAAGCGGAGGGCGTCTACTTCGCGCCCTCCGCTTTATTATTTCTTAGTATTCCTCAGATTCTCCTATATCCTATATGTACTATCCGCCGCGCCTGCTTTCTATCCAAATTTTTCCTAAAACCTTTCTAAGATTATTCGCGGCTTATATTTAGTTCTTACAGCACATTTTCTGGAGTATCGATTTCGAAAACTCCGTAGCTCCATCCGTGGCGACGATACACAACGGACGGGCGATTCGTATCCTTATTGACGAATAGGAAGAAATCATGTCCAATCAGTTCCATCTGGTACAAAGCATCATCAATACTCATTGGCTCTGCAACATGCAGCTTACGGCGAATAATAATTGGCGTATCGCCAACCTGGACCTCCACTGACTCACCCGGTCCAAGATCTGCCGCTAATGCATCTGCAGCATTCTCTGGTACTGCTTCTTCTTCTGGCTTCTCCTCTGGAATCTCAACAGCTCCCATGTCAACAGGCTGTACTGACTGATACCCACGACGATGATCCTTACGACGATCACGTGTGCGACGCAATCTGAGAGTGAGCTTATCGAGAGCGATATCCAGTGCACTGTATTCTTCACTACTCGAAGCCTCTGCACGAACAACCGTAGAACCCGCAATTGCGGTAATTTCTACGCGCTTTGCAGTATCTGCCTGACGAGGGTTACCTTCATGGGAAACCACAATCTGAATACGGTCAGTGTCAGGCGCAATTGCCGTCACACGATTCATTTTGCTTTCAACAACATCACGGAACCTTTGCTTGATCTGGGTATGACGTCCAGTGACCACAATTTCCATGAGGAGACCTCCTTGTTGAGAAGCGGCGAACCGCTGAATGTAGACGCTAGCCTCATCGCTAGCGATGTAATTATTGTAGCCGATTTTAACTGAAAAAAAAATGAAATTAAGCTCGGCGTTCCATGAGACTTCGCGTGTGGGATGCCTCAAATAATGATAGTGTTGTATTTTGGTGAGATTTCGTGATGGCCGCGGCAACAGCTGAGGAACTTCCGGGCTCCATAGAGCACGATGGCGGATAACGTCCGCCCAGGGCGACCTGAGAGATAGCGCAACAGAGAATAGACCGCTTAAAGTTTACGCTTTAAGTAAGGGTGAAACGGCGGTGCAAGAGACCACCGGATTTTTGGTAACAGAAATCGCATGGCAAGCCTCATCGGGAGCAAGGCCAAGCAGAAGGCGTTAAGAGCTGCTCGCTCGTGCCTTCGGGTAGGCTGCTAGAGCTTAATGGCAACATTGAGTCGAGATGGATGGTCATCCGTTCTTATTTATTATGAACGACAGAACCCGGGGTATAGAAATCTCACCATATTCTCTATAGGCTTCCCTATTGGCACCTTTAATCTGTATTTTTCTGAATAAGCTTAATCAGCGCTTTCACTCTCTTCAACAAATAATTCATCTGCCGCTACTCGAATGAGATCAGGACTATGCCCTTTTCTACTACCTGTTGCCCATAATCTACGAAGTTTTGTCTGCCTATCTAATCCACGAGTACGCTGTGCTACAGTTTGAGCCATTTTGCGAGCAGATTCTTCAAAAGCACCAGTATCATGTGCTTCAGATACTGCTTGAGCAGCAGTGAGTTTATCAACACCTTTTCGCTCAAGTTCACGCTGTGTCCCTATCTCCCCCATATCTCGAGAAATACAATATCGCACAGCACTTCGGGCATATGATTCATCATCTATAAGGTTGAGTTGAATAAGTCGATTAACTACACGATCAACAACGTCTTCATCATATTCTTTATCAAGAAGTCGTTTTCGCAGCGCTCCAGACGGACGTGAAGCGGCATCAAGTAAGCGCAAAGCAGCCTCTTGACATTTATTTTCTTCTTCTGGGCGTTCTTCATATCGTGCTATATCGTGCGCTCTCTCAGCTTCATTATGTTGAGAGAATGACAAATTAGCAGCAGGATGCTGAGTCATAAATTCTTCAGCAGAGATCATTGGAAGCTTTCTCATGCAGTCTGAATAAACATAGGGGAAATATTAGTTAAAGAGAAAATGACCTTGCGAGGAGTGCTCGATTTCAGTCGAACACTCCACTATTTTTGCAGAAATCTTAAATCATTCAGCAGCTACAGGAGGCTCAGATTCTACCGGAGCTTCAGTAGCAGCGTCTTGCACTTCATCTCCAGGAATTAAACCATATTCTACTTTGACTTTATTCTCAATCTCATCGGTCAGAGCTGGATTGTCCTTTAAGAATTGACGAACCTTTTCACGACCTTGACCAAGCTGATCACCCTCATAGGTAAACCACGATCCAGACTTCTTGATTGTGCCCGTTTGAAGTGCCATATCGATAACAGAGCCTTCGCGAGAAACACCCTCACCATAGAGGATGTCAAACTCAGCTGACTTGAAGGGTGGGGCCATCTTATTCTTAACAACTTTAACGCGAGTGCGATTACCCACAGCTTCGTCGCCATTCTTCAACGTTTGAATACGACGAATATCCATACGTACCGAAGCATAGAATTTCAAAGCTTTACCACCTGTTGTGGTTTCAGGGTTGCCGAAGAATACGCCAATCTTCTCACGCAGCTGATTGATAAAGATTGCAGTAGTATTTGCTTGAGCTAAGGCACCGGTCATCTTACGAAGAGCTTGACTCATTAAACGAGCTTGAAGACCAACGTGACTATCTCCCATTTCGCCTTCAATTTCAGCTTTAGGAACTAAAGCAGCAACAGAATCGATAACAATAATGTCAAGAGCACCGGAACGGATAAGCATATCTGCAATCTCGAGCGCCTGCTCACCATTATCTGGCTGGGAAACAATTAAAGAATCAGTATCTACTCCAAGCTTACGAGCATATTCTGGATCAAGCGCATGCTCTGCATCAATAAAAGCTGCAACGCCTCCATTTTTTTGTGCGTTCGCTACCGCATGCAAGGCAATAGTTGTTTTGCCAGAGGACTCTGGGCCATAAATTTCAACAATACGACCGCGTGGCAAACCTCCAATTCCAAGGGCCATATCAAGAGCAAGAGAACCTGTGGGAATAACTTCTACATTTTGTACAGGTTTATCTCCCAAACGCATCGCTGAGCCTTTACCAAAGTTTTTTTCAACTTGAGCAAGAGCTGTTTCTAATGCTGCATTGCGACGGTCATTTTGTGTGCTACTGTCTTTTTTTGACTGAGCCATGCTTACTCCTTTATTGCACATTCGCTTGTGGCACTCACCGTATTGTACCGGCCGGGCAACTGCCACTACATTCAACCAATGTGGTCAAATGGAAACCATAACTCTACGAATTGCGTATCCAAGAATACTGTATCGAACAAATGTTCGAATAGCAAACCAGGCTTCCCCACGTGTTTTCTGCGCTCTTATTTTAATTATTCTGAGGAACAATTAAAAGGCTGTAAGGGCATCTGAAATAGCGACATTTCCACTACTCATTGGAATCACAGCATTTTGCGTGTTTGGATAATCAATCACAGAAGCAAGAACACGAGCTACATCTTCAATAGAATTTTCTTTCTCACCTGCACCTGGAAGATCCACTTTCCCTGTTGCAGGATTTTCTGTAAGATTTGTGGGCTGAACAATCGTGTAATTCAAACCACTATTATGCACAAGATAATAATCAGCAAAGTACTTTGCAATATAGTAATTTTTAATATTTGAGTAAGGTTTTTCATCCCAAGCATCAGGCTCCAAAGATTTCAGAGCACTGAGCATAACATAACGTGCAACATCAGCCTTTTGAGCAGCTTGCATAGTTTTTACAGCGCCATAAGCATCGACTTGTAAGAGATCTTTACCACGTAAACCTGCTACAAAATAGACCACATCAATATCGGCAAACAAAGGCAAAAAGTATCTACTGAATTGCGCAAATCTAGATGAGCTACAGTCAGATTTTCACACGCAGATATACGTGATGCATCGCGTACACCTACTGTAACAGTATTGCCACCAGCAAGTAAATCGTTAATGAGACATCCTGCAACTCTACCTGTTCCGCCTATGACTAGAATATTCATATTTTCCTCACGCTCTAACGACTCTCTCTATACTTAATCTTAATGTGCTGGCATTGGCGGGGCATTATGATCTCTGCCCCAACGCTGCGAATCAGGAATATCCATCTGATCACACAGAAGATTCCATACAACTCGCGGTTCCTCACCAGCCTCGATCGCCTGCTGGGGCGTCATTGAATTAAGCTGAGGAATTTGTTGATCGACTGCAATACTTCGTCCATATGTTCGTCCGAACACTTCTTCAAGCAATCCCCAAAATTCGCGTTCTCTCATTGACATAATTCCAGCTTAACAACTCCCTAATAAATAGTCAGAAGCTATAAACTACTAGCAGAAATAGATTTATTGTCTATAAAATAGATATAGTCTACAAAAAATGGGCTTGCCTAAAACAAACCCATTAAGCAGAATAAAAAATCATCTAAAACTATGCAGCTGCACGCGCAAGTTCATTCTCAACTTCACGTACACGCTCAGAAACCATCATAAGCATTTCAGAAAGACGAACTCCTAATGCCTCGGTAATAGAGCTAAGCAGCTCTGAGCTTGCTTCTTTCTGACCACGCTCAACTTCGGAAAGATAGCCAAGGGAAACTCCTGCTTTCTCACTAACCTCACGAAGTGTTTTATGATCTTTCGTGCGTAGGGAACGAAGAACACTGCCTTGTACGCGGCGCAAAGAAATCTGATCAGAATCAGCAACTACTTCTCGTAAACTCTTTGCGGAAGTTTCTGTACGAGAAGTGAGGACTGCGTCTTCTTCATCACTTTCAGAATTTGCCCACATGCGATTCAAAGCCTGTTGGCGCTCATTTTTTGCCTGACGTGCTTGACGAACCATGAGAATCTGCTGCTGAGCAATTGCCACTGCACGCTGCTGTGCTGGAGTTAAATTACGAGCCATATTCCCCGTCTTACCATCAGTATTTGGTGTTGCAATGCTTTGGGACGTTTGCTGTGCACGCTGTAGAGCTGTGAATTGTGCTGCAGTGACCATTTAAAGCCTCGTTTACATTGTTCGCGTTTATCTGTTAAACCAATTAACCTTTAGCAACAAGAATTATTCCTCATAATTTATAAATGTGACAGACTTCACAAAGTGATTATACGGTAAGTGAGATTATATGGTAAATAAGAGATTATAAATAACAGCTACACAGTAAACGCTTACCAGGAGATTTTCCTAGCACACTATTTCTAGCATACTATTTGGCTATCCGCCCTCAGCTGGATACTCAAAAGTTCAAGGAGTTTTATAACCGTCTGTTCACGAATTTCTTGGCGACTACCCTGTAACTGAAGCTTACGAAAAGTAGTTTCGTTGTTTGGATTGCTTACCGCAATGTAAACAAGCCCTACTGGCTTATCTCCATCCGGGCCAGGACCAGCCACACCTGTTGTAGAGATACCAAAAACTCGATGGTAGAAACGGGGATCTGATTCCTCATAAAGATGTGCACATCCTGCAGCCATCTGCTGTGCAACAAGAGGATGCACCGCTCCTTGAGACTTGAGGAGTTGAGCATCGACACCAAGAATATGACTTTTACTTGGCACCGCATACGTGACGGCGGACCCTAAGAAAACATCAGAAGCACCTGGAACCCGCACGAAAGCATCTGCAACAAGTCCACCAGTTAAAGATTCAGCTGAAGCTATGAAATACCCATGCAGTCGGCAAATATCAATGATCTTCGATGCTAATTGCGCGGAGATTCCCCAATAGTCAGAAAAGTCAGCACTCTTCGTCTGCATTTACTTGCGCTTCGAAGAACTTTTAGCAGACGCAGCTGAATCAGCTGAGCCAAAAGTATTGATGACATACACAGCGCCAGAATATAGGCACAGCACGAGAGCAAGCAAAACGACAACAATTCCAGCGATGCGATAAGCGTTGCCAACACTTGAAGAAACACCTGGGATAAGCCACAGAGGAAGTAGCATCATGCCAATTCCGAGGCACTCAAAAACAGTCTTAAGTTTTCCTGCCATATTTGCCGCAATGACTTTGCCACCCGCATCAATAACGAAGAATCGCATTATGGTAATGCCAAGTTCACGAATAAGGAAGAGGATTGTAATCCACCATGCGAGCTCAGAATAGGCAGAAAGAATCACAAGAGCTGAGCATATAAGGAGTTTGTCCGCAATAGGATCCATCAACTTACCAAGCTCAGTTACTTGATTATATTTACGAGCTAAATAGCCATCAACTTTATCCGTACTAGCAGCAAAAATAAAGAGAATAGCAGCAATCCAGCGCTTCGTGCCACTCGTGTGGCCCAAAGGGCCAGCTTGAACAGCGAGCACAATGTAAACAATCACGAGTGCTATGCGCACGTACGTTACAATATTTGGCGCATGATACCAGCCATCAAAAAGAGAAGACTTTTTGTTGTCTTTGACATCTGTCATGTCTGTGCACCTTCCCGTGCGCGTGTACGAATCTTGTGGAAAGCTAGTTTCTAGTTTGTATAGTACTCACTACTTTCGTCATATGTGTTGTTGGATGAATCATCATAACTATCATTCGATGCGGATGAATCCTCTGACTCTTCGATACTCTTTGTTTCTCCGCGAATATAAGCCAATACCTCTGGGAGCTGATCTGGTTTAACAAGTACCTCACGAGCTTTGGAACCTTCTGAGGGGCCAACAATCCCTCGTGATTCCAGCAAATCCATAAGGCGCCCTGCCTTGGCGAAACCAATGCGAAGCTTACGTTGAAGCATGGAAGTGGAACCGAAGCTTGCGCCGACAACAAGCTCTGCTGCCTGTAAAAGCTCGTCCATGTCATCACCAATTTCTTCTACAGCTTCCTTCTTAGTGTCTTGTTGCTGAGCCATTTCTTCAATGTCAGAACGGTATGACGGCTTCTGCTGAGTACGCACGAATTCCACGGCTTGGCGAATCTCAGATTCAGAAACCCACGAGCCTTGAACACGCAGTGGCTTTGCCATGCCCATCGGCAGGAAGAGCGAATCACCTTGCCCGATAAGACTTTCAGCACCAACAGAATCTAAAATAACGCGAGAATCTGTTGCAGATGACGTTGCGAAGGCTAAACGGGAGGGAATATTGGATTTTATTAAGCCAGTAACAACATCAACAGATGGGCGCTGAGTAGCCAAAACTAAATGGATTCCTGCTGCTCGTGCTAACTGTGTAATGCGCTGAATGGAGCTTTCTACATCGTTCTTCGCAACCATCATCAAATCTGCCATCTCATCAACTACAACAAGTAGATATGGATAAGGAGCAACTTTGCGATTTGACCCAGCTGGTGCATGTACTTTACCAGCACGCACAGCTTCATTAAAGTCTTTTACATGGCGGAAGCCGAAGAACTGCAGATCGTCGTAACGAGCATCCATCTCTTTAACAACCCATTCCAACGCCTGAGCTGCACGCTTAGGATCGGTAATAATAGGGGTCAAAAGATGAGGAATTCCAGCGTATGCAGTCAGCTCCACTCGTTTAGGGTCCACCATAATCATGCGAACTTGCTGAGGAGTTGCACGCATAATAATAGACGTCAACATAGAGTTGATAAAGGATGATTTACCCGAACCCGTTGCACCTGCTACCAGCAAGTGAGGCATTTTTGTCAGATCTGCAACAACGAATCTTCCCTCGACATCTTTACCAACACCAGTGAGCATTGGGCTTGGATTCTCCTGCGCCACCTGAGAACGAAGAACGTCTCCCAAATGAACAATTTCGCGATCTATATTAGGAATTTCAATACCAATTGCAGATTTGCCTGGAATTGGAGAAAGAATACGAACATCTGTGCTTGCTACGGCATAAGCAATATTTTTTTGCAGATTCGTAACCTTCTCAACTTTAACACCTGGGCCAAGCTCAACTTCATATTGAGTGACTGAAGGCCCGCGAAGGAATCCAACGACTTTTGCATCTACTCCAAATTCACGGAATGTAGCACCCAAAGCAGCGATAACGTTTTCGTTTGCCTGAGTCTTTGCAGCATGAGGCTTACCTTGAACAAGTAAATTCAAGTCTGGAAGCTGATACGTTCCATTGGAATTTGACTGCGAATGACTATCATCAGAGACAGTGAATTCACCACTCGAAGAGTTCGATGAATCTGTTGCTGCAGACGAGTCTTCTGATGTGCTCGTTCCCGTCAATGCTGCAATATTAGCAGAATCAGCAGGAATAGCAGGTGTTCCAGAAGCCTTTGTAGGCATAACTCGCGTACCACCATCGTGAGTATTCTGAGCCATTGTCGGAGGAACAAAGGCTTGAGTTGCAGCTTCGTCCGATTCTTCAGCCTGCTCAATAGAGCCTAGACTCTGTGCACCCATATCAGCTCCACCAAGCGCTCCTGGAGTCAAATCAACAGGCATATTATGCAAAGTCTGTGTTTGCGCAGCAGAATCGAAAGCATTGTCGCCTTCATACTCGTCTAAGCTCGTATCAGTATCTTTTTT
Source organism: uncultured Alloscardovia sp. (assembly GCA_963545565.1). Classification (GTDB taxonomy): domain Bacteria; phylum Actinomycetota; class Actinomycetes; order Actinomycetales; family Bifidobacteriaceae; genus CAUUJV01. The sequence continues at coordinate 112,041 of CAUUJV010000001.1, read as the reverse complement.
TCCAGAAATCAATGCACGCAGGCGGGCGAAGAAACCAGGACGTTCTGAGGAATCAGCATCATTATCTGAGCCATCATGAGATGGCACTCCCTTAGCAAACGCGAGAGTGCTCCCCTCAGAATCATCTGAATCTGTTCCACGCGAAAACTGTTCATCGTCATCATTATGAGAATTTTTGCCTAGTAAAGAATTAACAATTCCAGGAATCTCAGCTACGTGCAGCTGCAAAATCAAAAGCAAGGAAAAGAGAAAAACAACCACAAAAACTAAGACAGCGAAGGGCTTAGAAAGCCCCCACGAGAGCGGCGAGCCAAGAGCAAAACCAAAAAGCCCACCGGCATTGCGCACTGATTCCCATGTAAATTTGTGCAAATCAGAAGCGGCAACAATATCTGCAATAGAGCAGACTGACCACATCATTAAAAACCATCCGGTAAGAACACGACTATTGTCAGCATTCTCTCCCACATTCCGAATGAGTCGAACTGCTACAAAAACAAGAACTATCGGCAGAACAATACTCATAATTCCAAATACGCCTGCAGTAACATGGTGCAGCCATACGCTAATGAATCCATCAACACGGAACCATTCGCTCGCAACAAAAAGTACAGCAAGAATAAGCAAGATGAAGCATAAACCGTCTTTTGTATCACGTTCGTCATCAGTACCCACACCAGTAACGTTGCGGATTAACTTACCAAAAGCGCGCGGAATAAGCAGTAATGCACGCAACCAGAAAGGCTCAGAATTTTGTTCCTGCGCATTTGAACTTGAATTTACACCTGAGCGAGTATTAGAGGAGTTGCTATTTGAACTACTACTACGATTTGAACGAGGACTCTGCGATGAAGATCTGCTTGACGAAGTGTTTGAAGCACGCGAAGCAGACCTCGACGCACGTTCGTTGTCGAAATCTTGAGGACGCTTAGAAGATGAGTTAGTTCTTGCCATAACCTTTTAAGAATACCTTTGAAAATCCAGAGAGATTCATGCATAAAAAGATATCTACAAAAACCGCAAAGACACTAGAAATTATTGAAGTTATAAGGCAATATCATGAGGCAATATCGCCTAAATGATGCTGTGTATATTCGTCTGCGTGTGCATCAATTTCGTCATATTCTCCTGCATCTGCAGCATCAATAATTTTCAGGGCATTTTCTAACAAGTCCAAGCGATTCGCAGTCAGCCAATGAATACGAGGATCTCTTCCAAACCAGCCCATCTGTTTACGAGCCAAGCGCTTGGTTTTCTGAGCGATAAGTGCAAAAGCCTCATCTTCAGAAATCAATCCATCATCGTAATCAATGATTTGTTGATACCCTAGCGCCCTAGCAGCCGTGATTCCAAGAGAAGACCGAAGCTTGCGAACCTCATTTACAAAGTCTTGCTCACGCATTATTTCAGTGCGTTCATCAATACGTTTATCCAATTCTTCACGAGACAAATCAAGACCAATCTGAACCGAAGGAATTACATAGCTATATCGAGGAAGTGAAGCAGAATAAGGTTTTCCTGTTAATTCAATAACCTCAAGGGCACGGATTGTTCGTCGAATATTATTCGGCTCCATACGAGCCGCTGCAACAGGATCTTTTTCTTGAAGCTGGGCAAACAGAGCACTCGCGCCTTCCGCTTCCCCACGCTTCTCAAGAGCTTCCCGCACAGCCAGGTCAGTTCCCGGAAAAGAAATATCGTCGATAGCGGCACGCGCATAAAGGCCGGAACCGCCTACAAGAATTGGTCTAATTCCTTGTGCTTGTAAATCATGAATGCATGCACGCGCAATCTCCTGAAACCACGCCACACTCATTGTTTCATTTGGATCGATAATATCGATAAGGTGATGCTTTACTAAGCTTTGTTCTTCTTTACTCGCCTTCGCAGTGCCAATGTCCATTCCACGATACATTTGATAAGCGTCAGCATTCACAATCTCTGCTTTCTGACCGCGAGCGCTGAGTTTTTGAGCAATTTTGATGGCTAAGCTAGTTTTTCCAGACGCAGTTGGCCCAATGATTGAAATCACTCGTTGTATCTGGTTCTTCACTTGGTTTGCATCGTAATCTTGGCTCATATTGAAAATTTTCTAAAGATACACAGACATACGAGTACGGATCTACACAAATACGAGCATGAGGCTACGAGCTACGAGCTACGAATATCAGAGGTACTCCTCCGTGTAGCATTGAGGGAAATTCTTACGATGAGGAAGAGCGGCAAAGATGATTATCGACCGTAGATCCGATATAAGCTCTACACAACTGCGCGAGCAACTTGAAAGTATTCCACTGATTGGTCAAACTCTCTATGAAACGGTTGGCTCCAATATGACCGATTTACTTGATTTAATGCAGGTTTACCGCGGGGCAATGCAAGAAATCAGCACAAAACTTGAGATTCTTGACGATGAGTATCAGGTTCGGTACAGTCATAATCCAATTCACCACATGGAACGCCGCATCAAATCAGTGCAATCTATTCGCGAAAAACTTGAAAAGAATGGATTTGATTTTAGTATTAAGAATATTCAAGAGCAGCTTTTTTGATGTGGCAGGCATTCGAGTAATTTGCAACTATGCGGACGATGTTTATGCTGTGGCAAATATGCTGAGTCAGCAAAGCGATATAGAAGTAATTGAGGTAAAATATTATATTTCTGACCCAAAGCCAAGTGGATATCGCAGCCTGCACGTGATTTATCAAGTTCCAGTTTTCTTGACAACCGGGCCAAAAGTGCTTCCAGTTGAAGTTCAATTTCGCACTATTGCAATGGATTACTGGGCAAGCCTAGAACACAGTCTACGTTACAAATCCACTATGGATGATGGGCATCGCGCGAACATGCGCAAACTTTGCAGAACTGTGCACGGCAGTTAGCCCAAGTTGAAGATGTGATGCAACAGGTTCATCGTGAAATCACGCAGACCCCTACTGAAGAAGTACAGCCTCCTACGCCTCACACACCACATTTGAATGCACTTCTTTCTCAGCTCGCCAAAACTTTCAAAGCAAGTCAAGATAGTAAGCAAAGAAAAGAAAACGAAGAGAATAAGAACGTTAAGTAAAAACTCAGCTTAGCTACAGGAATAATACAGCGCTTGCTATTACAATAGCTTCTCAATAAAGGAAGGGACGTACCATGACTTTTTACAATGATCCTCAGTATGGCCAGAACAGCAGTCGGTATGACCAACAGCCATATGTGGATGCAACAGCTTCTGTTGTGCGTGAGAAAGCTCAGCGCAGCTCTGTAACCCGTGCGTATGGAGAAATGGCTCTTGGTTTGCTCTTGACTGCTGTGATTGCAGCTTATGCTCAAGCTTCTGGCGCTTTTTACAGCTTCCTCGCAGCAACAGGTACCATTGGTTGGATCGTGCTTCTTGTTGTTCAAATTGCAGTAGTGTGGTTCCTCAGCGCACGCATTATGAATATGTCTGTTGCTGCTGCGCGCTCCTGCTTCTACGTCTATGCAGCGCTGACTGGCTTCACCATGGCTTCTATCTTTACTGTTTACAGTTTGGGAAGTATTGCCGTCGTATTCGCTCTCACTGCTGGGTTCTTCTTCGTACTCACCATGATTGGAATAACTACAAAGGTTGATTTGCTTAAATTTGGACCAATCTTCACCGTTGCTCTGATTGTGCTGATTATCGCTGAGATTCTTATCTCTGTATTCTCACTTGGCGGAACTTCAGTAATGGTCGTCTCAGCCATCTCAATTCTTCTGTTTGCAGGCTTAACTGCCTATGACGCACAGTTTACTCGTGCAATGTTTGACCAGTATGGAAACGACGTTGAAATGACAAAGCGAATTTCCATTCTCTGCGCTTTGCACCTCTACCTTGACTTCATCAACTTCTTCTTGAGCTTGCTGAACCTCGTGGGTGACTCGAATTAGGGTAAGTAGCTAAATAGCAGAGATTAAGTGAGGATTAAGCAGAGTTTAAGTAGAGAGCTTAAATCTTCATACTTCTGGCTTCCGTATCGGCAACGGTGCGGAAGCTTTTTTATTACTCTTCAGGCACTGCCATAAAACCGAACAAAGTGATCGAGAAAATGGTAGTGCCTGAAGAGCAACCTTCCAAATCTAAATTCCCAGATATCCAAATACCAAATACCAAATACCAGATACCAGATACCCCGAAGATATTCAGATTTTTAAATTTTCAAATTTTAGCGAGCGGTCATCAGATTACGCAGAACGTATTGCAGAATGCCGCCATTACGGTAATAATCTGCCTCGCCCGGTGTATCTACGCGGACTACTGCATCAAATTCAATGACTTCTTCACTAGGCTTTGGTTTTGTTGCCTTCACATGCACAGTGTCTGGAATCACGCCGTTATTAAGCTCATCAATACCGGTGAAATCAAAAGTTTCTGTGCCATCAAGGCCAAGACTTTCAGCATTTTGCCCTTGAGGGAACTGCAATGGGAGTACACCCATGCCGATGAGATTTGATCGGTGAATGCGCTCAAAGCTGCATGCAATAACAGCTTTTACACCGAGCATTAAAGTTCCCTTTGCAGCCCAGTCGCGAGAAGATCCTGTTCCATACTCCTTACCGGCCAGAATTACAAGAGGAGTATTAGTCTTCTTGTATGCTTCAGAAGCATTAAAAATAGTGGAAACCTTCTTATTATTGAAATCGTAGGTGTATCCACCAGCAATAACGTCCTCACCCACCGAAGCGAGCAATTGGTTACGCAAGCGAATGTTTCCAAAGGTTCCACGCACCATTACTTCATGGTTCCCTCTGCGTGAACCATAAGAGTTGAAATCGCGAACAGCAATACCGCGTTCGGTCAGATACTTTCCTGCAGGGCTGGTTGCCGCAAAAGCACCCGCCGGAGAAATATGATCAGTCGTTACAGAATCGCCAAGTAAAGCAAGCACTCTAGCAGAGGAAATATTCTCTACTGGAGTTGGCTGTGCTGCCATACCGTCAAAGAAGGTCTGGCGGCGAACATACGTTGAGCTATCATCCCAATCGAAGAGGTCTCCATCAGGAATCTGTAAACTACGCCAACGATCGTCGCCATCAAATACGGACGCATAATCCTTCTCATACATATCGCGAGTCAAAGATTCGCCCACAACCTCAGCAATATCATCATTGCTTGGCCAAATATCTCGCAAATAGACGGGATTACCGTTCTTGTCGTTTCCAAGAGATTCAGTTTCAAAATCGAAATCCATGGTGCCAGCAAGAGCATAAGCAATAACCAGAGGAGGCGATGCTAAATAATTCATCTTCACATCTGGGCTGATGCGACCTTCAAAGTTACGATTTCCAGAGAGTACGGCTGTTACAGCTAAGTCGTTCTCGTTAATAGATTCGGAAATCTGAGGATCAAGTGGGCCAGAATTACCAATACATGTGGTGCAGCCGTAGCCCACAAGTTCAAAGCCAAGAGCGTCAAGATCTTTGGTAAGCCCAGCCTTGTTGAGATAATCCGTAACAACCTGAGAGCCTGGAGCTAAAGAAGTTTTCACCCAAGGTTTCGGTTTAAGACCAAGCTGATTCGTCTTGCGTGCAAGCAAACCTGCAGCCACCATTACCGATGGGTTTGAAGTGTTTGTGCAGCTGGTGATAGAAGCAATAGTAACATCACCATTCTTTAGATTAAATTCACCTTTAGCTTCAGAATCAACTGCAACTGATTCACGAGAGGTCTTATCGGTCACATACGCGCCAATAGCATCGTTGAATGCCTTCTTGGATTCGCTCAGCAAAATTCTGTCTTGAGGGCGCTTCGGGCCTGCAATAGATGGAACAACCGTAGAAAGGTCAAGTTCCATGTATTCAGAATATTGTGGCTCAACATAGTCTGGAGCGGAAGTGTCGTGCCAGAGCTTGTTTGCCTGTGCATACTCCTTGACAAGCTGCACTTGTTCTTCAGAGCGACCAGTCAAGCGTAGATAATCGAGAGTGGCATCATCAATAGGGAAAATGCCGCATGTAGAGCCGAATTCAGGGCTCATATTGCCAATAGTTGCTCTGTTAGCCAGAGGAACACTGGAAACGCCTTCGCCAAAGAACTCAACGAATTTGCCCACCACTCCATGCTGACGAAGCATATCAGTGATAGTTAAGACCACGTCAGTTGCGGTTACACCTTCAGGAATAGAACCAGTAAGCTTAAAGCCGACAACCTTAGGGATCAACATGGAAACAGGCTGACCAAGCATAGCAGCTTCAGCTTCGATACCACCCACGCCCCAGCCAAGCACACCCAGACCATTGACCATAGTGGTGTGGGAATCAGTGCCTACACACGAGTCGAGATATGCAAGCTGGTTGCCAGTCTCCCCAAGCTTAGTCATAACAACTTTAGCTAAATATTCGATGTTGACCTGATGAATAATGCCAGTTCCTGGAGGAACTACTCGGAAGTTTTCAAAAGCCTGTTGCCCCCAACGAAGGAACTGGTATCTCTCACGATTGCGCTCATATTCTCGATCCATATTGCGCTCAAAAGCGTCAGGTGTTCCAGCCACATCAATCTGCACTGAGTGATCAATTACCATTTGTGCTGGAACCTGAGGATTGATAACGCTAGGGTCTCCCCCCAAATTCTTCACAGCATCACGCATAGTTGCTAAATCAACAATGCAGGGAACGCCAGTAAAGTCTTGCATCACAACGCGTGAAGGAGTGAACTGAATTTCGTGACTTGGTTCAGCTGAAGGATCCCAATTAAGTAATGCACGAACATGATCATCAGTAATATTCTGCCCATCGATATTGCGCACGAGATTTTCTACGAGCACCTTCAATGAATATGGGAGATGATCAATACCCTCTAAATCAGCAATCTTGTAATAATCAAACGTAGCGGAACCAACGCTAAGCTGAGAAAGCTGGTCATCGCGAAGAGACAAATCAGGCCTCCTTATGTATGGCACAGTGTGCTGGAACGTAATTTACACTTCTCTATGTGAAATGCGTACAAATACATTTCTAACATACATTTCTAGCGTGTATTTATTTCCTGTGTGATAATTCGCCCATTATTGAACACAATCGCTCTAATTATCGCCCTTATTATTAGTCCAATTGCTACAGCAATGATGAGACCAGCAGCAGATGCCCCTATCACAGGCAAACTTAAAGTGCGCAGGTTGAAGAACGAAGCAACGAATGGAATATGCATTCCGATAATCCCTGCACAAGCAAAAATAAGAACAAGTACTCCTCGCCATGAGTTAAGCGGCTGTGCAACAAGACATAACACGCCTATGCCAAGTACAAAGAGAATAACTGCACTCGTTGCTCGCAGTGATGACAATCCGGCTGAAGTAGACGTATCCCAGCCCATCAATTTAGGCATTACCCATGCAACGGTGAGAAGAGTTAAACCAATTGCAGTTCCTCCAGGAATTGCAAATTGCACAACTCGTTGCAGGAAGCCAGGAATATAACGCCGTGTATTCGGAGTAAGTGCAAGAATAAATGCTGGAATTCCAATCGTTAAAGCGCCAACATACGTGATATGGCGTGGTAGATACGGGTACGAAATTCCGCTCAACACAACCCCCAATGAAATAATGAGTGAATACACGGTTTTGACGAGGAAAAGCCCAGCAACCCGCTCCATATTTGCCATTACTTGGCGTCCTCTCGCCACCACGCTAGGTAAATGGGAGAATAACGAATCAACAAGCACGATTTGAGCCACTGCCTTAGTTGCAGGAGCAGCATTTCCCATAGCAATTCCCAAATCCGCTTCCTTCAGAGCTAATGCATCATTAACGCCGTCACCCGTCATAGCAACAGTGTGATTCTGCAGATGCAGAGCCTGCACGATAGCCTTCTTCTGCTCCGGAAGCACGCGGCCTATAACATCAACATTCTCAACAACTTTTGCAATCTCCTCAACAGATTTTGGAAGTTCTCGCGCATCCATAAAGCGAGGCGTCTTGCCTTCTCCCACAAGTTGGACTTTTTGGGCAATTGCAGCAACAGTTCGAGGATTATCACCGGAGATGACACGCGGGCGAACGCCTTGTTCCCTAAACCATGCCAGTGTTTCTTGAGCATCTGCACGCACAGATTCTGAGCATATAACAAGTGCAACTGGGTGCAGTTCAGGATTGAGCTGTTCAACAGGCATCTCTGACTTCGCCTGATTATTATCAGGCTGAGCAAAAGCCTGAGCAAGCACAAGAACACGCACACCACTTTCCGCCAGCCGATTTATTCGAGCAACTATGGGGTCTTGCTGATTCCACCCCTGCGGGCGAGCTAAGAGAACAACTTCGGGAGCACCGAAGAACCATTGTTCACCGCTGCTGTACGCAATAGCACTCCATTTGCGATCTGATGAGAACGGAGTACGCGCAGAAATAGCTTCTGACAGATTTTTTATAGCGCTATTCTCATCTAAATTGGTTTCTTTATAAAATTCAGATAAGCCAACCATTACCGCGAGCGCAGTAGTATTCGGCGATGTTTCATTGCATACATCATGCAGCGCACGCACAACTTTGGGAGGAAAATTCTCCCATTGATTTGATGTTTCTACAGCAATATCCTCAGTAAGAATCATGCCATCAAGTGCAATACCGCCATCAGTTATAGTCCCTGTCTTATCTAGGTTAAGCACATCCACTCGCGCCAGTGTTTCCACTGCTTCCATCTCCTGCACGAGCGTGTTTTGCCGGGCAAGACGCATCGCTGCGATTGCAAAATTAAGTGATGTAAGTAGAACAAGGCCTTCAGGGATCATTCCCACAACGCCAGCAACAGCAGAAACCACTGCGCTGCGCCATGCTCCACTTGCAAGAGCTGCAGAAAAACCGCCCACCGTTTGAAGCTGACTCCAGATAAGCAGAGCACACAGCGGGACTACAAAGAAAGTCATCACTTTCAAAATGGTGTTAATGCCAGCATTAAGGTCTGAATGTGTGCGCTTAAAAACTTTCGCCTCCGCAGTCAGCTTTGCTGCGTAAGAGTTCTCACCTACTGCGGTAACCTGAACCAGCGCCATGCCGGAAACAACAGTCGCACCTGAATAAACTGTGTCATCAATCCTCTTTTTAACTGTGCGGGATTCTCCTGTTAGCATCGATTCATCAAGCTCAATACCATAATTTTCAAGAATTTTCGCATCGGCAGGTACTTGGTCTCCTGAGCGAATCCACAGCAAATCACCGAGTACAATGCCATCATGAGTTACTTCGACATTCTGACCATCTCGTCGAACAAAGTAATGTGCAGCGATCAAAATCGATAAAGAATCGAGAGTCTGTTTAGCGCGAAGCTCCGTAAAAATGCCAATACAGGTGTTTATGATAATCACAAAGCCAAAAACAGCATCTTTCCACTGCCCTGTAAGCAGCACAAGAATCATTGCGGCAAGAATAATTGCGTTAAACAGCGTGAAAATATTAGCCCGAATAATCTGCCCAATAGAGCGAGACGACTTATCGTTAACCTTATTGACTTGCCCTGCTCGAACACGTTCGGAAACTTGGGCTGCTGTTAGCCCCCTCTGCTTCGTCTCAGGCAAAGTTACTGTCATAAATCGAGAACTTTCTAATCTGATTCTAATTCGATGCTACTCATCATAACCGTGGAGTGCGGTCTATCATCAATAACGTTGAAAAGAACTGTGTCAACACTGAGCTGCTTCTTACTATTACTATTACTATTATTTTTGCCCGAAACACTTGAAGCTGTCTTGTGTGAAGCATCTTTTGATTGATTTTTTATAGTGATATTCCAAATTCCTGCATACAGAGTATGGGAAATTTTTGCTCGCGATAATTGTTTGACTGAACTATTGACTATCAAAACTGGGATTCCAGCATTACGAGCTTCTTGTAATGCTGTAGACCAACGACGAGAAAGACGAGAAAGCTGGGAAAGCCGGCTGTTCGAAGAACCTGAAGACTCTGAAGACTCAAAAGCATCAGGATGAACGACAATAGCAAATACTTCCCTGTTGACAAAATCTCTCACTGATTGAATTTGTGCAGAAGATGTATCTCCATGGGCTACGAGAGTTTTTATACCCCTGTTCTGGATCGCAGCAGCAAGAGAATCCATCGTCGCCTTCTCGCCAGACTTGGCTGAGCTTGACACAACTCCAATAACGAGATCGCTGCAGTCTTCACCGTCGTATTGCGTAGCCCCAGATTTTTGCTTAAGTGTGTAACTGTGCCCCACCGCTGTTTGATTTGCTTGATTTGACTGTGTTTGAGAGCTATAGAAAGCACTGATAGGATTCGAGCATCCTGCAAGGCTAACAACGCATACAATTGAGAGCAGAGCAAGTAAAGTATGCCGTATAAAACGATTTTCCCGAAAAGTACTCATTATCGTCTTTCACCGCCGTGCTGCTCAAAATTGTTATGTTGCTATTCAGTGTTCTGCTTGTTCAACGTCTAGTTTATGTGAAGTACTTGCTTTTCGAGAAGCTGCGTGCATAAAGTTGCAGCAAATTGTTGAGCATATTCAACGTATTCTTTACTGAGCTCATTCTTGCGCTCTGTGTGATCCATCCAGTAATCAATACGCTGCGCCAACGAATCCGAATTTCTTGCTTCAAAAAGATTTTCTGCAGTCAACGCATGTTCTTTTGTAGCACTAATAGGACTATTGGAAATCACAGGAACTAAGCCGCAGCTAAAGGCTTCCATACAAGAGATTCCCTCAATTTCTGCATCAGACGCATGAACATACAAGTCAGAGAAATTGATAACGCGAATCAGCTCTTGCCTATCAAAATAACGGATGATTGGTTTGTTTGTAAGTCCCTTCGCCCGTTGCAATAATGCTTTACCTCTTGGCCCTTGACCGGCAAAAATAAGTTGAATCTTACCCTCATATTTGCTTTTCTTGACGGCATCAATGATTAATTCTTGGCGTTTTTCAACCGAAAGCCTACCAACCATCAAAATCACATATTTATCTGTAAATGCAGGTGGCTTACTAACCGAGAGAGGAGAAAACTGTGAGGAAATTCCATTAGAAATTACGTATTTTTCTGACGAATAATGGTGAGAATTAAGCTGATCTGCAATCATCCGCGATGGACAGTGTATACGAGTGAATTGATTGTATTGCTTCCTTAAAAGCGTGTAGATGAAATAGTTTACAGGCTTGAAAGTTCCTAAGCCAATAGTGGAAGTGATATTTTCTGGCTGCACGTGGAATGCAGCTGTTTTCTCAATACCGTGAGCATCGCAATATCGGGTAACTGCTTTGCCTAATGGTGACATCATTAGAATATGCACCACATCTGCCCCATCGCACGCATGTGCAATCACCTGTTTACGCACGCGGCCTAAAAGCATCCCTTGGGATCTACAAATTTGATAGAGGATTGGCATCTTATTGACACCTGTCTCATAAATTTTCTCAGATTCCTCAGATTCCTCAGGTTTGCCTGTGCCTTTACCGCATAATATCCGAACCTCATGCCCCTTTTTGATGAGATCTTTGGCTAGTTGCTGTGCAGTAACAGACGTTCCGTTTTTCGTGGTTCCATATTGATCAACAACGATGGTGATAATCACTGCTCAGCTTCCTTCACTTCTCCCCGTCTTTTCTTTCTACTTAATTCTCTAGCTATTCTCTAATAAAAGATTTATCACTTTCAGGCATAGAATCATCAGAAACATAACGTTCTACCCGCATATGAAGGTCATATTTTTCACGAAGCTGTGCCAACGTTGCCATCATTGCAGATGCATGATGCTTATCAATCGCTTCCTGATTTTCCCAGCTATCGATAAGAAGGATTGTTTCAGGGTCATCGAGGGGCTGGAAGTAATCGTACTTCAGATTCCCAGATTCAGCACGGATAGCTGCTACCGTACCAGACTCTTGCATTCCACGTACGAAAGCTTGAGCGCTACCATTTTTACCTGTGTAGTAAAGATTTACTGTTAAAGCCATACTATTTTTCTTCTCTATTAGGGCGAATTGTGTGCTAAGTCGTATACCCAATTGTATGCGGCTTTAGCTCACCAATGGGTAAAGCAAAGCTCCTAGCCAACGTGAACTAGGAGCTTTAAATTTGCTGATATTTTAATACTTTTGGCGCTATTTAAGATTAAAAACCTTTACCATAAAGTCTTTTGAGCATCTTTTGGAGTTGCAAAAGGCCCAGCAAGAGCGCGGATACCACGATGATTGCCAAAGTAATCAGTATCAAAGATGATTGCTGTGCCATCTGGATTTTCAAAACGTTGCTCAGGCTCGAATGCTTCACCAAGAGTTTCGGTGGTGACGATACCGGAACGGTAGTCACCAATCTTGTCAAAGAGATTCGTCTTCATGCTGACGTGACCATCCTCAGTCTCCACAACTTCGATCGTCACATCGTCAGAAGTATCAACGAGATTATCTGTCTCCTTCTTCCACGCAACAGCGCCCTTCAAATAAACGTTTCCCTCAGCCCACACCGGCAAATGGCCAAAATGCGCACTTGTAAGTTCCATCATTTCAACTTCTCGAGCCCCACGACCTTCCATCTTCTTAAATGGCTCATACCATTCGTCGTAAGTGGGATAATCGTCGAAGACTGAGGTTCCTACCACCTCATTATCGCTCATAACCATTCCCATATCTTCTTTAACTTCACCTGCATGCTCAGAAAGCGGCGTGTTCTGAACGAAGATATTGTTATAGAAGCGGTCATCACCGTGGAGGATAGTCATAAAGCCAGCTACCTCGGTGCGGTGCTGAATATGGTACGGCGTGTAACGAGGTTGATTTACCCCATCAACAATGAAGTCAACCCCAGAGCCAACAGATGTAAACGGCCCAGTCATCAAGTTGTGCACACAAGCAACGCCCTCAGTAGCCATGCGCAAAGATACGCGTGAAAGCATAACGTTATTGTCGATAAGAGTTGGCCCATGCCCTACCTCAATGAATACATCCTGGCTCATCATTGCTCCCGGAACCATTGGGACTGGCTCTGCTGGGTTGTTGTGATGGAACACATTCTGAGTAATGCGAGTCCCCTGAGCTTCCCAATCACACCAAATACCCATAGTAGAGTGATGGATATGATTGCGACGCATTACAACGTCAATTGCTGCGTGGAGCTTAATGCCAGCAATTTCAGCGCCTGCAAGCTCCTGCATATTGTTGATGTTATGGATGTGATTATCTTCAATCAATGAGAAAACACATCCCTGACGCCCAACAATACCGTCCTGCTCACAATGATGGATGTTGTTACGGCGAACAATATGATGCCCAATATTTTCCTTGAGCCAACCGTGATACTGACCGCGGCATACTGCATCACGTTCCATTTGGGTTGGACTTTTTACATGCTTGTAAGTGAAGTAGTGGTCGTTGTCAGGGTCCTTATACTTTCCCAGGGAAATACCTGCGCAGCGGCTCCCCCAGATCTCGCAGTCTTCAATGATCCAGTTACGAGACCAGTGCGGGCCAATCATGCCGTCTTGATATGCCGCCGGTGGAGCCCATGTGGTTGCAGCACGGCAAATAGTAAAGCCCGAGACGGTGATGTAGCTAATGCCCGCTCTAGACGGCATAAAGCACTCGCGGCGAATATCGATTTCAATATTCTGCTCATTCGGATTATCGCCTTGCAAATTCACATAAATAACAGTCTGATTCTTGGCCTCATCTTGCTCCGTGTACCATTTGTACACAGATTTCTCGGTTTCCCAAGAGTCTGGATAGACCTCCCCAGCCTTGCATTCATCAAGAGTGACAGTTTCATAGAGAGCTTGATCATTCACCCATACAGCGCCCGTATGCTTGTCAACCTTGCCGAAGTACCAGTCTCCACACACAAATTCGGTGTATGGGTTGTACGTGCCGAAAACCCCATTATCAATGGTAGCTCGCCACACGTTACCTTCTACATGCTCCCAATCAGCCAACTTTTCAGAACCTGTAATAACTGCACCAAGCGGTTCAGAACTGCGATACACAATTGGAGCATCTTCTGTGCCAGCATTCTTAGGGTCCACATACTCGCGGTAAATGCCCGGAGCAACAATAACTTCATCACCTGCTCTGGCAATTTGAGCAGCCTCGTTAATTGACTTAAATGGAGTCTCTTCAGCCCCGTTTCCATTTCGCTGTGCATTGATGTCAACAAAGTACTTCATAGGTTTCCTTCCTACAACGCCTCATGCTTTATCTCCATGCTCTAACTGCGGCAATCCCTCGCCTATGAGGAAATATTCATACAGCTCAAAGCTCTGCGTAGTCATTCATACGATTTCATACTAATAACTTACTAGGTACTTAGTCAAGTCGAATAACTTTATAGAAAGTTCTTAGTAAACTATTACCCACAACCGTTTATAAGCTTTTCACACAATTGACTCAACACCGATGGAAAACAAATGGCACAGAATGAATATGAACGAACTATTCGAGCAAGTTTTGTTGGCTACCTTGTTCAGGCAATCGTTAATAATTTTGTTCCTCTACTCTTTCTGACATTTCAGAAAACGTACAACATACCACTCGCACAAATCACTTTGCTGGTAACAGTAAATTTCACTGTTCAATTGCTCATTGATATAGCTTCCGCAGGCTTTGTAGACAAAATTGGTTACAAGGCTTCCGTTATCATTGCCGACGCTCTTTCCGCAATCGGTTTGATAATGCTGGCTTTTATACCAGAAATTACTCCTACTCCTTTTATCGGCATTCTCATTTGCGTAGTTGTTTATGCTATTCGAGGCGGAATTCTTGAGGTTGTTATAAGCCCAATTGTTGAAGCATGCCCATCAGACCATAAAGAGCCAACAATGAGTATGCTTCATTCCTTCTACAATTGGGGTCAAGTTGGAGTTGTGCTTATCTCTACAGTCTTCTTTGCACTTTTTGATATTTCACATTGGAAAATTATGGCTCTTATATAGGCTGTTCTCCCCATTGGAAATGCCATCGTTTTCACACAGGTTCCTGTTGTGCCGCTTATCGAGGAGGGTAAGCAGGGTCTGAGTCTTGTGGCACTTCTCAAAAATAAAACTTTTTGGATTATGTTTGTGATGATGGCTTGTGCAGGAGCAAGTGAACAGTCCGTTTCTCAATGGGCTTCAACTTTTGCGGAGCAAGGGTTAAATATTTCTAAAACCTTTGGAGACCTTCTCGGCCCTATGATGTTTGCTGTGTTTATGGGACTTTCGCGCACTATTTACGGAAAATTTGGCAAAAAAATTAATATAAACCGCTTTATCATATTCAGCGGCATACTATGCATCATCGCATATGTAGGAGTAGCTAAATCTCCATGGCCATTCATGTCGCTTTTCTTCTGTGCTCTCACTGGCTTCTCAGTAGGCATTATGTGGCCTGGAACCTTCAGTAAATCCTCACAGCATATCCCACTAGGTGGCACAATCATGTTTGCTCTTCTGGCACTCGCCGGTGATTTAGGATGCTCTTTTGGGCCGACCGTTGTTGGGTTTGTCTCCAGCGCGAATAGCGATAATCTCCACATTGGGATACTAGTTGCAACAGTTTTCCCTATTCTTTTCCTTATTGCAGCTCTTTTACTTTTCAAAAAGAAAAGCTCTGCAACATCACCGCGAAGTAACGTTGCAGAGCCAGTGCTCAATGGCTAAAACGTCATTGAACGACTTTGTTCTTTGCAGCAGCTTTCAAGGCTTTGCGCTCTTTTCTTACTGCTTTCTTCTTTGCTTTACGCAAGTTGACTCGATCAACAGTCTTAGGCAAGTGACGCCACACACTAAAGAAGATGAGTAACAAGGCGAATGCATAAAGCAAAGTACGAACAGCAATGAAGATGATCAGCGCACCAACTGCTCTCTGCGGCGAAAAGATTCATGAGATATTTTCAGAATGCGATTCTGATATAACCACGTTCTTTTCTGACACAAAAGCCTGCATTGAAGTAATATTTTCCCAATTTACAAAATATCGCGCAGACCTTGCGCTTCTGTTTCCAAACTGGATGGATATGGTTTTACCATTGGAGGAGGAACTTCTTTCCATTTATGCGCAGATTGGCATTTCAGATGAACAAAAAATACCCTTCGTTTCTGCATAGGCGGAATACTTCACCTGATGTCTACAAAGGACATACAAAACCGTCAGGAAGCAGTCATTCTTTTATCACAGAAATGCATTTTATAATACAAATTCCATCCAGCTATTGCATATAACAGGTTAATGAGCATCCGTTGCAAGCCCAATAAAGTGACAAAACGAATTATTGCTCCGAATCTTCTGCGAAGATTCCATTAATCTCTTACTGAGAGTATCGATTATATTTGCAAGAGTAGTTTCATCTACATTAGAATTAAAATTCTCGTTCTGACATCTATCTCAAACACTTAGCTACCCGACCTCTATCGTGGCAACTCAACTCTCACACTTTTTTGACTTATATTGCCCATGGATAAATTACCGCAGAGGGCTTTATCTGTTCGATGCCTGGTTCGGATGACCTCCAGAAAACCGTAGCATTACTGGGCTTTCACGGCTATTTTCCTTCGACTCTTGACATCAAACAGACCGTCTCCACGTGGTGAGTCATTGGGTAAATATCATAGGCTTGAATATCTTCAATCTTGTAGCCGCCTTCAATAAAGGTTGCCGTATCTCGTGCCAGGCTTGTTGGGTCACATGCAACGTAGATGACGCGGTTTGCTCGTGAGCCGATTATCTGCTGGCTAACCTTGCGTCCAGCTCCTGCACGGGGTGGGTCGAGTACCACAATTTCAGGATGCTTGTACTCTGGTTCAAGAGTACGCAGAGTTTTCATCACATCGCCCTTAAGAGCAACAACATTGCCGATATGAGCACGACGAATATTATTGCGAGCATTCTTCACTGCGGTTGCAGCGCCTTCAATACTCACAACGCGTGTGGTCTTCTCAAAACGCTGAGCAATTGGAATAGTGAATAGCCCTGATCCTGAGTAAAGATCCCAAATAACGCTGCCACCATGACGTGTATGGCCAGAGCTCATCAACCGCTCAACGATGTCAAACACATGTTGTGCAAGAGTTTGGGGCGCATTACGGTTGACCTGCCAGAATCCTTGAGCATCTACACCGTAATCAAATATGCGACCATCGTTGAGCTCAATGCGTTCATCCACGCGCTGCAAGCCGTGCACAAGTTCACCGTTCACCGTGACGGCATAGTTTCCGGATTCTAAATCATCAGGCTGTCCCGAGCGAGGTTCAGGAGCACTAATATGAATTTTTGCACCAGGCTCAAATGGCGTATTCCACAAGTCAAAATGATCTGCTATCGCTTGAGCTTGGGAGCTCGCTAGGGGCATCTCAGTTAAGCGCACACGCTCGTGAGATTCACGGCGACGCATAGAAAGATGCCCGCTTTCATCAGCCACAAAATCCACTCGGGTACGCCACCCAAGTCCCTGAGCAGCAGCGTCAGCAGGTAAGCGATGTACAGGAACATCAACATCAATATAACCTAGGCGCTTCATCTGCTCATTGATGATTGCGCGCTTCCACTCCAGCTGCCCCTCTAAATCAACGTGGATGAGATCGGCACCCCCAACACCACCGCCCCAAGCAAGTGGACCTGCGAGCGGCCACACTGGGTCTATGCGATGCTCGTTGGCTTCAAGGACCTCAATAACTTCACCAGTCCAGAAACGATCTTTACGCTCATGTGGCTCATCTACACGGATTTTGACCTTTTCACCAGACAGAGCAAAGCGAACGAACACTACTCGCCCGTCAATATGAGCCACGCAACGGCCTTGATCCGCATAACGCTCAATATCAACAATCGCTTCTAAACGGCTGTCTTCGGTGATAGTAATGTGAGCATCGTCTGTCATGAGAAATCCTTAAAAATTATTTTCATTCTTCGTTATCTTTATTCTTCAGAATTAGAAGAATCTTCATCGGTAGTTTTCTGAAAAACTTTCTGAGAAACCTTCTGAGAAGTTTTACGAGTAAATGGGGAAATAATCAGCCATGTAATCCAGATTGCAAGAGCAAACAACGGTACACCCAGCGCAATTTTAGCGGCGCCAAGCCATTCTACTGCATCATTCAAATACATTGGCACTTCCACAACTAGGCGAATGGCAAAAACACCAATCCATACGCCAGTTGCCTTCATATATGCCGAGTGAAGCGATTTGTCAAAGATCCAGCCACTCAGCCATGTCTTGAGACTGAAATTATTGGCATCTTCTTCATTCTTCAACACTCCTCCGCGGAAAAACTCTACAATGCACCCGATTGCAGGAATACGCATAAGAAGACTGACCACGAGCACGAGCACAGCGACAGCATTAATAACAAGGCCAGGTAAAAAGTAATTACGAGCAGATTGGCTAAACCACGCAACAATAAGACACAGCCCAACCGTTACTAAGCCGCTTAGTGCACTCGAAAGTGGCTGTTTTTGAACTACACGCGCAATAACCTCAACAGCGCAAAGCACTAATGAAACCACGATAGTGATACTGAGATTGTGCGTAATACCAAAAGCAAGAATAAGAACAAGCAGGGGCGCAACCGATTCGATTACTCCCCTAACTCCACCAATCGAGCCCAATACCGAAAAATCCTCCGACGCTAGGCTCGCTATACCTTTACGAGGCTGAACTGCACGATTAACTTGTTCAGCCTGATTTTTCTGAGAATCGCTCATTAGCGCATTTCAGAGAAAATAGGGCCACGCTTCAAAGTGGTTTTCATTGTGGCTTGCTGGCCATAACCATTCGGATCATCCGGCTTTTCGATGTGATCTTTTGACTGTGAATTTGAAGAATCAGAATCATCAGGTAATTCAGCACTGTCATTTTGCTCGTCAACTGGCATCCAAGGAGGAGTCATAGGAATGAGGTCATGCGGAGCCAATGGCTCTTCGCCTCTATTCACAACGATTGCATGGAAGAAAGTATCAAGAAGAGTTTTCTCTTCAGATTCCTCAGCTGCAGAACCCGTGAAAATACCACGTAGCAGCCAGCGAGGTCCATCAACTCCTACAACACGGGAAACAAATTTCTTGCCCTTCACAGAAACAGGAAGCAACACTTCCTTGCCAAATTCACCGTCAACTTCTTCTGCTTTTGCGTTGGAATCAAGAAGCTCTTGACGAATATCATCCCATAATCCCATAGTCTTAGGAGCTGCAAAAGCTTCTAATTCTAGGCTTGAAGAGCCATGAGTCACCGTTGCCCCTAAGATTTCGCCTGTAGCATTGGAAGCTTTCAAACGAAGCTCCATGCCTTCTATCACTGGTATGTAAATAGAGTTGATGTTGATGTACTCGTCCCAATCTGGCGCATTCTCATCATCAACATCCCAAGGACCATTTTCACGATTGAATGCAGGGGTTTCCTCTTCATCTTCTTGATTTTCATCAAAAACTTCCCCGTCTTTGAGCTCAGCGTCTTCGTCTTGGCTCTTCTTCTTTGATTTTTTTCCAAAACCGAATAGTCCCATTTTTATCCTTACCGTGTAGCTAGAGAGAACTCTTGCACAACATACTCATACATCATACGTGATGCTCAATGGAGCATGATCAGACCAACGAGTGTCGTAGCTTGGAGCACGATCAATCACGAATCCGCGTGCGGTATCAGCCAGCTCTGGAGTTGCGAACTGATAGTCGATGCGCCAACCAGTATTGTTGTCGAATGCACGGCCACGCTGACTCCACCATGTGTATGGACCTTGGATTGGCCCTGCAAGTTCACGCATTACGTCAACAAACTCATACTCATCCAGCCACTTATCAATATAAGCTCGCTCTTGGGGCAAGAATCCTGAGCTCTTTTCATTAGCCTTTGCATTCTTGATATCAAGCGGAGTATGCGCAATGTTGAAATCACCACATAAAATTGCTTGATTACCGCCTTGAGCAGAAATATCACGCAGCTCACCTAATCGAGTAAGCATTGTGTCTAAGAAACGATACTTCTGCATCATCTTCGTTTCATCATCGGCATTTCCTGCATGCACATAAATGCTTGCAACCGTAATGACATGGCCTTGCGGCGTGCGAACATCAGCTTCAATCCAACGGCCAGAATCCACGTCATCTTCAAGCCCTGGTAACCCGTAACGAGTATTCACTACTTCAAGTGAGCTCACCAAAGCTACTCCTGCACGCCCCTTTACACGGCATACTTCATCCATACGGAATAAATCACCCGGAGATGAAATACTACCAGCCTCTTGGTAACGGTTGGCAAAGTCTGCCAAGATTGGGTCAATCTCCTCTTGTGGGGCACGCACTTCTTGCATGCACCACACATCTGGAGTGTGAGTATCTACCCATGAGCCAATATCTTTACGCCTTGCCGCACGAATACCATTGAGATTTGACGTGGTGACTGTAATAGCCATGAATTAAATGTCCAATCCAAGCTTCAACTTGCCGCCAGGAATTGCATCAAGCAAATCTCTGGTGTACTGAGTCTTCGGAGTATTGAATACTTCATCCGTGGTTGCATACTCAACGAGCTTACCGTGCTGCATAACAACAACTTCATCTGCAATCTGGCGAACAACAGCCAAATCATGAGTGATAAACAGATAGCTCAAGCCACGTTCTGCCTGCAAGTCATTGAGGAGTTCAAGAACCTGATTCTGCACGAGTACGTCAAGAGCAGAAACAGCTTCATCAGCCACAATTACATCAGGATTCAAAGCCATTGCACGAGCGACTGCAATACGCTGACGCTGCCCGCCGGAAAGCTCATTAGGGTAACGGCTCATCACTGATTGTGGCATCTGAACCATGTCAAGAAGCTCGCGGACGCGCTGTTCACGCTCTTTGCGATTACCAATCTTATGAATGTGCAAAGGCTCTTCAATAGAACGGTAAATGGAATACACAGGATCCAAAGATCCATAAGGATTCTGGAACACTGGCTGCACGTGACGGCGGAAATCAAGCAGATCCTTCGAATTGAAGGTTGAAATATCGCGACCTTCATACGTTACTGAACCACTTGTAGGATCAAGCAAATGCAGCACCATATTTGCAACGGTAGATTTACCAGAACCCGATTCACCTACGATTGCAAGTGTTGTTCCGCGCTTAACGTCGAAGGAAACATCATCCACAGCTTTGAAAAGCTCTGTGCGGCCAGGAACCTTGAATTCACGCACCAAATTCTTAACAGAGATGATAGTGTCGCTCTTTTCAATAGAGCTTTCATCTTTAACTCGGTGATCCATGTACTGAGTTGCGTCTTCACCGCGTTCCTTGGCGGAAATGATGCGCTGTGAAGCCAAAGAAGGTGCCGCTGCCACAAGACGCTTAGTGTAAGGATGCAACGGATGCTGGAGCACTTCCAAACTTGGGCCAGATTCAACAATCTGCCCCTTATACATCACCACAATATGCTGAGCACGTTCTGCTGCCAAGCCTAAATCGTGAGTGATGAAAAGTACTGCTGTTCCTAAGCTATCTGTCAACTCGTGAAGGTGGTCGAGAATCTTCTTCTGAACGGTCACATCAAGAGCAGAAGTTGGTTCATCGGCAATAAGTAGGCTTGGACGTGAGCTCAAGCCCATTGCAATCAACGCGCGCTGACGCATACCACCGGAATATTCGTGTGGGTACTGTTTTGCACGCATATACGCATCTGGCAAACCAGCCTCGGCAAGCAATCCCGCAATACGATCTTCCATAGAAGCGCCGGTGACATATTCATCGGTTATTTGACGAGCAACTTCCTCAGTCAAACCAGCATTTTCGAGTGCTGTACGAATACGCCAACGGGTGTCAGAGCCAGGAATCCAAGAAGAACGAAACTCTTCAATAAGTTTCGTAATCTCATCTTCTGTTTTGCCGGCTTCCTTTAGTTTTTCAGCAACAGAGGTGAGTAAAGCCTCGCGCTTGTCTGAACTGAGGAAGAGCTCGTCATCAGCGTCATGACTATGGCTTAATGCCTCAAGCTCTTCTTGAGAAGCAGTGCCTATTTCAGCTGCAACACTGTTACGGCTTTCACGGGTGTAATCAATCTTATTAGCAGTAAGACCTTCCTTCACCTGTGAACTAATACGCCACACAGGATTCAAGTTACTCATAGGGTCCTGTGGAACGAGCCCCATCTTCGTGCCACGTATTTCCTCAAACTGCTTGGGCGAGAGCTTACTAATCTCCTCGCCTTCAAGCTTGATAGATCCATGAGTAATGTGACCGGTTCCAGGGAGCAATCCCAAAGCAGCCATAGCAGAAGTGGATTTACCCGAACCAGATTCACCTACGATTGCAACCCACTGCCCGGGATACACGTTGAAAGAAGCATTACGAACAGCCTTAACGGGGCCAGCTTCAGTATTAAATTCAACTGACAGATCATTCACCTCAAGAAGAGGCTGAGGAGCTGTAGAATTTTGTGCATTTTCAGTCATTAAAATCTCCTTGGCTCCCACTATTCCGTGCGACTCTTTGGATCAAGCGCATCCTTTACAGCATCGCCCATCATGATGAACGCGAGTACGGTAATTGCAAGTGCAGCAGATGGATAGAACAAAACTTCTGGGTGTACACGCAGCAAAGATTGAGCTGTAGAAATGTCTTGTCCCCAGCTCACAGTACCAGATCCAAGGCCTAGACCAAGGAAGCTCAACGTTGCTTCCAGCACAATGTATGAACCCAAAGAAGTAGTTCCAATAACAATAACCGGTGCCAGAGCATTAGGAATAATATGGTTGATCAAATTACGAATTGGGGTTGAGCCCAGTGCAGTTGAAGCTGTATTAAATTCAAGATTCTTGGCTTCCATAACAGAGCTTCGAGCAATTCGAGCTACAGAAACCCAGCCAAACATAGCCATCACGAGAATAAGCTTCCACACAGATTCAGTGGTTTTAAACATCTGCAAAACAACGATTGCACCGAGCAGCAATGGAATTGCATAGAAAATATCGGTAATGCGGGAAAGAATCGCATCTACCCAACCACCAAAGAAGCCTGCAATTGCGCCAATCACGCCACCAAGCAAAACAACAATAAGCGTTGCCATAATACCCACGGTGAGTGATGTACGTGTGCCATAAACAACGCGAGCGAAGATGTCACATCCCTGCAAGTCGAAGCCAAAAATATGACCAGCACGAGCAGGCTCAAGCGAATTATCAAGAGTGCAATACGTTGGATTTACCTTAGTAAACACTGTTGGGAAGAGCGCCACGAAGAGAATAAAAAGAATTAAAATGCCAGAAATAATAAATAACGGGTTTCTGCGCAAAGTTCGCCATGCTTCAGCAAAAAGGCTAGATGCAGGGGCATTAGTGTCAACAGAGTCAACTTCTTGAAGAGGTGTTTCCTCCACAGGAGCTACATAACGCTCTTGCCCTGGAAGAGGTTTCGCCCCAGTGTTGTTAGTTTTAGTCATGTCGTTATCTGTCATATCACTACCCTTATGCCCCATAACGAATACGTGGATCGAGGACTGCGTACAGCATGTCAACCGCAAGATTGCAGATGACGAAAATCATGACGAGGATAGTCACAATAGACACTGTTAACGTTCCTTCGCCACGGAGAATTGCCTGATACAAGGTATTGCCAACGCCCTGAATATTGAAGATTCGTTCAGAAATCATTGCGCCGCCCATAAGAGCACCCAAATCACTGCCCAAATAAGTAACAACCGGAATCAAAGAATTACGTAAAATATGGCGAATCGTGACATCACGGTTGCTTAAACCCTTAGCACGCGCTGTGCGCACATAATCAAGCGAACGGTTAGTTGCCACTTCAGAACGCGTTAAACGAATGATATAAGCCATAGAAACGCTGCCAAGCACCATTGCAGGCATGAGCAAATCTAGGAAGCCAGGGTTTGCGCCAGCAGTCACAGGTAAAATGCTCCACTTAACGCCAAGGAAGTACTGCATGAGGAAGCCAGTCACGAAGGTCGGAACAGAGATAAGAAGCAAGGAGACAACCAAAATAACAGAGTCATACCACTTGCCCTTTTTCAGCCCAGAGATAATGCCAAAAATTACGCCAAAAATAGCTTCAAATACAAAAGCCATAAGACCGAGTTTGATGGTTACAGGGAAGGCACGTCCAATAACATCAATAACTTCCTGACCGGCGAAGGTCTTTCCAAAGTCTAATGTTGCTGCGTTCTTCAGGAAGAGAAGATATTGAACGATAAATGGCTTATCGAGGTTATACTCTGCTCTAATCTGAGCTGCAACAGCTTGATTGACTGGTTTGCTGCCAAACATTGCAGCGACTGGATCGCCAGGAAGTGCAAAGACCAACGCGTAAATAAGAAGCGTCGTTCCCAGCACCACCGGAATCATCTGCAATACTCGGCGCAGAAAATACTTTCCCATGAGGTTTTCTCCTTCACTGATCGCCAATGACCGTACGCGCACAACTAATATCGAATATACGCCATGAACATTGCACGTCAGAGACTTACATACTCTACAGAGTGTAACAGCGGGAGAGACATTACGTGCCCCTCCCGCTGTTACAAGCTTATTTCAAGCTACTTTGTCAACGCATAGTAGCTAGGGAGTGAATTCCATGCGATTGAGAAGTTCTTTACGCCTGTAGCTGCAACACCAACGTTGTTCTTGTAGTACAACGGGATTGCTGGGAGGTCGTTAAGAAGAATCTCCTCTGCCTGCTGATACAGCTTATTTGCATCAGTTGTGCTTGCAGAATCAGCTGCCTGGCTCAAAAGACTATCGAACTCGCTGTTCTTATAATCACCATCATTGGAGCCGTTACCATCAGCAGCAGCTGAAGAGTAGAGAGGCTTCAAGTAGTTCTCGATAGATGGGTAATCTGGCATCCAACCTGTGCGGAAAGCACTGTTAAGAGTACGGTTGGTGACTTCCTCACGCATCTCAGAAAATGTAGCGATTGGGTTGGTCTTAGCCGTGATTCCGAGGGTATTCTTAATGGAATTTACAACTGCATCATAAATATCCTTGTTGCCACCATCGGAGTTGTAAGCGATGGTGAAAGTATCGCTATCAGACCATGCAGAAATTGCATTTGCCTTTGCCCAGAGTTCCTTAGCCTTCTTCTTGTTGTAAGTCAGAACGCTGTTACCCTTAAGAGACTCAGAGTAACCAGAAATCTTTGGAGATGAGAAATCAACGGCAGCGGTACCAGTACCACCAAGAACCTTTTCTACAATCTGCTCACGGTTAATAGCCATAGAGATTGCCTGACGACGGTAAACACCTTCCTGACCAGTGAAATGCTCAAGGTTGGATGGAATAGTGAAAGTATTGATAACGCTTCCTGCTTCGTTGTATGCCTGAACGGAAGAATCAGACTCAAAGGTAGTCGTTGCAGAAGTAGGAACAGCTTCCATTACATCGAGATTGCCTGCCTGAACGTCTGCATAAGCAGCATCAGTATCGGTGTAAATCTTGAAGTCAATCTCATCGTTCTTAGCAACATTGTTGCCCTTGTAATCCTCGTTCTTGGTAACAACGATGGACTTGTTGTGATTCCAAGACTTGAACTTATATGCGCCATTGCCAACTGGGTTTTCACCAAATGCGTCTGGATCCTTGTAGAAGGATTCTGGCAATGGGGAGAATGCCTGATAGCCAACCATGATTGGAAACACTGAGGATGCTTCAGAAAGGGTTACAGTGAACTCATAGTCGTTAACAATCTTGAGACCAGAAAGCTGAGCATTAGAATCAACACCATCCTGCTGAAGAGCATCATAGCCATCAATGATGGAGAAGAAGCTTGCATTAAGCTGAGCGTTAGTTGCATTTGCAGTGTAGCTCCATGCCTTTGTGAAGGAAGAAGCTGTTACCTTAGTGCCGTCAGTGAATGTCCAGCCCTTCTTAAGCTTGATGTCATACTGAGTGTTGTCATCATTAGCAGTAATAGAAGAAGCAACTTCGTTCTGTACCTTACTCTCTGAGTCAAAAGTCACAAGACCGGAGAACAAAACCTGCATGATCTTGCCACCGCCAACTTCGTTGGTATTGCCTGGAATAAGCTTGTTCTGTGGTTCGCTTTCATAAGCGGTAATAACAGTGGAATCAGACGACGCTGATGAACTGGAAGAGCTAGATGAACCGCAAGCTCCCAAAGTCATTAATGCTGCTAAAGCTGCAGCAGTAATAAGGGTAAATTTTGACCCTTTTTTCATAGTATTTCTCCTAAATACTCAGGTTATATTTTCTTACTGCAGTAATCGCGGTTTTACTCGCGCTCTCCAACTGCAAGAAAGATAAGAAGCTCCACGACTTTTAGCCGCTTCTACTCCACAGTGCCAACACCACGAATATGATTTGACACATCTTTTACATATATTACTGGGTAATTTGTTAAATCAATACTCCTTTTTAAGAAATAAATACTGAACAATGAATAGTTTTTATACAATTATTCTCATTATTCGCCAAAATATTGCGTAATTCTTGTGATTTATAGCTATAAAAATGCTTTTTTCTACAGTCCACTTTGTGAGATTTTCGTATTTCTGTGCATAATTATGCATAAAGTTTAAAGAACTTATAAATTTGCGAATGATTTTATAAAATCCGGCTTTCATTTATGCTCGCGGAAAAGCTTGCTCATATTTTTTTGTGAGCTGTTCAAGGGACACATGCGTATATCTCTGCGTTGTAGCCAACGATGAATGCCCCAGCATTTCTTGCACTTCACGAAGGTCTGCTCCTCCATCCAGCAAATGAGTTGCTGCGGTGTGACGAAGCGCGTGAGGAGAAATATCGGGCACACCAGCTTCAGCTGCTGCACGGTGTACAATTGCACGAACTTGCCGCTGATTAATGCGTTTCCCGCGATTTCCTAGAAATACAGCATCATTCACATCATGTGTATTCACTTTAGTTTCGTCATATTTTTTGCTGTGAGCCACTACTATCGGTCTGCCATCACGAAGCCATAGTTGAATAGCTCTACTTGCAGGGATTCCAAAAGGAACAACGCGCTGTTTATTCCCCTTACCCGTAACGCGCACTGTATTCTGCGAAAAATCTAGGTCTTTTGTATCCATTCCAACGAGTTCAGCAACGCGAATTCCTGTAGCATAGAGAATTTCTAACATCGCATCGTCTCTGAGTGCGCATGCATGGTCAAGAGGGGCAATCTTCTGCTTCTCTAGACTTGTTTTATCTGCACTATCACTACTATTGCTATGCGTATTATTGCTCGTCGGTTCAGCAATCTGTCCTTCTGCACGCCGCTCTGCCGTGTTCATCAAGTCTGCAGCTTGCTGCGTACCTAAAACCGTGGGCAAATGCTTAGCAAGTTTAGGAGTTGCCAATTCTTGCGCAGGATTCGTCGAGATAACTTTATGCGTGTACAAATACTCAAAAAACTGACGTAACGCAACAATCTTGCGAGTTAACGTAGTGCGACCAACTCGCAAAGATTCGTGAACCATCCAAGAGCGTAAATCTTCTACTGTGATAGCATCAACTGAAGGAACTCCGCGCAACTCCAACACGTGCAAGCACTCTCGAAGATCTGCATTGTACGCACGCACCGTGTTATCGCTCAAACCTTGATTATTGCTTTGATAATCGGCAAAAGCGTTCACGAGTTCTTGTAAAGCAGAGTTTGTAAGTGACTGCGCTAAGCTTGAAGAATGCATCTACCTGAGCATATACCCACTGGGACAAGAATTGTTGTGCGGACGCAAGATGGGAACGATGATTTCACAGGTCGCCCTCAATTTCGCGATTTCGTCGGCCATGTGACGAGTTGGGACGGCACTACCCTGCGTATGATACGTGACGCTGCTGCTAATGGGAGCCGCCCAGAGTGCAACGTAGAAATTGATGCTTCAAGGATTGTACGAATTAAGCCAGTGCCGGAGCGCAAATTACCTGCATCTGGTGCGTTGTCAAAAGGCGTATAACGCGTTCTCCTCGCGCTGCAGATTGCGCTAATTGCTGCTGCCACTGATCATCTGTTACATCGATAGTTGATACTGCACAATCCTGTGATATTTTCCCTGATTTTATTGCCTTTGCACGGCCAGTACGATACGAGTTTGCAGCTTCAAAGAAAGAAGATAATATCATTTCAGCCTCTGCCTGTGCTGTACTCTCCGCTTGGCTAATGCCATCGAGACAATCAGCTACAGCATTCAGAGAAGTGCTTAATTTGCGCAGTAAAGCAGACACATTATCTGGATTTTCTTCAACCATAGCCTGTGTGCGCTGGGGATCTGTCAAAGCTACACGCGTCATATCGCGCCACGACCCAGCAGCCAAAGCATTGGCAATATTTAATGTTGGTTGCTCCATAATCTGATTAATTAGCGCCGTTGAAACCACATGGGGCATATGGGAAATCATTGCAGCAGCTTCATCGTGAGTTGCAGCACCCGTGGAGATAAAAATGTTACCGCAGCCTTGTGTAATCATGTCTGCAACGGTTAAGAATCGCGAATAATCTGTGCGATTATCAGCCGTAATTGCCCATAACGCATCATCAAAAAGCGAGGAATCAGAAGCATTAAATCCAGAAAGCTCATTGCCTGCCATCGGATGAGCGCCCACATAATACGCAGCCAATCCAGCTTTTTCAACAGCTTGTGCAACCTGAACTTTGACGCTTCCCACGTCAGTAAGAGTTGTTGCAGGAGAAATATGCGGCGCAAGCTCGTTCAAAACACTAGGCATAGCTTTAAGCGGAGTGCAGATTACGAGTACGTCAGGCTTACCTGCAGCTAA
This sequence comes from uncultured Alloscardovia sp., assembly GCA_963545565.1. GTDB lineage: Bacteria > Actinomycetota > Actinomycetes > Actinomycetales > Bifidobacteriaceae > CAUUJV01. Next base: position 83,397 of record CAUUJV010000001.1, on the reverse strand, counting down.
TTCTTCGAGAGAGTTCACGCATTCAATGCCATCTTTACGAGCCTGCTCATAAGGAGCATCACGATGATTCCATGCCACTACTCTACGACCATTATTAACAAGCCTACGAGCTAAGGAACCACCAATAAGCCCAAGCCCGGCAATCGCTATTTTGTGTGCAGAAATCAGAATTGGAGAAGCCTTTACCATAGTAAATCCTTTGCATTAATCGTTTCTGCAGTACTGCCGGGGCGAACACCACCTTGAGGAAGCATCCATTCGCTCACAGGTGGGGCTGGACGCTCAATACGTGGATAAACAGCTAAAGTTTTTACCCAATCTCCATGCTCGATAATTTCACGCAAAGCATTTGGGAATCCATCTTCCCATGGAGCTGCATCAAATGTTGCTACGAAGCTGTATGTACCGTCATGGCCTTTGATAGGGCGAGAAATAAAGCTAGTCATACTCAAGCCACCATCACGAAAAACATCGAGTAAATTAGCAAGCACACCAGGACCAGTGAAAAGGGGAATAAACGCAATCACTGTTTCAAAATCTCGTATCGTAGTATTTTCAGCCGCTGGAGTCTGGGAAGATGAAGAGCTGCGCAGGCTTGCCATCACTGCCATCACGTCTTCGCGAGGAGCAATAACCAGAAAATCTGTGTGTGCACCAGCAAAATCCTGTACATCATGGTCAAGAGTCTGCAAACCATACAGTTCACCACATAAAGCGGGGCCAAAGGCAACCTGATTCTTCGTGATATCGCGGCATGCAGAGGCGTTGGAATCAGCCGGGAATGTTTGCAAATTATGCTCACGAACGTACGACGTGCACTGTGCTAAACCATGGGGATGAGCCACAGCATGCGTTAATTCTTCATGATCTGCGCGCACAAAAGCATTGAACTGAATATTCACAGTAATGCGCATCAATCCAGCTGCATCATTAGCATCAATCAGAGCATCAAGATTAGGAACCACATAACCTTCAACATTGCTTTCTAGCGCTACAACTCCCCAACCATCTTGAGATTCAATAGCTGTAAAAATATCTGTAGCAGTATTTTCAGGGGTTAATTCAACATTCTTGTCAAAATATCCTTTTATGGACTTCTGCGCTTCTAACGCTGCCTGATGAGTGAATGAACCCTCAGGGCCTAAATAATGAAGTTTCATGCGTTCTTCTTCGCCATACCATGTTTATGGGTACCTTTAAGAGCCGTGGAATTTTTCATAAATAATTTACTAGGCAAAATTGCGAGTACTACATGAAGCGCAATCACGCCATAAATCCAAATATATCCAGCATGGAGAGACCAGAAAGTTGTCAACGACGCGCCACCAACTACAATAATCGCGTCTGAGCTTGTTTGCGTTAGAGCAATTCCCCACACAATGCCAACGCAACCGATGAAATGTGTCAAAAGTCCTAGTAACGCTGATTTTTGACGCACAGCCCATGCTGATAAACCAACAATAAGAAAGGCAAGCACAAGACCATACGGAATGTTATATGCAGCACCAGCTCTGTGCGCAAACGTGGCAATAAAGCCTGTAACAACGCCAGCTAAGAGGTTGAAAGTAGTCATAACTGCTAGATTGTTAGAAAGCTTCTTCATAGTGCAAGTATGACGCACAGAGTGGATATGATGCACGAAAGGCACACATTGTGAAATATGTGCCTCGCATATGCTCTTTATTCTTGTGGCTACTTCTTCTTAAAAGCTAATTCCAAGCCAAGTTTCTTCCCCTTGAAGCGAGCCTTCTTCAAGGATTTAAGTACTTTGCCAGACACATCTTGCGGTAATTCTACAAAACTTGTAGTGTCATTTAGTTCAATTGCGCCTATTGATTTACCTGGGATATGAGCTTCGCTGGAGATAATGCGCACAACGTCGTTCGGGCGCAGATTATGCTTACGCCCAAGGCTTATACGGAAGCGAACCATACCTTTTTCCACTTCCTCATCATGCAGACGATGCTTACGCCCATTTTTGTCGGAACGTCTGTCTGACTTGTTACCGTGTTTACCGCCGTTCTTACTACGATTACTCTCCTTACTAGCAGACTCCCCTTGATGTTCCTTCTCCCACTGAGCAGCTTCTGCTTTGCGTTGCTTATCGTATTCAATGTCTGCGTCAAGCTGATCACTAGATTCACTATTTGTGCTAGCTAAAGCCTGCTTCAAAAACGCAGCAGCAAAATCCATAGCTGTGTAATCTGACACATTGATTTGCTCATCAATAATGTCAACCATTTCACGCAATCCACCCGCATCGATAATGCTCGTAATATCGTCAATAATTTTTTCTGATTTTACGCTCTGAACGTCGGCAGAAGTTGGAATCTGCTGTGCAATAATCTTTGTTTTGCAATACCGCTGAATATCGCGAAGCTTGTAAACTTCCTTGCCGCGTACAAAGCTGAAAGCTCGCCCAGTTCTGCCTGCTCGCCCAGTTCTGCCAATGCGATGCACATAAAACTCTTCTTCACGTGGAATGTCATAGTTGAACACTGCTTCAACATCATCCACATCAATGCCTCTGGCGGCTACATCTGTAGCCACTAAAATCTCAGCCGCGCCTTCACGGAACTTCTTCATTACTTTGTCGCGCGAAGCCTGTTTCATATCACCGTGCAGGCCTTCAGCACGATATCCACGTGCTTGCAGGTTTTCAGCTAATTCATCAACCATGCTCTTCGTATTACAAAACACGAGAGATAGCTTCGGGTTATAAAAATCAAGCAAGCGGCATAAAACTTCATTCTTATCTTTGCGGCGCACATCATAGTAATACTGATCGATGTTTGGAACAGTAAGTTCCTTAGCTTCCACCTTTACCAGCTGAGCATCATGCTGATATTTCTTGGTGATATTCATAATTGGCTTGGCCATAGTCGCAGAAAAGAGCACAACCTGACGATCTTCAGAAGGCATTGCATCGAGAATAGTCTCGATGTCTTCTCTGAAGCCCATATTGAGCATCTCATCTGCTTCATCAAGCACAATAGTGTGGATATTTTCAGTCTCCAAAGTATTACGACGAAGATGATCCATCACACGCCCTGGCGTGCCAATAACAATCTGTACACCTTCTTTAAGGCCCCGAATCTGCCGACGCATATCAGCGCCACCATACACTGGCAATATTTTGACTTCATCCATATATTTAGCAAGCTTATGGAGCTCTTCAGCAGATTGTATTGCAAGTTCACGCGTTGGAGACAAAATCAGCACCTGAGTCTGATGATTGTTCTCATCAATCTTTTCCAAAACAGGAATACCAAAAGACGCTGTTTTACCTGTGCCTGTTTGTGCTTGCCCGATAACATCGGCACCGCTCATAACTACTGGAATTGCTGCTGCCTGGATTGGCGATGCTTCCTCGAAGCCCATATCTTGAACAGCTTTAAGGATTTGTGAAGATAAATTAAGCTCTTCAAATTTCATGTATCTATTTTTCATTTCTATGCACTGTAACCGTGCATGACTCTTTATCCGCACCTTGCAGATATACCCGACTCTGAGTATTACAGCGCTATACATGAACTCAGAATCGAAACCAAGCCAGACAAAATCTGATGATTAAAAACGAATAATTAAAACCTAACGCTCTAAACCACTCGACGCAAAGCTTAATTCACAAGACTTCTTATAGAACACAATACGCAGAACTTCACAACGCTAAGATGCGTACACAGAAATTATCACCATGCCATCTTGCATTGCTTATATAGCCTACAATGAGCTATGAATTTTGCAGATTTTTCAAAAAATTAGCAGTAAACAAAACAGATTATTAAGAATATATAAAGAGAAGCTCCAGTAAAGACAAACTTCACCGGAGCTTTTGGCCTTTAGCTTTTTGGCTTTCTAACTATAGGGCCTCACAGCCTGAATAACTTCAAAAAAATCAATCAAGCTTATGTAAGCGCATTACTTACTTGCCGCCATTCTTGCGACGATTTGCAGAATTCCACTTGTACCATGCGTCGCGATCAAGAATAATCTTACGAATACGAATAGCCTCAGGTGTTACTTCTACGCACTCGTCGTCATTTGCAAAATCAAGCGATTCTTCCAAACTCATCTGGATTGGAGGGGTCAATGTTTCGAGCACATCTGCAGTTGCAGAGCGCATGTTGGTCATATGCTTCTCAAGGGTAACATTGATATCCAAATCACCTGGTTTATTGCATACGCCCACAATCTGGCCTTCATACACAGGGCTCTGAGGCTGCACGAAGAAGTTGCCTCGCGCCTGCAAACGCTGCATAGCATAAGGGCTTGCCTTACCTGCACGGTCGGAAACCATAGAACCGTTCTGACGAAGTGAAATCTCGCCTGCCCATGCATCGTAACCAGCGGAGATAGAAGAGGAAATACCCGTTCCACGAGTGCTGGAAAGAAGCTGCGTGCGGAAACCAATGAGACCACGAGAAGGAACAGTGAACTCCATACGAACCCAGCCCGATCCATGGTTTGTCATGGAATCCATACGGCCCTTACGCGAAGCCATAAGCTGAGTTACGGCACCCATATATTCTTCTGGAACATCGATTGTACAGTGCTCGAATGGCTCGTAAGTCTTGCCATCAACCTTCTTTATCACCACTTGTGGGCGGCCAACAGTAAGCTCATAGCCTTCTCGACGCATTTGCTCTGCCAAAACAGCCAGAGCCAATTCGCCGCGTCCGCGCACCTCCCATGCATCAGGGCGCTCTGTAGGAAGCACTTGAATAGAAACGTTACCAATAAGCTCACGGTCAAGGCGATCCTTAATCATGCGCGCAGTAAGCTTGTGGTCTTTGCCTTCAGTGCCAACCAGCGGAGAATCATTAGTGCCGAAAGTCATAGAAATCGCAGGGTCATCCACATGAATCAGAGGTAGCGGACGAGGATCATTAATATCCACGATTGTTTCGCCAATCATGATGTCGTCCACACCTGCAATAGCAACAATATCTCCAGGACCAGCTGTTTCAGCAGGTTCACGGTCAAGGCCATTGGTTATCAGAATCTCAGTGAGCTTGAAGTTATGGATAGAGCCGTCGTTACGGGAAAGACCATACTGCTTGCCCTTAACCAGCTGTCCGTTGTAAATACGAACCAAACCCAGTCGGCCAAGATAGTCAGACGCATCAATGTTGGTGACGTGCGCCTGTAATGGAGCTTCTTCGTCATATTCTGGAGCCGGAATGTTCTTAATAATCATTTCGAATAGTGGCTCAAGATTATCATTTGCCGGAGCTGTACCATTCTCAGGCATTTGTGTGGACGATGCGCCAGCCTTTGCAGCACAGTAGATCACTGGAAGATCAAGCAAAGCATCAATATCAAGGTCAACGCCTTCTTCGGTGACGTCTTGCGCCAAACCAAGAAGAAGATCGGTGCTCTCAGAAACAACTTCTTCAATACGAGCATCTGGACGATCGGTCTTGTTCACAGCCAAAATAACTGGGAGCTTTGCCTCAAGCGCTTTACGAAGCACGAAGCGAGTTTGTGGAAGTGGGCCTTCAGATGCATCAACGAGAAGCACAACGCCATCAACCATAGAGATACCGCGTTCTACCTCGCCACCAAAGTCAGCGTGCCCTGGAGTATCTACGACATTGATGGTGATGCCATCAGGCTGTCCAAGTTCTTGTGCAACAGGGCCAGTGTAGTGAATAGAAGTATTCTTAGCGAGAATGGTAATGCCCTTCTCACGTTCAAGGTCACCAGAATCCATAACACGATCTGGAACTTCCTCGCGTTCATTGAACACGTGAGCCTGCTGGAGCATAGCGTTCACCAACGTGGTTTTACCGTGGTCAACGTGTGCCACAATAGCCACATTACGAATATCAGCGCGAACGGCCATACCTAACCTCTTTCTTAAAGTCAACCTTTCCAAGGGTACTCGCGCTATAAGACAGGCATTGAATCAGAGGCTGAATTGGGCAGGAACGGAGCCAAAGCCGGTAATTGCCCCAATGACTCTAGTCCCATTTTGTCAAGAAAAAGCTCTGATGTAACAAGCAATGCCGCACGCGATTCTGCATCATTACCCTGCTCATGAATAAGCCCCCTGATGCTCAACGAACGAATAACGCCATCAGAATTAACTCCACGAATCGCAGTAATCTGCGCCCTGGTAATAGGTTGTTTATACGCAATAATTGCCAATGTTTCGAGGGCTGCCTGAGAAAGTCGTGCAGTTTGACCATCTGTAACAAAGGCATTGACTGCCTGCTCGTATTCCGGGCGACTCGCAAACTGCCAGCCACTAGCTGAATGATGAAGTTCAAAACCACGATTTTCTGCATCATATTGTTTAGCTAATTGCGTCAAAAGCTCGTGAGCTCGTTCTTCACTGATTTCAAGTGCATGCGCAATACGTTCCTCAGTAATAGGCTCATCAGCAACCATGAAGATTGCCTCACAAACAGGAAATAAATCTTTTTCGTTGCTCATGCAAAATCCTCTTCTGAAACAGCCACAACATCCGTGTTCTCACCACTATCATTATCTTCTAGCCAGCGCACATGCAAGCTTTCAAATGGGCCTTCCTGCTTAAATTGCACTACGCCTTGCTTAAAGAATGCAAGTAGAGCCAAAAAACGCGCCACAATCTCAAGGGTTTCATGAGTATCTTGAGTCAATTCATCAAAAGTGACGTCAACCTTATTGCCAGCCGTACGCAATTTGTCACGCACAATCCCTGCCTGCTGGCGCAAATTAACGAGTGGGATGTGCAGTTGATCCACACGTACTTCACTTCGTGGAGCATTTGACAGTGCTAGAGCAGCCATACGAGCCAAATCTTCAGGTTTTACAGACCACGCAAGTTCAGGAAGCATTGCTGCAATCGCATTATCTACATAAGCCGGGTGAATAAAACGACCAGAATTTGTTGCTAAACGAACGCGAAAATCTTCCCCCGCCTGCTTAAATGCCCTGTACTGCAATAGTCTTGCAAATAATAAATCTCGTTCTCGCAGAGATTCGATGCTCAAGTCAAAATCATCATCGTCATCATGAGGAATAAGACTCGCACTCTTAGCCTCAACTAACACAGAAGCCACATCAATAAATGAACTGATTTGATCAGCATCATCAACCATATGCAAACCCTTGACATATGTCAAGAAATCATCGGTAATTTCCGAGAGAGAAATTTCTGTTAATTCAAGTTTGCGCTGTGCAAGTAGACTTAACAGCACCTCAAATGGACCACTATAAGAGTCTAAAGTTACAGTGAAACCATCTGACGAGGTCGACTGCGTAGATGAAGTTGATCTCACTGCATCTAGCTGCTCAATCTCAGGCAACGATACCTTCTGCAATAATCTCGCGAGCTACTTCACGATATTCCTTTGACGTGCGATGCTGCGGAGCATACATAGTAATTGGTGCAGCAGCAACAGTTGCATCTGGAAGTTTGATAGAACGCGCAATAACTGAATGAAATACTTTACCTTGAAATGCCTCATAAATACGTTGCAAGACTTCTTGGGAGTGCAGAGTATTTGTATACATAGTTACCAATACTCCATACACCTGCAAATCTGGATTGATACGGCTCTTCACTTTTTCAATGGACTGCATCAAAAGAGCTACACCACGCAAAGCAAAGAATTCGGCAGCAACCGGAATAATCACCCCATCGGCAGCAGTCAGAGCATTAACAGTTAACAAACCAAGGGAAGGCTGGCAGTCGATAATAATAAGATCATACTCATTGCGAACTTTGCGCAATGTACTTGCAAGCACTTGCTCACGACCAACCTCAGTTACAAGCTGAACCTCCGCGGCAGACAAATCTATATTGGCCGGAATAATATCAAGATTAGGGAAGCGAGTTTGCTGCACTACTTCGTGAATATCCATTGAAGGATTAAACAAAGCAGTATAGATAGTATTTTCAACCTGATTTGCATTGATTCCAAGCGCAACAGTTGCAGCACCCTGCGGATCAAAGTCAACGATAAGAACCCTACGACCGTATTGGCTCAATGCTCCAGCAATATTGACTGAGCTTGTAGTCTTACCAACTCCACCTTTTTGATTACACATGGCAACAATACGAGCAGGTCCATGTTGTTCAAGGCTTTCGGGGGCTGGAAAAGTATCATAATCACGCCCAAGCAAATCGGTTGGCATACGTCCACCTTATCAACATATATCGTCAATCTGCAACGTTTGCAATGCTTTACATCTGTCAATAAAACACTTTTATCGAGCACGCGGATGCGACATAACATAGCTCTCAATAAGTGCCTGGGGGGAAACATGAGTGTAGATTTGTGTAGTCGTTACTGATGAGTGACCAAGCATTTCCTGAACCGCGCGAACGTCCGCTCCTCCTTGAATAAGATGCGTTGCACACGAATGTCTCAATGTATGTGGATGAAGGGGCTTGCCAATATGTGCTCTTTCCCCAGCATTCTGCACAATCTCCCATAGCGATTGCCGCGAAAGGCGCTTACCACGCTTATTAAGAAATACCGCTTGCCTATCTCGTGATTCCTTTGCTTTATTTTGCAGAACGATTCGCGCCAAGTTGATATACTTTTCTAAAGCTGTGCGAGCGTATGAACCCACTGGAACAAGGCGCTGTTTATCCCCTTTTCCAGTCAGACGCGCATAATGAGACTTCAAGTCTAAATCTTCAAGATTCAAACTACAAGCTTCAGAAGCGCGAGCCCCCGTAGCATAGAGAAATTCAAGTAATGCTCTATCTCGTAAAGAAATTTCGTTCGTATCGCCATCGAAGCTCGTTGATTCCAATAAGCGTTGCACTTCATCAACACTGAGCACATCAGGTAAATGAGAATCAGCTTTTGGCGGTTTAATCCCTTGAGAAACATCCGCAGAAACAAGGCCTCGGCTCACAAGAAATCGATGAAACTCATGCATGCTTGCAAGACGCCGAGCAATAGACCGAGTTGATTCGTCATGTAATGAGGCGATAAAAGATTCAACATCACTGGATGCTATATGTTGAGCGTCATGAATTCCCTGAGCCGCTAACCATGTAGTATATCTGCGTAAATCAGACGAGTAAGCATGAACAGTAGAAGCAGATAATCCTTTTTCTACGCCGATATGGACTAAGAAAAGCCCGATAAGCGAGTCGAAGTCATTACGTTTGCTTAAAGGATTATCTGTAGTAGATGCCATATCCCCTAGTGTAAAACGTTACTACTCTAGAACCGGATTACTTTCGAGATTGCTCTCGAAGATAGACAGAATAGCAACGTAGATTGCCGGTATGATCAAGACGATAACTGCACCGAGCTGTGCATTCATTCCATCGGATGCAAATCCCATGAGGAGAGGAATAACAGCACCACCAATAAGTCCCATAATCATCAAACCAGAAACCTCATTTTCATGAGTTGGCATGTGTAGCTGAGCGATGGAGAACATGAGAGAGAAGAGGTTGGAATTACCAAATCCGAGGAACGCAAGTCCAATATAGAGAATCCACGAATTTGGAGAAGGCATTGCCGAGTAGATAGTTAAGAAGACCACAGACAAAACAATAGATGTAGCACAAGCACGCAAGGCGAACTTATTTGTGAACTTCTGCAAAGCCCAAATACCTACTGCAAAACCGATAGTACGGAAAGCAAAGTAAATACTCGTAGTATAGCTTGCAGCTTCGGTTGCTACATGCAATTTCTCAACGAGAAGCCTTGGAGCTTCGGCATTGATGCCTGCGTCCAAACCAACGTGACATACGATGCCAAAGAAGCACAACAGAATAATCTTATCCTTAAGAAGAGCAAGGCACTGTGCGAAAGTAGAGTGCCCAGCATCTGGAGCTGCTTCCTTGATCTGATCGAACTGGAGCAAGATGTAAGCAATAATCGAGATGACAAGGAACCAAATATAGGTGAGCCACCATTTGCCCGTTGCGCTTGCCAACCATTGTGCAATAAGAGGCGATGAGAAGGATGCGATTGCTTTAACAAATTGACCAGCAGAAATGGTACTGGAGTAACGATCACCAGATACAAGGTTAGCCAGTAACGGATTGGTTGACACCTGCATAAAGGTGTTACCAATACCAAGCAAAGCGAATGAAATAACCATAAGCGCATATTCAAAGCCCCCATCAAGGCCAGCAAAACCAACAATAAGTGGTGGTACAGCAGAAAATGCGGTTATAGCGATAGACAGTAATACTGTGCTACGGCGTCCAATGCGGTTCATAAGCAAACCGGCTGGAACAGATAAAACGAAGAACCAAATGAACACCATGGAGCTAAACAGGTTAGACATGACGTCGTTAAGACCTAAATCACCTTTAACGTAATTAAGTGCGGTTCCAACGAAATCAACAAAACCCATGGTGAAGAAAGCAACCAATAATGGCGCAATCTGTGTAGCGTTGATTCTCTCCTCAGTTCCGTTATTATTCTCAGTTCTAGTATTTTCGGCCATCTTTCCCCCTATGAGTGAGCCGAACATCAGAACACACTGAGCAGTAGCCAGGCTGTTCTTTATTCGAGATATTACTTTTCTGTTAAATTATACAGTGCAAACACAATACAGCGCTCAACACTGCTGAAATGGTGTCCACATAGGTGTGAGAATCTGCTTCCCCACCCATGTGGCAACCACTTACTAAGCGAAACTATTACGCTATTGTTAGCATAATTCTGCAGACTTGCGATCAGCTTGTTGCAGACTACTACTTATTCTGCTCTGCTACATAATCTGGAATCTCATCAGGATACTCAGGCCATGCGCCTGCCTTGGTGCACACATAAGCTGCAACATTGACGGCACGACGATGCGCATCCTTCAATGATGATCCCTTGAGAATTTCAACGGTGAAAACGCCTGAGAAGGAATCTCCTGCACCCACAGTATCGTTGACCTCAACCTTAGGGGTGTTAATACGAGAGGTCTCTCCAGTCTCAGAAACGATGTAGCTGAAATCACCGCCACAGGTGAGAATCACATAATCAAGATTGTAATTATCGATAAACCACTGGCATGCTTCCTCATCTGTACCTCCAATGGAGAACATAGGACGAAGCAACACGAGTTCATCGTCATTGAGCTTGAAAACATTGGCTGCTTTGAGCTGCTCATCGATGAGATCCTTAGAGAAGAAGTCACCACGAATGTTGATATCGTAGTACTTCAATGCATCAGGACGTGCATTATTGACGAGATTCATAATTGTGTCATGCGACTCTTGACCACGGCAAGCAAGAGTTCCGTAGCAGATAGCGTCTGCCTTCTTTACAGCCTCAACAAGGTCGGTTGTATAAGGAATATGATCCCAAGCAACACCACGCACGATTGTGTAAGTCGGAATGCCTTCCTCCAAGCTCACTGCCACTGTGCCTGTTGGATAAGCGTTATGCTTAACGATTGAACGAATATTGGCGTTCTTAACTTCTGTTTCAATGCCATGACCAAGTTCATCATCACCAACTGCAGAAACAGCAACACCTTCGCCACCATTCTTAACTGCATGATAGACGAAGTTCACAGGAGCACCGCCTGCGCGCTTGCCCGCAGGAAGCATGTCCCATAGAAGCTCACCAAGACCAAGTACAACTGGTTTTTCCATAAAGTTATCTCCCTCACGTAAATGAGCGTCATTGATCAATTTTGGACAAGGGGAAAACTGCACAATATCAACTATTCGCGCCAATAAAACGTAGTTAACATTCCTTGCTCACGTCTTATATTAACTCAGTTAATGTACTGGCAACACCACATCGGGTTTGACGTCTCTCATTGTGAACATATTGTATTGCGATATACCAGTAAATAAGGGCTAATGAACAGCTTAGAATAGCAAAATAGCAAAATAGCAAATGACCCACCATACACACTGTACAGCAGGTCATTATGAAAATTTTATATCTTTAAACTTTGGTCAACTCATGGAATTGCCCTATGCTCGCGCATGAGCCTATGCTTATGCGCGTGGCGCGTTTACGTCTTCTGGCAAAGCTGCCTTTGCAGCATCAACGATTGCAACAAAGGTGTCGTGATCGTTAACAGCGAGTTCAGCAAGTGCACGACGATCGAGTTCGATTCCAGCAAGGTTCAAACCCTGAATGAAGCGGTTGTAAGTGATGCCTTCTGCACGAACTGCAACATTGATACGGGTAATCCACAGCTTGCGGAAATCACCCTTGCGAGCCTTGCGATCGCGGAAGTTGTAGTTAAAGGAGTGAAGGAGCTGTTCCTTAGCCTTGCGGTAGAGACGGGAACGCTGACCGCGGTAGCCTGATGCACGCTCTAAAACAACGCGCTTCTTCTTGTGAGCATTAACTGCGCGCTTTACTCTTGCCATATTCTTTTCCTCAGCTTTCTAAAGTTCTTGACCGATGACTCACTACTTAGCGAGCATATTCTTGAGCTTTTTGCTCTGTGCCGGTGCGAGAACTTGATCGGCGGACAGTGCGCGACGCTTGCGCGCAGACTTGTGCTCAAGGTTGTGGCGCATTGCGCTACCTGCCTGCATCAGCTTTCCGGAACCGGTTACACGGATTCGCTTGGATGCAGCGGAGTTACTTTTCATCTTTGGCATTGCTGCCCTCCTTGGTTGTTGTCTTCTTCGTGGAAGTCTTTGATTCGCTTACAGTTGACTCAGCTTCTGCTTGAGCTGCTGCAAGAGCTTCTTTTTTAGCGTTGAGACGAGCTGCTTGGCGAGCCTGACGCTCTGCTCGTGAATCTGCACCGCGACGGCGCTGCTCGGACTGAGCATGAATCTTCTTGCCTTTAGGCGCTAGCACCATGATTATATTGCGACCATCCTGGCGAGGCTGGGATTCGATAGTGCCCGATTCTTCAACCTCTTGAGCCAGTCGCTGAAGAAGTTCAACGCCGCCAATTGGACGAGACTGTTCGCGACCACGAAGCATAATAGTGACCTTAACTTTGTCTCCCCCATTGAGGAAGCGCTCCACATGGCCACGCTTTACTTCGAAATCGTGTTCATCAATCTTGAGGCGGAAACGAATTTCTTTAACCTCAGCTGTGCTCTGATTGCGACGTGCTTCACGCTGTTTGATTTTTTCGGTGTACTTGTACTTGCCATAATCGATGAGCTTAGCCACAGGAGGCTTGGCATTAGGTGCCACCTCCACTAAGTCAAGACTTGCCTCTCGGGCAAGGTTGAGTGCAACGGAAGTAGCAATCACGCCGATCTGTTCGCCTTTAGGACCGATCAGGCGCACCTGTGGGGTGCGAATTTCATCATTAATACGTGGTTCGCTGATGATGACTCCATTCATTAACAGTCTTTGTATGAATCATCCCAGACCAAAACACACGGAAATACCAGAAAACTGGCACACTGCATACGCAGTTCGAATCACAAGCTACGAGCTTCAAACTCAACTTAGCTTAGACACGGAAAACCGTGAGGCTTTAAGCCATTACCCGGCACCTCTATGCGATGCCCAGGTGGGAAAATCCACTTTCTTGATTTCTCAAGCCTTATGAATAGTATCACAAGGCTTGACAATTATCTGGTTAATCACTCAATAACTAATTCCCGTGCTTATCAGGATGTCCCAAGTGATCTGAATTATGTGGATGTGAATCTTTATTAGTAAACACATCACGGCTTAACTTGCCAATTCTTTGAGGAATTTTTTGAGCTGCTTCAATAATTTCTGAGTGCTCCACATGCTCTAAATGGCGAGTATCATGACCATGAGCATAATGCTCATGCTGCCAGCCTCGCATCGTCACATTAGAACCGTGATAATGGTCTGAATAAAGAGGCTGTACGCCGCCAAATGGGCGAGGCGTTTTTGCAGCAGCAATCTGATTAGCGTTTGAAGGATCCATCATAGCGATAGGTGCCACAGGCTCTGCTTCTGCCGCACCAGAAGTGCGGGAACGAACAACTTCTGGAAGTCGCTCTGCAAGAGAAGACACAATAAAGCACACAAAGAAGTAAACAACTGCAGCAACAACCAACGTCTGCAAAATATTGAAGTACATAGACCCAAGTCTGCGAGACTGCTGAAGCAAATCTGTATACAGAATAATGGATCCCAAAGCAGTATCCTTCAATGCTACTACGAGCTGGGTAGCAGCTGCAGGAAGCATGGCAAGAATGCCTTGTGGAACTTCAATCTCCTTCAAAGATTGGAATTCTGTTAAACCAAGAGCAAGCGACGCTTCACGCTGGCCACCTGGCAGATTACCTACGCCAGAACGCACTAGCTCTGCAATAACAGAACCATTGTAAAGAATCAATGCAAGCACAACGGAGAAGTATGAGGAAGATTCAATTCCAATTGCCGCAAACCAACGCCAGAAGAAAATCATCAGCATTAAAACAGGCACAGCACGGCAGAACTCAACAATCACACCAGCTATAGCACGTACGATTTTGCTTGGAACCAATCGGCCGATGCCGAAGATTAAGCCAAAAATCAGGGAACCAACAATACCAGTGAAAGCTGCCCCAAGAGTTCGTCCAAGACCAGGAAGATAGAAATCAGTCCAAGCTTCAGCACTTAAAGCAGTTGACCATAGAGACCACGAAAGCTGATTCTCGCCTTGAGGAGGATCGCTCAATCGGTAGAGTACGGCAACTACGAGAGCCACGATAAGGATTCCCGCAATAATATTCATTATGCGAATACGGCGCTGCCCCTTAGGCCCTGGAGCGTCAAAGAGAAGAGAGGCTGAATTATCTTTATTCATCGACGCACCGCCAATCTGTTAGAAAGCCATGTGGTAAGCAAACCAATTGGAATAATCAAAATCACATATCCGAATGCAAAGATAAGGAAGATTCCAATAATCTGGCTAGGATGATACTCAATCATGGTGCTCATTAAAGAGGAAGTTTCCGTTGCCACGGATGCAGCAGCAGCAACAGTAGAGTTCTTAAGCAATGCAATAAGCGTGTTACCCAACGGAGCCACAGACCCTCGGATTGCTTGGGGCAAAATAATTTGGCTTGCCGACTGCATGAAGGAAAGCCCAAGTGCACGAGAAGCCTCAGCTTGACCGACTGGCACAGTGTTCACACCACTTCTCAGAGACTCGCTGACAAACGCTGCTGTGTACACCGCTAAGCCAACTACAGCGAGCCAGAAGAAGTTAATAGTAAAGGTGTCAGAGAAGCTTAGCTTAAGCTGCCCGAAGAAGCCCAACACCATGAAAACCATGATGATAGTCAATGGCATGTTCTTAAAGAATTCTGTGTAAGCCGTAGAAAATCCGCGCAGAGAACTCACTGGACTAATGCGCATCATCACAAGAATAATGCCGAGAATTGTTGCAATAATGGCTGACCAGAAAGTCAACTCGATATTGACGAGGAACGCTCCCAAAATGTCATACTCGGAGAATAAAGCAAGAAATTCACTCATTACTTCTCTCCTTCTGTTGCTGTTGGTGGATTGTACTTAGCATTTGGTGTGTAACCTGTGCCTTCAAAGTTGGAATCAATAGCTTCCTGCCATGAGCCATCGGCAACCATTTGGTTGATTGCCTTATTAATTTTCTTAGCGTACGCAGTGCGCCCCTTCTTAATGCCCACACCGTAATATTCCTGTGTGAAAGGCTTGCCCACCAGCTTCAAGCGGCCGCGAGCATTTGCAGCAAGACCTGCAAGAATAATGTCATCAGTGGTAACAGCGTCTACAATGCCGGAGAACAATGCCGTTGCACATTCTGCATATCCGGGCTGTTCCATGAGCTGAACTTTGTTAGAGTATTTCTCCTTAATGACCTCTGCCGATGTAGAACCGGTTACGGAGCACAGACGCTTACCATTCAAGGATTTTGGACCAGTAATAGTCGTGTTGCCCTTACGAACCATTAGATCTTGCCCAGCAACGAAATACGGCCCAGCAAAACTCACGGCTTTCTTACGGTCATCTGTAATAGAGTATGTTGCCAAAATCATGTCAACATCACCATTTTGCAACATGGCTTCACGTTGCTTAGAAGGAGCCTCTTTCCAGCGAATTTCGTAATCCTTGTAGCCTAACTTATGCGCAATATAGCGAGCTACATCTACGTCAAAACCGCTGTATGTGCCTGATTTTTTGAATCCCAGACCGGGCTGATCAAACTTAATACCGATGGTAATGGTGTGATCACTATTCGCCGAACCGCACGCAGCCATAGAGACAAGGCTTGCGGCGATTGCAACAAGAGCAACCACGCGTAATACCACACGTTTTAATGTCATATCTTTCATTCTTTACCGCTCATAAATCTTTTCATACATCTTTAATCTTTAGTGTTCAAGGATCTTAGACAGGAAGTCTTTTGCGCGGTCTGTCTTTGGATTATCGAAGAACTCGTCTGGAGTGCCTTCCTCAAGGATTTTGCCATCTGCCATGAAAACGATGCGATCCGCTGCCTTGCGAGCAAAGCCCATCTCGTGAGTAACGCAAATCATGGTCATGCCCTGCTGCGCAAGCTCAACCATTACATCCAAAACCTCATTCACCATTTCAGGATCAAGAGCTGATGTTGGCTCATCAAAAAGCATGACCTTTGGCTGCATAGCAAGAGCACGAGCAATAGCCACACGCTGCTGTTGCCCGCCAGAAAGCTGAGACGGCATCTTAGATGCTTGGCTGTCAACACCCACACGAGCAAGGAGTTCCATAGCATTATCTTCTGCTTCTTGTTTGCTAACTCCACGAACCTTAATCGGCGCAAGGGTAACGTTTTGCAGAATAGTCTTGTTTGCAAAAAGATTAAACTGCTGGAACACCATGCCTACTTCTGCACGCAAATTAGCAAGCTCCTTGCCTTCCTGTGGAAGTGGCTCACCATCAATGCGAATAACGCCAGAATCAATAGTCTCAAGGCGGTTAATTGTGCGGCACATAGTAGATTTACCGGAACCTGATGGCCCAAGCACTACTAATACTTCTCCCCTATTCACTTTAAGATTGATATCTTTGAGAACGTGAAGATCTCCATAATGCTTCTCTACATGGCTGAGCTCCACGAGGGTGTGATCCTGCTCGACCTCAGATTTTTTAATTGAAGGCATTGCAATCCTTCCTTACTCTCGACATACTCGAAACTTACCCGAAAATTGTGTTACATACGTGATTGTAAAGGAAGTGTGTAACAAATAAAAGATTTTTACATGAAATCTCACTATCGATAAGCTGCTAAACCATTGAAAAATCACTCTTTGATATCTGTCCACCCAAACGCTTTAGGATGTGCACATGCCATTGAGAAAACCTCTGAGAGAGCAATCAAGCAAAACTTCGAAAAAAACTTCGCATGAGCCATTTCTGCAAAATATTCCGCCTTTAACATGGTGGGAAAAGGCGATTGTGCCAATCCAAGGATTTCGAGCGAGTAAAGTAATCAAGCTTGATCCTGAACCAGTTGGGGCTCGCCATGGAATTGTTGCTCCGAATTCCAATGCTGAAGTCTCTGAAACTTTTACTCTTATTGCTGTGGGCGACTCCATGGTAGCTGGCTGCGGAACAGATAACCAAAGCAAAGGCTTTATTCCTCAAGTTGCGCAAACGATTGCAAATTCAACGCATAAGGCAGTTGAATGGCGTGCTGTTGGAAGATTAGGAGCCACCATGCGTCGCGTCCGTTTTAAGCTGCTCCCGCAGGTTCAAGAAAAACTCGGCAAAAATCGCTGCGATTTACTGGTAATTTGCGCAGGTTCTAATGATCTTTTAGCACAGCGCACATTGGAAGAATTTAGTCGCGATTTACGCGCTACTTTAGATATTGCCACGACCTTAGCCACTCACGTTGTGATTTTGAGCCCTGGCCAGCTCTTTAACAATCCTAGATTGCAAAAGGCTCTTAAGCACTATCTACACTTGCAAAGCAATCAACTCGTGTCTACAAGCTATAAAATCTGCGCAGAATACGGCGTGCACTATATCAATATGACTGAGGTCGACGTGAGCGCACAGTCCAAAGGCTTCTATGCAAACGATAATTTCCATCCAAATGCATATGGATACGGCGTTATGGCAGAAAAGCTCCTCCCCTTCCTCGAAGAGGCACATGTGCTTTAAGCTTTAATACTCATTTAACGCTTAAGTATTAGTTAAAGAGTATTGGTTAGAATTGCTTTACTCGCGCTCGTATCATTCTTTGTAAAGCCTTTTTCATCACAATAATCCTCCAGTCTGATGGCAAAATTGTGGTATTGCAACATAATGAGAAGTATTACCGGTTTGTATTGCCGGATTATGTATTTGTGTTGAAGATGAGGAAAGAATGGTTAAGTTATTCGGCAAGAAAAATGCTGAGACAGCTAAAGCTGATGCTGCAACGAATCTTGAGGATTTTGAAGCAGATAACGTAACTGAGGTCGAACTTGAGAATAAAGCAGAAGAAACTGAGGAAGAGACAGAAAACCGCCTTGCTTATGAAAGCTTGATGCGCCACCGCAAAGAACGCAAACGTAAAAAGCTTATTAAGGCAGGAATTGCTGCAGCAATTATCCTTGTGATTGCAGGGTATTTCGGCATTTCGCATTTCTTGAAGCCAAAAGCGGCTGATACTTCCAGCGATATTATGACGACGACGATTTCTCAGGAAGATTTCACAAACACTGTGAGTGCTACGGGCACCATGCAACCGCTTTCTTCCACCGCTGTAACTCCTGAGGTAGATGGCATTGTTCAAAATGTTGCAGTCTCCCAAGGCTCTGTGGTGCACAAGGGCGATACGCTCTTTACCATAAAGAATGATTCACTCGACGCGGCTGTTACCAAAGCAAGTCAAGATGTTAAATCTGCCCAAAATGGGGTAAATAGCGCAAAGGCCGCTTTGACAGCTGCACGCCAAGCCGCCGCATCCTCTGCCTCTGCTGCCGCGGCATCTGCAGCAAACACTTCACAAGATGATTCCGATTCTGCTAATTCTTCTTCCTCCTCTAGCGACTCGGCTTCCAGTATTTCTGACGCTCAGTCCAGTTTGGCATCAGCCCAGCTTTCTTTGGAAAGCGCACAAACTGCATATAACGAGGCTGTAGCTACTGCAAATAAGCGTACTGTTACAGCTCCGATAGACGGAACAGTGCTCGTGATGAATGCAGTAAATGGTGCTTCTGTAGGTTCTGGGTCATCTGACAGCTCTTCTTCATCGAGCTCCACATCGTCTTCAAGTTCTCTCATTGAAATTGGCGATTTAAGCCAAATGCGCGTAAATATCCAGGTTAATGAAGCAGATATCAATAAGATTTCTGTTGGGCAAAAGGCGTCAGTGACATATATTGCTCTACCAAGCGTTACTTCTGAAGCAAAGGTCACCAACATTGCCAGCGTTTCCAGTTCTGGATCTACCAGCGACTCTTCCTATAGTGGTTCAGGAAGCGTAGTAACGTATGCAGTCTCTCTACTGGTTGAACATCCTGATTCTCAGATTAAACCTGGTATGTCTGCCTCTGTTGACATTGTGTTGCAAGATTTGAAGAATGTATTCACCGTTCCAACCACAGCAGTTCAAACAGATAATGGAAAATCGTATATCACGATTGTGAAGAGAGATTCACAGGGCGCTATAAAAAACGAAAAGACTGTAAAAGTCACTGTGCCTGCACAAACTACAAGTACTGCAGTTATTGAGGGCAAAGCGATTAAAGAAGGCCTTGAAGTAGAACTTATGGGATCGGGCATGTGATATGACCACCGTTATTGAAGCAAATCATCTTCATCGCATCTACGAAACTGAGGGTGGGCTTGTGCACGCTCTTCGAGGAGTTTCATTAAGTGTACAAAAAGGCGAATTTCTTGCCATTATGGGGCCTTCTGGTTCTGGCAAATCAACGCTTATGAATATTCTTGGCTGCCTTGATACGCCTACTTACGGCTCTTACAAACTTGAAGGTTTGGAAGTTGCAGATTTAAGCGATGACGATTTAGCCGAGATTCGCGCGACTCGTCTTGGCTTTGTTTTCCAAGCTTTCAATCTTCTTCCTCGAACTACTGTGCTGCGAAACGTCATGCTTCCGCTTATTTACTCAGATATTCCCGTGAAAGAACGAGAATTACGCGCATGGAAAGCTCTCAAAGCTGCAGGATTGCCTGAGGAATATTACGAGCATAAATCTAATGAGCTTTCTGGTGGTCAAATTCAGCGTGTGGCAATTGCGCGCGCACTCGTAAATGATCCTGCAATGATTTTGGCAGACGAACCGACAGGAAATCTCGACACCGCTACCGGCCAAATGGTGCTGGAAACATTCCGACACATGCAAAAGCGTGGCAAAACGATTGTGCTTATTACACATGACCCTGATGTGGCGAAAGCTGCTGACCGCACAGTGCATATTCGAGATGGAAAACTTTATGACAGTGCCACGGGGTACGAGGAGTCGCATACATGAAATTACGGGATTTAGTCAAAGAGACGTTTAACGCACTCGACGCAAATAGAGTTCGCAGTATTCTTACGATTCTTGGCATTGTAATTGGTATTAGCGCCGTAATTGCTATGACTTCTCTTATCGATGGTCTACGCGTCAGCATGGTTAAAGATCTTGGTCTCACACAGGCTCGTATGGTCACAATTAGTGCATATGCGAATCGCGACATCGTAGCAGATGATCTTCAACAAATTAAACTGAATGTATCCGGATACCAGCTACTCACAGGCTATTCAACCACCAGCGACAAAGTGACAACCGGAACAAAAAGCGAAGAAGTCCAAATTACCGGTGTTACCGAAGATTATTTCACAATTATGGGCTTGAAACCTTTACAGGGAAAAATTACTGCCATGAGCAATAAGGCTCACGATCATGACATTGTGATTGATAAATCTGTGTCTAATAAACTTTTTAAGACCACAAAGAGTGTTGGAAACACAGTTACTATTGGTAACGATTCCTATAATGTTGTGGCGGTGATGGATAACAGCACCACAATGGGTCAAAACATAGTCTATTTGCCATTCAGCACAGTGTCTTCCCGCATGATTGGTTCTCAGCGATATGACGAAATAATTGGTTTAGCAAAAAGTGGAACAGACATGCAAAAAATTGCGAAGTCGACTACGAAATTTTTGCGTAAATACCTTGGCATAAAAAAGAGTGATCAATCGCAATACGTTTATGTTTCCACCATGGATACCGCTATTAAACAGTTTGAATCCACAATTTCAGGCTTCAGAATCATTATGACAGTGGTAGCAAGTATTTCTTTGCTTGTTGGTGGCATTGGCATTATGAATATGATGCTAACAAACGTCACCGAGCGTATTCACGAAATAGGATTACGCAAAGCATTAGGGGCTCGTTCTGCCGATATTACTACTCAGTTCCTTTTTGAATCAGTGGTGCTGTGTGTGATTGGTGGAATTGTTGGAATCGCCTTGGGCTACGCAGGTGCATGGGGGCTTTCAGGAATGGCATCTGGTGCAATGGGAGCAAGTTCTACCATCACTCCCGTGTTCTCACCTACAGCTGTTGCGGCTGTAACCGGAATCTGTGTTGGAATTGGCATCATATTTGGCTACTACCCTGCTCGCCGCGCTGCCAAAATGAATCCTGTAGAAGCACTGCGATACCAGTAGCCAGCGAAAAACTATAAAACAGTAAAGATACCGGTAAAAATAGTAAAAACAGCAAAATAAAGGGCACTCATAACGTATCTCCCTGCTGCGAGTGCCCTTTTGCTATCTTAAATTTTTACTTTCTTAAGTTAATGCAATCACTACACAAGTTCTATGGCTTAGTTTCTCGTTATGCATGCACGAGTTCCATAATCATGCTGAGTACGCGCTTAGCACTGAGCTGGAGTTCAGCCTTAGTCAGTGGATAGCGGTGATTAGCGTCTACCATAGCGGTGTCCATATCGTCTTTATCAGAAGGCATACCAGGCATGGTGATGTCGTTTCCAGCCTTAACGTTGCCAGCTGCTGAAGCGCATGGCCATTGTTCACCAGAAGGTCCCATACCACCAGTTACAAGCCAGTCTGTCATAACGAAACCGCTAAAGCCCCACTCGTCGCGAAGTGCTTCAGTTACGACGTCATGACGATTGCACGCATGCTCTTGATTGATGAGATTATAGGAAGTCATAACCGTGCGAGGGTTGGAGTCCTTCACACAAATCTCGAAGCCCTTCAAATAAATCTCACGCAGAGCACGCTCAGAAATATTATTGTTCTGGAAATAGCGATTAGTCTCCTGATTATTGGCAGCGAAATGCTTGATAGTAACAGCGCGACCCTTATGAGACTGCACACCTCGCGTAATCGCACCCGCTACACGACCAGCTACAACAGGATCCTCTGAGAAGTATTCAAAGTTACGGCCGCACAGTGGAGAACGATAGATATTCATTGCCGGAGCAAGCCAAAGGTGAATACCGAAAATCTCCATTTCAGCACCAACAAAGTCACCACATATGCGTGGAATATCATCATTGAAGGACTGCGCAAGCTCTGTACCAATCGGAATTGCTGTGCAATATTGGTAGTAGGCAGTTACTTCCTGACCATTCTCATCTACGCGAGAAGGCTTCATTGCTTCAATCTCTTCTGACGTATAAATATACTTGGCCTCACCGAATACGTTTGCTGTCAGTGCGCGTGCTTCATTCTTATCATTGAGAGCGTATTCCTGAGCCAAGCGCAAGCCCGCAGGACCATCAGCCATAATCAAAGTTTCAAGATCAACATCGTCAAGGTGATGAGTGGTTTCGCCAGCAGCACCTGCAACAGTTGTGGAAGCATTACCAATCACTTCCATCAAGTCCTTCGCACCGAGCTTGTACATGCCAATGCAAACATACTCAAGCTGATCTTGAGAAAGCCCAGCAATGAAGTCGTCAATAGTTTTTGCACCTGAAACAACGTCATTCCATGAGATAGTCTCGCCAGCAGGAATCTCCTGTGGCTGTACCGAATACTCAACTGTGGTTGCGTCAATTGTTGCAGCATCAAGCTCAACTACTGGAGCAGCTGCAATCTCAGCCTCTTCACCTTCGTACGTATAAGGTTCACTAGTTGGTCTGAAATCTTCAAACCCGCTCTCGCCGCCGATTGCATGGAGCTGCGCAACAGTTGTGGAAGCATTGAGTCGAACAACGCCAGCAACATGAGTATTACGAGAAGATGAACCAGCACGGATTACATAGTCGCCAGCTTCCAATACGTACGCTGATTTAGCTGTGTTGTAGGAAGACATAGATTCCGTGGAGAATGTAACGGTTACTACTTCGCTCTCACCGGCTACGAGTTCCTTCGTTTTTGCATAGCCAGCGAGTTCTTGATACGGCTTGTCAACGCCAGCATTCCCAGCAGGTGCGGAGTAGTAAACCTGAACGACTTCCTTGCCGGCAGCTTCACCTGTGTTTGTTACCTTTACTTCAACTGTGACGTTCTTAGCGTCAGCAGCTACAGACTGTGGCTCTACAGAGAATGTGGTGTATCCCAAGCCATAACCGAAGGGGAATAATGGAGTGGTGTTGGTGGTATCAAAGTAGCGATAGCCAACATAAACACCTTCTTTATAATCGGTGTTATTTGGGTCGCCAAAACCTTCAGTGCTGGGATAATCTTCGATGTGAGACCACGTCATAGTAAGCTTGCCAGAAGGATAAGCAGCCCCCATCAAAACATCAGCAAAAGCAGTTCCAGTTGCCTGACCAAGCTGCCCCATCAAAAGAACAGTCTCTACTTCGCTTACTTCACTCAAGTCAACCATTCCGCCAACGTTGAGCACAAGAACAAACTTGTCAAACTGCTTATTAAGAGCCAAAATATCGCGTTTTTCGGTTGCAGTGAGTTTAATATCTCCTTCAACCGGCTTGCGATCCGCACCTTCACCTGAATCGCGGCTGAGCACATAAATAGCACAATCGCCTTCTGCTGCTAAGTCAATGTCGTACTCAGGTTCAGGAGCGTGAATGCCCATGGTGTAAAGCATCACATTCTGACCAGATTCGTCAGCTTCCTTACGAACAGGCTTGAAGAAAGCAGTTTTGAATTCATCTACCGCCTTATCATATGCATTAAGCCACGCCTTTGTTGTAATCTCGATGCCTGCATTCTCAAGGCCTTCTTCAACGGTAACAAAGTGACGAACATTGACGTCACCAGAGCCTGTGCCGCCCTTAATGGTATGGCGAGCGCCGCTACCATACAGAGCAACCTTGGAAATACTGCGCATCGGTAAAGTTCCGTTATTACGGAGCAAAACCATGCACTCTGGGGCAATAGAACGAACGATAGCTTCGTGATCTTTTTCGAAGGCTTGAATATCTGGAGTGGAAATCCTCGTAGCCGTCATATGAGCTCCTTAATCGACATTGATATGGCTTTATGCACAATACTGTGCCTCATGTATGCCTCGTATAAGAATATCTTATCTCATGGTTGGTAGATAAGAAAATTATGCGAGGGAAATAGCGTCAAGAAATTGCATACCAAGTATATGCTTCTCAGTCATTATCGTTTTCTCGAACACTTCGTTCGAATAAGTGAACAGATTGATCGGCTTTTTGCGAGTGTCTCGAAACAACTATCACTCACGCGTGCTATGCCCTATGCTCTGTGCCTTGCACTCCGTACTTTTGCTCCGTACTTTTGCTCTGCTCGATAATCATAAGCAGCATCTAAAACACGTGCAGTTACTTCACTTTGCGTGCCTTCAATCGAAATCATTATGCCATTTTCATCAGCTTGGAGAGGCTCAAGTATTGCAAATTGACTTGAAAGCAAAATAGGTGGCATAAAATGGCCTTTTCTTGCCGATAGACGTTCTTGGATAAGCTTTTGTGAGCCAGCAAGATGAACGAAAAACACATTAACATTCTTTCTCAGCACTTCCCGATATGAGCGTTTTAATGCTGAGCACGAAACGACTGTTGACTCGTCCAAATCCTCGTGTTCGGTCATCCAAGCACTGACGGCATCTAACCACGGCCAGCGATCTTCATCAGTCAGAGGTATTCCAGAAGACATCTTTTTAATATTTGCCGCGGGATGGAAATCATCACCTTCTGCGAGCGCAAAATCTAGTCGATTATGAATTGCTTCAGCCACCATCGACTTTCCACACCCCGAAACACCCATAACAACAATATGAATCGCCACTGCTGCCTCTTACCTCTCTTACAAACTCATCGTTCCTCCTATAATCTTAGGGAGTATTATTTGCGAGATTTATTATTTCAAAGTTTGAGAAACACGGTACTCAATACGATCTCAATACGGTCTCGGCACAGTCTCAGTACAGGTCTTAATACAGCCTCAATATGTTAATAGGAAAATAGGAAGATTATTGATGAAGTCCACTTTGCGTCCAACCTCGGAGCATAAGAATCGCGTATTATCAGCCGCACAAGCTGCTTTTCCGCATACGATTCCCATTGGCTTTGCGTTCTTCTTCCTTGGTGTTTCTTATGGACTGCTTATGGCTATTAAAGGATTCCTTGTGTGGTATCCGATGTGTATGGCTGCGGTGATTTTTGCAGGATCTATGGAATTCGTTACCGTTGATTTGCTTCTTGGTGCTTTTAATCCGATGCTCGCTTTCTTGATGGCTCTCATGGTGAACGCTCGTCATCTTTTCTACGGTCTGGCAATGCTTACGAAATTCAACGGAACTGGCGCTAAAAAGTGGTACCTCATTTATGGCATGTGTGATGAGACTTTTGCTATTAACTCTTCAGCCAAAATCCCTCAAGGTATTGATGCTGGCTGGTTCATGTTTTTCGTGACTATCTTTAACCAGTTCTACTGGGTTGCAAGCGCTACGCTTGGTGCGATTGCTGGAAATCTCATTACTTTTAATACAACTGGCATAGATTTTGTTCTCACCGCAATGTTCGCCGCAATTTTCTTGGAAGAATGGCTTAACACTCGTAAACATTCTTCTGCCGTCATTGGCGTGCTTGCTTCTTTGGCCTGTTTGCTTATTTTTGGTGCAAATGCTTTCTTGATTCCAACGATGATTGCAATCGTGGTGATTTTTGCTGCAATGTATTGGCGCAAAAAGCCGAATAATCCCAATGAACCTAATAAGCCTAATAATCCTACAAATAACAGGCAGGAAAGATAATACACGGAGGAACAGCAGAATGACCATGACAACTTTTCAAAGTATTATCGTCATTGCGGCAGCAGCTGCAGGAACTATTGTGACGAGATTCTTACCGTTCTTGGTTTTCCGTGAAGGCAAACCTATTCCACAATTCGTTACTTATTTAGGTAAAGTGCTTCCCCTCGCAGTAATGGGAATGCTCGTGGTCTACGCGTTGCGCAACACGCCAATTACAACAGGTTCGCATGGAATGCCTGAGCTCATATCACTCGCAGTTTTGACGGGTGTACATCTCAAATGGCGCAATATGCTCGCAAGTATTGGCGTTGGAACAATCGTGTATATGATTCTCGTGCAGTGCGTTTTTATTTAAGACTTTATTTAAAGAATTCCCAAATGTTGCAGTGCCTTGAAGACACCATCCTCATCAATATCCGAGGTAACATAATCGCCTGCGGCCTTCACGTCGTCGCTGCCATTGCCTAATGCTACGCCAATTCCCGCATATCGCAGCATTTCAACATCATTATTTCCATCACCAAAGGCAATAGAGTCCTCAGCCTTTAAGCCATATTTTTCAATAAATCTGAGCATCCCGTGTTCTTTGCCACCGGTAGCAGGAATAATGTCGCAGAATTCTGGGCTCCACCATACAACTTTTGAATGTGGCATATGCCTTAAGACATCCTCCACTCCCTTTTTGGTTGTGTAAGGGATTACTTGATAGGTAGAGAATACTGCAATGCTCTCTCGATTGGCTCAACGTCGAAAGCCCCATCTTTCCCGCTAATTCTGCGGTAAGCATCGCGAACATAATCAGAAACAAAATTAAAATAACTATAGTCAGCTTCGGCGAGTGCAAAGCAAACATCAGGATGCATATAAGAATACTCAACCAACGCTTGCACATCTGTTTTATCAAGACTTAACTCGGCTTTGAAACCCTCATCGTCAAAGCAATACTGGCCATTCATCGTCACATAACCGTCAAAATGAAAATCCAGCGTACTTTGAATCGACTCAATCTGCGTTGGCGCACGGCTGGTTGCAATAAAAAGCTTAATGCCTTGTGACCGAAGAACTTCAAGAGAATCACGAGTTGACTGTGGCATAGTGTGAGTTCTGTAGCTCACTAGAGTTCCGTCAATATCAAAGAAAGCAGAAGTAACATCAGTCATAGCTTTATTATAAAATGAATTATGCAAAATCCTGCAATGCGACATATGCACACCGCTAAGCACGCGAAACTTCCTCACGCGCAGCGATGCATTATTTTTGCGGCGGGTGAATATTACGAAGAAATGCCTTACATCACTGCTGATAGCTTTGTGATTGCCGCAGATGGAGGAGTTGACCACGTTCTAGGACTTGGACTGAACCCAAATGTTGTTATAGGCGACAACGATTCCACCCTTTCTACCCTTCCTGAAGACTTGCGAGACCGAGTTGTTACTCTTCCTTCTCAAAAAGACGATACTGATTTAACAGCTGCAATGAAGCTTGGTTGGGCGCAGGGAATTCGCCAATTCGAAATTTACGGTGCTTTGGGTGGACGCATTGATCACACAATCGCTGCTATGCAACTGACTGCGAGGGCAGCTCACCATGGAGGAATCGCTTTTCTTCACGGCAATAACACTATTATTACTGCCATCACAAACGCCACAATGACTTTCCCCGCAGGATATGTGGCAGCTCGTCGTATGATTTCCGTTTACTCACACTCGAATCAATCTATTAACGTATCTATTCAAGGGTTGAAATATGAAGTGGAAGGCGCAACGTTGACCAACGATAACCCGTTGGGCACAAGCAACGAATTCTTAGCCGATACCACCGCAACAATCAGTGTTGAAGAAGGCACATTGCTGATTACGTACCCGACGGAAGCTCCAACCCCAACTGTAATGACGTCCATAGAATCTGACGATAATTTTGGTGAGATAGACACCAATCCATCCGAGTTATTGTCCCCAAGATTCTTATAACTTGTAATTTCTACACTTTCTATAATCATTCGACAACAATTATGAAACATGGAAAACTCGAAAATCACAAAAAATAGCTCTCCTATTCTCGTTTTGTGTTATCCGCGGTGCTCAACATGTACAAAAGCCTTGAAATGGCTTGACGAGAACGGTATAGACTACATCAAGCGAGATATAGCTGTTAACAATCCAAACGCAGATGAGCTAACAAAGTGGATTGCAGCAAGTGGACTATCTTTAAAACGATTCTTCAATACATCTGGAATGCTCTACCGGCAGATGAATATTAAGGATAAATTGCCACAGATGTCTGACGCAGAAGCCATTGAATTACTAGCAACAGACGGGATGCTCGTGAAGCGCCCACTCGTGGTGACACCCTCAACTATCCTTGTGGGATTCCGCCCCGCCGAATGGGAAAGCGCGTTGCTCTAAATCATGCCGAGGCATTAGACTATAAGGCGTTGGCAAAAAATAAAAAGCCTACCTATCGGGCAACCGGTAGTTCTATTCCCTAGGGAGTTATTTATATGACAGTTAAGATTGGTATCAACGGCTTTGGCCGTATCGGCCGTCTCGCATTCCGCCGCATCTTCCAGCTTCAAGAGCAGGGTGGAGAGGCTAGCGACATCGAGGTTGCAGCAATTAACGATTTGACAACCCCATCTATGCTTGCTTATTTGCTCAAGTATGACAGCAGCCAGGGTGGCTTCAAGCACATCGACGGCACCCCAGTAGAGGTTTCCGCTACTGAAACTGCTCTTGTTGTTGATGGCAAGGAATATCCAGTATACGCAGAGCGCGATGCAGCAAACATTCCATGGGTTGCTAACGATGGCGTAGAATTCGTACTTGAGTGCACCGGTTTCTACACTTCTGCAGAGAAGAGCCAGGCACACATCAATGCAGGTGCAAAGAAGGTTCTCATCTCCGCTCCTGCTAAGGACGACACAACCCCTACAGTTGTTTATGGTGTAAACCACGAAATTCTCAAGGCAGACGACGCAATCGTTTCCGCAGGTTCTTGCACCACCAACTCCATGGCTGCTATGGTGAAGCTCCTCGACGAAAAGTGGGGCATCAAGGTTGGTTTCATGACCACCATCCATGCTTACACTGGTACTCAGATGATCCTTGACGGACCTCGTTTCTCCAAGGGTCGCAACAACCGTGCAGCTGCTGTTAACACCATTCCTCACAGCACTGGTGCAGCAAAGGCAATTGGCAAGGTTGTTCCTTCCGTAGATGGCAAGCTTCAGGGCCACGCACAGCGTGTTCAGGTTCCAACCGGCTCCATCACTGAGCTCACCACCGAGCTTGAAAAGAAGGTAACTGTAGAAGAGATTAACGAAGCTTTCAAGGAAGCATTCTCTGATACTGAGTACTACGGATACAACGCAGACGGCATCGTCTCCTCTGACATCATCGGCGACACCCACGGCGGCGTTTTCGATCCAACTCAGACCGACGTAAACACTGCTGGCGATTCCCAGCTCGTTCAGACCGTAGCATTCTACGACAACGAGTACGGCTTCACTTGCAACATGATTCGCACACTCCTCTACTTCGCAGAAATCAGCGAGTAGTCAGTAGTCGCAACTAGTTGAGATAAGAAGCTCCTTTGGGAAACTAGAGGAGCTTCTTTCTATGAGTTTGTGTAAAAAATCTAATGAAAATTTAAGATTAAGGAAAAAAGAGAAAAGCCAGAAGATAGAACTATTTCTATTCCCTCTTTTCTTTCTTCTTTCTATTTCTATTCCAATTTCTTGATACGACATGTTCACCAACTGATACATCATGTCTTTCTTTAGAAATGTTAATCAGGAAATTTGGCTTAAGTGAATCTGTTCTGCTGGTATACAATGTTCAATTCCAACAAAAAACCAACTTTGGAGCATTGACTTGGGAAGAAAGAAAATAGGTAGAGTTTGCCTATATTTCAAGGCAGAAGGCTTGCACGGATGTCTCAAGCAAATAAATCTATATATCTTTCTGATGTTCGCCCAAAATTCACTCAAACATTATTAATGCGTAGATTCGAAAAGATCAGTCCTGAGCATATCAATTAGCTATTTTGTCGTTTTATGCAAAATAATCAATGCGACCACTGAGAGTATCTATACAATTGCTCTTCATCTGTTACTCAGATTTTAGAAAGTACATTCTGGTCATTCACACGCTAATAAACATAATAATGTACTC
Source organism: uncultured Alloscardovia sp. (assembly GCA_963545565.1). GTDB lineage: Bacteria > Actinomycetota > Actinomycetes > Actinomycetales > Bifidobacteriaceae > CAUUJV01. The sequence goes on along the minus strand of CAUUJV010000001.1, from coordinate 53,229 downwards.
AAGTAGAATTATCTCCCTAGTACAAGCCGTAGCAAAAGAAGTACACGGTGTATTAAAAAATTAGAATACGTAAAAAACATATACTTTAAGAAGGTCACTATCTCTAGAAAATCTGTAATCTGCATAAACGGATAGATAAAAATCAAAGAATTCTCAAAAGTTTTCGGCTGATATTTCTACAATCGAAATTATGTCTCATAAAGGCTCAAAATCAAAACAGCACAAGAAATCTGTCTCAAATAACTCGAATAATAACGCAGTATCTACCGCTGCTACAGCGCAGCTTGAGGCGGCCAACATAAAATTCACTGTCTACTTTTACGAACATTCCAGCGATCACATGGATAAAGGCTACGGCTTGGAGGCAGCCGCACAAATCAACAAGAATCCTGATCAAATTTTTAAGACTCTACTCGCCGACACTGGCGATGAAATTATCACTGCTATTGTGCCAGTGAGCGGACATTTAAGTCTTAAAGGGCTTGCCTGCGCGGTCGGCGTAAAGAAAGCACAGATGGCGGAACCGAAAACTGCTATGCGCGTTACGGGCTATGTTGTTGGAGGCATCTCCCCTTTTGGTCAGCGTTTGAAACATCGCACTGTGCTTGATGAAAGCGCACTAATGTTTGACGAGATTCTAGTCTCTGGCGGAAAACGCGGTATGAGTTTAGGCGTTCGACCAGTAGACTTAGTTGAGGTGCTCAATGCAGTAACAGCAGATATTGCAACATGGTAGACATTTCACGAACCGGCAAATCTGCAAGCCTACAAACCTAGAAATCCACAGCTTACACAGAGGAGTGAAATAGTGGCAACAACACAAGCTCGCCCAGCACGTTCCGGGAACCAATACACCATCAACTATGGCGATTATTCTGCAACGATTTCGCAACAAGGCGCAACTCTGCGCCGTTTGGATTGGCAAGGCGAGGAACTCATTGTTCCTTGGGATGAGAATAAGCCTGTTCCTACATGCCACGGTCAGCTGCTCGTTCCATTCCCTAATCGAGTTGAAGACGGCGAATACGATTTTGAAGGCACGCATTATGTGCTGCCAATTGATGAGCACGAGCGTCGCAATGCAATTCACGGCTATGGATATCGCTATCTGTGGAATCTTGTTTCGTTGAGTGCTACCTCCGTAACACTAGATTGGCGCACACCAAACTTAGCTGGATATCCATTCGATTTGACTATTACTGCTATATATGAATTGTCCGCAAGTGGATTGAGTGTAACCGTTTGCGCAGAAAACTTTGACAGCGTAGATGCTCCTTGGGCTTTCGCTATTCATCCTTGGCTCGCAAATGGCAAACATAACGTAGGCGACGCAATCGATGCTGATAACGCTTTGTGCCACATTACCTTGCCTGGCAACTCACACGTCACTGTAAACGATCGCTTGCTGCCTACTGGCGTCGAACCTGTTGATGGAACCAAGTTTGATTTGCACGAAAATCCTTCCTTCGAGAATCGTCCATTTGATGACGCGTGGACCGATTTGCAGCATGAAGCAGACGGCACTGTTACAGCACTATTCACACGGCCAGACGGCGTACGTGTTGCTTTAAGTGGCGATGAAACCATTACCTCTTTCCAAGTATGCACAGGAACAGGTTTCCCAGAACAAAAGAAGCCTGCAGGCATTGCTGTCGAGCCACAGACCGCTTATGCCAATGCTTTCAACACGGGTAACGATCTTATCGTTATTAAGCCAGGCGAAACTACGAGCACCACAGTTCGATTTGCTGCAGATCGCGTATAAGTCCATAAGCATATAAGCGTAAAGACGACAAAAATAGCAAAAGATAACAATCTTGTACGCCTCAGTATCGCTTAGGTTTGGAATAGTCGCACTTATGTGTGATAATTCCTAAGGTTGTTTTTTAACGTAAGGAGACCACCATGGGAAAGCGCGGACGTATGCGTCGTGAGCGCCGTAAGAAGGCAGCTAACCACGGCAAAAGGCCAAATGCTTAAGTTTTAGTTTTGCCTAGTCATCGGCTAGTTTTCTAAAATTCTAAAACAGTAAGACCCCGCCATTGAGCGGGGTTTTCTGTATCTTAAAAAAACTTATTTCACATCAATGCTTATCATACGTTTATCATATGTATTACATATACAACTGTTTTGCAGTACAATGACTATGAGGAGTGGCAAAATGTCTAAAACAGCAAATATTAATATCCGCATTGAACCAGAAATCAAACAGGAAGCAGAAGACCTGTTTGGAAGCTTTGGAATATCAGTAACTGACGCCATCAACATTTTTATCCACACTTCACTCATGGAAGGTGGCTTTCCATTTGCAGTGAAACAACCCAGATATAATTCTGAAACAGAAGCAGCAATCCGTGAAGTAAGAGATATCTTAAACGGAAATACCGCAACAAAAAGCTTTACTTCAGCAAAGGATCTCTTTGCTGATATCGAAAAAGATGAGACGACGGGACTATAAGCGTATCAAAAAAACGCGGTTATGATATGTCTCAACTAGAAAAGATTCTTGATACCTTATGTGCAGGAAAGCCTTTATCCCCTAAGCACAAAGACCACGCACTCACGGGAAATTATATTGGGTTTCGTGAATGTCATTATTCAGCCTGACTGGTTATTAATCTATTCAATTAAAAATAATGAGCTAGCCTTGGTTGCTTCAAGAACAGGATCTCACTCAGATTTGTTCTCCTAGTTAATACTGCCTAACAGCGTATCAGTCGGCGGAGCTTATGCACTTCATGCATTCGCGAAGCCTATCACGCAAGCAATCTGGAGCACTCTGGGGGCGTAGGTAGTTGCGCAGACATTCAATCATGGCTTTTTCGGTTTCATCGCACATGCAGTCTGCATCGAAGCAATCATTGCAATGGCAATTCATCTCAGCCTCTTTGCGCATCTGAGCCTCACAACGAGCTTGCTGAGCCGCACGAGTCACCAAAATTTCGCGCACCATAGCACGAGCAATCGCAGCATGAAGCTCTACTTGGGGTTGAACATATACACGCCTGCGAGCGCTTGAATAACTGCTCGTATAGCTCACAGAAACAGTCTCAATAGGTGAAGTAGTCACGACTCGTCCTGAACGCACATATCTAGTCATGATTACTTTCCTTCCTCATTGCTATGACTTTTACTGTTAGCCATCTTGCTGCCACTGCTACGCCACTTTTGCATTAGTAACAGCATAAGCAACAATACCATCAGCATCAGCATTATTAGTACCCGTATGTGCTCTATTATGTGCGCTTACCTTGTCATTTACCTTGCTATTCGGCTGTGGGGAAATTCCAAGCATGCTGAGAGCTGAATTCGGCTTTATCTGGGAATTTTTCTCACTGCTCTTCAAATGAACTTTAGAATATCCGCGTTCCATCGCATACGATTCAAGCTCTTTTTTAAGCTGCGTGCGAGCACGATTCAAACGGCTCATTACAGTTCCTATTTTTATTCCCTGCTCGTCGGCAATTTCCTGATAGCTTTTGCCATCAATAGCAGCAGCTATAAACACATCACGGCGTTCTGGAGAGAGTTTGCCCAACGCAGCTACAATTTCCTCTGGCGCATATGCATCAATGTACGTCTGTTCGGCTGATTTAAGTTCGTCTGAGGAATGCTCTGACGCTGCATAAATATCCCAATCGTCATATTCACCAGTCAAACCATTCGCACGCTGTGGCCGGCGCTTAGCCTTCTGATATTGGTTAAAATAAAGATTTCGCTCAATCGTCGTCATCCACGCAGCAAAATTTGTACCAGAAGTAAATGAATCAAAATTCTTGAAGCCGCGCTCAAAAGTATCCTGCACAAGATCTTGAGCATCTTCACTACTATTCGTGAGCTTCATGGCAAAACGGTACAGCGAATCTACAATCGGCATAGCAAGAGATTCAAACTCTCTCTTTCGCTCTGCAAGAGTTTTCTTCTGTGTTTCTTGCTTTTCCCGTGTCGCTGTTTCAACCACGTTTCCATTGTGCCACAATGCTGTCAGAACGCCACGCACTCAATTTGGTATCTGCACATGCACTTTGAATATCCATGCGCATGGGCTTTCGTTCACCTTTTGTCTGCTCATCACATGAGAATTATGCACATGACATCTCATATCACCAACGCTTTGCGCAACATTGCTACTCAAGATCTCTCTACCCCACTGAGCAAATCTTATCTGCTTGGTTTTGACACTGAGACTACGGGAACAAGTGCGGGAAAAGATGCGATTGTGTCAGCAAGCTTAGTTCTACGCAACCCTGCGACTGGATATGAATCCGATGTTATTGAAGAATGGATTATCAATCCGGGTATTCCAATGAATCCTGCAGCAAGCCGAGTTAACGGTTTTACCGATGAGATTCTCCAAGAAAAAGGTGCAGATTCTTTCACTAGTGTTAATGAAATTGCTGATGCGATTGTTAAGGCACAAATTCTGAATATTCCTGTACTCGCTTATAATGCTCCCTTTGATATTGCAATGATTAACGGTGATTTGAAACGTCACAAGAGAGCTGACCTCACTACTCAAGTCAACGATAGCGATCCTAATTTTTTGCTTTCTATGGATACCAAAGAGCTACTCATTGTTGACCCTCTCGTCATTGACCGCGCAGTGAGCAAACGCCGAGGAAAGCGCACACTAAGCAACACGACTTTCTACTACGGCGTTCACCCACATGGTAATTTCCACGATGCCACTGCCGACACCGTCGCAGCCGTTGATTTAATTGCGCCAATAAGTGAGCTCTATCCACAGGCCGGAAACCTTGCCCTTTCTGATTTAATGGACTTCGAGCGCAATGCCTATATAACTTGGCGTGATAACTTTAATCAGTGGCTTGAATCCAAGGGGCGTGAACCAATTCGCACAAGCTGGTTCCCGAAGAAAGATTCAGGAAATTAAACCATCGTCTTATTTCTGCTTCTACTTGGAAAAATTAAACCTGTTCCAATTGATAGAGCCATAAAAGGTAAAGATTTTTTATAAAGACCACTGAAGGCTTCATTATATTGGGCAACACCATAACTTTTGGCATGTGTTTGCTGAGCTGCATGCGCAGTGACTTGCATTTTTGCAGTAGATAGTCCTGCATAAAGTCCTGTTACAAAAATTGCAACACCGAGTACAACACCTATCTGGCGAATAACCCCTATAACACTTTGTGAAGCATTGAGAAGACTCCCCCGAAGTCAGAAGCTGAAAGTACGGTTACTGCTCCTATAATCAGCCCATAGCCGGCGCCTAATAGAGCTCCAGCAATTATCACCTCTTTAAAATCATGCATATTGAGCTTGGAAAACAAAATATAAGCAGCAAGCATCACGGCAAACCCACTAGAAACTATAAATCTTGGGCTCACTCGACCAATAATGAAACCACCTAATGGAGAAAACACAAAAATCATCGCAGTAATAGGCGTCATCATAATAGCTGCGGTTAACTCGCTTGCTCCCTGCATTTTCGTGAAATATGTTGGCAAAATTACCGTTACCGCAACGAGGAAAACGTTACTGAGAACTCCTGCGACAGCTGAACCTGTAAATTCGCGATTTTTGAATAATTTCAACGGAAGTATCGAATTTGGGAACTTTAATTCATGCACAAGGAAAATAGCAAACGTTCCAACAGCGAGAACAAATAAAACAATGATTCGACTGCTGCCCCAACCCCATAGTCGACCTTGCACTAGAGCAACCGTCAAACTAAATAGAGAAAACATCACGAGTAAGGCGCCAATATCAATCTTCTCTTTTGTTGAAGCCCCTCCCTTATTGAGGAAAATTCCGCATAGTATTACAGCGCCGATCATCAGAGGAATATTTACAACGAAAATCGAGCGCCATCCAAAAAATTGAGTGAGACTTCCGCCTATTACCGGTCCAAGCGCAGATGCTAAGCCTTGTGTAATTCCTAGAGCTGCAATGACCATCGATCTTCGTTCATATGCAACAGCAGAAGTACCAATTGTCATAGACAGAGGAAAAACAATTGCAGCGCCAATACTCTGAACTCCTCGTCCGCACATTAAAACTACAAGTGTCGGGCTTATTGCTGAAATCAAGGAGCCAAGAATAAATAGAAGCAAGCAAGCACTATAAAACTTACCAATGCCAAACTTTTCCGCAAATTTTCCCAGCGGAATGGTCAATGAAGCAAAAAGAATTGTGTAGACATTTAGTGCCCATTGAACTTGAGACAGCTTTACCCCTAGTGATGTTTGAATAGCTATTCTTAGCGGTTGTATCGAGCATGCACAGAAAAATTCCAACACATATCATCACAATAATCACAGTCCGGGCAGCTTTATTCTGCTGAAACTTTATATTTATTATATTTATATTCACAATATAAATATAAAATTTGTTTATATATTTGTCAACCATAGACTTTTGATAAACTCTGATTAGATATTGCAAATTATGTAGTTTTACCAAAATATTAGGAGCGCAATTATGCAGGGAAAAGATGTGATTCTTGGAATTCTAAAAACTGGAGATCGCACAGGATACGAAATAAACGATATACTTAAAAACCGCTTAAGTTATTTCTATGATGGCTCCTATGGCATGATTTATCCGACATTGAAAAAACTCGAAAATGACGGGTTCGTAGAAAAAAAAGAAATAATCCAGAGTGGCAAGCCAAATAAAAATGTGTATTCCATCACCGGAGCAGGTCGTAAATCATTCGATAAATACTTTGCTTCTACTGTTGTGGAAGATATTTATAAGTCAGATTTTCTAATGCGTCTCTTCTTTGGCGAGGATATGAGCACAGAGCAAACTAAACAACTACTTGAAGAGACAATAAAACACAAAAAAACCCAGCTCCAGCAGCTCAAAGAAAATCAACAGAAATGGGAAAAGCAACGACTCCCAGAAACTCAAAGAATTTCTATCCGTTACGGTATAGCTTTCTACACGTCTGCAATAGAAACGCTTACACGGGAGCTGAAGAATTTAGATTCTGAAGCTTAGAAGGAAGTCTGCGTAACCTCTGGGTAATATTTGCGGAATTTGCGAATCTGGTTAAGCTCAGTGATTTCAACTGCGAGAGAGCGCAAGAAGGACTTATCTTCTGAGTATTTCTGAGGATCCACAACGCGCTTTTCGCGAATAAGCTGCTCAACCCTTGCTTTAAGCTGCGGGTCAACAAGATACTTCTTCAGCAAGGAGTTCGGAACAAGAGTGTAAAGCTTCTCTTCAGTAGCGGTTTCTGGCTCAATTGCGTGACCGTACACCATATCCTCCACGCAAATGCGCATTGGGTTTACACCGCCAGCCTTAATGTAATAATTACTGCGCCCCATACGAGGGTTGAGTTCGAAGAAAATAATGCGACCAGTACGAGCATCCCGTTTGGTGTCGAAGTTTGCAAACCCGTGGTAACCAATGCTTCGTAACATTTTTTCAGCTTTTTCCCACAGCTGCGGAACCTGCTCAGTAATCATTGCGAGAGGATTGCCCAGCATTGTTGGAGCGTGGTCTTCTAGCAGAACTTGAGCCGCAGAATACATAGTGCACTTGCCTGAAGCATCAATATACATATTGATATTGCCTACATAAGTGTCATCGCCAGTGATTAGTTCTTGCACAAGGAAAGTTCCCGTAAAACCGGCTGCTTGCAAGTCTTTCCACAAAGTATCGAGTTGGCTTTGGCTCTCGAAGTAATACACTTTTTTGAATCCATTAGCCATAAATTTGGCATATTCTGGCGAATACGAAGGCTTTGCCACCACTGGGAATTCAATTTCGCAAGGTTTAATATTTTCTGGATGAGATAAATCGACCACCTCAGACTTTGCAAAATCAAGACCGAACTTTTCGCATAATTCCATGAAGGAATCTTTCTGAGAAACAAGCTCAACTACATCTGCATCAGGAATAGCGAGAATCACGTTGGATTCAAACTGTTCACGGTCATTATTGAGGGACGCAGTAACAGGCTCTAAATTAGTGAGTACAAGGATTTTCTTAGATGAATTTTCGCGCGCAATCTTATTAATCGCATCTAGTAGCAATTCATCTGTGAGGTGTTCAACAAGCACACAGTCAAAAAGCACGGAGCGAGAAATTGCATCAATAGGAGCCGTAGCAATGCAGATACTCTTAATTCCATACTCCTCATGGAACTCACGCCCAATAGCGTATGTTGCAATATCGCCACCAACAATAACAGGCATAAAACTTACAGAGTGCTGATGAGCTTTTTGCGATGTTTTCTGTGAAATTTCCTGTGAAATTTGCTGCGACATTATGACACTCACACTTTCGTTGAAGTTCTCGTTAAAACACCTGAATTTAAGCCCATAGGAACACACCGTAGTATATTCTTTTACTTAGACTACGACCGTACTATGCAACCTAAATGAAGCCCAAAACGCCTTCAAAATCATGTTCAAAGGAGCAATACAAATGCTACTTCACTTATCAGACGTTGTTGCTTTACTCAAACAAAACAACCTTCTTCACGAAGTTATTGAATCTGATACGTGGACTACGGATGCTTCCAAACTGTCTAATAACAATGCGAAATTTACTGATATCACGTACGACACTCGAACTGTAAAAACTGATTCTCTTTTATTCTGTAAAGGTCGCTTCTCCCCTAATTACATTGCCGATCTTGGTGACGTATTGAGCGCATACGTGTCTGAAATTGATTACTCTAATGTGACGAGCGCAACGGGAATTATTGTTTCTGACATTCGAAAAAGCATGGCTCTGTTGAGCGCCGCCTTCTATGGCATGCCTCAGAATGAAATCACAGTAATTGGAATCACTGGAACAAAAGGAAAAACAACTACTGCGTATTTTACTCACACGCTTCTTTCTACATTCAGCAACGGTAAAGCAGCCTTATTCTCATCCGTCGATAATTGCGTAAACGGGAAGACTTTTGTAGAGTCTGATTTAACCACTCCCGAATCCATGGATTTATTCCGCATGATGCGCGAAGCCGTGGATAATGGCATGAAATATCTCGTTATGGAGGTCTCTTCACAGGCATACAAGATTGACCGCGTGTATGGATTAACCTTCGACGTTGGCGTATTTCTCAACATCTCTCCCGATCATTTGAGCGACATCGAGCACCCCACTTTTGACGATTACTTCTTCTGCAAACGCCAAATCATTAACAATTCTAAGGTTTTGGTGACTAACTCGAAGATTGACCATTATGGTCTTATTTGCGAAGACGCTGCACGTAATGGTATTGATGTGCTAACCTTCACGGCTGATGATTCCAACTCAGGTAATCAAGCTTTAGATGCATCAGTTTCAACAGGAGTTTCAACATCTGCTTCAACCATAAGTGCTCAAGCTATTGATAATGCAACAGGTAGTAATGAGACTGGGAAGATTATTCTCGACAATTCAGGTGCTGTACCAGTATCTTTGGGTGAATTCCACCTCGCAATTGATGGTGATTTTAACTATGAGAATGCGGCAGCTGCTATCGCTATTGCAAAAGCATTAGGAATTGATTTTGCTAATAAGCAAGCTTACAAAGCGATTCACTCTATCGAGTCGGTAAAAATCGCAGGACGCATGGAGACATACACCAGCAAAGACGGCGTTGTGGGAATCGTCGATTACGCGCATAATTTCATCAGCACAAAGGTACTCCTTGAATACGTATTAAAGAAGTATGGCGCAGCTAATCCTCGTATTATTCTTGTGACGGGATCTGCCGGAAATAAAGCGTATGACCGTCGCACTGAAATAGTCGAAGCCGCGCAAGACATTGTTTCACGATTTATTTTCACTGTGGAAGACACAGATACCGAGCCGCCATATGACATTTGCAAGCAGATGGAAGACGCAATTACGAATCCAACAGTTGAACACTCGATTATTATTAACCGCTCTGAAGCAATGGAAGCAGCTGTGGCTGATGCTCGTGAACATGTTGCGGATCACCCTGTGATTGTTGCCATTGGCAAAGGCGACGAGCGCTGGATTAAAGACCGCAACGTGCATGTGGAATACGAAGGCGATGACAGAATTATTGCTCGATTGTTATCAGAATAAGAGATAGCACGAGCCAAAACAGCAGGAGTTAGGCATGCGTAATTTCTTTGCAATTTTAGGCGGAATGGGCACACTTGCCACCGAGAGCTTTGTCCGTTTGGTTAATGAAAACACACACGCTCATAATGATCAGGAATTCTTAGACTACATAGTATTCAACCATGCCTCAGTGCCAGATAGAACCGCTTTTATTGAGGGAAATTCTACAGAAAATCCTGTTCTAGTTCTCAAAGAAGATATTCATCAAGCTGCTCACATGGGTGCTTCATTTATTGTGCTTACTTGTAACACTGCGCACTACTTTTTTGATGAATTACAAGAGACTACAGACGTTCCACTTCTTCATATGCCTCGATTAGCAGTGGAAGAACTGACAGAGGATTTCGAAAAACCAAGTGAAATTCGCGTGGGTTTCTTGGGAACTGATGGCAGCATTCGTGCAGGAATTTATGAGCATGAGATTAAGTCTCGCGGCTTTGAATTTGTTCTTCCCACTGCGAGTCTCCAAAAAAACGTTATGAGCCTTATTTATGACGATGTTAAGGGCACAGGAGATCTCAATGAATCCCGCTATCGCAATGTTCTTACTACTATGATTGAAGAGCTTAACTGCGATGTTCTTCTGCTTGGCTGCACTGAGCTTTCTGTACTTAACGAAGCCTTCCCCCATGCTCTCCAGACTATTGATGCTGCTTCACACCGCGCTGCAACTCGTATCGTGGATGCTCAAGAAGTGCTCGTTCGCCGAACGGTTGAGAAAGCAAAGAGTCTGCAATAGGACGTTCTCAATAAACAAACATAAGGGTTAAGCGTTATCTAAGCGTAATAAAAAATAAAGAAAAAACTGTACACTAGACTTAATCTGTTGTTCAAAGAAGAGAGAATAAAAATGGCTGACCGCTTTGATAAATTACAGAATTCAGTTGAGGCTATTTCGAACAATATTTCAGATGCGAGTAAGACGCAAAATAGCTTGCTAACTGCACAACTTGGAAGTCAGTTAGCGGTAGCTGGTGAGATACAGCAGGTGAATCAAGCTTTACGAGCACAAATTGGGGAAATGCAAAGCGCAAATAATCACCTATCTAATCTTGAAAATCTGCAGGAGGCGGAAAATAGCTATTTAAGTTCAATTGAAAGCCAAGCTAAGCTAATTTCCACAAATCTCTTCGAACTGAGCGAAAAGCATAATCATACGAACGAGCTATTAGATGGATTAATTGAACAAACTAAAGACGGTTTCAGAGAGATTACTGAGCAGGAGAAAATTAATAATCGCTACAATTGGGATCGATGGTTGGACGGACCACAAGGGCAGCTCTTTCAGCAGTGGTTACCTGGTGCGCAAGAATACATAATGGCTACTATCAGAGAGTAGACATTATGTATCGAGCAATGGAATTGGATTATTTGCGAGAATTAAACAAAAAAGTAGAAGAACATCCTGAAGTAATCGATCCTGAAATTGTGGACTTTGAAGCACAGCCAATTCCAAGTTTTCCAGTGTATGTAGAAGATCCTTCGCTTTCAATGCCCGCAAAGAATACAATCGGCGTGGGTGCAAAGCTACTTTCTTTCCTCGCTCCCATCGCGGTTCAGATTCTTCTCCTCTATGGCATGTTCTTTTTCTTCGGTGGAATGAGCAGACCACTCGGCAGTAACGCACATCCTGCTATCGCTTACATCCTTTTGATTGTGCAGATTATTGCACTGTTTCGTTCTAAAAGAATTTATAGGTTCGTATATAAGTTTTTCCAAGATTCGACTTTTAAAAAGCGAGAATCAGTAAGAACCCAGAAACAACGTGCTTCATGGATGGCATACGATCAGGAAAAACAGAGGTTCAATGAACAAGCTAATCATCTGCGTGAATTAAACACATCTATGATAACGAGAAGAAACTCAGCATTGCAATTACGTCAGAGTTTCGAGTCAGATATCCAGAATGCTCTCCCAAGTCCAGAACAATGGGCAACAGAAGAGACTTTTGATTGTGTCAACAGCGTTATTGACGTATTAAATAATGTCAGGTCAAATCCATCAATTGTTCGCAGCGGCTTACCGCAATTAGTAGATTATCAATATACAGATCCTTCATTATTCCCTGATACAGCTATCGAAATGAAGAAGGCACTTATTAAAATGAGGAACGATTCGGTAGAAGAAGATTAAAAAAGAGCAGACGAAGAGTACATAATATGGGAAGAGTATATAGAAGATATACTCCCGTTGTTTAACCTTAGATATTATTGATAAGTGAATTTCAGATAACACAGTTATCCAACGAGAACATTGGCGACTGTTTTTTTAGATGACTTATGCTAGTATTTCTGACTACATCTTTAAGAGAGGAGGTGCTGTCATATGGAAAAAAGCACTCAGTATAAGAAGGAGCCTCAACTTCATACACTTGATGAGTTCCTTGAAGTACTAGAAAAGCAGAATACCGAAGAGCATTTAGAGTATTTGAAGAAGAAATATGACAAGCGACCTAGACTTCAAATGGCAGGACGCCACTGCGCCTGACTATCGTAGACGCCTAATGCAGTTTGAATGCGCGCAAATACTTATACCAGATACACCCCATTCGGTAAAAGATAAAGGCAACTGGTATTATCCATGGCAATTGGAAGTGCAGAAGCATGTGCGTGGACGCTTAAAGCAAGCTCGAAATATGCGTCATGAGATCATTGTAGATAATGACGGTCAAATCAATGGCTACGTTTTCTATGGATATTTTAAGCCCGCTACTGCTTTGAATGATGATAAGTCATTTTACACCGTTGGATTCATAGCAAGAGCTTTGCGTACAAAAGGTTGTCGTTTTGGACATACACTATTAAAACGCGCTTTGTCCCAAATGTATATGATGCAAGAAGAGAATCCAGAACGTAGCGATATTATTATTACCCATATTCATAAAATGAATAAAGAGAGTCAGCGTCTTTTTGCTAGTTTTGGATTTGAATGTGAAGGCGAAGCTGCTTGGAATGACTACCAAGAATGGGTCAGAGTTGGTTTCGACCTGTAGTTATGTTCATATACATCCTTTGGTCATTTTTCTCATCCGTCGCAGAACAACAATTTACTCCACGCCCTCATAGATATCGCTTCGTCATATCCTCCACTGCATAATAAGTGGGACAGATTAATGCGCAAGTTCAGAGCATAGCTACTCTAAACCAATTTATTCTAGATTTTAAATAACCACTACTAATAAAGAACAGTCAACTCATATTTGTAGAATAGAAGACCTTATGACAAGCCTTGAACAGATTTCTTTTGAACAACTCAACACGATTGTTGCCGAACATAATGTGACTCTTCCTATTGAGCAGACTGCTGAATGGAGCAAATTCCAAGCGACTATTCCAGGGCGCACACCTTGGCGGACACTCGCTATAAAAAATAACGGTGATGTGCTCGCCGTTATTAGTTTGGTCGATTACACCACTCACGGATACCATTATTTACGCGCTTCCCATGGCCCTGTTTATATGACTAGTGGCGAAGCTACTCCCTCAGCACAGCTGGAATCTCAAGTAACTTCTGCCATAGTGGATTACGTGAAGAAAAGTGATTCCTCTGCTCTCTTTATCCGCATGAATAGTTCTGCCGAGCTGAATAGTTTCCCCACCCTTTCAATGGTGCCTTATAATCAAACAGTTGTGATTGATGTAACGGGCGGCGACGAAGAAATTCTCTCTCGCATGAAGCGCCGAGGACGTCGAGACGTTCGCAAGTCAATTCGTGAATGCAAGGCTGATTGTTCTGATGAAACACAGCGCGCTATTAAAGATTTCTCTGAATACTACGCGATCATGGTAGAAACTGGAAAACGTGATGGATTTGTGCCATCTCCTATGAGTGACTACGTTGACATGATTACAAACCTAGGAGCTGACCATTGCCGAGTGTTTGCCGCACGCTTGGATGACGAGGTTATTGCATGGTCAATCGTAACTGTCAACGGTAATCATGCCGTCCGCTACTATGCCGCAATGGGTAATAATGCACGCCGTATGCACGTGACAGACCGCTTACTTTATGCTGAATGCTGCATCCTCGGTGAACAAGGCATTACTGAATATGATTTGATGGGCATTGGCAATGATTTTGCACCATCCCTCAAAGGACTAAACGAATTCAAAACCAAGTTTACTGAGGCGATTACTGATATCGCTCCAGAGCGCGATTTTGCTGTAAAACCGTTGGCTTACAAGGTGCTTCGCACAATTCAGCGTATCCGTAAATCCTTACGCAAATCTAGCGGCAAATAGATAAAGATTAGTAAAGATTCAGGAAAGCTGGGAGCTAATTTAGATTGTCTAATTGCTTCTAGCTATTCTTTTACCCTTAGCTTTTTCTAGCTTTCAATACTCCCCTGCGCAAGTTTTGCGAGACAACAGCTGTGACACCATCAGAGCGCATTGTGACACCGTAGAGTGCATCTGCAATGCTCATGGTGCGCTGCTGGTGAGTAATGACGATGAGCTGTGCATGTAAACGTAGCTCGTTCATTGCGTTCAGAAGCCTCGTCAGATTAATATCGTCTAAAGCTGCCTCAACCTCATCCATAATGTAAAACGGGCTGGGACGGGCAGTAAAGATAGCAAATAGCAGAGCAAGAGCAGTAAGTGAACGTTCTCCGCCAGATAACAAAGTCAGCTGTTTTACGCGCTTACCTGCTGGGCTCGCTTCCACAATCACGCCTGAAGTAAGCAAATCATCTGGATTTTCTAGGCGAAGACGGCCAGTGCCACCGGGGAACAATGTTGCGAACATCTTCTGGAATGCTTCTGCAGTATCGTCGAATGCGCCGCGGAACACCTCCACCATCGTTTCGTCTAAGTCTTTGATAAGACTCATCAAATCATCACGAGACTGCAGCACATCATTACGCTGTTCACTCAAATATTGATTACGAGTCTGCAAAGCATCATATTCCTCAGTCGCCAAAGGATTGACTTTGCCCAGTGCAGCCAAATCTCTGCGAGCTTTCTCCAATCTTTTCTGCTGTTCATCACGGTTATAAGCAACTGTTTGGAAATTCTCACGCAAGCCCTCAGCATCTGATAGTTCCAAGGATTCTTCAGAGTCATTAAAGTTAGGCTCGCCTTTTTTCGGCTCACTCTTCTTAGAATCACTCTTTTCGAGAGGAATAAATCGACCGTCGTCGTCTAACACTGGAACCGGCAAACTCGGACCATAATTAGCGATGAGGTTATCAACGCTTAACCCAAAATCGTCAAGTGACTTCTGAGTAATCTGACCAAACTGAGTGGAAACTCGCTCACGAGTAACATCCAAATCATGTTCCTGCTTTTGCAATGCAGAGACACGCGGTTCTAGCTCATTACGCTGGCTACGCAGAGTTCCAAGCTCTTCATCATGTAATGAGGCTTCTTGCTGAAGCTGCACTCGACGCTGTGTAACAATGCTCATACGCGAATTAAGAGACTGGGCTGCAAGGCTTGCTAATTGACTAATACGAACACATTCACCGGCACGCATAGCTCTACGCTCATTCTGTTGAGTAACGCGATTTCGGCGAATTACAGCCTGTTTAGCGTTATCACGAAGTAATACTGCTTGGCGAGCTAATGATTCTGAGCGATGACGCACATCATTCCACTGGATTTTGGCGCTAACTTCCTTTTCGCGCGCCTGAGCCAGTTGTGAATCTAAATCTCGCTCACGAGACATCGTGTCATCGATATTAAATTCCTGCTCTTGTGCTTGTGATGCTGCCCCAAGCTGAGCTTCTAAATCTTGAAGAGTAATTTTGTGATTATCTTGCTCTTCTGTAATTTCCTCAAGATGTGCTGTAAGATCTGACACACGTTTCTCAATGCTAGATACCGAGTTTCTAGCTGCAGTAATATCACGCTCGCGCTGCTGCGCACGGACTTTTCGCTCCGTAATCGCTGACTTTACAGCATCCAATTGTTCACGCAGCTTTGAATACTCTGATTGTTCTTTTTCAACTTGAGCCGAAAGCTTCTCTACTTCAATTTCAAGCTGTTTACATTCTTCAAGCGCTTTATCCCGACGGGCTACCAAGCTCAAATCACTCGGAGACTTAGAGGAGCCACCAATAGCACCAACACGCGTAACCATTTCACCAGCAGAATCAATAACGCAACTGATATGCTCATAGGTTTGCAAAATTTGGTGTGCAGCAGCTAAATCCTCAACAAGAGCAACATCTTCAACAAGAACTTGCACCGAGGTGACAAGACCCTGCGCAAGCCGGATATCAGCAGCACTAGGGTTCACACTGATAACTGAGCCAGCCGACTTCACTTGCGGAACTGGCCCACTATGTGAGCCATTCATACCATTCGAACCATTCGCATTATTCGTACTATTCGTGATAGTGAGACCATTCAAAACCATTGGCTTAGTCGGGTGCAAAATAACTGCTCTGCCCATCTTCTGCGTTGCAGCAAACTTGATTGCTTCGAGCGTGTCACCTGCATTTGGCACAATCACGGCGCTAGCAAAAGGTCCTAAAGCTCTTGAAATTGCCTCTTCCCAACCATCTTCAATATGAATATATTCTGCGATATGTCCCAAAGTATTGATTGCTGAATGACGTTCTAAATCACCAGAGGTATTGCGGCTTTCTAACGTACCATTGAGTGCATCAGCCTTAGCTCTTAACGATATAATGCGACTTTCAACATTTCGATGCTGCTCCTGAGCCTCGTCTCGCCGCTCACGAGTCGCATCAAGCTCATTCTGTACAGCGGTAAGCTGATCATCAAATTTCTCATCGGTATCGGTATCACTATCTCGTTGTTGAGTGAGTTGATTCAGACGAGACTGAGCTTCCTCTAACTGATTTACAAAGGAAGCCTTTTGAGCAGTGATATCCTGCTGGCGAGAAATAGCGGTTTGGACTTTACCCTCTTCGCGCGCAATAAGTTCTCGAATAGAAGAAATATGCGCATTTCGCTCTTGGGCTGTTTTACGCAGTTCGGTGATAAGCTGACGAGTCTGGGCTAGCTGCTTTTCAAGGCCTGCACGTTTCTCTATTGCGGAATCCATAACAAGCCGAGCATCAGAAACCAGTTCCTCGCTCTGCTGAGCTTGTGTTTCTAGCTCATCTGCACGTTTATTGAGAATATCAGGATTGTCTCCGCCAACCTCAACAATCTGATTTCTCCACGAATGTTCACGCTCAGTTGCAAGAGCAGACAGAGATTTCAACCGTTCTTCAATACGAGACATGTTATTGAACGTCTGATTAATAGCGTTAATAGCAGGACTTGATTGGCTAGTCAGAGATTCCAAATTTTCAATCGAAAGTTTGATGCGGGTTAAAGCCTGCTGCTGCTCAGCAAGATCATGACGCACCTGTGCCAACTCAGAATGTACTTGCTCACGTTGGATATTGAGTTTTTCCGCATCATCCGCCAAAATGCGAGCTGCAGAATCTCGTAAAGCAACTTGAATGGCATCTGCTCGGCGAGATACACGCGCTTGGCGGCGAAGTGGCCCTAACTGACGCTGAATTTCTTTCAGTAAATCATCAAGACGATCAATATTCTCTTGGGTTCCTTTGAGCTTTCTCAACGCACGCTCTTTGCGCTTGCGATGCTTCAAAATACCTGCTGCTTCCTCAATAAAAGCACGATTATCTTCAGGAGTAGCACGCAGAATTGAATCTAAACGCCCCTGACCTACAATAACGTGCATATGAGAGCCCAAACCGGTGTCACTCAAGAGCTCTTGAATATCAAGTAAGCGCACAGGCGAGCCGTTGATCGCGTATTCAGAACCACCATTGCGGAAAATGGTTCGACTAATCGTCACCTCAGAATAATCAATGTCCAAGGTGCCATCTGTATTATCAATTGTTAACGAGACTTGAGCACGCCCTAATGGAGGACGAGTAGACGTTCCAGCAAAAATCACATCTTCCATAGATGTGCCACGCAGACTTTTGGCGCCCTGCTCACCCATCACCCACGAGAGCGCATCCACGATGTTAGATTTTCCAGAGCCATTGGGACCAACAATCGCCGTGATTCCTGGCTCAAAACGCATAGTCGTAGCGTTAGAGAAGGATTTGAATCCTCGTATTGAAAGCTCTTTAACGTACATTTTTAACGAGCATAATTAGGGTCATCAAATTCAGGATCTTGATAGTCTGCCGCAGTTATGCCATCATGCATAATCTCAGAAAGAAAATCGATTGGTTCTTCCTTGCTGCCGTCTGAATTATCATCTGGAACGCCAGTTTCTTCATCTACATCAGACCAATCAGCCTGTTCATCTGTTGCGCGCAATTCTTTTGGCTTTTCAAGATCTGAATTATGACGAGGCTTAAGTAGTGCACGAGCATCACCAGCGGTAACAAAGCTGCCAAAAATAACAATTCCCCTACCGTAACCAATGCCCAACTCATCCTGCTCATCAACCTGATCAACTGCGGCTTGAATTGCATCTGGAAGCTCATCGCAGCGAGTTACCCGATCTTCACCAAACACTCGCTGAGCAATTACTTCAAGCTCTTGAGCTGGCATCACACGAGCGTTCCACGAATTCTGAGTTACAATTACTGTGCTCAAAATTGGCTCCATAACGCCAAGCACATCTTCAACTTCTTTATCGCGCATCATAGAGACAACACCCACAAGCTGCTGGAAATCAAAGTTTTCTTCCAAAGCAGCACGCAAAGCCGTAACAGCCTGAATATTGTGACCACCGTCAATAATTGTGGTTGGAGAATTGCGGATAACCTCAATGCGCCCTGGCACACGAACTGTGCTGAATGCAGTATCTACCACGTCATCGTCAAGCTTACCAATAGTTGGAATCACTACTTCAGCAGCTGCGAGCGCAGCCAATGCGTTATGAGCCTGATGCTCGCCAAACATAGAAATTGGCACTTGCTCATACGTTCCGTTGGTTGTGGTTAAATCTGCTACTTGCCCTCCCACAGCGGGCATACGATTCGTAACTTCAAGCTGGTTGCCGTCACTCAATATTTCTTGAGCACCAACTTCTTGAGCCCGCTCTTGAATAATCTCATACACAGACTCATATTCCTGCGGCCCTACAATCACAGTGGAATTAGGCTTAATAATGCCGGCTTTCTCACTGGCAATCTGCTCAACAGTGTCACCGAGCCATTGCATATGATCCATATCTACAGGACCAATCACAGCCGCATCGGCATTCAACACATTCGTAGCATCCCAACGGCCACCCATACCAACCTCAACAATTGCAACGTCTACAGGCGCGTCAGCAAAAGCCCAAATCGCCATGGTAGTCAGAACTTCAAAGAAGCTCATCTTAGGGCCACCCTGCTCAATTGACTTAGCATCTACAAGATCAATAAAATCTTTGACTTGCTCCCACACATCTACAAAAGCCTCATCAGAAAGATGCTGGCCATCAATCGCAATACGCTCTGTTACCTTCTCAACGTGGGGCGATGTATATAAGCCAGTTCGCATGCCATAGGTGCGACACAAAGCCTCAGCCATGCGAGCTGTGGAGCCTTTGCCATTGGTGCCAGTCACATGAATAACGCGGAAAGATTCTTCGGGGTGGCCTAACAAGTCTAGAGCCATTTCCATGCGATCTAGGCTTGGATCAAAATCATGTTCTGGAACTCGGCTCATAATCTGACGATAAACTTCGTCAACCGTAATCTCGCCATTGTTAGGATTCTCAATCGACATACACCCTCGCCCCATTCTCATATACACGTCTTATACATAAATCTTGCCTAATCTTGCCTTATTCTATGCGCCATTAGGGACTGAAATTGAACAGATTTAGTAAGCGTTCACACGTAGCAATATGATGATTTCATGTCTGAAAATACTAACGAAAACACCAACAAGAACACTAGTAAAAACACTATCGCCCATACTTCCGAGGAATCTCAGCAAACTCAGCGCCAACATAACCGCACTTTGCGCCCAACTTCGAGCGATTTTACTGAGTTTATGCTCACCGGCTGGGGTGAAGAAGAAGGCAATTTTGAGGCTCTTGAATCCAGCAAATTCACTCCTGCTCGTATTGCACAGCTAGGAAAGCGTTTCCCCGGTGAACGTTTGGTAATTCCAGCCGGAGATTTGAAAGTTCGCAATGATGACTGCGATTATGCTTTCCGTCCTGATACTGCTTTTGCTTATTACACTGGACTTGGCCAAGATATGGAAGCCGGTGCTGTGCTTGTGCTTGACCCAGTTTCCCCAGATTCTGCAGAAGCTGTTCAAGGGGCAACTCACACTCCACGTTTATTTGTGCAACCTCGGCGTGACCAGACAACCCAAGACTATTACCGCTCTGCTTCCTACGGCGAGTATTGGGTGGGGGTGCGCCCAGGCTTGACTGGTTTAGCAACAATGACCGGCATAGAAACTGCTGACATTGCTCAGCTTTCTGACACTCTTTCTAAGGATGTTGGTACTGAGCAGGGTGCTATTCATATGCGCGTTATTCGCAACACCGATGCGCAAATCACTGCAATGGTTGATGAAATCCGCAAACAGAATGGCTTTGATAATCCAAATGCAAACTCCAGTGACGACGACACATTCTACGAGTTCGCATCCACTCAGCGCATGTTAAAAGATTCCTATGAGGTACAGGAGATGCGCAAGGCAATAGCTGCTACTAAGGATGGTTTCGACCGCATGCTTTCTGCTCTTCCATCCGCTATAGGAAAAGAGCGTGGCGAACGTATTTTGGAAGGACGTTTCAACGCTAATGCGCGCGAACAAGGCAATGCCGAAGGTTACGGCACAATCGTGGCTTCAGGAGCTCATGCGCCCGTGCTTCACTGGATGCGCAACACAGGAACTATCGAATCTGGAGATTTGCTTCTGATTGATGCAGGTGTTGAAGTTGACAGCCTTTACACTGCTGACATTACTCGCACTTTCCCAGTTAACGGAAAATTCACTGATTTACAGCGCGAAATGTATCAGGTAGTCTTAAACGCCCAGAAAGCAGGATTTGAAGCTGCACAGCCTGGTGCAACATACTCCGATATTCATCACGCGTGCATGCGTGTGCTTGCAGAGGCAATGCATAACTGGGGTATTCTGCCAGTTAGTGTTGAAGAATCTTTGAGCCCAGAAGGTCAGCAGCATCGACGTTGGCATGCATGCGGTGTAGCTCACCATCTTGGTCTCGATGTGCATGACTGCTCTCAGGCTCGCTATGAGAGTTATCAGGGCGCACAGCTTACTCCAGGTATGATTTTCACTATTGAGCCTGGCCTCTACTTCAAGGAAAACGATATGCTCGTTCCTCCGGAATTCCGCGGAGTAGGCATTCGTATTGAAGACGATGTTCTTATGACTGAGAATGGTCCAGAATGGCTCAGCATCGATATTCCTAAGGAAATTGATGATGTTGAAAACTGGATGGCAGCTCAGGCAGCCCAAACAGCCTAAACAGCCCAAAACTAGACATTGCTCACGGATAGAACACTGTTAAAGTGATAAAGCGATAAAACACTGATAAATCAATTAACCATTGGGAACTCGTATGGCAACTCCAGAATTTATTCTTAATCTGCGCAGCAAAATTGGGCACGACATGCTGTGGCTCTCCGGCGTTACTGCTGTGGTACGTAACGCCGAGGGCGAGTTGCTCCTCGGGCAGCGTTCTGACACTGGCGAATGGGCGTTGATTTACGGCATAATAGAACCTGGCGAAGAGCCCGCAACAGCTGCTCTGCGCGAAGTTAAAGAAGAGACAGGAATCGACTGTATTCCCACAGAACTCATCAGTGTTAAGTCATCAACCCGCATTTTGACCTATGCAAACCACGATCAGGCTATGTACATGGATCATATGTTCCTGTGCAGGCTCTCTGAGAAACCGGGAGCATGTCACACTCCCTTCATTGGCGATGACGAAAGCCTGCATGTAGGTTGGTTCGCTATAGAAAACCTGCCAACTCCACTTGCTCAGTCCACTATTGAAAGACTTGGGTATTTCACGCAGTATATCTCGATGAAAAATCCCAGGACTTTATTTAGCCTATAAATTTGTAGTAGCCAGAGTCGGTAATAAACCTGCTAATCTTAATTTTTTTAGTCCTTCACCACTAAAAATTCCAGCGGATTCTCTACTACTCTGCGCAATCCCCATAAGGCAGCACCACGTACGGCAGGATGATCTGCAACCTTAGGCTGCACAACTTGGATATTCATATTCGAAGATCCTAAAACATTTTCAATTACCCGCTCAGTTAAATCTTCCATAAGAGATTCATCAAAACGAGACCAAAAACCACCGAGCATCACAGTATCAACATCAAGAATATTGATTGCTGAGGCCATAACGGAAACGAACGCCTTCAAACCTCGGCTAATCGCCTTCACGGCCTTAGATTCATGGTTATTCCAGCGATTGAAAAGTTCCTCTAATGCGTCTGGTTCAACGGCTGCTTCACCTGCGGCAATTCCAGCTGCTTCAACGAGAGCACGGCGACCCGCATATGTTTCAAGGCATCCGTGGCGTCCACAACGGCATAATGGCCCCTCAAAATTCACCGACACATGGCCAAGCTCCCCTGCAAAACCATGGTTACCCTCAACAAGATCACCATAGCGCACGTATGCACCACCAATGCCTACGTCAGTCGACATATAAACGAAGGAGCGAGGAGCATCTTCTTCGTCTGCGCTACGTTGTGCCGCATAACCAGGAATCTGCGCAATCGCAGCCAAATTTGCCTCATTTTGTGCTTTGATTCCAAGACGTTTTATAACCTCATAGGAGGAAACATCAACCATCTCCCACCCTAAATTATGGGCAGCTAGAAGCTTATTATTGCCTTGCATTACTAGACCAGGAAGCGCTAATCCTCCTCCAACAAGCTTGCAATCGCTTTTTTCAAGCTCCACTTCAACCGGGCGCACTAAGGCATCAAGAGCTAAGAAAACATCATCAGGATTTGTGCCATTCATACGGCGCTGCACCCATTGAGAAGCGAGCACTTTCCCAGTGAAATCAACTACGCTATAGCCATAGCCATCTGTGTTGATTTGTAAACCCATGCCAGCCCAAGCTCCCGGAATAAAGCCGAGCGGAGTGCTCGGCCGTCCAAAACGAGCCGCCTGTTCTGGTTTACGATTATGTAATACATTATTCTCAACCAAAATTGAGCTCAGCAACGACATTGTTGCTTTTGTAAGCCCTGTTAACTCTGCTAACTCTGCACGACTAAGTGGCCGTGAAGAATTAAGTAAAGTGCTCAAAACAACGGAAATATTGTGATTGCGAAGGTTATCTTGGTTGATACTCTTCAGTGCGTTCATATTTTCCGCCCCTATCTTTTCAGCACCATCATGATGTTTTACTACTTCAATGATACTATGGAATCGATTTAGTTTTATCAACTAACGAAATCAGATGTATTGGAAAATATGGCATCTGACGGTTAAGGAGGACTACGCAATGACGCGAATTCTTGTTGCAGGTGTTGACACATCCACTCAGTCTTGCAAGGTAAGGGTTACAGACGCTCAAACTGGTGAATTAGTGCGTTTTGGCCAAGCTAAGCATCCAGACGGAACTACAGTTAATCCTCAGGTATGGTGGGATGCCTTCCTGAAAGCTGCAGAGCAGGCAGGTGGACTTGCAGACGTGAGTGCACTGAGTGTGGGTGGCCAACAGCACGGAATGGTTCTTCTTGACGAACGCGGCAACGTAATCCGTGACGCAATGCTGTGGAACGATACTAGTTCCGCCTCAAACGCAGAATCTCTCATTATGGAAATGGGTACTCCTGAGCGCAGTAAGGGCTTGCTCAACAGCGACAAAGAAGAATTTATGGCTGACGACGCAGACCAGCGCACACGCGGTTTCCAGCGTTTTGTGAAAGCAATTGGTTCCTCTCCAGTAGCTTCTTTAACTTTGACCAAGGTTAATTGGGTTGCTCAGAATGAGCCTGAAAATGCAGAGCGTATCGCAGCAATATGTCTTCCACACGATTGGCTAAGCTGGCGGATTGCGGGGAACGGACCAGTTGAAAGCGGTCAGGCAAATCTTGAAGTACTCTTCACCGACCGTTCTGACGCTTCAGGCACTGCTTACTACGATTCTGTGGCAAACGAATACCGTTTGGACCTCATCGATATGGCTCTTGGACGCCATAATGTTGTGCTCCCTCGTGTGCTTGGACCTGCTCAAGCTAGCGCCATTGCAGACCCGGCTATTGCAGGTGCAGATATTGAAGGCGGCTGTTTGATTGGTCCTGGCGGAGGCGATAATGCAATGGCTTCCTTCGGTTTAGGAATGAGCGTTGGCGATATCTCCATTTCCCTTGGAACTTCTGGGGTTGCCGCGGCAATTTCCTCAACTCCTGCGTATGACATGACTGGCGCGGTAACTGGTTTTGCAGATGCAACGGGGCACTGGCTTCCACTTGCATGCACTATCAACGGTTCGCGCATTCTTGATGCTGGCCGCCACGCTCTTAACGTGGACTATGACGGTCTTGCAGATTTGGCAGATCAATCTGTTCCTGGTGCACAAGGCGTTACGCTGACACCATACTTTGATGGCGAACGCACACCAAACAGGCCAACAGCAAAGGCGAGCCTCAACGGAATGACTCTTGCGAATACCACAAAGGCAAATATTGCTCGTGCTTTCGTCGAAGGTCTGCTGTGTTCCCAGCGCGATTGCCTTGAAATGGTTCGTGCACTCGGCGCAGATATTTCCCGCGTTCTTCTCATTGGCGGCGGCGCAAAATCTAAGGCAGTTCGTAAGCTCGGTCCATCGATTATGGAAATGGATATTCAGCTCCCAGCATCCGATGAATACGTTGCGATTGGAGCTGCCCGCCAAGCAGCATGGGTGCTCAATTCCAACGCAAAAGTCAGTGATGCAGTCGATGCTGCACAGATTCCTCCAGTCGATGCTCCAGAGTGGAACGTCACTATTGAAGAAACTCTTACTGGCGAGCCTACTCCACAGGTTTATCAGCAGTATGCTCAGTGGCGTGGGTAGATAGCTCCTGCTAATAGATAAATAAATATAAGCAGAAATAAATCAAAGCGACTGGTATTGAATCAATTAGTACCAGCCGCTTTTGCTTGTCTTTATACTTCTTTATGCACCTTTATACGTCTTTATACGAGTTCAGAAATACGCAATTTATTCAAAGGTACAATCTCATAACCGCCACTTTGAACAAGCTGTAATAATTGGGGAAGCACATTCACTGTAGCTATTGAGCCATCATGCATGAGGAAAACAGCGTCTTCTTTAAGCCCTGCAACGAAGTTCTGCTTAATCTCTTCTTCTCCAATACCGGACCAATCCATGGTATCGGTGGTCCACAACATGATTTTATGGGGTACATCACTCCCCTGCCTTATCAATGTATCTACACGCTCATCTGTGTCTCCATAAGGAGGGCGCACATACACAATCTGCCGCTTTAGTAGCCCTGTTGCTTTACTTATTGCGGTGTCTGCATGATTTATTTGTTCTCGAACCTCGGTATCGCGCAGCTCCGTTAGATATGGGTGATCCCACGAATGGTTGCCAATATAATGATGAGCCTGACGAATTTTGCGAGCAAGTTCAGGATACTGTTCTACTTGATTTCCCTGTAACATCCATGTTGCCTGCGCGTTCGGCGCATATTTACGCAAGATTGAAAGGATTTTCTCTGTTGTATGCGGATTTGGACCATCATCAAACGTCAATGCAATACGGGGCATATCAATCTCGCTCTCGACTCTGAGTATTGAGATCACAGATACTTAAAACGACCATTTGAATGTGTTTAAGCTTTCTCCCTGTGTCTATCACCAGAATAGCAAATGGACCCGCACAACGTGTGCACGAGTCCATTTTGTCATTAATCGATTGCAGAGAGAATTTTAAGAATTCACAACTTTCCTAGAAGCGGCTTAAGCAGCAGCCAGAGCCTCAACCATGTAATTGTTGATTGTTGCCTTAACAGACTCAAGATGATCAGACTTCGTAGCTACAATAAGCTCAGACTGTGGCTTGTCGATTGCGTACTCTTCGAGAGAAGCAAGAGTTGCAGTGCCATCTTCGATGGTTGCGCCGATGCCAGAATCGTAGGAGCTGTAACGATCAGCCTGAAGATTCTCGATGTACTTATCCTGATGCATCTTGTCTGCAATGAGCAAACCAGCTGCGAAGGAATCCATACCAGCAATATGAGAGCGGAAGAGATCTTCAGCAGCGAAGGAAGTACGGCGTGGCTTTGCATCGAAGTTCAAACCACCGTGAGGGCCAATCTGACCTTCTGCGAGAACTTCCCACATAACTGCAGTGGTCTCATAGAGGTCTGATGGGAACTCATCCATATCCCAACCGATGAGCTTATCACCTTGATTTGCGTCAAGGGAGCCAAGAACGCCTGCTTCGCGAGCAGTGCGAATCTCATGCTGATAAGTGTGACCTGCAAGGTTTGCATGGTTGCCTTCGAGGTTGAGCTTGAAGACGTCCATCAAATCATAAGTGTGGAGGAATGCAATAGCGGTTGCTGCATCGAAGTCATACTGATGCATTGTTGGTTCCTTAGCCTTTGGCTCAATAAGGAACTGTGCTTCCAAGCCGATTTCCTTAGCATAGTCATTGCACATATGGAAGAACTTTGCCATATGAGCCTGCTCGCGCTTCATCTGGGTGTTCCAAAGGTTTTCGTAGCCTTCACGACCTCCCCAGAATACATAATTTTCTGCGCCCAAACGCTTTGCAATCTCAAGAGAGTGCTTTAGCTGACCTGCAGAGTAAGCATAAATGTCTGCAAATGGAGAAGTAGAAGCGCCTGAAACAAAGCGAGGGTTGGTAAAGAGGCTTGAAGTATTCCACAGAAGCTTAACACCAGTGGACTTCATATTCTCTTCAATCTTGTCAACAATCTTGTCAAGATTTGCATTGGTTTCGCGCAAGGTATCGCCTTCTGGAGCAATATCGCGATCATGGAAGCAGAAGTACTCAGCACCGAGCTTGGTGAAGAACTCAAATGCGTAGTCTACCTTTGCAAGGGCTTCATCCATAGGGTTGGAATACTTTCCGTACCATGGGCGCTGAGAAGTACCAGTGCCAAATGGATCGACTAATTCTTGATCGAAAGTATGCCACCAAGCAACACCAAAGCGCAGCCAATCCTTCATTTTCTTGCCAGCAACTACCTTGTCAGCATCATAGTAACGGAATCCGAGGCCCTCGGTGGTATTCTCGCGGCCAACGTATTCAATCTTGTCAATATCCCAAAGACCCATATGAGGCTCCTTACAACTCTGTATAACTTATGCGATATCTCGCACTGGTTATCTACAGATTAAATTACTATTCAGTACTTTGTCAAATCACTGAACTAAATTGCGACACACTAACTATTTCAATAATTTCAGCTGTAAATTAGTATGAAGAATGAACCGTATTAACCGTGTTAATATTTTAGCTATTGACCAATGACAGTCAGAAGGATGGGAGATTATATGGAAGCACCGCAGCGCACAACGGCGCGTCCACCTGCTCCTACTACTTCTGAGTTTAACCGCGCACGAATCTCTCGCTACCTGTTCCATCATGGCGTTACTACTCGCGCCGAACTTGCTCGTGAACTCGGTCTTACTCCTGCAGCAATCACAAAGATTGTTAACACACTTATAGAGTCCGGACTTGTTCATGAAATCGGGCATGTAGATGGTCTTCAAAACCGCCGAGCTATCGGAATTGAGCTTAATCGGGAAGCTTTCCACGTTGTTGGCGTGAAGTTTGCACGCTCTTTAGTAGAGATTGGCACTTTTGACCTCCAAGGGCATCCTATTGACCCTCTTACTCGCCTTGAAGGTATCAGCAACCCCACTGTGGCTCAGACTATCGCTGAAGTTCACAGAATTGTTGATGAGAAGATTCGTAACGATAAATCAATTGTTGCTGTTGGCATGGCTGTTCCCGGTCCGTACGATATCAGTCAAGGCAAAATAGCAGTCGTTACATCAATGAACGCATGGAGCAGCATTAACTTCATTGACGAATTTGCTGAGGCATTTGATGTACCGGTTTACGTTATCCAAGATGCCCGCGCAGGCGTTATTGCACAATGCCTTTTCGACTCAGATAATCGTGAATCAGCAGCATATTATCTTATTGGCGAAGGCGTTGGGCTTGGCGTTATAGAAAAAGGCGAAGCAATCGATGGATGGCTTGGATTCGCAACAGAAGTCGGCCATATAAGTATCGACGTGAATGGGTTGCAGTGTGAGTGCGGAAATCGCGGATGCTTGGAAAAATATTGTTCTACCGTAGCAATCCACAATAGACTTTCACAGGATTATCCAAGCCTTATAAAAGGTGTACGTACGTTAACTCATGAAGAGGCATGCCATCAACTTTTTACATTGGCAGATTCTGGAAATAAGCTGGCGCAAAGTCTAGTAACCGAGATTGCACACTACGTCGCATATGGCTGCATCATCATTATAAACGGATACAATCCACGCTCAATTGTGTTGGGAGATATTGTAGCGAGCGGAGGAAAATATCTTCTGAATGAAGTGGTGAAAGTGGTAAAACAGCGAGCAATTCCAACCCTTTTGCAGTCAACGACCATACACTTCAGCAATCTCACAACTGATCCAATCTTATGCGGTGCTGCAGCTATTGCTGTAGAGCAATTTCTTGCAAGGCCGCTGACATTACTGAAGTCGCTCAAGGCAAATAGATAGCTTGACCAAAAGCCAAAGGGGAGATTCAACATGAGCAGTGAAGGACTTACAACACCAGTTGTTATCAGTCTTGGCGAATTACTGTGGGACGTGCTCCCTGAGGGTAAAAGAGTAGGAGGAGCGCCAGCCAATTTTGCCTACTATGCCAGTAAGAATGGCGCGGAAGCGTACCTCGTTAGCGCAATCGGCAATGACGATTTAGGCGCCGACCTTGAAACCGCCATACATGAATACGGCATTGAAGCAATTCTGCAGAAAAATAGTCATCCTACGGGTACGGTTGGAGTTGAACTTTTCGAGGGAAATCCAAGCTTTTCTATTACCAAGAATGCTACATGGGATCACCTTACATATACCGATGAAATTGCTGCCCTTGCCGCACGAGCTGATGCAGTGTGCTATGGAACGCTTGCGTGCCGGTATCATCACTCCCGTGAGACCATTAGCCAACTGATAAAAGACACAAAGCCTGAATGCATTCGATATTATGACGTCAATATTCGAGGTGATTACTACTCGAAGGAGCTAATCGAGGAACAACTCAGTTACGCTTCGATTTTCAAATTCAATGAGGATGAATTCGCTCTGCTTCGCTTTATTTTCAATTTACAAGGTTCAGAAGAAGAATCAGTTCGCTGGTTCATTGATAACTACGATTTAGATTATGCAATTTTGACGTCTGGAAGCCGCTTCTCTGTTATCCATGCTCGCTCTGGAGAAATTTCTAAGGTGCGCACTCCTCATGTTCGCGTGAAGGACACTATTGGTGCAGGTGATGCTTTCTCAGGCACCCTCACTGCGGAGCTACTCAAAGGTTCTCCCCTACGCAAGGCTCACATCAAAGCTGTGAATGCCGCTGCGTACATGTGCACTCAACCCGGAGCATGGGCGGATTACCCTGCAGTGATTCCTAATTACGTTGCTATGCAAAGTTAGTGCGAAACTAGTCAAATTTGAATGACAAGTAATCGAAGCATATTCTGATATTCTTCCTCGTCCAGACGTTTTCAATCAGTATTCGGAGAGGGAGAAAGAAACAAGCAGGATTAAGAAAAAATAGCTACTACAAATTGTTGAAGAACGATTACAGAGTGCGATGTCTCAGAAATCACCTTCGAAATCATAAATTTGTCGAGCCAATACTGCTTCGCTCAATAAAAATTGAAGGTATAGAAATTGGAGCATAATTGTCATCGTCCTTATGACGAATCTTATTGATAAGTTTCACGGCAGCTTCTCTACCCATATCATGTCGTCGCACACGCACCGTTGATAGCGATGGCATAAATATCTCACTAACTGGAATATCGTCTATACCTATTACCGATACGTCATCCGGTACTTTCACTCCATGCTCAGTCAAGAACTGAACAAGCCCCAATGCAATAGCGTCATTAAAGGTGATGACTGCCGTTGACAAATGCTCAAGAAATGCTTGAAAACCTGAATCACTCGCAGCCCCAATGGGGTAAGCACACGGTAGTTGACGATGCCGAACCCCCAGTTGTTTACATGCTTCGCCAACTGAACTAGCGCGCACCATGTTCTGCCAAGAATTATCTGGCCCTGGCATATATGCGATCTCTTTATGACCGTATTCAACTAGTTTTTTAATAGCATTTTCGATAGCAATATTATCAGCAGAGATAACGGAAGGAATGCCATTAACAATGCGATTGACGGAGACGACTGGCTTACGAATACTTACTTCCGAGACGCGCGAAGACCCTAGAATAATACCGTCAACAACAGGCAAAGTCCGCTTTATCATAGCAAGTTCCGCGCGTGAGCTCTCTTCGGTATCTGACACAACTACCCCAAAGCCATAGCGCGCACATTCTCGGTGCACAGATGTAGCTATCTGCGAAGAAACAGGGTTTTCTAAATCTGTTACTATCAGTGAAATCAACCCGTGAAGAGGGTTAGAAGAATCAAGATATGTGCGAATAGGTTCACTATGGTATCCAAGCTTTTGAGCAATCTGCTGAACCTTATTACGTGTTGCTGAGCTCACACGATTCGGATGCACAAACACACGAGAAACAGTCGTAGCAGACACGCCCGCAGCTTTGGCAACCTCCAGAATTGTGACGTCCTTATCTGTGCTCAATCTATCGGGCGAATCAGGACTATCTGAATCAGCACGTATTTCGACCATGAATAAATGGTAAAGATAAACTGACTTGTAAATTACGTGGTTGCCACAATTTGCCTCTTGTCTCGTATAAACATCACACCAACCATAACGACGCAATAAACTAAAGAAATTCCCCACGCCAGCGGATTTGCATAGCAGATGCCAAGATAACCTAGCCCAGCGAAAACAAGCCACGATCCTATACCGCGCCCGAGTAATTCTCCTAGCCCTGAAACGATTGCTAAAGTACTATGCCCCGCCTTGCAAAGTATTACGAAAAATCATTAACGATCCGTGCAGAATAAAGAAGAAGCTGATTGTCGACAGGTATTGTATACCGCTGGAAATAATTATCTTTGATGATGACCTACCAATAACGAATTCAACAAGTGGGCGTTGAAAAATTGCGATAACTGCCCACATCATCAAAGAATAGATACTCTGAATCACAACTCCGCTAACGAGCCCTTGACGTAACCGCTTAAAATTGCGTGCGCCAAAGTTTTGCCCAGCATAAGTTGCCATCGCCATACCGACACTTTCCATAGGAAGTGTAAACATCTGGCGAATTTTCTCTCCTGCTGTTTGTGCAGTGACTAAAGCAGCTCCTAAAGAATTCAAAGCATTCTGCATCAGAATTGCACCAATTGCTGAAATAGAGTATTCCACCCCCATCGGAAGCCCGACCACGCATAAACGTCGTATATGCGAGGGCGACCATGCTATTTCACGACGTAAATTTCCTTTACTGGTAAAAATATCAATACGCGCAAATGCATACCAGCAATTAAGAATCGCACTAAGTGTCTGACCAATCACAGTCCCCCACGCAGACCCTGCCACACCCATGTGAAATACCGTAATAAAAAGTAATATCGCAAGCAATATTGATGGCACAGGAAAACACTAGAAAATAAAATGGATGTTTTGAGTCACCAACAGCACGAAGAATAGCTGCTGAATAATTATAAATAACTGCCGCAGGAATACCTATAAAGTCAATGATTATATACGTTACAGCCATCTCAAGAAGACTTCGAGGCGTTCCCATTGCTAACAAAAGTGGGCGGGTTAGAAGAACAAATGATACGGTAAAAACTGCAGCAATGATGAGTCCTACCCATAGCCCATTCCACATATGCCGGCGAAATTCACTTGCCTTCTTCGCACCAAAACTCTGTGCTGCAGGAATAGATAAACCAATGCAGGCTCCTTGGATAAAACCAAGGATAAGGAAGTCGAGCGAATACGTCGCTCCTACAGCACCAAGAGCATCACTAGAGATGAGTCGACCAACAACAACAACAACGACATCAGCAAAATTGTAAATCTGTTGAACGAACGAACCACATACAAGCGGAACAGAAAAAATAAGAATACGTAAAATGGGACTACCAACAGTCAAATCTAAGACTGCAGAATCCTTAGACCTTGTGACAGTTTCATCACCACCATTATTACCAGTGTTAGCGCTCACAGCCTTGCCCTCCATTGCGCAGACCTGCTCAATACACGTTCATGTTGAGTAACTCAATAATCACAATAAGAGAATAAGGAATTCTACGCTTTCATTTGCATTCATTTTCCATCGCTGTTTTATAGCAATATTCTTTTTAATCATCTAATTAGCATCCAGGAAAAATCCATCTAATCAATTTAAAAGGGGATTCGTTATGAATCCCCTTGTGTCATTATTAATCGATTGTTTTATTTATATTTTTTGTGCAGGCAATTTTAGCCTATGCTACTCTTTGCCCACTTGCACTATCTTGTTGCTCTTCAGGGCGACCCTCTTCTGCCCATAAAGTATGGAATACACCAGGCTTATCAACACGACGATAAGTATGAGCACCAAAATAATCGCGCTGCATCTGCGTCAATGCTGTAGGGAGACGCCGTGAGCGTAAACCATCGTAATATGCTAAGCAGCTAGATAAAACAGGAGTTGGAATACCAGTCTGAGTTGCTGCTCCAACGACTTTACGCCACGCATTCTGTGAGGACACTAGTATATCTTTAAAATATGGATCAAAGAGCAATGACTCGATAGTACTTCCATTACTGAATGCTTGAGTAATACGATCAAGAAGCTTCTGAGCACGAATAATACATCCGCCTCTCCAGATACGCGCAACCTCAGATAGGTTGATATTCCAACCGTACTGCTGCGCTCCCTCTTGAATCTCATTGAGTCCCTGAGCATAAGAAACAACTTTAGCGTCAAACAATGCCTGACGGAGTGCTTCGACAAATTCCTCTCTATCACTGCATTCAATATGTCCATCAGGACCAACAAGCTCCTCACGCTGAGCCGCATCTCTGAGCTCTGTATGAGAAGATAGTGCGCGTGCAAAGACTGACTCAGCAATTGCAGAAACAGTACTGCCCTGCTCAAGTGCAGACTGAACAGTCCATGTTCCTGTTCCTTTCATACCCGCGCGATCGACAATAACGTCTACGAGAGGTTGCCCTGTAATAGCATCCTTATGACGCAAAGTATCAGCAGTTATCTCAATAAGGTATGAGTCGAGATCTCCCTTATTCCAATCGGTGAAAGTATCAGCGATTTCATCAGTACTCATGCCCAACCCTCGGCGCATAATGTCGTAGGCTTCTCCGATGACTTGCATATCAGCATACTCAATGCCGTTGTGTACCATCTTGACGTAGTGCCCAGCCCCATCTGTCCCAATATGCGTAACGCATGGTTCACCATTAACATCAGCAGCAATAGACTTCAGTATTGGTCCGAGAGTCTCCCATGACTCATCAGTTCCACCGGGCATCATAGAAGGTCCATTGAGTGCACCTTCCTCGCCACCAGATATACCACAGCCAACAAAATGGATACCAGTAGCTCGTACAGCCTTTTCACGCTCAATAGTGTCTTTAAAGAAGGAATTACCCCCATCGACAATAATATCGCCGGGCTCAAAAACCTCTTCTAGAGCTTTTATTGTTGCATCAGTAGCTGCACCAGCTTTAACCATAATAATTGCTGTACGTGGGCGAGAAAGCGAACGGGCAAACTCTTCATACGAATACGCAGGGATAAATTGTCCTTCACCACCGTGTTTCTCTATCAATTCATCAGTTCGCCACTCACTACGATTCAAAAGCGCAACTGTATTACCGTGATGAGCAAGATTGCGAGCTAGGTTTGACCCCATAGCTGCCAGTCCTACCACTCCGATATTTGCTTGGTTAGCCATATTTACCTCATTATTTTTGCTGAGTTTAAGTCGTGAAAGAATAGCTTCTACAAGAGCATCAACTGGAGCATTATTGACGATGCGAAAACCTTCCTCGTCTCCTTCGAGCGGCTCAAGCGTTTCTTCCTGAGACCGTAATAGTGAGACAGGCATAAAATGTTCTCGCTCAGACATTCGCTCTACGAGCGTTTCTTCATCAGCGTCAAGCTCAACAAAATGTACGCAACCATCAGCAGACCGTAGAATATCGCGATACACACGTTTTAGTGCTGAGCAAGTAACAATAGTAGATTTATTTTCACGTGCCTGAGCAGTCATCCAGTCTCGTAGAGATTCGAGCCATGGCCAGCGGTCATCATCATTAAGAGGAATCCCGCTAGCCATCTTGTCGATATTCGACTGTGGATGAAAATCATCAGCTTCTGCATAAGGCCAGTCAAGATACTTCGCAAGCTGAGCAGCTACAGTTGTCTTTCCTGACCCCGATACGCCCATGACAACAATGTGATTAACGTCGTTGCTGGAAATCACAGTTATCACCATTCATGCATAGTTCCGTCGAGAAGACGATCTACTGGGAGAGGAGCTGGTTGATACGGATACTTTGCAGCCTCTTTCTCATCGAAATCAACGCCAATACCAGGCTTATTGCCAGGATGCAAATAACCATTCTCAAAGGTATATGAAGTGCGGAAGACTGTGAGAGTTTCGTCACTATGGCGCATATACTCCTGAATACCAAAATTAGGAATAGCAAGGTCTAGATGCAGATTAGCGGCCATTCCTACAGGTGAAACATCTGTAGGACCATGGAACCCTGACTTAACCCCAAAGAGCTCAGCAAAAGCCATGAGCTTCTTCATATGAGTCAAGCCACCAGTGTGAGTGACAGCAGAGCGCACATAATCAATCAACTGTTCCTTGATAAGAATTGTGTAATCACTCCAAGAATTAATAATTTCACCAATTGCGATTGGCGTTGTCGTATGCTGGCGGACGATGCGAAGGAACTCTTGATTCTCCTCTGCTGGAGTTGTGTACTCCATCCAGAACAGGTCATAAGGCTCCAAAAGCTTTCCAAATCGTGCAGCTTGAATAGGAGTTAGACGATGATGCGAATCGTGCAATAGTATCAAGTCTTTACCGTACTTATTGCGCACTTCCTCGAAGACACCTGGAATCGTATTCATATATGTACGTGCATCCCAGACTTCTTCAACAGGAACAGTGGTGCGGCGTGCGGGCTCATAATCATAGCGCACACCCTCTTCTCCCTCACCTTTTTGTGCATTAGCAGAAGCTGCCACACCGTAAGTTGAAGGAATGCCAGGCAATGAAGCTTGAATACGAGTAGCTTTGAATCCCAAATCACGATACATATCAATATTGTCGAAGAGACTTGGAAGATCCACACCTGATGCGTGAGCATACGTTAAAATACCAGTGCGGCTTGCACCACCAAGTAGCTGATAAACAGGTACTCCAGCCTTTTTTGCTTTAATATCCCACAAGGCTACATCAACAGCTGAAATAGCTGCCATAGTCACAGGTCCACGCTTCCAGTATGCGCCCTTATATAAGTACTGCCAGATGTCCTCAATGTTATCTTCATCTTTACCGATGAGCATTGGAGAAATTGTCTTTAGATACTCGGCAACAACTAATTCACGTCCGTTGAGAGTGCCGTCACCCAAACCAACTACACCATCTGTTGTAGTTATACGGAACACAACAAAATTGCGTCCCGGGCTGGTAATAAATACTTCAGCTTTTTCGATTGCCATATTTCCTGCTTTCTTTATGTTATTTCAGAGTAAAACTGAAAGAAATAGCTTATTTTTGATGTCTAATTAGCGCATATATTCTTCAATAGTGTGTAGCTGCCGACTTACTTCAGTAATAAATTTCTGAGATTGAGAGAGATCTTTACTCAAATAAGCAACTATCTGTTGCACCGCAACTTGATCAGGCAACGACGCAATATTGACTATATTTTCTAAATCTGGATCTGCAGCAGCATCTGCTCCATAGCGACGCAAGAACAGAATCCACGCAGCAACAGTGCGCGCAGGTGCTGAAAGAGCCCTATGATCTGCTATGGCTTTTAACGCTACGGGAACAATTCGTACAGGCAACTTCTGTGAGCCATCAGATGCTATCTGCATAAGCTGATGTCGAATACGAGGATTTGCGAAGCGCTCAAGAAGCTGGGCACGATAATCGTCTGTTGGCACATCTATATATAGTGATGCTAAATCCCACCATTCATTAATCCAACTCACCAATGTCTCATTTGCTACTGTTTCAGAAACAGTGGAATATCCCAAAACAGATCCGCAATACGCCAAAGTTGAGTGAGCTCCATTGAGCATCCACAATTTACGATTCTCATAAGGAGTTACGTCTTCGGTGAATGTCACACCTGCTTCTTCCCAAGCCGGGCGTCCCGAAGGAAAATCGCCAGCAATAACCCATTCGCAGAATGGCTCAGTTCGCACTGGCCAAGCATCATCTAAGCCGGTTGCTTGACGAACTGCTTCAGTGTCATTCTCTGTTGTCGCCGGGGTGATTCTATCCACCATAGATGTAGCCCAGCTAACGTTGTCATGAGTCCATTCCAACAATGTGGAATCAATCAAGTCAATTGCTTGCTCTACAACACGCCTAAATGCGGGGCCGTTGCCAGCCAAATTATCACATGGAAGAACAGTTATAGGACCAGCATCAGCAGCGCGACGTGCCAAAAAGCCTGTTACCATACGAAAAGGAATTGTGCGTAACGAAATATCAAAGTCGCCACTTTTTAAAGCAGCAATATCAGTTTGAACTGCTTCATCAGAGATATCAAGATCACCGTGAGAGTCCCGCATATAGCCTTTTTCGATAACAGTTGAAGTGACTATAGATACCTTTGGATCAGCAAAAAGCCGACGTAGATTTGCCACATCACTTCCAGGATATACCGATGTAATAGAGGAGATAACCTCAAACTCATCTTCTGTAGGATTTGAAGTGATTAGGGTATACACATTATCCTGCGGTGTAAGTTTTTCGACCATAGAGCTGTACCAAGCCCGGTAAAAGCAGCAATACCCCATTGATTAGCATCAGGAGCATGCTGGGTATACCATGCTTGATGCGAACGATGAAAATTACCAACACCAAGATGGATAATACGCTCTGGAGCTGCCGGACGACCATCTTTCTCACGACTTAATCGTGCTGTCATAATGCTTCTCCTTTATTTTTTTGATGATGGATAAAGGTTAAAAACTTTGCGAGGCTGATCAACAATCACCATGTGAATCAGATTTAGAGCATCATCTTTATCGATACGATGTTCTGCAACCAATGTTGCCAAAAAGCGAGCAGTAACTCTGCGGTTCATATCATGTCGTGAGGGAATTGAACAGAGTGCACGCGTATCATCAACAAAACCAGATAGACGCGATAGCCCCCATCTTCCACGATTGCCTCGTAATAACGCATAATCGCATGAGGTGAGTCAATAAACCACCAAGGTGCGCCCACGTAGAGCGCTGGATAAAACCCTGCTAACGGAGCAAGTTCACGAGAGAATACTGTTTCATCAATCGTAAAAGCGACTAGATGAAAATCTGGGTTATTTCCATATTCATTCAGAAGTGGACGCAAACCGCTTACAAATTCGGCACGCTGCGGAATATCTGCACCTGCGTCCGCTCCATAAGAATCAAAAGTAGATAAATCATAATTCCTATACACGCTCGGATGGATTGTCATAACGAGTCCATCAGATTGTGCAAGTAACGCCTGATCGTTGAGAAGATGACGTTGGAGTAAACGCGCATTTTCTGCATTGATAGTCCCTCTACGCGCTTCTGTATACAAAGCACGAGCGGTGGCATCAGATAGACGCTCTGCATGAGTATCCGCATGAGAATGGTCGGACAGAACAGCACCATGCTCCTTAAAGAAAGCCCTACGCTGCCGCATCGCCTGTACAAAACCATCATATGATTCAGTATCTATTCCAGCAGCCTTACCCAGTGCGTCTGCCTTATCTACCCAGCCTGATTTACCGACTTCTAAATAAATGTCTGGTCTAAACGCCGGAGCAAGGATAGGCGAAAAACTAGAATCTGCGTTGATAGCATCATGGACGGAGAGATTATCAACTGGATCATCTGTAGTAGAGATTGACTCAATATTGAATCGTTCGACGAGCTCACGCGTACCGAATTCCGACTGCGGCAACAACTCGTTGATTTGATCATAAATTGCATCAGCCGTATCTTCACTAAATTTCTTTGTGATATCAAAGACACGTTCGAGAGAATCCTCAAACCAGTATTGCATTGCGGTACCGGCAAAGGCATACCAGTATTTGCCGAGTAAACGGAAAGCGTTTCGAGCTTGAGAATCAGTTAGTGCTTCTTGTCCAACACCAAGATCGCTCAACTGCACACCGCAAGCATGCAAAATGCGCGTCACGTAATGATCAGGCGTAAGAAAAAGCTGCGTGGGGTTTTCAAAGTGGTAACCGTGTGCAAACCACTCCACAGGAACATGTCCGTGTGGAGAAATTATCGGGGCATCCTTTATTGATTCGTAAAGTTCACGCGCAATAGATCTTTCATCACTATTCGATGAAAACAAACGGTCTGGATTGAGACGCCGTTGTACTGACATGTTACTCATCTCCGTCATCACTGGAGTAGCAATGCATTGCTATTACCCTAGTGAGTAAGTAGTTCGAAAACTGTATTGTTGCATGTGTGGTCAACTGCAGAACTGCACAAAGTCAGAAAAAATTTGTTGCCGTTTTTTGCTTACAATGAGAAGCGCCAAATTTGCTATTCTGTCAAAGAGCGGTTCGTGAAAGGAGCGTCATGCCACAACAATCCGACGATATTTCTCCTTCCGAATACACACATGATGTCACAGCTACCGATAACAATTTGCATACTAAATCGGTGACGATTCGTGACGTTGCAAAGGCGGCGTTGCAGCATCTACAGTTTCTCGGACTTTTGCTCGGCCAGGGCGAGTCAGTGCCAAAACAGCAGAACGAATCATTAGTATCGCCAACGATTTAGGTTATCGTCCTGCAGTAAAAAACATTGATAATAATTCAGAGCAACTCCACAGCCTGATTGCCATAGTTGTTGCAGACCTCAGTAATCCTGTTTACTCACAAATTGTCAAAAGCGCGCAGATTCATTGTGCAAAGCGCGGTTTCGGCCTGAGTATTTTGAATTCTGAAGAAATGCGTACTCTCGAACAAGCCTCTATCAACACCGTATTGCGTTATGTTGATGGAATTATTCTGGCATCATCGCGCATGTCAGATGCAACGATTCGCAAGCTATGCGAAATTAAACCCGTTGTATCTATTAATCGAAATGTACGTGGTGTTGTTTCCGTAATAGCTGATACCTCAACAGGAATAGAACAAGCTGTAACATATCTGGCTAGTAAAGGGCACAAGAGCATCAGTTATCTCTCGGGCCCAGAAGCGTCATGGCAATCTGGAATAAGGTGGCGTCAACTCAATCAATACTGTGCTGCACATGGTATAGAGACTCTTCAGATCAGCTGTAAAGAGCCAACACATGAAGGCGGATTAAAGGCAGTATCTCGGTTTCTTTCTAATAGAACAGATGCAGTTCTCGCCTACAATGACAACATTGCAGTAGGTTTTATGTCGGGTTTGATTCGTAGCGGTCTGACTATTCCCGATGATGTTTCTATTGTGGGAATTGACGATATTCCTTTGAGTTCCTACGTGATTCCAACACTATCAACAATTGAAATTCCACGCCGCCAACTTGGTGAGCAGGCCGCATCATTACTTATCGATCATATTACACACACTTCGCATTCAACTGATGAAAACAAACTGTTAGAGACGCATTTTGTACCTCGTAACAGTACTGGTGCTATTTCAACCTGCTAAACAACTACTTTTTGGAAAATGATGGAAAATTAGCACTGAGATTTATTTCTGTCGTTAGCATGTGAAAACTACAGGGATCAGTGAGCAACATAGGAGTCCACTGATTCGGTAGTATTCGGTACTTCTGCCGATGCAATCATGTAAAAATAAAGGAGTTTTAACATGAAGGCAAGCACTGTACTCACTGGCATAACGAATCATGGTGATTACTGTGATATCTCGACCAATGGTGCTCAATTTCGCATCTATGTCCTCGATGAGAACATCATTCGTATTCGCTCAACATTTGAAAAAAGAGTTCTCCGAAGAACTTAACTATGCACTTGTGAAAACAGCAGGGGATGATGCCACCGATGATTTGATGGCTGATGAACGTCAACGTGTCACTCCTATCCCCATTGAAATCATCGAAAACGGTGATGGCACACAGTCAATTTCTACCGGTAAATACAATCTAATCATTCAAGCAGATCCATTTGTATTCACGATTGTAGATGAAGCTGGAAATACTGTGCACTCCGACCTTCCTGGTCGCGCATTTATGCAGGACGACAATGGTCGTATCTATCACTATTCACAGATGGGAGAACATGACTATTTCTATGGCTTTGGAGAGAAATCAGGTGCTTTAAATAAGCATAAGCGCCGTATGCGCATGCATAACACCGATGCTCTGGGTTGGGACGCCAGCATGAGCGATCCACTCTATAAGATGATTCCTTTCTACATCGATTTCGATGGCGAGAAAAATCTCGCAAGTGGTCTTTTCTACAATAATTCCTCTGATTCTGTGTTTGATATGGATGCAGAACATTCAAATTACTGGCTTCGTTATAGCTATTTCCAAGCTGACGCTGGTGATATTGATGTCTTCTTTATCGGTGGCCCCACTATCAAAGACGTAGTAGAACACTACACTGATTTAACTGGTAAAACCGCTATAATGCCACTTTCTTCTATCGGCTACATGGGATCTACCATGTTCTACTCAGAGCTGGATAAAGATTGTGATAAAGCAATTGAAAACTTCGTTGATACCTGCAAGAAGTACGACATCCCCTGTGACGGTTTCTTCCTAAGCTCTGGATATACCAGCTCTCCAGAAGGCAAGAGGTATGTCTTTAACTGGAATACAACAAGATTCCCAGACCCTGCAGGCTTTGTCTCATCCTTACAAAAAGATAGAGGAGCTCTTGTTGCGCCAAATATCAAACCAGGTATGCTTGTCAACCACTTCTTAACCGAAGAATTCGAAGATGGGCACGGCTTTGTTCGCACTAATGATGATTCAGCTTCGCAAGTTGATCGATACTGGGGCGGCCCTGCACACTTTGTAGATTTTACCAACCCTAAAGGTCGTGAAATTTGGGCCAAGAATATGACAAAAGCCCTTCTCAATATCGGCATTACTTCTATCTGGAATGATAATAACGAATATGAGATTTTCGATAATGCCGCAATTGTCGACGCAGAAGGGCGCAAGCGGACCATCGGCGAGGTGAAGCCCTTGATGTCTACTCTGATGGCAAAAACTGCTCATCAGGCTATAGCAGCTCATGACGCAAATATTCGCCCGTACGTCATTAATCGTGCTGGTTTTGCTGGAATTCAGCGCTATGCACAGACATGGGCAGGCGATAAGGCACTACTTGGACAAATCTAAAATACAACGTCACAACGATTCTAGGCATGGGTTTATCAGGAGTTGCTAACCAAGGATGCGATATTGGCGGATTCTATGGCCCAGCTCCAGAGCCAGAATTATTCGTGCGGTGGGTTCAGAATGGTATTTTCCAGCCGCGTTTCTCAATTCACTCATGTAACGATGACAATACTGTGACAGAACCATGGTCATATCCAGCTTATATCCCTTTTATATTCGGGATGCTATTAAGCTTCGCTACTCACTAGTTCCCTACTTCTACTCTCTGCTGCATGAAGCTTCAACCAGCGGTGCGCCAATTATGCGTCCACTAGTCTATGAGTTCCAAAACGATCCGAAGACATTCGAAGAGAACTTTGAGTTTATGCTCGGCCCTTCGCTTCTAGTCGCTAATGTGCTCGATAAAGGCGTTGATCACCTAGACGTTTATCTACCAGTGGGAGCTCAATGGTTTGATCTACGCACAAAGGAATACATTGAAGGCGGCTCTACTGTTAGAGTTCCTGTTGATCTCAGCTCTATTCCAATGTTCTTGCGTGTCGGATCTGTTATACCTCGCAGCCCAGAGTTGACCAATATCCATAATCAAGTTATTGATCATCTCGACATGCTCATTGAGCCAAATACGGATGTGAACTTCACACTTTATGAGGATGATGGGGTCTCCCAAGATTACAAGCGCGGCAAATTCCTTGAGACAACTTTCAACGTCACGACTAATAGCGACGGTGTTCTTGTTGATGTCAATCGCTCTGGAGACTTCGAAACACGAGTTACTGATATGAAACTCTCAGTAATTTGTAAGAGAATGGCACCTCTTGAAGTACATGTTGGTAGTGCGCTTATTGATCGCTATCTCAATTTTGACGAGTTCACAAATGCTGAGACCGGGTGGTTCTTTGATGGACAGTCAAAGCAGGCGCTCGTTAAGTATAAGAATCCTTCTGAGAAGAATTATCGCGTAGATATTGGCTTCTCTGTAAAAGATCTTATCTCAATCTAAGTTTTATTACTTACTCTCCCTCTCTCCGTAGATGTATTGCTTTTTGCTCTTCCACGGAGAGAGACTCCCTTATACCTATTTTTATTTCGTCTCATTTCATAAAACGAAAATCCAGCATAGTGCTGGCATAAGTACTTCACTCCCCCAAAACCATAAGGAGAAAAAGATGACCGCACAAACGGCTCCTGCAGTGCAACAGGCTCAAGAGGGCGAGGAGAAATTTAACCTTGCTCGTTGGCTTATTGGATACCTTGCCTTCTGGATTATTATGTCCATAGGTTTCGCGATGGTAAGCCAGGTTTTGCTCCCACAACGTATTAAAGATTTAGGTGCAGCAAATCCGACGGCAGTTCTAGGAGCTATGACTTCAGTTGGTTCCATCATTGCTCTTGTAGCAAATATTGTTGTTGGCGCCCTGTCTGATATGACTCGTACAAGATTTGGTCGCCGCACGCCATGGCTTTTCTGGGGTGCATGGTTTACTCTTACATTCTATTTACTCATGGGCAATCTTGGCATCATCGTAGGCGTAACCGCTGCTTTGTGGCTCTCCAAACTTGGATTCAACATGATGAATTCTCCAATTTATTCCACGGTCTCTGATCGTGTACCTGAGAAGTATCGCGGAACAATTTCCTCTGCAATTGGTTTTGGCAATACACTTGGCCTTGCAATCGGCGCATGGGTTGGCGCAAAATTTGCGACAACAACGCAAAGTGTCCACACAGGATTTATGCTTGCCTCATTCTTCATGTTTATTTCAGCTATTCTGTTCCTCATTATTATTCCACGCGAGCCCAGTAATAAGGATGAAGCTGTTCGCAGTGACGGTCGCAATGTTTGGCAGCACCTTGTATATTCCTTCACTCCACCGCTTCATGCTCCAGATTTCTGGCGCGCATTTGGCTGCCGCAGCCTTCTCCTTCTAGCAATCCAAATGTTAGCTGCATATTGGCTCTATATCTGCCAAGACTACATGGGACTATCCAAAGTTAATGCAGCTGCAGTTGTTGGCAACATTGCGCTTTTCCAAATGGTTGCATCAATTGTCGCAATGATTGTCGGGCCTCTGTCTGATCGCATCCGCCGCCGTAAGCCAATGGTCGTTCTCGCTGCAGTTCTCGCAATTATCGGCTTTATCGCTCCAATGGTTTCTCACACTGTCACAGCAATGTACGTAGAGCTGCTGTATTTGTTTCACTAGGACAAGGAATCTTCATGTCCATTGATCAAGCATTGAATGTGGACGTTCTTCCTAGTAAAGAAACAGCCGGTAAGGATCTCGGATTT
Organism: uncultured Alloscardovia sp.; assembly: GCA_963545565.1. Classification (GTDB taxonomy): domain Bacteria; phylum Actinomycetota; class Actinomycetes; order Actinomycetales; family Bifidobacteriaceae; genus CAUUJV01. The sequence continues at coordinate 9,250 of CAUUJV010000001.1, read as the reverse complement.
ATCAACGCTGCAACCACTGCTGGTCAGTCTGTCGGAGTTCTCATCACATCGACTATTGTTTCCATCACAGGATCATATGCATTGATTTTCCCAATCGCAATTGTCATGTCTCTTCTATCCATTGTCTGCGTACTAACTATTAAGTCTGTCAAGTAGATTGACATTGAGTACAAGAATTTAATATAAGAATCTAGGCTGTGTTTCTAGTGGTATACCGCTAGAAACACAGCCTTTTACGAAATCAATGATTACAAAAAATAGCTCCGATAAGCAACAAAATCATGGATGGCAGTATTTAGCAAAAAGATATGTTTCCGTGAATGCCACATGCAGTCTGATTAACTCCTCATCTACGCGGTTTATAAAAAGACCTAATACTCACAGTTTCCAGAACAGGAAGTCATTCCAACCTGTTCTAACTTTTACGTCAGATTGTTATTTTCTCTCTGCGATTCAGCGAAGCGTGTTGGTCGCATAATGCAGTACCTTTTCCGGCACAAAGAAATGTGCCATATCTACCTTTTCCATTGTAAGGAGTTTAACTTTTTTATCTATTCCTCCAGCATATCCTGTCAGACTTCCGTCCATACCAACAACGCGATGACAAGGAATGATTAAAGAGATGGAATTATGCCCGACCGCTCCACCGACTGCCCGCGCAGACATCTGCGAAAGGCCTCTGCGCTTTGCGATAATATCCGCAATCTCACCATAAGTCATCGTCCTCCCGAAGGGTATGGCCATCATGACTTCCCAGATTTCTTTTCGAAATTGCGTTGTCCGTATGGAGAGCGGCGGAGTGAAGTCGGGAGCCTTACCGCTGAAATAAATATCGAGCCATCTTACGGTTTCTTCAAAAACAGGCAAGGCTTCTTCAGCTGTTTTCTCCCCTATTGTATTCGCAAAATATTTTTGCCCATCGAACTAGAGACCAATTAAGTCTTTGCCGTCGCTTGCAAGTGTGATGCCGCCGATCGGCGAGTCATAATGATAGGTATAATCCATAATTCAATTCACCTATTCAATCTTAGACACATTGGTGGAATCTACAGGACAAAGCCCTTGGAAACCATCCGACACATCCGCAAATCGATACGACTTTGCGGCATGTAATGGTCAATTAGGAAAATGTTCGGGAGCACAAATTCAAATTTGTGTGTGTTGCCAATTGAATTTATTCGCTGTTTGGTATATATATTATTCAGCTGGATGAGATTCTTAAAATTGAAGATGCCCATGAAGGGAGAATAGCTGACAAATCGAATCATCTGGCGTAAACCACATTTAACTGAATAATAGATCCGGGGAGCTTGCGCTGAAAGCAGGCTGAGAGGAGAATGTGTTTCTCGACCCGTAACCTGATTTGGATAATGCCAACGTAGGGAAATCGAAAATACTTGCTGCAGGCATACCGGATTGGTGTGCCTGCTTTTTTGTTGTCAGGAGCCTCATGCCAACATCGGTTTGATTCTGGTTGCTATTATTCTGATTTTTTTCAAGGAGGAATTCCCAATGCTTGGAACCTGCATCACCAATGTAAGAGATCGCGTGCCTCTGGTGCACAACATTACTAATTATGTCACCGTCAATGATGTTGCCAACGTCCTGCTGGCCTGCGGCGCCAGCCCCATTATGTCCGATGAGCCCGAAGATGTGGCGGATATCACCACTATCTGCGGCGGCCTGAATATCAACATCGGCACCCTGAACCAGCGCAGCATCAAGGGCATGCTCGTTGCAGGCAAGAGGGCCAGCGAGCTCGGCCATGTGGTCCTTCTGGATCCCGTAGGCGCCGGCGCCAGCAAACTCCGCACCGATACAGCTGTCAAAATCATGAAGGAAATCAAGCTGGACGTGGTCCGCGGCAATATCTCCGAAATCAAGACTCTGACACTGGGCAGTGGGACCACAAAAGGCGTGGATGCTGATGTGGCTGACTCAGTTACAGATGAGACACTGGATAGTGCTGTGAAGTTCATCAAGGACTTTGCCTCCTCGATCGGAAGCATTGTTGCTATCACAGGTGCCATTGATCTGGTCAGCGACGGCAGGATCTGCTATGTCATCCGCAACGGTCGTCCCGAGATGGGAAAGGTCACCGGCACTGGCTGCCAGCTCTCCGGCATGATGACCGGATTCCTGGTTGCAAATCCCAACAATAAGCTGGAAGCAGCTGCTGCCACCGTCTGCGCCATGGGCCTTGCAGGCGAGATCGGCTGGTCCCACATGCAGCCAGAGGACGGCAACTCCACCTATCGCAACCGTATCATCGACGCCATCTGTCACATGGATGCCGAGACACTGGAAAAGGATGCAAAGTATGAAATTCGATAAGAGTGATCTGTTGCTCTATGCAGTCACAGACAGAGCATGGCTGAATGGCGTGACTCTCTCAAACCAAGTCGAGCAGGCAATTGAAGGGGGTGCTACCATCATCCAGCTGCGGGAGAAAAACCTCGATTACACAGCTTTTCTGCAGGAAGCTATTGAGATCCAGCAGCTTTGCCGCGAGCATCATATTCCGTTCATTGTCAATGACAATGTGGATGTCGCGCTGCAGATGCACGCCGATGGCATTCACGTTGGTCAGAGCGATATGGAGGCCGGAAATGTCCGGGCAAAGCTCGGACCTGACAAGATCCTCGGCGTTTCTGCCCAGACAGTGGAGCAGGCAATTCAGGCAGAAAAGTGTGGCGCAGACTATCTCGGTGTCGGTGCGGTGTTCCCAACCAGCTCCAAGGATGACGCAGAGGATGTCAGTTACGAGATACTAAAGGCCATCTGCGAAGCAGTCAGCATTCCTGTAGTAGCCATCGGCGGTATCTCTGTCAGAAATGTGCAGCAGCTTGCAGGCTCGGGTATCTGCGGCATTGCGGTCATCAGCGCGATCTTTGCCCAGAAGGAGATCCGGAAAGCTGCAGCCGAACTGAAAACGCTGACCGTAAAGATGCTGGAAAGCTGAACCTGCCGCGGCAGAATCGAATAGAAATGATCAAAGGTATCGTTATGGATCTGGACGGGACCATTCTGGATTCCATGAAGATGTGGGACACGGCTGGAGAGAGGTTTCTCGCATCCATCGGGAAAACCGCCCGTCCCGGCTTTCGGGAGACAGTCTATCCCATGACTCTGGCGGAATCCTCCAGCTATATGTGGCGTGAATATGCACCAGAGCTTTCGGAAGCGGAAATACAGCAGGGCGTTCTCGCTGTGATCCAGCATTTTTATGAGCAGGAAGTACTGCTGAAGCCTGGTGCACAGACACTACTGGATGCCATCTGGGAGCTGGGTCTCCCTATGGCAGCGGCAACCTCCAGCGACCGCGGACAGATTGAGCTCTCCCTCAGACGACTTGGGATCGATTCCCGTTTCAGAGCGATTTTTACTTGTACGGAGGTTGGAGAAGGCAAGCATGCGCCGCTGATCTATCAGAAAGCTGCTGAGTTCCTGAATGGTTCATCGGACTATGATCCAGGTGAGTTTCTGGTTTTTGAGGATGCGCTCTATTGCATCAAGACCGCGAAGACCGCGGGCTTTCGCACCTGCGGTGTATATGATCCCAGCAGTGGCGCAGACTGGGCAATTATCCGGCAGCAGGCGGATATCGTCCTGACCGGGCAGGAAGAGCAAAGCAGCATTTCTGTGCTGCTGAACCAGTAACGCAATGCGTGAAAGGAAGTATCTTATGAAAACAACATTAACTATCGCTGGAAGCGATTCCAGCGGGGGCGCCGGCATTCAGGCAGATATCAAGACCATGCTCAGCAACGGTGTGTATGCTATGAGTGCAATCACCGCACTGACTGCCCAGAATACAACAGGCGTAACGGGCATTATGGAGGTCACTCCGGAATTCCTTGGGAAGCAACTGGACAATATCTTTACGGATATCTATCCAGATGCTGTCAAAATTGGGATGGTCTCCTCCGCAGAGCTGATTGAGATGATTGCGGAGAAACTGAAGCAGTATGGAGCAAAGAACATCGTGGTTGACCCTGTTATGGTTGCTACTAGCGGCGCAAAACTCATCTGTGACGATGCAGTAGCAGCTCTGAAGGAAAAACTGCTACCCATGGCTACGGTCTTGACGCCTAATATTCCTGAAGCTGAGGTCCTCACAGGAATCCCGGTAGAGGCAGAAGCAGACATGATGGTTGCAGCAAAGATGATTAATGAAAGATATCACTGCGCAGTCCTCTGTAAGGGCGGCCATAATCTCTGTGATGCTAATGACCTTCTTTATAAGGACGGTATCTACCGTTGGTTCTACGGCAAACGCATCAACAACCCCAATACCCACGGCACCGGCTGCACACTTTCCAGTGCAATCGCTTCCAACCTTGCAAAGGGCTACGATCTGGAGACGGCTGTCGAGCGAGCAAAGAAGTATATCTCCGGTGCACTTGCCGCCATGCTGGATCTGGGCAAAGGCAGCGGCCCCATGAATCATGGCTTTGCCATCACTGGTGAATTCACAGAGGAGGCGAAGGCACAGTGATCAAACGGACCAACCTATTTGAGAATGGTCTTATCTGGTTTGGTGCCGGTGTATCCATTGCGGAAATCCTGACCGGTACCTATTTTGCATCTCTGGGCTTTACACGGGGCTTCCTTGCCATTCTTGCAGGTCATGTTATTGGCTGCCTAATGCTCTTCGCAGCAGGTGTAATTGGTGGTAAAAGTCGCCGCAGTGCTATGGAAACCACCAAGATGAGTTTCGGGCAAAAAGGTAGCTTGCTCTTTTCCATCTGTAATATTCTACAGCTAGTGGGCTGGACAGTCATCATGATTTATGATGGTGCTATCTCGGCAGATGGCATCCTTAATACAGGCAGATGGATTTGGTGCATTGTCATCGGTGTACTGATCATTGTCTGGCTACTTATCGGTATTGCCAATCTAGGCAAGGTCAACACTATCGCCATGGCGGCGCTGTTCCTTCTAACAATTGTGCTGTCCGTAGTTATCTTCCGCAGAGGAGAAACCGTTGTAGGGATGAACAATTCCCTAACCTTCGGCGCTGCTGTGGAGCTTGGCGTTGCAATGCCGCTTTCCTGGTTGCCACTTATCAGCGACTATACCAGGGAGGCAGAGAAGCCAGTACAGGCCTCAGCAGTTAGTGCTGGTGTCTACGGTCTTGTTTCCATGTGGATGTATATCATCGGTATGGGAGCAGCCATTCTGACAGGTGAATACGACATAACCCAGATTCTCTTAAAGACAGGTCTCGGTGTGATAGGACTACTCATCATTATTTTCTCCACCGTCACCACAACTTTCATGGATGCCTATTCTGCTGGCATCTCCAGTGAATCCATCTTTGCAAAGCTGGATGGTAAAATCGTAGCAATCATCGTAACGGTAATCGGTACCATTGCTGCCATAATATGGCCTATGGATGATATCACAGATTTCCTCTATCTCATCGGTTCTGTCTTTGCACCGATGATTGCCATTCAGATTGCAGACTTCTATCTCCTCAAAAAGGATGTCAGCGAAAAACAGGCGGATATCGTTAATTTGATCATCTGGGCGATCGGCTTTATCCTTTATCGGATACTAATGCATATCGATACACCAATAGGCAATACACTGCCAGACATGGTCATCACCTGTCTAATCTGTCTTGCAGCCGGAAAGCTGAGTAAAGCGAAAACTATGTGATTTGCAACTGGTAGCTTGGCCGTGGGGAATGGCAAAATACCGCTGACTTCAATCTATTTGCTTTATGGGGTGGCGGATCACTGTCTTTAGTTTCTCGACGGACACCTTGCGGGCGCCTCCCAGATAAATCTCATGGTGCAAGCGCTTGTCTGCGATATCAAAAGCGTATCCCTGCTCCTCCATGTACTCATGCATAGCCGTGACTATAGCAGGCTCGTCGATAAGAGCTGCCAATACGCGTGCACTGAACACACAGGCTCTCGTCATACTTCATAAATTCAACTGTTTGTATTCTTTGTCTTCTTCATCAGACTTCCTCCTCCGCTCCTTTATGAAGTAGCTCAACAAGCTTGTTTGCAATTTCATCAGGTGTCATACTCGCAGAATTCATGGCAAGCTTGCTTGCTATAACCGGACTAAAATCCATCACTTGCCTTTTAGTTAGGTTATGCCAAATGGGAAGAATCATCTTTCCATTGATGCTTTCCATCTGAAAAAGCCCATCCAGCTCAGCCTTCGTCCAGTATTTTCCGTCAGAAATATAATCTGGAGATAAAATAGCGACACCAAATCTTGAGTGTCGGAGCCCTTCATCTATTTTCGCTCGCATGGAATCTCCCCATTTCATTTTTGTGGTGTCATACCATACTCTCAGTTTTTTATTCTCTAATGCTTGTACAAATTCATCTACAAATGACTCTTTATCTTCCCAAGCGTGAGATACAAACACGTCATATTCAGGCGCTTCATTATTCTCTAACTGTTCGTGCAAACCAGCCATCCTCTGCGGAATCATTTCCGACTTCATGGCAGTTATTTTTCTCTCGTATGAGAGTTGCATACGCTTCATAGATTGCTGCTCTTTTTTCTTTTCTCGCTCTTGTTCTTTTTGGAGTTTTTGGTATGCACTGTTTCGTTTCACACGTTTGTCTGCAATCTTTTTCTGCAAGGCAGCACTTACTGTCGCGGCCTTTTGACTTGAGGCATTGTGATTTTCAATTTGACGTTTCTTGCTCTTTATAGTAGATGCAGATGTATTTTTGCTTACGTAAATGCCAGCGGCCTTCTTTGCTTCGCTGGCAGCCTTCTTATCCGATACAGCTTTCTTCTTCTCTAAATCAGCCATTTCCTTATCAAGGCTATTGACGATTCGCTGGTATTGGCTCACACTCATAAAATTTCTGATGCTGCTCGCGCTGACTATTACGCGAAGATTGCTTCTGTTAACGCTGATTTTGCTGACTCGGATATTGGTTTGTTGAAGGCTGGGTTGACTACGGATGAGATTAGTCAGCTGCGTGTTTACCAGAGTAGAAAGCAGGCTGAGAATAATATTCTTCAGCTTCGCCAGAGTCTGTTAGGAGATAACGGTGAGCAGTCTGGAACCGGAACTTCAGCAGCTTCTCAATCAGGCGAGCAGACGGTACAAGCAGCTGACAGCTAAGATTGAGAAAGATTGTAATACTCTCGTTCGTGACATGGTTGCGCGTGGTGAGAGCGCGCAGAAGATTAGTAGTGTCGGAAAAGCTATTCTGATGATCTTCAGGAGGCTGCATACCAGTATTATAATCTGCGTCGCCGCTTGTTTCAACAATTCGGGTATGAGATGTCTGATTATGATCCGAATAAGGATATTGATGTTGAGGGGATTATTAGTGGGCTGCGTAAAGCTGACCATTATGATTTAACTGACGCGTTGCAGGCTGTACAGTTCGTGTCTGATGTGATACATACGAGTATGCGGCATCGTATGCGGTCGAATATTAAGAATGATCCGTCGGGGCCTCGGTGGGCGCGTATTCCGAGTGGTTTTCATACGTGCGCGTTTTGTGCGATGCTTGCTTCTCGTGGCTTCGTGTATGTCAGTGAGAAGACTGCTGGCGGTCAGGGTAACACGTATCATGCGCATTGTTCGTGCAGGATTGAGCCGTCATGGGATGCGGCTGATAAGCCGGATGATTATCATCCTGAAGAGTATAAGCGGATTTATGATGCTGCTCGCTCAAGTTTGGGAGATAATCCGAGTTTATCGGAGACTCTTGCTGCTATGCGTAAGCATGGTGGGACTGTTCTTAAGGATGCTCAACCTACGAAAGCTCGTTTTAGTACAGACTGGGATGTGTCGAAGAAGCTTTTGTCGATGCGTGCAGAAGCGAAAGATACTGTTGAGAAATATGGAATAAGAGGCAGGAGGCGGCTGGGGTTCCGTTGAGTGTGGATACTCTTGAGAGGCATGAAATAGTCTTTTGTGAGAAGATGAAAACTGCTGGCCACACGTTCGAGTGGATACCAAGAGACGATAGTTCACAGCATCAGCCTACAAATGATTTTACGTGGACAAGCCATTCAGGAACTACGGTGAGTGCTGAACTGAAATCGTTAAGTTCAACAAAATATTCTACTGCTGCACATCGTATTTCTGATGCTGTAGGCAAGGCACAAAAACGTGGTGTTGAAAAGAATATTTTTATCCTTGATTTTGGTGATTCTCAGCTGAGCGTTAAAGAGATTAATCAGCTTGGTTTATACAATAAACGTAATCCAGAAAAACAGATTAAAGAGCCCTGGACATGGAGTTCTAACGGGTTGGAACAAATCGAATTGAAATAATAAATGCGGAGACATCCTCAGTCTTACGATCTGGCGTAAACACTAGCAGCAGAGGGCTCCGCATTCACTTTCACAATATCATTCTTCATCATTGAACGCAATTCACATTTTGGCTGCGCATATTTGGGTGGCTTTTTGTTTTTCCTGCACAGGTGCCGCTTTGTGTTGCAACAGTGCAAAACGAAACAAAAGAATAGGAAAGGGAAATCATGCATAATTTCATGTACCCATATTGGCTGCAGTTTGTGCGCACAATTGACGCTGGTAGTGAAGGCGGTAGTAAGGGTGGTTCAGACAATCCTAATACTAATCCTGGCAATGGTGGTAACGGCGCTGGCGATGATAATGCGACTGATTGGCAGGCTAAGTATGAGGCCGCTATTAAGCATTCTCGTGAATGGGAGTCTCGTGCTAAAGCGAATAAGAGTGCGGCTGATGAGCTGAAAAAGTTGAAAGAGTCGCAACTGTCTGATGCTGAAAAGTATGAGCAGGTTCAAAAAGAGCTCGCCAGTATTAAAGCCGAGAAACAACAAGCAGAGTGGAAAACTCAGGTTGCTCAAGAAACGGGCGTCCCTGCTGGCTTATTGCGCGGCTCTACTTTGGAAGAGTTGCAGGCTCATGGTGAAGCGTTGAAAGCGGCTTTAGCGGACGCGCGTAAACCAACCGGCGGGAACATGAGAAATGTTGGCAAGACGCCTGACGGTGTTAAGGCTGATGATATGCGTGCTTTTGCTCGCCAACTTCTCGGAAAACAATAACCAATAAACCAAAAAGTATTTTTAAATTAAGGAAGGAAAGATTATGGCACTTGCTTCTACTGGTATTACATTGCCTAAGTCTGTTGCTGCAGCGATTAGCACTAAGATGAAGGATTCTTCTACTATCGCGGCATTATCTCCTCAGCAGCCACAGTTATTTGCTGATGATGTTGCTCTTGTTTTTGATGGCGCTTCTGAAGCTGAGGTTGTTGCTGAGG